>NZ_CAXTEF010000001.1:0-324086 GCF_964243305.1 uncultured Hymenobacter sp.
CAGGGGGAGTTGGCGGAGCAGGCGGAGTGGGGGCAGCAGGGGGAGTAGGCGGCGCCGGGGGGGTAGGCGGAGCAGGCGGAGTGGGGGCAGCAGGGGGAGTAGGCGGCGCGGGGGGGGCAGGAGGGGTAGGTGGAGCAGGTGGTGTGGGTGCGCTGCCGGCCGTTTCGCTGAAGAAGCTGGGCGTCGTGGTCAGGGCAATGCTCTGGGCTGCCTGGGCGGTCTGGGCGTTGGTAGCGGCGTAGTTCCACTCGTAGCGCCGCACGCCGGCCAGGTTCCAGGCCGCCGGAAAGGAATAGGTGGCGCTGGCCGATTCCACATTGTCCGTCAGGGCCTTGGCCCACAATACGTACAGGTAGCTGCCATCCTTGCGGAAGGCGGCCCCATCTACGCCGGCGGGCAGGCTCAGCGCGGCGGTGCGGGCCGGGTCGTAGAAATAGCCGTAGAGCAGCTTCGACGTGGTGGCAAACGCCTTGCCTAGCTGCGTCGACCGTTGGGCGCCGGGCGCGTCGCGGCGCAGGCTTTCGTAAAGGCCCATCAGCCCAATCTCGTCGTCGCCCGATACCGTCTGGCCAACGGCCGGGGCGCTTACGCCTTCCGCGATGGCGAAGAAGTAGAGCTGCCGGATATTCTGCTTCTGGGCCAGCACCAGGGTCTTGATGCCGAAGTTGCGCTGCATCTCGTCCGAGCCCGTGCGGGTGCCGGAGGTGCGGCGGCCGATGTTGGTTTCTGTCATCAGCAGCTGCTTGGCTGGATATCTCGTGCCGTCGTAGCCGTACTTGGTCAGCACGGCGAGCATAGCGTCCTTTTCCACCATCACCCGGTTGGCGGCGTAGTCGGAGGTGCGGCGGTAGCGCATCCCGCCCACGCCGTTGTCCCAGTAGTGGAGCGAGTAGGCGGGGTAGGAGTGAAAGCTCAGCGCGTCGAGGTAAGCGCCGGCAGCGCGGGGGTAGGCGGCCGTTACGGTGCCATTAACGGGGTTGTCGGTGTAGCGCAGCAGCGCGTCCACGAACTGCGGATATCCTACCCCCCCCGTGGTGATGTAAGCCTCCGGATGATACTTCTTAATCACCTCGTAGCTGATGCGCAGCATCCGCACGTAGTGGAAGATGGGCGCCTGCATATTGGTCAGCTCACTGGGCCGGGGCGCGCGGGTCAGCCACACATCCTTGTCATAGGCAAACGTGAAGTCAGGCTCGTTCACGATTTCCCAGAAGCGCACCTTGTCGCCGTAAATCTGCAGCAGCCGGTAGAGGTAGTTAGCGTAGTAGTTGTTCGGGTTAACTGAGCCGTCCGGATTCCAGATGGGCTCGTACAAATGGGCAAACAGCTTCGACTGCGCCGAGCCGCCCGGATACACCGTCTTGTCGCGGTGCGCCTCCGACGGCCCCTCCACGAAGCAGGTTATTTCCCGCATTCCATACCTGTTAACGTAATCGGTGAAAGTGCTCGAGCGCACCGAGTAGCCATACTGCTCGACAAAGCGGTCGGGCAGCGTGGGCCGCACCGAGTGGCCGTTGAGGTCCTGAGCGATGCTGGCCAGCCGCTCATCGGTCCAGGCGCTGTTGTAGTAGCCCAGGTTGATGCCGTACTGAAACGGCTCATTATAAGGCCGCACGTACTCGTTAGCCGTCCGGGCTGGCGCCTGTCCCTGGGCCCGGAAAATAAAGCTGTGAATAAGGAGCAGTAGGAGTAATGAGTATTTCAAAGCGAATGGGATTTAAGAGTGAAAGTTATTTATTATTAAAAGATTTAGCTTATTAGTAAAGTACAAATCTAACGAAATTATTGGAATGCGGACTAAAAATTAAAAAAGATATCAATCGAAGTTGCCCCTCCTTAAAAATGCCCTTTCGACTACTTGATTGCTACTTGAAGCCGAAAGAACTTATGATTATAAATTTTATTTGCTGAATGCAGTGTTGAAATAATAGAAAGAAATAGTGCAAATAAATGCTAGAGATTATTTAACTCGTTCGTAGTAGTCAGGCAGCATTAAGTGTGGCGCACGGTCCCGGTAGGAGCCGATTTGCCGGCAGCAACGGCTTGGTCTGAGCGGCCAAGCGAGCGGTCAGGCAAGAGGGCTGGTCCCAGCCTGGATGCCAAGTGCTGCCTGAGCGAGAGAAAAGTCCGGGTAGTCAGCGTTGGTCGCCGGGCCGCGTAGTGGAGCGGGCGTGTTCCGCGAGCATTCGCGTCCTGGCCGGCGCAGTGCCTACCACCGCTCAGGGCTGCCTAGCTGCGTTGATCGGCGCTGGTGGTCAGACGCTGGCAACACCGCAGGGTCTGGGCGAAATCAGCTTCCGAAACGAAGTCTGAACGACTGCTGGGCCCACCTATCGGGGCTGATAAGCTGCCGGATTTCGTTAAGCGTCGCTTAATTTTTTTGCTTGAGGTCTTGACAAGCTAAATTTAATTCTTATATTTGTCCCATTCGCCGGCAAACGGCCGCGTTTACCTTGTAGAATGGTGAAACTGGCAGACATACCCTCCTCTCTCGAGGGCGGAGATAAGGGATAAAGTGGCTTCGCGGCCGGCTAACTGCTCCTTGGAGGTTCGAGTCCTTCTTCTACAGCTTCAGTGCTAGCTTTTTAAGCTATGACGACGGTCTTTTGCCCGTTGGCCCGCGCCAGTTTTCCAAAGTGAAACAGGCGCTTTTCGGAGCCGGTATCTGGTTTGCCGGCGTTCACCTGAGGGGCCTCCGCCCTTCAGGCGACTTGCTAGTTGTCAAGCCCTCTCTTGGCAAAACACAATTATTTTTTCTGGCCCCACGCTTTTCATAGCTGAAGCACCTTCTGAAAATGCGTTGCTAAAAGCGCGCGGCGCCCAAGTCTGAGGGCTTCGAAGCCGGGACTGCGCCAAGGCGCTACAACCCAGGGCATGGCTGGGCAGGACTAGCCAAACAAACGCTGAGTTAAATTCAGCCGCCTTGCTTTTCGCCTACCCCCCCTGAGTGCCAACCTGCTTACGCTACCCGCGGCGGCCGGCGCTGAGGGCTGCCGCGGCATCGTTGAGACGCCCAAGGGCAGCGTAATAAGTTTGCCTATGGCCCCTAAAGCGCGCTCTTTGTGCTCAGGGACGCCCTGCCCGACGGCAGCAGCCTGGATGATTTCGGTTTCGTGCCTGCCACCACCGGTCGGGCTCAAGGTGCTGGGGCGGGCTGATGCCCGGCAGGCAGTCAGGCTGGTGGCCGCGGGCGAGCAGGCGTTTCAGTCACTGGCTCCCGCCGCGTAGCGCCCACAGCCCTGACGCTGCCGGATGCTATTTGGCCGGCTGGCCAATTCCCTACCCCCTACCAGCCATCAACGTCCGGCGGGGGGGTAGGGAATTGGCCAGCCGGCCAGTCAAATAGTCTGGTGCCGACCGCCAAGCTTAACAACGGGCTGGCAGCAAGTTGCGTTAGCGGGGCCACTATGGTCACTGCCTTTTTTCTCGCCGCCGATATCATACCCTTCGATTGGCAGCGTATTCTGTGGTCGGACGATGCGCCGCCGCTGTTTCTGCTCGAAGTGGTGTTGCGCTGCGTCATCACCTACCTGCTTATTATCGGGGCACTGCGCGTGACGGGCCGGCGCGGCGTGCGGCAGCTGTCCTTGTTTGAGCTGAGCATCATTCTGGCCCTGGGCTCAGCTGCCGGCGACACCATGCTCTACGACGATACGCCAGTGCTGCACGCCGTGGTGGTCTTTGTGATCGTGGCCGCCCTGTACCGAATGTTTAACTGGGCCACTGAGAAGTATCCGTCCTTTTCGGACTGGCTGGAAGGCAAGCCCCAGCTCCTGGTTGAGGAAGGCTGCGTCAAGTGGGATACGTTCAACCGCCAGAACATCACCCAAAAAGAGCTGTTCGGCGAGTTGCGGCAGCTTCAGGTCGAGCACCTGGGGCAGGTGCGGCGGGCCTACATCGAGGCAACGGGCCACTTCAGTATTTACTTTTATAACGATGATGAAGTGAAGCCTGGCTTGCCCATCTGGCCCGAACGCCTCGAAAAAGCCAGCCGCCGCGCCGAAGAAGCCGGCTACCATGCCTGCACCTGCTGCGGCCAAGTCCAGGAATTGCCCCGCGGCGGCACCGCCCGCTGCCCGGTGTGCCAGGACGACCAATGGCTTGCGGCCAATGATGCGACCCGCGTCGCATAAGGGGGGTAGGGAATTATTACTCTAGTTGCCTTAGTCGCGCTTGCCTTTGAGCATGACGCGCAGCGCGGCCAACTCGTCGCGCAGCTTGGCGGCCTGCAGAAAGTCCAACTCCTTGGCGGCGGCTTCCATTCGCTTCTCGGTGGTTTTGATGAGCTTTTCCAGCTCCGGGCGGGTCATCATGGCTACCACAGGCTCGGCGGCCAGGGCCAGCGTGGCGGTGTCGCCGCTGTCGGGGCCAGCGTAGCTCTGGGCCTCAACCACGCGGTAGTCGGCTAGGTCAGTCTGGCCCATGATTTCGGCGTGGCTCTTGCGCACGGTGCGCGGCGTGATGCCGTGCTCCTGGTTATAAGCCAGCTGCGTGGCGCGGCGGCGGTTAGTTTCGTCGATGGCGCGCTGCATCGAGCCAGTGATGCGGTCGGCATACATGATGACCTTGCCGCGGTCATTTCGCGCCGCACGGCCCATCGTTTGAATCAGGCTTCTTTGGTCCCGTAAAAAGCCTTCCTTGTCGGCATCGAGGATGGCGACCAAGCTCACTTCCGGCAAGTCCAAGCCTTCGCGCAGGAGGTTGACGCCGATAAGCACGTCGATTTCGCCCAGGCGCAGGCGGCGCAGAATCTCCACCCGGTCCAGGGTCTTCACGTCGGAGTGCACGTATTCGACCTTGATGCCGAGGCGGTCCATGTACTTGCTCAGCTCCTCAGCCATGCGTTTGGTCAGGGTCGTCACCAGCACCCGGTCGCCCATTTTCACGCGGTTGTCTACTTCATCCAGCAGGTCATCCACCTGATTTGAGCTGGGCCGGATGTCGATTTCAGGGTCCAGCAAGCCCGTGGGGCGGATAATCTGCTCCACGATGATGCCACCCGACTGCTCCAGCTCATAGTCGGCCGGCGTGGCCGACACGAACACCGCTTGCTGGTACATGCTCTCGAACTCATTGAAGGTCAGCGGCCGGTTGTCCATCGCCGAAGGCAAACGAAAGCCGTACTCGACGAGCGCGGTTTTGCGGCTGCGGTCGCCGCCCCACATGGCCCGAATCTGGGGCATGGTGGCGTGGCTTTCATCCACCACTAACAGATAGTCGGCGGGAAAATAATCGAGCAGGCAGAACGGCCGCGCGCCGGGCTCACGCCGGTCGAAGTAGCGCGAGTAGTTCTCGATGCCGGAGCAGTAGCCCAGCTCCCGAATCATCTCCAAATCAAACTCGGTGCGCTCCTGAATGCGCTTGGCCTCGGAGTCGCGGCCTTCCTTCTCGAAGTAGCTGTGTTGCGCCACCATGTCGAACTGAATCTCCTTGATGGCTTGGTGCAGCGTCTCCTTGCCGGTCACGAACAGGTTGGCGGGGTAGAGCGTGACCGACTTCTCATCGGTCAGCTTCTTGCCGCTTACCGGGTCAATCTTCTGGATGGCCTCAATCTCATCGCCAAAGAAGTAAATGCGATACGCAAAGTCGGCGTAGGCCGGAAACACGTCTACTGTGTCGCCCTTGACGCGGAACGTGCCGCGCGAAAACTCCACCTCGGTGCGCGAGTACAGGATTTGCACGAACTGGTAGAGCAGGTTATTACGCGAGTAGCGCAGGCCCGGCGCCAGGTAAATCACGTTTTTGCTGAACTCCTCCGGGTTGCCGATGCCATAGATGCACGAGACGGACGCCACCACAATCACATCGCGCCGCCCACTGAGCAGCGTGGACGTGGTGTGCAGCCGCAGCTTTTCGATTTCTTCGTTGATGGCCAGGTCTTTCTCAATGAAAACGTCGGTGCTGGCGATGTAGGCCTCCGGCTGGTAGTAGTCGTAGTAGCTGATGTAGTACTCGACGGCGTTGTGCGGAAAAAACGACTTGAACTCGCCGTAGAGCTGGGCGGCCAGCGTCTTGTTGTGGCACAGCACCAGGGCCGGCTTGCCGGTTTCGGCAATCACGTTGGCCATCGTGAACGTCTTGCCGGTGCCGGTGGCGCCGAGCAGCACCTGCGCCGGCTCGCCATTGTTCACGCCTTCGACGAGCTTGGCAATGGCCGTGGGCTGGTCGCCGGTGGGCTTGAATTCCGAAGTCAGCTGGTACTTGTCCATGCGGGAAAGATAAGCGGCCGAACTGGGCCGTCTGGACTAACCCCGCCGCTGCGGTTTGGGTTTCTTGGCTTCCGGAAAAAGCCTGCCGGCAGCCCTACCCCCCCCCCTTCTGCTACAGCCGGCGCATCAGGTAGAGGCTGGCGCCGCCGCTGCGGCCGGGCGCGGCGGGCTGCCGCTGTCTGCTCAGGAGCCCAATCAGCAGCAGAAACGCTGCCAGTACGAACTGGAAAGGCTTTTTCATGGCTGAAGAAGGAGATGAAGAAAAGAGATGAATGAAAATCAATTCTTAATTCTCCGGTGCAACTGCTCGCGCCGGCTTGATTGTCCAGGGGTGCTCCTGGCCAGCAACCAAGCGGGCGGGCTGCTCCTCTAGCCAGCAGCGATAACGACTACTGCGCCTTCGGGCCGCGCCCAAACTCTACCGTCGCTTCCAGCCCGAAGCTGTAGGGCCGGCTTTGGCTGAGAAAATTCTGCGCTGGGTGCGCGTTCAGCGACCACAGGCCGCCCTCGGCCACGGGGCCCAGGCTCAGGGTGTAGTCGTGGCCGGCGGGCCGAAACTGCACGCCCACCGCCCCGCGCACCGTGCCCAGCACCCGCCGGTAGGGCGTGCTGGCCGACGTCAGCTTGTAGGTGCGGGTAGCTTCGGGGTTGCCGGCCACCTCGGTGCGGCTCGTGAGCAGGGCGCTTACGACGGCCCCGAGGCGGCCGTAAAGCGAGAACCCGGTTTTAATGGAGTTGGCGTAGCGCAGCTCCAGCGGCAGGCCGACCGTACGGTAGCGGGCGCTCGTGGCCTGGCGCGGGCCACCCCCCAGGGGCTGGCTCAGGTCGGGCACCTGCTCACCGGTGAAGATGTAGGACGTGGCCGAACGCGACTCCAGCTGCGCGACTTCCAGGCCGGTTTCCAGGCTCCAGTGGCCGCGCAGGCGGCGGCTGGCTTGCAGGCGCAGGCGCTGGCTGAAGCCGGGCCGCTGCTGGGCGCGGTATTCGGCCGCGGCGGCTTCGCTCAGGGCGGGGGAGTTGTCGCCCAATGCCGGGTTGTAGGGCGGCTGAACATCAGCCACGCCCCCCCGCGCGAAGTTTACGTTCGCCTGAAACAGGCCCGCGCTATAGCCCACGCCCAGCCGCCAGCGCCGCGCCAGCCCAGTCGGGCTTTCGGAAGTTGAGGTGGCCAGCAGGGGCAGGGGGGTAGGCAGCGGCTGCCTAGGGACCGGCGCGAGGCTCGTCGGCACACCGCTCAGCAACGACAGCGCCGTAAGCTGGCCGGCCGCCGCTGCAAGCTCGGCTGTTGGGGTCGAGGCGGCCGACGCCGGCTCCGTGCCGCCCGTGCCAGGCTGAGCAGCGGCGACGTCCGGGCGATATTGCCCCGTGACCCCAACCGCGCTGGTAGAAGTGGCTGGGCGGGCAAACCTGCCTTGCTCGTTTGCGGCAGAACCCTGCTCCGGCGGGCGCAGCGTCACTACGGCGGCGCGCGCGGTCGTTGACCGGCCAGTTGCGCCGGCTAGTCGTCCATCAGAATCAGCCTGACCAGCTTGCCGCCCGGTAGAAGAAGCCGACTTTAGCCGTGCCACTGGCCGGCGGCCCGACCGACTTGCTTGGCTGGCCAGCAGGCGCCCAGACTGGTCAGTCGTTGGGGCTGAGCTGGTGGCCGGTGTCGGTGTGGCAGCGGTAGCTGGCGCGGCGGCGCGGTCTGACAGCTGATTCCCTACCCCCCTCCCGGCGCCCAAGTCCGCCGGGCCAGCAGCAGCAGCAGTAGCACTCGCCTCGGTGGGCTGAAAATCGCGGTGGGACCACCAGCCCGTGCCGGCCAGCGTGGCCAGCAGCAGGCTGGCTGCCGCCAGCCAGCGCGTGGCGCGCAGGCGGCGGCGGTAGGTTTCGTTTTCGGCCAGCAGCAGGGTATTGTCCACCTGCTCCCACACGCGCGCGGCCGGCGGCACTGCCGCCCCGGCCAGGTGGTGCCGAAACAGCTCCTCGAGGCTGCCAGTCGGCTTAGTCGGTTCCTGATTCTTCATCTTGGGTAGGTAGAGTTGGGCTATAAGATTTGGTTGAGGGGTGATGGGAAGTGCCCAGGCGGGCCAGCTTGGTTTGCAGGATGACGCGGGCCCGCGAGTACTGCGACTTACTGGTGCCCTCCGAGATGCTCAGCAGCTCTCCAATTTCGCGGTGCGTGTAGCCCTCGATGGCGTAGAGGTTGAACACGAGCTGGTAGCGCGGGGCCAGCTGCTGCACCACCTCCAGCAGCTCGGCGTAGGCGTAAGAGCTGAGCGTAAACTCCTCGCTGGCCAGCGCCACCGGGTAGTCGCCGTCGCTCACGGCCACCAGCGGGGCGTTGCGGCGGTGCTGGCGCAGGGCCGCGTTTATCATGATGCGCCGAATCCAGAACTCCAGCGGGCACTCGCGCCGGAAGCCGCTCAGCGTCCGGAACACGGTCACGAAGCCTTCCTGCAAAATGTCTTCGGCCTCAAAGCTGGTTTGGGCGTAGCGCAAGCACACGGCCATCATGCGGGACGCGTAGCGGTCATAGAGTTGTTTCTGAGCCGCGCGCTCGCCGCGCAGGCAGGCCGTAATCAGCTGCTCTTCCGAGGCGGCCGTGGCCGGAGTGGGGCGGCTCAGCGTCAGGCGCGGCGCGGCGGGCTGCTCGTTGGCCTGGTCGTCGGCCCCAAAAGCGGGCCAGCTAACCGCGCTCATGCCGCAGACCGGTGGGCCCCGGCCGCTAGCTGCCGGGCCCGTCCCCGCAAATCCCTACCCCCTCCTTGTAAAGCAAGCTTCATAAATACGGCGTCGAAAGCCTGGAAAGATAAGCGTACGCCCGCCCGGATTGTCGCCGCCGCGTCGTAATTAAGCAGAGGCTGCTCCGTGGTCCAGCGTTGCATACCACTAGTAGTATTTAGCAAAAAGCAAAAATAACCAGCTCACTGAAAAGCAGTTAGCGAAGTCGGGTTGGCTATACAAAACCATGTTGATACATTTGATGTACATACATTAATTAAATCAGTGCTCTAACTTTTCTTCTCATTTTCTCCTCAAAACCAACCCCATGAAGACCCTCGTTCTATTTTATTCGACCTATGGCCACCTCTGGAAAATGGCCGAAGCCGTCGCCGAAGGCGCCCGTCAGGTCGAAGGCAATGAGGTAGTGGTGAAGCGCGTGCGCGAAACCCTGCCGGCCGAGCTGCTGGATAAAATTCACGCCACTGAGGCCCAAAAAGCCTTTGCCCACGTGCCCATCGCTACGCCCGAAGAGCTGGAGCAGTATGATGCCATCATCTTCGGCACACCCACCCGCTACGGCAACGTGGCCAGCCAGATGCAGGCCTATCTAGACGCCACCGGCGGCCTTTGGGCCCGCGGCGCCCTGGTTGGCAAGGTCGGCGGCGCGTTCGTGGGCACGGCTACCCAGCACGGCGGCCAGGAAACCACCATCCGCTCGTTCCACACCGAGCTGTTTCACCACGGCTTCGTGGTAGTGGGCCTGCCCTACGCCTGGCAGGGCCAGAACGGCCACGAAACCGTGACCGGCGGCACGCCCTACGGCGCCAGCACCATCACCGGCGGCCAGGGCGAGCGCCAGCCCAGCGAGAATGAGCTGGAAGGCGCCCGCTTTCAGGGCCGGCACACGGCCGAAATCGCTCGGAAGCTGGCCCCCGTAGCGCAGCCCGCCTAAAGCCGGAAGCGGCCCCTGGCGCTGAGCTGATTTCCCTACCCCCCTCCCCCGAAGGAAGGCCGCTCCTGACAAGAAGCGGCCTTCCTTCGGGGGAGGGGGGTAGGAGTTTTTGCTGGTACTGCCTGAACAAAGCGTTAGTGCTCCCAGATGACCCAAGCGGCTTCGGCCTGCCGGCACAGCATGTCGAAGCCATTTTTGGTTTGGGCGCCGGCTTCCCGGCCTTGGCGCAAAAACAAGGTTTCGGCGGGGTTATAAATCAAGTCGTACAGAAAATGCTGCTCGCCGAGCGCGGCGTAGAGCAAGGGCGGGCACTCCTCGATGGCCGGATAAGTGCCCACGGGTGTGGCGTTGATAATGAGCTGATGAGCGCGCAGCAACTCAGGCGTCAGGTCGTCGTAGGTGAGGCCGGTGCGCAGCGGGTCGCGCGACACCAGCCAGTAGCCGATGCCCAGCTCGCGCAAACCCACCTCCACGGCCTTGGCCGCGCCGCCCGTGCCCAGTATCAGGGCCCGGAGGGCGCCGTCGCGCAACAGGTCGGCGGGCAGAAAGCCGGGCAGCGAGTCCCGGAAGCCGAGGTAGTCGGTGTTGTGCCCCACCAGCCGCCCGTCGGGCCGAAACTCAATCACATTCACCGCCCCCACCCGCCCGGCCGAGGGCGCTACTTCATCGAGGTAGGGCCAGATATGCTCCTTGTAGGGCACGGTCACATTCAGGCCGCGCAGCTCCGGGTGGGCGGCCACCAGCGCGGGCAGTTCGGTCGGGCTTTCCAGCTCAAACAGCTCGTAGCGGTGCTCGTCGAGGTGCAATTGGCTGAACTTCTGGGTGAAGTAGGTTTGGGAAAACGAGTGGCCCAGGCGCCGGCCGATAAGTCCGTACTGGGGCATGGGGCGGGGAGAGGGGGGTAGGGAATGAAAGTGGAAGGACCGGCTTTTTTGCGAAGAGAACCAAGACGCTAGGCGTTTTCGCCGCTCCCTACCCCCCGGTTGCCGCTCAGCTTGCCCCGCAGGTAGGAGAGCACCGCTGGCAGCACCGACAACAGAACGATGCCGTAGATAACGATGGTGAAATTGTCGCGCACCCACGGAATGTTGCCCAGCAGGTAGCCCGCCAGCGTCAGCGAAATCACCCACAGCAGCGCCCCAATAATGCTGTAGCTCAGGAAGTGGCGGTACTTCATGGTGCCCACGCCCGCCACAAACGGCGCGAACGTGCGTACGATGGGCACGAACCGGGCCATGATAACAGTCTTGCCGCCGTGCTTGGCGTAGAAAGCCTGAGTTTGCTCTAAGTACTTGCGGTTAAAGAGCTTGAAGTCCTCGCGGAACACGCGCGGCCCCAGGTAGTCGCCGATGAAGTAGTTCAGATTATCACCCAAAAAGGCCGCCAGCAGCAGCAGCGGAATCAGGTACACCAGGTGCAGCAGCGTTTCGGCCGAGCCCGGCTTAGGCAAGGCTGCCAGCGTGCCGGCCACGAACAAAAGCGAGTCGCCGGGCAGAAAGGGGAAGATGACAATCCCGGTTTCGGTGAAAATAATGAGAAACAGAATCAGATACGTCCAGGCGCCGTAGTCGTGCACCACGTTCAGCAGGGTTTTGTCGAGGTGCAGAACAAGGTCGAAAAAGTGCTTGAGCAGTTCCATGCGCGGCAATGAAGTAAGCTGCAAAGTAACGGGATGCGCAGCGGAAGCGAGCGCTCAGCCAGCGCCTGACTTCCCTATCCCCCTGCCTGGCTTCAACCCCGGAATCGTGGCGCGATTTTCGTGTGCGCCAGCTCCGCTTCTCCCACCGTCGGACCTGGCCCTTTTCCTGCTCTTCTCGCCTCTGCAAAAACGCTACTCCTGTGATTGTCTATAAAACTGGGGACTGGTGGAAAGCTATCTGGCACTTCCACACCTCCGAGGTCATCCGGGAGCTGTTGCGCCGGGTGGCCCTGGTGGGCCTCTACAACACGCTGATTGCCTTCTGGGTCCTGGAGTATCATCACCCGATGATGAACATCAGCCGCGAGTACTTCTCGTTTCTGGGCATTTTGCTGAGCCTGCTGCTCGTGTTTCGCACCAACACAGCCTACGACCGCTACTACGAAGGGCGTCGGCTCTGGGGGCAGCTGGTGTCGCACTGCCGCGGCCTGGCCCAGGAGCTGAACGCGCTGCTGCCCAGGGAAGCGAAATCGAACCGCCGCTACTACGCGGCTCTCATCTCCAACTTTCCCATCGCCCTCAAGGGCGCCCTGCGCGAGGGTGTGCAGTTTCATCAGCTCGAAGCCACCCCCGACATCATCGACCGGCTGCGCGCTGCCGAAAGCGTGACCACCACTATCGTGGCCGTGCTCATGGAAAGCCTGGAGCAACTGCGCCACGTCGAAGCCTTCGACCCGATGCACTTCCTCACCATCAAGCCCCATTTCTTGGGCATGATGGAAGTCAATGGCTCCTGTGAGCGCATCCGTGCTACGCCCATCCCGTTCTCCTACAGCTTTTTCATCAAGGCCTTCATTACGATTTTTATCCTCGTAATGCCCTTCGTGCTGCTCTCAACCACGGGCTACTGGATGATTCCTATCACTATGTTCGGCGCCTACGCCCTGCTCGGGCTGGAAATGATTGGCAACGAAATTGAAAACCCATTCGGGCGCGACTCCAACGATCTGCCCATCACGCAGTTGGCCAATAAAATCCGAGTCAGCGTCCACGATGTGCTGGGCGTCGAGCTGGCCGAGTCAAAGAAAGCCCTGGCTTCCGTGCCTTACAGCGTAGTTCATTAAGTATACCTTAACGCAGAGTACTACCCTGTTAATCCTTGGCGCATTAGTAGAGAGTTGTGGTAACTAGCACAAAATTAGTGATAAAAAATACATAAATTATTTAACTATGTTAATATATTTATGTAGATATAAACCTTGCCTCGGCGGCCGCGTATGCGGCCTGAATTTGGAAATCTGGTTGTTTTCAAATTGTCTTTTTTAGCTGTCTTCCATCCGTCACATTTACCTTTTTTTTAATATGCACACTTCTACCTCAATTGGGAAGCTCAGGCCCGGCCGCCGACCCTGGCAAGCTTTCCTGACTTTCTTCGCGGTGCTGCTAGGCCTTGGTGCTTCGCCGCTAGCGCGGGCCCAGTCAACCATAGCCAGCAACTCGGTTAATGTAGCCATCCGGCCCACCACGGGGGGATTCTCGGCTACTTACAACACACAAAGCCCCAGACCCAGCGATACCCCTTTTGATGAGTTTCAAGGTCGGAATTTCGGCACTTTCAATCTTGCTACTGATGCCTTCCGTCTGGAAGGAGCTTCGTTTACCATCAATGAGACAGATGGTAATATTTTCGACCAGGGCGAGCTGTTTTTCCGGGTATTTCCGGGTACTCTCGCTAGCAACACTGGGGCTACTGCTTTCATTAGCATTCCGCTAGTCAATGAGGGAGTAGTTAATGGGGTGCGCACATTTACGCTGAGCAATGCGGCCCGTAATCTACTAGCTTCCATAACTACGGGTGGTACTCCGGGCGCCAGCTACCGTTTCGATGTATTTTTTAGTGGTATTGACAATACCACTGGCGACCGGCCCACGCGACTCGAATCAGTTATTCGCCGCTCGGTTTTCACCGCCACCGGTACCCGTCCGGCACCCACCAACATTGGCAACACCAACGTCATTGTCGCACGCAGTGGCAATGCCAACGAAACCTTTGGCGCCAGCTCCGGCCGCACGCCGCTGTTTACCCAGACCAACCTGGGCTTGTTTGATATCAACACCGGCCAGCTCCTGCTGAATGGCGGCACCGCCACCACGGCCGAGAGCTTTGGCGACGTGGTCCAGAATGCCCGCCTGATTTATCAGGTCATCAAGCCGGCCCAGAACGGGGCCAGTCCGGTGGTCTTTCAGCAGTCGACCATTTTCCTACCCCAGGTTGGCTCGCCTACGACGGCCGATGGTGTCACGACCCGTAATTTCTCGAACACGACCGCCTTCCGCAACCTGATTTCGGGCCTGGCCAACTTCGGGACCGGCGACTACACCATCACCCTGCGCTACGAGTCCGACGTGTTGCGCAACAACACCGTGATAACGCTTCAGGACAACAACAACGGCAACGGCTACACAGCCCCATTCACGCTGATTGGTGTGCCGATACCGGTTATCACTTGGACCGGGGAGGTAGACGATGACTGGTTTAATTCGGCCAACTGGGACCTTAAGCGCCTTCCAGACGCCAACACCAACGTCATTATTCCTGATTTTGGCACCGGCAACACCCGTCCCTACCCCAACATCAATGCCGGCGTTTCCTATACTACTAACCTGGGCAATGGCACCATTGCCAACGGCCCGGTGAAAGACAATACGCAATCCGGCCCGGCCTTGTCGCGCAACGTGGACTTGCAGGGCTCCACGCAGGCGCAGCGCTCTATCACCCGTTTGGTTAATGGCCGCTGGAAGGTTTTCGGCAGCTTCAACAACTCGCTCGACAGCTACATTCAGCGGGCAAGCGGCACCGTGATGGAGTTCGCGGGCAGTGGCAATCAAACTATCACGGGCGGTAGCTTTACCGAGATTGAAATGTCAGGAGGTGGTACTAAAAACCTGACCGGGGTAATGCGCATCGCCGTCTCGTTGGAGTTCATGCCCAACGGTGGCTTGCTCACCACCGATATCTCTGACCCTGACGCCCGCTACGTGGAGCTGGCGGGCCGCTCGACGGATGCGCCTAATGGGGCGCAGCTTGCCGGAGAGTCTGATGCGGGCACCATTCCCTCCTATGTCCGCGGCTTTGTGCGCACCACGCGCAACGACGTGCGGGCTAATGAAGTGGTAGAGGGTACTAACACGCCCGACCCCCGCACCTTCGGCAATATTGGCTTGTCGCTATTATTTACGGGCAGCAATAACCCCGGCGACGTGCTCGTGACCCGCAACACCGCGGAGGGCTATTCGCCGATATTTACCAATGCTGACGGCAGCCCTTCGCCGCGCTACAGCACCCGCCGCATCTTCGGCGTGCGGCCCAGCTCGCCCAACACGGGCAACGGCGGCCTGAGCGCCACGATGACGTTCCGCTATCTCGACAGCGAAACCCGGAACCTGGGGCCGCAGGGCGTCGGCTCCATCGCCGAGCCTAACCTGTCCCTGTTCGTGTCGAGCAGCTCGGGCAACCAGTTCACCCAACTGGGCCGCGATGCCGTGCCGGATGTAGTGAATAACATTCTGACCAAAACCAGCGTCCGCACCTTCGCCACGTTCACCTTGGGCGACATCACCGCGCCCCTACCCGTCACGCTCACCGCTTTCGAGGCTAAGCGCGCCGGCAGCGATGCCGTGCTAACCTGGGAAACGGCCACCGAGAAAAACAACAAAGGCTTTTTCGTGGAAGTATCGGCCGACGGCAAGATTTTCCGCGCCCTGGGCTTCGTGGCCAGCCACAGCGCCAACAGCTCGGAGCGTCAGACTTACCGCTTCCTCGACGCCGAAGCCGGCAAGTCGGGTAACCGCTACTACCGTCTCAACCAGGTAGACTTGGACGACAAAGCTTCCTTGTCCCCCATCCGGGTGCTGGACTTCGGGGTGGCGGCGGGCTCGGCCACGCTGCTGGCCTTCCCCAACCCGTTCACCGACAACCTCTCGATTTCAGTGGCCGGCGCCGGCAACGGCACCGCCACGCTGCGCCTGAGCGACTTGACCGGCCGCACGCTGCGGGTGCAGCAGGAGCGCCTGGAAGGCGTCGCCAGTGAGTTGTTGCTTGAGAACCTGGGCGGCTTGAACGCCGGTATCTATATGGTGCAGCTGACGCTGCCTTCCGGCAAAGTGCAGAACTTCAAGATGCAGAAGCAATAAGCACCAGGGGCCGAAAAGGAAAAAGCCGGTCTCCGCGAGGAGGCCGGCTTTTTTGTGCTATCAGTTCATTAAAGCACACCTAGTACCGGCTAAGGGTTGGTCGCGCGGAGGGGGGTAGGGAATTTGACCTCATGTTCTGAGACCGGCAGCGTGCTTCTTGCCACGGGCCGCCGGCCGTGCCTAGCCGCGAGGCATGGAAGTGCCGGGCCGGCCGCTGGGCCGGGCCGGGGGGCGAAACATGGGGTCCACGGCGTCCATGTCGAGGAAGTGGGTGAAAGTATCGCCGCGCAAACCTAGCCGGATGGTTTCGAGGCTCACCACTTCGTTGGGCGCGATGTTGCCCAGGTTGACGTTGGCGCCGAGCAGCTTGATAAACCAGACCTGTTGGGCTTTCTGCGGCGCTTCCCACAAGATTTTCTCAAACGGAATCTTGGTCAGAATCTCTTCCACCAGCCCGGAGCGCACCTCGCCGGTGCTGCGGAAAAGGCCCACGTTGCCGCCCTCGCGGGCCTCGCCGATGACCTTGATGGCGCCGGCCTCCAGCTCGGCCTGCATCTGCGAAATCCACTTGTAGGGCGGAATAATCTTCTCGGCATCTTTCGAGCCTACCTCGCTCAGCACCCGCACCTGCTGGCTCAGCTCGCGGATGTAGTCGCACTTGCGGCCGTGGTCGAGGTCGAGGCTGCCATCCGAGACTTCGGCGTACTCCATGCCGTAGGTGTCGAGCAGGCGGCGGTAGTCCTCAAACTGATTGCGGATGATGAAGGCCTCGAACAAAGTGCCTCCGAAATACACCGGAATGCCCGCTTCCCGGTAGATTTCGAGCTTGCGCTTCAGGTTGGGCACCACGTAGGAAGTGGCCCAGCCCAGCTTCACGATATCGGTGTACGGCCCGCCGACCTCTAGGAAGTCTTCCACTTCGCGCAAACTCAGGCCCTTGTCCATTACCATCGTGTAGCCCTGCTCGCGGGGCTTGGGGGTGCGCTCGGGCAGGTTGGAGAGGTCGTAATTCATGAGGGGGGTAGGGAATCAGCTTATGATGATGGGCTGGCTGGAAAAACAAAAACTGCCCGTCGGGCCGACGGGCAGCTGCAAAAGTAAGACGGATGGCTTGTAGCGTGGACGCTGCGAGTCCGCGCGTGAATGATGCCCGAACAGCCCACGCGCGGATTCGCAGCGTCCACGCTACGGCGCGCTACTTGCGGAATTGCTCGATCAGACGCTGCAAGCCCGGCTGCTGCTTCAGCTCCGGGAAGTAGTCGAACAGCAGATGGTGCTGGTCGAAGTTCAAGGTCAGGGCCGTTTCCAGTTCCTGGTAGGCTTCGCGGTAGCGGCCATCGGCCAGCAGGTAGGCGCAGAGCATGTAGTGAAAATGGGCCTCGTCGGGGTGCAGCTCCACGGCGTGGCGCAGCAGGTCGGCGGCCTCGGCGTAGTGGCCCTGCTCGTAGAGAATAGCGCTCCAGCTCACCCAGGCCTGGAAATCATCCGGCGCGACTTCGGTGGCTTTTTCGTAGGCTTCCACGGCGCTCACCACGTTGCCGACGTGGTTTTCGGCAGCGGCCAAGGCCGTCCAGTACTCGGCGCTGTCAGCGTAAATCTGAGTGGCTTTGCGGAAGAAATGGATGCTCTCAAACCAGCGCTCCTGCTCCTGCAAGAGTACGCCCTGCCCAAACCAGGCCTCGTCCATGAGCGGGTTCAGCTCGATGGCTTTCTGGTAGTGGCGGCGGGCGGGCTCCCACTCGCGCAGCTTCTCGTAGCACTCGCCGATGTTGCACAAGGCTTCATCAGTGGGCTCACCGGTCGGGTAGCTCAGCTCAAACTCCGGAATGGCCTCGCGGTACTTCTGCTGGCACACGAACGTGTCGGCCAGCCAGTGGTGGGCATCATAGAAGTCGTCCTCGATGGTAATGGCAAACTCAAACGCCTCGCGGGCCTCGTCGAACAACTCGCGGCGGTAATAATACTGTCCCAGGTTATACCAGGCGATGGCTGAGTAAGGGTCGTCGTCGGTGAACTGCTTGAAAAAGTCGAGGTGCTCTTCCAGGCGGCCGGTCACGTCGAGGCAGTGCAGCAGCTCCTGCACGCCAGTTTCATTGTCGGGGTTCAGGCGCAGGCTCTGCTTGTAGTGTTTGGCCGCGCTCTTAAATTTCTGCCAGCTCTGGTACGCTAGGCCGAGGTTGAAATGAATATCCTCGCGCTCCGGCGCGCCTTCCAGGGCCGACTTGAAGTAGGCCACGGCCTCGGCAAACTGCCCGCGCTGGGTGCTGATGATGCCGCGCGTCACGGCCACATCAGGGTTGAGCGGGTCGAGGGCCGCTACCTGCTCAATTTGCTGCTCAGCCTCGCTGTACTGGCCTTTCATGGCCATCACCTGGGCGCGGTCAATCAAAAGCTCGGTCGAAAAAGGATACTGGCCCAGGGCGGCGTCGCAGGCTTGCAGGGCCTGGTCGTAGCGCTGGCTGGTAACGTAGTGGTCGATGATGTTCTCGAAATCTTCCAGGTCGAAAAAGACTGGTTCGTTGTGGGCCACCATCCGCTCATAGCGGCGCACGGCATCCAGGGCCGCGCGGGGGTCCTCATAAGGTTCATTCATGCGCATAAGTATCTCAAAAGGCCGGCCACGCTTGCCGTCCCGACAAGCTGGCCATCATCCTAACACCGGTTCGGACAGAATACGTCCAAATCCCAAATCAGACCGTCAAATCTGCCCGGCTGGCAGGGCAGCCGTAAGCTAAGATACGGCAAGGGGCGCGGACGCGCCTACCCCCTCGCTTTCCCGCAAAGTCAGCTCGGCGGCGCACCAGGCAATAGTATCAGGCAGGGGGCGGAAGGGCAGGCCCGTGGTCTGCTGCACCCTGGCGGCCTCGTAGCGCACGGGCTGCCGGCCGGCGCGGGCCGTGTCGCGGGTGATGAGGGGCCGCGCCCCGGTGAGCAGCGCGCGGCCGTGCTCCAGGCGCCAGATAAGCTCGGCGGCCCAGTCAGGCACGGCCACCGAGGGCGGGCGGCGCCCAAACGCAGCGGCGGCCTGCCGGAAAAAATCGGCCAGCGGCAGCGCCCCCGCGTTGAGCACGAACCGCTGGCCGCGCACGGCCGGCAGGTCCAGCGTCAGGCGCCCGAGTTGGGCCACCACGTCGCGCACGTCCACGAAGTTGAGCAGGCCCGGCGTGTAGAACGTGTGCTGCTGCCGGGCGTAGCGCAAGAGCCGGGTGCTGCTGCGGCTCCAGTCGCCGGGCCCCAGCACCACCGACGGGTTTACGATAATGGCCGACAGACCCTCGGCCACGCCGCGCCACACCTCCAGCTCGCCCAGGTACTTCGACGTGGCGTAGGCCGGGTGGCTGGCGCCCAGGTCCCAGGCCGCCGTCTCGTCCACCACGTGCAACTGGCCCGCATTCCCTACCCCCCCCGGCGCCGGCGAAGTGCCCAGCGCGGCCACCGATGAGACGTGGCCCAGCCGGATGCCCGGCACTTCGAGGCAGGCATCGACCAGCGCGGCCGTGCCCTCCACGTTCACGCGCTGCAAGGCCTCCTCATCCTGCGGGGCGTAGGAAACCAGCCCGGCGCAGTGAAAAACGTGGCTGACGGCTTCGCCCCGCCCCGTCAGGCAGGCCCGCAGCAGGTCGGTGTCGAGCAGGTCGCCCGGCACCCAGTCAATGCCCTTGGGAGCGTCGGGGGGGGGTAGGGAACCCCGGTGCAGGGCCCGGACGGCCAAGTTCCGGCGGCGCAGCTCCCGCAGCAGGAAAGAGCCAATCAGGCCCGTGCCGCCGGTTACGAATATCATTCGGTTAGTAGCTGGTTGCTAGCTGCTGGTTGTGAGCTGCTAGTTATCACTATCAGGCTGTCTAACAAGAATTGACAACTAACAACCAGCGACGGACAACTAAAAAACAATCAGGTGAAAAAGCGGCGCACTTTCTGGCCCAGCGTGAGTGGCTTGCTCGGACTGTCTTCGTAGTAGCCCATGCCGTAGGCCCCGTAGCCATAGCCGTAGCCATAGCCGTAGCCGTAGGCGCCGCCCTGGGCGCTGGCATCATTCAAGATGGTGCACATGCGCGTCAGGTTGTTGGTGTGAATCAGCTTGTTGATGTTCTTGATAAACACCTTGCGCGAGTAGCCGGCCCGGATAATGTAAATTGGAATATCGGCCTTGCGCATAATCAGAATGCCGTCGGTGACCAGGCCCACCGGCGGCGTATCAATCAGGATGACGTCGTAGGACTTGTACAGCTCGGCAATCATCTGGTCGAAGCGCGCGCTCAGAATCAGCTCCGACGGATTGGGGGGGGTAGGACCGGCCGAGATGAAATCCAGGGTTTCGATGCTGGTGCGCTGAATACACTCGGCCACGCCGTGCCGGTTAATCAGAATCGTGCTGACACCCTGCACGTTCTCGGTGCCGAAGGCCAGATTAACCTTGGGCTTGCGCATGTCCAGGTCCAGGATGACCACCCGCAGGCCCGACATAGCAATGATGCCGCCCAAGTTGACCGTCACGAAAGTCTTGCCTTCTCCCGAAATAGTCGAGGTGATGGAGATGAGCCGCTTCTGCTTGCCGGAGCTGATGAAGTCCAGATTGGTCCGGATAGAGCGAATCGACTCGGAGATGGCCGACTTCGTGCTTTTATCGACAATCAGGCGCGAGACTTCCATCTTCTCCTTGTCGTAGGTCGGAATCACGCCCAGCACCGACGCCTGCGTGCTGCGCTCCAGCTCCCGCACGCTCGTGACGGTGTTGTGCATAAAGTAGCGCCCGCCAATCAGGCCGATGCCCAGCACCAGGCCGCCTACCACGCCAATGGCATACACCAGCAGCGGCTCCGGCAGGATGGGGGCCGTGGGCAGCGAGGCGGGCGAGAGAATCTGGAAGTCGGCGGTAGTGCCGGCCTTGGCAATGTTAAACTCTACCTTCTTGTCCATCAGGCTGAGGTAAAACTTCTCGTAAAGCCCCAAGGGCCGGAGCAGCCGCGACTGCTCAGTGATTTTCTCCGGCATCCCTTGCAGCTGCGCGCTGAGCTTGGCCCGCTGCCGGTCCAGCAGCTCCAACTCCTCGCGGAGCAGGCGCTGGTCCTGGGCCAGCAGGCGCTTGAGGCTGCGGCGGGTGTAGTCCAGCGCTTCCCGCCGCTGCTGAAAAGCCTCGGTCTTATCGGTTTGGGAGCGGCTCAGCACGCGCAGCTTCCATTGCAGCGAGTTCAGGTCGTTGAGCTGGGCGATGAGCTGCGGGTCTTCGAGCTTGGCCAGCCCCGGAAAGGTTTGCTCGACCGTTTCGGTGTCTGACTGGGTAAGCTGGTCCTGGTTGACGAGGCGCGCGATGTCGCTGAGCAGCTCAATGCGCTGTTCGAGCTTGAGGCGCTCAATCTCTTGCGTTTCCAGCTTGGCCTCGATGCGCGCCAGCTCTGACTTGGCGTCGTACGTCTGGTTACGGCGCGCAAACTCCTGAATGCTGCGCTCGGCGCCTTGCAGGTTGCTGCCGTTTTCCGACAACTGCTCGTCCAGAAACTTGAGCTTCAGCGCGCTGGCTTCCTGCTTGCGGGCCACTTTCTCGTACAGATAAACCGTGTCAATCTTATTGACGATACTCTGCGCCTTGGCCGGATTAAAGTCAGTGAACGCAATCTGGATGGTGTTGGCGTCTGGATTCACGATTTCTACCGTCAGGTTCTTATCCAGGTATTCGTTGATGGTCCCGTCGTCCTGAATGGTGAAGTGGTAGCTTGGCTCCAGCGCACCCGGCTCGCGCAGCAGTGCCTGGTCGCCCGTCACGCGCAGGCTGATGCCGGGCAGGGAGATGGGCTGGTCGAGGGCATAGTCCCCGCCCAGCGTCCGGCCCTGGCCCGTAAAGGAGAGTTTAAAGCGCTGCGGCGAGGTGAAGTTGATGTTAAACTTCTGGTTATAGAGCGTGGGGTCGGTGATGGTGTACTCGATGTGGAAAGGCGAGGTATCGTACAGCTCGTTTTCCAGCACCGTGCCCTGCACGTAGTAGTTTATATCGAGTGAGAGCGACTTCTTGAGCTGCTGATAAATCAGGTTGGACTTAATTAGCTCTACTTCGCCGGCCAGCTTGTTGGTGCGGCCGTTGTCGGCGGCGGCGGCCATTGGGCCGCCGCCCAGGCCCAGGTCGTTGGCTTCGCTGCGCTCGTCAATCTTGAGCAGCGAGGTCGATTTGTACACGGGCTTGGTGTAGCGCAGATACAGCCAGGCGCCCGCCACGCCCAGGCCCAGCAGCAGCAGCACCCACAGCAGACTGCGGCGCGCCACCAGCAGCAGCGTGCCCAGGTCCAGGCTCACGCCCGCGTCATCGTCGTCGGGCGGGGCCGTCGTGTTGAAGGTGCCGGGCGGCGGGGCAGCGGCTTCAGCCGTCGCCGGACTGGTCGCCCGCCGAATCAGCTCTTCCAGCTCCATGTTTTCGTTTACAGCCATATAAGCTCGGGGAATAGTTAGAGCTGTTTTCAACTAGCTCTGTATCACTACGTTAATTATCTAAAAACCTGAAAAATAGTTATGCCCAGACTTAAGGCAAAGGAGCCCAGCTGGAAAATCGGGCCCGCATCCGTCAGGGCTTCCAGCACAGGCCGGCGCACGGGGTCGACGTAAATAATATCATTGGGCTCTACCTGAAGATTCCCCCGGCGCATCCCCTCAATTGTGGTCAGGTCAATCTGCTGCACTTGCGGGTTTTTTAGATTGCCGCGGATGATGCGCACGTTGTCGGCCCGGCCGCCGTAGCGGTAGAGGCTGCCGCCGCCGCCGCCATCGATGCCGCCGGCTAGGGCCAGCACTTCCAGCAGGTTCATGTTGTCATTTTCCAGCAGAATCACCCTACCCCCCGGCGAGCCCAGGATGAACACGCGGTTGTTAGTGGTGCGCGTCGTCACGAACGCATCCTTGTAGTAAGGCGTGTAGGCGCGCTGCAGCGCGCTGTCGGCCTGGAGCAGCGAGAGGCCGCTGAGGCGCACCTTATCAACTATCGGTAACTTCACCGTACCATCGGCCTGCACCAGGAATGTCACGCCGCTGGTGCCGCCCCCACCGCCGCCGGTGCGCTGGCCACTAGATATGGCACCGGCCGTGCCGCCCCGGCTCAGGGTCGGCGTCACCCCCGACGGCTGCCCGAACTGCAGCTCCCCATTGGGGTCGAGAATCCGCTCGCCCTTATTAGTGTACACCCGCACGTCGAGGTAGTCGTTGGGCTGAATGACGTAGTTGCGGGCCGCCCGGTTGACGGCAATGCGCAACTTGGTGGTGTCAATCTTATTGCCGCTGGTGGTAAGGCGAAACATGGTTCGCTTGCCGTAGTACCGGTCCGAGCACGAGGAAAAGAAGAGCAGCGCAGGCAAGGCCAGCAGGCAGCAAAAGCGCCGCAGTTGCGGACCGGAAAAAGAAACGAAAGGAATTACCAAAGCGCGGGGGTTCAGCCAATAAATTCGAAAGGCTAGTGCGGAATAAGCCCAAAACTGCCTTAAAAGATTCAAAAGTAACCAGATTGGCCGGCCCGCTCAAACTCCGGGCCAGCCGGGGCGTAGGAAACCACGCCTGAGCCCGGCGAATGCCGTACTTTCGTGGACCTAAAACCGGCCTCAGCGGGTTTTCCTCACTCATTCCCTACCCCCCCCTTTCCCACCCCACTCCTCTAGTAATATGGAAGCAGTTGCGACCGAAAATCAAACTATGATTGCCCAGATGGTGCGCGATTTCGGCGCCCAGCACATCAAGCCCCGCATGATGGAGTGGGACGAAAGCCAGGAATTCCCAATTGAAGTGTTCAAACAGCTCGGCGACTTGGGGCTGATGGGCGTGCTCGTGCCGCAGCAGTACGGCGGCGCCGGCTTCGGCTACGCCGAGTACGTGACGGCTATTGCCGAGCTATCTAAGATTGACCCCAGCATCGGCCTGAGCATGGCGGCCCACAACTCGCTGTGCACGGGCCATATTTTGCAATTCGCTCACGATGAGCAGAAAGCCAGGTGGTTGCCCAAGCTGGCCTCCGCCGAGTGGATTGGCGCCTGGGGCCTGACTGAGCCTAATACTGGCTCCGATGCCGGCAACATGCGCACCACGGCGGTACAGGACGGCGACTACTACGTTCTTAACGGCGCTAAAAACTGGATTACTCACGGCAAAAGCTCTAACATCGCCGTCGTCATCGTGCGCACCGGCGAAGTGGGTGACTCGCACGGCATGACGGCCTTCGTGCTGGAAAAGCCGCTGGAAGGCTTCACCCACGGCCGCAAGGAAAACAAGCTCGGAATGCGCGCCTCCGAAACGACGGAGCTGATTTTTACTGACTGCCGTGTGCACAAGGATAACATGCTGGGCAAGGTCGGCGACGGTTTCATTCAGGCTATGAAGGTGCTCGACGGTGGCCGCATCAGCATTGCGGCCCTGAGTTTGGGCATCGCGCAGGGCGCCTACGAGGCGGCGCTGCAATACTCCAAGGAGCGCCAGCAGTTCAATCAGCCTATCAGCAGCTTTCAGGGCATCGCCTTCAAGCTGGCCGATATGGCTACTGAGATCGAAGCGGCCAGCCTGCTCACCTACCGTGCTGCCGACATGAAGGACCGGGGCGAAAACGTCAATAAAGAATCAGCAATGGCTAAGTACTACGCCTCGGAAGTATGCGTGCGTGCCGCTACCGAGGGCGTCCAAATTTTTGGCGGCTACGGCTACACCAAAGACTACCCCGCCGAGAAATACTACCGCGACTCTAAGCTCTGCACCATCGGCGAGGGCACGAGCGAAATCCAGAAGCTGGTTATTGCCCGCGCCCTCCTTAAATAAATCACAGGACTGGACCACAGATTAAACGGATTCTAACAGATTATTTGGGGGTCCGCGCGTTAGCTTTCCTCAGGATGGGAAAAGCTTTTTAGCGCGGAACCACAAATAATCCGCTCAACCCGTTAGAATCCGTCCAATCTGTGGTCTATCTTTGCGGCCCGATTTGCCGCGTCACTTCGGCCCCTACCCCCGACATTTCCCTCAACCCCGATATGATTATCGTCCAAATCAAAGACAACGAGTCGGTTGACCGTGCCCTGAAGCGCTTCAAGAAGAAGTTTGAGCGCACCGGCGTGCTGAAAGAACTGCGCCGCCGCACCTTCTTCCAAAAGCCAAGTATCACCAAGCGCAAGCAGAAGCAGAAGGCCGTCTACAAGCTGGCTACCTACGGCCCCGACGCGACCGAAGCATAAGCTAATATCTCTTTTCCGGTTTGACGAAACCGGCCGGTTTGCCTGCGTGGCAAGCCGGCCGGTTTTTTCGCGTCCGGCAGTTTGAGCTGAAAGAGGGGGGTAGGGAAACAGAACGGCGGAATCGGTGCTACATTGGCCGGGCCGCTCGACTTGGTAGCTGCTTGTCTCTTATGGATGCTTTCCTCGATTTTCTGCGCTTCGAGCGGCGCTACAGCGCTCACACGGTTGTCTCCTACCAGACCGATTTGCGGCAGTTTGCCGACTTTTTAAAGGCCAGCTACGAGCTAACTGAGCCCGCCGACGCCACGCACCCGCTTATTCGCGGCTGGGTAGTGGCCCTGATGCAGCAGAACCTGGACCCGCGCACTGTGAACCGCAAAGTGGCCTGCCTGCGCTCCTACTATAAGTTTCTGATGCGGGCCGGCCGCATCCCGAGCAACCCGATGCTGCGCATCAAGGCCCCGAAGATGGCCAAGAAGCTGCCGGAGTTCGTGGCCGAAGATTCGCTAAATAACTTGCTTAATTCCTTTGAGTTTGAAGACACGCTGGCGGGCCGGCGCGACCAGCTCATTCTGGAACTGCTCTACGGCACGGGCATCCGCCTGTCCGAGCTGCTGGGCATCGCCCCCGACGATATCAGCCCCAGCGCCCGCACCGTGCGCGTGACCGGCAAAGGCAATAAGCAGCGCCTCGTGCCGCTCAACCCCGCGCTGCTGGCCGTGCTGGAGCGCTACCAAACCCGGCGCAGCGCCGAGCTGGGCGCCCTGAGCGGGCCGCTGCTGGTGACGGACAAAGGCGAGCCGCTCTACGAACAGTTCGTGTACCGCCGCGTCAAGCACTATCTGAGCCAGATTACGACCTCGGCCGCGCAGCAGCATCCGCACGCGCTGCGCCATGCTTTTGCCACGCACCTGCTGAGCAAAGGCGCCGACCTGAACGCCATCAAGGAGCTACTGGGCCACGCCAGCCTGGCGGCCACCCAAGTGTACACGCATTTGTCCGTCGACCGTCTTAAATCCGTATTCGACCAAGCCCACCCGCGGGCTTAATGGGAGTTAAAAGTTAAAAGTGAAGAGTTAGAAGCTGGTTTAAAGCCACTGCTGCGTTTTTCACATTTGATTTTTAAGTCTTCACTTTTAACCTTTAACTCTTTTCCAAGTATGAAAGTCCAGATGCATTCGGTGCATTTCACCGCCCAGCAGTCATTGCTCGACTTTATTCAGCAGCGCCTCAACAAGCTCGAAACCTTCTACAGCGGCGTGACGGATGGCGAGGTCATCCTGCGCCTCAACAACAAGGACGGTATCGATAATAACACGGTGGAAATGAAGGTGCTCGTGCCTGGCGCCACGCTCTTCGCCCAGGCCGATGCCGGCTCGTTCGAGGCCGCCGCCGATGCCGCCGCCGAAAGCCTGAGGCGTCAGATTACCAAGTACAAAGAGAAAAATATGAGTCACTAAGCGGCAAATTGCCGGCTTTTGAAAATGGAAAAGCCCTGCCTGATACTTTCAGGCAGGGCTTTCTCAATTAAAGCTGGTAGCCGGGGCTTATAAGCCGAACGCCTGCTTTATCCAGTCCACGTAGTCGAGCTTCTCCCAGGTGAACGTCTCAAATGTCTTCTCCTCGCCATCCTTCATTCTGACCTGCACCATGCCGGGCTGCCGGCCCATATGGCCGTAAGCGGCAGTTTCGCTGAAAATGGGATTGCGCAGGCCAAACCGCTCCACGATGGCGTAGGGGCGCAAGTCGAAGAGCTGCTTGACTTTTTGGGCAATCTCGCCATCGGGCATCGTCGCGCCGCCAGCACTTTTGACTTTGGTGGTGCCGTACGTCGTGACGTAGAGGCCCACCGGCTGGGCCACGCCAATGGCGTAGGCCACCTGCACCAGCACCTGCTCGGCTACGCCGGCGGCCACCAGGTTTTTGGCGATGTGCCGCGCCGCGTAGGCCGCCGAGCGGTCCACTTTCGAGGAGTCTTTGCCCGAAAAAGCGCCGCCGCCGTGGGCGCCCTTGCCGCCGTAGGTATCAACGATAATTTTGCGGCCCGTCAGGCCGGAGTCGCCGTGGGGACCGCCGATAACGAACTTGCCGGTGGGGTTGATGTGGTAGGTAATCTGCTCGGTGAACAGCGCCCGCACCTCAGCGCTGAGCTGCGCCTGCACCCGCGGAATCAGAATCGCCTTGATATCGGCCGAAATCTGGCGCAGCATGGTTTGCTCATCCTCGTGAAAATCGTCGTGCTGGGTGCTAATGACGATGGTATCGATGGCTTCCGGGCGGTGGTCGTCGGAGTAGCGAATCGTGACCTGGCTTTTGGCGTCGGGGCGCAGGTAGGTCATCTCCTGGCCGGCCTTGCGGATGGCGGCCAGCTCGCGCAAGAGCAGGTGCGAGAGGTCGAGGGCCAGGGGCATGTAGTTATCGGTTTCGCTCGTGGCGTAGCCGAACATCATGCCCTGGTCGCCGGCGCCCTGCTCTTCGGGGGCAGCGCGCACCACACCCTGGTTGATGTCGGGCGACTGCTCGTGCAGGGCCGAGAGGATGCCGCAGGAGTCGGCGGCAAACATGTATTCGGAGCGGGTGTAGCCGATGCGGCGGATGACGTTGCGGGCCACGGTTTGCACGTCGACGTAGGCCGAGGACTTAATTTCGCCGGCCAGCACCACCAGGCCCGTGGTCACGAGCGTCTCACAGGCGACTTTTGAGTTGGGGTCCTGCCGCAGGAACTCGTCGAGGATGGCGTCGGAAATCTGGTCGGCAACTTTATCAGGATGGCCTTCCGACACAGATTCGGAAGTGAACAGATAGGGCATTGAAGGCGCGAAAAAAGGCTGATTTGAGGAAAGCAAGACGCCCGTCCGGCCGGCAGGCGGCGGGCGGGCGCGGGGTAAAACTACGGAGAAACGGGGTATTGGGCGGGCACGATGGCCAACTGCCCGGCCGCAGCGGGCGCATGTTCGGCCCCGATGCGCAGCCTGCTTTTGGGGTTCGGTTGCCGGGAGGAGGGTAGGGACTGTGCTTTGGTGGCAACTGCTTCGCTTCTTTAATTCCCTACCCCCCTGCTTTTTCGCAAACCAGCACCAGCAGCCGGCCGCGCAAATCAGTAGTGGCAAACAGGTAGGTGTCGCCGCCCTCGCGGATGCCGGTGCGCTGCCGCACCTCGGCCACCGAATCGGGAAAGTTGCGGGTCGTGATGTGGGCTCGCGCCTCCGGGCCGAGGTGGGCGCGCAGGGCGGCGCCGTCGTACTTCTCCACCGCCCGTACCCGGAAGATGCGGCCCGGAAAATCAGCCCGCAGCACGTCGCCGGTGTATAAGTGGCTGTGCTGGTGCAGCTTGAACAGCTCAAACGCATTACCTACGCTCTTAAACCCGCCCGCCTTAAGCACGGCCGCATTGGGCTCGTACAGATACTGGCGGGGCTCAGCGTAGCGCGGCACGGCGCGGGCCTCGCGGGCGCGGTTGAGGCGAAACTCCTGCACCTCGCCGTGGCGGCGCAGGTTCACGGTCAGGCGCTCGGGGTCTACGGCGGGCTCGGCACCCAACTCATAGAGCACCTCTTTCACCTCATTATCGACCGCCACCACCCAAAGCCGGCGCACGCGGCTCAGCTCCTGAACAGCCTGTTCCACATCGAGCATGGGCGACGTTTTGAGCAGAATGCGCGGGGTGTGGCGCAAGAACAGGGGTAGGAGCCGGGGCACGTCGGGCTCGCAGTCCTTGAGCTTGAAAATCTTCCGGTCGGCGCCGTCGCGCCGGGCCGGGTCGAGGTAAAGCCAGTCGAGGGGGTAGGAAACGGTTTTCAGAAACGAAACCGCATCGGTGGCGTGCACGGCCACATTCAGAATGTCCAGCTGCGCCAGGTTGTAGCTTACCACGCCGGCCAGCTTGGCGTCGCGCTCCACGTAATCGACCTGCCCGACCTGCTCGGCAAAGTGCACCGCGTCGGCGCCGAAGCCGCCGGTCAGGTCAGCCAGCCGGTCGGCGCCGGCCACCAGCTCAGCCTTAAAAGCTGCCGTGCGGGCCGAAGAAGCTTGCTCGACCGACAGCGCCGGCGGGAAAATAAGGTCGGGGTTGTCGGCCCAGGCGGGCAGCTTGCCGCGGGCTTTCTGGCGGGCCTGAATCTGGCGGACCAGCTCTGGCACGGGCAGGCCGGGGTGGCGGCGGGCTTGCAGGGCCAAGTGGGCCGGGTCGTCGTGCAGGTGGGCGGCCACGTAGCGCCGGGCCGCTTCGGGCAAAGGAAATTCCATCGAAGAGCTTATACGGACAAGCGGAGCGCACCGCCAACAAACCGCTAGCGCAGGCTCCAGCTCAGGGCTAACGACGGCTGGCCCGCTGAGGTGCATCGCACCACCATATTTGTGGGCTGCGCCCGCCGCCAGAGGCTGCCAGTGCGGCCGGCATTATAGGCTTCCACGGCCCGCAACAGGTGGTGGTTGGTGTTGCGGCTGATGAGGATGTTGGTCAGCAAACTAGCCGCTGCCACGCCCACGGCCACCTGCTGGGTTGGGTTGAAGTACTGGCGCTTGTCGCCGGCCAGCACCTGCTGCCCATATAGGCCCACGGCGCCCACAAACACCAGTCGCTCGGCCAAGAACAAAGTTTTCTGGCGACGGTACTGGTTGAGGCTGCGCAGAGCTTCGGGATTGACGGCCAAGTAGGGCCGCAGCTTCTGCCCGAAAAAGCCCGCACTCTGGTAGTTCTCGCCGGTGGCGCCGGGGGGTAGGAAATAGAAGTTGCGCTGCTGCCCATTGAGGCCGCGCTCCAGGTCTTCGGTTTGCAGACGGATGGTGGCCGGCGCGAGCTGCTGCGCGCGGGCTGCGCCGCCTCCGCTTAGCAAGCCGCTGATGAGCAGGCTGCTGCTTAAAAATGTGCGGCCCGACCAGACACGTCCGGGCTGTCGAGAAGAGCGAGAAGAAACTGAAAAGAGTATCATAAAACAAATATATAAATTATATAACCTAGTGGTTGTGGCCGCTGGTCTTTTAAAACCGCCCAAACTAACCTGCGGCCGGATATTTGCGTTCAGGGCCGCGAAGTCGAAGTCATAGTTCAGCTAGTCGGTTACACCTCATCAATTAATTACCTTATGAAAATTTCTTCCTTTCGCCCCTGGGCGGTGGTGTTGCCGGCAGTATTGCTGCTGGCCTCCTGCGGCAAAGACGACCCTAAGCCTGCCTCTTCGCCGGACCAGGGCCGCGTGTTGTTTGTGAACGCCGCCGCCCACATTGCGCCTACCACCCTGCGGTTCGTGGTCGATAACAACGAAAAAGCATCGTTGGGCTACGGCGCAGGCAATTCCTACCAATCTATCCAGGCCGGCAGCCGGTCGGTGCAGGTGATGGCGAGCACGCAAACGGCGCTGACGCAGCCCATAGCGGTTGAGAAGGACCGCAGCTACACGTTCGTGGCTAAGCCGGCCGCTTCTACTTCCGTGGTCGAGGGGGCGCTGTTTGCCGACGACCTGACGGCTCCTGCTGCGGGCAAAGCCAAGATTCGGGTCATCAACGTGGGCCAAAGCCTGACCACGCCCATCCGCTTGGCGCAAACCACGGCTGTGACCGGGGGCGGCATCATCGTCAATGACGTGTCGGGCAGCAGCGCGTCGGCGTTCACTGAGTTCAACCCCGGCAACAACTACAGCCTGTTTATCTCCGACAACACCAACAAGTCGCTGGTGCAGGTTGGCGACGGCTCGGGCTCGGGCGCCGGCACCCGGAACTTCGAGGCCAACAAGATTTACACGGTGCTGGTAACCGGCACGCTCGGCAGCCTCAACGACAATCAAAAGCTTAAAGCCTTCGTGTTTCAAAACTAATAACTGGCCTCCGCGCCGCTTTTCGGAAGGGCCCGAGTCAACTGATTCGGGCTTTTTTACGTCCGAGCAGCCTTAACAAAAGGCTTATCTTTGCGGTTAGATTGCGATTCTCAACTTCAAGCTCTACCCCCCGTGGAAACTAAAACGACGACCTACGTTCCCTACAAAGTAAAAGACCTGTCGCTGGCCGAGTGGGGCCGCAAGGAGATTCGCCTCGCCGAAGCCGAGATGCCCGGCCTGATGGCCCTGCGCGACGAATTCGGCGCTTCGCAGCCTTTCAAGGGGGCTCGCATCGCTGGCTGCCTGCACATGACCATTCAGACCGCCGTGCTCATCGAAACGCTACAAGCGCTGGGCGCCGAGGTGACATGGTCGTCGTGTAACATCTTCTCGACCCAGGACCACGCCGCCGCCGCCATTGCCGCCGCCGGCATCCCGGTTTATGCCTGGAAGGGCATGAGCGAGGAGGAATTTAACTGGTGCATCGAGCAGACTTTGTTTTTTGGCGAAGATCGTCAGCCACTGAACATGATTCTCGACGACGGCGGCGACCTGACCAATATGGTGCTGAACCAGTACCCCGAGCTGGCCGCCGGCATCCGGGGCGTGAGCGAGGAAACCACGACCGGCGTGCTGCGCCTCTACGAGCGGGTGAAAAACGGCTCGCTGCCCTTCCCCGCCATCAACGTCAACGACTCGGTGACGAAGTCCAAGTTTGACAACAAGTACGGCTGCAAAGAATCGGCTGTGGACGCCATCCGCCGCGCCACCGACGTGATGATGGCCGGCAAAGTGGCCGTTGTGGCCGGCTACGGCGACGTCGGGAAAGGTACCGCCGCCAGCCTGAGCGGCGCCGGTGCCCGCGTCATTGTTACCGAAATTGACCCTATCTGCGCCTTGCAGGCCGCTATGGACGGCTACGCGGTGAAGAAGCTGGCCAACGCTGTAAAGGAAGCCGACATCGTGGTGACGGCCACCGGCAACTGCGATATTCTCACTGAGGAGCATTTCCGCAGCCTCAAAGACAAGGCTATTGTCTGCAACATTGGCCACTTTGATGATGAGATTGACATGGCTTGGCTGAACACTAACTACGGTCACACCAAGGATACCATCAAGCCGCAGGTTGATCTCTACACCATCGAGGGCAAAGAGGTTATCATTCTCGCCGAAGGCCGCCTCGTGAACCTGGGCTGCGCCACCGGCCACCCCTCGTTCGTGATGTCGAACTCGTTCACGAACCAGACCCTGGCCCAGTTGGAGCTATGGCAGCGCGGCGAGCAGTACGAAAACCAGGTTTACACCCTGCCCAAGCACCTCGACGAGAAAGTGGCCCGCCTGCACCTCGCCAAAATCGGCGTCGAGCTGGACGAGTTGACCTCCCGGCAGGCCGACTATATTAAAGTGCCCGTGGAAGGGCCGTTCAAGTCGGACTTGTACCGCTACTAGGACGCCCAGCAAATCCCGCGAAACCGTAAGCGCCCGCTCCCAATCACTGTGGGGGCGGGCGTTTACGGTTTAGGAGCACCGAGTTTGCAATCAGTTTTTTGAGCCTGATAGCGCTGCTATCACAATGTTTTGCAGCACGCCGAGCAACTGAGGCAACTCGGCCAAGTAGTAGCGCGGCAGGTCCAGCGTAATAGTCTCCCCTTCGAGCTTCAGGAAGCGCCACTCGGTGCCGGTAGTAGAGCACCCGTAGAGTACCGTCAGAGGATTATTTTCTAGTTCATTAAGCTTGCGAGCGCCTAATAGCTGCGCCGCACATTGAATAGTGCCCTGCTCCACATCCTGCCGCTTGGCCTCGGTGATGCAGAAAATAGGCGTGGTAATGAACTCCTGAATGCGCGTGCTGGTCAGCACGAAATCACACTCTCCGCGCAAACCGCGCTGCTCGTCGGCGTCTAGAGCCTGTTATGTACTTACGGCATGTCTAGCGAGCAGGAGGCAGGCGAAAACGACGAAATGAAGTTGTTGCAAGGTGCTGCTGAGCCGCTCATAGTCGCGGCTCAGTCGGCGAAAGCGGCTGAGCCAGGCAAAGCTACGCTCGACGACCCAGCGCCGGGGCAGAAACACAAAACCAGTCTGCCCTTCGGGCTTTTTAACTACTTGCAGGGCAATATCATGCACGGCCGCCGCATACTCTGCGTCCTCCCCCGTATAGCCCTGATCCACAAAGCCTACCTGTACGCTTTGGCCGGTGGCCTCCTGCACTTGGCGGCACAACTCGCCGACCTGCGCCCGCTCCTGCTCATTGGCCGGCGTGATGACTACACTTAGCAACTGGCCCAGGGTATCAACAGCAATATGGGCCTTGCTGCCCTTGCGCTTTTTGGCCCCATCGTAGCCGGCCCGGTGCCCGCTTTCGGGCGTACTTTGCAGCGTGCGCCCGTCGAGCACAATGGCGGTGGGCGTAGCTGTGCGCCCGAGCAAAACGTGCTGCAACGCATTCAAATCATGCACGATAGCTTCAAATACGCGCGCGTCCCGCCAGCGCGTCCACTGCTGGTACACGGCCTGCCAGGGCGGCAAGTCATGCGGCAGATAACGCCAGGGACAGCCCGTGTGGGCCAGGTAGCGCAGGGCGTTGAACAGCGTCCGCAACGGATACTGCCGCTGGGGCGCTTCTTCCCGCATCAAGGCCAGATACGGGGCCACAAACGCCCACTCTTCCGCTTGCACATCACTGGGGTAAGTCCGAATAATTGCCATACCCCAAATTTCGGCACAAGTGCATAACAGGCTCTAGATTAGCGCCTGACACAACGGCAAAAGCAAAATCATTGCGCTCACACAACTCCGTGAGAATGGGTGATACCAGGCGCTCGGAACGGGACTTTTCGCTGCCGAATCCCATCAGCTGGCCTTTGCGCAGCGTATCAAGCAGCCAGGGGGAAGGGACAACCGGCGAGGCCTGTCCAAACAGGTCGGCTGATGCGAAGTGCATCCCGAAACGGCGGATTAGGTCGTTAGCGGTAAAGTCAGTGTAGGCCATAAGGAGAAAGGAAGGGCAATCAAATTTAGCCCCCTGAGCCCGCATTATCTTTGCTGGATAATCTGCTGCCGTGGTATCTCTTTCCGTCGTCATCATCACTTTCAACGAAGAAGCCAACATCGGCCGCTGCCTGGTCGCGCTGGGGGGGGTAGGGGACGAGGTGCTGGTAGTTGATTCATTCTCTACCGACCGAACGGTGGAAATTTGCCAGCAGCACGGCGCCCGCGTGGTGCAAAATGCCTTCGCCGGCTACGTCGAGCAGAAAAATTTTGCCACCGCCGAGGCCCAATTCGACCACGTGCTGCAGCTCGACGCGGATGAAGTTTTAACCGATGCGCTCCGCGCCGAAATCAACCAGGTGAAAGCCAGCTGGCAGCACGCCGGCTACACCATGCCCCGCCTGACGAGCTACTGCGGCCACTGGGTGCGCCACGGCGGCTGGTACCCCGACCGCAAGCTGCGCCTCTACGACCGGCGCCGCGGGCGCTGGGTCGGCCTGCTGGTGCACGAGCGCTACGAGCTGGATGCTGGCGCCAGCGCTGGCGCCCTCCGCGCCGACCTGCTGCACTACTCGTACTATTCCGTGGAGCAGCACGTTAATCAGCTCAATAAATACACCAGCCTGGCCGTGGCCGAGCTAAGGCTGCGGGGCAAGACGCGGGTCTCGTGGGCGCAGCTAGTACTTAAGCCGCTCTGGAAATTCAGCCACGGCTATTTTATCCGCCTGGGCTTTCTCGACGGTTTTGCCGGGCTGTGCATTGCCAGTCTCTCAGCCTGGAGTGTATTTCTGCGACTGGCAAAGCTGAAAACCAATTCCCTACCCCCCGCCGCGTGAGCAACCCCTTTCGTCGGCCTGCTGCGGAATCGCCGGTCGGCAGTCAGCGCCAGACCGGGTCCCTGCAAGCTCTTTACCACTGCGGCCGGCTCTCGCAGTATTTGCTTTGGCTGGCTTGCGGCGCGGGCGTCGTGGGCCTGCTCGGCTCGCGGGCGCTAATAGCCTTGAGCCCGGTAGTGGGGGTAGGAGCCGTGCTGCTGAACCCCAACCTGCGCGCCGGCCTGCGCCACTACGCCCGCAACGGCGCGGCCCGGCGGGCGGCTCTGCTTTATGCCTTGCTGCTGGTCAGTGCCCTCTACACTACCGACTGGGCCGAGTGGCGCCACGAAATCTACCGCTGGCTGCCCTGGCTGGCCGTGCCGCTGGCTTTCACCGCCGCCGTGCCCCTGAGCGCGCGGCAGCGGCTGGCCGTGGGCAGCTTGTTTGTGCTGGGCACCGCTTTAGTAGGCATAGGCACTTTGGGGCAGTATCTGCTCAATCCCGCCGCCGCGAATGAGGCATTTCGGGTCAGTCAAAATCTGCCCTCTAGTATGGGCGTGTCCCACATTCCCTTTTCCGTCATGCTGGTGCTGGCCGGTTTCGGCGGGCTTTACCTACGGCGCGAGCCGCTGGCCGGGCCGGGGCTGCGCGGGGCTTTGGCGACAGCGGGGGGGGTAGGGATAGTGATTGTGCACGTGCTGGCTTACCGCACGGGCCTGCTCGTGTTTTATGGCGCGCTGGCGGCCGAGGCGCTGCGGCTGCTGTTTCGGCGGCGCCTGCGGCTGGGGCTGGCTTTGCTGCTGCTCATGGCGGGCGCGGCCACCGTGGCTTACCAAACCCTGGAGCCGGTGCGCCGGCGGGTGGGCGTCACGCTTTATGATGTGGACCAGTTCCAGCAGGGGCGCGACATCAACCAGTATTCACTCTCCCGCCGTCTCGCTGCCTGGGAAACGGCCGCGCTGCTCGCCCGCCAGCATCCCTGGCTCGGGGTAGGACTAGCCGATGCCAAAGCCGCCATGATGGGCCAGTATAACTGGCGCGACTACGGCGTGCGACCGCAAAATCGGGTTATGATTCATAATCAATATTTGCACTTTCTGGTTGGTAGTGGAGTGCTGGGCCTGGGTCTGTGGCTGCTGCTGCTGAGCCGGCCGCTGTTGCAACCCGCCCCGCGCCGCAATCCGTATATCCGAAGCTTTCTGTTGGTGATGGCCGCGGCCATGCTGGTCGACTCACTGCTTCAGGTGCAAATTGGCTACAACCTATTCGTGTTTGGCTACGGCTTTCTGGTCGTGGCTGCCGAGCGGCACCAGCAGTTTTCGCAGTCCCTACCCCCTCGGCCGGCGTAAGACTGGCCCGGCTTACTTTTGTTTATCCGCACCTAACCTGTCCAGGCGACGGCTGCAACATTCGCCCTACCCCATGAGTGATTCTCCCCCCGAGCGGGTTAAGCTGAGCAAAGAGGAAAAAGACCGGCGCTTTCAGGCCGAGCTGATGCCCGTCATCGACCCGCTCTACAACTTCGCCTACCGCCTGACCCTGGACGAGGACGATGCCAATGACCTCGTGCAGGAAACTTATTTAAAAGCGTATCGCTTCTTCGAGTACTTCGAGCCTGGGACGAATGCCAAAGCGTGGCTATTCCGTATCCTTAAGAACTCGTTTATCAACGACTTCCGGAAGAAAAGCAAGCAGCCCGCTAAGGTTGACTATAGTGAGATTGAAGGCTACTATAATCCGGAAGATGTTGAGAGCGATTCTGACATTGGGGGTAGCTCATCCGACATGCGTCAGCAGTCGGTGCGCGACCTCATCGGCGACGAAGTGGCCAGCGCCTTGAATTCGCTGCCGGTGGATTTTCGCACCGTCATTATTCTCTGCGACCTCGAAGGATTCACCTACGAGGAGATGGCCAAAGTGCTCGATATTCCCATCGGGACGGTGCGCTCCCGCCTGCACCGGGCCCGGCACTTTCTCAAAGAAAAGCTTGAAAAGTATGCCCGCTCGATGGGCTATAATAACGATGAGATTGAGGCAGCTGAAGAAGCTGAGTCAGAAGATAACGACGAATAAGTAAACTTTTTCTTTCCATCTTACATTTTACCCGGCAACTATGAAATCCACTCCTACTCCCACCAATGTATCGGCTCCCGTTATTGACAACGGCCCCGACTGTGAACGCATGAACACCGTGCTCGACCAACTCATTGAGGGCCACGCCCCCACCGCGGAGGATGAGGATTACCTTATCCATCATGCTGACGACTGCTCGCCATGCTTCGACGACATCAAAAAGCAGCGCGTCTTCGTTGACTTTCTGGGTCAGCGCCTCGGCCGCAAGACCTCGCCCGGCCACCTGCCCCAGGCCATTATGGCCCGTGTGCATGCCGAAGTGGCCTGAAAACGCCTAGCTTTGTGCCCTATGCAGGGCAAAATTATCGCGTTTTCAGCCCCGTCAGGTGCTGGCAAAACCACTATCGTGCATCGGCTGCTGGAGCAGATTCCGGAGTTGAGCTTTTCCATTTCGGCCTGCACCCGTGACCGCCGCGGCCGCACCGAAGCCAATGGCCAGGACTACTACTTCATGTCGGTGCAGGAATTTCAGGATAAAATCCGCCGCGATGAGTTCGTGGAATGGGAAGAAGTCTACGAAGGTGCTTTCTACGGCACGCTCAAATCGGAGATTGAGCGCATCTGGGACGCTGGCCGACACGCTATCCTCGACATTGATGTGAAGGGCGGGCTCAGCATCAAGGACTTTTATAAGGACCGGGCGCTGGCGCTCTTCGTTAAGCCGCCGTCGCTGGAAATCCTGGAAGCTCGCCTGCGGGCCCGCGCCACCGATTCGGCGGCCAGTATCTCATCGCGGCTTTATAAAGCCAACTTCGAGCTGACGTTCGAAGACCGCTTCGATGCTGTCATCGTAAATGATTACCTTGACACCGCCACCTATCAAGCCGTTGAGCTGGTTCGGGGTTTCATCAGCGCCGAACAACCGCTGGTCTGATGGTGCTGTTGCTGGCCACCAGTTTAGCAGCATCCGAGGCTGCGGCTCGCCGGGTCGGGTTGCTTTTCGGCTCCTTTAATCCCGTGCACGTCGGCCACCTGATTCTGGCCGAGTACTTTGCCACCCGCACCGACCTGGCGGAGGTTTGGCTCGTGGTTTCGCCCCACAACCCCTTTAAACAGGCTGATGACCTGTTGCCCGCAACGCAACGGCTACAGTTGGTGCAACTGGCAATTGCCGGCAATCCGCGTTTGCGCGCCGAGGACGCCGAGTTTTCGCTGCCCCGGCCCAGCTACACCAGCACCACCCTCGACGCGCTACGGCAACGTCATCCTGATTTGGAGTTTGTGTTGCTAATGGGCGCCGACAACCTGGCCGACCTGCCGCGCTGGCGTGAGGCCGTCCGTTTAGTGGCCGAAACTGATATTTACGTTTATCCGCGTCCCGGCACTGCCCTGCCTGATTTGAGCGCTCTGCCGCGGGTGCGCGTAGTGGCAGCTCCTTTGCTGGACATATCCGCCACGTTTATCCGGGAGAGCTTACGGGCCGGCCACTCCATCCGCTACCTGGTGCCCGATGCTGTGGCCCTGCACATTCAGCAAAATGGCTACTGGATGAGCTAATTAAAAATTTCCTACCCCCTCTTCCAGCAGAAAGCCCGGCGAGTTCATCGTCGGGCTTTCTGCTGGAAGAGGGGGTAGGAAATCTCAGATGGTCATGATTTCCGACTCTTTCTTGCTGAGCAGCTTTTCAACTTCGGCAATGTAAGAGTCGGTGGTTTTCTGCACTTTGTCCTCCGCGCTCTTTACGGCATCTTCGGCAGCACCTTCTTTTAGCAGCTTGCGCAATGCCTCGTTCACGTCTTTGCGGATACCGCGCACCCGGATTTTGCCGCTCTCCGACTCATTTTTAGCTTGCTTCACGAGGTCGCGGCGACGCTCCTCGGTCATGGCCGGAATGTTGAGGCGAATGCCGTCGGCATCCGACACCGGGTTCAGGCCCAGGTCGCTATTCTTAATGGCTTTGGCTACCTCGCTCACCATATTCTTTTCCCAAGGCTTGATGAGCAGCGAGCGGGGGTCGGGCGCCGAGATGTTGGCAATCTGCGAAACGGGAGTTGGGGTGCCGTAATAGTCCACGCGCAAGCCATCGAGCATGGCCGGTGAGGCTTTGCCCGCCCGGATGCGGCTCATCTCCACGCTCACGTGGCTCAGGGCCTTCTGCATCGATTCCTCCAAGTCGCTGAGGTAAAACTGAATTTCTTCGTCCATTGGTAAGTCAATTAGTAATGTACAATGAGCAATCAGTTAGCAGTCCTGTTCATTGAGGCCACAAAATTGCTCATTGCTCCTTGATAGTTGTTCATTGCAATTAAGCCTGTTCAGCCGGGGCGCTCAGGCTGGGCTGCAAGCTGCTATGCTTGGGGTCGAGCAGGGGGGGTAGGGAATCGGCCGACGGGCGTATGCCATCCCCCATCGTGACCTTGGTGCCCATATCCTCGCCAGCGAGCAGGCGCTCCAGATTGCCGGGCGTGTTCATGTCGAACACGATAATGTCCAAGTTATTCTCCCGGCACAAGGTGAACGCCGTCATATCCATGACGTTCAGATTCTTCGCTATTACCTCATCGAACGAGATTTCGGAGTATCGGCTCGCGGTCGGGTCTTTCTCGGGGTCGGCCGAGTAAATGCCATCCACGCGGGTGCCTTTGAGCACGACGTCGGCCTCAATCTCAATGGCGCGCAGCGAGGCCGCTGAGTCGGTGGTGAAGTAGGGCGAGCCGATGCCGGCGCCAAAAATTACCACCCGGCCTTTCTCCAGGTGTCGCAGGGCCCGCCGCCGGATATAGGGCTCGCAGACCCGCTGAATGGTGAGGCCCGACAGCAGCCGGGTAGGGACCGCCAACTTCTCCAGGGCGCTTTGCAAGGCCATCGAGTTAATGACCGTAGCCAGCATCCCCATGTAGTCGCCCTGCACCCGGTCGAGCCCAAAGGCCTCGGCCTGCGCGCCCCGGTAGATGTTGCCGCCGCCAATCACGACGGCCACCTGCACGCCGGTGACGACTACGGCCTTGATTTCGCTGGCATATTGCATCAGCCGGTCGGCGTCGATGCCGTACTGCTGCTGGCCCATCAGCGCTTCGCCACTGAGCTTGAGAAGAATGCGATTGTAAGTCAAATTGCGAAAAATTAAGATGAGCCGGCCAAGGCACTACGCAAACTGCACCAGCACCTGGCCCTTCTGCACATTGTCGCGCAAAGTTACCCGGATGCTGCTGACTGTGCCGTCGGCGGGCGCTTTGAGGATGTTTTCCATTTTCATCGCCTCCAGCACCAAAAGCGGGTCGCCCTTCTGCACTGCCTGGCCCGCTGCCACCCGAATATCGACAATGAGGCCGGGCATGGGCGCTTTCAACTCGTTTACTTTTAGGACGGTGGCGTTGCTCAGGCCCATCTTTTCGAGGAGCAGGTCGTAGCGGTCCTTGGCTTGCAGCGCTACCCGCTGCCCATTGATTTTCAGCACCAGCGTTTTGGCGGCGTAGTCGGCCTCCACCAGTTCGGCCTGGTAGGAGCGGCCCTCAAACAGCACATGGTAGCGGCCGTTGCCCAGCACTGCCAGGTCCCAGCCGAAGAGCTGCCCGTTGAGGCGAAGCTGATTGGGGGCTTGGTAGTCAACTTCCCACACCTGACTGGAACTGGTACGGATTTCGAGCATACGGCGGGGTAAGCGGGGTAGAAAAGGGCTTAAAGGTAGCCTAAATCTGAAATAAATTCGGACCTTGAGGGCCTTAAAGACCTAGTGTATCGGTATGAGATATTTAGTTTGGGGGTTGCTGCTATTTAGCTGCACCACGGCCCGGTTCAGTGTGCTGGCGCAGGCGGGCGGTGGCCAGGCGAGCAAGCCAGCTGCTAAGCCAGCCCCTCGTAAAAAAGCCGCTGTTACGGCGCCGGCGCCGGTTTCGGCCGGAATAGTCGTGCCGTCGTGGCTGCCGCCGGAAGCCCCTGTGCAGCCGGCTGCCACTATTCTGCATGATGTGCTGGACACCAAGCTCGACGTGCGCTTTGACTATGCCAGGCAACACCTGCTTGGCACGGCCACGCTCACGCTACGGCCGCATTTCTACCCTCAGACGCAGCTTATGCTCGACGCTAAGGGGTTTGATGTTGGCAGCGTGCAGCTGCTTAGCGGCAAGAAAACCAGGCCCTTGGATTATATCTATAATAAACGGCAGCTGACCATCACGCTCGACCACACCTATGCCCGCACCGAGCCGTACCAGGTGCGCATCGCCTACGTCGCCAAGCCTAATGAGCTGCCCACCGGGGGCTCGGAGGCCATCACGGAGGATAAAGGCTTGTACTTTATTAATCCGCTCAACAAAGAGCCCAACAAGCCCCGCCAAATCTGGACGCAAGGCGAGACGGAAAGCTCCTCGTGCTGGTTTCCGACCATCGACAAGCCCAACCAGCGCATGACCCAGGAAATCACGCTGACTGTGGAAAGTCAGTTCAAAACGCTGTCCAACGGTCTGCTGATTTCCTCGAAAAGCAACGGCAACGGTACCCGCACCGATACATGGCGTCAATCCCTACCCCATGCTCCGTACTTAGCCATGCTCGCAGTCGGCGACTTTGCTGTGGTCAGCGACAAGTGGCACGGCAAACCAGTTGACTATTACGTCGAACCGAAGTTCGCTGGCACCGCCAAAGCCGTGTTCGGCCGCACGCCGGAGATGCTGGAGTTTTTCTCTAAAAAGCTGGGGGTGGAGTATCCGTGGGAGAAGTACGCCCAGATTGCCGTACGCGACTACGTGAGCGGCGCGATGGAAAATACCACGGCCACGGTGCACGGCAGCACCATTCAGGCTACGAAGCGCGAGTTGCTCGACGCTGACTACACCACCGGCGAGAGCACCATTGCCCACGAGCTGTTTCACCACTGGTTCGGCGACTATGTGACGAGTGAGTCGTGGGCTAACCTGCCGCTGAACGAATCGTTTGCCGACTACTCCGAGTTCTTGTGGGCGGAGTATAAGCTGGGTGCGGACGAGGCAGCCCTGGTGCAGCAAACCAAGCTTGCCAATTACCTCGATGAGGCGCAAGGCAAGCGCGAGCCGCTAATTCGCTATCATTATGAGAGTCGCGAATCCATGTTCGACCGCCACTCTTATGACAAGGGCGGGCGGGTGCTGCACATGCTGCGGCAGTACGTGGGCGACGAGGCATTTTTTGCCGCCCTCAACCGCTACCTGACCCAAAACAAGCTCTCGGCCGTCGAGATATCAGAGTTGCGCACCGCTTTTGAGGAAACGACCGGCGAGGACCTAATGTGGTTTTTCGACCAGTGGTTTATGCAGCGCGGCCACCCCGAGCTGCACGTCACGCACTCGTTCGCCAGCAATCAGGTCAGCCTGCGCGTGCGGCAAACCCAGGACTCCACCTTTTCGCCCCTGTTTCGGCTGCCCGTGACGGTCACGACCTGGGTGAACAATCAGCCCATTGAGTACCGCATTACGATTACCCGCGCCGACCAGACGTTTCAGTTGCCCGTCAGTCAGAAGCCCAGCCTGGTAAAGTTTGACAGCCAGGGAATGCTGCTGGCCCAGCTAGACGAAAGCCGGACCCAGGAAGAAGTGCTCTATCAGTTCAGTCACGCCCGCAACTATTTACAGCGCTACGAGGCACTGGATTTGCTGCAAAACAAAGTCAGCGACCTCGCCGTGAGCACCATGATGCGCACGGCGCTGAATGACCCATTCTGGGCCATCCGCCGCAGCGCCCTCGACCACTTGCGCGGCTACCGCGGCCCGGAGCCCGGCGCTGTGCGCCGCGAAATTCAACGCTTGGCCACCACCGACCCCAACCCGCGCGTACGAGCACAGGGCCTCGTGACTTTGGCTACCTTATCGGGGGAAAACTATACGCCCGTCTATTTAGCCGCGCTCAACGACAGTTCCTATACGGTGGCGGCGGCGGCCATCACTGTGCTGGGCCGTAGCGCGGCAGTCAATCCGCGTCAGCAGATTGCCACCCTCGAAAATACGTCCAGCGGTACCGTCCTCACCGCCTTGGCTGCTTACTATGCCCGCATTGGGGGCCTGGAGCAGTATAATTGGTTTTTGCGCCGTCTGCCGGATATAAGCGAGACCGACCTTTATGAGTACTTACAGGCTATGGGCACACTGATGACTCGCATTCCGGCCGTGGAGCGTGACCAAGGAGTAAAGACCTTAGAAAACCTAGCGCGCACGCACTCCAAGTATTTTGTCCGGCTAGGTGCTTTTCGGGGCCTCAATCAATTGTCATCAAAAATGCCCCAACTCAAACCGGTGCTCCAGGACATCAAAGCAAAAGAGACTGACCAACGTCTGAAAGCCTTCTACAACCTGATGTAGAGCAGTTCAGCCGCATTGGTAGAAAAATAATCTCGCGTTTTTTGTTCGTGGGCTTGACTTTTATCGGGAATCACCTAATTTTGCAACTCCATTTACCAACCCACTATCCTAACAGGGGTAAACAAATGGAGAAGACTTCGTGCAACCGGCTCGAAATCATCAACTGGGGGTATCGCATAGCGGCAATTGCGGGTGACTGTAACTCACCTCCTTCGGGTTCATAGGTTCGAGTCCTGTTACCCCCACACCTTTTAATTTCCCTGCGGGAGTAGCTCAGTTGGTAGAGCGACAGCCTTCCAAGCTGTAGGTCGCGAGTTCGAACCTCGTCTCCCGCTCGTTCGCCGCAAACAGGAGGGGTAGGGATTTACCTAAATCGCTAGCCTCCCGAATAGAATAAGCCGTTTTAGCTCAGTGGTAGAGCACTTCCTTGGTAAGGAAGAGGTCATGGGTTCAAATCCCATAAATGGCTCGCATAGTACCTCTCTCGGTGCCCGTTTAACTGGTGCTGAGTGCGGCCTGCAACGTGAAGCGATGCCCGTTTGAACCAGTTCGCTGGGGGGCGGGTTTCGCTTTCTTGCCGTAAGGCCCTTACATTTCCTTTACCTCACCTCCTCTTTTTCTACCTCTTTACAATGGCTAAAGAAAATTTCGACCGGTCCAAGCCGCACGTGAACATCGGCACGATTGGGCACGTGGACCACGGCAAAACGACGTTGACCGCCGCCATCACGATGGTATTGGCCGGCCAGGGTTTGGCTGAAAAGCGCGACTTTGGTTCAATTGACAACGCGCCTGAAGAAAAAGAGCGTGGTATCACCATCAACACGGCGCACGTAGAATATTCAACCAAGAATCGCCACTACGCCCACGTAGACTGCCCCGGCCACGCCGACTATGTGAAGAACATGGTGACCGGTGCTGCGCAGATGGACGGCGCTATCCTCGTGGTAGCTGCTACCGACGGCCCAATGCCTCAGACCCGCGAGCACATCCTGCTGGCCCGCCAGGTCGGCGTACCTCAACTCGTCGTGTTCATGAACAAAGTGGACATGGTGGACGACCCGGAGCTGCTCGAACTCGTGGAGATGGAAATCCGTGAGTTGCTCTCGTTCTACGACTTCGACGGCGACAACATTCCGATTATCCAGGGCTCAGCCCTTGGCGGCCTGAATGGCGATGCTAACTGGGTGCCGAAAATCAACGAGCTGATGGACGCGGTGGACTCGTTCATTCCGATTCCCGCTCGTCTGACCGACCTGCCCTTCCTGATGCCGGTAGAAGATGTGTTCTCGATTACCGGTCGCGGCACCGTAGCTACCGGTCGTATCGAGCGCGGCATCATCAACTCCGGTGAGCAGGTTGACATCCTTGGCATGGGCGCTGCCCCCGGCCTGAAATCGACTGTGACGGGTGTGGAAATGTTCCGCAAAATCCTCGACCGTGGCGAAGCTGGTGACAACGTAGGTCTGCTGCTCCGCGGCATTGAAAAAGAAGCTATCCGTCGCGGCATGGTTATCTGCAAGCCCGGTTCCGTAACCCCGCACCAGAAGTTCAAGGCTGAAGTGTATGTGCTCTCGAAAGAGGAAGGCGGCCGCCACACCCCGTTCTTCAACAACTACCGTCCGCAGTTCTACCTGCGCACCACGGACGTTACCGGCATCATCTCCCTGCCCGAGGGTGTGGAAATGGTAATGCCCGGCGACAACATCACCATCACCGTTGAGTTGATCAACAAAGTGGCGATGGAGAAAGGCCTGCGCTTCGCTATCCGCGAAGGTGGCCGCACGGTTGGTGCCGGTCAGGTAACCGAAGTGCTTGACTAGTTCGAGTTCAACTACTAAAAGTTAAAACGCCCCCGCGCAATCGGGGGCGTTTTTTTGTTTACCTTCATTAGTATGAATACAAGAGCTGAACTAGAATACTTCGCCCTAGTGGAGCGAATTCTATACATAGAGCGGCGGCCTGACGCGCACAACAATGTAGAGTACAGCACCCTACTTGATTCAATTGATGAGTACGAAGAAATCACGCCGTACAAAGGGAGTTATCGCGAAAGCAGAAATAACGAAGAACAAATGTTATATGATAATGCAATGGCGCAGTATGAGTTAGAGATGTCCATCCAAGAGCCATTTGACACCATTACTTTTCAGAAGCAGCAGGATGAAGAAGATAAGCGCCAAGAGGCAGATGAAGAGTGGCAATTAGCTTATGAGAAGGCCAGTGCTAAAAGCTATAGGAGAGAGGGCTGTAATTATCAAGAGTATATGGAAAATGGTTGGAATAAGTTTGTTGAAGATGCGCTAGATGGAGAGCGTGGTGCGGGATGGAATTTGGATTGATGAGTAGACATGCATCCGTAGTTCTACAAAATGTGAAGGGCAGCTCTATTTTGTAGAGCTGCCCTTCACATTTTGTAGAACTTATCTTGTTTTCTGTACTGTTTCTCTTACCTTTGCACTCCCTTTGGCGAAACCCGCTCATAGGGAATATTCTCACACGAGTGTAGTTCAAGGGTAGAATAGAGGTCTCCAAAACCTTTGATGGGAGTTCGAATCTCTCCACTCGTGCATCTACCACGTTCTGCGGCCCGCTTTGGCAGGCCGTTTCTCACGGGCCAAACCAGTTTCCTGCATGGACAAGCTGAGCAACTATTTCCGCACGACCGTTGAGGAGATGCGCTACAACGTCACGTGGCCGACTTCGACGGAACTACAAAAAAGCGCCGGCTTGGTGCTCGTTGGCTCCATCGTGTTTGCCATTGTGGTGGGCGTGATGGATGTGACGTTCGACTCACTGTTGCGGGCCTTCTACAACTCCTTCGCCCAGTAAGCTACGACGATGGGAGAATTGAAATGGTACGTGGTGCGTTCGGTGAGCGGCCAGGAGAAGAAAGCCAAGAACTACCTCGAAACGGAACTCGGCCGCCACAACCTCACGGAGCTGGTGCCGCAGGTATTGATTCCAATTGAGAAGGTGTTCGAGATGCGCAACGGCAAGAAGCGCGTCCGTGAGCGCAACCTGTATCCGGGCTACATTATCATCCATGCCGACCTCGGCCACGGTGAGGTGGACCACATCATCACCAGCACGCCTGGCGTCATCGGTTTCTTGGGCGACAAAGACAAGAAGGACGCCGCCAACAACAAGCCGGTGCCGCTGCACATCACGGAAGTGAACCGCATCCTTGGCATTGTCGATGAGCAGGAGGAGGCTCCCGCCGCGCTCGATAAGCCTTACGTGGTCGGCGAAACGGTGAAAGTGGTGGACGGTCCGTTCAACGGTTTCTCCGGCCTCGTGAATGAGGTATTTGAAGAGCGCAAGAAGCTGAACGTAGTCGTGAAAATCTTCGGCCGCTCGCAACCAGTCGAGTTAAGCTACACGCAGGTAGAGAAAGAAGTATAACCGATAAAGCTTGTTGAGGCAGGTTGGTCAGAAGTAAGGGGGTAGGGAATTGCTGGTTTAGTTAAATCAATTCCCTACCCCCTCGAAAGATTTCAATCGCATTCAGCCTACAAACAAAGAGTAGCTCACTCGCTATCCGCTCCGGGCGGGTGAGGCTTCCAAAAAAGGAGTACATTTCAAACTGAGGCCGCCCGCGAGTTACGACGCGATGTGGCCGCAGCCCAATTATCCAAATGGCCAAAGAAATCAGAGGTTATCTGAGACTTCAGATTAAGGGAGGCGCCGCGAACCCTTCGCCGCCGGTAGGACCTGCACTTGGTAGCAAAGGCTTGAACATCATGGAGTTTTGCAAGCAGTTCAATGCTCGCACCCAGGATAAAGCTGGCCAAGTGTGCCCGGTCCTCATTACTATGTACACCGACAAGTCGTTTGACTTCGTGGTGAAAACGGCACCCGCGCCGGTGCTGCTCCTAGAAGCGGCCAAGCTGCAAAGCGGCTCGAAAGAGCCTAATCGCAACAAGGTTGGCTCTGTGACCTGGGACCAAGTGCGCACCATCGCCGAAACCAAAATGGCTGACTTGAACGCCTTCGAGGTGGAGTCGGCCATGAAGCAGGTGGCGGGCACGGCCCGGAGCATGGGCATCACCGTCAAGGGCGATTCTCCCTTCCAAGACTAACTTTTAAGGAGAACCGAATCATGGCTCAAATCAGCAAAAAGCGCAAGGATGCCCTTGCCAAACACGACCTGACGCAAGCGCGCACGCTCGTGGAAGCCGCGAAGGTGGTGAAGGAAATTACCTTCACCAAGTTCGACGCCTCGGTGGACATTGATGTCCGCCTAGGCGTGGACCCTCGCAAAGCCGACCAAATGGTGCGTGGCGTGGCTACGCTGCCCCACGGCACCGGTAAAGTAGTACGCGTGCTGGCCCTCGTGCCCGCCGACAAAGAAGCCGAAGCAACCGCCGCTGGCGCTGACTTCGTGGGTCTCGACGACTATATCGCCAAAATTGAAAAAGGCTGGACTGACATCGACGTGATTATCACGATGCCGTCGGTGATGGCTAAGGTTGGCCGTCTTGGCCGGGTGCTCGGCCCGCGTGGTCTGATGCCGAACCCGAAGTCGGGCACGGTAACTACTGACGTAGCCAAGGCCGTGCAGGAAGTGAAAGCAGGTAAAATCGACTTCAAAGTTGATAAGACCGGCATCATTCACTGCTCGGTAGGCAAGGTATCGTTTGATGAGCAGCGGCTGGCCGAGAATGCGCTGGAGGTTATTCAGACGCTGACTCGCCTGAAGCCTTCGTCGTCGAAGGGCACTTACATCAAGAGCATCACGCTCAGCAGCACCATGTCGCCGGGCGTGCCCGTCGATAGCCAAGCTAATTCCGCCAACTAATTAATCAACTACCGATGACGCGGGAAGAAAAACAAGTCCTCGTAGATGAGTTGAGCGATAAGATTCAGGCGCACAACGCATTCTACATCACCGATGCCGCTGGCATGTCGGTGGCTAAAATCAACGAATTCCGCCGGTTGTGCTTCAACCGCGGGATGGAGTTCAAGGTGTACAAAAACACCTTTATCCGCAAGGCGATGGACACGCTCGGCGGCGACACCAGCGAAATGGACGCAGCCCTGAAAGGCCAGTCGGGCGTGCTGTTCTCGAAGGAGAGCGGCAACGCACCAGCCAAGCTGCTCCAGGACTTCTACCGCTCGCAGGCTTATGGCCGTGGCGTAACGCCGAAGCCGGTGCTGAAAGGCGCTTACATTGATGCCAGCATCTACACGGGTGCTGACCAACTGGAAACGCTGAGCACGCTGAAAGGCAAAACCGAGCTGCTGGGCGAGCTGATTGGCTTGCTGCAATCACCGGCCAAAAATGTTATTTCGGCGCTGCAAAGCGGCGGCAACATCTTGGCGGGCCTGCTCAAAACCTTGTCCGAAAAAGAAGGCGCCGGCTCGGTTAGCGCTTCGACGGAAACGGCTGGCGACGCCGCTGCTTCCGAATCCACTTCCGAAGCGCCGGCTGCTTAGCTCTAAGCTAGCCGCCCTTACGGAGCTGCTGCTTCCAGGCAGCTCCCTTTTTCCCTACCCCCTCTTTAATTTTCAACCTCTTTTTTAATAATCTACAGAAATGGCAGATTTGAAAGCATTCGCCGAGCAGCTCGTGAGCCTGACGGTGAAAGAAGTAAACGAACTCGCTGGCATCCTGAAGGATGAGTACGGCATCGAGCCGGCAGCTGCCGCTCCCGTGATGATGGCTGGTGGTGGCGGTGGCGCGGCCGTGGCTGACGCTCCCGAAGAGAAAACCTCGTTCGACGTTATCCTGAAAGCTGCCGGCGGCGCCAAGCTCGCCGTGGTGAAACTGGTGAAAGACCTGACTGGCCTGGGCCTGAAAGAAGCCAAAGAATTGGTGGACGGCGCTCCCAAAGCCATGAAAGAAGGCGTCACCAAGGACGAAGCCGAAGCCCTGAAAAAGCAGCTCGAAGAAGCCGGTGCCGAAGTAGAGGTTAAGTAAGCTGCTTTCCCGCCGCGACTTCGCCGCGAAATTGGATTAGACCTGGCAACTTAGCCAGGTCTTTTCCTGTTTGTATGCGGCCTGTTAGTATCAGACTCCGGTCTGAGTTATTATTGGCACCTGTTGGTGCCGTTTCGGGATAGGAGAGGGGGTAGGGAATTGCCTTATACTCTGCCTGTTCTACCCGCCAAGCTGGGGCTTAGCTTCGCTGTTCTCCGGTTGGCGCTACTTCGCTTCCGTGTCCATTTTTTAAAAACTCATCCATTGGCTACATCGAAAGCACAAGCGGGGATGCACGCGACCGTTATGTCCCCGGCCGAGAGCGAGCGAATTAATTTCGCCAAGATTAGGAAAGTTATCGAGTATCCCGACTTTCTGGACGTGCAGGTGCGCTCGTTCCAGGAATTCTTTCAGCTAGAGACGGCCGCCGAGCGCCGCTCGAACGAGGGCTTGTTCAAAGTGTTTGCCGAGAACTTCCCGATTTCGGACTCGCGCGAAAATTTCGTCCTCAACTTTATTGACTACCACGTCGACCCGCCGAAATATACGGTTGACGAGTGCATCGACCGCGGCCTAACATATTCTGTGCCGCTGAAAGCCAAGCTGCGCCTTATCTGTAACGACAAGGACAACGAGGACTTCCAGACCATCGAGCAGGAAGTGTTTCTGGGCAACATTCCGTACATGACCGAGAAAGGCTCGTTCGTGATTAACGGGGCGGAGCGGGTCATCGTTTCGCAGCTGCACCGCTCGCCGGGCGTGTTCTTCGCCCAGAGCAAGCACACCAACGGCACCAAGCTGTATTCGGCCCGCATTATTCCCTTCAAGGGCTCGTGGATTGAGTTTGCGACGGACGTGAACAACGTCATGTACGCTTACATCGACCGCAAGAAGAAATTTCCGGTGACGACGCTGTTGCGCGCCATCGGTTACGGCACGGACAAGGACATTCTGGACTTGTTTGGGTTAAGTGAGGAGGTGAAGGCGGAAAAGAAAAACCTCAAGAAAGCCGTGGGCCGCAAGCTCGCCGCGCGGGTGCTGCGCACCTGGACTGAGGACTTCGTGGACGAGGACACCGGCGAAGTCGTGTCCATCGACCGCAACGAAGTGCTTTTGGAGCGCGACTCGGTGATTGAGGAAGCCGACATTGACACGATTCTAGAAGCGGGCGCCAAGTCCGTTATCCTGCACAAGGAGAACGTGAACATCGCCGACTTCGCCATCATCTACAACACGCTTCAGAAGGACAACTCCAACTCGGAGAAGGAAGCTGTGGAGCAGATTTACCGGCAGTTGCGCAACACGGAAGCGCCGGATGAAGAAACTGCCCGCGACATCATCCAGAAGCTATTTTTCTCGGATAAGCGCTATGACCTCGGTGAGGTGGGCCGCTACCGGATTAATAAGAAGCTGGGCATCGACATGGCCCAGGAAGCCCGCGTGCTGACCAATGAGGACATTGTGCTCATCGTGAAGTACCTGATTGGGTTGATTAACTCGAAGGCTATTGTCGATGACATTGACCACTTGAGCAACCGCCGCGTGCGCACGGTGGGCGAGCAGCTTTACGCCCAGTTCGGTGTAGGTCTGGCCCGCATGGCGCGCACCATCAAGGAGCGCATGAACGTGCGCGACAACGAGGACTTCAAGCCGGTGGATTTGATTAATGCCCGCACGTTGTCGAGCGTTATCAACTCGTTCTTCGGTACGAACCAGCTTTCGCAGTTCATGGACCAGACCAACCCGCTGGCGGAGGTGACGCACAAGCGTCGCGTCTCGGCGCTCGGGCCGGGCGGTCTGAGCCGGGAGCGGGCAGGCTTCGAGGTGCGCGACGTGCACTATACGCACTACGGCCGCCTCTGCACGATTGAGACGCCGGAAGGCCCGAACATCGGCCTGATTTCCTCGCTTTGCGTGCATGCCCGCGTGAACTCGATGGGCTTCATTGAAACGCCCTACCGCACCGTGAAAGACGGCAAGGTGGATATGAGCGAGAACGTGAAGTTCCTAACTGCCGAAGAAGAGGATACGCACCACATCGCGCAGGCTAACTCCGGCTTGGACGAGGGGGGTAGGCTAACGCAGGAATTGGTGAAGGGCCGCTTTGAAGGCGACTTCCCCGTGGTGAACCCATCAGAGTACTCCTACATGGACGTGGCCCCAAACCAGATTGTGTCGGTGGCCGCCTCGCTGATTCCGTTCCTGGAGCACGATGATGCTAACCGCGCTCTGATGGGCTCGAACATGCAGCGTCAGGCCGTGCCATTGCTCCGCCCGGAAGCGCCAATTGTGGGCACGGGTCTGGAAGGCCGGACGGCTATCGACTCGCGCACGCTCATTGTGGCCGAGGGCGAAGGTGAAATTGACTACGTGGACGCAAACAAAATCATCGTCCGCTACGACCTCTCGGCCGATGACGTGATGGTGAGCTTCGACGCCGAGCGCATTACTTACGACCTCATCAAGTTCCGTCGCACTAACCAAGACACTTGTCTGAACCTGACGCCGCTCGTGAAGCGTGGCGACCGGGTGAGCAAGGGCCAGCCGCTGTGTGAAGGTTATGGCACCAATAAAGGCGAGTTAGCCTTGGGGCGCAACATGCAGGTGGCGTTCATGCCGTGGCAGGGCTACAACTTCGAGGATGCTATCGTTATCTCGGAGCGCGTAGTACGCGACGATATCTTCACCTCGATTCACATCGAGGAGTTTGAGTTGGAAGTGCGCGAGACTAAGCGCGGCGAAGAAGAGTTGACCTCGGAAATCCCGAACGTGAGCGAAGACGCCGTGCGCAACCTTGATGACAACGGCATCATCCGCCTCGGCGCGGAAGTGCGGGAAGGTGATATCCTCATCGGCAAAATTACGCCCAAGGGCGAGACAGACCCGACGCCGGAGGAGAAGCTGCTCCGCGCCATCTTCGGCGACAAGGCTGGTGATGTTAAGGATGCCTCGCTTAAGGCGCCGCCCTCCTTGCAGGGGGTAGTGATTGGCACCAAGCTGTTCTCGCGGCCCAAGAAAGACAAAAACCTGCGGGCTAAGTCGAAGAAGGAAGTCGAGGACCTCAAGGACGGCTACGCCCGCGAGCTGCGCGGCGTGAAGGCCATCATGATTGACAAGCTGGTGCAATTACTGGAAGGCAAGACAAGCCAGGGCATCAAACACCGCTTCGGCGAGGAGATGATTACCAAGGGTGTCAAGTTCAACCGCAAAAACATTACGGAAGGCCTTTTCCCCGAGAAGAACCCCTATAAGGATGAGAGTAACTACGCCGTGCCGGAAGAGGTGAACCTGTTCAAGGACCTGATTCTGGAAGGCTGGACTGCTGATGCCCGCGTGAATGGCTTGCTATTGGAGTTGGTGCGTAACTACGCCAAGCGCCGCAACGGCATCACCGCCCGCTTCAAGCGGCAGCGCTTCACCCTGGAAGTAGGGGATGAGTTGCCCGCCGGCATCGTGCAGCTGGCTAAGGTCTATATCGCCAAGAAGCGCAAGCTGAAAGTGGGTGATAAGATGGCCGGCCGCCACGGCAACAAGGGGGTAGTGGCCCGCATCGTGCGCGATGAGGACATGCCCTTCCTCCCCGACGGTACCCCGATGGACATCGTGCTCAATCCGCTCGGCGTGCCGAGCCGGATGAACATCGGCCAGATTTACGAAACCGTGCTTGGCTGGGCCGGCCTTAAGCTGGGCCGCACCTACGCCACGCCGATTTTCGACGGTGCGACGGAGGCCGAGGTATCAGCGGAATTGGCGGAGGCTGGATTGCCGCACTTTGGTCGGGCTTATCTGTATGATGGCTTGACCGGTGATAAGTTCGACCAGCCGGTAACCGTGGGCGTGATTTATATGCTCAAGCTCGGCCACTTGGTCGATGACAAGATGCACGCGCGTTCCATCGGGCCGTACTCGCTCATCACGCAGCAGCCGCTGGGTGGTAAGGCGCAGTTCGGCGGTCAGCGCTTCGGTGAAATGGAAGTGTGGGCGCTGGAAGCTTTTGGTGCTTCCAACGTGCTTCAGGAAATCCTGACCGTGAAGTCGGATGACGTGGTGGGCCGCGCGAAAGCCTACGAGGCGATTGTGAAGGGCGACGTGCTGCCGAAGCCAAATATCCCGGAGTCATTCAATGTGCTCATCCACGAGCTACGCGGACTAGCGCTGGAGATTACCTTGGAATAGTTGAGGGGGGTAGGGATTTTAAATCCTGATTTTTAATCCCTACCCCCTGCACGTTCTCCCAAGTGTTGTTGTTGGAACCTCTTGCCCCCTGAGCACAGACCGGGCTAGCCAACAGCCAAAAAGCTATTAGCTAACAGCTTAAAACCAATCAAATGGCTTTTGCAAAAACGAAGAAACTAGTTCAGGACTTCTCCAAAGTCACGGTTTCGCTGGCCTCGCCCGAAACCATTCTGGAGCGCAGCACCGGCGAAGTGGTGAAGCCCGAAACCATTAACTACCGCACCTACAAGCCGGAGATGGGTGGCCTGTTCTGCGAGCGGATTTTCGGTCCGGTGAAGGACTGGGAATGCCACTGCGGCAAGTACAAGCGCATCCGCTACAAAGGCATCATCTGCGACCGTTGCGGCGTGGAGGTGACCGAGAAAAAGGTGCGCCGCGAGCGCATGGGCCATATTGAGTTAGTAGTGCCCGTTGCGCACATTTGGTATTTCAAGTCGCTGCCCAACAAAATCGGCTATCTCCTAGGCCTGCCCACGAAGAAGCTCGACCAAATTATTTACTACGAGCGCTATGTGGTAGTGCAGCCTGGTACGCTGGCCGAAGAAGGTGTGCAACAGCTCGACTTCCTCACTGAAGATGAGTACCTGGACATCATCGACAAGCTGCCCCGCGAAAACCAGTTGCTGCCGAACGAGGACCCCAACAAATTCATCGCCCGCATGGGCGCTGATGCCTTGCAACTCCTGCTAGAGCGTATTAACCTAGATGAGCTAAGCTATTCGCTGCGTGACTCTGCCGCTCACGAAACTTCGCAGCAGCGTAAGGCGGAGGCGCTAAAGCGTCTGCGCGTGGTGGAAGCGTTTCGCGATGCGGCAACCCGCATTGAGAACAAGCCCGAGTGGATGGTTATCCGAATGGTGCCCGTGATTCCGCCGGAGCTGCGCCCGCTCGTGCCGCTGGACGGTGGCCGCTTTGCGACCTCGGACCTGAACGACCTGTACCGCCGCGTTATCATTCGCAACAACCGCCTCAAGCGCCTGATTGAAATCAAGGCGCCGGAAGTGATTCTGCGTAACGAGAAGCGGATGCTGCAAGAGGCCGTGGATTCGCTCTTCGACAACTCGCGTAAGGTGAATGCCGTGCGCGCCGAAGGCAACCGCGCCCTGAAGTCGCTGTCCGACATGCTGAAAGGCAAGCAGGGCCGCTTCCGTCAGAACCTGCTGGGTAAGCGCGTGGACTATTCGGGTCGTTCAGTTATCGTCGTTGGCCCTGAATTGAAGCTGCATGAGTGCGGCCTGCCCAAGAACATGGCGGCTGAGCTGTTCAAGCCGTTCATCATCCGCAAGCTTATTGAGCGCGGCATCGTGAAAACGGTGAAGTCGGCCAAGAAGATTGTAGACCGCAAGGATGCTGTGGTGTGGGACATCCTGGAGAATGTGCTGAAAGGCCACCCAGTGCTCCTGAACCGTGCGCCTACCCTGCACCGTCTGGGTATCCAGGCGTTTCAGCCGCGCCTTATTGAGGGCAAGGCTATTCAGCTACACCCGCTGGTGTGTACGGCTTTTAACGCTGACTTCGACGGTGACCAGATGGCCGTGCACGTGCCCCTCGGGCCGGCCGCCATCCTGGAAGCTTCGATGCTGATGCTGGCCTCACACAACATCCTGAACCCGGCCAACGGCGCGCCCATCGCGGTACCGTCGCAGGACATGGTTCTGGGTTTGTACTATGTGACTAAGGGCAAGCGCAGCACCGATGACGAGCAGATTCAGGGCGAAGGCCGGGTGTTCTACTCGGATGAGGAAGTAGTTATTGCCATCAACGAAAAGCAGCTTTCCAAGCACGCTTACATCAAGGTTCGTACGCAAGTGCGCGACGAGAATGATGAACTGGTGACCAAGGTTATTGAGACGGTGGCCGGCCGTGTGCTATTCAACCAGCTCGTACCGGAGGAAGTCGGCTTTGTAGATGAACTGCTGACCAAGAAGAAGCTTCAGCAGATTATCTCGCTGGTATTCAAGCGCACGGGCATGGCCCGCACCGCAGCCTTCTTGGACGACATCAAGACTCTTGGCTTTCAGTCGGCCTACAAGGGCGGCTTGAGCATGGGTTTGGGTGATATCAACATCCCGATTGAGAAGGATATTCTGGTGAAGCAGGCGCAGGCCGACGTAGCGGCGGTAACGCAGAACTACCAGATGGGTCTGATTACCGATAACGAGCGCTACAACCAGGTTATTGACATCTGGACCCGCATCAACAATCAGATTACGGAGACCCTGATGGGCCGCCTGGAGAAGGAGAACCAAGGCTTCAACTCCATCTACATGATGATGCACTCCGGTGCCCGCGGCTCGCGTGAGCAGATTCGTCAGCTCGGCGGGATGCGCGGCCTGATGGCCAAGCCGCAGAAGTCGCTCCAAGGCTCGGTGGGTGAGATTATTGAGAACCCGATTCTGTCTAACTTCAAAGAAGGTCTGGATGTAATCGAGTACTTCATCTCGACCCACGGTGCCCGGAAAGGTCTGGCTGACACGGCCTTGAAGACGGCTGACGCCGGCTACCTGACCCGGCGTCTGGTGGACGTGTCGCAGGACGTTATCGTGAATGAGCCGGATTGTGGCACACTCCGCGGCATCGAGACCTTCGCGTTGAAAGACAACGAGGACGTGGTAGAGCCGCTGGCTGAGCGTATTCTTGGCCGCGTGGCGGTACACGATATCATCGATCCGCTGACCGACGAGGTTATTCTCACGGCCGGCACGGAAATCACGGAGGACATCACCCGCCGCATTGATGCGACGGCGATTGAGTCGGTGGAAATTCGCTCGGTGCTGACGTGTGAGAGTAAGCGCGGCATCTGCGCCAAATGCTACGGCCGCAACCTGGCGTCGGGCCGCATGGTGCAGAAGGGTGAGGCCGTGGGTGTTATTGCAGCGCAGTCCATTGGCGAGCCGGGTACGCAGCTCACGTTGCGCACCTTCCACGTAGGTGGTACGGCTTCCAACATTGCGGTGGAAGCCAACATCAAGGCCAAGTTTGCCGGCGTGATTGAGTACGAGGACATCCGCGTGGTGGACACGACGACGGCGGAAGGCGTGAAGGGTAAGGTGGTGATGGGCCGTTCGGGCGAGATTCGCATCGTCGAGAAAGGCACCGGCAAAACCTTCATGTCCAACCACGTGCCGTATGGCTCGTTCCTGCTGGTTGACGAAGGTCAGGAAGTGGAGAAAGGCATGGAGCTGTGCAGCTGGGACCCCTACAACGCCGTTATTTTGGCCGAGTTTGATGGTACGGTCGTGTACGACGCTATCACGGAGGGCATTACCTACCGCGAGGAATCGGACGAGCAGACTGGCTACCGCGAGAAGGTGATTATTGAATCGAAGGACAAGGCGCAGAACCCATCCATCATCGTGCGGCCCGGCAAAAAGGGCGACGCGGAGGGACAGCGCGCCTATAACATCCCGGTGGGCTCGCACATCAGTGTTGAGAACAACGATAAGATTAAGGCCGGTCACATCCTGGCCAAGATTCCGCGTTCGGTGGGCAAAACCCGCGACATCACTGGTGGTCTGCCCCGTGTGACGGAGCTGTTCGAGGCCCGCAACCCGTCGAACCCGGCCGTCGTGTCGGAAATTGACGGCGTCGTGACCTACGGTACCGTGAAGCGTGGTAACCGCGAGATTTACGTCGAGTCGAAAGACGGCGTGAAAAAGAAGTACATGGTGCCGCTGTCGAAGCACATTCTGGTGCAGGACAACGACTTCATCCGCGCCGGGATGCCGCTTTCGGATGGTGCCATCACGCCGTCGGATATCCTGAGCATTCAGGGTCCGGGCGCGGTGCAGGAGTACCTCGTGAACGAGATTCAGGAAGTGTATCGCTTGCAGGGCGTGAAAATCAACGACAAGCACATCGAGGTGGTCGTCCGCCAGATGATGCAGAAAGTCGTGATTCTTGACGCTGGCGACACGACCTTCCTGGAGCATCAGGTGATTGACAAAATCATCTTCATGGAGGAAAACGACACTATCATCGACATGAAGGTGGTGACGGAAGCCGGTGATTCCAGCAACATGAAGCCCGGCCAGATTGTGAGTGCCCGCCGCCTGCGCGACGAGAACTCGTCGCTCAAGCGCCGTGACCTTCAGTTGGTGCAGGTGCGCGATGCGCAGCCCTCCGTTTCGCGGCCCACGCTGCAAGGCATCACGCAGGCCTCGCTCGGTACGCAGTCGTTCATCTCGGCCGCCTCGTTTCAAGAGACGACCAAGGTGCTCTCGGAAGCCGCCATCCGGGGCAAGGCCGACGAGCTGCTCGGCCTGAAAGAGAACGTGATTGTCGGTCACCTTATCCCGGCCGGCACCGGCCTGCGCGAGTATACCCGCCAGGTAGTAATGTCCAAGGACGACCAGGCCGCCGCTCAGGCTGCCAAGGCCGCCGAGGAAACTGCTCCCGCCAAGCGCCCCGTGCGCGCCGGCCGCCGGGAAGTTTCGACGCAGGAGTAGGGTTGATGTAGGTTTGTAATGAAAAAGCCGACTGGTGTGAACCAGTCGGCTTTTTCGTTTTTACCTTTCATCTCCGATACCAATTATCTAGAGCAGTCGGCTGTAAGCCCTTATAGTTTAAAATACATGGATTATGGTCTTCTTGCTTGTTTTTGTGGTCGTGGTATTTATAGCGTTACCACTGTCTGTGGCATATTTTCTTCTTAGGTATGTGATTAAGAGTAAACCCATTCGTTACAGCATAGGCATTTGGTGGGCGGCCTATATTTTTATTCTAATCGGCACTTCAGTGACTGGGATGAATGCGGACCCTTCTGAATTTGTGAGAAGCCTACCAGGAGGATATTTTTTAACTATCCTGTTTAAAATACCACATAATATAGCTTTACCCGGATTTGCGCTCATTATGTTCATTTATACATTTCCGATTGGATTGCTCGCATTTCAGTATTACAACAATAGATAATAATCTCGTAAGAAAATTTGAAGAGAATAAAGGCTTGCTTTAATCTAGGCCAATAAATGAACCCAATGCAACCAACCGACCAAAACCCTGACCCCAACGCGCTGAATATTGAGCTGTCCGAAACGATGGCCGAGGGCGAATACGCCAACCTGGCCATGATTGCGCACAGCAACAGCGAGTTCGTGATTGACTTCATCCGCATGATGCCCGGCCTGCCCAAGGCCAAGGTCAAGGCGCGCATCGTCGTCACGCCCGAGCACGCCAAGCGCCTGCTCACAGCCTTGGCCGAGAACATCGAGCGGTTCGAGCAGTCGTTCGGCCGCATCAAGGAGCAGAGCGAGGCGCCGAGCTACCCAATGAACTTCGGCGGGGCGGTTGGGGAGGCGTAGGGGGGTAGGGAATTTCCAGCCGCCCCTTTATCTTTAGCTCCTATGAAAATTGTCTTCGACGTACCCGCTGAGCGGGTGGACTTCATGCTGGAGATGCTGCGCAGCATTAACTACGTGCGTAACCGCCGTGTCCGCAAGACCGTCGCAACCGAGGAAGAGATGGATACGACGGAGTATTTGCTCTCGTCCGAAGCTAACGCTGAGCATTTGCGGCGCTCATTCGAGCAGCTAGACCGTGGGGAGTTTGTGCGGGTAGAGATACCTGACGAGTGAAGAATATAGTTTTCTCACCGGATGCTTTTGAGCAATATCAGTGTTGGTAGGAACACGATAAGGTTGTTTTTGAGGAAGCTGAATCAGCTACTTCGGGAGTGTCAGAGTGACCTGTTCAAAGGCACTGGTAAGCCGGAAGTCTTGAAGGGTAACTTAGCGGGGTGTTGGTCACGGCGCATCACGCAGGAGCACCGGCTGGTGTACCGCGTCGATTCGGACAATGTATATGTGGGTTCCTGCCGCTTCCACTATGATGAAGCGTAGGCAGTTCCCGATGGGAGAGGGGGTAGGGAATTCATTTGTGTGGTCAAGCTGATTACTTTTCCTGATGAGATGCTTCACTGCGTTCAGCATGACGTTTTAGCTGATTCCCTACCCCCTTTTCTGATTTTAACTCCCTCGCTTGTTTGCTATTGTAAATCAGAAACAGTACCTTTGCAAGCCAAAATTTTGGGAGCAAACGGCTCCCGGTTAACCATTCGCTAAATGCCAACCATCAACCAATTAGTACGGAAAGGCCGCGAGGCGTTGACTACCAAGTCAAAGTCGCCCGCGCTGGACTCGTGCCCGCAGCGTCGGGGCGTGTGCACCCGTGTGTACACCACCACGCCTAAGAAGCCGAACTCGGCTATGCGCAAAGTGGCCCGTGTGCGCCTTACCAACGGTAAGGAAGTTAACGCATACATCCCCGGTGAAGGCCACAACCTCCAGGAGCACAGTATCGTGCTCATTCGCGGAGGCCGGGTAAAAGACCTGCCAGGCGTGCGCTACCACATCATCCGGGGTGCCCTCGACACGGCCGGCGTGAGTGGCCGCACGCAGCGCCGCTCGAAGTACGGCGCCAAGCGTCCGAAGCCGGGTCAGCCCGCTGCAGCCGCTGGCAAGGGCGGCAAAGGCGCTCCCGCTAAGAAGAAATAATTTATTAGTGCCTGGTGCTTGGTGCTTAGTGCTTGGTAGAGAACGTTAATTCTCTGCCGGCCTAAGCACCAAGCACCAAGCACCATGCACTAACCAATCCAATGAGAAAGTCTAAACCGAAAAAGCGCCTGTTGCTGCCGGACCCTAAGTACAAGGAGACGCTGGTAACCCGCTTCGTGAACTACATGATGTACGACGGTAAGAAGAACCTTGCCTACGGCATTTTCTACGACGCCTGCGACATCGTGGAGGCCCGCACCAAGGAGAGCGGCCTCGAAATGTGGCGCAAAGCCCTGAACAACGTGATGCCGACCGTGGAGGTGAAGAGCCGCCGCGTGGGTGGCGCTACGTTCCAAGTGCCGATTGAAGTGCGCGCTGACCGCCGTATCTCGGTGGGGGCTAAGTGGATGATTCAGTACGCGCGTCGTCGCGGCGAGAAAACCATGAAAGACAAGCTGGCTGGCGAAATCATCGCGGCCGCCAAAGGTGAAGGTGCTTCCGTGAAAAAGAAGGACGACACGCACCGCATGGCTGAAGCCAACAAGGCCTTCTCGCACTTCCGTTTCTAACAAGTGCGAATGAGTGAATGAGTGGATGGGTGAGTGGTTCTGAAAACGAACTATTCGGCTCATTCACTCATTCGCTCATTTACTAACTCACTCATTGAAATAATGGCTGTCAATAAAGAACTTCAGTACCTCCGCAACATCGGGATTATGGCGCACATTGACGCTGGTAAGACCACGACGTCGGAGCGTATTCTGTATTACACGGGCAAAACCCACAAAATCGGGGAAGTGCACGACGGTGCCGCCACGATGGACTGGATGGAGCAGGAGCAGGAGCGCGGCATCACGATTACCTCGGCTGCCACAACTACCTTCTGGAACTACCCGACCGATATTAAGGGCGAGCCGATTGCTGATACTCATCAGTATAAAATCAACCTGATTGATACCCCCGGCCACGTGGACTTCACCGTGGAAGTGGAACGCTCGCTGCGTGTGCTCGATGGCGCCGTGGCCTTGTTTTGCGCCGTGTCGGGCGTTGAGCCGCAGTCGGAGACGGTGTGGCGTCAGGCGGATAAGTACAAAGTGCCCCGCATCTGCTTCGTCAACAAGATGGACCGCGCTGGCGCTGACTTCTTCAAGGCTGTAACCGAAATCAGGGAGAAATTGGGTGCGAACCCGGTGCCGTTGCAGATTCCGATTGGCGCCGAGGACACGTTCCGTGGTGCCGTGGACTTGCTGACTGGCAAAGCCATTGTGTGGGACGACGCAACCGAAGGCAAGTCGTACAGCGAAATTCCGGTGCCCGAAGACCTCGTGGAAACTGTAGCCGAGTGGCGTCAGAAGCTCGTGGAAAGCGTAGCAGAGTATGATGATGCGCTGTTGGAGAAATTCTTCGACAATCCAGATTCCATCACCCGCGAGGAGATGATGGTCGTTATCCGCCAGGCGGTTATCGACATGAAGTTCTCGCCGGTGCTTTGCGGTTCGGCTTTCAAGAACAAAGGCGTGCAGACCATGCTCGATGCTGTGATGGCTTACCTGCCCTCGCCGCTCGACATGCCTGCCATCATCGGTACCAACCCCGAGAACGGCGAGGAACTGGAGCGTCACCCCGACAACGACGAGCCTTTCACCGCGCTGGCCTTCAAAATTGCTACTGACCCGTTTGTGGGCCGTTTGTGCTTCTTCCGCTGCTACAGCGGCGTGTTGGACTCTGGCTCCTACGTGCTCAACAACCGCACCGGCAAGAAGGAGCGCATCTCGCGCCTGATGCAGATGCACTCCAACAAGCAGAACCCGATTGACCGCATTCAGGCCGGCGACATCGCGGCGGGCGTGGGCTTCAAGGACATCAAGACCGGCGACACGCTGACGGACGAGAAGTCGCCTATCGTGTTGGAGTCAATGTCATTCCCGGAGCCGGTAATCGGCTACGCGATTGAGCCCAAGACGCAGGCCGACGTTGATAAAATGGGCATGGCCATTGCCAAGCTCATCGAGGAGGACCCGACCCTGAAAGTAAACACCGACCCCGAAACGGGTCAGACGGTGCTCCGTGGTATGGGTGAGTTGCACCTTGAAATCATTATCGACCGGATGCGCCGGGAGTTCAAAGTGGAAATCAACCAGGGTGCGCCGATGGTGGCCTACAAGGAGATTCTCACCAAGAAAGTCGACCACCGCGAAACTTACAAGAAGCAGACGGGTGGCCGCGGTAAGTTCGGCGACATCCTGTTTGAGCTGGGTCCGAAAGAAACCGAGCCCGAGAAGCCTGGCTTCGAGTTTGACAACGCCATCGTGGGCGGGGTTATCCCCCGCGAATTCATTCAGCCGATTCAGAAAGGCTTCGAAGAGGCGATGAAGCAAGGTCCGCTGGCGGGCTTCCCGATTGAGGGCATGAAAGTGCGCCTCTACCACGGCTCGTTCCACGACGTGGACTCGGATGCGTTGTCGTTTGAACTCGCTGCCCGTGGGGGTTTCCGCGAGGCTGCCCGCAAGGCCGGCCCGAAATTGCTGGAGCCCATCATGGCGGTGGAAGTAGTTTGCCCCGACGAGTACACCGGTCCCGTTACCGGTGACCTGAACCGTCGTCGTGGACTGATGAAGGGCATGGACACCAAGGGCGGTGCTCAGGTCATCAAGGCCGACGTGCCGCTGTCGGAGCTATTCGGCTACGTGACGGCGCTACGCACGATTTCGTCGGGCCGGGCTTCGGCTTCGCTCACCTTCTCGCACTACGAGCAGGTGCCGAGCAACCTTGCCGACGCCATCGTGGCCAAGACCAAGGGCGGTAAATAGTTTTTCTCAGCTTGTCATTAATGAGGCAATCGGCCTCACCAAACCATGAATCAAAAAATCAGAATCAAGCTGAAAAGCTACGACCACAACCTGGTCGATAAGTCGTCCGAGAAAATCGTGAAGGCCGTGAAAGCTACTGGTGCCATCGTGAGCGGCCCGATTCCGTTGCCCACGGAAAAGGAGAAGTTCACCGTGCTGCGCTCGCCCCACGTGAACAAGAAGAGCCGGGAGCAATTCCAGCTCTGTACCTACAAGCGCCTCGTGGACATCTTCTCCACGAGCAGCAAAACAGTCGATGCGCTCATGAAGCTGGAACTGCCCAGCGGCGTGGACGTGGAAATCAAAGTCTGAGGAATGAGCTTCGGCTCTCTTAGCAGAAATGCCCCACTGGCCTTGATGGTCGGTGGGGCGTTTTGGTTAGATATTGCGGCTGATAGTAAGATGTTAATTTGGTAATTTGTGAACCCGATATGAAACCGCGCATAATGTACATAGAGAATAAGGAAACCGGCGAAGCAAGAATCGGCCGGGTTACGTTCTCGCGGACCTTGCAAACGGGTTACTACCGAGACAAAATGCTGCAACGTTCTGGCGGTGCTGGGATAAAGGGCAACTTCTTTGACGCAGAGACAAGCGAGGAATATTGGGTGTCAGGCTGCAAAAAGCGAGGCGGTGATTCTCACTGGGCAAACAAGGTATCAGTGAATATTGACGAAGATGTGAGAGAGGAATATTGGACCATAATCCGTGGATTGTCGATTCCTGCTTGATATTCTAACGCGCAGAGTTCACATATAATCATGTCTTCTTTCTCAATCAAAGGTTCCAGTGGGTTTATCAAAATATCCATTGAGAAAGTACACGGCTTCCCAGAAGAAACAAGCTATTTTGGTGGTTACGACACTACAAGTAAGCTAAAGCTAAAGAGCACTAGCTTCTCAGTGAATAGCGTTCTATGGCTATCTACTGGAAATATTTACACCTTTTACAAAGAATTAGAATCTGCCCAATGTGCGCTTAGTGGGATTGCGAAGTTTAGCTCTTCCGAAGGTAATTTAGATTTTGCGGTTAGCTATAATGAATTAGGTCATGTGTCGATTACGGGCGAGTTTAGAGACAACTGTCAAGAAAGAAACATTTTACAGTTTGAGATACTGAGTGACCAGAGCTATTTAGAAAGGAGTCTAGTTAAGCTCAAGCGGATTGTGGAACAGTATGGTGACAACACCGGGAAACGCTTGATATAATAGAGCGTTGATGAATTCTAGTTTGCGCTCGTTACTGTTGCCTCGCCTGCCTCAAGTCGCCGCCGGCTGCTTCGCCCTGATGCTGGCCGGCCTGTTCGTCCTGAACACGCACCCGGCCGTTTTCCAGCTTGGCTTGGCCGGGTTTACGCTGGCAGGGGGGGTAGGGAATCCAATCAGCAAGCCCGCAAACTGGCAGATGACGCCGGTAGCGGTAGGCTTTGGCGCCTTATTCCTGCTGCATTTGGTAGCGGGCGTAGTTGTGGCGCCTGGCAATTGGCCGAGCTACTGGCGCAACTTGCAATTGCACCTGCCGCTGATTTTCCTACCCCTCGCTTTTTGGGCAATGCCGCCGTGGCCGGCGGCGTGGGTGCGGCGGCTGTGGCTGCTGTTCGTGGGACTGGTGGTGCTGTCCTCGCTCGGCAGCACGGGGTACTATCTGCTGCATCAGGATGCTATCAACCTGGCCTACACCCGCTCCCAAATCATGCCGACGCGGCCGGACTACGTGCGCTTCAGCCTGATGGTGAGCTTGGCAACGGCCTACTGCGCGGTGTCGGCGTGGCAGCTGCCGGCTGGGTCGCCGGGACGGCTGGGGCTGTTGGTAGCCGGCGGCTGGCTGCTGTTCTTTCAATACCTGTTAGCGGTGCGCAGCGGGCTTTTAGCCACAACGGTATTGGGGCTGCTGGCCGTGGCCTGGCTCATCTGGAAACCCAAAGCCTACCGCCCCGCCGCCGGCTTGCTGGCGGTGCTGCTGCTGTTGCCGCTGCTGAGCTACTGGCTCGTGCCCACGTTCCGCTACCGGTTTCATAACACAACCTATGACGTGAGCCGCACTGCCGATGTGCGATCGGCCAACAACTACTCGATGGTCGGCCGGGTGTATTCCTGGAAAGTGGCCCGCTCGGTCCTGGCTTCGCATCCGTGGGTGGGGGTAGGGCCCGCCAACCTGGACACGGAGCTGGCCGCCGCCTACCGCCAGGAGTATCCGGCCATCGAAGCAGCGGCCTACCTTAAGCCCCACAATCAACTGCTTTACTGGCTGGTGAGCTTCGGCCTGCTCGGCACGCTGGTGGCCGTCGCGGCATTTTACTACCCCCTGCTGCGGCAGGGACGCCGGCCGCCGCCGTTGCTGCTGGCGCAGTATGTAATTCTGAGCCTCTCGTTTCTGGTCGAGCCGACGCTGGAGACGCCGGTGGGGCTGCCGTTTGCGGTGCTGTTTGTGCTGCTGGCGGGGCAGCGGTTAGAGTAGAATACGTGTTAGGTTACTTTCTACAATTGAGAGCATACAATGAAAAAGAACTATGCGCTCATTTCTGTCGAAGATTATAAGATTCGTAGGCGTTGCTTTATCAATCGTCTCTTTAACACTTATTGTGCTTGCACTCGGATTTCTGTTTCTGCTGCATGAGCCTAAATGGAGGCATGACGTCAAGGTGTACGTGCGTAATAAGAGTATCGCGCCACTTACAATATCATTTGTCTTACCGAAGCAAGAACTGCTCTTGGATACGGTTTGGTGGGGTGGCGGTGGGAAATTTCAAGGTGCAAGCTTCGGAACCTATGTATCGAAAGGTGTCTTTCTTCAACAGAGACGTGAATATTATAATGAAGTTTTCGCTTCTTATCAACCCCTATTAGTTCAGGGTTCGATTGATACTGTTTTTCGCAACCGGATTGCAAAATGGACCTCAGACCCACATAATCAATGGGATGAAACTCCTGCCGGCTTTGACCCACAGTTTGAGCAACGGAAAAAAGTATATGAGCGTCGGATGAGTAATCGCAGCCGCAGCCAAAACTTTCCCTTTCGGGCACCGACGCCGAGAAATACTGTTCAGTTGGATTCTATTACGAGTGATTCAATTAGAGTTAGAGTGACATTGGCACCGGACAGCAGCTTGCTCGTAGGGCGGTATTATTATTCTAGCAGGAGTAAGGATAGAAATATAGAGGTGGTTTTGATAGCGGTTGGTAGCGGGGATGTTCTTAGTTCGGCGCAAGTGAAATGGCAAACTACACCTGAAGTCTTGCAGAGCCAGCCACTAAACGCCCGTTCTCGACTAGACAAAGCCTTAAAAAAATTGCCTAAGTACCAAGACAAGGAGTCTTATCACGCGGTAGAGTACATAGACTACAAGTAAGGGGCGTAGCCACTTCCCAAAATTATTTCCTGCGCAACTAGCATATTCTCAACCAAAAGCCGTAGCTTTGCACTCCCATTGTGAAAACGCCATTCGGGCGTTTTCTTTTGTGTACAGCTAAACCCCACACGAATGCCTGGCATCATCGGTAAAAAAATCGGTATGACAAGCCTCTTCACTCCGGACGGGAAGAACATTCCCTGCACGCTCATCGAAGCGGGCCCGTGCGTTGTGACGCAGGTTAAGTCGGTCGAGAACGACGGCTACGCCGCCGTACAACTCGGCTACGGCGAGAAAAAAGCCAAAAACACGACCAAAGCTTTGGCGGGCCACTTCGCCAAGGCCAACACCACTCCCAAGAAAAAGCTGGTGGAATTCCGCCTTGACGACACCTCGGCCTACACCGCCGGCGGCACCGTCGATGCTTCCTCATTTGAGGAAGGCGAGTTTGTGGATGTGGTCGGCACCTCGAAAGGCAAAGGCTTTCAGGGTGTTGTGAAGCGCTATAACTTTCAGGGGGTAGGCGGGCAGACCCACGGTCAGCACAACCGCTTGCGTCACCCTGGCTCGATTGGTGCCTGCTCGTGGCCTTCGCGCGTGTTCAAAGGAATGCGCATGGGTGGCCGCATGGGCAACGACCGCGTGAAGATTCAGAACCTGAAGGTGATGCGCGTGGTGGCCGACAAAAATCTCATTCTGGTCAGTGGCTCGGTGCCCGGCGCCAAGAATGGCTACGTGGTCCTGGAGAAATAACCCCCGCCTACGACAATGGAACTGACCGTATATAGCATCAAGGGCGAAGACACCGGCCGCAAGGTTACGCTGTCCGACGCCGTGTTTGGCCACGAGCCGAACGAGCACGTCATGTATCTGGACGTGAAGCAGTACCTGGCCAATCAGCGCCAGGGCACGCACAAGAGCAAGCAGCGCAACGAGGTGCACGGCACCACAAAGAAGCTGAAGAAGCAGAAAGGCACCGGTGGTGCCCGCGCCGGCTCGATGAAGTCGGGCGTGTTCGTGGGCGGTGGCCGCATGTTCGGCCCGCAGCCCCGTGACTACGGCTTCAAGCTCAACAAAAAGACCAAGCGCCTTGCCCGCCTCTCGGCCCTGTCGAGCCTGGCGAAGGACGGCAAAGTGTCGCTGGTAGAAAACATCAGCATGGACGCGCCCCGCACGAAGGACTTCCTAGCCATCCTCGAAGGCTTGAAGCTGAACAACGGTCGCAAGACCCTGCTCGTGACGGGTGCCGTGGACAAGAACGTGGTGCTGAGCGCCCGCAATATTCAGAAGGTGAAAGTGGCAACTCCCGTGGCCCTCAACACCCACGACCTGCTCAACACCGACACGCTGCTGCTCTCCGAGGCTGGCTTGGAATCTTTGGTTCAACTCTATAGCACCGCCGAATAATGAGCACGCTGAAACGACCCATCGTGACCGAGAAGGCAACCGGCATGAATGAGAAAGGCCGCTACACCTTCGAGGTGGAGCGCACCGCCAACAAAGTCCAGATTAAAAAGGACATCGAAGCGCTGTACGGCGTGACCGTGACCGACATCAACACGATGCGCACCATCGGCAAGATGAAGTCGAAAGCTACCCGTGGTGGCGCTCCTTCATCCGGCCGCCGCGCCCACGGCAAGAAAGCCGTGGTCACGGTGAAGGACGGCGACGTGATTGACTTCTACAGCAACATTTAATTCCCTACCCCCCTCTGCCATTCCAACCTTGTGAAGGAAGGTAGATAGCCGCAAAAGCACACACAGCTAGTAATGGCCCTAAAAAAACTCCGTCCCACTTCGCCCGGCCAACGCTTTCGCGTGGCCCCGGCTTTTGACGAGATTACCTCGTCGGAGCCAGAGAAGTCGTTGCTGGCCCCCATGAAGCGTCATGGTGGCCGTAACGCGACCGGCAAAATGTCGAACCGCTACATCGGCGGTGGTCACAAGCAGAAGTACCGCCTCGTGGACTTCAAGCGCGACAAAGCCGGCGTACCCGCCACGGTGAAAACCATCGAGTACGACCCCAACCGCACGGCCCGCATCGCCCTGCTCAACTACGCCGATGGCGAGAAGCGCTACATCATCGCACCCGCTGGCTTGAGCGTGGGTAGCTCGATTTTGTCAGGCACTGGCGTTGCGCCGGACCTAGGCAACACCTTGCCGCTGCGTGAAATTCCGCTCGGTACCATCCTGCACAACATCGAGTTGCAGCCCGGCGCTGGCGCGGTGCTGGCCCGCTCGGCTGGCACGTATGCGCAGCTCGTTGCTCGGGAGGAGAAGTACGCCACGCTGAAATTGCCTTCCGGCGAGATGCGCATGGTGCTCGTGACCTGCATGGCTACAGTCGGCACCGTCTCGAACGGTGACCACATGAACACTGTGATGGGCAAAGCTGGCCGCAACCGCTGGGCTGGTCGTCGTCCGCGCGTACGTGGTGTGGCGATGAACCCTGTGGATCACCCGATGGGTGGTGGTGAAGGCAAGTCGTCGGGTGGACACCCGCGCAGCCGCAACGGCATTCTGGCCAAAGGTCAGAAGACCCGCAACAAGAATAAGTACTCGGAGAACCTTATTGTCAGCCGCAAAGGCAAGAAGTAATATATGGCACGTTCACTAAAAAAAGGGCCGTACATTGACTTCCGGCTCGAAAAGAAGGTTACAGCGCTGGAAACGGCCGGCAAGAAGACCGTGGTGAAAACTTGGTCGCGCCGCTCGATGATTTCCCCGGATTTCGTCGGCCACACCTTCGCTGTTCACAACGGCAACAAGTTTATCCCGGTCTACGTGACCGAAAACATGGTCGGCCACAAGCTTGGTGAGTTTGCGCCCACGCGCAACTTCCGCGGGCACGTCGCCAAGAAAGATAAAGGCAAACGCTAACATGGAAGCAGTAGCTAAACTCCGCAACGTCCCCACGTCGCCGCGCAAAATGCGGCTGGTGGCCGACCTCGTGCGCGGCAAGAAAGTCGCCCAAGCCCTCGGTGAACTCCGTTTCGAAGCCAACCAAGGCGCCGAGCTTGTCGAGAAACTTTTGCTTTCGGCCTTGGCCAACTGGCAGCAGCACAATGAAGATGGTCGCATCGAAGATGCCAACCTCTACATCTCGGAAATCTTCGTTGATGAAGGCCGGCAGCTCAAGCGCCTGCGTCCCGCCCCGCAAGGTCGTGGTCACCGCATCCGCAAGCGCAGCAACCACATCACGCTGAAAATCGACACGAAAGTGGAGAAGCTCGGCAGCAAAGCCGCCCGTGCCCAGGCTGAAGGCCAGCAGGACGCCAAGCAAGGTGCTACCCCCCAAGACAAAGCTGACGCAAAATCCTAATCTGATATGGGACAGAAAGTAAATCCGGTTGGCTTCCGTCTGGGAGTAATCAAGGGCTGGGACTCGAACTGGTACGGCGGCAAAGACTTTGCCGACAAATTGGTAGAGGACGAGAAGATTCGTAAGTACATCAACGCTCGTATCCAGAAGGGTGGCATCAGCCGCATCGTGATTGAGCGCACCCTGAAGCGCATCACCATCACCATCAACACGGCTCGTCCGGGCGTGGTGATTGGCAAGGGTGGTCAGGAAGTTGATAAGATTAAGGACGAGTTGAAGCAGATTACCAGCAAGGACGTTCAAATCAACATCTTCGAGATTAAGCGCCCCGAGCTGGACGCCAAGCTGGTCGGCGAGAGCATCGCTCAGCAGTTGGCTGCCCGTATCTCGTTCCGTCGCGCGATGAAGATGAGCATCCAGGCCGCTATGCGGGTTGGTGCTGAAGGCATCAAGATTCAGTGCGGCGGCCGTCTCGGTGGCGCCGAAATTGCCCGCTCGGAGCAGTACAAAGAAGGTCGGACTCCGCTGCACACTCTGCGCGCGGACATCGACTATGCTCTGTCGGAAGCTCAGACGGTGTATGGCAAAATTGGCATCAAGGTGTGGGTGATGCGCGGTGAAGTGTTCGGCAAGCCCGACCTCTCGCCTAATCAGCAGCCCACGAGCCCCGCCGGTGGTGAAGGTGGTCGTCGGGATGACCGCGGCCCGCGTGGTGAGCGCGGCGACCGTGGTGGTGACCGTGGCCCGCGTCGCGATGGTGACCGGGGGGGTAGGGGCGGTGATAACCGCGGTGGCGGTGGCGCTCCCGGTGCCGGTGGCGGTAACCGCGGCGGCCAAGGCGGTGGTGGCAATCGTGGCGGCCAGGGCGGCGGTCCGCGTCGCTAGACGCAATCACCTGCCAGCATTGTTATGCTGAGTGAAGCGCAGTTAAAGCACCTTGGCTGAATGAGAGGGGGTAGGGAACTACCCATTCTATTTGGTTGATTAATCAAGGCCAAAATGCTTTAACTGCGCTTCGCTCAGCATAATGTTCTAATAAAATTCTGTTTTAATTCTCAATAAAATGTTACAACCGAAAAGGACCAAGTATCGCAAGATGCAAAAGGGTCGCATCACAGGCTTGGCCTACCGCGGCAGCTCCATAGACTTCGGTTCGTTCGCTATCAAGTCGCTGGAAACGGCGTGGATTACGGCGCGCCAGATTGAGGCCGCTCGTATCGCCATGACCCGCGCCATGAAACGCGAAGGGCAAGTATGGATTCGCATTTTCCCCGACAAGCCCATTACCAAGAAGCCCGCTGAGGTGCGCATGGGTAAGGGCAAGGGCTCGCCTGAGTATTGGGTAGCCGTCGTAAAGCCGGGGCAAATCATGTTTGAATCGGATGGTGTGACGCTGGACGTAGCGAAAGAGTCGCTGCGCCTCGCCGCTCAGAAGCTGCCGGTGAGGACTTCGTTTGTGGTGCGTCGTGACTTCATAGAAGCCGCTTAATTTCTAAACCGCATTACATATGAAATCCAACGAACTCCGCGACCTGAGCCTGGAGCAGATTCAGGAGCAGCTCAAGCAAGAGCGCGCTACCGGCCAGCAGTTGCGCTTCGCGCACGCCATCTCGCCGCTCGAAAACCCGGCCCGCCTCAAGGTCAATCGTAAAAATGTTGCCCGCTTGCTGACCGAGATGACCCGGCGTCAGAATGAGCAGGCCTTAACTCCCGCTCAGTAAACAATGGAAAGCAACGAGCAACTGCTGCTGCCCCCCGGTGAAGAAACGCGCAACATGCGCAAGGAAATCACCGGCCGCGTGAAAAGCAGCAAGATGGATAAGTCCATCACGGTAGAAGTGGTGCAAAAGCACAAGCACCCGATTTACGGGAAGTTTGTGACCAAGACCACGAAATTCATGGCCCACGACGAAAACAACGAGTGTGGCGAAGGCGACACGGTGCGCATCATGAGCACCCGGCCGCTGAGCAAAGGCAAGCGCTGGCGTCTGGTCGAAATTGTCGAACGCGCTAAATAACCTTAGAACATGATACAGCAAGAATCCCGCCTGACGGTGGCCGATAACAGCGGCGCCAAGGAAGTGCTCTGCATCCGCGTTCTGGGTGGCACGGGCAAGAAATACGCCTCGGTTGGCGACAAGATTGTAGTGGCTATCAAATCGGCCATTCCTTCCGGCAACGCCAAAAAAGGCACCGTGAGCAAGGCTGTAGTAGTCCGCACGAAGAAGGAAATCCGCCGTAAGGACGGCTCCTACATTCGCTTCGACGACAACGCCGCCGTTCTGCTCAACAACAACGACGAGCCGCGTGGCACGCGCATCTTCGGGCCAGTGGCCCGCGAGCTGCGCGAGAAGCAGTTTATGAAAATCGTATCGCTCGCACCTGAAGTTCTCTAAGACATGGCAACCAAAGTAAAAGCCCTGCCCGTGAAGCTGCACGTGAAAACCGGCGACACCGTGAAGGTGATTGCCGGCGATGAGCGCGGCAAGACGGGCGTTATCAAGTCGGTGAACCGTTCGACTCAGCGCGTAGTAGTCGACGGTCTGAACTTGGTGACCAAGCACAACAAGCCCAGCGCGAAATCGCCCCAGGGTGGCATTACCAAAATCGAGGCGCCCATCCACGTGAGCAACGTGCAGGCAATTGACCCGACAACTGGCGAGCGGGTGCGCAAAACCAGCTCCCCTAACGCGGCTTAACCCGTCCCCGCATCATGGCCCGACTCAAAGATATTTATAAGAAAGACGTCGTACCCGCGCTCCAGGAGAAATTCCAGTTCAAGAGCATCATGCAGGTACCGCGCATCACTAAAATCTGCATCAACCGCGGCATTGGCGCGGCTGTAGCTGACAAGAAGCTAGTGGATAACGGTGTGGAAGAGCTGACGACCATCACCGGTCAGAAAGCCGTCCCGACCATTGCTAAGCGTTCGGTGTCGAACTTCAAGCTACGCGAAGGAATGCCGATTGGCGCCAAAGTGACGCTGCGCGGCGAGCGCATGTACGAGTTCATGGACCGCCTGCTGACCATCGCCCTACCCCGCGTTCGTGACTTCAAAGGCATTAACGACAAGGGTTTCGATGGACGCGGCAATTATACGCTCGGCGTGAAGGAGCAAATCATTTTCCCCGAAATTTCGATTGACAAAATTAAAGGCATCTCGGGCATGGACATTACCTTCGTCACGACGGCCGAAAATGATGAGCAAAGCTATGAGCTGCTCAAAGCCTTCGGAATGCCGTTCGCCAACGCTAAAAAAGAAGCTTAATCATGGCTAAAGAATCTATCAAAGCCCGGGAGCGCAAGCGCATTGCAACCGTGGCCCGCTATGCCGAGAAGCGCAAGGCCCTGAAAGCCGCCGGCGACTACGAAGGCCTCGACAAGCTGCCCAAGAATGCCTCGCCCGTGCGCCTGCACAACCGCGACATGATTGACGGCCGTCCCCGCGGCTACATGCGCAAGTTTGGTATCAGCCGCGTTCGCTTCCGCGAAATGGCGCTGGCGGGTAAGATTCCAGGCGTGACAAAGTCGAGCTGGTAAGATTTATCACATGAAAAAGGCAGAATTAATACCTCTGCCTTTTTCATGTGATATGAAATCGAGAGTTGAGGCTAGCGTGAAGTATTAAGGCAGTTGCTGGCGCATTTCCGCAGTTACTCAGAGCTGTGATACAAAAACTAAGTCTTGATTTTAAGGTTCCGCGATAATACTATAGTGCATACGGGCAATCTTGTTATATTTGACAAGAAGTTGAAGCGTCAAACACAATAAACCGCTTAAGTTCGCATGAATGTCAGTTTCAAGCAAGTAGTAGTTGTTGCCAGTATAGCCTTGATTTCTGTCGTTGGCTCTTGTGGTCCCTCAACGTGTGATAACTCTAACGAGGGCTACAAAATGGGATATGAGGTTGGCAAGAACTCAATATGGGCTACTCCAGAAGACCATATTCGCAATTGTAATAATGGATATGGGATGGTTGGAGATGTGCCACCCTGTTGGAAGGAGGGATATGTTGAGGGTTATAAAACCACAAAGCATCCATTGTATTAAACTTTCTTATATATTATAAAATAAATCTATTTTCGGTCATGCTTCGACTGCAGCCAATACTTCCGCTCAGCATTACCGAAACAACTCCACAAACAGCCCAAATTAGAGTCTTCTCTAAGCAAAACAATAATGGCAAAAAGCATGGATGTGTCTCTTGAAGTTGGAGCTTGCTATATAATTAGAAAGCGCACTGGTGAAGAAGTCAAAGCTTGTTTTGTTGGAGGTAGTCCCCCGCAAGTAATAGTAGATGGCCATAAAATATATATTATGGATTCCGATTTTGATTTGACTACTGCAAGAAAAATTCCTTGTTAATAATTGTTTTTGATTAGCTAAATAGTAAAGGCTAGTTTTTTGCCTGCCCCCTTGCATAAGTGCACAGCTCTCCGCTACCTTTGCACTCCCAAAACCGAGGGCCTACCCCTCATCCATTTGGCAGGTTGCCGAAAGAAACCATTGGCTGCGCCGGCAACGGGCAAGCCAAGTAGTCTTAACCGAGATTTCGTCAGCCCCGTTTGGGAGGCTGGCGAAATTTTCTTATCTTTGCGCTCCGAAAAAAGCGGACGCACCTCATTCTCAATGAATACTGACCCCATTGCCGACTACCTAACCCGAGTGCGCAACGCCATCAAGGCGAACCATCGGGTAGTGGAGATTCCGGCCTCCAACATCAAGAAGGAAATCACGAAGGTGCTCTACCAGAAAGGGTACATTCAGAGCTACCGCTTCGATGATACGTCGGTGCAGGGCACGATTAAAATCGCCCTCAAGTACAACCCTACGACCAAAGCGCCGGCCATCACCAAGCTGGACCGCATCAGCACGCCGGGTCTGCGCAAGTACTCGCCGGTGGCTGATTTGCCCCGTGTGTTGAGCGGCTTGGGTATTGCCATCATCTCGACTTCGAAAGGCGTGATGACGGAAAAAGAAGCAAAGACGGAAAACGTGGGCGGCGAGGTGCTGTGCTACGTGTACTAAGACCTCTACAAGCACAACTCAACTATGTCACGTATTGGTAAACTGCCGATTAGCTTACCCGCCGGAGTGCAGGTGAGCGTTGGCGCCGACAACGAGGTGACGGTGAAAGGCCCCAAGGGCACGCTCACCATGCCGGTAGACCGCGACATCGCGGTTGATACTGCTGATAGCACCATCACCGTCACGCGCCCTACGGAGCAGAAGCGCCACAAGGCCATGCACGGCCTGTACCGCTCGCTCATCAACAACATGATTACGGGCGTCAGCACTGGTTTCGAGCACAAGCTGGAACTAGTAGGGGTAGGCTACAAGGCCGCAATGGCCGGTACCACGCTGGAGCTGTCGTTGGGCTACTCGCACAACGTATTCCTGGCCTTGCCAAAAGAAGTGACTGCCACGGCCGTTACTGAAAAAGGCAAAAACCCGATTGTTACCCTTAACAGCATCGACAAGCAGTTGATTGGACAGGTAGCCGCCAAAATTCGCTCCCTGCGTAAAGTCGAGCCTTACAAAGGCAAGGGTGTGCGCTTCGTGGGTGAGCAAGTACGTCGCAAAGCCGGTAAGACGGCCTCGAAATAAGCAAGCATCATGGCTTTCGATAAAGCAACTCGCAGAAAGCGCATTCAGCGCATCATTCGCACCAAGGTGGCCGGCACGTCCGAGCGGCCCCGTCTGTCGGTGTTCCGTAGCAATACGGGCATCTACGCGCAAATCATCGATGACACCATCGGCCAGACGCTGGCGGCGGCTTCGTCGAAGAAAGTAACCGCAGACGGCGGCAATGGCGTGGCCCTGGCTGCTGCCGTAGGCCGGCAGCTGGCGGCGGTAGCGCTGGAGAAGGGGGTCACGAAAGTGGTGTTCGACCGCTCGGGCTATCTCTACCACGGCCGCGTAAAATCATTGGCAGAAGGAGCCCGCGAAGGCGGCCTCAATTTCTAGAACAGCATCATGGCAGAAATGAACACCGGCAGCCAGGGCGGCGGCACCCAAGGAGGTAACGACCGCGGCGGCAACAACCGCGGGGGCGGCGACCGTGGCGGTAATAACCGCGGCGGTGGTCCCCGCAACGACCGCAACCGCGAAGAGCAGTCGCGTACCGGTGACCCGGATTTGAAAGAAAAGGTAGTGGCTATCAACCGCGTGGCGAAAGTCGTAAAGGGTGGTCGTCGGTTCAGCTTCTCAGCCATTGTAGTAGTGGGTGATGGCAAAGGCACAGTAGGCTTCGGCCTTGGCAAAGCCAATGAAGTAACCGACGCCATTGCTAAAGGCATTGACGACGCGAAGAAGAACCTACAGAGGGTGCCGATGTACAAGCACACCGTACCTCACGTGATGGAAGGCCGCTTCGGCGGTGGTCACGTGCTGGTGCTGCCGGCTGCGGCCGGTACGGGCGTGATTGCCGGCGGTGCTATGCGTGCCGTGTTCGAAAGTGCCGGTATCAAGGATGTGCTGGCGAAGTCGAAAGGCTCGTCGAACCCTCACAACGTGGTGAAAGCCACTTTTGAGGCTCTGAACAAGATGCGCGACCCGTTGCAGATTGCGCAGGCTCGCGGTATCAGCCTCTCCCGCGTATTCAACGGATAAAAAATCATGCCGCAGATTCAAGTTAAACTCGTCCGCAGTGCTATCGACCGGCCGGCCCGTCAGAAGCGCACTGTGCAGTCCCTGGGGCTGAACAAACTTAACAGCACTGCTACCCACGAAGCTACGCCGACCCTGTTAGGTCAGATTGCAGCCGTGCAGCACCTGCTGGAAGTAACCGAACTGTAAGAGCAAGTACCCCGAAGCTGTGCTTCGGTAGCAGGATGCTCGAACTACTTGCTTATGATTTCATCCAAGTCAAAGCAGAGCTTCGGAGTACAAGTTCAACCACCTTTTCTTATTATGAATCTCTCTAATCTAAAACCCGCTGCTGGCTCGACCAAGAGCGAAAAGCGCATTGGTCGGGGCGAAGGCTCGGGCCGGGGCGGTACTTCGACGCGCGGCCACAAGGGTGCCAAGTCGCGCTCGGGCTACAAGCGCAAGTCGGGCTTTGAAGGTGGCCAGATGCCGCTGCAACGCCGGGTGCCGAAGTTCGGCTTCAAGAACATCAACCGCGTGGAGTATAAGGGTATCAACCTGGACATAATTCAGGGACTGCTCGAAACCAACGCGACTTCGACCATTGACGCCGGCTATTTCGTGGCTGCCGGTCTGGTGTCGAAAAATGCCAAAATCAAAATCCTGGGCCGTGGTGAAGTTACTATGGCATTGGAGGTTCATGCGCACGCTTTTTCGAAGTCGGCTGTCGAGGCCATTGAGAAGGCAGGTGGCAAGGCGGTAACGCTCTAAGCATCAGCTGGCAATGAATAATTTTATCCAGACGATAAAGAACATCTTTGCGATTGAGGATTTGCGCACGCGAATCCTCAATACGCTTTTTTTCATTGCCATCTATCGCCTCGGTTCCTACGTGGTGTTGCCCGGCGTTGACCCTACCCGCTTGAAAACTGGCGCTGAGGGCTTGTTCGGCATTCTGGATACGCTGCTGGGCGGCGCTTTCAGCCACGCCAGCATCTTCGCGCTAGGCATCATGCCTTATATCTCGGCGTCCATCGTGTTGCAGCTGCTCACGATTGCCGTGCCCTATTTCCAGAAGCTGCAGAAGGAAGGGTCTTCGGGGCAGAAGAAAATCAACCAATACACGCGGGTGCTCACCATCCCGATTGTGATGGCGCAGTCAGTTGGCTTCATCGCTACGATTAATGCGGAAGCTATCATCAATCCGGGTACGTTTTTCACTATCTCAACCATGCTCATCATCACGGCGGGCACGTTGTTTTGCATGTGGTTGGGGGAGAAGATTACCGATAAAGGCATTGGCAACGGTATCAGTATGATTATCATGATTGGTATTGTCTCTCGTCTGCCCGGCGCTATCATCGGCGAAGCAGCAGCGAAAGGCGTGAATAAGTCGCTGATATTCCTGTTGGAACTGGTGGTGCTCTTCTTAGTCGTAATGGCGGTTATTGTTCTCACGCAGGCGGTGCGCCGCATCACGGTGCAGTATGCCAAGCAGGTAGGCAGCACCACGCAGCTTGATGCTCAGCGGCAGTTCATTCCGCTGAAAGTGAACGCCGCGGGTGTAATGCCCATCATCTTCGCGCAGTCGCTGATGTTCGTGCCGGCCATTGCTGCTTCGGTATGGCAGAATTCGAGTGATTTGGCCAATACCATTGGCGTGAAGTTCTCGGACTATACCTCATGGCAATACAACCTCGTGTTTGCGCTGCTCATTATTGTCTTCACCTATTTCTACACCGCTATCAGCGTTAATCCGAACCAGATTGCGGATGATCTGAAGCGGAGTGGAGGGTTTGTGCCGGGCGTGAAGCCGGGTGCTGACACGTCGGAGCACATTGATGAGATATTGACTCGCATCACCTTGCCAGGCGCTGTGGCGTTGGCACTGATTGCCATATTTCCAGCTATTGCGTTGATTCTGGGTGTGACCCGGCCGTTCTCAGCGTTCTATGGTGGTACTTCACTTATCATCATGGTTGGGGTAGTGCTGGACACGGTAAATCAGGTGCAGAGCTATTTGCTGATGCAGCGCTACGATGGCATGATGAAGACTGGCGCCTCGCGGGGCCGGACGCAAAATGTGGCGCTGGCCTCGTAAAAAGCAGATATGGCCAAAGGACCTATTCAGTTTAAGACCGAAGAGGAGCTTGAGTTGATGCGCAGTAGCGGTAAGCTGCTCGCACAGGCCCACGGCGAAGTCGCGAGTTTGGTGAAAGAAGGAGTAACGCCGCGTCAATTGGACCAGCGTGCTGAGGAGTTTATTCGAGATAACGGGGCGTTAGCTTCCTTCAAGGGGTATAAAGTTGGTAGCTCCGTTTTTCCTTATAGCCTTTGTCTCAGCCTGAATGATGTCGTTGTGCACGGTTTCGCTACTGATGTGCCACTGAAAAGTGGAGACATCATCTCAGTGGATTGCGGGGTGTACTACAATGGATTCCACACCGACAGCGCCTATACCCACGCGGTGGGAGAAGTGGCACCGGAAGTGGCTGAGTTGCTGCGGGAAACCAAAGCATCGTTATACCTCGGCATTGAGCAGGCGGTGAGCGGCAACCGGGTTGGGGATATCAGCTACGCCATTCAAAACCACGTGAGCCGCAAAGGCTACGGGGTGGTGCGGGAGCTGGTAGGTCATGGTGTGGGACGCAGCTTACACGAGAAACCAGATGTACCAAATTTCGGCAAGCGGGGTTCGGGCCCAATGTTGCAAACCGGGATGGTCCTGGCAATTGAGCCGATGATTAACCTGGGGAAGAAGGATGTGATGCAGGACAAGGATGGCTGGACCATTCGCACCCGCGACCGCAAGCCTTCGGCGCACTTTGAGCATACGGTTGTAGTTAGAAAAGATAAGGCGGAGATTCTCACGTCTTTTGAACACATAGAAAAAGCAGTTCAGTAGCCCTTTATGGCCAAACAAGCCTCGATTGAGCAGGACGGAACCATCCTGGAAGCCCTTTCCAATGCCATGTTTCGCGTGGAGCTGGAAAATGGGCACCAGCTGATTGCCCACATCTCGGGCAAGATGCGGATGCACTACATCAAGATTCTGCCCGGCGACAAGGTGAAGCTGGAAATGTCGCCCTACGACTTGTCGAAGGGACGGATTAAGTACCGTTATAAGTAGCTCAAATTATGCTGCTATTCTCATCTGTATCTGATATTTTATGGGATTTAGTATGCGTGTTTTGGGGAATACTATTAGACTTTTTAAGATTAGTCTGGCCTTTAATGGTCAGTGCCGCATTGCTGCTCTACCTAATAGTTTTTCGTAGTAAGAAAAAGAAGGTAGGAGATTATTAGATTTAGCAAAAACAGTTTTCTTCGCCATAGTGTCATGAAAGTTAAAACCTCCGTCAAGAAGCGCAGCGTGGATTGCAAGATTATCCGCCGCAACGGCAAGCTGTACGTCATCAACAAGAAGAACCCCCGCTTCAAGCAGCGTCAGGGTTAATTTCAACTTTTTTGGAACCCCGGAGCCTTGGGTACTGGTTAGCGCATTTCGCGCCGGCCGCCTTCCAAGCTGCTGCCGGGGTTTCGGTCCGCAAACACATAACTACTCACAATGGCTCGTATCGCAGGGGTTGATATCCCGGACAACAAGCGCGGCGAAATCGCCCTGACTTACATTTTTGGCATTGGCCGCTCCAACGCCTCCAAAATCCTCACCAAAGCCGGCGTTGACCTGAACAAGAAGGTGAAGGACTGGACCGAGGCCGAGTCCACGGAAGTGCGTAATATCATCGCCGCGGAGCACAAGACTGAGGGCGTGTTGCGCTCGGAAGTGCAGCTCAACATCAAGCGCCTGATGGACATTGGCTGCTACCGCGGCCTGCGTCACCGTAAAGGTCTGCCGGTTCGTGGTCAGCGCACCAAGAACAACTCGCGCACTCGCAAGGGCAAGCGCAAGACGGTAGCCGGCAAGAAAAAGGCAACGAAATAATCATTAGCGGGAATCGATTCCCTACCCCCTTTCAAGTTTCAAAGGGGGGTAGGAAATCAACACCTCTCGCGTTTTTTGCGATAACCAAATGGCACAAAAAAGAAAAGACAAAGCCAAGAAGCGCATTGTCGTCGTGGAGCAAGTGGGGCAGATTCATATCCGCGCCTCGTTCAACAACATCATCATCTCCGTAACGAACAACAACGGGCAGGTGATTTCGTGGGCTTCAGCCGGCAAGATGGGCTTCCGCGGCTCGAAGAAAAACACGCCTTATGCCGCGCAGATGGCAATGACCGACTGTGGCAAAGTCGCCCACGATTTGGGAATGCGCAAGGCGGAAGTATTCGTGAAAGGCCCCGGCGCCGGCCGTGAGTCGGCTATCCGGGCACTGGGTAACGTGGGGATTGAAGTGACGACTATCCGCGACGTAACGCCGCTGCCGCACAATGGCTGCCGCCCGCCTAAGCGTCGTCGCGTCTGATTATTCACTCCTGATTCTACAAGAAAATGGCACGTTATACCGGCCCCACATCCAAGATTGCCCGTCGTTTCGCCGAGCCGATTTTCGGCCCCGACAAGGCGCTTAATAAGAAAAACTATCCTCCGGGCCAGCACGGCCGCGGCCGTCGCAAAAAGCAGTCGGAATACTCCGTGCAGCTGATGGAGAAGCAGAAGGTAAAATACATGTACGGGATGCTCGAAAAGCAATTCGAGAACCTGTTCCACAAGGCGGCCACGCTGCCCGGCATTACGGGTGACAACCTGCTCGCCCTGTTGGAGTCGCGCCTCGACAACGTGGTGTACCGTCTGGGCATCGCTAGCACGCGCCGCGGGGCGCGTCAGTTGGTGTCGCATCAGCACGTGACGGTGAATGGCGAAGTGGTAAACATTCCTTCGTACCGTCTGCGTCCCGGCGACCAGGTTGGGGTGCGGGAGAAGTCGAAGTCGCTGGAAGCCATTACGACCAGCCTGACGGTGCGCAATGCGCGCGCGTTCTCGTGGCTGGAATGGGATGGCAAAGAGATGGTCGGCAAGTTTACGAATGCGCCGAGCCGCGACCTAATTCCCGAGAAGATTACCGAACAGCTCATCGTCGAATTGTATTCGAAGTAAGCTGGCACTGAGAGTAGCGGCCCGGCAGCTTGCCGGGCCGCACGTGTGCTTATCAGTTTGCTTCGGCAGCTGTTTTTATCGGGCCAGCGGTTGGCCAACCGCACTATCCGCGCTGACTCTGTTTGGCGCTTTGAATTGTAACTTTTTAATGCCCCACATATGTCAATCTTAGCTTTTCAAATGCCGGAGAAAGTGGTAATGGAGAAATCCGATAACTACACCGGTTCGTTTGAATTTAAGCCGCTGGAGAAGGGCTACGGCGCTACCATCGGCAATGCACTGCGGCGGATTCTGCTGTCATCGCTGGAAGGTTTCGCCATCACGTCGGTGCGCACCAACAGCGTGCTGCACGAGTTTTCGACGATTGAAGGCGTGATTGAGGACATGTCCGAAATCATCCTCAACCTGAAGATGGTGCGCTTCAAGAAAGTGAGCGACGCCATTGAGGACAAGATTACAGTGCGTGTGAAAGGTCAGGAGACGTTCTCGGGCGCTGATATTGCCAAGTTTGCCGGCGGCTTCGAGGTGTTGAACCCCGACCATGTGATTTGTCACGTTGACCCGAGCAAGGAGCTGGAGTTCGAGCTGACCATCGCTCGCGGCCGCGGCTACGTGCCCGCCGACGAGAACAAGCCCGCTGACCAGGTTTTCGGGCAGATTGCGATTGATGCCATTTTCACGCCCATCAAAAACGTGAAGTACAGCATTGAAAACACCCGTGTGGAGCAGAAGACCGATTACGAGCGGCTACTGCTGGAAATCCAGACTGACGGCTCGATTCATCCCGAAGAAGCCTTAAAGGGTGCGGCCAACATCCTGATTCAGCACTTTGTGCTGTTCTCAGATAATACGATGACCATTGAGGGCAGCCGCGCCGCCGCGGAGGAGCCCGTGGATGAGGAGACGCTGGCAATGCGCAAGACGTTGAAAACGTCGCTCGCCGACATGGACCTGAGCGTGCGCGCTTATAACTGCCTCAAAGCGGCCGACATCAAGACGCTAGGCGAGCTGGTACAGCTCGACATGACGGATATGATGAAATTCCGCAACTTCGGTAAGAAAAGCCTCACCGAGTTGGAGAACCTGGTGGAGGAAAAGGGCCTGACCTTCGGAATGGACCTGAGCCGGTACCGCCTGAACGAAGACTAGTAAGTAGATTACCGGATGTGCTGATGCGCGGCTTGGCCCGCGAGTCAGCACATCTTTTTTTGTCAGTACTATTCAACTTATTCACCAGTGCGCCCAAGGGGCGGCGGTTCTAATGAGGCTTCGGTCCGCCGTGGTCGCCGCCCGCAAGCGCACAATTTAACCTTTCTGTCCGATGAGACACGGTAAAAAAATCAACCATCTGGGGCGCACGACTGCGCACCGCCACGCGATGCTGTCGAACATGGCTACGTCGCTTATCATCAGCAAGCGCGTCACGACGACCGTGGCCAAGGCCAAGGCTCTGCGTCAGTACATCGAGCCGCTGCTGACCAAGGCCAAAGACGACACCACGCACTCGCGGCGGACGGTGTTTGCCTCGCTGCAAAACAAGGAATCCATCAAGGAGCTGTACGGCGAAGTGGCGGGCCGCATCGCGACCCGGCCAGGTGGCTACACCCGCATTATTAAGCTGAGCGCTTCGCGCTCCGGCGACAACGCTGACATGTGCGTGATTGAGTTAGTGGACTTTAACGAGACGCTGCTGGAAGCTAAGAACGCCGTTGATACCAAAACGATGGGCACGCGCCGTTCGCGCCGTCGCGGCGGCAAAGGGGGGGTAGGGAATGAGGCCAGTACGTCGGCTACGGTCGTGACGGGTGGTGAGGCTGTGGCTCCGAATGCGGTGGTGGAAACGCCGGTTCCGGACGCTACTACGACCACGACGGTGCACGAAGGCGAAACCCGCGACGAAATTGCCGGTCAAGACGATACGCACGGCGTGGCGCCGACGGGCGGCGAGCAGGTCTAGGATTTTGCTCTATTATTCAAAAGGGATGTGCCGCTAGGTGCGTCCCTTTTTTGCGTTTACGGGTTTAACGCAAAGCTTTGCGAAGAAGGATAAGGTTCGCGAAGTCAACGGGATGGGAGGGGGTAGGAAGAATAGGATTTCTGATTTGCGCTCAGGATAATGAGCGGATTCCCGTAGGTTTGCGGCTGATTCTTTCCATCTCCAACCAGACGCCTGCCATGAGCATCATCACCAGTATCCGTGCCCGCCAGATTTATGATTCCCGCGGCAATCCGACCGTGGAAGTAGACGTGACGACCGATAGCGGCGTGATTGGCCGGGCTGCCGTGCCAAGCGGCGCGAGCACCGGCAAGCACGAGGCCGTGGAACTGCGCGACGACGACGCGAGCAAGTACATGGGCAAAGGCGTACTCAAGGCGGTGGAGAATGTGAATGGCCGCATTGCCGAGGAGCTGGTGGGCTTTTCCATCTATGAGCAAAGCCTGCTCGACAAGGTGATGATTGAGCTGGACGGCACACCGAATAAGGCCAATCTGGGCGCCAACGCCATTTTAGGGGTGAGCTTGGCCGTGGCGCGGGCCGCAGCGCAGGAGGCGGGGATGCCGCTTTACCGCTACGTGGGGGGGGTAGGGGCCAGCACCATGCCGGTGCCGATGATGAACATTCTGAACGGCGGCTCGCACGCCGACAATTCGATTGACTTCCAGGAGTTCATGATTATGCCAGTCGGCGCGCCATCATTCTCAGAGGCGCTACGCTGGGGCACCGAGATTTTTCACAACCTGAAATCAGTGCTCAAGAAGCAGGGCTTCAGCACCAACGTGGGCGATGAGGGCGGCTTCGCGCCGAACATCAAGTCCAACGAGGATGCGATTAAGATTGTATTACAGGCCATTGAGGTGGCGGGCTACCGGCCGGGCGAGGACGTGATGATTGCGATGGACGCGGCCGTGTCGGAGTTTTATGAAGATGGCGTGTACCACTTCAAAAAGAGCACCGGCGACAAGCTCACTTCGCAGCAGATGGCCGATTACTGGGCCGATTGGGTAAACAAATACCCCATCATCAGCTTGGAGGATGGCATGGCGGAAGACGATTGGGCCGGCTGGAAGCTGCACACGGAAAGCGTAGGGAGCCGGGTGCAGCTCGTCGGCGACGACCTGTTCGTGACCAACGTGGACCGTTTGCAGCGCGGCATTGATGAGCACATCGCCAACGCTATTCTAATCAAAGTGAACCAGATTGGCACGCTCACCGAGACTATCGCGGCCGTAAACCTGGGCCGCCGCAACGGCTACAAGAGCATCATGAGTCACCGCTCCGGCGAGACCGAGGACAGCACGATTGCCGACTTGGCGGTGGCCCTGAACACCGGACAGATTAAGACCGGCTCAGCTTCGCGCTCTGACCGGATGGCCAAGTATAATCAGCTCTTGCGCATTGAGGAGGAGTTGGGCGAAGTAGCTTATTTCCCAGGCAGAAAAATGTAGTATTTTTCGCTGTTTGAGCTTATAAATGGCCGGGTTCGCAAGGGCGAAGCCGGCCATTTATATTACTTTTACTCCAATGCAGCTATCTTCTTTTATTAGTTCGGTCTTGCGGGTAGTCCGCAGCTTCTACTTTCTCACGGGCTTGGGTTTTCTGGTCTGGATGCTGGTGTTTGATGCCAATGATTTAGGCAAGCAATTTGACATCTACCGCAAGTGGCAGGACCTGCGCAGTGAAAAGCAATACTACCTCGACAACATTGAGGTAGTGAAGCGCGAGCGGGCTGAGCTAATGAGTTCGCCGGATTTGCTGGAGAAGTTTGCGCGCGAGAAGTACCTGATGAAGCGTCCCGGTGAGGACGTATTCGTGCTGGTACCCGCAAGCGAGCAATAGCGGCGGGCCAATTAGTTAAGAATTCAATAGAGACGGGTCGCTTCGGGCACCACCTCTGGTAGGCGCGGGGCAGGCTACGTTATTAAAGATTCAGTAATATAATTTTAACTTTTATCAATTCTTTTTTCACTTTTTAATGAAACACAATTACCCTGCGGCCTGGCCGCTTGCCAAGTCCTTGGGCCTTTTAGCGCTGCTAAGCTCCGCCGGGCTTTCAAGTGCCTCGGCGCAAAATTTTCAACTGCCGGCTAACGGCACTACAAGCATCACAACCTGCTCGGGCACGCTCTACGACGATGGCGGGCCAAGCGGCAGCTACTCGCCCAGCGCTAATGGCACCATCACAATTATGCCGGCGACGACCGGCAACAAGGTGCGGCTCGAATTTTCTTCCTTCAGCCTGGAGCCGGGCTATGACGTCGTCTATATCTATGATGGAACGAGTGTGAATGCGCCGCTCATTGGCACGTATGACTCCAGCATCTCACCCGGCACGGTATACGGCAGTTCGGCTTCGGGGGCCCTGACCGTGCGTCTGAGTTCGGACTACACGGTCAACTACAGCGGCTTTGCGGCGACTATTGGGTGCGTGACCGACATTCCACCGCAGGCCCAGGCCGACCTGGCCTTGCAGAGTGCGTCGCTCTCGCCCCTGAGCGTGGTGGCCGGCGGCTCGCTCACGGCGAACTGCTCTATCTATAACCTGTCGGGGGCCACGGCTCCTTCCAGCGCAGTAGGCTACTACCTGTCCAGCAATGCCGTGCTTGATGCTGCCGACCAATTGTTGGGCAACTCGACGGGCTCTGCACTGCAGGTGGGGCAGTCCTCAGCGCGCTACGCCAGCTTCACGGTGCCAGCCGGTACCGCGCCGGGCAACTACTACGTGCTGTTTACAGCTGACTACCAGAACCAGGTCAACGAGTCCAACGAGGGCAACAACGTGGCGGCGGTCAGCATTACCGTGACGCCGCCTGCCATTGACCTCACCATTCAGCAGGCCGTGGTAAATCCGCTAAACACGGCCGCCGGCAACTCCATCAGCTTGAGCTGCGCCATCCTCAACCAGGGCAACGCCCCGGCCAGTAGCAGCAGCGTCGGCTTTTATTTATCAACCAATACGACCCTGGACGCCAACGACCAGCTGCTCACCTCGCAGTTCGGCACGGCTCTCTCGCCACCTTATTCCTCAGACCGCTACGGCACGGCCGCCGTGCCGCCGGGCACCGCGCCCGGCACGTACTACATCCTGTTCGTGGCCGACTATCAGAATCAGGTTGGTGAAACCAACGAGGCCAACAACGTGGCGGCCGTCAGCATCACGGTCTCGCCGGCCGGGGTTGACCTGCTTATCACTCAGGAGCAGCTGTATCAGAGCACGGTCGTGGCCGGCAACAGCGTGCAGATGAACTGCGCGATTTCCAATCAGGGCAACACGCAGGCGAGCAGCAGCGTCGCGGGCTTCTACTTATCCAGCAATCAAACCTTCGACGCCGCCGACCTGCTGCTGAGCACCGCGCAGGGCGGTTCGCTGTCCGCCAATCAGAGCAGCACCCGCTACGCCATTCCGGCCATTCCGGCCGGCACGGCGCCCGGCAGCTATTACGTGCTGTTCGTGGCCGACCCGCAGAACGCGGTGATGGAAATCAACGAAGCCAACAACGTGCGCAGCCAGTCACTGACGGTGCTGGCCCCGAGCATCGACTTGCTGCTGCAAAGTGTCTACTTGAGCCCGACGACGGTGGCGCCCGGTGGCAGCACGGCCGCTTCGTGCTACCTCTACAACCAAGGCAACGCCGCTGCCAACCCGGCGACGGTGGGCTACTTTCTCTCGGCCAACCAGGCCCTGGACGCCAGCGACGTGCTGCTGGGCACTACCAACGGCAGCGTGTTCGGCGGCAACTCGTCGTCGCGCTACCTGGGCCTGACGGTACCGGCGGGCACGGCGGCCGGCAGCTATTACGTACTGTTCGTGGCCGACCATCTTAGCCAAGTCGGTGAAACCAACGAGAACAACAACGTCGCCAGCGCCCCGCTGCAAGTCGTGCCGCCGGGCGTCGACCTGCTCATCCAGCAGCCCTACCTCTCGACCAACAGCGTGACGCCCGGCTTCTCGCTGAGTGCCGACTGCGTTATCCGCAACGCCGGCAATACAACGGCCAACAACAGCCCGGTGGGCTACTACCTGTCGGCCAACCAGGCCCTGGACGCCAGCGACGTGCTGCTTAGCACGACGAGTGGCTTCGCCCTAGGCGCCGAGCAGAGCAGCACCCGCTACGCCAGCCTGGTTATCCCGGCGGGCACGGCGGCCGGCAGCTATTACGTACTGTTCGTGGCCGACCATCTTAGCCAGGTCGGTGAAACCAACGAGAACAACAACGTGGCCAGCGTAAACCTGAACGTGACCGAGCCCTTCAGTGGCACCGTCGTGCCCCTCAGCGGCACGGCAACCATCACTACCTGCTCGACTACCATCTACGACCACGGTGGCTTCAGCAACTACAACGACTACGCCAACGGCTCGCTGACCATTCTGCCGGCCACGGCCGGCGCGATGGTGCGACTGGTGTTCACCACGCTCTCAACTGAAACCGGCCTTGATGTGGTGCGCGTCTACGATGGCACCAGCACCAATGCGCCGCTGCTGGGCAGCTATTCGGGCTACTCGAACAGCCAGCTGCCGCCCGTCCTGCAAGCAACCAACGCCGCGGGGGCCCTGACGGTGCAATTCACCACGGACGGCAGCATTACCTCGACCGGCTTTACAGCCACGGCCAGCTGCGCCACTAACTCCGGGCAGGCCGACCTGCTCTTCACCCAGATTAGTGCCGCGCCGACGGCCGTAGCGACCGGCTCCAGCCTGAGCCTGAGCGCCACTATGCTTAACCAGGGCGCGGCGCCGGCCAGCAGCTCGAACGTGAGCTATTATCTCTCCTCCAATTCCACTTTGGAGGCCAGCGACCTGCTGCTGGGCACCAGCCCCGGCGCGGCGCTGAGCGCCGGCTTCAGCAACTTCCGGCAGGCGCTCGTGACGCTACCGGGCGGCGTGGCGCCGGGTGGGTACTACCTGCTCTTCGTGGCCGACCCGGCGAACGTGGTGGCGGAAGCCAACGAGGGCAACAACGTCTCCTTCCAGTTCCTGACCGTGTTCGAGTCAAACATCGACCTGCTGATTCAGCAGCCGGCGCTATCGGCCGGCACCATCGGCGCAGGGCAGACCCTCAGCAGCAACTGCTTCATGCAGAACTCCGGCACCGCCGCCGCCGCCAGCAGCCCGGTGGGCTACTACCTGTCGGCCAATCAGGTGCTCGATGCCAGCGACCTGCTGCTAGACGTCGTGGCGGGCGGCAGCCTGCCGGCCGGTCAGAGCGCGGCGCGCTCGGCCAACCTGAACATTCCGGCCACAACGGCCGCCGGCAACTACTACGTGCTGTTCGTGGCCGACCCGCAAGGGGTGGTAGGGGAAGCCAATGAGAACAACAATTTCCTGCCCCTACCCCTCACCGTGCGGCAGGCACTGGCCAGCCGCCAGCAAACGGCCGGCTACACCGTGGCCGTTGCGCCTAACCCCGTTGCCAGCGGCAATCAGCTGCGGGTGCAGCTTCAGGGAGCGGGCGTGTCCGGCACGGCGTCGCTGGAGCTGTTCAATGCCCTGGGGCAGCGCGTCCACGTGCAGCCGCTGCAACTGGGTGCCGGGCGCACCAATCAGGCAGAAATTGCCACTCAGCACCTGGTTACCGGCGTGTATTCGCTGCGTCTGAGCGGCCTGCCGGGCCTGCGCGTCACGCGCCGGGTAGTCATCGAATAGGTATTGCTATTACTTCCTGACTTAGTACCGAAGCAGGGGTAGGAAACGCGGGGGCGGCGGCCTAGCATTGTGCCGGGCCAGCCGCCCCCGCTTATTTTTGGCGATGCACCAGCTTTTTCTGCCCAGTGGCTTTCGTCGGTTTGCTCGTTGGCTCGCAAAGCCAAAGCGGCTCGCGGGGCGCGGCCTGCGCCAGCCGAGCTGGCCGGGCGGCGCTACCCTGGCCGCCTCGCTAGTGTTAGGGTTAGGAAGCTTGCTGTCTCTGGCCGGCGTGAAGCCGCCGACTTTTGCCGCGGCTAGGCCCGCGCCCCGCCGGCCCAGCCAGGCACAGGTTGCCGGCTTTTTTTTGCGCGCTATTTTGCGCGCCGACTACACCGCGGCTTATCGGCGGCTGGCCCCGGAAGCGCGGCGGTCAATGAGCCAGAGGCAGTTTCGGGGGCTAGCCCGGCCGTTGGCGGCGCGGGGCCAGCAGCGCGGCGCCGGCATCGAGCTGTACAAGCTTGGCCTGCGGCTGGATGAGCGCGGGGCGGGCACTCAGCTGTTCGTGGCTTTCGCCTGGGTTGCAGACTCCGCTTCGGCGCGGCGCACGCCGCCAGAGTGGCTGGAGACGACGTTCCGCGACACGGCGGCGCGGCAGGTGCTGGAGTTCCGGCTGCGTCACCGCTGAGAGCGGAGCGGCATCTGTTTTGAACGGACTAGAACTAAAATACCAGTACAAAATCGCTTTTGTACTGGTATGTGCTGGTGTAGAGGGTTGCCGGGTGGGTGGGGGGTAGGGATACCTGGTTTTACAAGATTTTCCTGCCCGCCATTGCCTGCTTGATGGAGATGTCCATGACCCGCTCAGCGTAGGGGCGCGTCAGCTCATCCAGCGCGTCCATCTCTTTAAGAATGGGGTCGCGCTCCGGGCTTTGCAGCGCCTGCCGCAGCTTCTGAACCTGCCCGGCGGTGGCGTCTTGCTCTTCCTGAGTGAGATGTTCGGCGTTTTTGCGATGGAAGCTCTCTACCTGATAAAGCAGCTGCTCGGCGGCGGTGCGGGCCTCGATGAGCAAGCGGGCGGCCATGTCCTGCTTGGCATTGGTGAGCGAGTCCAGCAGCATCTGCTCGACCTGCTGGTCGGTAAGGCCGTACTGAGGCTTGATTTCGACCTGCTGGCGGGTATCAGAGCGCAGCTCGACAGCTTCAACTTGCAGGATGCCATCGGCGTTGAGCAGGAAGTTGACATCGACTTTGGGCAGGCCCGCGGGCATGGCCGGGATGCCGCTGAGGACGAACTCGCCGAGCTTGCGGTTTTCGCTCACCAAATCCCGCTCACCCTGGTAAACCCCGATTTTCAGGTTCACCTGGCCGTCCACGCTAGTCGTGTACTGGCGGCCGGCCTTGGTCGGGATTTTCGAGTTGCGCGGGATGATGGGGTCGAGCAGGCCGCCGAGCGTTTCAATGCCGAGCGTGAGCGGCGTCACGTCGAGCAGCAGCACGTCGCGGCGGTTGCCGGCCAGGATGTCGGCCTGAATAGCGGCGCCTAGTGCTACTACTTCGTCGGGATTAAGCGAATTGTTAGCGGGCTGGCCGAAGAATTTCGACACCTCTTCCACCACCAGTGGCACCCGCGTCGAGCCGCCGACGAGCAGCACGGCGTTCAGAGCGGAAGGGGGGGGTAGGGAATTGGAAGACGAGAAACCAGGAGTCAGGTTGGCGTCAGTCAGGGCCTGGCGGCAGGCGGCGATGGTGCGCGCCACGAGCGGATGGATGAGGTCGTTAAATTCCGCTTTGGTGAGCGAAACCGGGTACACCTGGCCGGCATCGTCGGTGAGCTGGGTGGTGAAATCATCGTGCTGGCTCAGGTATTTCTTGGCCATCTCGGCGGCCAGGCGCACCTGTTGTTGCAGTTCGGGGGTTGCGGCAAAGGGGGGGGGTAGGGAACTGGTTTTCTGCCAGTGCTCCACCACCACGCGGTCCATATCGTCGCCGCCGAGCCAGGTGTCGCCGTGGGTGCTGAGCACCTCGAAGATGCCCTGCTGAATGCGCAGGATGCTGATGTCGAAGGTGCCGCCGCCCAGGTCGTACACGGCCACGGTTTTGGTCTCGGCGGGGTCAAGACCAATGCCGTAGGCCAGGGCGGCGGCGGTGGGCTCATTGACGATGCGCAGCACTTCGAGGCCGGCGAGGCGGCCGGCGTCGCGGGTGGCTTGGCGCTGCGAGTCGTTGAAATACGCCGGCACGGTGATGACGGCACGGTTGACGGGCGTCTTGAGGGCGTGCTCGGCGCGGGCTTTCAGCTCTTTCAGAATCAGGGCCGACAGCTCGATGGGCGAGTAGAACCGCTCGCCCACCCGAATTTTGACCAGCCCTTCGGAGTTGTCGTCAATCACCTTGTAGCCGAGCTGGCCGGCGTGCTCGCCGAGGTCGCGGTAGCTCTTGCTCAGCAGGCGCTTCACGGAGTAAATCGTATGGGCGGGGTCAGTGAGCAAAAATTCGCGGGCCGCTTCGCCGACGAGCAAATCGCCGTCCTGGGCCGGGAAGTGAATGACCGAGGGGACGATGGTGCCGCGGCCCAGGTCGTTGATGGCGGCGGGCAGGCGGGTGTCGGGGTGCACGTAGGCCACCAGCGAGTTGGTGGTGCCCAGGTCGATGCCCACAATCAGCTCTTCCTGCTGCAGGCTGCCGGTGGCAAGGTTGATGGCAACTTTAGCCATAGTCAAAAGATAGAAAGCGAGGAGGATAAAGCCGCTCCACGAGAGGCCTGGGAGCAATAAACCGCACCTGAACGTTGCCCCGGATGCGGTTGGCAAAAGTACGCGGTACCGGGCGGGCCCCGGCCGCTGGCCGCGCGGCCGGGGGGTAGGGAACTACCGGCCGAAACCACGCCGCGTAAAAAAATAATTCTATTTTTAAAAAATATAACTTCTTATTGGGTCCATAGCCGTAAATGCGCTTTATATTGCGGTCGCAAAGTCTGACGCCAATGGCTGTTTGGATTCAAACAAGTTGTAACGTTCGCCAATGCGTTTTTATTTCCCAATTTTTTACCAATATAATACCATTTTTCGCATGAGAAAGCTGCTTACCAAACCCTTGTTTCACACGGCCCTGGCCGCCGCTGCCGTGGGTGGCGCACTGGCCTGGACCGGTCAGGTCAACCGTCTGGAGGCGTCAAGCCACCGCGAGGCGCCCCTGATTGCCGACGACCCGTTGGCTGACAACACCGACGTGTACGCCTTCCGCGACCCGACGGACCCGGAGATGATCAACATCATCGCCAACTTTATCCCGTTTCAGCTGCCGCAGGGCGGGCCGAACTACTACCACTTCGGCGAGAACATCCGCTACGAGATTCACATCAAAAACGACGCTACAACCACGGGCGACGACATCACCTATCGCTTCACTTTCACCCGGACCAATGAGGACCCGACGACCCACTTCAACATCCGGCTGGGCAAGGAGAACCTGAAGACGACCTACAAGCTGGAGATGAGCACCCGCGGCGGCGCCTTCACCACCGTAATGGATAACGCCGTGGTGCCGCCCTACAATGTTGGTCCGCGGGCCATCAGCGGTGCGGCCGGCCTGGGCGCGGCCAGCTACGACGCCCTGATGACCAGCGCCATCACGACGGCCGGCGGCGGCAAGGTATTCTGCGGCCCCGTGGACGACCCGTTCTTCGTGGACATTGGCGGCATCGAGGACCTGGGCGGCGTGCGCCCGCTGAATGCCCGCGACGGGTTGTATCATAAGAACGTCAACACTATTGCCTTGCAGCTGCCGATTTCGGTGCTGCAAAAGACCGGCAAACCCGGCTCGGAGGCGGCTAATATTCTCGACCCGAACTATGTAATCGGCGTGTGGGCCTCGGCCAGCCGCCCGGCTATCAAAACGCTGGTCGCGCCTACCGCCACCACGCCTGGCTCACAAACTGTGTCGGGCGAGTACGTGCAAGTCTCGCGCCTGGGAATGCCCCTCACCAACGAGGTGGTGAACCCCATCGGCAACAAGGACGAGTTTAACGCCCGCACGCCCTACACCGAGAACGCAGCCTTCCAGGCCAACTTCGTGAACCCGGAGCTAGGCCTCTACATGGCCGATAACACGCCCCGCAACGGCGCCGCGGCCAAGCCCGCCGGCCAGACCTATTATGGTGAGGCCGTGCCGGGCTTCGCCCCGCTGCGCATTCAGTCCAAATCCCTGGCCGGCCGCGCGGGCCTGCCCACCAATGGTTTTGACTTCCGCAACGGTGCCGACGGCCTCGCGGTGCTTTCGGCCGAGCAGCGCGCCGGCACCGTCTTCGCCGATGCCACCTTCGGCCCTATCCTGTTGCAAACGGGTAAGCCCCGCTCGGCGGACCTGCTGCCCATCTTTATGACCGGCGTGCCCAACCTGCGGCCCTATCAGCTGGCCACCGGCAAAGCCGGCAACCCGCTGGCCGCTGGCAAGCCGTTCATCAACAACTTCCTGCCCGTGGTGGGCGACATGCTGCGCCTGAACATGGCCGTGCCGCCTACCCCCCGCAACTCGACTGATTTCAGCTCCGAGGGCCTGATTGCCGCCGCCCGCCTGGGCCTGACCGACCCGCGCTACAACGCCAACGCTGACCTGGTGAACATCCCCAACATGGACGGCTTCCCCAACGGCCGCCGCCTCGAGGATGACGTAGTCCGCATCGAGCTGCAAGCCGTGAGCGGCGCCGTGCTGGCCGCCATTGGCTTGTGGTATGATGACTTCGGCCCCGACGCCACTAGCGGTGTGACGGCGCAGCTGGGCAGCGTGCTGAGCTTCACCACCGGCATTGAGCGCAACGACACCACGCTCAAGGCGGGCTTCCCCTACGTGCAGGCTCCCTGGGCCGGCACCAAGGCCCAGCCCACGGCTACCTCGCAGCGCGGCACCCGCGGCCTGGGCCTGCAGCCGGTGCTGAGCGCAGTGCAGAACTATCCCAATCCGTTCACCGACCTGACCACGTTCAAGCTGGAGATTGGTGTGAAGTCGAACCTGACTTTGATTGTGAGCGACATCACCGGCAAGCGCGTGGCGACGCTGGCGACTGGCAAGAGCTTCAGCAAAGGCAGCCACGAGCTGACGTGGCGTCCGGGCCGCGAGGTAGCGCCCGGTCAGTACATCGCCACAGTGTACAACGGCAGCACCATGCTGCAATCTCTCCACATCCAGCGCAACTAAGCTGAACGTGCAGCTGACCAGGTAGCCAGTCTTCCTACTGCTACCGAATGGAATAGAGCCGCCGCCGACCTGCCCAGGTCAGCGGCGGCTCTTTTTTATGGCTGTTTGCGTGACGGATTCCGCCTGAATACTGGCCTGAGGTGGCGCATCCGCAGAGGACACAATTTTTTATAAAAACTTTCACAAATTATAAATCCAGGCTCAAGGGTGTCCTCGTACCTTCGTAGGCAAGCATTGAAATAATTACATTAATTCCTCGAATCCTCTGAAAGGATGCTGTGCTGACTTTCTATTCGCGGCCACTCAACCATGCTTTCGCAGCTCTATTTTCTCACCCCAAACCCCTTTTTCATTTTATGAAAAACCTGCTTACCCGTCCGCTCTTCCACGTTGCGCTGGTCGCAACCTCGGTGGGAGGGCTGCTGGCCTGGACCGGCCAGCACAGCGCCCTAGAAGCATCCAGTCACCGCGAAGCGCCGACCATCGCCGACGACCCGCTGGCCGATAACACCGACGTGTACGCGTTCCGCAGCCCCGACAACGTGGCCAACGACGCCAATGCCACGGTGACCATCATCGCCAACTACATCCCGTTTGAGATACCGCAGGGCGGTCCCAACTTCTACACCTTCGGCGAGAATATCCAGTATGATATTCACGTCAAGAACAACGCCGCCACTACCGGCGACGACATCATCTACCGCTTTACGTTCAAGCGCTTCAACGAGGACCCTTCGACGTTTTTCCGGGTGCGGCTGGGCAAAGAGAACCTGCGCACTTACTACGCGCTGGACGTAATCCGCAATGGCACCACCACGCAGCTCACGGGCTTTGCGCCGGTGCCGGCGCCCAACATCGGGCCGCGCTCCATCGAAACCCCGGTGGGCCTGAACCAGGCGGATGGCTACACCGCCTACATGGCCCGCCACGTGCAAACCTTCGGCAACGGCTTGAAGGTGTTCTGCGGCCAAATTGACGACCCGTTCTTCACTGACCTGGGCGCCATCTTTGATTTGGGCGCCGTGCGGCCCGCTGGTGCCGCCCGCGACGGCCTGGCCCGCAAGAACGTGCACACCATCGCCATGAAGATTCCAGTGCGTTTGCTCACCAAGCAGGGGGTAGGAAATCTGACCGCGCAAACCAACATTCTTGATTCCAACTACATCATCGGGGTGTGGGCTTCGGCTAGCCGCCGTACCATGCGCGTCCTCAACCTCGACGGTACCTCGACTGAGCGTGGCAACTTCGTACAGATTTCACGCCTGGGGATGCCCCTCACCAACGAGGTAATTATTCCCATCGGCTTGAAAGACGAGTGGAACTCGCAGCGCCCTTACGGCGTGCCACTGCCCGCCGCCGGCTCGCGGCAGTTTCGCTTCGACCGGAACCTGCTCAACCCGGAGCTGGGCTTGTACGTGGCCGACAACATGCCGATGAATGGCGCCGCGCCCAAGCCCGCTGGTCAGACTTACTTCGGCGAGGCCGTCCCCGGCCTGATGCCGCTACGTATTCAAACCAAGTCGCTGGCTGGTTTGCTGCCCGCCTTCCCCAATGGCTTTGACTTCCGCAACGGAGCCAATGGCCTCTCGCCGCTGGCTGGCTCGGCCGCCGTGGCCGGCACGGCTCTGGCGCCTATCGCCCAGGGTGGCTTCGGCGAGTTCCTGCTCCGCCCCGGCCAGCCGCGCTCAGTTGACCTGCTGCCTATCTTCCACACTGGTGTGCCGAACCTGCGGCCCTATCAGCTGGCAACCGGCAAGAACGGCAACCCGCTGGCCGCCGGCAAGCCCTTCATCAACAACTTCCTGCCTACGTTCGGCGACATGCTGCGCCTGAACATGGCCGTGCCGCCTACCCCCCGCAACTCACCTGACTTCAGCTCCGAGGGCCTGATTGCTGCTGCCGCACTCGGTCTGACCGACCCGCGCTTCAACGCTACGACCGACGTCCAGAACATTCCGAACATGGACGGCTTCCCGAACGGTCGTCGCCTCGAAGATGACGTAACCCGTATCGAGTTGCAAGCTGTGGGTGGCGCCGTGCTGGCTGCCATCGGCCTGTTCTACGACGACTACATGGTGGGCAGCAGCCCCAGCCCGGTAACGCCGCAGCTGCTTAACGTGTTGAGCTTCACCACCAACATTGAGCGCAACGACACGACCTTCAAGTCGGTGTTCCCCTTTGCTCAAACGCCCTGGAGCGGCCTCAACGCCCAGCCCACGCCGACCTCGCAGCGTGGCTCGGTAAGCCAGGCAGCCGGCCTTAATATGAAGCCGGCCGTGACGAACGTGCAGGTATACCCAAACCCGGTGGTTGACCAAACCACGTTCCGGGTGAACACGGGCTTGGCCTCGAACCTGACCATTGTGGTGAGCGACAGCCGCGGTCGCCGTGTCGCCACGATTGCCGACAACAAGCGCTTTGAGGCGGGCAGCCACGAAATCAGCTGGCGTCCCGGCCGCAATCTGCCGGCCGGCCGCTACATCGCCACGGTCTACAACGGCCGCACGGTGGTGCAGTCGGTGCAGATTCAGCACGACTAATGCAGTAAGGCTGCGGCCCGACGCAGCCTGTTAGCCCGAAAGAGCCGCCGGTTGACCTGTTCAGGTTGGCGGCGGCTCTTTTTTTGCGGCTGGTTGAGCTGGATTACCTTTAGCTTTACGTGCTGCCAAGGGCATCCCATTTCTGATTTGTTTCCTCTTCTTCTCTTTTTGTGAGAAAATATCTCTACCCCCTACTGCTGCTGGGCTTTGGCATGGCAGTAGCCGCCATTTTCATCTTTAAAAAGCCGGGTACGGCCGCCATTCCTACCCTCAAGGAGCGGCCCAGCCACCTGGCCTTGGGCGGCGAGTGGACGAACACCAAAAAAGCCATTCAGGGGCTACTGGGCAAGCTGCGCCAGAACCCCGACGACCACCAGAGCCAGCTGCTGCTGGCCCAAGCCTACATGCAGGAGGCCCGCGTCACCGGCGACCACCCTTACTATGACGGCGCGGCCATGCAGCTGCTGGAAAAAGTGCTGGTCGCCGAGCCCGGCAACTTCGAGGCTTTGTGCTCGAAGGCCTCACTGTGCTTAACCCAGCACCACTTCTCCCAGGGCCTGGCCGTGGCCGAGCAGGCCGTGAAAATAAACCCCTACAACTCGTTTGTGTATGGCCTGCTCTGCGATGCCAACGTCGAGCTGGGCCGCTATGATGAGGCCGTGAAGATGGCCGACAAGATGAACCAGGTGCGCCCCGACCTGCGCTCCTACGCCCGCGTGAGCTACCTGCGCGAGATATACGGCGACGTGCCCGGCGCCATCGAGGCAATGGACATGGCTACCAAGGCCGGCTATATTGGTCTGGAGCAAACCGAGTGGAGCCGCGTGCAGCTCGGCCACCTGTATGAAAACTCCGGCGACCTGACCCGCGCCGAAAACGAGTACCAGAAATCCCTGGCCGTGCGGCCCTACTACGCCTACGCCCTGGCTGGGCTGGGCCGGGTGGCGGCGGCCCGCCGCGACTACCCCACCGCCATCAAGCACCTGGAGCAGGCCCGCGCCCTGGTCAAGGACTATGCCTTTGCCGACGAGCTGGCTGACCTCTATCGCTTGAACAAGCAGCCCGAGCAGTCTGAAAAGATGGCCGCCGATGCCATCCGGCAGCTCAGCGAGGCAGCCGACGAAGCCGACGAAAACGAGGAGATGGGCCACTACGCCGACCGCGAGCTGGCCTACGCCTATCTGAAAACCAATGAGCCCGAACTAGCCCTCAAGCACGCCAAAATCGAGTATGAGCGCCGCCCCGACAACATCGACGTGAACGAAACGCTGGCCTGGGTATACTACCGGCGCGGTGAGTTTGCTGAGGCCCAGAAATACATGCAGGTGGCGCTGCGCACCAACTCCCAGAACCCGGTGCTGCTGTGCCGCGCCGGCCTCATCGCCACCAAAGCCGGGCAGCCAGCTCAGGGCCAGGCCTTGATTACCAAGGCACTGGCTATCAATCCCTACCTCAGCCCCGACCTGGCCGCCGAAGGCAAGCAGCTGCTGGCCGTGCGCTAATACCTAGCAGTTTTGAACGAATCTGCGACCTCTGCGAAAACACGGCGTCCTCTGCGGGAGGCTTCGCTGCGCGCGGGGGGGGTAGGCTTGGTGTTGCTGCTCGCCCACTCCGCCACTGCCCACGTCCTCGACCAGGACCTGAGCAAGCTCTCCCGGACCGAGCTTTTTTGGACCTACCTGCAAGTAGGCTTTCAGCATATCGTGCCGCTGGGCCTCGACCACATCCTGTTCGTGCTCAGCATCTTCTTTCTGGAGCCGCGCCTCAAGCCAGTGCTGGTGCAAGCCACGGCCTTCACGTTGGCGCACTCCATCACGCTGGGACTGGGCATGTACGGCCTCATCCGTCCGCCGACCGAGATTATCGAGCCGGTCATTGCCCTTTCCATTCTCTTCGTCGCGATAGAGAACATTTTTAGCGACAAGCTCAACCCCTGGCGGGTGCTCCTCGTGTTCGGCTTCGGCCTGATTCACGGTTTGGGCTTCGCCAGCGCCCTCACCTCGCTGGGCTTGCCCAAAAAGTCGTTTTTCGAGTCGCTGGTGGCCTTTAACGTGGGCGTCGAGTTGGGGCAGGTGTCGGTTATTCTGCTGGCCTGGGCGCTGGTCGGGCACTGGTTTGCCGGTAGGCCCTGGTACCGGCGCCGGGTCGTGATTCCCGCCTCGGTCGCCATTGGCCTCGTCGCGGCCTATTGGACCGTGGAGCGGGTATTTTTTACGTAAAATTATTTAATTGAAGCTTATATAATGCAGCATACAAGTCGCTGCTATTCTCGTACTTGCTGACAGTTAATTCCCTACCCCCTTGCCCCGTCCCTATCTCGTTCTGCTCTTGCTGCTTAACTACCTGCTGGTAGTCGGCGCGGGCATGGCCGAGCGGCCGGCGCGGGTCGTGGACCGGCCGTTTCCCTACGTGCACAGCCACGACTGCCAGTTTCAGTTGCAGCACACGCTGCGCCTGGCCTGCTTCGACGATTGCAACGGTGTGCAGTACACCCTGAAAAAGCACGGCGAGCGGCCTCCCTTGCAGCAACTGCTCTCCTCCCTCAAGGGGCTGGATTTGCACTGCCTGCCCGAAGCCGGGGGGGTAGGGATGGTTGCCGCGCCGGCCTTCTACCGGGCCCGGTTGCGCCCCGCCGCCCGCGAGGCGGCCGTGCCGGCCGGCTACCGCGGCCAGCTAGATTTGCCGCCCCGTCGGGGATAAGCCGACTGCGGCCCTCATGCGTGGGGGCCGCCCGGTACCGGGCGCATTGCGTGCCCGGCCGTTTCGTCTTATCACTTATCGGATGCCCGCCCGCTGCGCCGCCGCGCCGGGGCGCGTCCACTTCCCGAGTTTCCATGAATTTCCTGGTTTTACCCCTCCAACCCGCAGCGGGCGCTGCGGCTAGCTCCTTCTGCGTGCAATTGTCGGCCACCGGCCGCGCGGCCCTGGCGCACCCGGCCCTCGGCAGCGCCCGGCGCTTACCCCCCCCTTCCGCCACAGACGCGGCGGGCCAGCCGCGCGGCGGCCTGCTTCAGCAGCGCACCCAGCACCGCACGCAGTGCCGGGCCAACTGCATGAGTAAGGCTAATTTTTGATTTCAGCGTCATGAAATCATCTCGTGCACTCCCAGCCAACGGAACGCGACCTGCCGGGGAGGCAGGCACTGCGGCGGCCCACGCGCCCGCCGACGCGGCGCGCCGGCTCTTTTATCTCGTGCTTGCTGGCCTGAGCCTAGTGGGCGGCCTGCTGCTGACTACTGTTTCGGCGCGCGCTCAGGGCCCAGCTACGTTGCGCGGCTCCGTGACCGACTCACTCTCGGGCCAGCCACTGGCGGGCGTGAGCGTGGGGCTGGCGGGGCAGCCCGGCGGCACGGCTACCGATGCGCGCGGGCAGTTTCGGCTGGCGGGCCTCGCGGCGGGCACCTATACCCTGCGGGTGGGCGCGCTGGGCTACCGCCCCGTCTCCCTACCCCTCACCCTGGCGGCGGGCGAGAGCCGCACGCTGCCCTTCGTGCTGGCTAGCTCGGCACTAAACCTCGCCGAAGTAGTCGTGAGCCAGCCGCGCGACCCCAACCAGAGCCTGGTCGCTATCAGTCAGATTGACAAGGTTTTGCGGCCGGTCAAGTCGGCGCAGGACTTGCTGCGGCTCGTGCCAGGCCTCTTCATCGCCCAGCACGCGGGCGGCGGCAAGGCCGAGCAGATTTTTTTGCGCGGCTTTGATGTCGACCACGGCACCGACTTCGCCGTCAGCGTCGACGGGCTGCCGGTGAATATGGTCAGTCACGCCCACGGGCAGGGCTACGCCGATTTTCACTTCGTGATTCCCGAAACCGTTGAGCAGCTCAAGGTTTATAAAGGGCCCTACACGGCGCGCTTCGGTGACTTTGCTACGGCCGGCGCGGGCGAATTTCTAACCAAAACCCGCCTTGACGCCAGCCAGGTGAAGCTGGAGCTGGGCCGCTTCGACACGCGCCGGGCGCTGGTAATGCTGGACTTGCTCGGCAATGGCGAAAGCCAGCGCCACCTGTTTTCGCAAAAGCCGGAAAGCGCCTACCTGGCCGCCGAGTACAACTTCACCAACGCCTACTTCGACCAGCCCCAGCGCTTCAAGCGCTTCAACGGCCTGCTCAAGTACACGGGTCAGCTTTCTGCTAAAACGGCGCTGACCGTGCTCGGCTCGCACTTCAACTCCAGCTGGGACGCCAGCGGGCAGGTGCCCGAGCGCGCCGTGGAGGCCGGCCTCATCTCGCGCTACGGCAGCATCGACCCCAGCGAGGGTGGCCGCACCGACCGCACCAACGCCTCGCTCATCCTCACCACGGCCCTGCCCCACGAGGCCGTGCTGCGCCAGCAGGCCTACTACTCGAACTACAACTTTCAACTGTTCTCCAACTTTACCTTTTTCAAGGAAAATCCCGCTCTCGGCGACGAAATAAAGCAGACTGACGACCGCCATATTTTCGGCTACCTCGGCACCTACGACCGCGACGACCAGCTCGGCGCCCGTCAGCTGCACACCACCTTCGGCCTCGGCACCCGCCTCGACCGCACCGGCGTGGGCCTGCTCAATGCCACGCAGCGCGCAGTCATCGACACCATCATCACTGGCCGCGTGCGCGAGCAAAACCTCAACGCCTACCTCGATGAAACCCTGACGCTGACCGAGCGGCTGACCCTGAATGCTGCCCTGCGCGCCGACGTGTTCGTGTTCCGCTTTCGCGAAGACCGCGCCGCGGCGCTCTCGGGCCGGGCCACGGCCGGCCGCGTCTCGCCCAAGCTGAATTTGTATTATCAGCTGACGCCCGGCGTGCAGCTGTTTGCGCGTTCCGGCTTTGGCTTTCACTCCAATGATGCGCGCGGCGTGGTGCGCGACCCCAACGCCAACGTGCTGCCGCGCGCGCTGGGCTACGAGGTCGGGAGCACCTTCAAGCCCGTGCCCAACCTGGTGGTGAACGCCGCGCTCTGGGCCCTGCATCTGCAAGAGGAGCTGGTGTACGTCGGCGACGAGGGCATCACCGAAAACGCCGGCCGCACCCGCCGCTACGGCGCCGACCTGGCTTTGCGCTACCAGCTCACGCCCACCTTGTTTGCCGATGTGGACCTTAACTACAACCACGGCCGGCTGGTGGGCGTGGCCGAGGGCGCGAACTTCATCCCGCTGGCCCCGCGCTTCACCAGCATCGGTGGCCTCACCCTCAAGCAGCCCAGCGGCCTGAGCGCCAGCCTGCGCTACCGCCACCTCGACCGCCGCCCGGCCAACGAAGATGCCAGCATCGAGGCCCAGGGCTACTTCCTGCTCGATGGCGTGGTGAGCTACACCCGCCCGCGCTTTCAAATTGGGGCCACGGCCGAAAACCTGCTCAACGTGGACTGGAACGAAGCCCAGTTCGCCACCGACAGCCAGCTGCGCGGCGAAGCCAGCTCCGTCGACGAGCTGCACTTCACGCCCGGCACGCCGTTTTACGTTAAGGTGAACGCGAGCGTGTTTTTTTAGTCAGGGTAGCTTTGCGAGCGTAAATTTCCGCTTATGGGGAGGTTGATTCATCTTTTGCGGCCTTCGGCGTCCGAGAGGGGGGTAGGGGCTGGGCGCGGGCTGGCCGGGGCCGTCGGGCTGCTGGTAGCCCTGCTGCTGGCCCTGCTGGCCGGCTGCCAGGCGCGGGCCGACGAAACGCGGCTGGCCGCCGGCCAGTCCCTACCCCCCGCTGCCGTGGCCGATACGGTCAGGTCTGCCCGCCCCGCGCCACTGCCCGACTCGCTGGCCCTGACGCCCGTACTGCCGCTGCCTGGCCTCACGCCGGCCTTACGCCAGGCCATCGGCCAACTCCACGACGCCCTCGGCCCCGAAGCCGCCGACCTGCGCCCCGAAGTGCTGACCCAGGCCTGCGTGGGCTACCTCGCGCTGCGGCAGCAGGACCGCGCCCAGAGTTGGGGCGCCGTGCTGGCCGTGGCCGACCTCGACCTGCCCAACACCACGCCCCGCCTCTGGGTCATTGATTTGAAGGCCCGCAAAGTGCTGCACCGCAGCCTGGTGGCGCACGGCCGCGGCTCGGGCCACCTGCGGGCCCGGCGGTTTTCGGGCCAGCTCAAGTCGGCCTGCTCGGCGCTGGGCTTCTACCGCACGCTGGCTACGTATGAGGGTAAAAACGGCCTCTCGCGCCGTCTGCGCGGCCTCGACCCCGGCCAGAACACCACCGCCGAGGACCGCTACGTGGTGCTGCACGGTGCCGACTATGCCGGCCCGGAGTACGTGGCGAAATATGGCCACCTGGGCTACAGCCGCGGCTGCCCGGCCCTGCCGCCGCGCCAGTACGCGGCCATCATCCGGGCCTTGCCGGCGGGGCGGGTGCTGCTGCTGAGCGGGCCGGGGCTGGCCTCGCGCTGGCTCGATGGGGCGGCGGCCGGGCGGCGGTTTGCGGCCCGCGGCTGGGAGTGAGCGGTTGGGGCGGGAGAGGGGGGGTAGGGAATGAAAACCGGCGCCTGGGCGTTTGCTGCCTGCCGCCGGCGCCGGAATTGTCCACTTCTGGTTGGTTTGCGTAAGAGAGGTAGTTCGCTTTATTCCCCAGATAATTCTATCGTTATGGAAAAGCCCAGTGTCGTTCAACGCCGCCGCCACCTCAAGCGCCACGCCCGGCGGGCGGCCCGGCGGGTCTTGCCGTTTCTCGCCTCCTTGTTTCTGGCTACGCCCCTGGCGGGCCCGGTGAGCAAGTCAATGGCCAGCGCCCAGCCCAATCAGCGCCTACACATACCGGCCCAGCCAGCGACGCAACTTACCGCTGCCCAAAGCTTCGAGCAGCGTCTGCAAAGCATTTATAGCAGCCTCGGCGCCGAGGCGCAGGGCCTGCGCTATCCGGTGTTCGCTAAGGCGATGACGGGTTATCTGAACCTGCAAAAAGACGGCAAGCTCAACGCGGCCAAGCCGCTGCTTACGGTGGTCGATTTTGACCTGCCCAGCACTGAGAAACGTTTGTGGGTGCTCGATTTGGCGCAGAAGCAAGTGCTGTTTCATACGCTCGTGGCCCACGGTCATAATTCGGGTGAAAATCAGGCCACCAACTTCTCGAACACCAACGAGAGCAACATGAGCAGCCTCGGCTTCTACGTGACCGCGGGCGAGTACCAGGGCAAGCACGGCCGCTCGCTTAAGCTGCAAGGGCTGGATGAAGGTTTCAACACGAACGCCGCGATGCGCTCGGTGGTGATGCACGGCGCCGACTACGTGAGCGAGAATTTTATCAAGCAGAATGGCCGGCTGGGTCGCAGTTTGGGCTGCCCGGCGCTGCCGATGGACTTGAAAGATGCTATTATCGAGGCCGTGGGCGGCGGCAGCTGCTTGTTCCTGAACGCGAGCACGGCCGAGTATTCGTCTAAGTTTCTCAATCAGGACGTGGCCCAGCAAGTGTTGGCCGGCACGGTGCAGACTTCGTAGCCTATTGCGGTTTGTTTTTGAAGGAAGCCCTTTCGCGTTGTGCGGGAGGGCTTTTTTGTGGAGTAGGGGGTAGGGATTTGTTGGCGTTGAGTTGTTCAATGTTAACTAACGACGCCTCCCGCAGAAGACGTAGAAGTTTTAGCTACGCTGTCCTTCGGTTCGCAGGTGACGCAGAGCGCGGACGGCGCGGGTCATTTTTAATCAAATCATTCTTTATGCCGGCCCCGCCTCATCGCCAGCTACCACTGCTCTACGCTATCATTCTCGTGGATGTGATTGTGGGGGCGGCGGTGGGGCCAGTGCTGCCGGAGTTCGTGCGCGGGCTGCCGCAGCCGCAGCTGTGGCTGTCGCTGGGCACGGGGTTGTTTCTGGGAGTGCAGCTGTTTTCGGCGCCGCTGCTCGGGCGGCTTAGTGATGGCTACGGGCGGCGGCCCATCTTCATCTTTTCGGCCCTGGGTACCGTGCTGGCTAATTTGCTGTTGCTGCCCGTGCGCGCGGGCCTCTATTTCGCCAACCGCCTCTCCGACGGCCTCACTAACGGGCTTTACGCCACGGTGCGCTCGGCCATTACCGATATTTCGCCGCCGGAGCGCCTGTTTCGCAACCTTGGGATTGAGGGCGCCATCATCTCGCTGGGCTTCGTGCTGGGGCCGATGACGACCGGCTTCATGCTCACGGCGCTGAGCGTGCCGCCCGGCTTGCAGGCCGCTTACGTGGTGCGGCTGGCCGTCGGGCTGGCCTTGCTGAACGTGCTGCTGAGCCTCTGGCTGCCCGAAACCCACCGGCAGCGCAACGGCGTGCGTGGCGCCGAACTGCGCGCCGAGCTGGCCCGCAGCGTCAACCCGCTCACGCTCTGGACGCGGCTGCAAGCCAAGGACGCCGCCAATCCCGGCCTCCGGCGCATTGTGCTCACGCAGGTGGCGCTTACGCTCAGCACGGGTTATTATTTCTACTTTGTGCCCTTCGCCAGCCTGAGCGCGCTGCGCATGGATGCGCGCGCCATCTCCTACTTTTTTATGTTTTTCGGCGGGCTGAGCATCGTGTTCAACTACGTCTTCTATACCTTTCTCGCCGACCGGATTAATCAGCGCTGCGCCATCGTCTGGCTGGCGGCGCTGGGCGTGCCCGTGCTGGCCGGCTACGGCCTGGTGGGCAGTTCGCGGCCGGCGCTCTACACGCTGGTTTTCATCGATTGCCTCACGCTTTCCCTCATTCAGGGCTTGCTCGAAGGCCTGCTGGCCGGCCGTACCACCGAGGCCGACCGGGGCGAGATTTTCGGGCTGAACCAGGCGTTTCAGGGCCTGGCTAGCTTCGGCACCACGCTGGTTTTTGGTGGGCTCTCGGTGCTGGATTTGCGGCTGCCCTGGGCCTGGTTTGCGCTGTGTCTGGCCGCCGTGGCCTGGCTGGCAGCGCGGCGGGAGCCCCATCCCCTAGCCCCTTCCCCGATGGGGAAGGGGAACTAGTCGTTAGCGCTAGTACTAGCTTCAGTTCTAGCTCTAAATCTGCTTCCGGTTCTATTCTAGAGCTAGCGACTGGTCCCCTTCCCCATCGGGGAAGGGGCTAGGGGATGGGGTTGCCGGGGAGGGCGAGCTGTAAAGCCAGAGCAACCACTACAACTTTACCCCGAACCGCTTTCCTACCCCCTCCAAATCCTGCACCACGGCCTCCAGCAGCGGAATGCCGCCCAGCAGGCGCTGGGCGGCGGTTTCGCGCTCCGGGTCGCCGGGGATAAGCACCTGCTTGCCCTCCACGGCCGGCGCGGCGCGAAAGGTGCTTATCCAGTTGTCCATGTGCGCCTTAAACTCGTCGGCCGGCCGGAACGCATCGACGCGCATCGCGCCAAAAAAATGGCCCAGGCCCTGCCCAACCGGATTCGCGGCCGGCTGCAAAAACGCCACGAACGGCGGCACCCAGGGCCCATAATTGGCGCCCGATAGCACGGCTGAAAGAATGTCGACGATGCTGCCCAGCGCGTAGCCTTTGTGCGAGCCGGTGGCGCCGCCCAACGGCAAGAGCGCGCCGCCGTTTTTCACGGCGTGGGCGTCGGTGCTGGGCTGGCCGGCGGCGTCCTGGGCCCAGCCTGCGGGGATGGGTAGGGATTTGCGCTGCGCGATTTCGAGCTTGCCGTTAGCGGCGGTGGTGGTGGCCATGTCCGCCACGAAATCGGGCTGCTCGCCGGCGGGCACGGCCACGGCAATGGGGTTGGTGCCGAGCAGCCGCTCGCGCGAAAACGTGGGCGCCACCAGCGGCGAGGCATTGGTCATGGCGATGCCAATCATGTCGTGGGCCAGGGCCAGCATGGCGTGGTAGCCGGCGATGCCGAAATGGTTGGAGTTACGGACCGAGACCCAGCCCGTACCCACCAGCTGGGCTTTCTCGATGGCCACGCGCATGGCTTTGGGGCCCACCACCAGCCCCAGGCCGCCGTCGCCGTCTACTACGGCCGTGCTCGGCGTCTCATACGTTACGCCCACCCGCGGCGCGGCGTTGATGCGGCCCGCCTCCCAAAGGCGCACGTAGCCCCCGAGCCGGGCCACACCGTGCGAGTCGATGCCGCGCAAATCGGCGGCCAGCAGCGTTTCGGTAGCCAGCGTGGCGTCGGCGTCGGGGCAGCCGATGGCCTGGAAAATCTGCTCGGTAAAGGTGAAAAGCTGGGCGTAGGGAAGGGTCATGGGGAGCGGTGGCGCGGCAGGCAGGCCGCGCATCTGGCGGGAGTTTCGGGGGTAAAGTAACGCGCGGACTTGCTGCGCGCGGGCCTTGTTTATTTTCAACGTAATTTATAGTTGATAACTAAAATTTACGTTGTACCATCGCATCCTACTCCGTTATTCCTGCCCCTATGCCCCCGCCCAACCCCGAACTTACCCGCGCCGAGGAGCAGGTGATGCAAATCATCTGGCAGCGCGGCCCCAGCCACGTCAAGGACGTGCGGGCGGCCTTGCCTGCGCCCGCGCCGGCCCTCACCACGGTCTCCACCATCGTGCGCATTCTGGAGCAAAAAGGCTTCGTGAGCTACGAGCCCGTCGGGCGCGGCTACCGCTACCACGCCTTGGTGGCGCAGGACGACTACCGCCGCTTTTCGCTGCGCAAGCTGCTGCGCGGGCACTTCGGCGGTTCGTTCGGACAGCTGCTGTCCTTTTTCGCCCAGGAAGAAAACCTCGACGCCGCTCAGCTCGATGCGCTGCTGCGCCAGGCCTATACCAACCGGCTGGCCGATGACGACACCCCCGATGCTGCTGTCTCGCCTACCTCCTCACCTTCAAACGACCCGCTGCCATGACTTCCGCCCTACCCCCTTTCGCGGCTTGGCTGGCCGCTACGGTGCTGCCGCTGGGCGCCGCGTGGCTGCTATTCCAGTTGGTGCTGCGTTCTGAGCGCTGCTTTGGCTACAACCGCGCCGTGCTGCTGCTCGCGCCGCTGGTCGCGGCTTTGTTGCCGCTGTTGCCGCGGCCCGAGCTGCCGGCCTGGCCCGCCGGACCCGGAGTAGCGGTGGCCGGCCCGGTCAGCTCGGCGGGCGTGAGCGTGCTGCTGCCGGCCCTGGAGGCCACTGGGGGGGTAGGCGCCGCTGGCTGGGGCGGCTGGTCCTGGCTGGCCGCCCTCTACGGGGCCGGCGTGGCGCTGGGACTGGCGCGGCTGGGCGGGCAGCTCTGGCACTTGCGCCGCGCCGCCCGCGAACTGCCCCGCGAGGAGCGCGCCGGCTACGCGCTGGTATATACCGGCGGGCAGTTGCCGACCAGCTCATTTGGCCGCACCATTTTCTGGGATGAAACCGCCCACCTGACTGCCGCCGAAGCCGAATCGGTGCTGGCCCACGAGCTGGCCCACGTGCGCCAGGGCCACACCTACGACGTGCTCTGGCTCGAAGTCTGGCGGGCCGTGCTCTGGCCTAATCCGTTCGCCTACCTGCTGCTGCCGGCCCTGCGCCTCACCCACGAGCTGCTGGCCGACCGCGCCGCCGCTGCCGTCGCCGCGCCGCCTACCCCCCTCACTTCCGCCGAAGTGCCTTACTCGGCGCTGCTGGCCCGGCTCACGGCCCAGCGATTAGCCGGCCCGGCTTATTCCACTTTGCTTCAACCGTTTACCTTTTCCTCCACCCTAACCCGAATTGCCATGTTGCAGAATCAAACCCCCGTGCGCCGCTGGAAGCAGTGGCTGGCTCTGCCCATGCTGGCGGGGCTGCTGGTAGTTGCCGGCTCGCCAGTTAGCGCGCAAACTGTCCTCGGCAAGAATGCGTCCGCGGCCGAGCGGCAGACGTGGAAAGAGCAAGTGATGAGGAATGTGAAAAAAGCCCTTCACGATGATTCGCTGGCTACCGGCGGTAAAAGAAATCCTGATAGAGCGTGGCACCTCGACATTAAACGAGATGCGACCGTGGAATTTCGTTACCAGGACAGCCCACCGCCGCCGCCAAAACTGATGTTGAGCCCTGATGTTTTCGTTGGCTTTATCGAGGGCGACGGGTCAGGTGCGCTCATACCGCGTCGTATTGCAGAAGTTGCGGAGCGGATGGCCCAAGAGCACAGCGAACCGGATAAGCCTACCGGCCCAAATGGGCCCAAGGTGTACACCTTCGTCGAGCAGATGCCCGAATTGCCTAGCGGTGGTGGCAATGTGGCCATTATTCAAGCAATTCAGGATAAGCTAATTTATCCGAAGGCTGATGCCGGTAGCGCGGCGCCTGAAGGAAGAGTATTCGTGAGCTTTACTGTGAATGCCGATGGAGCTGTGCGCGACATTAAAATCGTCAAGGGTCTGGCTTCCGTCTATGACGCGGCCGTGGTGGCGGCCGTGCAGCAGCTGCCGCGCTTCAATCCCGGCCGGCAGTCCGGTAAGGCGGTGGCAGTGAGCTTTACCGTGCCGGTGCAGTTTAAGGTAAAGTAGTGAAACAGAGGGGGTAGGGAAGCGCGGCACGGCCCCATTTTCCTACCCCAGCATTTCGGCCAAAAGCCCTTCTTTCAGCGCATACGCCGACGCCGTAAGCTGCGTGATGCCGCTGAGCATCAGCACGTAATCCAGCAGCACACTGGCCACGACCAGCATATCAGCGCGCATGGGGAACATGCCGGGCAGGGCCAGGCGGCCGGCGTGGTTGAGGCTCAAAAGCTGCTGATGGCTGCGCCGAAAGCTTTCCAGGGCCAGCGGCGTGGCCGGCGGCACTTCGGCTTCGGGGCGCACGCGGCCGGCTTGCAAGTCGCCCAAGGAGTCGAACGAGCCGGAGGCGCCCACCAGCGCGACGGGCCGCAGCTCGGCCACGGCGGCGGCGAGCGGCGCCAGCACCTGGGCCAGGTACGCCTGCTCGGCCTGCACGGCGTCGGCGGGCATGGTGCCGCTGGGGTCAGGGAAGAACTGGTCGAGCAGGCGCTGGGCGCCGATTTCAAAGCTCTGCTTCCAGAAAATGGTGTCGGCGTTGGCAATAATAAATTCCACGGAGCCGCCGCCAATGTCCATGAGCAAGTGCGGCACCGCACCCAGCGGCACGGCCTGCCGGATGCCCGCGGCAATCAGCTCGGCCTCGCGCGCCCCGCCGATGACCTCGACCTGAATGCCGGTTTGCTCTAAAATGTCAGCAACTAATTCGGGGCCGTTGCGGGCTACGCGCATGGCGCTCGTGGCTGTGGCTTTCACCTGCGTGGCCTGGTGCAGCTCGATTTCTTCCCGGAAGCCGGCCAGCGTGTGCAGGGCGCGGGCATAGGCGGCGGGCGCGATTTCGCCCTGGCTGATGCCGCCCTCGCCCAGCCGCACGCCGGCTTTGGTACGCAGCAGCTCGCGCGGCTTGTTACCGGGCGCGGCGGGCAGCTCCACGATGAGCAGGTGGAAGGTGTTGGTGCCGAGGTCGATGAGGGCGAGGCGGGTAGGAAGGTGGGTCATGCTTTTGTCATCTGTCATGCTGAGCTTGCGAAGCATCTTATCACGTGAGAACGAGCACTAACTTCTAATTACTGCCTCGTTCGGCGGCGAGAAGATGCTTCGCAAGCTCAGCATGACAGTCGCTTATTTACGTGGCAAACCGGCAGAACGTGCCCAGCGGCAGCTTGCGCTGGCCGGCATCGAGCAGGTAAATTTCGCCCAGCTTGCGCGTGGCGGGGGGGGTAGGGAAAATGCCCGTCACCAGATTATCCAGAATCAGGGCCGAGAAGCCCAGCGAATACAGGTTGACCACGAAAAAATGGTCGTCGGGGTCCAGCAGCTGCTGGCTGAGCTTGAGCATTTCGTTTAGCTCGTCTTCCAACTGCCACTTCTCGCCGTTGGGGCCGCGGCCGTAGGCGGGCGGGTCCAGAATCAGGCCCTGATATTTCGAGCCGCGCTTGACTTCGCGGCGCACGTATTTCATGGCGTCTTCCACGAGCCAGCGCACGCCGTCGAGCTGGCTGGCCTCCATGTTGTCGCGGGCCCAGAAGTTGACTTGCTTGACCGAATCGAGGTGGGTGACGTCGGCGCCGGCGGCGCGGGCGGCCAGCGTGGCGGCGCCGGTGTAAGCAAACAGATTGAGCACCCGCGGCTGCGCCGTGCGCCGCGCTTTGGTCTGGTTATAAATGAATTGCCAGTTCGGGTCCTGCTCCGGGAACAGCCCCACGTGCTTGAACGAAGACAGGCCCAGCCGGAATTTCAAGTTCAGCCCGCCGGGCCGCTGATAATCAATCAGCCACTGCTCGGCCATCTTGGGCTTGAGTTGCCACTGGCCTTTGTCGCCGCTGCTGGCGCTGCCGGCGGCGCGGGTGAAGGTGGCGTCGGCGCGCTGCCACTCGCTGGCCGGCAGGTGCGGGTCCCAGATGGCCTGCGGCTCGGGCCGCGCCAGCACGTAGGGCCCGAAGCGCTCCAGCTTCTGGAAGTGGCCGCAGTCGAGCAGCGCGTAGTCGGGCCAGGGGCTGGTGGTGAGGAAATCGTACATTCGCCGCAAAGGTAGGGCCGGGCCCCGTGGGCCGGGAAACGGCAGTTCCCTACCCCCCGTTCTCCGCCCCGCCATGCCCGAACTCCCCCGCCTGCTCGACCAGCTCCGGCGCGCCTTCGATGGCGACGCTTGGTCGGGGCCATCTTTGCTGGCTACGCTCGATGGCTTGAGCGCGGCCCAGGCCGCCGCCCGGCCGCTGCCCGGCGCCCACAGCATCGGCGAGCTGGTGCGCCACCTGGCGAGCTGGGCCGAAACCGTGGCGCAGCGCGTCGCCCGGCAGCAGCTCGTGCCCGCCGTAGCGGCCGACTGGCCCCCATTTCCCGCCGAGGCGACCGATGACGCCTGGCAGGCGGCCTTGCAGGAGCTGCGCGCGGCCCACGCGCACCTGCTGGCTGCGGCCGTCGCCCTGCCCGAAGCCGCCCTCGATACATTGCTTCAGGCCCCACCAAACCAGCCCGCCGGGGCGCCAACGTCTGGCTACGTGCTGCTCCACGGCACGGCCCAGCACTACCTCTACCACGCCGGGCAGGTGGCGCTGCTGCGCAAAGGGCTGGAGCGGCCGGCGGGCCCCTGACCCAAATATTCTATTCGATACGGTGAGGTAAGCTCTTCGCTAGCAGACCGTTTTAGTCGTGTCCCGCGCTAAGTCGTACACGCAGGCATGTTAATCGAAATGCAAAGTGCGCGGCGACGGCCGGCGCTGCTGGCCGTCGCCGTCGCGGGTTTGCTGGCCGCCGGGCTGTGGTGGGCCAATGCAATGCCGCCACCAGAGCCCGAACTGCGGCAAGCAACGGAGCTGCCGGCTCCCGCCGACTCGCTGCGCTGCCCGGAGTGCGTGCGCCGCCGCGAGGTGCAGGAGCCGGGCCCGCGCGGCCGCGTCTTCGACCGCCGCGACACGGTGCTGGTGGCTTCCGACTGGCACTATACGCTGGCCCTACCCCCCCGGCCGCCCCTAGGGCATATCCTGGACTCGGCGCGCCTGAACCGCGTGCTGGACTGGCGGGCCGGCACTCTGCAACAGCGCGCCCGCGCCGACCAGCCCGAAGCTGTCCTGCTGGGCCGCCCCGTGCGCCTGCCCCTGAGTGCCGCCGAAGCGGAGCGGCTGCGCCGCCAGCTGGCCGGGCACCCCGGCAACTGGCCGGGCCTGGCACTGCAACAGCAGCGCCGCCGCACTTATCGCCAGCCCATTGCCGCGCAGGCGCTGGGCTACTGGCCCGCCGATGCGGCGGCCTTCGTGCGCGACGCCCAGCGCTACCGGCGCGGCCGCTTCTACCGCCTGCGCAGCGGCGGCGTCGAGAGCTACTACCACGGTATACTGGCCGGCCAACGGGGCATTAGCCACCCGCTGCTCGACTCGGCTGGCGTCGTGCAGGGCAGTTGGGCTGCTGATACGGCTTACCAGGCCCCGCGGGACTTACATCTGGGCCTCGACGCCGGGCTGCAAGCCTACGCCGAGCGCCTGCTGGGCCGCCGCCGCGGCTACATCGTGGCCCTGGAGCCGGCCACCGGCGAGATTCTCTGCTTCGTCTCGGGCCCCACCTATAATCCCGCCGTGCTCACTGACCCCGACCGCCGCACCCCGGCCCGCGACCTGCTGGCGCACGAGCGGATGCCGCTGCTCAACCGGCCGGCCCTGATGGCCGGGCCGCCCGGCTCGGTGTTTAAGCTCGTGAACGCGGCCGTGGCCTTGCAGCTGGGCGCCATCCGGCCCACCACCGGGTTTCTCTGCAATCAGCGGCTGGTGAACTGCGTGCACCACCACCCCCGCCCCCAAAACCTGACGACGGCGCTCAAGTACAGCTGCAACCCCTACTTCTACCAGGTGCTGCGGGCGGTGGTGGAGCGGCCGGCCGGCCTTGACACCTGCGCCGGGCGCCGGGCCAGCTTCCGTGCCTGGCGGCGCTGCGCCCGCTCGTTCGGGCTCGATTCGGTGCTGGGCACCGACCTGATCCGCGAGAGCCCCGGCCTGCTGCCCACCCTGGCCCGCTACGACGGCCGCGCCGGCGCCGACTCCTGCCGCTGGGGCTTCCGCCGCATCTTCTCGCTGAGTTTAGGCCAGGGCGAAATCAACCTCACCGGCCTGCAGATAGCTAATGTGATGGCCGCCATTGCCAACCGCGGCTGGTACATCGCGCCCCATTTCGTGCGCGGCATCGGCGACTCGGGCCTACCCCTGCCGCGCTTTCAGGTCCGGCACCGGGTGCTGGTCGATAGCGCCAACCTGGCCGCGCTGGTGCCTGGCATGGTGGCCGCCCTGGAGCGCGGCGGTACCGCCGAGAGCGCCAGCCTGGCCGACGTGGGCATCACGGTGGCCGGCAAAACCGGCACCGTGGAAAACGACGAGGGCGACGACCACGCCGTGTTTGCCGGCTTCGCGCCCGCCGCCGCTCCCCAAATCGCAGTGGCCGTGTACCTCGAAGGCGCGGGCTTCGGCGGCCACGCCGCCGCCCCCTACGCGGCCCTGATTATCGAAAAATATTTGCGCGGCAATATCTCGCCCCGCCGCCGGGTGATGGAGCGTTGGGTTCAGACCGGCAACCTGCACCGGCGGATGCGGTAAGTTTGCAGCCGGGAGCACTGCACCACGAAACAGAGTTTCACGGTGCAGTGCGGTACCTGTCCACATCCCTTAACTCCCCAGCACTCCGTGACCTTCTACAAATACCAGGGCACCGGCAACGACTTTATCCTCCTCGACGACCGCAGCGAGGACTTTCCGGCTGCGGAGCACCAGCACATTGCCCGGCTCTGCCACCGCCGCTTCGGCATCGGCGCCGATGGCCTGATTCTGCTGCGCAACTGCCCTGACTACGACTTCCAGATGCTGTACTATAACGCCGACGGCCACCCCGGCAGCCTCTGCGGCAATGGCGGGCGCTGCACCGTGGCCTTCGCCCGGCAGCTCGGCGTCATCGGCCAGAAAGCGAGGTTTATGGCCGCCGACGGCCCCCACGAGGCGCTGGTGGAAGCCGACGGCACGGTGCGCCTGAAAATGAGTGACGTGGCCGCCGCCGAGCCTATAGCCGCGGAAGCCGGCGACGTGTTTCTGGATACCGGCTCGCCGCACTACGTGCGTTTCCTACCCCCCGGTGCGGGCGCGGCGCTGGCCGAGCTGGACGTGCTGGCCGAGGGCCGCGCCCTGCGCGGCAGCCGCCCCCACGGCACCAACGTCAATTTCGTAGAAGCGCCGGCCACTGCTTCGCAGCCTTGGGCGGTGCGCACCTACGAGCGGGGCGTGGAAGATGAAACCTACTCCTGCGGCACCGGCGTGACAGCCGTGGCCCTGGCCGCCGCCGGGCGCGGGGCGGCCTCGCCGGTGCGCCTGCGCACGCCCGGCGGCGAGCTGGAAGTCGCCTTCGAGGCGCGGGCCGATGGCTCATTTGCCAACGTGTGGCTCAGCGGGCCGGCCGTGCTGGTGTTTCAAGGCCGGCTGTAGCACGGCGTTCTTTGCTGCTCAGCATGACATTCTTTCACGCAACCCCTCCTGTTTCCCTCCGTGCCCTCGAACCCGATGACCTGGAATTTCTCTATTCCCTGGAGAATGACCCGGCCATCTGGGCGGTGTCGGACACGCTGGCGCCGGTCTCGCGCCACGCCCTGCGCGAGTACCTACGCCACGCCGGCACCAATTTTTACGAAGCCCGGCAGCTGCGCCTGCTGGTTTGCGTCGGGCCGGAGCGCCGGCCGGTGGGCACAGTAGACTTGTTTGAGTTCGAGCCTTTGCACCAGCGGGCGGGGGTAGGGATTACAATTCTGGCGGCCGAGCGGCGGCGCGGCTACGCCCGCGCTGCTTTGGCCCAACTGCTGCTCTACGCCCGCCAAACCCTGCGCCTGCACCAGCTTTTCTGCACCGTCGGAGCCAGCAATCGGGCCAGCCTGGCCCTGTTTCGGGTGGCGGGGTTTCGACGGGTGGGCGTGCGGCGAGAATGGCTGCGCGGCCCCACTGCCGGGCAGTGGCTCGATGCCGTGGAGCTGCAATGCCTGCTCTGAGGTGGGCTTGAATAGGGGGGGTAGGGATTGGGGCGGCGGCCCATTGAGTGAGCGAACGCTAAAAATTCAGGCGCTGCCAGCTGGCCAATATACTTAGCATCAGGTCAGATTGCAGAAGCAGTCAATGGCCCGAACACGCCCCGCTCAGAGCCCGACTATTGCCGGAGAAAGATATTTTAAATCAGAATAGTAGTCAGGTCGACCGCCGAGGTGTTTTAAGGATACAAAAAAAGCGAATTTATCAAATATATTATCATATCAAAGCCTGTTTGCCTGAAATAGCGTGAGCCACTGTGGCGCTGGCGGGAGAGGGAGCTGTATCCTTTTTGGGGGCTGGACCGTAAAAGTCGGGCAGGTGTCCCCGGCGGGCAATTATCGATAGCAAGCCGGCGGGGCGCTGCCCTTTTCCTACCCCCCTTCTCATGCCGCTCTCTACTCTGGCGGGGGCATCGGTGCGCCCCCAAGCCGCCGGGCCCGTGTCCACCGAACCAACTCCGTCTTATACCCTGCCCGACCTTGTGTGCTTCGCGCACCTGCACTGGGACTTTGTGTGGCAGCGCCCGCAGCATCTGCTTTCCCGCTTCGCGCAGCACGGCCGCGTTTTTTACGTCGAAGACCCGTTCGTACACCCCGACCAGGTAGCGCCGCACCTCGAAATCAAAGAGCGGCAGGATGGTAAGATTAAAGTGGTGGTGCCGCACCTGCCGGCGGACCTGAGTCAGGAAGAATCGGAGCAGACGCAAGAAGAGTTGCTGACGCGCTTTTTTAGGGAACAAAAGATAGAACAATATATATTCTGGTACTACACTCCCATGTCCATTGGCCGCTCGCGCAGTTTCCGGCCGGTGCTGACGGTGTACGACTGCATGGACGAGTTGGCGGCCTTCAAATTTGCGCCGCCCGAGTTGCGGTCCCGCGAGCAGGAGTTGTTTAGGAAGGCTGATTTAGTGTTTACCGGTGGCCAGACCCTCTACGAAGCCAAAAGCCAGCAGCACGCCGACGCCCACGCCTTTCCGTCGTCGATTGACAAAGAGCACTTCGGCCAGGCGCGGCAGCCCGGCGACGACCCCGTTGACCAGGCTAAAATTGCGCACCCGCGGGTTGGCTTTTTCGGCGTGGTAGATGAGCGGCTCGACATCAAGCTGCTGGGCGAACTGGCCACGGCCCACCCCGAATGGCAGTTCGTTATTATCGGGCCGGTGGTAAAAATTGATAGGGCGGATTTGCCCCAGAATAAGAATATTCACTATCTCGGAGGCAAGGATTATAAGGAACTTCCGGGCTACTTGCGGGGTTGGGATGTAGCGACGCTTTTATTCGCTGATAATGAAAGCACTAAGTTCATTTCGCCTACCAAAACCCCTGAGTATCTGGCCGCTGGCAAGCCCGTGGTCAGCACCCCCATCCGGGACGTAGTGCGGCCTTACGGCGAGTTGAACCTGGTACAGATTGCGGCGGACGCGCCATCATTTGGAGGGGCTATTACCCAGGCGCTGGCCCAGCGCGATGACCCGGACTGGCGGCGTCGCACGGATGAGTATCTGGCGACGATTTCCTGGGACCTGACCTGGCAGGCTATGGTGAGCCTGATGCAAGAGCGCCTAGCCGCCAGGTCCGGCCAGCCGGCCGATGCTACGGTTGATAATTCGCTTAGCTGACTAAGCTTTGCCTAGCTAGTGCGGAAGAGCTACGATATTTAATATTTAAGTCTTCTGGTCTAACAGTTCGTTCTTTAGTTTTGTCCCTTCCCATTACTTCTCTACCACCTTCATCACCTCCAAACTATGTTTGACTATCTCATCGTCGGGGCCGGATTTGCCGGCAGTGTGCTGGCCGAGCGGCTAGCAACCCGCTCCAACAAAAAAGTGCTTGTAGTCGATAAGCGCAACCATATTGCTGGTAACGCCTACGACCACTACAACGAAGACGGCATTCTCATCCACAAATACGGCCCGCATATTTTCCACACCAACTCCAAAGACGTATTCGACTACCTGGGCAACTTCACCGATTGGCGCCCTTATGAGCACCGCGTGCTGGCGTCCGTCGATGGCCAACTCGTGCCGATGCCCATTAACCTCGATACGATTAACAAGCTCTATGGCTTGTCGCTGACCAGCTTCGAGCTGGACGCCTTTTTCGAGTCGGTAGCCGAGCAGGTGCCCGTCATCCGCACGTCGGAAGACGTGGTAGTGAGCAAGGTGGGCCGGGAGTTGTACAACAAGTTCTTTAAGAACTATACCAACAAGCAGTGGGGCCTCGACCCTTCGCAGTTGGATAAGAGTGTGACGAGCCGTGTGCCGACCCGCACCAACCGCGATGACCGCTACTTCACCGACACGTTTCAGGCCATGCCGCTGCACGGCTACACCCGGATGTTCGAGAAGATGCTCGACCACCCCAACATTAAGGTGATGCTCAACACCGACTACCACGACATCATGGACTTCATTCCGTTCAAGGAAATGATTTTCACGGGCCCCGTGGATGAGTATTTCGACTTTAAGTTCGGCAAGCTGCCCTACCGCTCGCTGGAATTCAAGCACGAGACGCTCAGCACCGAAAAGCACTTGGCCGCGCCGGTGGTAAACTTTCCCAACGAGCATCCCTACACTCGCATCACCGAGTTCAAGGCGCTCACCGGGCAGCAGCACCCCAAAACGGCCATCGTGTACGAGTTTCCGCAGGCCGAGGGTGACCCCTACTACCCCGTGCCGCAGCCCGAAAACGCCGAGCTATACAACAAGTACAAGAAGCTGGCCGACGAGACGCCCAACGTACACTTCGTGGGCCGCCTGGCGACTTACAAGTACTACAACATGGACCAGGTAGTCGCCCAGGCCCTGACGCTTTACAAGAAGCTGACGGAGAAGTCGGAGGAAGCCAAGGCGAAAAAGCCGGCTATTTCGGGTACCACCTCGCTGGTCGATAAACTGGTGAGCCGTGCCCCGCAGCAGGGGTAGCAGCCTGAAGTCTGCCGGAGGATAAGCACTGACGAATAGGACGCTGTGAATGCGACAAGCAACTATTTGTAACCTTCGAGTGCTAGTTTTTCGTTATTTAGTACACTTTCTCGTATCTGTCATCCTCTACTCGTGCGCCACCGGCGCCGAGTTGGGGATGACAGATTCGTTTCGGGCGTTACCAACCTCCACACTAGACGCTCGCTATCCTTCCACCAACCCTGAAAATATGACTGACTTACAACTCTGGGGCGGCATTGAATGCAGCCATTGCCGAGTCGGCGACACTTGGTCGGACCAGCTCACGCGCAACGGCCACCGCGACCGGATTTCGGACTTGGATGCCATTGCTGACCTCGGCATCAAGCGCCTGCGCTACCCCGTGCTGTGGGAGCACACCGCGCCTGAGCACCCCGACCAGCGCGACTGGCGCTGGGCCGACGTCCGCCTACCCCGCCTGCGGGAGCTGGGCATCGAGCCTATTATCGGGCTGGTGCACCACGGTAGCGGCCCCCACTACACGGCGCTTCATCAGCCTAATTTCGCCCCCGGCCTGGCCGCTCACGCCGCCGCCGTGGCCCGCCGCTACCCCTGGCTCACCGACTACACGCCCGTCAATGAGCCCCTGACTACGGCCCGCTTCAGCGCCCTTTACGGCCTCTGGTACCCGCATACCCACGACGACCGCACGTTTATCCGGGCCTTGCTCAATCAGTTGCAGGCCACGAAGCTGAGCATGAAGGCCATTCGGGAAGTAAATCCGGCCGCCCGGCTTATTCAGACCGAAGACCTGGGGCAGAGCCACGGTACGCCCGCCATGCGGAGCCAGGTTGAATTTGAGAATGACCGCCGCTGGCTCAGCTTTGACATCCTGGCTGGCCGCGTAAACCGGGAGCATCCGCTCTGGGACTACCTGCGCCACCACGGCGCCGAAGAAGCCGAACTGCTGGCCTGGACCGACGACCCTCTACCCCCCGATGTGATGGGCATCAATCACTACCTGACCAGCGAGCGGTTTCTGGACGAAGAGTGGGAGCGCTACCCGCCCGCCAACTGGGCCGGGCAGCCCGCCCGGTACGCCGACACCGAGGCCGTGCGCGTTGACTTTGGCCCCCACGGCGAGATGTCGGGTGTCCAGCGGCTGCTCAGCGACGTATGGCAGCGCTACGGCCTGCCCATCGCCGTGACCGAAGCTCACCTGGGCTGCACCCGCGAGGAGCAGCTGCGCTGGCTTCAGCACGTGTGGCAGGCCGCGCAGGCCGCTCGGGAAGAAGATGGTGCCGACGTACAAGCCGTTACGGTGTGGTCATTGCTAGGCACTTATGATTGGAACAGCTTGCTCACCCGCGACGCGGGCTACTATGAAACGGGCGTGTTTGACGTGCGCAGCGGGCAGCTGCGGCCCACGGCCCTGGCCGGACTGGTGCGGGCGCTGGCCACGGGCGCGCCCTATCGCCACCCGGTGTTGAGCGCGCCCGGCTGGTGGCAGCGCGACGAGCTGCGGCTGCACTTCCGCCACCACGCCGAGCAGTTGGTAGCGGTGTAGCGCCCCGTTCTGCTAATCACTTAATCAGGGCAGTTCCCTACCCCCTCATTCCGGGCGAAAGAGGGGGTAGGGAATCGTCCTAACCGATAAAGCTTAAGGTGCTGACTAGCAGGCACAGAGCCTGGCATAGCTTATTTCCTACCCCCTCAATTACCTATTATGGCCGCCAAACCTCTCCTCATTACCGGTGCCCACGGCACCCTGGCGCGCGCCTTTGAGCGGATTTGCCACACGCGGGGCCTGGCCGCCGTCACGCTGGCGCGGGCCGAGCTGGACATTGCCGAGCCGGCCAGCATTGCCGCCGCGCTGCGCCGTCATAAGCCCTGGGCAGTGGTGAATACCGCCGGCTACGTGCGCGTCGACGAAGCGGAGGCCGACGAGGCGCGCTGCTTTCGGGAGAATACCGAGGGCCCGGCCGCGCTGGCCCTGGCCTGCGCCGCGCACGAGCTGCCGCTGCTCACGTTTTCTTCCGACCTCGTGTTTGATGGCCAGCAGGCCGAGCCCTATGTCGAAAGTGCCCCGACCAGCCCGCTCAACGTGTATGGCCGCAGCAAGGCCGAGGCTGAAAAGCAGGTGCTGGCGCAGCATCCGGACGCCCTGGTGGTGCGCACCAGCGCCTTTTTCGGGCCCTGGGACGCTTATAATTTCGTGTGTTCGGCCTTGCAGGCCGGGCGAGCCGGCCAGCCGTTTGCCGCGGCCGACGACGTGCGCATCAGCCCGACCTACGTGCCGGATTTGGTGAACACCAGCCTGGATTTGCTGATTGACGAGGCCAGCGGCATCTGGCACGTGGCCAACCAAACAGCCTGCACCTGGGCCGAGTTCGCGCAGGCCGCTGCCCGCGCCGCCGGCCTGCGTCCCGATTTTATCCGGCCCCAGCCGATGGCCAGCTTCGGCCTGCCCGCTGCCCGCCCCGCCCAAACGATGCTCCTGAGTGAGCGTGGCATGGTGCTGCCCTCGCTGGAAGATGCCCTGGGCCGCTGCGTGTGGGAAATGCGCCTGGAGGGCCAGTTGGCGTAGCCCAGCCTCTTTGACTTTGGTCGGCCGAAGGGAGGTAGGCGCAGCTCACGGGCGCAGGGTGCCCTCGACCACGACTACGCCCGTGCCGCTAATCTGCACGCTCTCAATAGCTTCGCGCGGCCCATTAACCCGCACGGCAATGGTGCCGGGACGGCCGAGCCAGTGGCCTTGCTCGGCCATAAAGCTGGGCTCTTGCAGGTAGCCGTAGTGCCACAGATAAGCAGCCATGCTGCCGGTGGCCGAGCCGGTGACGGGGTCTTCGGCCAAATCGGGGGGTAGGCCGAACTGCCGGGCAAACGTGGCGCCCGCCGGCGTAGCGCCGCCCAGGCAAAACAGGTGGGGGCTGAAAAAACCCGAGGTGGCGCGGTAGCGGGCCAGCGCCGCCGGGTCGGGCACGTGGGCGCGGCGCAGGGCCGCGTGGTCGCGCACGAAAAGCATGAGCATGGGCGTGCCGGTGCTCACGGTTTGAATAATGGAATCTGGGTAAATGTCGGCCGGCGTCAGGCCGAAGAGCGGCGCTACTACCGCCGGGTCGTGCACGGCGCCAAACACTGGCCTCCGCTGCGTCATCTGAATTTGCGGCAGTGGATTAGCGGGCGTCGGCGCCCGCACGTCGATACGAATGGGGCCGTGCCGCAGCTCCAGGTGCAGGGTGCTTGGCGTGCCGGAGAGGGGTAGGCGGCCGGTGTGCAGCAGCGCGGCCACCACGGCAATAGTGGGGTGGCCAGCGAGTGGAATCTCCTCGGCCGGCGTGAAGAAGCGCACGGCAAATTCAGCCACGGCGGAGCGGCGCACGAAGGCCGTTTCCGCCTGGTTGAACTCGCGGGCCAGGCGCTGCATCTGCTCATCAGTGAGGTCGTCGGCGTCGAGCACTACAGCGCAGGGGTTGCCGCCGAGGGGGGTAGGGGTGAAGGCATCGACGAGCAGAAACGGGTAGGGCATGGCAGTTGATAAGTGGGGTATTGGCGCGGGGCTCTGCCCCGTGCCGGCTTCTACCCGGCTCCTGGCCGGGCCGCGCCGTTAGGTTGGCTGTTCAGGTATCGGTCCGGCGTTATCGTTCTTCCGGCCAGAGGCCCGATAGTAAACAGTCACGGGGCAGAGCCCCGCGCCATTGTTCTGCCAAACTTACCGCTCGCTTAACTGCGCACTCTTTTTGCCGCCAGTCTGTTTCCGCTTGTGCTTCAAAAAGCGGTTTAGGGAAAAGACCGTAATTTTGGGCAGCGCCGTGGCGTTAATTCTAAAGGTAAATAGCCTCTCATGTTAGATTTTCTAGGGAAAACCATCGCCAAGGTATTCGGCTCCAAGTCGGAGCGCGACTTGAAGGAGATTGTCCCATACGTGGCGCTGATTAACGCCGAATATGCCAAGCTGGCACCGTTGTCTGACGATGAGCTGCGCAACCAGACCCGGCAGGTGCGCGAGCGTCTCAGCCAGCGCCTGGCGGGCATCGACGGCCAGATTGGCGCGCTGCACCAGCGCATCGCCGACGAGCCCGCCCTGCACATCGACCAGAAAGAGGCCATCTTTTTGCAGATTGACGCCCTCGAAAAGCAGCGGAACAAGGAGCTGGAAGTGGTGCTGCTCGAAGTCCTACCCCCCGCCTTCGCCATCGTGAAGGAAACCGCCCGCCGCTACGCCGAAAACGGGCAGCTTACGGTCACGGCCACGGACTACGACCGCGACTACGCCCGCCGCAAGGGCAACTGCACGATTCAGGGCGAGCAGGCCATTTGGTCGAATAAGTGGACTGCCGGCGGTGCCGAAATCACCTGGGATATGGTGCACTACGACGTGCAGCTGATTGGCGGCGTGGTCTTGCACCAGGGCAAAATCGCCGAAATGGCCACGGGGGAGGGCAAAACGTTGGTTTCGACGCTGCCTGCGTTCCTGAACTCGCTCTCCGGCCGTGGCGTGCACGTGGTGACGGTGAACGACTACTTGGCCAAGCGCGACTCGGAGTGGAACGCGCCGCTGTTTGAGTTTCACGGCATCACCGTCGATTGCATCGACAAGCACCAGCCGAATACCGAGGAGCGCCGCCGGGCCTACCTGGCCGACATCACCTACGGCACCAACAATGAGTTCGGCTTCGACTACCTGCGCGACAACATGACGCGCGAGCCCGAAGAGCTGGTGCAGCGCAAGCACCACTACGCTATGGTGGACGAAGTGGACTCGGTGCTGATTGACGATGCGCGCACGCCGCTCATCATCTCCGGCCCGGTGCCGCGCGGCGACGAGCACGAGTTCTACCAGCTCAAGCCGCGCATTCAGCGCCTCGTGGACGAGCAGAAAAAGGTGGTGCAGAACTACCTCGTGCAGGCCCGCAAGCTCATCGCCGACGGCAAAACCGGCAGTGAGGAAGGCGACAAAAACGGCGAAGGCGGCCTGATGCTGTTCCGCGCCTACCGCGGTTTGCCCAAAAGCAAGCCGCTGATTAAATACCTGTCGGAAACCGGCATCCGGGCCGTGCTGCAAAAGACGGAAAACTTCTATTTGCAGGATAACTCCCGACAAATGCCGAAGGCGGATATGCCGCTGTTTTTCACCATTGACGAGAAAAACAATCAGATTGAGCTGACCGAGAAAGGCATCGATTTGATTACGGCGCAGGGCGAAGACCCGCAGCTGTTCATCATGCCCGACATCGGGGTGGAAATTGCTAACATCGAGAAAAACGCCAGCCTCACGGCCGAGGAAAAGCTGCACCAGAAGGAGCAGCTGATGAGTGAGTACAACGACAAGTCGGAGCGGGTGCACACCGTCAATCAGCTCCTGAAGGCCTACACGCTGTTCGAGAAGGACGACCAGTACATCCTGACCGACGACGGCAAGGTCAAGATTGTAGACGAGCAAACCGGCCGCGTGATGGAAGGCCGCCGCTACTCCGACGGCTTGCACCAGGCCATCGAGGCCAAGGAAAACGTGCGCATCGAGGACGCCACGCAGACCTACGCCACGGTGACCTTGCAGAACTACTTCCGCATGTACCACAAGCTGGCGGGCATGACCGGCACGGCCGAAACGGAGGCGGGCGAGTTCTGGGAAATCTACAAACTCGACGTAGTGGTTATTCCCACGAACCGCGCCATCTCGCGCCAGGACTCTGACGACCAGGTGTACAAGACCGTGCGCGAGAAGTATAACGCCGTGGCCGACGAAATTCAGAAGCTGGTGGCCGCCGGCCGGCCGGTGCTGGTCGGTACGACTTCGGTGGAAATCAGCGAATTGGTTAGCCGAATGCTCAAGTTCAAAGGCATCGAGCACCAGGTACTAAATGCCAAGCAGAACCAGCGCGAGGCCGAAATTGTGGCCGGCGCGGGATATCCCGGCACCGTGACCATCGCCACCAACATGGCGGGTAGGGGCACCGACATCAAGTTGCGCGAAACTTCACGCGGGTCGGGCGGTCTGGCCATTATCGGCACCGAGCGCCATGAAAGCCGCCGCGTGGACCGCCAGCTGCGGGGCCGCGCCGGCCGCCAGGGCGACCCCGGCACCTCGCAGTTTTTCGTCTCGCTTGAGGATAACCTGATGCGCTTGTTCGGCTCCGACCGCATCGCCGGCCTCATGGACCGCATGGGTCTGGAAGAGGGCGAAGTGATTCAGGCCCCGATGATTACCAAGAGTATTGAGCGGGCGCAGAAGAAGGTGGAGGAAAACAACTTCGGTACCCGCAAGCGCCTGCTGGAGTACGACGACGTGATGAACTCGCAGCGCGAGGTGGTGTACAAGCGCCGCCGCAACGCCCTGCACGGCGAGCGCCTAGAGCTGGACTTGCTCGACATGATATTCAGTCTAAGCGACGACCTCGTTTCGGCTCACAAAGCGACTAACGACTTCGAGGACTTCAAGCTGGCTATCATCCGCGTCTTCGGCTATGACACGCACCTGACGGCCCAGCAACTCAGCGCCACGCCCGCCCCACAGTTCACGCAGCTGCTCTACGAAGAGGCGTTGGGCTACTTCCAGAGCAAGAATGAGCACATCGCCGGCAACGCCCTACCCCTGGTTAACGACCTGCTGAGCCAGCACGCGCCCTACGAGAACTTGGCCGTGCCCTTCACCGATGGCCGCAAGCAGGTGCAGGCCATTGCTAATCTGAAGAAAGCCCAGGCCAGCGGCGGCGCCGAGATTCTGCGCTCGATGGAGAAGATTGTGGTCCTAAGCACGATTGACACCGCCTGGACCCAGCACCTGCGCCAGATGGACGACCTCAAGCAAGTCGTGCAGAACGCGGTGTACGAGCAGAAGGACCCGCTGCTGGTGTACAAGTTCGAGAGCTTCGAGCTGTTCAAGCGCATGATTGCCAAGGTCAACGAAGAAACCGCCTCGTTCCTGTTCCGCGCCGACGTGCCGGTGCAGGAAGACATGGTGGGCACCAACGACGAAGCCGACATGTACTTTGAAGAGGAAGAGCACCAGCCGCAGCTCACGGTGCAGAAAGAGGTATCATCGGTTTCGCTCGGCGCCGGTCCCGAAGACCTCGACGACCGCAACCCCGTGGGCATCGCGCCCGCGCTAGTACTGGAAAAGCAAACGCCCGTCCGCAGCCAGAAAGTCGCCAACCGCAACGACAAGGTCAGCGTGCAGTACATGGACGGCCGCATCGTGCGCGACGTGAAGTATAAGACCGTGGAGCAAGACGTGCTGAGTAATAGGTGCGTGCTGATGGACTGAGAAGGGTTGGATGTCGAGTTTTGAATTGAAAAGGCGGCTTTCCCGGTGTGGGGGGCCGCCTTCTTGTTGGGGGGTAGGGGCGAGGCTTGTCCCCGCCCGGCGTCCGCGCTGAGATAACGAATCGTTGAATCGTTCAGGCACCGGGCGGGGGCAAGCCCCGCGCCCTGCCCGTATCTTCGCCGTAGCCCGTTTAGCCGCCAAAGTGCACCCGCCATGATTAAGTCCGTCCGCCTCGTCAACTTCTTCAGCTTCGGCGACTGCACCATTGAGTTGGAGCCTGACCTGAACGTGCTGGTCGGCATCAATGGCAGCGGCAAGAGCAATTTCCTGCGTGCTTTTCAACTGCTGAAAGCGGGAATGGAAGGTCGCTTGCAGGAGCAGATTGCGCAGTGGGGCGGAATCGATGAAATCCGGCAGAAGAACACGGTTAGGCCATATAAAAATCATCCGGTTGAGCTACAGTTCACTATCTCCGGAGAATGGAAAGGGCAAGGTGGAGATGGATATGAAGGCGACATTACTTACCGAGTATTTCTGATTAATCAACCTAATAATAAGTTTACAGTTGACGAGACCGTGTCACGAGTAGATAATAAAGTTTATTTTGATTCCCTTGGAGGCAACATATTTGAGTCAGAAATTGCTGCGGGGGACAATGATTTAAAAGGGCGGACACAATATGGTGAAGCAAATGAATTGTGGTTACCCCTAATTGCTGCTAGTGGAACATTTTGGCAGTTGTTTTCCATTTACCGCTTCCTCCGCAGCCTCGACATCTACCGCCTCTTCAACACCACGGAAGAATCCCCTATGCGCACCACAGTCCGCGCAACTGGCGTGGATAAATTGCTGCCCAACGGTGACAATATGTTTCAGGTGCTCAACGTCACGGGCCTGAAATCTACGGCTGCATATGATGCTATCGAGGCGGGTTTGCACGACGTGAACGAGCATTTCCAGCGGTTTCGGATGAATGTGTACGGACAGGGCAGCGTCGAATTCTACTTGCAGGAAAAGGGACTGGAAACGCCTATTCACGCGGCGCAGGTGTCCGACGGCACGCTCTCGTATCTGTGTCTGCTCGTGGCGTTACATCAGCCCGGTCGGGGGCGCGTGGTCATCTTTGACGAGCCGGAGCGCAACCTGCACCCCGATATGCTGCTGGAATTGGGCAAGCAGTTCGAGAAAGCCAGTGAGCAGAGCCAGCTAATCGTGACTACTCATGCGCCGGGCTTGCTCAATCAGTTTCCTTTGCGGGCCGTGCGGGTGTTTGAGAAGGACGAAAACAACCAAACCCAGGTGCGGCAATTCACTGAAGAAAGCTTTGCCGGCTGGTATGAGGAGTTCGCGCCCGGTCAAATGTGGCGCGACGGCGCATTAGGCGGCAACCGCTACTAGCGCATGGCGGACTGCGTACTCTTCGTGGAAGGCAGCAGCAAGACCGATAATGGCGACTTGCGCAACGGATTCGGGCGGCTGTTGGGACAGGCTAATCTGCGTCAGAAGCCGCTTATCGTTATGTGCAATGACACGGATGGGGCTATCCGTAAATTTCAGCAGGAAACTGCTAAACCGAACTCAGCCTTCCGGCGCGTACTGCTGTTAGTTGATTTAGATGGCCCGGATAGCACCCGTGCCGCCTGGCTGGCCGCGAAGAAATTAACTGGTTACGAAGACCAAGTATTTTTCATGGTGCAGAAAATGGAGGCTTGGTTTCTGGCGCAGCCTACTATTCTGCACGAATTCTACCAGCCTAAACTAACGCACGTCCTGCCCGCCACAGCCGCGCCGCTGGTACCGCACCCCGACCGGGTGCTAGAGCGCTGCACCACGGATACTCGTAAAGGCCGGTACCATAAGACCGGGCACGGCGCGCGCCTGCTGGCTTTGTTGCAGCTAACCGAGTTGCAGACCACCTTCCCAGACGTGGCGCGGCTGCTAGCTTCTTTATAAACTCACCAGCCCGCCGTTCAATTATCTCTACGCTATGACCCTGGCCCCCTACCTCGACCACACCCTGCTCCGGCCCGACTGCACGGCCGACCAAATTCGGCAGCTTTGCCAGGAAGCCAAAGCGCACGGTTTTGCCGGCGTGTGCGTGCCGCCCTGCTACGTGGCGCTGGCGGCGCAGGAGTTAGCTGGCACCGCCGTAGCCGTGGGCACGGTGATTGGCTTTCCGCTCGGCTACCAGGACACGCGCACCAAGTTCCGGGAGGCGGAACATGCCATCGAGGCCGGCGCCACGGAGCTGGATATGGTGCTGAATATCTCGCTGCTCAAATCCGGGCAGTTGCCGCAAGCGGAGCAGGAGGTGGAAGACCTGGCCGACCTCGCGCACTTGCACGACGTGCTGCTGAAAGTTATCATCGAAACGGCACTACTCACGGAGGCTGAAATCATTCAGGCGGCGCAGCTTTGCGCCGAGGCGGGCGCCGATTTGGTGAAAACGTCCACGGGCTTTGCCAGCCGTGGCGCTTCAGTCGAGGATGTTGAGTTGCTGCGGCGCAGCCTGCCGGCCACGGTGCGCATCAAGGCATCGGGCGGCATTCGCACGCGGGCGGCGGCGCTGGCCCTGATTGCGGCAGGCGCCGACCGCATCGGCTCGTCTAACGGCGTAGCTTTGCTAAGTGAAGATGATGCAACAAGTTCTGTGTAAGGTGCTGCTGGCCGGGGCCGGGCCGCTGCTGAGCGCCTGCGCCGCCGCGGCGCCCGCCGCCCCGGCCGGGACTACGGCGGCCCCGGCCGACACCATCCGCCGCCCGGTCCCGGCCGGCGCGCTGCCCGCCGAGGACGTGCGCAGGTACCGCCCCGCTGCCGCCACCACGCCGCCCCGACCGACAGCGGCGCCTACCCCCCCTTCCTTTACCAAAGCCCCCTTCGTAGCGCCCACCAGCCAGGTGAATGAGCGCATCGAGCAGCGCCTGCGCGACCAGGCCTACACGAACGAGAAGGTCAGGTACACGCAGGGCTACCGCATTCTGGCCTACGTGGGCCTGGAGCGCGACAAGGCGATGGCCATCCGCCGTGCTGTCATCAGCCGTTACCCCGAGGAAACCGATTATATTACCTTCAAGCAGCCCATCTACCGGCTCTACATCGGTGACTACACCAGCAAGCTGGAAGCGGCGCGTGCCATGACGCGGGTGCGCCCGCTGGTGCCCAAGGCCGAGTTGGAATCGGCCTCAGTGGTGCTAAATAAGACGCCGTAATCCGGACCACGGATTTATCGGATTAGTCGGATTTTGGGGACGGTTTTCTATAATAAACAGAAGAAATTTTCTCGCCAGTGGCTTCAATCTTTCCGAAGGGGGTAGGGATTCTAAATTGAGGCCCGAATAGAATCGTCCCCGAAATCCGACTAATCCGTGGTTCAGACAATCAAAGCCCTTGCCGCCGCCCTTGCCGCCGACCTCGCCGCGGTACGCCGCCACCTGCACGCCCACCCGGAGCTGTCGTTCGAGGAAACCGAAACGGCCGCCTTCGTCACGCGGCAGCTGCGCGAAATGGGCCTTCAGCCCCAAACGATGGCCGAAACCGGCGTCGTGGCCCTCATCGAGGGGCGGCCCGGCGGCCCCACCCTGGCCCTGCGCGCCGACATGGATGCGCTGCCCATTCAGGAGCTGAACGAGGTGGCTTACAAATCGACCCGCCCCGGCGTGATGCACGCCTGCGGCCACGACGTGCACACTACCTCGCTGCTGGGCACGGCCCGCATTCTCAATCAGCTGAAAAGCGAGTTTCAGGGCACCGTAAAGCTGATTTTTCAGCCCGGCGAGGAGGTAGTGCCCGGCGGCGCCTCGCTCATGATTCGGGATGGCGTGCTGGAAAATCCGGCGCCGCGCGCGGTGCTGGGGCAGCACGTGTTTCCGAAGCTGCCGGTGGGGCAGGTCGGCATTCGCAGCGGGCGCTACATGGCCAGCGCCGACGAGCTGTATATGACCGTGCGCGGGCGCGGCGGCCACGGCGCCATGCCGGAGCTGAACCTCGACCCGGTACTGGTGGCGTCCCATATTATTGTGGCCGCCCAGCAGATTGTGAGCCGCCGCGCCAACCCTAAAATGCCCTCGGTGCTTTCCTTTGGCAAGGTCATCGCCAACGGCGCCACCAACGTCATCCCCGATTCGGTGTACCTCGAAGGCACCTTCCGCACGCTTGATGAGCAGTGGCGCATGGAGGCGCTGGGCCATTTGCGCCAGCTCTGCGAAGGGCTCGCCGCGAGCATGGGCGCCGTGTGCGAACTGGAAATTCGCCGTGGCTACCCCTGCCTCGACAACGAGCCCGCCCTCACGGCCCGCACGCGCGCCGCGATGGCTGCCTACGTGGGCGAAGAAAACGTCGTCGACCTCGACCAGTGGCTGGCGGCCGAAGACTTTGCCTACTTCTCCCAGGCCGGTCCGGCCTGCTTCTACCGCCTCGGCACGCGCAGCGCCGACGGCAGCCGCGGCACGGCCTCGGTGCACACGCCGACCTTCGACGTGGACGAAACCTGCCTGGAGCTGGGCCCCGGCCTGATGGCCTGGCTCACGGTGCAGGAGCTGGCGGCGCAGTAGCCATTTGCTTATTCAATTCCCTACCCCCTCTTTTTTCTGCAATGCCTCACCTTTTCCGTTTTGTGCTGGTAGCCGGCGGTCTGCTGCTGACCACCGCCGTCACCGCGCAGCGCCGCAATGTGGCCGACGCGGTGCTCGTGCCGGAGGCGCAGGTAGAGCTGGCGTTGAAAGGCGATGATTATCTGCTGGGGGGGGTTAATCTGGTGGCCGCAACCAACAGTGGAGGCAGCACGTTTGCCGCTGGTCAGTTGCGGTTAGGCTACGAGCATTTCTGGAGCAAGCAATGGAGCGGCGGGGCTACTCTGCGGGTGTCGGCGGCAGGGGAAGGTTACGGAGATGTACTGGGCCTAGTAGGTAATTTCATACCGGGGCTGTTGCTGCGACATACTAGCAAACTAGGCTCTTTCAACTTCGGCCAACGGCTGGGAGTAGAAAATGCGATGACAATAAGCGGCGATGGGAGCAGCAACCCCGACCGCGTCCTTGCCCGCCTCCGCCTCGACTTGGAGCGCCTTTTACCCGTGAGCGAAAAACTAATCTTGCGCCCACGCCTGGCCTACGAAACGGCCGCTTATCTGCGCTTCCAGCGCGACGAGGACCAACCCAAAGAGCGGGTGCTGGATTTCGGCAGTCTGCGGGCCGAACTGGGCCTGCGTGTCTCGCCGCAAATCGACTTCACGCCCTACATGGCTTGGCAGACTAGCTACATCAACGCCCTGCCCCAGTATATGGACGACCCCAACGGTAACCGAGTCCAAACCGGCGGTGGCCGCACTAATACAGTGGTGCCCGTCGTGGGCCTGGACCTGCGCTTCACCCTGCTGCCGAAGCAGGGGGTAGGGAATGAGCGGCGGCAGCTGCCCACGCAGCACTAGCTGGTGGTGATTATTTTTCGGACACTATGTCCTGGTCTTAGGTAGTAATAAGGAGGCAGGAAATCCGCTGACGCAGCGTTGGAAGGCGTATTTCTTTGATTTAATAGTTTAACGGCGACGAGCAATCTATTGAGATTATGACTTTTTGACATTAAGAAAGCAGTCCAAAGCGGTTGGTATAGAATCTGTAAAAAGCCCGGTGTATCTGACTGAGATGGTACGCCAAACGCTACTTACTTTTAACTTCTATACCCATGAACACGCTCGTTTATAACCGCCCGGCTTTGCGCCCTGCCCGCGCTTTCAACATCTTGTTTGGCGAGCTGCTGCGCGACACGCTGCCCGCCGCCCCAAACGCTCCCTCCACGGCTTTCCACCCCGCAGTTGATATCCTGGAAACCGAAGCTGGCTTTGAGTTGCAGCTCGCGTTGCCCGGCGTAGCCAAGGACGCCGTGAACATCGACTTTCAGGAAGGCCAGCTTGTGGTGAGTGGGGAACGCAAAGCGCCCCAAGCCGGCGAAAACACCCCTAAATTCCGCCGCGCCGAAACGGCTTACGGCTCGTTCCGCCGCGCTTTCCGCCTGCCCGAGACGGTCAGCGTGAAGGCCATCAGCGCGGAGCTGACCGACGGCATCCTGCGCGTGAGCCTGCCCCTGGACCCCGAAAAGACGACGAAACAGCACATTGAGGTGCGCTAATTTGACGACCCGCGGCGCATCCGGCCGCAAAAATGTCCGTAAAAAAAGGCACCTTCGCGGGTGCCTTTTTTCTGGTCTGCGTGTTGTAATACCAGCCGGCCGGCCCTGCGGGGCAGGCAACCCCCGAACACGAAACAGCTTCTTTGGCGCGTTGGCGGCCCGGCGTCCGCTTGTGGTTTGCAGCGGCCCATTTAAATTAGAATCCTTCTTCTCACTTCTCTCATCATTCTTCTATCCATGCAGACAAAACAAATGATGCTTGGCCTGCTGACTTCGGCGGTCCTCGGCGGGGGCGTGGCCGTGGGCGGCTACAAGCTGCTGGAGCCCGACCCGGCGACGGCCCCGCAAGCCATCCTGGCCGCTGACCCCAACGTGCGCTATACCTCCGAGCTGCGCAGCAGCCGCTACACCGTGCCCGAAGGTCTCAACTTCGTGGCTGCCGCTGCTTCGGCCACGCCGGCTGTGGTGCACGTGATGACGGAGTACGCGCCCTCGCGCAACGAAAGCGCTCAGATGCAGATGGACCCGTTTCTGCGGCAGTTCTTCGGCGACCAGTTGGAAAAGCAATATGAGCAGTACCACGGCCGCGGCGGGCGAGGCGAGATGGCGCCGCGCGGCGGCGAAGGCTCCGGCTCGGGTGTGATTATCGCCGCCAACGGCTACATCGTGACCAACAACCACGTCATCGAGAAGGCCTCCAAGATTACGGTCGTGCTCGACGACAAGCGCAAGTTTGACGCGGAGTTGGTCGGCACCGACCCCAATACCGACATCGCCGTGCTCAAGGTGAAGGCCGACAACCTGCCCTTCATCAAGTACGGCAACTCCGACGAAGTGAGGGTAGGGCAGTGGGTGCTGGCCGTGGGCAACCCGTTCAGCCTCAACTCGACCGTGACGGCGGGTATCGTGTCGGCCAAGGGCCGCAACATCAACATCCTGCGTCGTGAAGACAACATGAGCATTGAGTCGTTCATCCAGACCGATGCGGCGGTGAACCCCGGCAACTCCGGCGGCGCGCTCGTGAACCTGAACGGCGATTTGATTGGCGTGAACTCGGCCATCGCCTCGCAGACCGGCTCCTACGTGGGCTACTCGTTTGCCGTGCCCAGCTCCATCGTGAGCAAGGTGGTGGATGACCTGCTCAAGTATAAGGTGGTGCAGCGCGCCCTGCTCGGCGTCAGCATCCGCGAAGTCGATGCCGCCCTGGCCTCGGAGAAGAAGCTCAACACCCTCAACGGCGTGTACGTGATGGGCCGCAACGATAAAAGCGCCGCCGCTGCCGCCGGCATTAAGGAGGGCGACATCATCACTGAAATTAACGGCGTGGCCGTCAACACGTCCTCGCAGTTGCAGGAGCAGGTGGCGCGCTTCCGACCCGGCGACAAGATTAAGGTGACGTATCTGCGCGGTGAGAGCCGCAACACCACGACCGCCGAGCTGCACAACGCCGCCGGTACCAACGCCGTGGTGCGCGAGACGCCCGCTGATGCCGTGGTGAACTACGAGGGCGCCAAGTTTGCCCCCGTGCCCGCCCGCACCCAACGCTCGCTCGACCTGGAAGGCGGCGCTCAGATTTCGGGCGTAAAAGGCTCGAACTTCAAGGAAACCGGCATCGCCGACGGCTTTATCATCACGCGCATCGATAAGCGCGCCGTGACCAAGCCCGCCGACGTGAAGCGCTACCTCGAAGCGGCCAAGGACAACTCCGGTGCCCTGGTCGAAGGCGTATATCCCGACGGCCGCAAGGCATATTATCCCATCGGGCAGAGCGAGTAGGTTTCGCAGAGCTAAATAGCTAATTGAAAAAGCCCCGCCGTGTGAACGACGGGGCTTTTTGCGTGGAAGGGGGGTAGGGAGCGGACTTGCCCCCGCCCGGCGTAAGCGCCGTTTGCCTGGCAAGCCATTGCTTGTTGTTTGGCCGCCGGGTGGGGGCAAGCCCCGCTCCCTACCCCCCTCGTTTAGTACAGTACGTCGTTCACGGCTTCAAGCTTGGTAGGCAATTCTTTTTCCCCCAGCAACTCGCGCAAATCAATCTCGATGGTGCGGCAGATGCTGGACATGGGTACGTCGTTGATGGTGTTGTCGAACGGGTTTTCGCTCGTGTGGCCCACCACCTCGATGGTGTTGAACACCCAGGCCACGAGCATGGCCACGGGCACCGTAAGCCAGACGTGGTTGGGCCCCATCTTATCGAACTCTTCGACCAGGCCCAGCGGCAGCACGGCCGCGAACACCCGGACGAAGACGTAGCTGAAGTAAGCGTATTGGCGCGGGAAGGGCGTGTTTTTGATGCGTTCGCAGCCGCCTTGGGCGTGAAAGAGGTCGCGGAGCGTATCGACGAGCGACACTTGGCGCCACACCGCCAGCAGGCCCCGCTGGTGCAGGTGGCGCAGTTCTTCGCTTTGCTGGCGCAACAGGTGGGTGGGCGGGTTGTTGCGGTCGCGGGCGGCGGCGCTGTCGGCCAAGCTGAGGAAGGGCGCCACCTCGGCATCCCAGCGTTCGGCGGTCTGGCGGCGCAAGTGCAGGCGCAGGGCATTAACCCAGGCCAGCTGGCGGTAGAGCAGGCGGCGGTGCAGCTCGCGCACCTCGGCCGGGTCGGGTATCACCTCGTCGGGGGCAGGCTGCACGTAGTCAGAAATGCTGATGGCCCAGAGCCGGCTCAGGTTGGTGATGACGCCCCAGAGCTGGCGGCCCTCCGAAAACCGGTCGTAGGAGCCGTTGTTCTTGAAGCCGATGTAGAAGGCCACGGCCGTGCCCAGCGTGGCCACCGGCGCCCAGGGCAGGTCGAGGGCCCGGACGCCAAAGTAGCCGTAGAGCAGGCAAATGAAGCTGTCGTAGAGAAAGCAGACCAGCAGCGGCCACCAGGAATAAGACCACCAGACTTTAAAGCGAATATTATTGCGGACGTACATGATGGGCTAATGGGTAATGAAGAATGGGTAGTTCGCAATGAGCAATCTAAACGATATTATTCAATGCTCATCACTGCAAAGTGTTCGGCAAGAGCCGGTTGCAGGTGGCGAAGTCGGCTGGCAGGCTGGTCAGAAACACAGTCACGGCCACGAAGTCTTCTCAGCGGACGCCGGCTTCTTCAAGGATGAAGCGCACTTCCCGGAAGGGCGCGACGATGACGAGTAGTAGGCGGCCGGCGAGGCGGCCGGAACGGGTACGGAGTCAGCACAGTTCATGGCGGGAAAACGGGCTTAGGAGCGCGTCGGGCAGCTGGGCCGCTCAGCGCAGCTAGAACGATTATTGTTTGCCAGCTGAACGAGAGTCGGCGGCCGGCGGCAGCTGATTCCCTACCCCCCTTGATTTTCAAAACCTCTAAAAAGCGCTTTACGCGCCACTCCTCGTTTATGACGCCTTCGGCTCCCGCCAAAGCCCTGCCCGCGCTGCTCATGCTCAGCTTGCTGAGTTTTTCGGCCGCCGCCCAGACCAAGACCAAGCTCAAATACCCTAAGCCTGATGCCCGCGAGGTGTTCGACTCGGTGGCCGCGCCGGCCGTGCCGCTAGGCGGCACCCGCGCCTACGCTGAGTTTCTGGCCGCCCATCAGCGCTACCCCGGCGCGGCCTTGCAGCAGGGCTTGCAGGGCACTGTGCCGGTGAGCTTTATCGTGGAGAAAACCGGCGCCATCAGCGAGGTGAAGGTGGACCAGCCCCTGGCGCCGGAGCTGGACGCCGAGGCCCTGCGCCTGATTCGCAGCGGCCCGCGCTGGACGCCGGCCCGGCACCGCGGGCAGGTGGTGCGCCAGCGCGTGCGCGTGCCAGTCTCGTTCGTGCTCTCGCCCGGCTCGGCGGAGGTAGTGAAGCGGCCCGCGCCGGCCGCTGCGCCGGCGGGAGCGCCCGCCAACTCGGCGGCGGACCCCGACGCGCCCCTCGCCGTGGCGCCCGACGTGCCTACCCGCCCGGTGGGCGGCACCGAAACGTTTTTCGACTGGATTCAGCAGCACCAGGTCTACCCCCGGCTGGCCCGGCAGCGCAAGATTCAGGGCCGGGTGATGGTCGAGTTCATGGTGCAGCCCGACGGCTCGCTCACCGATGCGCGGGTGCTGAAAAAGATGGGCTCGGGCCTGGATGAGGAAGCGCTGCGGCTGATTAAGACGGCGCCGAAGTGGGAGCCGGCCACCTATAAGGGTCGGCCGTTAAAGCAAAAGATGGTGTTGCCGGTTATCTTTCAGTTGTAGAATTTTCTGAAAAAATAGCCCGTGAGCAGGAGGAAGTTGGGCCACCGGGCGGCGGCCGATGCAACATTGGCCGCCGTCAGCCGACTACCTATATCCCTACCCCCCTGCTGCTCGCCCAACCCCTCGCCGTGACCCCAACGCTGCTTCCCGCCCTGGCCACCATCTGGCCCCACCAGGCCCGCTACCGCAAAGCGGCCCAAACTGTCGCCGAGGGCCTTTTCAATGCCCTTGACGATGACCTGCGGCCCTACGTGCTGCTGCTGGCCCTGCCCGCTGCCGCGCGCCCCGAAGCCGACGCCGAGGGCCCGGCCATCATCCTGGAGCCGGCCGACGCTGAGCTGCCCACCGCCGCTTTCGTTGATGCCGTGGCGCGGGGCCGGGTCCAACAGAATACTGCCATCTCGCCCTACCCCGAGCGCGAAGACGTGAGCCCCGAAATGCTGCGCCGCAAGCACGAGGGCATCGGGCTGCGCACGGCCGTGCAGCAAACCCTGGACGAGCTGGACGGCCACGGCAATCACCAGCATTTTGCCAGCTGGGCCATGCGCATCGACGGCCATTTCGTGCTCACTATTCTGCGGGTGCGCCGCCGGCCGCTGCGCGCCTACCCCTCGCTGCGCCCCCACCGCTACTATACCGACGGCCGGCCGCTGGCGCCTTCGCTGCTGGTGGCGGCCATCTACCGCTTCAATGAGGAGTGCATGAAGCTGCTGACCGATGTCGAGCCCGGCGCCGGCCTGCTCACCCGCCCCCGCGATACCGACGAGTTGCTGCGCGGCGCGGGCAAGTCGCTCATGGACACGCCCGCCCAGGCCCTGGGCCTGGCGCCGGGGGCGGCGCGGCTCTTCGACACGCTCAACACCATCTCCTCGCTGCGCTACGAGGGCGCCGAGGGGGTAGGGAAACTGCTGCTGGCCCGCCGCGGCCACCCCAACCTGGAGGAGGTTTTCGCCCTGACCTGCCCCACCGACCTCGACGACTTCCGGGCCGTGCGTAAGCTGCTGGAAATGACCACGCCCGACGTGCACTTGCTCGGCGACGGCGACAAGGTGTACGCGCTGGGCCGGCAGATTGGCTCCTACGATGCGAGCCGCGAGGATTTGTTCGTTATCAACTTCATCACCCACTACGCCTGGGAATTCGGCCACGGCGCCCACGTGCTGCTGCGCGCCCACTACGGCCTGCCCGGTCTGCCGCGCACCCGCCTCAACAAGGCCCGTTTCCGCCGCGATTTGCGCCGCACCTTCGAGCTGCACGACCCGGCCAAGGTCGAGCGCCTCTGGGAAGTGGTGCTCGAAGCCAGCCGACAGGCCCACGGCACCATGCTCGTCATCACCACCGAGGCCCTGGCCGAGGCCGACCGCCTCAAGCTCCAGTGCACCCTGATTGAGCCCGTGCGCCTGACGTCGCTCATCACCCGCCTCGTCACCAGCATCGACGGGGCCGTGCTGCTCGACCCCGAAAGCTACTGCTACTCCATCGGCGTCATCCTCGATGGCCGCGCCAGCGGCCGGGGCAACGCCACGCGCGGCGCCCGCTACAACTCGGCCGTGCGCTACGTCGAAAGCTCGGCCTGGCCCTGCCTGGCCATCGTGGTGAGCGAAGATGGTCTGGTAGACGTGCTCTCGAAGGAGAACCTGGCCGAAGAAGCCACCTGAGGCTAGCTAGCAGGGGGTAGCCTGGGCGTCTCTTATAAGAGATGCAGATGAGATGTAGCGGGGAATACGTCTGACGTCAAACTGCGCCGGGAGGAGAGCAAAATCGGGACGTTAGGAAGTTTACAAAACTCATCCTCTTTATGAATTTTGTAAACTTTGAATGATAAACGAGTTTCTTAAACTCGCCCGGCGCTACGACAGCCCGCTCGGACTTGGCGCCGGAAAGCCGCTAGACGTTCAGTAAAAGGAGGGCTAAATCTTACGCCTCATTGCAAACTGACCGAATAGGAGTATCAGGGACAAGCCTATAACTATGTGTGGGATGAATGTCGGCCAAGCATCTGTGAAGTATATGGTGCCTATAATGGCTAAGGATAATCCAGTGGCCAGCAAAATAATCAGTGATAGTAGCCAGCTTGACCATGTTCTGATTTGAATTGACCATTTTAGGGTTTGATAAATCATCAGTAGACCTACGATTGTTGGCAACACAAACCAGATGAGTGTTTCTATTTTCATGCTATAGGATTGAAGGTAGCCCATTAGAATTGATACCCAACCCGATACTACTATTTGCGGACTCGTTCAAGAAAACGGTGGTTCAAGTGTCATTGGATGAGGTTGTTTTCTTTTCCATAATCTTAAAAATTGGCAGGAAAACGCTGAATGTTATTCCATAGACAATGAGGAACATCACGGCCTGCCCTGCCACTGCCCAGAACTTTCCACCGCCATATCCAAGCGCAAACCCCAGAAAGTAACCAGGCGTAAAAAAAGTATCAAATCCCTCGCCCAGGGGGAAAATTCCATTGCCTCCGATTAGATTCAACAACTGAATTGTCCCAGTACCGATGTACAGGACTGCTACGATTAGAGAAACAACCTTTGCCTGTTGAACAGAGCTCATTGATAGCGATTATACTTAGAAAAAGGGTAACCTGAACCCACTAACGAGTATGCTATATAATACTTTTCACTGGTAACACCCGTTCGCCTAAACGGTGGTCTAATATCTACTTCCGCGCCCGAAACGACCACGTCACCCGAAACACGGCCACGGGGTCGCCGGCCTCGTCGAGGCCGGTGCTCGTAGCCACTACGGTACGGCCCTCGCCGGTGGCGCGGCTCTCGGCAATGGCTTGGGCAATGCGCGGTCCATCTTCGCAGGTGAAGGCAATCAGGCCGGTGGCTTTCTTGGTGAAATCGGCGTCCAGGTGCGTGACCAGCATCGAAACCGGCGAGCCGCTGCTCACGTGCATCATCGCCTGAATGCCGCTGGCCAGCTCGGCGGCCATGCCCAGGCAGGCAAAGTAGATGCTGCGAAATGGGTTCTGGGTCAGAAACTTATAGCGGATCGTAACCGTGGCCGCCTCGGGCGTGAGCCGGGTCAGGCGCAGGCCCGCCAGCCAGGCCATCGGCAGCTGCCGCAGCAGAAACAGGCGCAGGTTGCGCGGCTGGAGCACGCGGGCGCGGAAGGCCGCCGCCTTGGGTGTGTCGAGGGGGGGTAGGGAATCCATCCGGTAAAAGTAGCCGCGGGCCGCAGTGGTCCGGCCCGCGGCGCAGTTTCCTACCCCCTCTTTTCCAGCACGAGCACCACTTTGTTGAAGTTCGCCGCCGCATTCACCACGGCGCGGAAGGCCTCGAAGTCCGCCTTGGGCCAGCGCACCTGGCGGTAGTTTTCGCTGATGGTGACCGTGACCTGCTGGCCCTGCTGGGCGTAGCTGGCGCGGAAGTCGAACGCGGGCTGCGTGGCGTCGGCGGCGCCGGGCGCGGTTTTCACGTCCACGTTCAAGTCCTGCAAGTTGCGCACCGAGTAGCCCGCCGGCAGCTCGAAGCGGATGACGCGGTGGTAGCTGCGGTTGTGGGCATTCTCGACGTCAAACTGCCGGGCTTCCTGCTGGTACAGCTCGGTCTGGGGGCCGAGCAGGGTGCCGATTTTAAACAGGTAGCGCGGACCGGCCTTGTCGAGCAGGGCGGCCGATTCGAGCTGGCCCTCCACGACGAAAGGGTCGGTGAGCGGGTTGACGCCGCGCTCGGTGCCGCGCACGGTTAGCTTCTGGAAGTTAGTGGCATCGGGTACCACGCCCTTCTGCATTTCCTGCATCACTTCGAGGCGCTTGGCGTCGGGAATTTGCGACCAAAAAGGTTGAATGACGGTGGCCGCGTAGCCGCCCAGGCTCTGGCGCAGCTGCACGGTGCTGCGGCTTAAGTCGGGGGCGAAGGCCACGCTGATGTCGAGGTCCTGCGGGCTTTGCTCGGCGGTGAGGGTAGGAACTTCGCGCACCGTGCCGATGGCCGACTCGGTGCTGCCGAGCTGCACGCTCTTCACAAACAAGGCGGGCGTGGCGGTCCACTCGGCCGGCAGCATCCCGGCGCGGTAGTCGGGCCGGCCGGGTGCCACGTACTGGCCCGTGGCCGGGAAATAGAGCGCAAACCGGTTCAGATAGGCCCAAGAGTCAAACCCCGCATCGAGCGGCACCTCGTCGCGGGGCGAGGTCACGACCAGCTCCGGCACCGCGCCAAGCTTGCGCGAAAGGGCCGTGAGCAGGCGGCAGAAGCCCACTTCCGAGGCGTTGCGCGTGGCCAGCACCCGGCCCAGGTCGTTGCTGGCATTGTCATCGAGGTTGAAGGTGAGCTTGACGTAGTTTTCCAGCGCCGCGATGCGCGCCGGCAGCGGGCCGCCGCCGGGCACCTTGGCCGCGGCCAGGATTCTGTCTACCGCCCTGGTTTCGTCCTTGCTGAGCGCCGTCATGCTGCGGTAGGTGAACTGGCTGGCATCGGCGAAGGTGAACTGCCGCACCTGCCCGCGGTTGCGCATGTAGGCCAGCTTGTACTCGATGCGCAGCTGCTGAGGCTTGAGGTGGGCAAAGGCTTCTTCGCGCAGGCCCGCCACGGTGGGCAGGCTCAGCCGCAGGATGCGCCGGCCCCGGACGGTGGTGTCAATCAGCGCCTGTGGGCCGTGGTAGGTGCGGGCCTCGAAGGTGAGCCCATCGGGGGCAATCAGCTCAAAGGTGACGTTGCGGGCGGGCGTCTCGGCTTGCAGCACCTCGCGCCCGAAGTGGTTGAAGGGCTTCTCGCGGGTGTAGTAGTACTCCACTTCGCTGCCCTTTTCCACGCCGTCCACGGCCAGGACCCGAAAGCCGCGGGTGCCATTCTCATCCTTCAACTCCTTCATGTCGGCCGCCCGCACCTCGCGCACCTCGCCGCGCGGGCTGATGGTGCGCGCTTTCACTTCCACGTTGCCGCCCGATTCCAGCACCGGCACCACAATCTTATTGTAGCGCTCAATGCCCTCCGATGTGTTCACGCGCACAATCCGGTGCTCCGTGGCGAAGAGGCGCAAATCCTTTTTACCGGCCGGGTCGAGGTAGTATTCCAGGCTGGTGAAGTCCTTGAGAATGAGCGCCGGCAGCTCGGCCTCGGCTGCCGACACGGGCAGGCGCTGGCGCCGCTGGGCGTCCCAGCGGTAGCCCGCGTGCACTAGGCCCGGCGGGATGGTTTGGGCGCGCAGGCTCAGCGTCAGGCCCAGCAGCATTGCCGTGAAAAGGGGGGGTAGGAATAATCTCATGTATAGCTAACTAATGTTCGACACTTAATTTTAAATGACGGTCATGCTGAGCGTAAGCGAAGCACCTCGCTTGCGGCAGTAATTAATCAAAAAGGCCGTCATGCTGAGCTTGCCGAAGCATCTCGCGTGGTGAGCTAATTCAATCGTTGTTACCGTGGATTACTTCCCCACGCGAGATGCTTCGGCAAGCTCAGCATGACGGCCTTTTTAGACTAAGTGTGCGCTTATTTCTTGCGCTTTAAAATCACGACTTCCCGGTAGGAATTGCCCAGCTGCCCGACCACCTTGTTCCAGGCGCCGAACTGCTGGGGCTTGAGCAGCAGGTAGTTCACGTACACCTCGCGGTCCTGCACGATGCGGTTGCCCTTTTGCTCGTAGCTCACCTTGAAGCCCAGCGCCTCGCCCTGGCTCTGAGCGGCGGGGGGCAGGTAGCTCACCTCGTAGCCGGCCGGAATGGCCAGCTCGGTGCGGGTGTGGTTGGTGTGGGCAAACTCGTTGTAGCGCGGCAGGCGGCGGGTGAGCGAGTCGAGGCGGTCAGTGGCGTAGGGCCGCTCCAGGCTCAGGTTCACGTACAGCTCGTCATCGACCTGCTGCACGTAGTCCTGCAGGCGGTAGTCGTAGGCGATGGTCAGGGGCCGGTCGCGGGCGTCGAGGTTGGTGATGGCGTATTTATCGACGAAAAATTTGTTGTTGCCGCGCTCCAGCAGCGCCTTTACATATTTCGGCTCGGCCACCCGGTCCAGCCCGTCGAGGCCGTAGCTCTGGTTGACTTTGGCGTAGCCGGAGAGTTGCAGCTGGCCCTGCCCGCGCAAAGCCGTGCCGTCCAAGGTCAGCACCGAGGCATCCACGGCCCCGCTGCGGCGGCGGTCCATTGCCGGGATGGGCACCACGCGGCAGTTCTGGCCATCCAGCGCCAGCAGGCCTTCCTTGCCCTGAATCATGCTGCTCGGCATCCCGTAGGGCGTGTGCTTGCTCGTCGCGTCGAGGAAAACGTACTCGCCCGGCTTCGGCTCGTAGGTCGCAATCATATGATTATCAACGCCGGGCGTGGCCAGCTCGGCGTATTTGTAGGGAATATCGCGCGTGCCAACCCAGGTCAGGTAGGCGTTCTTGACGCCGGCCAGGTGCAGCATCTCGTTGGTGAGGTTGGCCATGTCCTTGCAGTCGCCGTAGCGGCGGCCGTACACCAGACCTGCATCGTGCGGAATAAAGCCGCGCAGGCCCTGCTCGAAGGCGATGTAGCGCACGTGGTCCTGCACCCAGTAGTAGATGCGCTTGACTTTCTCGGCCTCAGTGGCGGCGCCGGCCACCAGCGAGTCGACCTGCTGCTTCAGGGCCGGGCTGGGCTGCCGGTCGATGCGGCGCACGAAGTCGGCGTACATGGCGTACAGCTCCGGTACGCCGGCTAGCAGCTTGCGCGCCTGCCCGGCCACGGCCGCTTCTTCGAGGTAGAAAACCAAGTGCGGCAGGTAGTAGCTAGCCTGCGGCGCGTCGGAGTCGCGCGGCGGCGAGGGCAGGTTGTCGACCGTCCAGCGGTGCACTATTTGGTCGCCTTTGGCCAGGGTGGTGTACTTCACCGGCGTGTTTTCGGCGTGGAAGGTCTTGTAGCCGATGCGCACGCCCTTGGGCGCGGTGATGGTCAGCTCGGCGTGGCGCACGGGCACGTAGGAGCCCAGGTAGAATGGCAGCACAAACCGCGCATCGACGTGGCGTACCAAGTAATCGGTGAGGGTGCGGGCCCCAGGGCCCACGGCCGGAAACGAGAAGCTGGTTGACCGCGAGTCATCGAAGAAAATGCCCGCCTGCATCTCAAACGTCTCCTTGAAGTCCGTCACTTTCACCGGCTTATACTTGTCGCCGCTGGGCACCAGCGTGCGGGCTTCCAGCTTTTGCAGGCGGCTGAAGTGGGAGCTGAAAACTTTATCATTGGCGTAGGCCACCGAGCCGGGCTCCAGGTGCAGCATGTCGGCGTGGTGGCGGGCCAGCACCTGCACCGAGTCGTGGATGATTTGCACCGTCAAATCCTGGCGCAGCTCCAGGTAAGCGGCTTTCTCCCCTGGAAACTGCTTTTGCAGCTCGGCCACCAGCTGGGTCGGGCTCTGGGCCTGGGCAAAGGGGCCAGCCAGCAGCGCGGCAAGGAGTAGGGTATAATTCACCATCAAATAGGGGGGTAGGGATTAGCGTTTAATGCAAGCGCGGGCGGTATTTCGCGCCGGGTTTCGCAGGGTCATTATCACGTTAGGGTCCCTGCGAAACCCGGCGCAAAAGCTACTTAGCACGATGATGGTCCACTATTTTCCGTCATATACTCCTGCTTCAGGAGCTTGCCGCCGGGCCAGAAGCTTTCGTGCCGGCCGCTGCGCAGGCTGCTGTCGGCGAAGCTGGCGCGCTCGAATACCTGGCCCGGGGTCTGGGGCTCGTCGGGATTCAGGGCCAGAGCGCGGCGGGCGGCGGCTATGGCTTGCTCGTGCTGGCTGGCGGCTCGCAGCGACAAAGCCAGCTCGCTCTGGGCCAGGGCATAGGTTGAGTCGCCGGGCAGCGCGGCCCCGTACTTGGCCGTGGCGCCGGCGTAATCGGCTTTGTCGTGCAGCGCGATGCCCTCGCGCACCAGCGGCATGGGCACGGGCCAGACGGGCGGCGTGAGCCGGGCCCGGCTACGCACGGGCGCCGCCGCGAGCAAGGCCAACGCGACCCCGTGAATTGTGCTATTCATAGAAATAAAGGGCGGCATCAAAGATGCCGCTCACGCTGATAATCTTCCTGTTACAATAATACGCACGGGTTGCCTTACTTAATACAGGCAATTAAAAACGAATAAACAGGTGCTTCGACCCGACAGCCTGGGTTGGGCCGCTTGGTTCCCGCCAGCGCTGTTAGCGCAGGTTAAAAATGGTGTTCTGCCGGCACGCACTGACGACGACCGGCCGGACGATTCGCGTCGTCGGGCCGGACTGCCCGGCGACGCGAGATTCCCTGCCCCCTAGCTTTTTTTGAACGGCGTAGCCGGCGCGGCCGGGCGCACCGTCAGCTCCTGATAGCCAAACGCGGGGTCGGTTTCGCGCCCGAACTCCAGGGCCGGCAGCTTGGCCAGCACCAGCTCGGCGGTGGTGTAGATGCGGCAGCCGTCGAGCAGATGGCCGCCCAGGGTGCGGCCGGTCGAGTCGGCCACCGCCAGGTGCAGGTGCGAGCCCGCCGTGCTGAGCGTGCCCACGAGCGAGACAATCTCGAAGTGGCCGCGGTAGGTGGTGGCGCCATCCTGATTGGCCAGACGCAGCGCCACCTCGGTGAGGCTGCCCACGCAGGTGAGCACCACGCCCGCCCGGAAGTGGTTGGCCTTTACAAAAGCCGTCAGCTCCTGCCTTAAATCCTGGCCGGGGCGCAGGCGCAGGGCGTAGGCATTGAGCAGAGAGGAGGGGGTAGGGATGGCGGCAGGCACGGGCAGATGAGCGGGATAATGTGAGCGCGGGCTTGGGTAACGGGCAACGCCAGCCGGCCCCGCCCGGCCGCAAACGGCGCGTCATAGCGCCGAAGATACCGGCCTGCTTAGAGACTAAATCCCTACCCCCCCCCCTGCTAGCGGCTGAAGCGCACCGTGCCGTGGCGCACCTTCACATTCACCTTGCCGGGAGCACGAGCCGGGCGGCGGGCGCGGGCCGTGGCCGGGCCGTAGACGCCCAGCACGTCGGAGCGGCGGGCGGTGCTTTCCTCGCTCAGCACCTGCACCAGGTGGCGGTCCACCAGCAGCTGGCCCTGCTCGGTGCGCACGTCGAACTCAAAGCCCGGCGCCTCGGCGAAGCCCAGGCGAATGGTGCTGAAGCCGCCGTCCAGCGTCACCTGCCGGAAGTCGGGACCGAAGCCGCGCACCTCGAAGTCGGGGCTGTAGAGCACGTCCATGTCCAGCTCCTGGCTCAGGTGCTCGACGCGAAAGCGCGAGTAGCCACTCTCGCCGCGCAGGCGCTGCACCTGGCCCAGGGCCACGTCGCCGTACTTGCTGTGGATGGTCAGCTCCTCGACGGTGCCGATGCTGATGTCGGAGTAGTTGTTGCGCAGGTCTACGCGGCGGCCCTCGTCGAGCTGCAGGCGGGCAAAGCGGGCGTCGAAGCTGGCCTGCCGGGCGTAGGCAATGGCGCAGTCGCCGTTGCTGATGCGCACTTGGTTCTGGGGGCCGTCGAGGCGGCTGGTGCGCAAGGTGCCGTAGTCCACGGCCAGGTCGGTGGGGCCGCGCAGGTCGCCGCTGATGCTCACTTCGCAGAAGGCGGCGGCCAGCCGCAGGCTGGTGGTGGCGGGCAGCCAGATGCGGTAGTTGACTTCGTAGCGGCGGCCGGCGCCGCTGCCCCCGCGCAAGGCCGGCCCGAACTGCGAGGCCACGGCCACGCCGCCCCCGGTGTGGGCATCGTAGTCCAGAAACTGCACCCCCAGCGCGTCGAGTACCTGCCGGGCGCCGGCCGGCGTTTCGGCGCGGCCCACCAGCTCGGCCTCCACCCGGATTTCGGCCTTGTTCCAAACCGTGAGCTGCACCTGGCCGTAGCGCGCATCCAAGGCCAGGGGCCTACCCCCCGTCGGCACGGCAAAGCGCCGCAGCACCGCCCGACGCTGCTCTACGCGCCAGCGGCAGCCGGCGGGCTGCTCATCCAGGCCCGGGTCGGGCTGAGGTATTGCCGGCACCAGCACAACCAGCCGCGGCGCATCAGCCCCGAGTAGGGAGCCCGCGGCCTGGTGTTGGTAAGCCACCACGGTTTGCGCCCTCAGCCTCCCACCACTCAGGCAACTCAGCAAAAGCAACAAACTCAGCAGGCCCGGCCCGAGACGGCGCCCAGCCGCCCTACCCCCCTCTGACAGGAAAAGGCGCTGCTTCACGGCTGCGAGCGGCTGTCGGCCAGGCTGACCATCGTGCCGCCGGGCAGGGCCGCTGGGTCGGGGGCGGTGGCGCGATGCTCCAGCTGCTGGTCGAGGATGTCGAGGCGAATTTGCAGGTTGCGGTTCATGGCCGTGAGCACCACTTCGGGCTGCGGGTGGTGGGGCAGCTCCTCCTTGAGCTGCTGATAGCTCGAGTCCAGCGAGGCCAGCTCGCGGGGCCAGTCGGTGCGCTCGGTGCGGGCGTCGAACCGCCGCAGCTCGGCCTGGCGGGCGCTGAGCTGGGCGGCGTAGTAGGTTTCCATGCCGCGCACGGCCACGGCCAGGCGCGGCTCGGCCGGCCCGAGGCGCTCGGTGGCCGCCAGCACGGCCGGCGCGGGGCCGAAGGCGACGACATCGGCGGGCGCCGCGCCGAGCGGCGCGTCAGTGGGCGCCATCGCGGCAACGGCGGCCGGGCGGTGCGCCTCGCTCAGCACCGCCGCCACCACGAGCGCGGCCAGGGCCGCCGCCACGCCGTAGCGGCGCCACGGGGCCGCACCCCGCGGGCGGGCCGATGCATTGGCCGTGGGCTTCTCGAAAACAACTGCTTCAGGAGCCGCAGCCGGGCTTGCTTCGGCCAGCAGCACCGGGCCCACGCCGGGACCGGGCTGGCCGAGCTGCTGCTCCAGCCGCGCCCACAGCTCGGGGCCGGGCTCGTGGGCGTCGAAGTCGGGCCGGTGCCGCTCGATAAAGGTTTCCAGCTGGGTTAGTTTCTCAGTAGACATGATAGGGTAGTAGTAAGTAGTAGGTGATAAGCTGGTAGGAGGGGGTAGGCGGAATAGGGATAAGTAGCGGGTAAGAGGTTGTGAATAGCGGATAGCGCTGTAGCCGTATGTACGTAGTCAAACTCAAAAAAGGAAGTTCTGGCCTCGCCAGCTTATTCCGCAGCTGCTCAATCGGCTTCCCTGCTGCCCCGCCTACGACAGGCCCCGCTGCCCGGCCAGCTCGCGCAGGCGCTGGCGGGCGCGGCTGTACTGCGACTTGGAGGTGGACTCCGAAATGCCCAGGATGCCGGCGATTTCGAGGTGGTCGTAGCCTTCGAGCAGATACAACGTGAGCACCACGCGGTAGCCGTCGGGCAGCTCCTGGATGCAGCGCCGCAGCACGTCGGCGCGGTAGTGCTGCTCGGTGGCTTCGTCGGGGTCAGCGGGACTCGGCGCGGCGTCGGCGTGGGTGTCGTGCTGCTCGGCCAGCGGCACCAGGGGCAGGCGGCGCTGGCGCAGGCAGTTGATGCTTTTGTTGACCACAATGCGCTTGAGCCAGGCCCCGAATGAGGACTCGGCCTTGTAGCTGGGCAGCTCCCGGAAGGCGCTCAAAAACGACTCCTGAAGCACGTCCTCGGCCTCGGCATAGTCGCCGGTGATGCGCAGGGCCGCGTTGAACATGGCCTTGCTGTAGCGCCGGTACAGCTCGGCCTGCGCTTGCCGGTCATGGAGGCGGCAGCGCTCGACGAGCGGGGCGTTGATGTCGACGTAGGCGGTGTGCAGGGCTTCCATGCAGAAGAGGGGGTAGGGAGGAGCGGCGGGCGTAAGGTAGGGCAAAGACCAGCGGGGGCCTGCCAGGGTTGCAGGAGCCAGCAGCCGGATTAGCGTTTCATTAGTGCCTCGCTGCGACAATTTATTTAGTAAAGCTCTACCATAAACTTTCCAGTTCTCCGCCTTTAACCTTAATTTTACAGCCTACTAATACTGCATGGCGGCCAATTCTATTCTTATCACGGGCGGGGCGGGCTTCGTGGGCTCGGCCCTGGCTTTGCGCCTCAAGCAGGCTTACCCCGACTGCCGCGTGCTGGCCCTCGACAACCTCAAGCGCCGCGGCTCGGAGCTGAACCTGCCGCGCCTGCGGGCCGGCGGCGTCGAGTTCGTGCACGGCGACATTCGCAACCAAGAAGACTTCGACGCCCTACCCCCCGTCGAGGCCGTTATCGAAGCCTCGGCCGAGCCCTCGGTGCTCGCCGGCCTGACCTCGGCACCCGACTACCTGATTAATACCAACCTGAGCGGCACGGTCAACTGCCTGAATTATGCCCGCCGGCACGACGCGGCCTTTATCTTTCTGTCCACGAGCCGAATTTATCCGATTAATCAGATTGATAAAATCCAAACCGAAGAGGCCGCAACGCGCTTTGAGATTAGCTCGGAGCAAATCTTAGCCGGCATCTCGGCGCGCGGCTTGGCCGAAGATTTTCCGCTCGAAGGCTACCGCTCGCTCTACGGCGCCACCAAGCTGTGCTCGGAGTACCTGATTCAGGAATACCACCATTTTTATAACCTGCGCACGGTCATCAACCGCTGCGGCGTGCTCACCGGGCCCTGGCAGATGGGCAAGGTGGACCAGGGCGTGGTGGTGCTGTGGGTGGCGCGCCACTTCTGGCAGCAGCCGCTGAGCTACGTCGGCTTCGGCGGCACCGGCAAGCAGGTGCGCGACGTGCTGCACGTCGATGACTTGTTTGATTTGATTGATTATCAGCTCGCTAATTTGGATAAAGTAAACGGCCGCACCCTCAACGTGGGCGGCGGCCGCGATATCAGCGTGAGCCTGCAAGAGTTAACGGCCGTGTGCCAGCGCGTGACGGGCCACACCGTGTCCATCAGCGCGCAGGCCGAAACCCGGCAAGCCGATATTCAGCTCTATTTAACTGATAATGCCCGAGTTACCCAGCTCACCGGCTGGCAGCCGCGCCGCCTGGTCGAGCAAATCGTGACCGATGTTTATAACTGGCTGCGCGAAAATGAAGCGCAGCTCAAACCTATCCTGGGCTAAGCCTGGCCCCTTAAACCTACTATGAAAGTTGCCCTTATCACCGGCGCCGGCGGCCTGATTGGCTCCGAAGCGGTGGAGTTCTTCGCTTCGAAATTCGATGTCGTGGTCGGCATTGACAACAACCTGCGCCAGTACTTCTTCGGCGAGCAGGCCTCCACCGACTGGAACCGCGCCCGCTTGCAGGAGCAGTTTGCCAACTACCGCCACTACGCGGTCGACATCCGCGACTTAGCGGCGCTGGAAGCCATCTTCCAAGAGTACGGCGCCGATTTGGCGTTGGTGGTGCACGCCGCGGCCCAGCCCAGCCACGACTGGGCCGCCCGCGAGCCGTTCACCGACTTCACCGTGAACGCCAACGGCACGCTCAACCTGCTGGAAATGACCCGCCAGCACGCTCCGGACGCGGTGTTCGTGTTCACCTCAACCAACAAAGTTTACGGCGACAACCCCAATTCCCTACCCCTCATCGAGCGGGAAACCCGCTGGGAAATTGACGAGAGCCACCCGTATTTTGAGCGCGGCATTGATGAGCAGATGAGCATCGACCACACCACGCACTCGCTCTTCGGCGCCTCCAAGGTGGCCGCCGACGTGCTGGTGCAGGAATACGGCCGCTATTTCAACATGAAGACGGCCGTTTTCCGCGGCGGCTGCCTCACCGGGCCGCGCCACTCCGGCGCCCAGCTCCACGGCTTTTTATCGTATTTGATGAAGTGCGCCCTGACCGGCGACCACTACACCGTGTTTGGCTACCAGGGCAAGCAGGTGCGCGACAACATCCACGCCTACGATTTGGTGAACATGTTCTGGCACTTCTACCAGCAGCCGCGCACCGGCGGGCAGGTCTACAATGCCGGTGGCAGCCGCTTCGCCAACTGCTCGATGCAGGAGGCCATCGTGCTGTGCGAGGAAATCACGGGTAATAAAATCAGCCACTCATACTCGGCGCAAAACCGCGTCGGCGACCACATCTGGTACGTGTCCGACGTGAGCCGCTTTCAGCAGCACTACCCCGGCTGGCGGTTCGAGTACGGCCTGACGGCCACGCTGACCCAGATTTTCGAGGAGCTGCGCCAGCGTCAGCCCGTGCCGGCCCTGTAACCGTAAGCGGACGAGCTGATGAGTTTCCCTACCCCCCCCCGCCCGCTTGAACCCCTGAAGCTGAGCGTCGTCATCCCGGCTTATAATGAGGAAGGCAGCATCGCCGAAACCTTGCGCACGCTCTACGCCGCGCTGCGGCAGGAGCAGATTGCGCACGAGATTGTGGTCACCAACGACAACTCCCGCGACCAGACTCTGGCCCGTTTGCAGGCGCTGGCCCTGGAAATTCCGACTCTCACCTACTACACCAACGCCGGCCCCAACGGCTTCGGCTACGCCGTGCGCTACGGCTTGGAGCGCTATACCGGCGACTGCGTGGCCGTGATGATGGCCGACCTCTCCGACGACCCCGCCGACCTGGTGCGCTACTACCGCAAAATGCAGCAGGAAGGCTACGACTGCGTGTTCGGCTCGCGCTGGAGCCGCGGCGGGCGCGTGGTGGACTATCCCGGCCCCAAGCGGCTGCTTAACCGGCTGGCCAACGCCATCATCCGCTTCAGCTTCGGCCTCAAATACGACGACTGCACCAACGCCTTCAAGCTCTACCGCCGCGAGACGATGGACGGCCTCAAGCCCTTTCTCTCGCCCCACTTCAACCTCACGCTGGAGTTGCCGCTCAAGGCTATCGTGCGCGGCTACAGCTACGCCGTGGTGCCCAACTCCTGGACCAACCGCAAGTACGGCGAGTCGAAGCTCAAAATCAAGGAGATGGGCAGCCGCTACTTCTTCATTATGATGTACTGCCTGATTGAGAAGTACTTCTCGCGGGGCGACTTCCGCAAGCAGCCCGCCGCGGCCGTCCCGGCCGAAGTCAGCCGCTAGCCATGCCGCCCACCCTTATCACGCAGCTGCGGCGCGGGCTGGCCGGCCGGCGCCTCTTCCTGGCTCTGCTGGGGCTGAACCTGCTGGTGTCGGCGCTGGTGTTCTTCGCCTTCCGAAACCAGGTCAGCGGCGACCACTACACTTACCTCGGCTACGCCGAGGGCCTGGCGCGGGGACGCTACTCGTACTGGTATTTCCTGCCCGAGTACGTGCCCGACACGTTTCGCAACCCCGGCTACCCTTTGTTTGTGCTGGCAGTGCGCACCCTCACCCAGAGCGTGCTGGCGCTGAAGCTCCTACAGCTGGTCCTGTATTTCGGCGCCGTGGCCCTGACCTTGGCGGCGCTGCGCCGGCTGAGCGCGCCCGGTTCCTGGCGGAGCTGCAACCTGTTTTTGCTGCTGCTGCTGCCCAACATTCAGGGCGCCTACTTTGCGGCCCTGGTGTTTCCGGAGGTGCTGGTGGGCTTTCTGCTGCTGCTCTACTTCCACGTGGCGTTGGTGCGCGCGCCGGGCAGTTGGGTGCGGGCCGCGCTGCTGGCCGGGCTGGCCGGGGCGCTGGTGCAGGTGCGGCCCATGTTCATCTTGTTTCCGCTGGCGCAGGTGGCCCTGGACTGGGGCTGGCAGCGGCGGGCGTTTCGGCGGGGGCCGGCGGGGGGCTTTCTGCTGCTCTTCGGCCTGACCCTGCTGCCCTACGCGGCCTGGAACTACCGCCACCACGGCACCTTCAAGGTCACTTCGCTCGAGGGCGGCGGCGGGGTGCTGCAAATCGGCTTCTGGGCCCTGCGGATGCCCGGCTACCACGAGCAGCGCTACTGGGGCAACACGATGGGCGACGAGCTGGTGCAGTTCGCGGCGCCAACCCAGGTGCCGGGCTACATCCGCGCCTTTAATCAGGAGTGGGACGAGATTGAGCGGCAGTGCGCCCCGCTGCTCACCCGCCGCGACTCAACCTACCTGCCCCGGATGCGCCAACGACCGGAGCTGTTCCCCACCTACAGCAGCGCCTACACCCGCCGCCGCGAGCAGCTGCTGGTGCGCTACACCCTGGCCCACATCCGGGCCGAGCCGGGCTACTTCCTCCAAACCCGCCTCTACACCCTGGTGCGCCTGTGGGTGACGGGCGTGCAGCGCCGCGACTGGGCTGCGGCCCCTACCCCCCTGGCCCGGCTCAAAGTGCTTTATCCATTTCTGAGCAGCGCGGCCACCTTTCTGCTGGCGCTGGTTTGCATTCCGTGGGCGCTGGCCCGGCGCGGGCTGGGGCGGGTGCCGGCCTTCGCGCTGGCGCTGGCCCTGGTCGTTTACTTCGGGGTGATGCACCTGCCATTCGCCATCCAGGCCCGCTACACCGTGCCGGCGCGACTGCTGCTGCTCTTCTGCGTGGCGCAGGCCATCAGCGCCCTGCTGGAGGTGCCGGCGGCGCGGGCAGCAGGAAAGCGGGTTAAAGCTTAGAAGCTATTTGAGTTGTTTCTTCTTTACGCAGTCGGCTCGGTGCAATGAAATTCTGTGTGATAAAAGGCGGGTTTCGCTAACGAGGGCAGGCACTGGGCAGAGGGTCGGAAATACAGCGTATCTTAGTTCGTCTCAACACTAAACTGGCATGACGAAAGAACAAATAATCGAAACCGTACGGCAGTTACCCGACGGTTTCGAGCTAGATGATTTATTTGAGCGACTACTACTTATCAGGCGCATTGAAGAGGGTATTCGCCAATCTGAGAGCGGCGAAACCGTTGGCGAAGCCGAAGCGCGAACCTATCTGAATCGCTGGCTGGTGGGCGCCGGTGCGGCGGTTAGCCGCTGAGGCTTATGCTGGTTCACTACACTACGCGCTTTATCCACGAGGCCGATGAACAAGCCGAGTACTTGGCGCAATACTCGCCGGTCCGCGCCGGGTTATTTATCGACAGCATTTTTCGACAGCTTGACTTACTTAAAGCTCATCCGCGCCTTGGACGAGTGGTGCCAGAGTTTACTGATGAAGCCATCCGTGAACTGCTATTTCGGCAATACCGACTGATTTATCGGCTGATTTCAGAAGACAGAATTGACGTGCTGACTATCCAGTCCGGGCTACGGCCCTTGCAAGGGCCTCTGTAAGAGGCCAAGAAAACAAACCGGCCCGCCTGAAGCTTCAGGCGAGCCGGTTTGTTTTCTTGACTCAAGCCACAGCTGGTGCTACACGTCAAACTTAATGCCCTGCGCCAGCGGCAGCTCTGTGGAGTAGTTAATGGTATTCGTCTGCCGGCGCATGTAGATTTTCCAGGCGTCGGAGCCGGACTCGCGGCCGCCGCCGGTTTCCTTCTCGCCACCGAAGGCGCCGCCGATTTCGGCCCCGCTCGTGCCGATGTTCACGTTGGCAATGCCGCAGTCCGAGCCCGTGGCGGCTAGGAAGGCTTCGGCCTCGCGCATATTCAGGGTGAAGATGCTGCTGCTCAGGCCCTGGCGCACGCCGTTTTGCAGGGCAATGGCCTCGTCCACGCCGCCGCTGTACTTAATCAGGTAGAGAATCGGGGCGAAAGTTTCCTCCTGCACGGTGGGGTAGGAATTCTCGGCCTCGACCAGCGCGGGCTGCACGTAGTGGCCGCCGTGCAGCTCGGCCGAGCTGACGACCTGCCCGCCGGTGAGCAGGCGCCCGCCCTCGGCCTGCACCCGTTGCAGCGCATCCTCAAAGCCGGCGACGGCCGCCGCATCGATGAGCGGGCCGACCAGCGTGCCGGCCTGCAAGGGGTGGCCGATGGGCAGCCTGGGGTAGGTGGTCAGCAGACGATTTTTGATTTCCTCATACACCTCGTCCTCAATAATGACGCGGCGCGTGGTGGTGCAGCGCTGCCCGGCCGTGCCCACCGCCCCGAACAAGATGGCGCGAATGGCCAAGTCCAGGTCGGCGTTTTTGGTGACGATGATGGCGTTGTTGCCGCCCAGCTCCAGCAGGGCGCGACCCAGGCGGGCGCCCACTACCTCGCCCACCTTGCGGCCCATGCGGGTGCTGCCCGTGGCCGACACCAGCGGCACGCGCGCGTCGGCGGCCAGCGCGGCGCCGATTTCGGCCTCGCCAAGCACGAGATTGAAGATGCCCTCGGGCAGGTCGTTGTCTTCGAGCACTTGGCGGATGATGTGCTGCACGGCCACGGCCGCCAGCGGCGTCTTCTCCGACGGCTTCCAGATACACACGTCGCCGCAAACGGCGGCTAGCATGGCGTTCCAGCTCCAGACCGCCACCGGGAAATTAAAGGCCGAAATGATGCCCACGATGCCCAGCGGCTGGTACTGCTCATACATGCGGTGCAGGGGCCGCTCCGAGTGCATGGTCAGACCGTGGAGCTGGCGCGAGAGGCCCACGGCAAAGTCGCAGATGTCAATCATCTCCTGCACTTCGCCCAGGCCCTCTTGCAGAATTTTGCCCATCTCGTAGCTCACCAGTTTGCCCAGGTTTTCCTTGTGGCGGCGCAGCTCGTTGCCAATCTGGCGCACAATGTCGCCGCGCCGGGGCGCCGGTACCAGCCGCCACTGAGCGAAGGCGGCCTGCGCGGTTTCCACCACCCGGTTGTAATCCTCGGTGGTGGCCAGCGCCACAGTCGCAATCGGCTGGCCATCAGCGGGCGAAACCACCGCGCGGACGCGGGCGTTATCCTGGCCCTGCCACTGCCGGCCAGTGCTGGTGGCGGGGTTGTGGGGCTGCACACCCAGCGCCCGCAGCACATCCTGGATGCCGTGGGGGTCGGCGTGCGGCTGCGCCACCGTTACGTCGGGCGCGGTGGCTTCTTCGAGGGCTTGCTTCATGGAAAGGGGGTAGGGAACGGGATAAGGGCGGGGTGGGAGCGGGCCAGCGGAAGTAGCGCCGGGCAAAATTAGCTTAAATCCGGTGCGGGCTGGCCACGAGCAGCTTAGCCAACCCAGCCGCTCTCCGATAACCTTGAGATACGGTCAGTTAGGTTGCCGTTGGTTTCCGTTAGTTGCCGTATATTTGCTGGCCAGCAAAAAGTAAGGGACCCGGCCTTGCGGCCCGGCCCCTTACCCACTACCGCTGGAGCAGGTAGGTCAGCAACGCTAGGCCAATAGCCTTGGCGGCGCCACTCATCAGCCCCAGCAGGACCGCCTCAGCAGCGGCCCGTAGTAGCTTCAACGCACGTTTCTTCACCATTTGAGGACAAGAAGAAAGGGTGCTTTACTCACCCACTTCTTGAAACCCCGGTTGTTCCTGCAACCGGGGTTTCGCCTTTTCAGGGGCCACCGTGTTGGCGGGAGACTACCGTACGCTTAGCTCAAAGATACGGGAGACAACTCAAATGCTAATGATATGAGCTTACATCTTACTCAAAAAATTAGCATATCGCCCTGACCTTGCCATAGTAGCCGTGGCAGCGCTCAGCTTTAGAAGCTGTTTAACCTAGGAGTTGAAGCGCCGAAACCGAGGTGAGGACGCGTTAATTTGCGTCTCCACCTCGGTTTCGGCCAACTTAAAACAGCTGTTTAGTCGTGCTTCTGCTGGTCGCGCAACCAGTTTAAGGCGGTAGGCTCGTCCTCGAAATAATTAGGAAACACTTCCTCGGCCGCGGCGGCCCGCAGGTGCTGGTCCATAGCCACATTTTCAATGGCCGGCCACTGGCCCGGCGTCACCACAAAGGCTACGAACACCGGCCCGCCCAGAGCAGGATACAGCTGGGGGTGCAGCACCTGGCGCGCCCAGCGCCGCAAGGCCGGCCCGGCAATAGGCCGCCGGCGCGCGTCAAGCAGCCAGTAGCGGCAGTTGGCGTAGCGCTGCGCGGCCGTCAGCAGCTCCAGCAGCGTGGCCTGCAACTCCTCATCGGCCAGCGGCTGAAGCCAGCAGGCCCGCAGCAGCTCGCGCTGCGCGTCGTAAGCTATGGTGAAGGTGTCGGTAGCAGAAACAAAAGCAGACATAGAAAGCAGCAAAGCCGAAGTGCGCGCTAACCAACTCTGCCCGAGGCCAGGCAAGTTCCCGGCGCCTGCCCCGCGCTGCGGGCGTAGGGTAGGGATTAAAGTAAAAGCGGGGGGTAGGCGTCAGCCTGGGTTGGTGGCGCTGCCCGAATGCCGCCCTTCGGCCGCCGGCCGCGCCAGTACCTTTGCGGCGCGGTCAGCCTGGCTACGGTCCTGGCGCTGCCTTTTTCAGCATTATGCGTTATTCCGGACCCCGACCCGTCAGCGCCTTCGGGCGTTTTTTACTGTTGATGCAAGCCATGCTGTGGCGCCCCGAGCGGCTGGCCGTGGTCTGGACCCGGACCTTCGAGGAGGCCGTGCTGCTGGGCGTCGATTCCATCTTCATCGTGAGCCTGGTGTCGGCCTTTATCGGGGCTGTGACCTGCGTGCAGATTGCCTATAACATGATTAGCCCGCTTATCCCGATGTCGACGGTGGGCTTCATGGTGCGGGAGATGACCATTCTGGAGCTGGCCCCCACCATCACCAGCATCGTGCTGGCGGGCAAGGTGGGCTCCAGCATCGCCGGCGGGCTGGGCACGATGCGCATCACCGAGCAGATTTCGGCCCTCGACGCGATGGGCATCAATTCGGCCTCGTACCTGGTGTTGCCGCGGGTGCTGGGCGCGCTGCTCACCTTCCCGCTGCTGGTGGTGCTGGCGATGGTGCTGGCCCTGGTGGGCGGCTACGTGGCCGGCGTGGTCTCGGGCAGCCTCACCGGCGCCGAGTACATCGAGGGCCTGCGCTACGCCTTCAAGCCCTACACGGTCTTTTTTGCTTTGGTGAAGTCAGTGGTGTTTGCCTTTCTGGTGGCGGCCATCTCGGCCTACAAAGGCTACACGATGAGCGGCGGCTCGCTGGAAGTGGGCGCGGCGAGCACGGCGGCCGTCACCAACTCCATTATCGCCATTCTGGTGGCTGATTACGTGCTGGCGCAAACGCTGCTGTAAGCCAATTTGTCATCCTGCGCAAGCTTCAGGATGACAAATTGGAATCAACTCTTAACTCCTATCGGCGTAAGGAAAAGCTCCCACTTTTTCCCTACCCCCTATGCCGACGCCCATGCCCACGCTGCCCCGCACCAACCCCGCCCACAGCTCGGCCCGCACCGAATCGTCCTGGTTCAGCACGGCGCCCGCGCTGCCTGCTTTTGCGCCGTTGCGCGAAGACCTGCGGGCCGAAGTGGTCATCGTGGGCGGCGGCATCGCGGGCCTGACCACCGCTTATCTGCTCAGCAAGGAAGGGCGCGACGTAGTGCTGCTCGAAGATGGCGAGCTGGCCTCAGGCGAGTCGGGCCGCACCACGGCGCACCTCTCCAACGCCCTCGACGACCACTATTTCAACCTGGAGAGCCTCTTTGGGAAAGAAGGCGCCCGCCTGGCGGCCGAAAGCCACTCGGCGGCCATCGACCGGATTGAGCAGATTATCAAAGACGAAAAGATAGCCTGCGACTTCGCCCGCGTCGATGGCTACCTGTTTTTGCACGAGGAAGGCAACGCGAAGGACTTGCGCAAAGAGCTGGACGCCGCCCACCGCGCCGGCCTGCGCGAGGTGGAATACCTGGCTGATGCCGGCGACGTGGGCTTTCGCACCGGCGAGTGCCTGCGCTTTCCCAACCAGGGCCAGTTCCACATTATCAAGTACCTGAGTGGGCTGGCCCAGGCCATCACCAGGCACGGCGGGCGCATCTTCACCCAAACCCACGTCACGAAGGTGGCGGGCGGCGGCGAGGCCTACGCCGAAACTACCGAGGGCCACACCGTGCGCGCCTCGGCCGGCATCGTGGTAGCCACCAACACGCCCTTCAACGACCAGGTGGTGATGCACACCAAGCAGGGCTCTTACCGCACTTACGTGATTGGGGCGCGCGTGCCCAAGGGCAGCGTGGCGCCGGCCCTGTTCTGGGACATGGGCGACCCCTACCACTACGTGCGGGTGCAGGGAGGGCCGACCGGCCTGCGTGGCGGCGCCGACTACGATGTGCTGCTGGTGGGCGGCGAAGACCACAAAGTCGGCCAGGAAGACCACCCGGAGGGCGCTTTCGACCGCCTCGAAGCCTGGACCCGCGAGCGGTTTCCGTACCTGACCGGCATCGACTTTCGCTGGTCGGGGCAGGTGCAGGAGCCCTCCGACAGCCTGGGGTTCATCGGCCGCAACCCGCTGGATGATGACAACGTGTTCATCATCACCGGCGACTCGGGCCACGGCATGACCCACGGCACCATCGGCGGGCTGCTGGTCACGGACCTCGTGCTGGGCCGCGAAAACCCCTGGGCCCAGCTCTACGACCCCGGCCGCATCACGCTCAGCCTGGAAAACGCCAAGGAGTTTGTGAAGGAAAACGTGAACGTAATGGCCGAGTATACCGAGCTGCTGACCGGCGGCGACGTGTCGAAGGAAGAGCAGATTAAGCCCGGCGAGGGCGCCGTGCTGCGCCGCGGCCTCACCAAAGTGGCCGTGTACAAGGACGAGGCCGGCGCCACCCACGCCTGCTCGGCCATCTGCCCGCACCTGGGCTGCGTGGTGCACTGGAACGGCCTGGAAAAAAGCTGGGACTGCCCCTGCCACGGCTCCCGCTTCGACGCCTTCGGCGCCCTGGTCATCGGCCCGGCCAACTCCGACCTGACGCCCGTGGGTGAGGAGTAAGCTCGCCGGGGATATAGCACGCTACGCAAGCCTTCAAGGGATTTTGACCCTTGGAGGCTTCGTTGCTTCCGGCCCGCGGCCCTGGTTCAGCTTGCCAATCATCCTTTTTCCTTTCAGCTCCTATGCCCACCCGCAAACAGCCCGCCGCCAGCCCAGTCCCTACCCCCCCCTTGAGCCCCTATGCCTGCCCGGCGCCGCGCGGCATCCTCATTGCCATCGGCGGGCGGGAAGAAAAGGTGTCGCCCACCGGCGCCGACAGCGACCACACCTCCAACGCCATCCTGCGGCGCTTTGTGGAAGAGCTGACCCTGCCGGGGCCGGTGCTGGTGGTGCCCATTGCGTCCGAGTTTCCGGAGGCCGCTGCCGCTGACTACCTCACCGTGCTGCGCGAGCTGGGCGTGGCGCGCGTGGAGGTAGTGGACGTGCGCGAGCGGCCCGAGGTCGACACCGACGAGCACCTGCGCCTGCTGGAGGAAGCCGCCGGCCTGCTCTTCACCGGCGGCGACCAGCTCCGCCTCACGGCCCTGCTCGGCGGCACGCGCTGGCTGCGCCGCCTCAAGGAGCGCCACGCCCGCGAGGCTATTGTGATTGCCGGCACCTCGGCCGGCGCGGCGGCCATGAGCACGCCCATGATTTACCAGGGCCGCGACAACGGTGGGATGCGCAAGGATGAGATTCACGTCACCACCGGCCTGCAATTCTTGCACGACGTGGCCATCGACACCCACTTTGTGCGGCGCGGGCGCATCATCCGCATGGCCCAGATTATTGCCACCAACCCCGGCTGCCTGGGCCTGGGCCTGGAAGAGGACACCGGCGTCGTCATCCGGGAAGGCCGCGAGCTGGAAGTTATCGGTTCGGGCGTGGTCACCATCGTGGAGGGGCAGGCGGGCACGGCCACCAACATTCACCGCATCAAGCCCGGCCAGCCCTTCACCATCCGCGACCTGCGCCTGCACATCCTGGGCGGCGGCGAGTGCTACACCTTGCCCGTGCAGGAATGGCTGCACGGGTAGGGCGGGGGTAGGGGGTAGAAACGCCGCGACGGGCCGCTGCTGCTGTTGGTGCGCCCGGCCCGCGGCAGTTTCGCCGGCTGATTAAATTCCCTACCCCCCCTTCCGGGCCGGAAGCCTACTGAGGAACAAACCTGCTCTTGCTCAACCCTTACGCCGCCAACTCGTTAGCCCCAACATCCTTGCCTTGCTGCCATGCGCCACGTTGCCGATATTCCGCATTCTACCGTAAAAATCACGCTCCTGGCCTGGAACGGCAAGTTCTTGCTCAAGCTGGAGCAGGGCAGCCTGGAGCAGACCTACAAGGTGGCCGAGCTGGACCTGCTCACGGGCACCGACGCCGAGGTGCGCGAATTGCTCGACGACGAGTTTATGGCCGCCGCCGTGGCCCGCTTCGCCGCCATGCGGGCCGATTTGCAGGCGGCCTTCGCGCGGCAGGAAGTACGCTGAGCCGTGGCACTTGACTTTCACTTATTTCCTACCCCCATGCTGAAATTTACCTCCTCCCTGCTGCTGGTTCTGCTGCTGACGGTGGCCCGGCCGCCGCGGGCTGCCGCCCAGCTCTACGACGTGCGCGCCGGCACCGTCAGCCACGAGAAGCGCGAGCGCCCGGCCCTGAAAGTGCAGGTCGACGGCTCGGCCAACGACACCCGCAGCTACTTCCAGGACTGGATGAAGGACGGCTACAACGTGCGCTTCAAGGGCGGCGGCATTGCCGGGCTGGGCAAGTCGACCACGCTCACGGCCAAGCAGGCGTCGGTTTCAACCCTGTCGGGCAAACTCGTCAACCTGTACGCCACCGTTATCGCGCCCACCGACTCGACGGCCGAAGTGGCGCTGTTCGGCGGCCTTGATGACAACACCTTTTTCGACGAGACGGGCAGCCCGACCGAGTATGGTGCTATGCGCACGCTGCTGCAAAGCTTCGCCAGCGCCGCCCGTCCGCGCGCCTACCGTGCCGCCATCGACGAGGCCGGGAAAAAGCTGCGCGAGGCCGAGCGCGACAAGGAAAAGCTGGAGCGCAACGTGCAGCAGCGCCGGGCCAGCACCGTCAGCAACCTCAAGCGCATCGAGGACTTGAAAAAAGAAAACACTCAAAACAAGCAGCAGGTAAGTCAGGATTCGGTGCGGCTGCTGCAAAACGTGGATGTGCGCCGCGCCGCCGACCTGCGCCTGCAACAGCGCCGCGCCCGCCTCTCGGCCCTGGGCCAGAAAAACTAGCTTTCGCAGTTCTTTTTTCGTTTAGGGACCATGACCCCTTCGCCCATCGACCCTACTTCGCAGCCCGAGGTGCTGCGCCAGCTCAAGGCCCTGCTCGACCAGGGCGCCATCACCGCCGCCGAATACGCCATTCTCAAGCACCGGGCCGTGGCGGCCCCCCCGGCGGCGCCCGCGCGCCCGCCGGCTGGCCCCCCGGTGTCCGCGCCGGCGCCGGCGCCACCCCTGCCCCCGCCGCCTGTGGCGGCGCCGTCCGCGGCGGCGCCCGCCGCTGAGCTGCCATCGCTGCTTGATATGTACCAGCAAGCGCCGGCCGCCCCGACCCCGCTCGCCCCCGCGCCACCCCCGGCGGCCCCGGCGGCACCCGGGGAGATGCCGCCACCCCGGTTGGTGCCGGTAGCGCCGGTGGTTGTGGCGCCGGCGTCGGCTACGGCTGCGCCTTCTGCCCCGGTGCCGGCCAGGGCCGCGGAAGTGACTTTCCTGCCCGTCACGCCCGTACCCGCCGCGCCGCCTCAGGTGCCGTCGCAAGTGCCGCCCACAGTTGATTTCTTGCCGCCAGTTGGGCCGCCCGTACCCGTCGCGCCCGTCCTACCCCCCCCGGTGACCGCAACACCCGTCCCGGCGCCGGCCGCGTCACTTGGTGGCTTGGCTGAGGCTCAGCGCGCGCCGGTGCCGATGGAGCCGGTCGCCGTGCGGGCCGCCGCGCCCGAAATGGCACCGGCGCCGGACTTCCAGCCCGTGCCCTCATCCAAGCGCCCCAGCCGGGCGCTGCCCACCCTGCTACTGGCCCTGGGCGGTCTGGCCTTGCTGCTGCTGCTGGGCTACTTGTTTCTGGGGCCCGACCAGGGCGATGAGCATCTGACCAGCCGCAGCCGGACCGCCGCCGACTCGGTGGCTGTGGGCCCCGAAACCGGCCCGCAGGCTGGCCCGTCGGCTTCGGCGCCTACCCCCCCCGCGCCGGAAGAAGACCTTTCCAGCCCTCCGGTAGCGGCAGCGGCGCCCCCGCGCGACTCGGTGGTCAGGCCCGCCCCGGCCCCAAAGCCGGTTATCACGGAAGCTGAGGACGCCGTTTTCCCCAGCGCGCCGGCCCCTGCTAAGCCGGTGCCCACCCCGCAGCCGGCGCCGGCTGCTGCTACGCCGCCCACCGAGGAGCCGGCTGCGGCCCCGGCGGCCAGCCCGCAGGCCGGCGCCGATGATTCGGCGCCGGCCGCCGCGCCCGAAGAAGGCGACGACGAGGCCACTACCCGCGTGCGCCAGGCCCTGAGCAGCTACTACACCGACTTGCAGGTGCCGCCCTTCAACGCCCGGCAGCACTTCGCGCCGGTGGTCGAGCGCCTCTACACCCGCCAGAACCTGACGCCGGCCGCCATCGAAAGTGAGCTGAATCAAAGCATGTTTCCGGAGTTTAAGCAGCTGAGCACCACCGTGGTGCCAGGCACACTGCGCGTGGCGCCCGCCGCCGCCGACGGCACCCGCACCGTGACCTACATCGAGCGGAGCCGGGCGTTTCGGGTTTCGCGGGGCAAGTACCAGCGCACCCGCACCCAGGTGCGCGTGCGCTTCGACCCGGAGTATAAGATGACTTATATGCGCCAGGAAAAGCTGCTGGAAAACGCCTTTGAGGAGTAACAGAATTTCTTCGCCCAGTTGCCAGCAACCCAAGCCCGGCGGTTCGCCTTCTGCGTAGAGGATGAGCCGCTGGGCTTGACTCTTGAGCAGTAAACCCAGGGGACGCTACCCGGCAAAGCAGCCAGCGCATGGCTGAGCAGGCTCGAAACTGCATACACAAAGCTCAGGGCGGCTCCCGGCAGCGGGCCGTTCGAGTAGCTCTTGCACAGCTGACAACTCTATGAGACCTTTTCTACTCTTCAGTCTGCTGGTCCTTGGTCTTGGTGCGGGCTGCGAAGAGTCGCCCAGCAGCCGCGGCAAGCGCGTCGAGGAAGCCCGGCGCCGCGTGCCGCCCGACTACCGCGTGGTCACAATTGAGGGCTGCGAATATTTGCGCGTCGAAGTCACCCACGGCTACGCCACGCTCACCCACAAGGGCAACTGCCGCAACCCGATTCATCCCTACCAGGACACGAGCGGCCGACGCGCGGCCCGCCCAGCCCGCTAGCGCGCCGCTTCGCCCTCATTTATGTTGCTGCCCCAACTCATTCTGCTGCGCAAGCTGCGCCAACGCTCTCCCAGCTCCGCTATGGAAGATATGGACGAATCATCACCCGCCGGCGGCGCGCCCGTCGCCGATTTGCTCTCCGGCCTTAAGAATTTCGGCCTCATCGGGCTCGGCATCCTGAGCGCGGGCATGGGCATCAGGGGCTTCTTGCAGTCCAGCCACTTCATCGACGGCGGCGTGACGGGCGTCTCGATGCTGCTTTCAGCCGCTTTCGACATTCGGCTGTCCTGGCTGCTGCTGGTCATCAACCTGCCGTTTCTGCTGCTCGGCTACCGGCAGCTGGGCCTGGCCTTCGCCCTGAAAAGCGCCGCCGCCATTGCCGGCCTCTCGCTGGCCATTGCCGTAGTTCCCTACCCCGACGTGACGCCCGATTTGCTCCTGACGGCCGTGTTTGGCGGCGTCTTTATCGGGGCCGGCATCGGGCTGGCCATGCGCGGCGGGGCCGTGCTCGACGGCACCGAAATCGCCGCCCTGCTCGTGAGCCAGCGCACGCCGCTGCTGAAAGTAAGCGACGTGATTCTGCTGGTCAATATCGTCATCTTTGGCGCAGCCATGCTCGTGCTCGGCGTCCAGGCCGCCCTCTATTCCATCCTCACTTACGTGGCCGCCTCCAAAACCCTGGACTTCCTGCTCAACGGCATCGAGCAGTATACGGGCGTAACCATTATCTCCGAGCGCAGCGAGGATATTCGCTTCGCTATCACGCACTTGCTGGGCCGGGGCGTCACCATTTACAAGGGCGAGAGCGGCTACGGCAAGCGCGGCGAGCAGGGCCAGGAGATGAACATCGTCTTCACCGTCGTCACCCGCCTGGAACTGCCGCAGGTGCGCCAGGAAGTCAAGCGCCTCGACCCGCACGCCTTCCTGGTGCAGCACAGCATCGACGACGCCGTGGGCGGAATGCTCAAGCGCCGGCCTTTGCATTAGGCAGGGGGGTAGGGAATAAGGCGATTAAAGGGCGGTCATGCTGAGCAAAGCCAAGCATCTCGCCAGGGGAAGTAGTTTAAATAAAAGGTGAAAGGCGGTCATGTCGAGCAACGCGAGACATCTTGCGTGGGGAAGTAATCAATGGCAACCAATGATTGAAGTACTATGCTGCCAGGATGCTTCGGCAAGCTCAGCAGGACCACCTGAGGGTTGGATTACTTTCCCACGCGGAATGCTTCGCTCCGTTGCGCGGCGCGCGGCATGACGTCCTTTTAGCCTGCCCGTCCCCAGCCATTCCCTACCCCCCCCGATTCCGCGTAGCTTTGCCTGGCCCAGCTCTACCCGCCCTTGCTTTCCGCAACCTGCAATGCCTTACCGTTCCGCTCCCGCTTCTGCCGACCCTGTCCTGCCCACGCTGCCCAAAGCCCTGACCGGCATCGACGGGCTCGATGAAATTACGGAGGGCGGGCTGCCGCTGGGCCGGCCCACGCTGGTGTGCGGCAGCGCTGGCTGCGGTAAGACGCTCATGGCTATGGAGTTTCTGGTGCGCGGCGCCGTCGAGTTTCAGGAGCCGGGCGTGTTCATGGCCTTCGAGGAAACGGCCGACGAACTGACCGCCAACGTCGCCTCGCTGGGCTTCGATTTGCCCGATTTGCAAGCCCAGAAGCTCCTGCGCCTCGACCACGTGCACGTCGACCGCGCCGAGATTGAGGAAACCGGCGATTACGATTTGGAAGGCCTGTTCATCCGCCTCGGCTACGCCATCGACTCCATCGGGGCCAAGCGCGTGGTGCTCGACACGATTGAGAGCTTGTTCAGCGGCTTCTCCAACGAGGCCCTGCTGCGGGCCGAAATCCGCCGCCTCTTCCGCTGGCTCAAGGATAAGGGCGTCACGACCATCATCACTGCTGAGCGCGGCGAGGGCAGCCTGACCCGGCAAGGCCTGGAGGAGTACGTGTCGGACTGCGTGATTCTGCTCGACAACCGCGTCATCGACCAGATCACGACCCGCCGGCTGCGCATCGTCAAGTACCGCGGCAGCACCCACGGCACGAATGAGTATCCCTACCTCATCACTGAGGACGGCATCTCGGTTTTGCCCGTCACGTCGCTCAAGCTTGAGCACGAAGTTTCCGACCGCATCGTCTCGTCGGGCATCCCGGCCCTGGACGAGATGTTCGGGCTCAAGGGTTTCTACGAGGGCAGCAGCATTCTCATCACCGGCACGGCCGGCACAGCCAAGACCACGCTCGCCGCCGGCTTCGCCCACGAAATCTGCCGGACCGGCGGGCGCTGCCTGTTTTTCGCCTTTGAAGAGTCGCCCAAGCAGCTCATCCGCAACATGAAGTCCGTGGGCCTGAATCTGGCTCCCTGGGTAGAGGCCGGCGCGTTGCGCATCGAGGCCGCCCGGCCCACGCTCAACGGCCTGGAGCGGCACCTGGTCACGGTGCACAAGCTGGTCCGGGAGTTCGAGCCCACGGCCGTCGTCATCGACCCCATCAGCAACCTGATTTCAGTCGGCAATATCAACGAGGTGCGCTCGATGCTCACCCGGCTGATTGATTTTTTGAAAGTAAACAGCATAACGGCCCTGTTTACTTCCCTGCTCAGCGGCACCAACCGCAGTGAGGAGATGACCGAAGAAGGCGTCTCGTCGCTGGTTGACACCTGGATTAGCGTCCGCGATTTGGAGGGAGTAGGCGAGCGCAACCGCGGACTGAGCATTCTCAAAAGCCGGGGTATGAGTCACTCGAACCAGGTGCGCGAGTTCGTCGTCACCGAGCGCGGCATCGAGCTGCTCGACGTCGTGATTGGGCCCACGGGCATCATTACCGGCGCCAGCCGCCTCACCGAGCAGCTGCGCGAGCAAGCCCAGGCCGCCGCCGCCCAGCAGGAGCTGGCCCGCCGCGACCGCGAGCTGGAGCGCCGCCGCCGCACCCTGGAAGCCAACATCGGCAATCTGCGCACGGAATTTGAGAGCGTCGAAGAAGAGCTGCGCTTCATCAACAGCGAGGAGCAGCTGCGCCAGCAGGCCGCCACCCGCGACCGGGCCGCACTCCACGGCAGCGGCACGCCGCTGGCCGAGTCGCGTCAGTCATAGGGGCCGGTGGGCCGTACAACCAAGTATAGCTGCCAGCGGTTTGTTGGCCTAAAGTTCTCCTGATGGAAGTGGAAGACGTCGATGCGAAGGAAACCTGGGAGCTGCGCCTCTACGTGGCGGGCCAGACGCCGAAGTCGGTAATGGCGCTGGCCAACCTGCGCCGCTACTGCGACGAGCACTTGGTGGGCCGCTACCAGCTGGAAGTGATTGACTTGCTCGAAAATCCGCAACTGGCCGAGGGCGACCAGATTCTGGCCATCCCGACCTTGGTGCGCAAGGTGCCGGTGCCGATTCGCAAGATTATCGGCGACTTATCTAATGAAGAGCGGGTGCTGGTTGGGCTCGATATCCGGCCGGTGGCCAAAACCGCCTAATCTGCGCCCAGATGATAATTGTTGGAGAGTCGGTCGGAGAAGATGACGGCCCGGAGTATCTGCTGCACCTCTACATCACGGGGGCCACGCCCAACTCGACGCGGGCGGTGCGCAACATCAAGGAAATCTGCGAAGAGCACCTGAAAGGGCGCTACGAGCTGCTCATTATTGACATCTACCAGCAGCCCGAGCGCGCGGCCGACGAGCAGATGATTGCCGCCCCTACTTTAATTAAGAAGCGCCCCGGCCTGGTGCGCCGCCTCGTCGGCGACCTCTCGGACCGGCGCCGGGTGCTGGTAGCGCTGGGCCTGCCCGCGCCCGAAACTGATTTCCCTACCCCCCCCGCCGCGCCCAACGGCCCCAGCAATGGCTGAGCCAACGGGGAACGGGTTGCCCCACCTGCAAGCCCTGACCCAGGAAAATGAGGAGCTGCGCCACCAGCTTCAGGAAGCGCAGGAGCTGATTGAGGCCGTGCGCACCGGCGCCGTCGATGCGCTAGCCATTCAGGGTGCCGACGGGCCGCGCATCTTCACGCTCGAAGGGGCCGACCAGGGCTACCGCACCCTGATTGAGCGCATGAACGAGGGCGCCCTGCTGCTGAGCCCCGACAACACGATTCTGTACTGCAACGCCTGCCTGGCGGGCTGGCTGGAGCTGGGGCTGGAAACGGTGATTGGCAGCTCTTTCGACGCCTTCGTACCCCCCACCTTCGGGGCCTACTGGGCCGGCCTGCTGGGCCAGGGCTGGGCGGGCTGGAGCCGGGGCGAGCTGCCGCTGGGCGCGCGCGGCGGCACCCAGCGCCCGGTGGCCGTGTCCATGAACGTGCTCATCTTCAACGAGGCGCCGGTGCTGGCCGTCATCCTCACCGACTTGTCGGCCGAAACGGAAGTGAAGGCCATCCGGGCGCGGGTGGCCGAGCAAAACCAGCTGCTGGAGCAGCAGAACGAGGTGTTGAAAATGCAGGAGGCTGCCCGCCTGGTGGTCGAGCAGGCCGCCGCCGAAGCCCGCCGGCTGCTGGAAGGCATCCCCCAGATTGCCTGGACCGCCGGGCCCGATGGCCGCAACACCTACCTCAACTCGGGCTGGTTTGACTATGTGGCGCCCCAGGGCGAGCGCAGCCGCGACGAGTGGCTGCGCAGCGCCATCCATCCCGACGACCTGGCGGCCGGCGCCGCCGCCTGGCGGCAGTGCCTGGCCACCGGGCAGGCCCTGGAAGTGGAGTGCCGCATCCGCAACGCCGCCGGCCACTACCGCTGGATGCTGGGCCGCGCCCTGCCCTCGCGCGACGAGCAGGGCGCCATCATGCAGTGGGTTGGCACCTACACCGATATTCACGAGCACAAGCTGGCCCTGGCCCGCATCGACGAGGCCCAGCGGGCGCTGCAAGCCAACAACGAGCAGCTCACCCGCGCCAACGTGGATTTGGACAACTTCATCTACACGGCTTCCCACGACCTCAAGGCGCCCATCACCAACATCGAAGGCCTGCTCGACGCCCTGCGCTGGGAGCTGCGCGCGCAGCCGGGGGGGGTAGGGATTGCTGCCGACGCGCCGCCCACTGAGGTGGCGCCCATTCTGGGCATGATGCAGGACTCAGTAGAGCGATTTAAGCGCACGATTGAGCAGCTGACCGACGTCACGCAGCTGCAAAAGGAATCAGCCGCGCCCGCCGCGCCCCTCGACCTGGCCCGGCTCATTGCCGAGGTGCAGCTCGATTTGGCCCCGCAGGTGCAAGCCAGCGGCGCCGAGGTGCGGGTGGAGGTCGGGAGCTGTCCGCCGGTTTCGTTCAGCGAGAAAAACCTGCGCTCGGTGGTTTACAACCTGCTCAGCAACGCCCTCAAGTACCGCGCGCCGGCCCGCCCGCCGCGGGTGCACATCCGCTGCCGCCACGAGGGCGCCCATATCGTGCTGGAGGTGCAGGACAACGGCCTGGGCCTGGAGTTGCGGCACGGTGGCGAAGAAAAGCTTTTCGCCCTGTTTCAGCGCCTGCACGACCACGTGGAAGGCTCCGGTATCGGCCTCTTCATGGTCAAGAAAATGGTGGAAAATGCCGGCGGCCACATTCGGGTGCAGAGCGAGCTGGGGGTAGGCTCCACGTTTGCGGTGTACTTAAAACAATAGTCGGGGCGTGCCCCTTCCCAACCGAAAACCCCTACCCCCGCTGCCGTGCAAAAGCTGAACTGCGTGCTGCTGATTGACGACGACCAGACCACGAACTACCTCAATCAATTGCTGCTGCGCCGCCTGCACGTCACCGAGCACGTGCTGGTGGCCGGCAACGGCCGCGAGGCCCTGGCCCTGCTGGCCGAGCACTGCGGCGAAGCTGGCGCCGGCCACTGCCCGGCCCTGATTCTGCTCGACGTAAACATGCCCGTCATGAACGGCTTCGAGTTTCTGGAAGCTTACGCCGAACTGCCCGCTGCCCAGCGCCAGGCGGCCGTCGTGGTGATGCTCACCACCTCGCTGCACCCGCAGGACCTGGAGCGGGCCCGGCAGCTCGAAGTAGCCGGCTTCCTGAGCAAACCCCTGACCCGCAAGGACCTGAGCGAAATTCTACGTACTCACTTCCATCGCGAGCTGGAGGAGTAAACTAGTGCTTGGTGCGCAGTTGGGTAGTCAGCCCCAGCGGGGCGGCATAATGGTAGAAAATCGGCTCTCTCAACGTTCGAGCCCCCGCGGGGCGACACCTCCGGCTGCGCGGCCAAGGCGTCGCCCCGCGGGGGCTCTGGTATTTTCCTACCCCCTCTTTCTACCATTATGCCGCCCCGCTGGGGCTGACTACCCAACTGCGCACTTACCCCTATTTCACCTGCCCGATTTTCGGGATGATTTGAATGAGGAAGCGCTGGTTGCGCTTTTCCTCGGCATTGGTCACGCGCAGGTTGCGCTTCCGGGAATTATAGCGGCCGACGCCGCCGTAGCCGTTGCCAGCCAGGGCCAGCTCCAGCAGGCCGTGGTAGCGGGGGGCATCGAAGTCGGCGATGCGCTCCTGGCGCCAGAAGTCGTGCAGAGCCTTAGCGCGCTGGTAGCTCAGGATGTAGCCCCAGTTTTCGTAGCTGGTGTAGGCGTAGGTGTCGTAGCGCGGGGCGCGGGCGTCTTGCAGGTTTGAGGCGCTGCCTTGGATGAGCAGCACGTAGCTCACCTCGCGCAGGGCCGGGTCGTGGCGCTTGCGGGCCAGCAGCGAGTCCACGAGGCTGCGCAGGGCCCGGCCGGTTTGGCGCAGGTAGGTCAGGCTGGCAGCGGCCTGGGCGGGGGGTAGGCTTTGGCTGGGGCGGCGCAGGTCCCACTGCCCGCCCTGAAACTGGATGTCGCGCGCCAGCGTGTAGCGCCGGAACCGGGGCTCGTAGCGAAACAGGGTTTTGTCGCTCATCAACTGCTGCACCGAGCTTTCGAGGCGCTGAATGAGCTGCAACTGGCGCAGCTGCACCCGGAGCTGGTTTTCGCGCTCCTGAAAGCGGCGGTAGCTGAGCACGAACAAGACGAGCATGATGAGGAAGAGCGCCGTCATCAGGTCCACGTAGCTGAGCCAGAAGGGGTTTTGGCGGCTACCGGCGCCGGGGCCGTTGCGCTGCGGGCTCATCGGGTGGCTTTGGGGCTGGCAGGGGGGGTAGGGGCCGGGCCGCCGAACACCTTGGCCATCATGCGGCCCACGGGACCTTTAGCGGTGGCCTTTTCCAGTAGCTCGTTCAACGTGCGCATCTGCTCCGTGAGCTGCTGGTGCAGCTGGGCGTCGGCGGTGAGCTTCTGCAGCAGCTGCTCGTTGGTGCGGCCGATGGCTTGGGCCAGGATTTCGTGCTGCTGGTTGAGCTGAGCCTGGCGCTGGGGCAGGTTGCCGAGCGGCTCCATAAACTTCATGATGCGCTCGTAGATGTTGTCGCGGTTCAGGGCCTGGAAATGCTCCTGCCAGAGGTTAGCCGCCTCGGTGGCTTCCTGCTGAAAGTAGGCCATGCGGCGGCGCATCACGTCAGCCAATTGATGATACTGCTCGTCGAAAAACTGCCCGGTCTGGCCGGTGAGGCGGTCCATCTCGGCCTGGTTTTGCTGGAAAAAAGCCAACTGCGCCCGCACTGTGCCGTCGTGCTGCCGGAGCAGTTCGGGCACCTGGTTCAGGCCCTGCTCTAAACTGGTAAGCCGATTGAGCAGGTTTTCAACCCGCTCGGCCACGGCGCTGCCGTTGCGCAGGGTGGCGTTCAACTTTTCCTGGTACACCAGGAAATTCTCGAAGTGATGCGCGCTCTGCGCCACTTTTTCGAAGACGCGGATGCTGGCCTCGGCCATCTCAGTGTAGCCGACTTTTTGCAGCTCCGCCAGAAAATCCTTTTGGGTGCTGATATTCTCGTTCAGCGCCCCGACAATGGGCCCGAACTCGTAAATTTTGCTCAAAAACTCCTGGTTAAACGCATCGAGCACTGACTTGAGGTTGCCCAGGCTGCCGGCCATGTCGGAGTGCAGAATGGGCAGCAGCTCGACCTGCAAAAACGTGTAGTAGGCGTTGCGCCGCGCCTCGGCCTGCCGCCGCGCCGTGCGGTATAGTGCCCCGGCGTACTGCGTCAAGCCCAGCCCGCAGAGGCTGCCGACCATCGCAATGGCCACACCCTGCAAAAACGCCTGAATGGCCGCATCATCAAACTTACCGCCGCTCAACAGCAGGCTTGCCAGCCCCAGAATAGCGCCGCCAAATGTGCCCATCAACCCGATGTAGAGCGGAGCGGAGGTGCCGGCCTGCACTTCCTCATCGAGCGCAGCAGCGCGCCGCTCGGCAATGCTTTGCAGGATGTTGAAGTCGGCGGTGCCCTTGTTTTTGCGCAGGTAGGCGTTGGTGTCGGCCAGCAGCTCCCGGAAGTCGGGGCCGGCGGCGCCTGTCATTATAGATACTTCTCTTGCTAGCTGATTAACTATTTCCTTTAGACTTTGAGGTACCATAGACAGCTGCTCACTTTCTGGAAACAGCGCCGCCAGCCGCGCCGACTCCCGCCGGCTACGGGCGAAAGCGCGGAGCTGCAAGCCGACAATCAGCGCCACGACCAGCAGCTCCAGCAGGGAAAGGGCCATAATCAGTAGAGTGCGGGGCTCGCCCCCGCCCGGCGCGGGAACGATAATCGAAGAGAAAATTAAATCGGCGCGAATGCCGGGCGGGGGCAAGCCCCGCACCCTACGCGAAGTGAATCTGCGCCTTCTGGCTGATGTGCCAGTCGCCCGAGGCCTGCCGCTGCACTGTGCCCGGCACGTCGGTAATGATGCGCGAAACCGCTCCCTGCGGATAGTTATACGTGCAGGCCGGGTCCAGAATGCTGTGGTGCGAGCCGATGTAGCCGCTGTGGGCCGCCTCGTTGCGCGTGACTACGAACGTGCCCTGGTCGGGCGTCTGCGCATCAACCGTGATTTCAAAAATAGTGTACGAGGCCGGCGCGTCGGCCAGGTTGTCGCGCCGGAAAGCTCCGTCGAGCGGCTGCTGATTAACGTAGATGGTGCGCAGCTGGGGGATAGGAGCGGGGGTCGTAGCCGCGGCGGGTTCGGCTGTCACCAGTTCCAGCAGGCTGGGCGGCAGGGGGGGGGTAGGGCCTGCCGCCAGAGCGGGTGCGGGCGGGCTCACCGCCGGGGTCGCGGCGCGCGGCGCGGCTACTGGCGCCGCTACATTTCGCGGCGCTGAGGGGGGCAGCACCACGGCCGGCGGGCTGACTGCGGGCTGAGAGGCCGCGGGCAGCGCCGCCAGCACCTGTCTGTGCACTTCCTTACGCAGCTCTTCATATTGGCCGGGGCTGAACGTGTTGCTGTCGATAGTCCGGCGGCTGGTACCGCTGGAAGCCGCTGGGCGGCCAAGTCCGCTCTTGGGCCGGGCGCGGGTCAGCAGCAGATACAGCACACCCAGCAGGCTGAGCGCCGACATAATCAGGGAAAGCATAGGCAGCCAGGAAGAAGCGCTTTCGGGCGCGGGGTCGGAGTAAGGGGCTGGCGCGGGTAGGGCGGGGGCGGGCTGCGGGGCGGTATCGGAGGTGCCTGCCGCCGGCGCCGCTACCGGTAGTCCGGCGCCGATGGCGGGGCCGGCCAGGGTGAGAGCGGCGGGAGCTGGCGGCAACGATGGAGCCGTAGCCAGTTGGCTGAGCTGCGCCGACAAGGCATCAAGCCGTTGCTTGCGGGCCGGGTCCTTCATACGGTCGGCGTTGCTTTCCAGCTTGCTGCGGATGGCCGTTAGCAGCTTCGGTAGGTTCGTGGTGCCCCGGGTTTCTTCGTAAAAGGTCTGGAAGGTTTGCAGGTGACTCTGCTGCCTGGGCCGCTGCTGCTTTTCTGCGTTTACGGCGTCGGTGAGGCTGCTGGCGAACGTGGACAGGCTGCCCTCATCCATCGCCGGCTCCAGCTCCGGGCGCAAACTCGCCAGGTCCGGGTCGTCGGCGTAGATGAACCGGGCCGCGGCGCCCCAAATTCGGGCGCGGCGCTCGTCATTGGTTGCTGACGGTTGAGTGGCTCCCGCCGCTGGCCGCGCCGCGGGCTGGCCCTGGCCCGCCGCCGGGCGGCTGAGCCCAGCTGTGAGGAGCATGAGTGCCAGAGCGTGGCCCAGCCTGGCTGGCTTATTTAGGTTGCGCGGCATAGTAGCGGCGGAAAAGCTCCCGGCCCAGCTGAAACAGCGCGTCGCGGAAAGGGAAGAAAAACAGGGTTTCGGGGAGCTTGTCCTCAGGCTTGGCGCCGGCGCTCAGCAGCTGGTTGAGGCCCGCGTTGAGGCTGTCCTTGAGTTGGCCGTCGAGGTAGTTGTACACAAAATCCGGGTCCAGCTCCACGTTCAAATCATCCCACAGCTCCCGCACGCCGGGCGAGTCGTGGGTGATGAAGCGGGTCAGGCGGCGGGCATTGGCCAGCACGTCCTCGCGCAAGCTCACGGCCTCGCCCAGCGTGATGAGGCCAGTCGGTGCGGCGGCATTGGCCGCCGACGGGGGGGTAGGGGCCACGGGAGCCGGCTCCAAAACTGGCACTGGCGCCGGAGCGGCTGCCGCCGAAGCTCCGCCCGCACCCTCAACCGGCGCGCTGCCCCAGCCGATGCTGCCCAAGTCGGGGAAGCCATCTGCTTCGGCCGGCGCCGGGTCCGGCATGGCGGGGGGGGTAGGGACGAAAGTCGGCGCCGAAGTTGGGGCGGATACATTCGCGGCGGCTACCGACGGCGGCAAAAACTCCGGCGTGGCGGTGCTCACGACGGGCGAGGGCACCGGATTGCCAGCCGCCAGCGCCACAACGGCCGGCGCTGGCGTTACGGCCGGCGCCGGGGCGGCGGTTGCCGGAGCATTAGCCCCGTCGGGCGTCCAGGCGCCGGCCAGCACGAACTCCGGCGGCGAGGCCAGCCGGCCGCCGCCGCTCAGCTTCCAGAGTACGGCGCCGTTGGCCGTGGCTTCCTTGGGCTGCGAAACCAACGTCAGGCGGAAGTCGCGCGGGGCCGCCGCACCGGCCGCGAACTCCAGCACCAGCCGCGCCAGCTGGGTCAGAGCCGACAAATCAGCGTTCAAATCCAGCAGCCGCAGATACATGCTGCCCTTGCCCGAAAAGCACAGGTGCCGCGGCACCGCCACGCCCCTGGCCCGGCACACCTGTCCGACGTGGTACACGACGGCCGCGAAGTGCAGCAACAGCACCACGCGCAGATACTTGGCCCCGCGCAGCTCCCGCGTAAACTCCAGCTGCTTGTCAAACCCGAAGAGCAGGCTCACCACGTCGGCCGAGCCAGCCTTGCTTTGCAGGGCTGATTTGACCACCTCGCGGGCTGCGAAGGCTTCCTGGCTGATGGGCTTATTGGCCGTGCGGCTCACGTAGTAGTAGAGCATCCCGTTTTGCTGGCGGGCGCCGCCGGCCGCGCCATCGCCCCAGAGCACCTCGCCGGCAAAGCGGAACGAGAGCGAGGCTTCGGGCTGCCGGCCGCGCAAGAGCAGCACGTCCGTGGTACCGCCGCCGATGTCGATGTTGACCACGTTGTCGTAGTCGTTGGGCACGATGCCGCCGTCGGTGCGCGGGTCGGTGAGATAGAGGTAGGGCGCCCACGACTCCGTGATATCGGCCAGCCGGGCGCCGGGCGCGGCCCCAAACACGCGCTCAAACTCCGACTGCCATACGTCCTCGAACAGCCGCCGCCCAATCGGCTTCATGCTCAGGGGTCGCGACCAGACCACTTGCGTCAGGCTCACATCGCCCTCATTCAGCGCCACTTTGTGCTTAATCATCAGCAGCAACTCGCGCACGAAGGCCCGGATGCGCTCCTCGCCGGCCGCCCGGTTGCTGCCCTCGGTGTCCCACTTGAGGTTGGTCTGGTAGCGGCCTTTTTCGGGTTGATTGTAGAGCGCCCCGTCGCGGCTCATGTGGAAGCCGATGTTGATGGAGCCAAACAGCATGGGGTCGCCCTCGCTCACGAAGGCCGGCGACTCGCAGGTCGCCGTGCGAATCGGGAAGGCCACGTCGGCGCCCTCAGCTCCGACGAAGGCGGGCACGAACTCGCGGTTGCGAATTGTATCGGCCAACGGCATCGAGCCCAGGCTGTTGACGCCGTAGCGCTTGGCCAGGCTGTAGTCGGCCGAGAGCAGCGGCCGGTTCAGGGTCACGACTTGCAGCTCCTTTTCCTTGCTGATGTTAAACGGCTGCGGTTCGGCCCGCTCGGCCGTGGCGAAGCTCACGTGGGTGTTCGTGGTACCAAAATCGACCGCAAACGTGTAGCGTCCGGCCCCGCCAACGGCCGTTTGCCAGCGCGGCACGAGCAGGCCGTTCACGGCCGAGCCGGCCGGCGCGAACCCGCCCAGCGGCGAGGCCACTTCCACGAAGTCGAAGGGCGTGCCGAGCACCTCGTAGTAGGTGCTGGCCGGCTCGCCGGGGTTGCGGCCCTGGCGCGCGTGCGTGCGCACGCCGCGGGTGCTGCCGCCCGCCAGCGGCCCCAGTTCCTGCGAGCCCACAAAAAACCGCAGCCGGGCCAGGTCAGCGCCCTCGTTCTGGTCCAGCAGCTCGACGTAGTACTCGCTGTTGAAGCCCGGCTGGGAGCTGTTCGGAAATTTATAAAACGGAAATACGCTCACGTTGACGCGGGCGCTGACCCGGCCGCCGACGTAGGGCGTCTTGGCGTTGTCGCTGGGCGCGGCGGCCACGGGCTGGTCGGCGCTGGCACCGGGGCCGGGCCGGTAATAGTAGCGCCGCTCGTACACCACTTCGCGAGCGCTCTGCACCGGCAAGGTGAGCTGCACCAGCACGTGGTTGTCGAATACAGTCAGGCGCAGGTAGCGGTCGAGGTCTTCGGGGCGGAAGTAGTCGAAATAGCGCTTCTTGAGCGGCAGCAGAAACCGGAACGGCCGGTCCTCGGCGCGCGCGCCCGGCTCGGCCTGCACCGTGCCGAAGTAGAACCGCTCGGTATTGACCGCAAACGGCACTTCGATGAGCTGGTCTTCCAACAAGTCATTGACCGTCAAGAAGGGATACAGCACGCCCAGCCCTTCGAGCCGGCGCTCTTCCGGCGGCTGGGGGTAGGACCATCTAATCACGGTCTGGTCGGTGCCCGGCGTGCCGCCGAAGTAGTTGCTGCGCCGCAAATCCAGCCCCGGCAAGAGTGCCAGCGGCGTTTTGCCCAGCTGCGGCACCGTAGCCGCCAGAAACCAGTCGGAGCTAATCGGCTGCTGCGCCTCCGCCAAATGCCGCAGCACCACGCCCCGAATCTGCACCGCGTTGCCCTGCGCATCGCGCAGTGGTTCATACGGCTGATTGAACGCGGCTTCGGTCAGCTTCTGCTCGGCCAGCGCGTTGATGCGCGGGTTGTCAAGCGTGGTGAGCAGCCCGTACACGGCGCCCGCAAAATCAGCCTCGCGCAAGGTCGGCTGCACCGTGAACAGACCATAGACGTAGTCCTGAAAAGCGGCGCTGCGGCTGCCCAGCGGCACTACCTGCGCGTCGAAATAGAAGCCCGCGCCGCCCTTGCGCTGGGTGTTCAGCGGCTGAATTTCAGGGTGCACGAAAACGAGCGTGAACGGCGAGGTGCCGCCCAGCAGCTGCGTGGTGCGCGGCCCGCCGCCGGGCGCCTGCCGGTCGGCAAAAATCAAATACAGCGAATCGACATCCCGGAAATGCTCATCGGCTAGGTACAAGGCCAGCGTGTCGCCGAGCAGCTTCACCCGCAGGTCAGAGCTGCCCTGCATGAGCGCCAGCTGCTCCTGTTTCTGCCAGGCCACGAACCGCAGCTGGTACTCGTCGGTCGGCTTGGAGTAGAAGAGTAGCTCCAGCATGTCCCAGCACTGCGACACGAGCCGGTGATACAGCGAGGTGCCCTGCGGCTGCTGGCGCACGAACTTAAAGGCCGTTTCCAGCAGATGGAGCCGCCCGAAGGGGGTAGGGATGGCCGTGGCCGTGCGCCGCGAGGTGCCCGCCGCCGGGTCCGCAATCCGCTCGGCTTCGAGGGCCGTGAGCTGGTTGGATTCCTGCCAGCCGCGCAGGTTGGCGTTACCGCGTTCGAGCAGTTGAAGGATGTTGCTCATTTATAGTTGGTTGCTGATTATAAATTCATCTGTCATGCTGAGCTTGCGAAGCATCTTATCACGTGAGAACGACGCAGTAACCATCTGTTCTGGTATCGTTCCTCGGCGAGAGGATGCTTCGCAAGCTCAGCATGACAGTCTTTGAAGTAATGTCTCCTACCTCCTAAAACCCCGGCACCTTCTCCGTCACTACCTCGTGCATCACGTCGCTGAAAGCCCGAATAAATTCGCCCGGCGCCTCGGCGTCCGTCACTTTGCGCAGCTGCTTGTCCAGCCGCTCCCGCACGTAGCTGCGGCTGATAACATCGGAGTTAAAAAAGCCTTTTTTCGCCTCCTGCCCGACCACAATCTTGTCGAAATCGGCCTCACCCAGCCGGAACGGCGCGAAGCGGCGCGCGTTGCCTTGCAGCTCGCGCAGCCAGGCCGAGAAGCTAATGGGCTGGCCTTCGGGCGAGTTATAGTCGAACAAAAACCGGCGCAAGTCGCGGTAGAAGGCGCCCGTCTGCCAGGCCGATTTCAGGCCGATGTTCTTGGCGTACACCGCGTCGTCGGTATCGGGAAAGTGGTGTTCGAGCCAGGTGGCGAAAAACTCAAACTCGGTGAGCGCGGCGCCGATGAGCGGCCGGGTTTGGCCGGGGTCGAAGCTCTGGAACTGCACGTCCTGGTCGTCGCGCTCCAGACCGTACTCGTAGTAGTGCGTGTCCTGGAGCAGCGTGGCGGCCGGGTGGCGCATGAAATCGAACACGGCCAGCGCGCCCACTACTTCCACGAAGTGGGCGTCGTTGCGCTGCTGGCCTCCGCCTTCGCGGTTTTCCTGCTGCTTTTTGGCCTGGTCGCCCACGTAGTAGAGCGCGTTTAAGCCCGGCAGATTGCGTTGGTAGTAAGCCAGCGCGGCTTTGGTTTTGGTGATGAACGTGTTCGAGTCGATGGCGCTGGTCTCGTCGCTCTTCAGGTCGAAGTAGGGCAGCACCGTCAGGGCGCCCATCGGCGCGGCGTTCAGGCGGTCCTGCTTGGGCAGCTTGCCGGCGGGGTTGCGCAGGTTTTTGAGCAAGAGCGGAAAGCCCGCCGCGCCCGTGCCGCCGAAGATAGACGAGATGAAGAACACCCGGTCGTCGGGCCCGAAGCCGTTGGCAAAAAAGTCGATTTCCGGCGAAGTCGAAAGCTGGTTCAGGACCACGCTACCCACGTTCGGACTGCCCTTGAAACCCACTTTCAGGTTCTCATCAAGATTCTTCTTGTCGAAGAGCAAATCAACCAGGTGGCGGCTTTCCACGGGTAGGGCGTGGTAGTGCAGGTAGTCGCGCAGCGGCTCGTCCATGCCCGAGAAATTATACTCAAACGTCTCCTTCACCCGCGGGTCGCGCACCTGCCCGCTCGTGCTCGCCAGCGAGGCCAGCGTGGCAACTTCGGTATGGAAAAACTGGCCGGCCTCCGGCGCCGGCTGCAACTGGCTGCGCAGGCGCTGGTAGGTCTTGAGCAGCTCAATGGTGCGCTGCTTGTCACCGTTGAGCGCGTCGGGGTCGATGAGGATGGGCACCACGCGGTCGCAGTTCTGCATCTCAACGCCGGCTGCCAGCAGCATGGTCAGCGAGCGGATGACGCGGGCGCCGGTGCCGCCGATGCCGAAAACATATAAGGTTGCCATAGGCTAGAGTTTGAAAAAAAGAACGTCATGCTGAGCTTGCGAAGCATTTTATCACGTGTGAACGACGCAGTAACTAATTGTTCTGGCTTCGTTCGGCAGCGAGAGGATGCTTCGCAGGCTCAGCATGACAGACGGGGGTAGGGATTCCACAAAATCTAATTCGGCCAGCGCACCGGCGTGGTGCGCGCGCTCACCGATAAGCTCTTCACGGCAAAGGAAAGCAGCACGTAAAACAAGACCGCGACCAGCGCATTCGTCGCCGTGAAGCCCCACAGGTAGCGCTTCAGCGTGGCCGCCTGCCCGGTCGTCAGCTCCTCGCCGGTCTGCGCCAGTTGGTCGGTGACAGCGGCGGCGGCCTGCTGCCAGGCCACGACGGCGCCCAATACGGCCGTGAGCAGCAGCACCAGCGCCCAGTGCCGGGTTTTAAACCAGGAAGTGGTCAGCGCGCGGTTCAGCACCACATAAAAGACCAGCGCCATTGCCAGCGCCAAAAACAGCGTGCTCAGCCCCACGCCCGGAAAAATGCTCTGCCGGTACACCGGAATCAGGCTGGCCGGGTCGGGGTTGCCCAGAAAGGTTTGGTAGAGGGCCGAGAAGAAATTTTGCAGCATTGTACGCTTCGCTTAATGAAGAATTAGGAATGAAGAAGGAGGAATTGCGCCCTGCGAAACACTGCGTGAAATGACGTCTGCTCAGTCGTGGCGCACCGTCAGCGGCACGTCGAATACCGCCGCATTCGCCGCCGGCTGCCCCGCAAAATAGTCACGCACGCCGGTCAATACTTCCGTCAGCAAGAACGTTTTCGCCCCCTGACTGACAATGCGGCTGTCGTTGGTGGTCGAGTAGCCCGCCACCCAGGTCGGCATCGGCGGCGCCAAGGTGAAGCGCAGCGTCTGCGGCTTGCTGCCCGGCAACCGGCTCAACCCAACCTGCGCGAAGTGCGAGTACGCCCGGCCGGCCGGCGGCACGGCCGGCCCGGCGCCTACCCCCCAGGTTTTGAGCAGGCGCGCATCGGTGTTGGTAGCGTCGAGCTGGAGCTGCGGCGCCTTGAAATTTTGCTGCACCGCCAGCGGCAGGTTCTTCAAATCGAAGCCCACCGTGAGCTGCGCGGGGGCCGTTTTCGACAGCTCCGTGAAGCTCACGCCCGTGGCCTTGCCGCCATCTGGGCCCGGCTCGGCATACCACTGGCCCTGGCTCTGGTAGCCGGTTACGACGCCGTGAGGGGGGGTAGGGAAATGCAGGTTGAAGTGCGCCTGCGGCTGGCCGTCGAGCCGGCTGAGCAGGTTAGTATCAACTTGCCGCACCAGCTCCGGCGCGCCCAGCACCCAGATGTAGTAGGGCAGGCGGGCGCCCTTCAGCAGCTGCGGCGCCGTGCGGTTGCCGGGGAAAAACTTGTCGCTGAACTCGGATACATTCGCGAAAACCGACACCGCCAGCTGCGCCGGGTCGGGCGCGGTGCGCAGGGCGTCCTTCACGTCGGTCTTCACCCGGAACACCTGCCGCGAATCCTGCGGGCCGTAAATAAAATCGGAGATGATGACGCTCACCGTGCCGGGCTTCTGGGCGTGCAGGCGCAGCACCTGGCGCAGCATTTCGGGCATCTCGGTGCCCGTGGCCGACTTTTTCATCCCTACCCCCACGGTTTGCGTCAGTTCGTCGTAGGTCGTTGGCATCAGCCCGCCCGGCGCCTGCGGAGTGGGTTGGCCCACGAAATAATAGGCCGGCTGCGCGCCTGGCGTGGCATTCACATCGGAGAGCAGCCCGGTCACGGTTTGCTGAAACTGGCTGCCCGGCTCGCCCGGCCGGTTGGGCTTCATAAAGCCGCGCATCCCGGTCGAGATGTCCACGAACACGTTGAGCTGGCGCAGGCCGGCGGGCGCGGTTTTGTCGGCGGCGGCGCCGCTGGGCGCCGGGGCGTCGGCGGCGTTGGCTTTCGCGGCGGCGCGCTGTTCGGCCTGCTTCTCGCCGGGGGCAGTGCAGTTGGTCAGGCCTAGAGCTAATCCGCTGGCCAGCAGCAGCCCAAAGTGTCCGAAATTTCCTCTCATAAGCTCAATAAATCAACCGCGAAGCCAGTTAAACGAAGAAGCGCCGCAAACTAGTCAATTGCCCAGCTTAATCAGGCAGTTGGGCCTATAAGCTACTAAGCCACCGGCGCGACCCCAGTACATTTACGCCCACCGCTGGCCCGCCGCAAACGCCATTCCCTACCCCCATGTTGCGCCTGAACCCCCTCCGACTGGCCTTCACCGCCACTCTCTTCGCCGGGAGCCTGAGTGCCCAGGCCCAAACCAGTGCCCCACTTTATCCGAAGCTGAGCAAAACGCTCGACAGTCTCGCCGCCGTCGACCAGCGCCCCATGCAGCAAATGATGCAGGGCCCGCAGCCCGATAGCGTCATGAAACGCCTCGTGGCCGAACAGCCGCTCAACTTTGCCCGGCACCAGCCCATCCTGGAGGCTATTGTGAAGAAATACGGCTATCCCGGCTTCCGGCAAGTCGGCGAGAAAAGCTCCAATAACTTCTGGCTGCTCGTACAGCACGCCGACGCCTACCCCCTCTTCCAGCGCCAAGTCCTGAAGCTCATGCTAGTTGAGGTACAGCGCAAAAACGCCAGCCCCCGCAACTACGCCTACCTCACCGACCGCATCGCCGAAAACTCCGGCCAGCTCCAGGAGTACGGCACGCAAGTCAAGTACGAAGGTCCCGGCATTGGCAAAGCTGCCCCGCGTTCCCTGCGCGACCCGAAAAACGTGAACAAGCGCCGCGCCGCCATCGGCATGGAAACGCTGGAAGACTATCTGAAAACAAGCGACGCCCTGCACGAGCAGATGAACGTGGCGAAGCCGAAGAACTTCTAATAGTAGAAGCAATGATAATGCGTTACATAACAGCAAGAAGAATCATCTTGAGTTTTATAATGATAGGTTGCCTTTTACTAGCTCTACGGCTGCGTAATCACAATCTGGCTGTGCGATACTTGGCTAATTGTAAAAAAGTTGAAGTAGGCATGACAGTTCAACAAGCAGAGTGGATTATGGGTGACGAGGACGGCTCCGGTCATCAAATTTCTAAGGATGGCCTAATAGAATATAACACTCCTCTCTTTGCCCGGACGGGCACTATTATTTCTTTCAACCCAAAAACTGGTATTGTAACAGAGGTAATTTGCGGAGACCAAGTTTGGAAGGGATTGAACAATTAAAAAGCCCGCTAGCATAATGCCAGCGGGCTTTCCCATTCTAAAAGCATACTGAAGCTTACGCCCCAATCGCCACGCGCTTGAAGTCTGAAACGGTCAGGCCTTTCGACTTCTTGTCCAGCAACTGCGCGATGGTCACGGAGTTGTCTTTTACGAACTCTTGGTTGAGCAACGTCTGGTCTTTGTAGAACTTGTTGAGCTTGCCCTGGGCGATTTTCTCCAGCATGGCTTCGGGCTTCCCTTCGGCGCGGGCCTGCTCCTTGCCGATTTCAATCTCACGCTCCACGGTGCCGGCGTCCACGCCGTCCTTGTCCACGGCGACGGGCTTCATGGCTACGATTTGCATCGCCACGTCGCGGCCTACTTCGGCCGTATCAGCGCCGCCCACGTTCTTCAGGCCCACAAGCACGCCTTTTTTCTGGTCGGAGTGGATGTAGGAAGCCACTTTCTCGGCCGTCAGCGTGGCGTAGGTCACATCGAGCTTCTCGCCGATTTTGCCCATCAGGTCGGTGATGTGGTCCTGCACAGTCAGGCCATCGGACTCTTTCGCGCTGAGCAAGTCTTCCTTGGTGCCGGCATTGGTGCGCACGGCGGCGTCCAGAATCTGCTGAGCTAATTCGCGAAAATTGGCGACTTTGGCCACCGATTCGGTTTCGCAAGCCAGGGCAACGAGCTTGCCGCTGGTCTCATCGTCGCTCAGGCTCACGAGCACCAGACCTTCCGAGGTCTCATTCTCAGCGCGCTTATCAGCGATTTTCTGGCCCTGCTTGCGCAGGATGTCGCGGGCGGCTTCGAAGTCGCCGTCGGCTTCCACGAGGGCTTTTTTGCAATCCATCATGCCCGCGCCAGTCATGGAGCGGAGCTTGTTTACGTCTGCGGCGGTAATGGCGGCCATACAAGTAGCGCGGACTTTGTAGTCCGCGAATTAGGTGAAAAGTAGCGCGGAAACTATAGTCCGCGATTTGAATGATTTTTTTGAATACTCGCGGACTACAAAGTCCGCGCTACACCTCGCTATAGAAAAAGGGAACCCCCGGAGCCAACGGCCGCGCGAAGGTTCCCTTCTTTCAAAAGGCAAAAAGAAGCTTACTCAGCGGTATCAGCGGCCGTTTTCTCAGCAATGGCTGCCTCATCGGCTTCCTTGCGGTCGGCATCTTCCTTGTCCACCTTGCGCTCCGACATGCCATCCTCGATGGCCTTGCTAATAACGCCCACAATCAGCTGAATCGACTTCGAAGCGTCGTCGTTGGCCGGAATCGGGAATTGCACCAGCTCGGGGTTCGAGTTCGTGTCGCACATAGCGAACACCGGAATGCCCAGCTTCTGCGCTTCTTTCACGGCGATGTGCTCGCGCTTCACGTCCACCACAAACAGGGCGGCGGGCAGGCGGCTCAGGTCGGCGATGCCACCGAGCACGCGGTCGAGCTTCTCCCGCTCGCGCGACATCATCAGCTTCTCGCGCTTGGCCAAAGCGGCGTAGGCGGTGTTTTCCTTCACCATCTTGTCAATGGTGCTCATTTTCTTGAGCGACTTACGCACCGTGGCGAAGTTGGTCAGCATCCCGCCGAGCCACCGGTCGGTCACGTAAGGCATTTTCAGCCGCACGGCCTCCGTGGTCACGATTTCCTGCGCCTGCTTCTTAGTGGCCACGAACATGACTTTGCGGCCGCTCTTGGCGATGTTACGGATGGCTTGCGCCGCGTAATCAAGCGAAACCAGCGTCTTGTTCAGGTCAATAATGTGGATGCCGTTCTTCTCCATGAAGATGTACGGCGCCATTTTAGGGTCCCACTTGCGCGTGAGGTGGCCGAAGTGGGCACCCGCGTCAAGGAGTTCTTTATAGGTGGTGGACTGAGCCATAATAGATTGCGATGCTGGAGTTTAGCGTTTGGAGAACTGGAATGAGCGGCGGGCCTTGCGCTTGCCGAATTTCTTGCGTTCCACCATGCGCGGGTCGCGGGTCAGGAAGCCTTCTTTCTTGAGCGCGGGCCGGGTTTCGGCGTTGTCGCTCACGAGGGCTTTGGTGATGGCGAGGCGAATGGCTTCGGCCTGCGCCGAGATGCCGCCGCCGTGCACGTTCACCTTAATGTCGTACTGCCCGATTTGCTCCAGAATCGCAAGGGGTTGGTTCACGACGTTCTCCAGCAGCTCGTTGCTGAAGTACGATTTCATGTCCCGGTCATTGATAGTGATATTCCCTTGCCCGGCCTGCATGTAGATGCGGGCCACCGAGGTTTTTCTTCTACCAGAGGTGTTAGTAATTGCCATTAGTTGGAAAATAGAAAAAACGCAGACCGATTTCGGCCTACAGGTTGGTCAGTTCAATTGCTTTGGGCTGCTGCGCCTCGTGCGGATGCTCGGTGCCGGCATACACGTAGAGGTTGCGGTACTGAGCCGCGCCGAGCTTGTTGCCCTGCAACATTCCGCGCACAGCGTGCTCAATCACGCGGGTCGAGTCGCGGTTCATGTGCTCGCGCAGGGTGCGCTGCTTCTGGCCGCCGGGGTAGCCCGAGTGGGTGATGTAGACCTTATCGGTCATCTTCTTGCCCGTCACGCGCAGCTTGTCGGCGTTCAGCACGATGACGTGGTCGCCGCAGTCGGCGTTAGGGGTGAACGACGGCTTGTGCTTGCCGCGCAGAATGTTGGCAATCTGGCTGCACACGCGGCCCAGGGGCGCAACGCTGGCATCCACGATAACCCACTGCTTTTGCGCGTTGGCTTTGTTGACGGCTTGCGTCTTAAAGCTCAGATGGTCCATGACGGGAAGGCTAAACGGTTGAAAATGAAGGCCGGGCCAAGGTCAGCTCCGGGAAAAACGGACACAAAGGTAAGCTTTTATCGGCAGAATGCCAAGCTACACCTTGAAGTTGTGCCTGATAGCGAATAGTTTCCGTCGCTACGCATACTGCCGCAACGTCTCGACCAGCACCCGGAAATCCTTGGGGTAGGGCGCTTCCATAGTTATTTCCTCACCATCCAATCCGGTGAAGCTCAGCCGCAGCGCGTGCAAGGCGAAACGCTTAATGAAGGGTTGCTCCTCCTCGCCCTCCTTCAGATTAAACCGCTTCTTCAACGATGACAGATAGAAGTCCTCGCCGCCATAAAGCCCGTCGCCGATGATGGGCGCCTGCAAATACATCAGGTGCAGCCGTATCTGGTGCATCCGGCCCGTGACAGGCTCGGCCAGAACCAGCGCGTGCTTAGCGAAGGTGTCGAGGGTTGTGAAATAGGTTTCGGCGGGCTTGCCGTTGTAGGCCAGGCGGGCCTTGCCGCGGGTCGTGTTCTCGATGTTGCGGTTGACCAGCTGATGCTCTAGTTGCGGCGTGCCCCACACCACGGCGTGGTACTGCTTTTTCACCTCGCGATTCTCGAATTGCATAGCCAGGTGCCGGTAGGCAGCCGGGTTTTTGGCTAAGGCCAGCACGCCGCTCGTGTCACGGTCGAGGCGGTGGCCGACCTGAATGTCGTCGTAGTGCTGGCGAGCCAGGCCCAGCAGGTTCACCGCGCCGCCTACCCGCTCGTCGAGCGTGGGCAGGAACGGCGGCTTGCTGACGACTACGTAGTCGTCGTTTTCGAACAGAATCAGGTCGGGAAAGGCGAGGGGCTTCATATTGCCCACGAAGGTAGGGGTAGGGACGTGGGCTGTTCAACGACGGTTCCCGCAGAAGGCGCAGAAGAAACGCAGAGGTCCGCGACGTGCCTACTGCGCTTTCGGCCGTGGTAGCTTAAACTCCAGCGTGGTGCCCTGGCCCAGCTCACTGCGCACCCGAATCGTCGATTTGTGTGCCTCAATGATGTGCTTGCTAATCGCCAGCCCCAGCCCGGAGCCACCTGATTCGCGCGAGCGGCTCTTGTCAATGCGGTAGAACCGCTCGAAGATGCGGTTCAAATGCTCCTGCGCGATGCCGGCGCCGTCGTCGCGCACGGCTAGGCGCACGGCGCTTTTGCTTTCCACCAGCGACACGACTACGTGGCCATGTTCGCGGCCGTACTTGATGGCGTTATCAATCAAATTGACTAGCACCTGCCGGATGCGGTTGCGGTCGGCGAGCACGGGCAGGCCAGGGTCAGACAACTCGGCCAGGGTAGGGGGAAACAGCTCCAGGCGCACATCGCGGCGGGCGGCTTGCTGCTCCAGCAGCTCAAAAATCTCGCGTACCAGCGTCACGAGGTCGAAGCGCTGGCGGCGCATTCGTACTACGCCCTTTTCGAGTTGCGAGATGGTGACCAAATCCTGCACCAGCGCATCGAGCGCGTCGAGGCTGACGGCGGCTTTTTGCAAAAACTTGCGCCGCATTACCGGGTCCGATTCGCCCTCCTCGTCCTCATCCAGGATGGTGTGCACGAAGCCTTGCGCGGCGAAAATCGGCGTTTTCAGCTCGTGCGATACGTCGGCCAGAAACTCGCGGCGCAGGACTTGCAGCCGCTTCAGCTCCTCTAATTCCTGTTGGCGCCGCTCGGCCATCTGCAAAATTTCGTCGCGCACCCGCTTGATGGGTTCGGAGCGAAATAAGAACTTGTTGCTCAACCGCTTAAACTCCTTGCGCTTGATGTGCTCCAGGCCGGCGTAAATGCCGTTGATTTCCTGAAATATCAGCGCCTCAAACGAGAGATATACCAGCAAAAAACACCCCGCTACGGTGATGCCCACCGCCAGCACCGCCTCCCGAAACGGCAGCGTCGGCACGATGATGGCGGTCGTCGTGAGCACTCCCGCTACCAGCAGTGCAATCAGGATTGCGACGGTGCGCGACGAGAGGTTCATTTAGGCAGTGAGCAGAAGCAGATACAAAGGAACGTCATGCTTCCTCTAGCGTCCGCTTGCCGAAGCATCTCGCGGGCAGCACTAATCGATGATGCTTTAACGATTAGACTACTTTCCCTGGCGAGATGCCTCGGCAAGCGGACGCTAGAGGAAGCATGACGTTCTTTAATTCCCTACCCCCTCAATCCGCGTTAAACTTATACCCTACCCCCTTTATCGTCTGGATGTGGTGCTCGCCCACCTTCTCGCGCACCTTGCGCACGTGCACGTCCACGGTGCGGGCCAGCACAAAAACGTCGTTGCCCCAGATGTTTTGCAGTAGTTCCTCGCGGTTGAATACCTTGTGCGGGGAGGCGGCCAGGAAAGCTAGCAGCTCAAATTCCTTTTTGGGCAAGGTGATTTTGCGGCCCTCTTGGTACACGGCGTAGCCGGTGCGGTCGATGCGCAGGCCGTTGATTTCAATGGCATCGATGGCGGCGTGCGGGTCCTGCTCGCGGCGCTTGACGGCGGCCAGCCGGCCCAGCAGCGCCCGCGGCTTAATGGGCTTGGCGATAAAGTCGTCGGCACCGGCCTCAAAGGCGGCGACTTCCGAAAACTCCTCGGCTCGCGCCGTCAGAAACATGATGTACGTGTCCTTGAACTTGGGCTGCTCGCGCAACTGCCGGCAGGTGGCAATGCCGTCGAGGTGGGGCATCATCACGTCGAGCAGGATGATGTCGGGGCCGAAATCAGGGGCGATTTCAAGGGCCCGGCGGCCGTCGGGAGCGGAGGCCGTCAGGTAGCCTTCTCTTTTCAGATTATACTCCAGCAACTCCACAATGTCGGGGTCGTCGTCGACGACGAGAATCTTGTAAGCGTTGGGTTTGGGCGTTGCCACGGCGCGAGGGGGGTAGGAAAAGGTACGGTCCTGCTTACGCAAAAGTACCGGGTGAGCCAGGGCGGGCGCTGTTACGTTTTTGTTACCGGGCCATGTTCAGCCGGCTTTTCAGGCCCTCTGCCTTGTACATATCCACCTTGATGGCGCCCACAAACAGCTCCGCTTGAAACAAGACCGGAATCTTGTTTTTGTCGTCCGACAAATACACCGAAATAGCATTTTCTCCCCGAAACAGCTTGTTGGCCGGCATCTTTGGCGTCAGCTTGATGGTGCGGATGGCGCCGGCCTTGGTTTCGGTAATTTCGCGGCCCCGGAATGTGACTTCCAGCACGTAGCTCTCGCCTTCCAGGAAGCCCGGCACCTTGAGCACGTCGCCGGGCTTCAGCTTTTCATAGTTCAGCGTGCGCAGGAAGTAAAAGCCGCTCACCATATCCTGCGCATTATTGAGAATCTTGACCGTGGTGCGCTTTTCGCGGTCTTTCTTGTGCTCGTGCACCTCGGCCAAATCGCGGGAGTGGTCGAAGTTGACCGTTTCTTTCTTGCGATAATTCTTCTCCGCAATGTCGCGGGTGGCGCGCAGGGGCAGGATGCTGGCCGTGTCGATGTAGGAGCGCCACTGGTCGCGGACGCGCAGGAAATAGTCGAACGAGCCCGTCGTGCGCCCGGTCACGGTGGCCTGGTAGCAGGGCCGCTCGTTGATGCGCTCGAGCCGGCCGCTGGTTTCAATGGTGGCCTCGGCCGCGTTGATGAAGCCGTAATGAACGCGGTAGCGGATGGTTTCGCCGCGGCCGAAGCTGTTCTGCGGCACCACCCGCGCCGCCTCGCCGGGACCGCCCGCGCCGGGATTGGGTTGGGCGGCCAGCAGCAGTGCGGCCACAAACGGAGTAGCAAAAAGCCAGCGGCGGTTCATCGGATAGAATAGCTAGAATAGCAAATAGGACGGGACGAATAAGGCGCGCCTTGACAAACGCAATGCCAGGCAAAGGTAAAGTAGCCGCAACGCTGCGGGCGGCGGTGCCGGGCTTGCCCAACCGCGTTCCCTACCCCCCTGTTTGAAGAGAGGGGGTAGGGAATGGGCGGCAGCCGCAACGCGGTAACGCAAAAAAGCCCGCCACGATATCGTAGCGGGCCAGTTTTGTTTGCTCCTCGGAGAGCGGCGTGGCCTACAGCGTGTCCTCGCCGTCCTCGGGGCCGCTCAGGTCCACGGGAATGACGGCGGCGATGTCCGCCGGCCCGTTCTTGACGAGGTCGCGGATTTTCTGCTCGATTTCGTCGGCCATCTCGGGGTTATCGAGCAGCAGGGTTTTCACCTGCTCGCGGCCCTGGCCGATGCGGTTGCCGTCGTAGCTGAACCACGAGCCTGACTTGGCGATAATGCCCATATCGGTGCCCAGGTCCAGGATTTCGCCCACTTTCGAGATGCCCAAGCCATAAAGCAAATCGAACTCAATAACCTTGAAGGGCGGCGACACCTTGTTTTTCACCACTTTAACTTTAGTGCGGTTGCCGACCACGTTGTCCTTGTCCTCCTTAATCTGGCCGATGCGGCGAATGTCGAGGCGCACGGAGGCGTAGAACTTGAGGGCGTTGCCGCCGGTCGTGGTCTCGGGCGTACCGAACATGACGCCGATTTTCTCGCGCAGCTGGTTGATGAAAATGCACAAGCAGCCGGTCTTGTTGATGGTGCCGGTGAGCTTGCGCAGCGCCTGGCTCATGAGGCGGGCGTGCAGGCCCACTTTCGAGTCTCCCATGTCGCCTTCGAGTTCGGCCTTGGGCACGAGGGCCGCTACCGAGTCAATCACGATGATGTCGATGGCGCCGGAGCTAATGAGCTGGTCAGCGATTTCGAGGGCCTGCTCGCCGTTGTCGGGCTGCGAGATAATCAGGTTGCTGGTATCAATGCCCAGCTTGGCGGCATAAATCGGGTCGAAGGCGTGCTCGGCGTCGATGAAGGCGGCCACGCCGCCGGCTTTCTGGGCCTCGGCGATGCAGTGCATGGTGAGCGTGGTTTTGCCCGACGACTCCGGGCCGTAGATTTCGACCACCCGGCCGCGGGGCAGCCCGCCGATGCCCAGGGCAATATCAAGACCGAGCGAGCCGGTGCTGATGGCCGGAATATCAATCTTGGGGGTGTCGCTGAGCTTCATCACGGTACCCTTGCCAAAAGCCTTATCCAGCTTCTCCATCGTGAGCTGGAGGGCCTTGAGCTTTTCTGCGCTGGCGTTGGAGGGACCGGAGGTCTTGTCGGCGCGCTCGCCTTTATCGGCCTTGTCAGCCTTCTCTACTTTGTCAGCCTTGTCGGCTTTGGTTGCAAATGCCATGAATGGAAGTGGTTGGGAAAAAGGAAGTAGGTTTGGCAAAGAGAAGCAGCGTGGCAGCCGGTAAAAATGGCCTTAAAACCCGCGCCAGGGTCGTTTTCAGGCGGCTTTTAGTAACAGGCTCCACCCCGGTTTCGTGCCGTTGAGTAAGGAAATATATGGGAAAGTTTCTTAGGATTTTGCTACTGTCTGGCCTCGTGCTGCTTAGCGCCGGGCAGGCACGGGCGCAGCTGGACAACCGGGCGTTTATGAGCGAAGAGCCCGGAATACGGCGAGGCATTCTCTTCCTAGAAAATCCCTTGCATGAATATAAATTTCGTGTCCTTCAAGACCGACGTGATTCATTAGGTCAAGTTTTACTTTCTCTTAACGCATTCACTTTCTTCAAGGATAACGAATATTTTAACAAAATCATCGAGGGCTATACCTTATTCGGTACGCAACTCAACCCGCAACTTGCTTATTATCCCATCAAAGGCTTGCGACTAGAAGCGGGCGTTTTTCTTTGGAAGGATTTTGGAAATCCACAATTGCAACTGGTGCGCCCAACCTACCGCGCGACTTGGACGAAAGGTCCTAACCAATTCATTCTAGGCAACATTCGGCCGCATTTGAACCATCAGTACATCGAGCCGCTATTCAATTTTGAGCGGGTGATGTTGAATCCATTGGAAGAGGGTTTGCAATACCGGCTGCAAACGTCGAAGCTTTGGCTTGACGTGTGGGTTGATTGGCAGCGGCAGCAATACCGATACAGCAATTACCAGGAACAGTTGGCTGGAGGCCTGAGCAGCCGGTTTTCTCTCACCCGCCCCGAAAACGCTATTCAGGTTGTGCTCCCCTTCCAGTTTACAGCTACCCATAGTGGCGGGCAGATTGACACATTGGATAAACCGCTGCAAACGTTATTCAACGAAGCTATTGGACTAGAAGCGCGCATGATGCTTGGCTACCGGCTGCGGGCTTTCCGCTTAAACGCTTATGCCCTTGGCTTTCAAGACCGCTCTTTTACTCAGGTATTTCCTTTTAAGCGAGGCGCGGGCTTATACCTCAACGGCACGCTAGAAACCAAGCATGTGCACACCATGCTCAGCTATTGGCAGGGCCGGCGCTTCATCGCCCCGCTCGGCGGCGACCTGTACCAGGGCGTCTCGCGCACGGTTAATAATCCCGCTTATCGCGAAGCCAATCGCCACCTGCTGCTCTTGCGCCTGCTGCGCGACTTCCGCATCAGCGACGCGGCGGCGCTGACCGTGCGCGTGGAGCCAGTGTATGATTTGAACGCCCGGCTGCTGGATTTCTCGTTTGGAATTTATTTGAACTTCCGGCAGGAGTGGCTGCTGGGCAATGTGAGGCAACGGGTGCGGGTCGGGCAGTGAGGGGCCATCCGGCCGGCCGTCATGCTGACAAAGGGAGCATCCTATCACGTTAGAGCGAGGCAGTAGTCGCTGTTCTGGTTTCGTTCCCTGGTGATAGGATGCTTCCTTCGTCAGCATGACAGGATGCCAGCATAACAGTACCTAACCTACGCCCTACCCCCCCGCTCCAGCGCGAAGTGCAAAATCGTGGGCTCAATCGGGGCCGTGCCGCTCCACCAGTGGCGGCGGGGCGTGGGCGTGGTTTTCCAGACCCGGAAGCCTGCGGCTCTGGCCACGGCGTGGGCGCGGGGGTTGTTCTCGTAGCAGCGGATGACCAGCCGCTGGGCGCCCACGGCGTCGAAGCCAAAGCCAACGAGGGCGGCCAGCGCCTCGCGGGCGTAGCCGTGGCCTTCGGCTTCGGGAGCTAAGTAGTAGCCAATTTCGGCGCTGCCATCCAGCTTGGGCATCAGGCAGATGTCGCCGAGGTATGGGCCGGTTTCCTGCTGCCAGATGCCGAACACGTAGAAGCGGCCCGTTTGCCAGTCGCGGGCGAAGCCGGCCAGCGCGCGGGCGGCGGCGGCCAAGTCGTACACGGTGTTGGTGCGGTCGGGAAAGGCTTGGCGCAGGCGGCTGCGGTGCTGGTTGAGCAAGCCGAAAAAAGCCGGCGCGTCGGCCGGCACGTAGGGGCGCAGGTGCAGGCGCGGGGTGAAGAGTGCGGTAGTGGCGGGAATGGCGAGTGACACGGACGGCAGCGGCAAAAGCAAACGCGGGACTGGCTTGGGCAGAGTAGGGGGGGTAGGGAGTGCGCGGCAGCTCAGGCGTAGCAACCCCACCGAAAGCAGCTCGTTAGCAACGTGGCGGCCGTACCGCGGTTGCCAAAAACCGGGCCGCCACTTTCCCTACCCCCTGCTCTACTTTCCAACCCTTCCAACCAACCCTTTTTTCCTGATTTTTATGGCAACAACTCACAGCTACGGCCGCCTGCAGGGCAAGGTCGCTATTGTCACGGGGGGCGGCGCTGGCATCGGTGAGGCCATCTGCAAGAAATTCGCGCGGGAAGGCGCGGCTGTGGTCGTAGCCGGCTTCGACGAAGACCCGGTGCGGGATGTCGTGGACGAGATTCAGGCCGTCGGTGGCCGGGCCTACGGCTTCATCGGCGACCTCAGCCGTCAGGACGCGGCCGAAGCCTGCGTGAAGCACACGATAAAGCACTTCGGCCGGCTCGATATCCTGATTAACAACGCCGGCGTGTTTCCCGAAACCGCCGAGCTGGACAAGTACCCGGTCGAGGCGTTCGAATATTTAGTTAAAAACAACATCTACTCGGTTTTCCACATGACCCGCGCGGCGCTGCCGCAGCTCCAGAAGTACCGCGGCAACATCGTTTCGGCCGGCTCGGAGGCCGGGCAGATGGGCTCGCCCAACATCACGCCCTACGGCGCGACCAAAGCCTGGGTGATGACCTTCATGAAGGGCTTGGCTACGGAGCAGGCCAAGCACGGCGTGCGCGCCAACAGCGTCGGCCCCGGCCCCATCGACACGGCCTGGACCCACCAGGAAAGTGGCCCGATGGACTCGAAAATGGAGAAAAACACCGTCAACGGCCCGCCGATGGGCCGCCGCGGCACGCCCGAAGAAGTTGCCAACGTCTACTTATTCTTAGCTTCGGACGAAGCCAGCTACGTCACCGGTGCCACGTATTTCGTTGACGGCGGCGTCACCAATTCCAAAAGCCTCGCCGGTGAGGAAGTGCCCGCCGAGCTGAAAAAGCAGCCCAAAGGCAAGCTGGACCTGCGCCACGCCCAGGCCGGCCACGCCGAGCTGCGCCAGCAGGACGCCGGCCGGATGCGCTAAGTTTGTCTGAACCACGGATTTATCGGATTAAACGGATTGGTCGGATTTTGTAGACGGCGCCGCGTTCACCTCTTATCGAGTCCTTCCCTACCCCCGCCAAAAGTTAAAGGCCACTCAAGCGAGTGGCCTTTTTCATGTTATTAATCACCAAGCAGCGCCATCTACAAAATCCGACCAATCCGTTTAATCCGATAAATCCGTGGTTCAGACATGCTGCTGAGGGCTGCCCAGCGCCTGCTGCGTGCGCATCACGTTTACCTGCCGGGCCGCTTCGTTGAAAAACTCCAGCCGGCGGAAGAGCATCTCCTTGGTCAGCACTCGGCCTTCGGGCGTGCGCATCGACGCTTTTTTATCTCCCAGAATGCGCGCCATCGTGGCTTCAGTCTGCGTTTCGTGCGCGAAAAACTGGCCGGCAAAGTCACGCAGCAAGTCTATGCCCCGATGCTCCGGGTTCAGCCGAAACTGCTCGCCGCCCTGGTTGAGCACCTCGCAAAGCACATATACTTCAATCGGCAGCGAGGTTTGCAGCGCCGTCGTGCGCAGGTCCAGCCCCGCGTCGAAGGCATCGAGGAGGATGCGCAGGTTGCGCTCAAATTGCTGGTAGTAGGCTTGGGCTTCCATAAACGTTTGTCATGTTGAGCGCAGCGAAACACCTTATCACGTTCGCGCTCCTCCGAGTAAGTAGCTAAAGTGGCGCGAACGTGATAAGGTGTTTCGCTGCGCTCAACATAACCGAATTTATAACAGCTCTCTCACAATCTGCTCGATGCTCACGCCTTCGGCTTCGGCCTTGAAGTTGCGCACCAGCCGGTGGCGCAGTATCGGCAGGGCCACGGCGCGTACATCCTCAATGTCAGGCGAGTACTTGCCGGTGAGTAAGGCGTTGCACTTGGCGCCCACAATCAGGTGCTGCGAGGCGCGCGGGCCGGCGCCCCACTCCAGCAGCTGCGTGGCACGCGGGGCGGCGCGCTCGGTGCCAGGGCGGGTTTTGTGCACCAGGCCCACGGCGTACTCTACCACGTTGTCGGCCACCGGTACGCGGCGCACCAAGTCCTGATACGCTTGAATGTCGGGCCCGTGCAGCACTTTGCCCACCGTCGTTTTGCGGTCCGAGGTTGTGTTCTTGACGATGTTCAATTCCTCAGCGTAGCTGGGATAGCCCAGCTCGATGTTGAACATGAAGCGGTCGAGCTGGGCCTCGGGCAGGGGGTAGGTGCCTTCCTGCTCAATCGGGTTCTGGGTCGCCAGCACGAAAAACGGGCGCTGCAAGGCGTAGCGCTGCCCGGCCACGGTCACGGCGTATTCCTGCATACTTTCCAGCAGCGCGGCCTGGGTCTTGGGCGGTGTCCGGTTAATTTCGTCGGCCAGGATGATGTTGGCGAACACGGGGCCTTTCACGAATTGAAAGTCCCGGCTCTGCGTCAGCGTCTCCGAGCCGACGATGTCGGAGGGCATCAAGTCGGGCGTGAACTGGATGCGGTTGAAGCTCAAATCCAACGAGTCGGCGATGGTTTGAACCAGCAGCGTCTTGGCCAGGCCGGGCACCCCAACCAGCAGGCTGTGGCCCTGCGAAAACACGGCCGTCAGCACCAGCCGCACCACTTCGTCCTGGCCTACGATGACCTTGCCGATTTCGCGGCGCAGCGTTTGGTAGGATGCTGCGAGAGCATCAGCGGCTTCTTTGTCGTTAGTGAAATTGGGCATTAACTATAGTAGAACGTCATGCGGAGCTTGCCAAAGCATCTCACCTGGGGTACTAACCCTAATAAAAAATAGATTACTGCCCCATGCGAAATGCTTCGGCAAGCTCCGCATAACGTTCTTTTTTTGATTCCTCAGCACTACTGCGACTCCAGCACCTTGCACTGCGCGTATTCCGGCGCTACCTCCAGGTATACGCTGCCGCGGTTTTTCAGAAACCACGCGTCCAGCGCCTTGTTGCGCTTTTCATTGAGGGCGGCGGCGGCAATCTTCTGGTAATCTGCCTGCAAATTAGCCTGGTGGGGCGGCGTGTTGGACTTCAGCCACAGGATGCGCATTCCGTCCTTGCCGTCGTCGGTGCGGTAGGGCAGGGGTGGGGTGATGTGGCCCACCTTCATCGTGTCGATGGTGAAGAAGATGGCCGGGTCGAGCTTATCGAGCGGCATCCGCGAGCCGCCATCCTGGCGGTTGGCCAGCAGGCCGCCGTTGCCGGCGCTAGTTTTGTCGGAGCTGAACTCCTTGGCCGCTTTGGCAAAGCTGAGGCTGTCTTTCAGAATCTGGCGGCGCAGCGTGGTTAGCTTTTTAGCCGCTTCGTTGGCGTCGGCCGCGCCGGTGGCGGGCTTGAGCAGGATGTGGCGCGAGCTGAACGAGTCGCCCTTGCGCTCAATGAGCTGAATCAGGTGAAAGCCGAACTGCGAGCCCACGACCGGCGAAAGCTGGCCCGGCTCCAGCCGCAGCGCGGCGGCCGTGTACTCGGGCACCAGCTCGCCCTTCTTGAAAAAGCCCAGGTAGCCGCCTTCCTTGCCCGAGCCAGGGTCTTCGGAGTACTGCTTGGCCAGGTCTTCAAACTTTTCGCCCGCCAGCACCCGGCCCCGCAGGTCGTTGAGCTTGGTGATGGTTTCCTGCTTGGCCTTGTCGCTGATTTGGGCCGGCAGCACAATCTGGCCCACCTCCACTTCGGTCGAAAAGTAGGGCAGGCTGTCCTTGGGCACGCGGGTAAAGTAGGCGCTTACCTCGCGCGGCGTCACCGAGAGCTTGCCCGTAATTTCCTCCTGCATTTTCTGCTGCGTGAGCTGGTCTTTCACCTGCGGGCGCAGGTCTTCCTTCAGCGTTCTAACGGGCTTGTTATACAGCTCTTCAAGCTTCTTTTCCGAGCCGATTTGCTGCACGAAGTAGGCCATGCGGCGGTCCAGCTCGCCGTTAACCTGCGCGTCAGTCACGGTTACGGAGTCCACTTCGGCGCGGGCCAGCATCAGCTTGTTGATAACCAGGCTTTGCAGAATCTTGCACTTCAAGTCGGGGGGTAGGAGCTTGCCCTCAGCGCGGGCCACTTCCTGGGCATAGATGTTCTCCACATCCGAGCGGAGCACGATTTGGTTGTCCACCTTCACCACGATGCCGTCGAGCAGCTGCTGGCCCTGAGGCCGGCCGACGCCGAGCTGGGCGCGGCTGACGAGGGGGGGTAGGGAAAGCATCAGGGCGAAAAGCAGCGGCAGGCGCCGCGAGATAAATTGCATCATAACGCTAGAGAGGCCGAAAGCCGGGCAAAGGTTGCGGCGTGGCAGAGGGGGTAGGATTTGCTCGCTAAAGGTTGCGGAGTGCAACAACTGCCTTTAGCCGAATTAGTAGTGGTGCTCCAACACCGGAAGCCGTCCAGATATTCCGCGAAACGGCGGGCTGACTCGGATTATTTCGTGACGAGCCTGCCGACTTCGGCCTCATTCACCTGCACCGGGTACTGCTGGCGCAGCTGGCCTATCCACTCTTTTTCGAGGTAAGTCTGGTAGTCGCTGGTGGCCTGACCGCGGGCGTCGGCCAGGGTTTTGGGGCCGGCGGGCAAGGCTTTATTCACCTTGATGACGTAGTAGCGGCCATCCTGCTGGGTGGTGTAGGTGCCCGGCGCGCGGTTCAGGTAGGCGTCCATCACTTTGTTGTCGCCTTGCTGGAAGGTGCGCTGGCTGATTTGCACGGCCAGCGGATTGCGCTCGTTCAGCTGGGCTTCGAGCGCAGTGGGGTTGGTGCTGGTCAGGGCAATCTCAACCGCCGCGGCTCCGCCGGCCGCCGCTTTAGGGGCCGTGCGCAACTGGCGCGCTGAGCCAAAGCCTTTCTGCGTCAGATAAGCTACGGCGGCTTTGGCGCGGCGGGCGGCCAGGCTCGCCGGCTCGCCCTTGCGCCCGCGCCCCGTGAAGGTGACGGCCGTGAGCGTGTCGGCCGAGAGCCGCTGGCCGACTTCATCCAGCGCTGCCGCGCCGGCCTTGGTCAGCTTATCGGAGTTGGGGCTGAAGGCAGCAGCAGCGGGCACGCCGCGCGTGAGGCGGTAGCGGCCGGTAGCCAGCTCGCGCTGGGCGCGGGCCAGCAGCTGCGGGCTGGCGGCCGAAATCAAGGTGCCCTGCGCGCGCTGGCCCCACTGATAATTGCCCTGATTGGCGGCGAAGAATTTGCGCAGGCCCACCGTATCCTCGATGGCCTTGCTCCACACTTTCTCGTCCATCAACTGGAAGAGCAGAATGCCATCGCGGTATTCCTTGACCAGCATCCGGTAGTCCTCGTACTTGGTGTCGAGGTTATTCTTCTCGAACTCGGTCAGGCTCTGGTCCACGTACTGGTCGTAGAACTGCTGCATCACGAAGGCGGGCTGGGCCGTGGGCCGGGGCCGCTGGTTGGCTTGCACGAAGGCCAAAAAGTCCTTCACCAGGTAGGGCTGCGCTTTGATGGTAAATAGCGGCACGTTGTCGGAGCCGGCTTGGACCGATTTCCTACCCCCCTTGCCGGCCGCCACCGCCACCGGTGTGTACTTGAAGCGGCCCTTCACCAGCGCCGTGTCGGCTTTGGCAAAGGCAAACGACCGGGCGGCCGGAATCTCCAGAAACTGGTTTTCGGTGCGGATGCGCTTGAGGAACGCGGCCCGGTTCAGCTCCGAGCGGGAATCCTTAGCCACCTTGCCTTTCAGGCTCGGCTCCAGGTCGGCGAACTTCGCCACGGGCTGCTTTTCGAGCAGCTTGATAACGTGGAAGCCGTAGGGCGTTTGCACCGGCGCGGCGATGTCGCCGGGCTTTTGCAGCTTGAAGGCCACCTCCTCGAAGGCCGGAATCATGCGGCCCGTGCCGAAGGGCGGCAGCTCGCCGCTGTTGGCGGCCGAGCCGGCATCCTCGGAGAACTGCGCCACGAGCTTGTCCCAGCTTTCGCCCTTGCGCAGGCGGCTGTACAGCTCGTCAATCTTCTTTCGGGCCGTGGCCGAGTCGGCCTTGGGCGCGCCTGCGTTCAGGCGCACCATCAGGTGCGCCACCTTGATTTCGCCCTGCGCCGGCCGGCGGTCGTTGACCTTGATGATATGGTAGCCGAAGCGCGTGCGCACCGGCGGGCTGACCTGCCCGACGGGCGTCTTGTACGCCGCCGTCTCAAATGGATAAACCATCTGCATGGCCGTGAAGTAGCCCAACTTGCCGCCATTCTCCCTGGCCGACGGGTCTTCCGACACGGTGCCGGCGAGCTTGGCAAAGTCCTCGCCGCCGGTTACTTGCTGGCGGTATTGGCTGATTTTCTGGTAGGCGGCCAGCGTGTCGGCCGGCACGGCGTCGGGCGCCACGCGCACCAGGATGTGGGCGGCGCTGATTTCCTGCTGCATCCGCTCGTAGGCCTCGCGCACGAGCTGGTCGGTCACGCTTTTCTCGGTCAGATAGGGCTGGGCGAGCTGCTGGCGGTAGCCGTCCAGCTCCCGCTTAAACGCCTGCGTGGTGTCGAGGCCGCGCTTTTCGGCTTCCAGCACCTTAAGGCGGAAGTTGGTGTAGAGGTCCAGGTATTCCTGCACGCTGGCCTTGGTGCCGTACTCCGGCGCCGAGCCGTTATTTTTGCGGTAAACGTAGGCGAACTCGCGGGCCGGTACCACCACCGGGCCCAGGGTTTCGATGGCCGCGCCGCTGCCCGTGGCGGCGGCCGTAGTAGCAGCCGGTTTGCTGGCCTGGCAGCCCGCCAGCAGGGATACGGCGGCGCTGCCGACGTACAAAAGACGTTTGTGCATAAACGAATAAAAGGAGAAGAGTCGGCCGGGGCGAAAAGGAGCTGTCAGCGCCGCTGACGAATTGGAGTGCGCAAGGCCAACGACGCAAATTTAGCGAATGTTCAGCCGGCGACGGATGGGCGGAGAAATTATGCTTGTTAGCGGAATAACCAAAAACGCCGCTCAAACGAGAGGTTTGAGCGGCGTTTGCTGAGAAGAGAGGGGTAGGAAATCAGGCCAGATGCTTGTGCAAGTGGCAAACTGTGTGGCTGCCGCGCTCAAAAAACTCCACCCGGTCCATGATGCGGTTGACCAGCGTCATCCCTACCCCCCCCTTGCGGCCCTGACGAATGTACTCGCGCAAGTCGGGGTTCTGGTGGGCGGGGGGCAGGTAAATAGTGTCGCCGTGGTCTTCAATCTCTACTTCGAGGTTGCGGTTGTCGAGCACCAGCCGCAGGTCCAGAAACTGCGCCTCATTCTCCTCGTTGGCATGGATGATGAAGTTGGCCACGACCTCATCCACGGCCAGCACTACCTGGTTGACGGCCAGGTCGGGCAGGCTGGCCGCCACCAGAAAGCCGCCCACGAAGTCGCGCACCTGTTTAAGGTTGTGGCGCGAGCAACTAATGCGGAGGGCATTCTTCATCGGTGAATGAGCGATTGAGCAACTAAGTAAACCAGTGACTGTGAGCGGATTAGTCAGGGAAGCGAAGCAGGATTCACTTAGCCGATTATTCACCCACTCCCTTATTGGCTAGGCGGCCACCGCTTCGGCCTGGGTGGGCACGATGGTCATCAGCCCATCGAGGCCCAGAATCTCGAACACGTTAAACACTTTCTCCTGCATGTTGAAGAAAATCAGCTTCACGTTGGCATCCTGCAATCGTTGGAGGTGGGAGATAAAGACGCCCAGGCCGGCGGAGGAAATATAAGTAAGTTTGACGCAGTCAATCAATACTTTACGAAAATTAAGAACCTCCGGTTTGGTCAGCTCGGTGTCAAGCAGCACGGCGGAGGAGGCATCCAGCTCGCCGTCGAGGGCGAGGGTGAGCGAGTCGTCGGTGGGAAGGGCGGTTACTTTCATAATGTGTGCGGGTACGTCAGGCCCGGCTGGCGGGTTGGGTTGGGTGCGCGGCTTTAAACTTAATCACGAGCAGGGTCTGGTCGTCGTGCATGGGCTGGCCGGCAGTGAAGGCGTTGAGGTCATCGAGGATAAAGGCCTTGATATCCTCGGCTGAGCGGTAGTAGCTCTCTTCCAGGCGCAGCATGAGGCGGTCTTCGCCGTACTCTTCGGCGCCCGGCCCGCGAGCCTCCACGATGCCGTCGGTGTACATCACCATCACGTCGCCGGGGGCGTAGTCGTAGAACTGGTTGTTGATGTGCTTCTCGTAGCCCGGCCCGCGGATGATGCCCAGCCCGAGGCCCGTGGAGCGGAAATACTCGACTTTTTCCTGGTTCGAGCTGTAGTAGAGCGTGTGACAGTGGCCGGCGCGGGCAAACATAAACCCGCCGTTCTCATAGTCAATCAGAAACAGCGAAGCCGTGATAAATGACGACTTTTCGAGGCAATGAGTCAGGGCCGCGTTGGCCTGGGTCATAAACTGGGCCGGCACCGGGTACTGGGTGCGGTCCGACTTGGCCAGCGGGTTGGGCTGCATCAGGGAGTGAAAGATACCCTTCATCTGGGCCATGTGGAAGGCGGCCGTCACGCCCTTGCCGCTCACATCACCGATGAGCACGGCCAGGCGCTTGCCGGGCAGCAGCAGCAGGTCGTAGAAGTCGCCGCCCACTTCCTTGGCCGCCAGGGCGTGGGAGCTGATTTCAAACCAGTCGTCGGTGGGCAGCTTCTTCGGAATCAGGCTTTCCTGCACGTGGGCCGCGATGCGCAGCTCGTCCTGCACGCTCTGGTTTTGCAGGGACTGCGCCGCCAGCTGCAGGTTTTCGAGGCTCAGCACCGTCTGGCTGGTAAAGGCCTGGAGCATGTTCAGGTCTTCCTGCTCGAAGCCGTGGGGCTCGGTTTTGAGCAGGTAGAGCGTGGCGTAGTAGCGGGCGTCGGTGCGCAGCGGCAGCACCACCAGCGACTGGTAGGGCAGCTGCAAGCCTGCCAGCGCCGGCTGGCGGCTGAGGTTATTATTTTGGAAATCGAGGTTGAGCAGCCCTTCCCGGCGCAGGCCCTCGCGCAGAGTCAGGGCCTGGTCGGCGGGCAACTCGTAGAGGTCTTCGGGCAGGGGGGGGGGTAGGGAATCGCCGGGGGCCAGCGGGGCCACGTCGAGCCAGGCGGCGGCGGCGCGGGTGGTTTGCACGGCCGAGTCGAGTAGGGCCTGGTAGATTTCGGCGGCCGTCTGCCCGCGCTGAATCACCTGGGTCAGGCGCTGCAAGCTCAGAATTTCGGCGCGGCGCTGCTCATAAACGCCAGCCGTGGGCAGATTAAAAAACGTGACCAGCAGACCGGCGGCGGCAAACAAGGCGCCGAAAAAGGCCGTGAACAGCAAAAATGTGTGCTGCGCGGCGGGCACCATGAGTTGCGGCGCCTGGCGGGAATGGCGGAAATAGGCCACAAACAGCAGCAGCCCCCCCAGCACGGCCAACTCATAGCCCATAGCCTGCCACTTCTGCTGCGGCTCCAGATACGCCACCCAGCGCTGGTTGGCACTCAGGTAAACCCCAAACAACCCCAGCACGCCTAGCAGCAGCACGTTGACCAGCTCAACCGGGCCGCTGCCCTGGTCGAGCAGCAGCAGCAGCAACCCCAGGCCCAGCAGCAGCTCAAACCACGGCCAGACCCGGCGCACGCCGGGCGCGCTTTTAAATAAGACCAGTGCCCGCCAACTGTGGTTAACGTGGGCCACGAACAAGAGAAACAAGCCCGTATTCAGCGTGTAAACGACGTTGGAAACAATCAGATTGCCGCCCGGAGTGCGGGTGGCTACCACCCGCTCCAGCGTAAACAGGGCCGCGCTGGCCAGGGCCAGCAGGCCCGGCCCGGCCCCCAGGCCGCGCAGCAAAGCCAGAAAGTTCTGCTCGCGCAATGGGCTGGGCTGTTGCCGAACGTAGATAAAGATGCTCAGCACCAGCAGGGCCTGCGCGGCCAGTGTGGTCCAGGCCGGCCACGCACCGCCCAGCGCTGCACCCGCACCGGTGCGGCTCAGGGTGCTCAGCAGCAGCAGCAGCCAGCTAAGCACAATAGCCCGGGTAAAATAGAAGTGTAGCCGGAAAGGCACCAAAAGCAGAAAGCAGGAGAATGAAAAGAGGCCGCAAGATAGGGCAGTTAACAGTTAGTAGTTATCAGTGAGCAGTTGCCAGGCATTAGGTTACTCCTGCTCACTGTTAACTACTAACTACTAACTGCTCACTGCCTTCTCACCGGCTGCTGTAGTTAGGTGCCTCGCGCGTCACCTGCACGTCGTGGGGATGGCTCTCGCGCAGGCCGGCGCCGGTGATGCGCACCATCTGGGCAGCTTGCAGAGCCAGGAGGTCGGGGGCGCCGACGTAGCCCATGCCGGCGCGCAGGCCGCCAGCCATTTGGTATAAGACCTCGGCTACGGGGCCTTTGAAGGGCACCCGGCCCACGATGCCCTCGGGCACGAGCTTCTTCACGTCGTCCTCGGCGTCCTGAAAATAGCGGTCCTTCGAGCCGTCTTCCATCGCCTCGACCGAACCCATGCCGCGATAGGTTTTATACTTGCGGCCTTCGTAGATAATCAGGTCGCCGGGCGCCTCTTCGGCGCCGGCCAGCAAGGAGCCCACCATCACCGTGGAGGCGCCGCCGGCCAGGGCCTTGACGATATCGCCCGAAAACTTGATGCCGCCATCGGCCACCAGCGGCACGCCGGTGCCTTCGAGGCCGCGGGCAGCTTCCATCACGGCCGAAAGCTGCGGCACGCCGATACCGGCAATGATGCGCGTGGTGCAGATTGAGCCCGGCCCTACCCCCACCTTAACGGCATCAGCGCCAGCTTCTTGCAAAGCTTTGGCGCCGGCGGCCGTGGCGACGTTGCCGGCCATCACGTCGAGAGTGGGGTAGGCTTTTTTGACGGCCCGCACGGCGTCGAGCACGCCCTTGCTGTGGCCGTGGGCAGTGTCGATGCTGATGAGGTCCACGCCGGCTTCGGCCAGGGCGGCCACGCGCTGGAGCAAATCGGGCGTGACGCCCACCGCCGCGCCCACGCGCAGGCGGCCGAGGCCGTCCTTGCTGGCGCGGGGCGTCTTGCGGCGCTTGCGGATGTCCTTGTACGTCATCAGGCCGGTGAGCTTGCCGTTGGTATCCACCACGGGCAGCTTCTCGACTTTGCCGTCTTGCAGCATCTGCTCGGCGGTGGCCTGGTCGGTGCCGGCGGGCGCGGTGAGCAGGCGCGCGGCGGGCGTCATAATTTCGGCCACGGCCAGGCTCAGGTCTTTCTCGAAGCGCAAGTCGCGGCTGGTGAGGATGCCCAGCAGGCGGCGCCCATCGTCCACAATCGGGATGCCGCCAATGCTATGGTCGCGCATCAGCTGCTTGGCCTGGCCCAGCGTGGCTTTCGGGCCGAGCGTGAACGGGTCCAGAATCAGGCCCGACTCGGAGCGCTTGACGCGGCGCACCTGCTCAGCCTGCTTGCTGATGCTCATGTTCTTATGAATGATGCCGAGCCCGCCTTCCTGGGCCAGGGCAATGGCCATCTCGGCCTCGGTCACGGTGTCCATCGCGGCCGAGATAATCGGCAAGCTCAGGCGAATATTGCGGGTGAGCGGGGCGCTGGTGTCGCAGTCGCGGGGCAGCACCTCGGAGTAGGCGGGCAGCAGCAGCACGTCGTCGTAGGTCAGGGCCTCGAAAACGATTTTGGGGGCGGCGTGGTCGGCCATAAGCAAAAGGAAAGGGGGTAGGGGCCTTTTGCCGGACCAAGGTACGGCGCCGGGCGGGGACGGGCAGGCGAATGCCTTACCAGGTAGTTCAAGCTTTAGCGTAATCATAAAAAAAGCCGGCTCAAAGCCGGCTTTTTTTAAGCTAAACATAACCCGTCAACAAGACCGGATTAGCCAAATGGCTATTCAGCCACCGCGTCAATCTCGATATGATAACGGCATTTTTCCGGTATGCCTCCGCACCCTTTATCACCCGTGAGCCGCAGGTTCTCATCATCGAGCTGCACTATCTGATAACTACCAGCTAATACCGTTTCAGCGTCCCGGAACTGCTTTTGCAACGGCCCCGTATAACGGTCGCCATTGATAGCAACCGACTCATTTCCAGTTACTTGAAATGTAAATGGAAGTGATGCTTCCGGCGTCTGATAGGTAAGCTTGCAGTTGGAAGGTTGCTTGTTCTGATTTTTTGAGCAGGCGCTGAACACGAGAAACGTAGCAGCTGGCTCTGTCACCACTGAGTCCGAACCAGTTTCGGTATCTACGTAATGAAGTCGGGTGATTTTCCAGGTGCCATCAATTTTACGTAGGGGCTGATAATTTTGCGAATCCTCGCAATTAGTGAGGAAGAGAATGAGTGCTAGCAAGGCTAGCAGGTTTCTTGCTTTCATGATGAAAAAATGGGATTATAAGATTTGCCAGTCCATTGCGCTAACAGATAGAGAGAGCAAAAAATTTCTATTAATAAGGGTCGTAATCCAACATGAACTTCAACAGGTCGTTGCCGTGAGCCCGGAGGTCAGAGTTGGCGCAGAAAGTGCGGTCTACCGGAAAAGTGCCAATCTTTTCGTCATCGTCCCGAATATTTATGGTGAAGTCCGAAGTAATTTTAAATCCGGCAACCCTACCCTCTATTTTGATGGGCCAGGAAATGATGCTGCCACCATCGTCCTCCCAGTAAGTAAAGTTAAGAATGTCGCCGTAGGCCGGCGACCAGCGCACGAGCCGGTCCGTGAGGTACCACCACCGCTCGTCCATGTTGCTCCGCCGGTTCGGCTCCCACAGATTGCCCGCGTCAGAGCCGCCGCCGTAAAGCACCTTCTGAACGTTGCTGTTCTGGTCCAGGTAGTGTATGTACATGCGAATCTCGGGCGCACCGTTGGCCCACGACTCGATGGCGCTGATGTTGTTGGAGCGAAGGCCCCGCAGGTACAGCACTTCATCAAAGGGCATGGTCCCGCAAAACTCGCCGTTGTGCAGATTAGCAGTAGGTTGAGAAGTAGAGGCCTTTTTGCTGGCGGCCGTTATTGCAATTAGGCCTTGCTTAAGTCCTACTTTGCCTTGCGCTAACTCGGTCCGCTCGTTCTGACTAATGACGATGACTGGGACCGTGGGTGCCTGGCGCGAATCCAATAGGTGAACCGTGCCGGTAGCATCGAAAGCGGCGATGGGGGCGGTGCTTTTCTCGTCGAAATGGTCGGGCAGGTACGCGACCAGCGGTGTAAAGCTGGCGGCATCCCACTTGTCAATGTTAACCGGTACGGCCACGTTGAGTAAGGGGAATTTGCTGGTGATAGTGGCCAGTTCTTGCAACTCGGCCGTCTCAGGATGCTGAGCCGCGTAGTCGAGCAAGCGAGTGAACAGCACATCATAGTCACCGTCAAACTTTTTGAGCGCTTCCGCCTTCAAGAAGTCTCGTACACCAGCGTTAGCGAGTGTTTTTGCTAGCTTGCGGGCTACTTTCTCGTGCGCCGCTCCCGATCCGAGAAGCTGCGTGTTCTGCGCCTCGCTCGTACTAAGCGGCCGTACATCTTCGGCCGGCTGCTTCTCACAGGCTGCCAGCACAGTGGCCGCTGCTGCGAATAAAAGGGTTTTAAAAGTTGTCCTCATGGGGGGTAGGGTGTGGGTGATAAGGGGTTAGGTGATAATTTTGGATAGGCAAAATTATTCTGCTTCTTACCGTCATGAGGTTGATATTTGTCACTATCTACCCTTGACAAACATCAAAATCTAGCCCGCAACCGGCTCAGAGTGGCCGGGTCAATCCCCAGATAGGTAGCGATATAACTCAGAGGTACCCGCCGGTAAAATTCAGACTGCTCCTGGCTAAATACCTCCTGCCGTTCTTTGGCTTTGGGAATTTGCAAGAGCCGGATGCGGGCCATAAAAAGTAGTAAGTATCGCTCCATCAACCGGTACTCCACGTCCGCCAACGACTTATACGACCGCTTCACTGCCTCTAGGTCCGCGCGCTCCAGCATGAGCACCGTCGTAGGCTCCAGCAACTGCATCGTTTCCCGAGCGGGCCGGCCCAAAAAAGAACACGGTAGTGAACAAAGCGCTTGTCCTTCGTCGGACAGCCAGGAGGTTATTTCGCGGCTATCCTCGTTGTAGAAAGCGCGGACCAGGCCCCGTTCCACGAAAAATATCTTGTCGCTTACCTCTCCCTCTTCCAGCAACAATGCTCCCCTGGGCAAGCTACGCCGCTTAGCTATTTGCTGGAGGGCCTCCTGAGCGGGGAGCGTCATGGGGCCAATAGTATTAAGCGCAGCTAACAGGTGGAGGCTCATAATCTGAGAGTTAGGGATGAAACTAAACGCGGGTAACACTGGGCTAGTTGCTGCCTTTCAAACCACAGTGCCTTTCTTCTAGCGGGAGACTGGCGCCTTACCTCCACCGCGCAGGCTTATATAACTGGCTGGGGTCACGCCGCCAGCCACTGGATATTGCGCAAGCTCCACCTAAACATTTGCCTTCGCCAACCCGTCTTACCAGCGTCTTTACGCTATTCTTCTCTTTCCCATGCCAACCCCTAAAACCTGGTTTATTACTGGCGTCTCGTCCGGCTTCGGCGCCGCGCTGGCTGATTTAGCCCTTGAAAAAGGTGACAAAGTTGCCGCCACCTTTCGCAAGCCCGAGCAGGCCGAAGAATTCACCCGAAAAGCCGGCGAAAACAGCCGCGGCCTGGTCTGCGACGTGACCGATGAGGCGCAGGTGAAAACCGTCGTCGCCGACGCTATTGCCGCCTTCGGCCGGCTCGATGTGATTGTCAACAATGCCGGCTACGGCTCGCTGGGCAGCATCGAGGAAGTGCCGGCCGGGGAAGTACAGCGGCAGTTTGAGGTCAACGTGTTCGGGCCGCTGCACGTGCTGCGGGCGGTGCTGCCGCAGCTACGGGAGCAGCGCGGCGGCCACGTATTGAATGTTACCAGCATCGGGGGTTTGAAAACTTTTCCGGGGGTAGGGATTTACAACGCCTCCAAGTTTGCCCTCGAAGCCATCGGCGAAAGTTTGGCGCAGCAAGTCAAGCCCCTCGGCATTCACGTCACCAACATCGAGCCCAGCGGCTTCCGCACCGAGTGGGCCGGCGCCTCGGCCACCTACGCCGAGACCCATATTGAGGACTATCAGAGCACGGTGGGCGAAAACCTGCGCGGCATTCAGGACTACAGTGGGCGCCAGCCCGGCGACCCGGTGCGTGCCGCCCAGGCCATGTACGACGTGGTGCAGCAGGACAACCCGCCGCTGCACCTGCCGCTGGGCAAAGCCGCCGTCAAGGGTGCCCGCGAGAAGTTCGAGAGCATCCTGAAAGAGGTCAACGAGTATGCCGCCGTGGGCGAGGGCGCCGACTACCCGGCCGGCGAGTAGCGGAATCGTAACGCGAAACTCCGTTTCGCGGCGAGCAAGGCGAGCAGCTTGCGTCAGGATTGTTGCGCGGTCCGGCGCGGTGCCGCCTGCTCGCGCTGCTCGCCGCGAAATGGAGTTTCGCGTTACAAACTATCCTGGCGCGGTACTATGTGAGCGGCGAAATTCAATATTTGTGAGCCGGGCGCCGCCGGTTCTTTTTCGTGTCCGGTGCCGGGCTCGCGGTGGCCGGCGCCCCAGAATCCCTACCCCCTCTCTTTTCTTTAAAGCCCTTATGGCCTACTCTCCCAACGACCTCGTGGCCCAGAGCTGGGAAGAGCTGCAGCACCTGGTTTTCCGCGATACCTGGGATGAGCGGCTGGGGCGCTACCGCTCGCCGTTCGTGTACCGTGGGATGCGCAGCAGCCAGTACTTGCTCAGCACCAGCTTGCAGCGGCTGGGCGGCTGCTATCATCAGCTCGAAAATCACCTGCTGCGCAACTTCCGCAAGTATGCCCACGACCGGGCGGCGCCGGTGCTCAACTCGGCCTCGCCCTGGGACTGGCTGGCCCTGGCCCAGCACCACGGCCTGCCCACGCGGATGCTCGACTGGACCTACTCGCCCTACGTGGCCCTGCACTTCGCCACCGATGACCTCGAAGCCTACGACCAGGATGGCCTGATTTGGGCCATCAACTACGTGAAGGCCGCCGAGCACCTGCCCCCGGCCCTGCGCAACGCCCTGCGCGCCGAGGGCTCCAACGTGTTCACGCCCGAGCTGCTGGAGCCCGTGTGCCAGAACCTGGCCGCGCTGGAAACGATTCAGGACGAGCCGTTTGTGTTGTTCCTGGAGCCGCCTTCCCTGGATGAGCGCATCGTGCACCAGCACGCGCTGTTTGCGCTCATGAGCCACTCGCAAGCGGTATTGCACGAGTGGCTCGATGCGCGGCCGGAACTGTTTTTTCGCATCGTCATCCCGGCCCGCCTCAAGTGGGAAGTGCGCGACAAGCTCGACCAGGCCAACATCACCGAGCGGGTGCTCTTCCCCGGCCTCGGGGGCCTCAGCCGCTGGCTGCACCGCCACTACAGCCCCACCCAGCGCCCTGAGTCCGACCGCAGCCAATCGGAAGAACTGGCCGCCAGGCTGATGAAGGGTGCGCACTAAGAAACGATAAGAAATGAGCGCCAATAAGGCGGTCATGTCGGGCGAAATGCTTCGTCCCCGGCTTGATAGGCCACCTGCTCGGCATGACCGCCTTGTTAGCGCTCATTCCTTAGTCAGCGCTGACCCGTGGCGCACATCCGGGCGAAAGGTGAAGCCGACTTGCAGCACCGTGCCGGGAGAGCCGTCGTCGGAGCCGGGGCTGGCGGTGAGCGACTGATGTACTACACCCGCTTCCAGTGCCGACGCGCCACTGAGCTGCAAGCCCAGCAGCAGGCTGAGGCGGTTTTGGTCAAAGAAGGACGGGGCCGGACCCAGGTTGACGAACAACTCATTGGCACCTACCAGGTAGGCGGTGCCGGGCGTCAGGCGGTGGTCGCCGCGCAGGGGCAGCAGCAATTGCACTTGGTAGCGCAGGCGGGTGTGGTAGGTGCGGGCGGCGTTTTCGCGCAGCCAGCGCTCTTCGAGGCGGTAGCGGTGCCGGGTCCAGAGCGCGCCGGTTTGCTCACCGACCTGCAGCTGCTGGTACAGGCGCCGCTCCCGGGCGCCGGGTCCGGGGGCGTTGGACTGGTCGGAGGGGGGTAGGGAATAGGCGTGAGCGTAGCCGGCCGAGGCCACGGCCTGCTCGCTTAGGTGCACATTCAGGCCGGCGCGCACCAGGGCTTTGGCAGGCATGGCGGCCGGACGCGGGCCGCCGCGCCAGTGCAAGTCGGCGTGCAGGCCCAGGCGCCGGCTCAGGTGGGCATCGCTGCTGAGCCGGAACCACACGCCGGGCGCGGGCACTCTCGCCGCCGGCTGGGCTTGCGCCGGCGGCCAGCTTAAAAGCACCCAGACTGCCGTTGCCAGAGCGGTTTTTCCTAAAAGTAGAAGTTGTTTCATCCGCCTGCTAGAGCTACATTACGTAATTGTTACCTGATATTACGCAAATGTTACCAGCTGGCCAAATTCTCCCTAAAAACTTAACATTGAGGCCAGTGACGTCCGGGGCTGCCACTCGTAACAGCATCCTACCGGGCGCCTGATGGTTTGGGCAAGAAAATGAGCCGGCCGCCCAAAAGATGAGCCTTCCGGCGGCGGCAGGGGGGTAGGAAATCGGCTTTCACTACAGGTCCAGTATTAGACAGCGAGCTGTCTGCCAAATGCTTAACTAGCTCCGAGCCGCTTCTTGGTGAGCTTGGTGGGCACGTGGCTCAGCGGGTCGTCGGGCCAGGGGTGCCTGGGGTAGCGCCCGCGCAGCTCCTTGCGCACCTCGAAGTAGCCGCCGGCCCAGAAGCTGCGCAAGTCGCGCGTGACCTGCGCCGGCTTGCCGCCCGGCGAGAGCAGGTGCAGCAGCACCGGCACCCGCGCCGGCCCACCCACCGTGGGCGTGTCGAGCAGGCCAAACAGCTCTTGCAGCTTCACGGCCAGCACTGGCGCGGCGGGGTTTTCATAGCTGAGGCTGATGTGGGAGCCGCTGGGCACTTCCAGCGCGGCGGGCGCCAGGCGGTCCAGCTCCTGGCGCTGGGCCCAGCCGCCGGGCAGGCGCGCCAGCAGTGGCTCGCGCAGGTCGAGGCGCTGCACGTCGGTCAGGCTTTTGAGGCCGGCCAGGTGCGGGCCCAGCCACGCGGGCAGCCCGGCCAGCAGCGTGGCGTCATCTGCGGCAGGCCAGGCTTCCGTTGCTTGTTGACCGAAATGCTGATGCATAAACACCAGCCGCTGTTGCAGCTGCCGGGCTTCGGCGGTCCAGTTCAGCTTGCTAAAACCCTCCGCCTGCACGTAGGCCAGCAGCGCCCGCGCCACCAGCGCCGCGTCGGGCTGGCCGATGACGGTTTCGCCCAGCAGCAAGGCCCCCAGGCGGCGCACGCGGCGGCCCGTCACGCGCTGAGCCGTAGCGTCGTAGCTGACTTCGTCGGTGGTCGTAATCTGCTCGGCGAAAGCGGTTTCCAGCTCGGCACGGGTGAGGGCGGCGGCCAGCGTGGCGCGGGGCGCGGCGGCCGTGCCCGCCAGGTGAGCCACGGCGAAAAACTCGGCCTGCGCATCCACATCTTCGGTTTTCAGGCTCACCCGCTGCCCCGTGATGAGGCGCAGGCGGTCGGCGGTTTCGCGTTGGGCCAGCCGGTCGGGGTAGGCCAGGGCCAGCAGCGCGGCGTCGCTGAGGCTGGCTGTTAGCTGCTGGTTCGTAGTCAGTGGTTGGGCTGAAGCTGCCAGAGGAGACACGGGCATTCTCGAAGCCGGAGCGGCACCTAAAGCCAAGGCTCGGCCCATTTTTTGGCGCTGCGTAAGCTGCCGCGCTACTTCCCGGATGCGCGGCAGCGTGGCGTGGTGCAGCGCCAGGCCGGGCAGCGGCGGCCGGCCGGTGCGCAGGGCTTCGAGGCGCAGGCGCAGGTCGGGGGGTAGGGCGCGCGGGTCGGCCGGGTCTTGCCAGCGCAGCAGCTCGCGCTCGGCCAGCAGAGCAGCCAGCTCGGCGGCGGCCGGTCCCTGGCCCAGCTCGGTGCCGCGCACCACCAAGTGGCCCAGGCGCGGCGGCAGGCCCAGGCGGGCCAGGGCTTTGCCGTGGGCCGTGGGCTTTAAGTTTGAATTAAAAATGGCTTGTTCAGGGCCGACCTGAGTTAATTTTGTGGTAAGGTCAGCTGGTTGGTTTCCTACCCCCTCGCTGCTTTCTAACTGCTTATTTTTAATTCCTTCCAACGCGCCCAGCCTTAGTAAAAGCTCGCGCGCCTGACCCACGGCGGCGGCGGGCGGCGCATCGAGCCAGCGCAGGCTGCCCGGTTCCGGGACGCCCCACAGGGCTATTTCCAGCGTCAGGCCGCTGAGGTCGGCGGTCTGAATTTCGGGGGCTCGGTGGGCGGGCAGCTGGTGGTGCTCGGCCGGGGTCCAGAGCCGGTAGCAGGTGCCGGGCGCCACGCGGCCGGCGCGGCCCCGGCGCTGGTCGGCGGCGGCCTGGCTCACGGGCACGGTTTCGAGCGTAGTGAAGCCCGTGCGCGGCAAAAAGCGCGGCACCCGCGCGAAGCCGCCGTCAATCACGACCCGCACGCCCTCGATGGTGAGGCTGGTTTCGGCGATGCTGGTGGCCAGAATGACCTTGCGGCGGCCCGGCGCGGCGTTGCGCAGAGCCGCCTCCTGGGCTTCGAGCGGCAGCTCGCCATGCAGCAGGTGCAGCGTCACGTCGGCGGGCAAATCGGTCAGCCTGCGCTCGATGCGCTGCAAGTCGCCTACCCCCGGCAGAAACACCAGCACGTCGCCCGCGTGGGCGGCCAGCGCGGCGCGCACCTGCGCTGGCACCAGTGCGGCCAGCCGCTCGGCGGGTCGGTTGGGCAAGGCCGCTGTCCTGCCGGAGCTGCCCTGGCGCGGGTCGAGGTAATGAGTTTCAACCGGAAACAGAAAGCCCGACGACGACACCACCGGCGCCGGCAGCCACTGCCCCAGCCGCCCGGCCTCCAGCGTGGCCGACATGAGCAGGATTTTCAGCTCCGGCCGCAGCAAAGCCTGCGCGTCCAGCGCCAGCGCCAGACCCAGGTCCGCGTTCAGGCTGCGCTCGTGAAACTCGTCGAACACCACGCCGGCCACGCCTTCCAGGGCCGGGTCGTCCTGCATCATGCGCGTCAGAATGCCTTCGGTAATCACTTCAATGCGCGTGGCCGCCGATATTTTACTGTCGAGCCGCACGCGGTAGCCCACCGTCTGGCCCACGGGCTCGCCCAGCAGCTGTGCCAAGCGGGCGGCGGCGGCGCGGGCGGCCAGCTGCCGCGGCTCCAGCACCAGAATCTTATCAGCCGGAGCGCGCCAGGCGGCGGCCAGCAGCGCCAGCGGCACCACCGTGGTTTTGCCCGCGCCGGGCGGCGCTTCCAGCACCACCCGGCTGTTCGTCTCGAGGGCGGCCAGCAGCGCCGGCAGCGCCGCCACGATGGGTAGCTCGGGTAGGTTGGCGGGCAGAGGGGGGGGTAGGGAAGCGGCCATGCCGCGAAGGTCGGCAGGGCAGCGGCTTAACGGTCAAAAAAGGCAGTTGTGCGGAGCGGGTGGCGCATCCAGCCAGGAACGCAGCGAAGTCAAAGCATCTTGGCTGTGCCAGGGGGGTAGGGAATCCAGTCGTTGGCTACCACTGATTACGGCTACCCACGAGATGCTTCGGCAAGCGGACGCCAGATGAGCATGACCGCCTTTTTTTGACTTTCATGCTTAATTCATGCTTAATATACCGGCACGCTGGGGTCTACGCGCAGGCTCCAGGCGTGAATGCCGCCGCGCAGGTTGCGCAAATTCTGGTGGCCGTGGCGCTGCGCCAGATACGCCAGCGCCTGCGCTGAGCGCACGCCGTGGTGGCAGACCAGCACCACGGGGTGGTCGGTGGGCACTTCGGCGGCGCGGGCGGGCAGCTCGCCCAGCGGAATCAGCACGCTGCCGGGCAGGTGGCAGTAGGCGAACTCTTCCGGCTCGCGCACATCGAGCAGCAGGATGTTTTCGCCCGCCAGCTGGGCGGCGCGCAGGGCTTCGGGCGTCAGGTCAGGCAGCATGGGGGGGGTAGGAAATTCTAGAATATTCGTGGTGCTAGCTATCAGTAGCTGCTGTCAGCCTAAATTGGTGTTTGCCTCACGCAACCAAAATTGGGTTTGAGAAATCAGGCATTTAACTCCTATACCTGAAACTTGAAACTTGGTGTCTTATGAAAACTATCCGACTGCTACTGTTGGCTGGTCTGAGCGCATTAACCATGAGCAGCAGCTGTGAAACAAACTGTGGGCTTGAGCAGCCGCCCTGTCCGGGCGGCCCGGTTACTCAAATCCAGATTCCGGGCCTGGCTGATTATTCTGCTTACGGTTTTGCGGGGCCCATAGCGGATGTGAGCCCGGTGAAACAGTACGTTATCAATTCGGCTGCCGAGTACGAGGCATTGTTTACGCGCCAACCCCGGCCCGTCATTGATTTCCAGGCCTACACGCTGCTGGCCGGCGAAACCAGAATGACGAGCGGCGGCTCGGTGGCATCGCAGGTGGTGTCCTATCCGTGTCCGGGTCCGGACTATACGTTCGCCGTGAAGCTGAGCCCCGGCGTGACCCAGGCCATTACGGAGGTGGCCTATTTCGCCGTGGTGCCCAAGCTGCCGGCCGGCGCGAAAGTGACCTTCGACGTGCAGCTGCTGCCATAGCGCGGGCCTTCCCGGCTACGCTACTTTTGCGGGCCGCGCCGGGCGAGTTGTCCGGCGCGGCCCGCCTCTTTTATGTCCCTACCTGACTTCTACCATTTCTGGACGTCGGCCGCCGGCGGCACGCCGCTGGAGTGGGTGGCCGTGCTCACAGGCTTCGCCTGCGTGTGGCTGGCCGCGCGCGAGTCGCTCTGGAATTTTCCGGTGGCCATCGTCAGCTGCGGGCTTTACGTGCTGGTGTACCACCGCACGCAGCTGTATTCTGACCGCAATTTGCAGGTCTTTTTCATTCTCTTCAACCTCTACGGCTGGTACGAGTGGCGCTTCGGCGGCCGGGGCCGCACCGCGCTGCCCGTGACGCGCACCCGGCCGGCCGAGTGGGCGGCGCTGGCTCTTTTCGCGGCCGTGTTCACGCTGGGCTCGGGCTATTATTTCGCCCACCGCACCGACGCCGCGCTGCCCTACTGGGACAGCTTTACGACCGGCGGCAGCCTCGTAGGGCAGTACTTGCTGATGCGCAAGCGCCTGGAAAACTGGCTGGTCTGGATAGTGGTCGACATCATTTACGTGCCCATTCTCTGGTTTAAGCAGCTCTACCCGACCACGGCGCTCTACGCGCTTTACCTGGGCTTGGCCGTGTACGGCTACCTGGAGTGGCGCCGCGCCCTGCGCCCGGCCGTTGCCCCCGCCCCGGCCGCAAAGCTGCCCGTCTAATGCGGCGCATCTCCATCACTGGTCCCGAATCGACCGGCAAATCGACGCTGGCTGCCCAGCTGGCCGCGCACTTCGGCGCCGCCTTCGTCCCGGAATACGCCCGCGAGTACCTGGCCGCCCACGGCCCGGCTTATGCGCTGCCCGACCTGGAAGAAATAGCCCGCGGCCAGCTGCGAGAGGAAGAAATGGCCGCCGCGCGGGGGCATGGGCTGCTGTTTTGTGATACCGATTTGCTGGTGATAAAAGTCTGGGCTGAGCACGCGTTTGGCCGCTGCCCGGCCTGGATTGTCGAGGAGCTGCGCCGCCCGCGCTACGCCCTCACACTGCTGCCCGACGTGGATTTGCCCTGGCAGCCCGACCCGCTGCGCGAGCATCCGCACCTGCGGGCCCATTTTATGCAACTGTATCGCCGCGAGCTGGCCGCGCTGGGCTGGCTGGTAGCCGAAATCAGCGGCACCGATGCGCAGCGGCTGGCGCGGGCCGTGGCGGCGGTTGAGGGGCTTACAGCACAAGGAAGGGGGTAGGGAAGTGAGGGGTGAAATGAGGCAAAAAGCCGGTCATGCTGAGCAGAGCGAAGCATATCTACCGCTAACTAATTCAATCGTTGCTAGCCATTAATTACTTACGTGGTAGAGATGCTTCGGCAAGCTCAGCATGACCGGCTTTTTGCCTCATTTCCCTACCCCCTCCTTTTATGCTAATTATGCTAACCCTTACTAACGCCCGCTGCCGGGCCACCTTCAGCCCCCACGGCGCTGAGCTGACCAGCTTCACCCTCGATGCGCTCGACTACCTCTGGCCCGCCGAGCCGGCCGTGTGGGGCCGCCACGCGCCGGTGCTGTTTCCCATCGTCGGCCGCCTGCCCGATGACACGTTTCTGCACCGGGGCCGGTCGTTTCACCTGCCGCAGCATGGCTTTGCCCGCGACCGGGAGTTCGCGCTCATCGGTCAAAGCGCTGAGGCGCTGACGTTTGAGCTGCGTGATGATGCTCAGTCCCACGAAGTTTTCCCCTTTGCCTTCGCGCTGCGCATCCGCTACGAGCTGCGCGGCACCACGCTCACCGTGGGCTGGGAAGTGCACAATCCTGACCTCGGGCAGGAGCTGTTGTTCAGCATCGGCGCGCACCCGGCTTTTCGGTGCCCGCTGCTGCCGGAAGAGCAGTTTGAAGACTATTACTTCGCCTTCGACCACCCGGTCACGCTGCCCCGGCAGCTGCTGCGCGGCGGCCTGCGCACCGGCGAAACCGCGCCCGTGCTCACCCAGCAAGCCGAGCTGCCGCTGCGCTACGAGCTATTCGCCGACGATGCGCTGGTGTTCTCAAACTACGATTTCACCGCCCTCACCCTGCGCTCGCGCCGCTCAGCGCGCTTTGTGCGCGTACGCTTCGACGGCTTTCCCTACCTGGGTCTCTGGACCAAAGGCCCCGGCGCGAACTTCGTCTGCATCGAGCCCTGGCAGGGCGTCGCCAGCCCCGCCGGCCCGCCGCAGGAGCTGGCCGACAAGGAAGGCATCCTGACGCTAGCGCCCGGCCAGCGCTTTACGGCGGCTTACCACGTGGAGCTGGGGTAGGGAAGGGGCGGCGCCCCTTGATAGCGCCGCTGCTGCCTGATTCGCAAGGTCCGGCGGGGCGACATGTTGGTAGGAAAAGGGGGGGTAGGAAAACAATTGAGCCCCAGCAGGGCGACACACAAACGTTAGCAAACGTCGGGTGTCGCTCTGCTGGGGCTTGGTCGTTTTGGTTAGCGGGCCTCATTGCCAACATGCCGTCCCGCCGGGCGTAGCTTAATCAACTCATTAAACCAACCCGCTTTCTACCCGGCCGGCACGCGGGGGCGGTTGTAATCTGGCTCCCAATCGTTGATGGGCAGGGTGATGCCGGGGGGCAGGTCAAGGTCGGGCAGGCCGGAGTCGCGCGGCTCACCACCGCCGTCGTTGTCATCGTCGGGCTGGGAGGGGCGCGGGCGCGGCCGGCGGCGCGGCACCACCCAAATCAGGGTGAAAGCCGCCAGAAACAGCAAAGTATAGAGCAGCATATACATCGGATAAACGAGCTAGGGGCGGCAGGAGCAGTAGGCAGGCGGCGCTTAATGTCAACGCAGCATCGGCCCTGGGTGTTGCGGCCGGGCAGCAGTTGGTTTGGCCTGCCTAAATTAACAAAAAGCTGGCAGATTGGCGCGGCGCTTAATGAAGAATGAGGAGTGAAGAATTACCACAGCAGTAATTCTTCACTCCTCATTCTTCATTAAGCGCCGCTTCGGCCTTACCTTTGCCGCATGTTTAGGGGTGCTGCCTTTGTGCACGAAGGCGGCTGAGATAATACCCATTGAACCTGAACCAGGTAATGCTGGCGCAGGGAACAAACAATCCACGGACGTTTCCGCGGCGGCTCCGACCCCTGGGGCTGCCGTGCGTTCTATTCTTTCCTTTCCTTTTTTGAAAACTGTACTCCTTGCGGGGGCGGCGCTGCTGGCGCTGGCTTCCGCGCCGGCGCGGGCGCAAGGCCCCGTGTCCGGCACCCTCACCGCGGCCCCAACCGGCCAGGCCCTGCCCGGCGCCACGGTCGTAATCACGGATTTGCCCGGCCTGGGTGCTACTACTGATGCCGCCGGCCGCTTCGAGCTGCCGGCCGTGCCGGCCGGCCCGCATACGCTGCGCATCAGCTACGTGGGCTTCGAGGCGCTGAGCCAGCCGCTGCAAGGGCAGCCCGCCGCCCAATCCCTACCCCCCCTCGCGCTGCAAACCGCCCGCAACCTCACGCCCGACGCCGTGGTGACGGCCACCCGCGCCACCGAAAAAACCGGCACCGCCTACCAGAACGTGAGCCGCGAAGAGCTGCAAGCCCGCAACTTCGGCCAGGATTTGCCCTACCTGCTCGACCAGACACCGAGCGTAGTGACGACCTCCGACGCGGGCACCGGCGTGGGCTACACCGGCCTGCGCATCCGCGGCACCGACGGCACCCGCATCAACGTGACCCTCAATGGCGTGCCGGTGAATGAGGCCGAAAGCCACGGCGTGTTTTTTGTCGATTTGCCCGATTTGGCTTCCAGCGTGCAGAGCATTCAGGTGCAGCGCGGCGCCGGACCCAGCACCAACGGCGCGGGCGCCTTCGGCGCCAGCCTGAACGTGGAAACCCTGGGCTTGCGCTCGAAAGCCTACGGCGAAATCAACAACTCAGCCGGCTCGTTCGGCACCTGGAAAACGACCGTGGCGGCCGGCACCGGCCTGCTCGGCGGCCACTTCGCCGTCGATGCGCGGGCCTCGCGCATTCAGAGCGACGGCTACATCGACCGGGCCAGCGCCCGGCTCAAGTCGCTGTATCTGACGGGCACGTACTCGGATGAGAAAACGCTGCTGCGCGCCCTGGTGCTCACCGGCTACGAGACCACCTACCAGAGCTGGTACGGCCTGGCCGACTCGCTATTGCACCGCAACCGCCGCTACAACGAGGCCGGCACCGACTACGGCCAGCACCTGCCGGCCTATAAAAACCAGACCGACAACTACCAGCAGGACTACTACCAGTTCCTGGTTTCGCGCCAGCTTTCAAGCAGTTTAAATCTGAGCGTGACGCCCTTCTGGACGCGCGGCGGCGGCTACTACGAGGAGTACAAGGCCAATCAAGACTTCGAGCAATACGGCATTACTGGGCCAGGATATCAGCCTAACCCGGCCGGCGGCCTCGACACGCTCACAACTACGGACGTGATTCGGCGCCGCTGGCTCCGAACGGACCTCTACGGCGCGACCTATGCCTTGCAGCTGCGGCCCGCCGCCGGCCGTTTCACTGAGGCGACGCTCGGTGGGGCGGTGGTCGACTACCGCGGCCAGCACTTCGATGAGTTGACCTGGGCGCAGCGCGGGCTGAATATTCCGGAAAGCGGCAGCCGCTACGCCCAGGAGCCCAACGCCCACAAGCTGGACGTGAACACCTACGCCCGCGCCACGGCTGCGCTCACCGAGCAGCTTTCCGCCTTCGGCGACCTGCAATACCGCTACGTGAACTACGAGCTGCTGGCGCCCAACGGCGGCCCCGACAATGCCAAGAGCCAGCAGGCCATTGACTTTCAGTTCCTTAACCCCAAAGCTGGCCTGACCTATCAACTGCGCGCGGGCCTGGCCGCCTACGCCTCCTACGCCCTGGCCCAGCGCGAGCCCACCCGCACCGACTACACCGACACGCCCGCCGCCCGCCGCCCCACCGCCGAAAAGCTGCACAACATCGAAGCCGGCCTGCGCCGCACTACTGGCCCGCTGCAATGGTCGGCCAACTACTACTACATGCGCTACCGCGACCAGCTCGTGCTCAGCGGGCAGCTCGACGACGTGGGCAACCCCATCCACGCCAACGTGCGCGACTCCTACCGCACCGGCCTGGAGTTGCAGCTGGCTGCGCGAGTTCATAATAAGCTCACCCTCAGTCCTACGGCCACCATCAGCCGCAACAAAATCAACAACTACCGCGATTACCTGGCCGACTACGACCAGGGCGGCGAGCAGGTCACGGCTTATAAGCAGACGACTATTTCTTTCTCGCCCAGCCTCACTTTCGCCTACACCGCCGAGTATGAGCCGCTGTCCGGCCTCAAGCTCGCCACGCTGGCCCGCTACGCCAGCCGCCAGTATTTGGACAATACTAGCACCGCCGCCCGCAGCATCCCGAGCTACTACGTGCAGGATGTGCGCCTGCGCTACGGCTGGCAACCGCGAAAGCTTGGTTTAGAGCAAATAGAGCTGGCGGTGCTGCTCAACAACATCTTTGCCACCGAGTACGTGAACAACGGCTACACCTATGGCTACGTGAGTGGGGGTAGGGCGCAGTATTTCAACTACTTCTATCCGCAAGCCAAACGCAACCTGCTGGCCGCCGTGAACCTGCGCTTTTAATCGCAGATGGTGCAGATTAAATGATCAGCCGCACCCCGCCCAATTCCGAGAGCTGATAGGGAAAACGGTCGTCGGGCGAGCCGATGAACATGAAATTTTTGGGGACGTTCCACTTGGTTGACAGCTCCTCAATCAGGGCGGGGCCAAACTCGCCTTCCAGCGTAACTACTTCTACCTCAATCTGCTCGTAAGCGCGGTCGAGCACCCTGATGTCGTCCAGCAGATGGTCGGGATACTTGTCGCCGGGCCGGCACAGTCACTATTTTCAGGCGCTTGGTGAACTCGTTTTCCACGACGTAGGCCATTACCTTGTTGAGGTTGACCACGTTGTCATTCTTGGTGAAGAACACAAACTCCTGCTGCGTCAGCTCGCGCAGCTGGCGCTGCATCTGCAGGCGGCTTGCGCGGGCGGCCTGCGGCAGGCGCGTTTCCAGCGACTGCGTGGCCGGTAGCAACAGGTTGAAGATGGCCGTGCGATTGAGCATGATGGCGACCAGGGCCATCGAAGGCAGGAAGTATTGCAGGAACACGACCAGGTAGTCGGGGTGAATCACGACGTTGCCGTAGAGGGCCACCAGCACGCCGAGCAGGGCCAGCGTCACGGTCAGCACACTCGCGTAGACGGGCCGCGGCAGGTTGGGGCGCTTGCGCTTGAGCAGGAAGTTGCCGAGGGTAAAAAAGGCCATCACCGACAGAAATGAGATGGTGTAGACGCCCGCCAGCGGCCCGAGCGGCCCGTTCGTAATCAGTAGCACCGACACACAGAGCAAAAAGAACGTGATGAGAATCACGTAGTTGCTTTTGCGGGTGTTCTCCTTCAGGAAAAACTGGGGCAGGATGCGGTCCAGAGCCATGCGCTTCATCAGGCCGCTCACGCCCACGAACGAGGTGAGCACCGCCCCGCTGAGCACGGCCACCGCATTAACTGAAATCACCGTGCCCAGCCAGCGCCCACCCGTGACAGTGCCCAGGTGTTAGAGCAGGGTTTCGGTGTGCTGCCCCACCTCGGCCAGCGGCAGCACCGCGATGGCCAGAAACGCGAGCAGCGGGTTGAAAATCGTCACCACAATCCACATGTTACGCAGCGTTTTTTGAAATACGCCCCGCGCCTGCTCTTCCACGAAGTTGGCTGAGCTTTCAAACCCCGAAATGCCCAGCATGGCCGCGCTGAACCCGAAAAACAGGGCCGTGACGATGCTGCCGCCCTTCACCGGCGCCTGAAAATTCAGGCTCAGATTTCCTGCCCCGTGCGTGGCCAGGTACCAGATGGCCACGCCCACGAGCAGGGTAAGCGAGACCAGATGAGTGAGAAAAATAATCACCGCCACGATGGCCGACTCGGAGATGCCCAGCAGGGTGAGGGCCAGAAACAGTCCCAGCAGTCCCAGCGTGGCCCCGATAATGGGCAGCTCCGCCCAGAGCGTGTGCAGGTAGTGCATGGCCTCGTTGGCCGAGAGCACGGCCGTGGCCATGTAGGAAAGAATGGTGAGGCAGGCGGCCAGCGCCGCGTTGCGCTTGCTCGTGGTGTTGAGCAGCACATTGTAGGCGCCACCGTTCAGGGGCAGGGCGCCAACGACCTCGCCGTAGATTTTGCGGAATAGAAACAGCACCGCCCCCACGATGAGCAGCGCCAGCCAGGCGTATTGCCCGGCGTAAGAAATAGCCAGCGCCGACACGTAGAGGCAGGACGAGGAAATGTCGTTGCCGCAGATAGCCGTGGCTTCCAGCTCGTTAAGTTTCTTTGCGTGGCTCATAAATAATCGGGCAGAACGTGGCGGAGGGGTAGGATGGAGGCTGTACGGGAAACTGCGCCATTGGAGAATGCGGCCCGGCGAATTTAGCGGCCCGGCGCCCGCCCGGCTCGCCGAACCCGGTTCCCGTCCGGCCTGTTAGCGGCCTGTTATCTTTGCCTACCCCCCCTTTAATTCCCAACCACTATGTCCTCCCAAGCCGACGTACTTTCTCCCCAAGCCAAGGCCCACACCAGCCAGAAGGGCAGCACCAACGCCAACGGCTTCACCGACTACTTCGACCTCGACGGCCTGCTCACCGAGGAGCACCTGCTCATCCGGCAGAGCATCCGCGATTTCGTGAAAAAGGAGATTTCGCCCAGCATTGAGAAGTGGGCGCAGGCCGGGCATTTCCCATCCGAGATTGTGCGCAAGTTCGGTGACGTGGGGGCCTTCGGGCCGACCATCCCGCAGGAGTACGGTGGCGGCGGCCTCGACTACATTTCCTACGGCCTCATCATGCAGGAGATTGAGCGCGGCGATTCCGGGATGCGCTCCACGGCCTCGGTGCAGGGCTCGCTGGTGATGTTCCCGATTTACCAGTACGGCTCGGAGGAGCAGCGCCGCAAGTTTCTGCCCAAGCTGGCCTCCGGCGAGTGGCTGGGCTGCTTCGGCCTCACCGAGCCCGACCACGGCTCGAACCCCGGCGGCATGACCACCAAAATCGTGGATAAGGGTGACTACTACCTGCTCAACGGCGCCAAGCTCTGGATTTCGAACTCGCCGGAGTGCCAGGTGGCCGTGGTCTGGGCCAAGAACGAGGAAGGCCGCATCAAGGGCGTCATCGTCGAGCGCGGCATGGAAGGCTTCACAACCCCCGAAATCCACAACAAATGGAGCCTGCGCGCCTCCACCACCGGCGAGCTGGTGTTTGAGGACGTGAAAATTCCGAAGGAAAACATCCTGCCCAACATCGACGGCCTGAAAGGTCCGCTCTCCTGCCTCGATTCGGCCCGCTTCGGTATTGCCTGGGGCGCCATCGGCGCGGCCATCGATTGCTACGAATCGGCCCTGAAATATTCGTTGCAGCGCGAGCAGTTCGGCAAGCCGATTGCGAGCTACCAACTCCAGCAGCGCAAGCTGGCCGAGATGATAACCGAAATCACCAAGGCGCAACTCTTGGCTTGGCGCCTCGGCGTTCTAAAGAATGAAGGCAAAGCCACGAGCGCCCAAATCTCAATGGCCAAGCGCAACTCCGTAGACATGGCCCTGCACGTGGCGCGCGAGGCGCGGCAGATTCACGGCGGCATGGGCATCACGGGCGAGTACCCCATCATGCGCCACATGATGAACCTCGAATCGGTCATTACCTACGAAGGCACCCACGACATCCACCTGCTTATTACGGGCGCCGATATTACCGGCATTCAGGCCTTTAAGTAGAAGGCATTTTCATAAAGAAAGCCCTGCTGATGTAGTATCAGCAGGGCTTTCTTTATTGGAAGGGGGTAGGGATTGAGTCTATAGCAGAATGGTTAGGGTTTCAACTTCGCGCCGGGCCGCCATCAGCGTAAGCTCGTCGGGAAACGTGGTTTGAATGAATTGTACGAACTGCTCCAACTCGGCGCAGTCCTCGAAGGGAGTAGCCGATGACGAGCGCGCAGCACACGGCGCAGGCAGGTCATCGAGGGCTCCGCTCACCAGAGCTAGGGCCCGAACCTGCGCCGCCTGGTAGAGCAGGGCCAGCTCAGGTAGGGAAAGGGCGATGGTGCTAGCTGGGCTCAGCTGTTGGAACCGCTTTCGCAAAGCTGCGGCCTGCGCTGGGGGCAAGCCCGGCAGTTCCGCTACAGCGCGCGCAAACGGCAGCTCCGGGACTTGCGCCAACTGCGCTGGCAACGCCAGAGCCGCTTGCAGGGCCGCCGACTGCGTCAGGGAAAGTTGCAGCTGGGCCGCTACGGCAGCCGTGTCGGCCGTCGTGGATTCCTGGGCGTCGGCAGGCAGCCTCAAAGGCACTAGCGTATCTTCGAGGCGGGCAAAAATACTTTCCAACTGCAAGCGACGCAGGTGCCAGTCCTGGTCGAGGGTAGGAAAAGCAAAGGTTAAAAACTCAGTTAAATTGGTAATAATTTCTTCACTTGTCTCAATCAAAAACTCACGCAGAGACTCCGCTACCTCGTCATCTTCGCCGGCCTCATCGGGCAGCAGCCGCCGGACGGCGTCGAAAAGCGAACTTGCAAACGTGAGCTGCCCGAGCAGCAGATAATCGTGCAGGCGTTCGGGCTGTTGCAGCAGTAGCCGGCCCAGACCCGCCGAGCTACGCAGGCGACTCACCTGCCGCGTGGCAGCTAGGTCGAAGCCCGTAAGCTGGGCGATGGCCTGGGGCACGGGGTCAGTCTGGCGGCCCAGCAGCAGGAAGTTGGCCACGGCGCAGAGCTGCAGCACCGGGGCCAGCTGCTCATAAAAGTCGGCCGGAATCAGGGCCATCGCGGCGCTCAACTCTACTTCTTCGGGCTCCGAATTGGATTCAGGGCTGTCTTCCAGATAATCATCGGGCGGAAACATGGGTCAATAAGCTGAGAGGTAAAAGGATTAAGGGACGTAAGTTGGTTAAAAACTTTGAGATGGTCAAGCCCAGCAAATAGTATGATTCCTGAATTATTAAATACTCAACTGCCTTAGGCTCATCGATTTAGCAAAACGGAACTTGGTTTAAGTATATCCGCCTACCCCCACCTCCCGCCACTAGGCCAGGGCGGCTGGTCACTACCAAAAGACGGGCCATTCGCGGGGGCAAGCAGCCGGCGGCAGCTGGCCGCTAGCGCAAACCAGGGGCCGCCCGCCCGCGCCGCCCGCCCCGTCTCAGGCTGCTGCGCTTGTGAGGCCGCCGAATGGGCGTTATTTGCGGCTGAAAGGAGTTTTTTTAGCGTGCGCAGCGTTCTTAACCCGTCTTAAAACTCTTACAATACTCTCATGCGCGAAGCCTATCTCACCGGCGCGGCTGACCACCTCGACCCCACTGACAAGGACATCGACAAGGCGTTGCGGCCACTCAGCTTCGATGACTTTACCGGCCAGGACAAAATTCTGGAAAACCTGAAAGTGTTCGTTGCGGCGGCCAAGCAGCGCGGCGACGCCCTCGACCACGTGCTGCTCCACGGCCCTCCCGGCTTGGGCAAAACCACGCTTTCCCACATCATTGCTAATGAATTAGGCGCGGGCATCAAGATGACGTCGGGCCCGGTGCTGGACAAGCCCTCGGACCTAGCCGGCCTGCTTACCAACCTGGAGGCGCACGACGTGCTCTTCATCGACGAGATTCACCGCCTTAACCCCGTGGTGGAGGAGTATTTGTACTCGGCGATGGAGGATTATCGCATCGATATTATGCTCGACTCGGGCCCGAATGCCCGCTCGGTGCAGATTTCGCTCTCACCCTTCACGCTCATCGGCGCCACCACGCGCTCCGGGATGCTGACGGCCCCGCTGCGCGCCCGCTTCGGGATTTCGGCACGCCTGGAATATTATGATTCCAAGCTGCTGACCACCATTGTGTTGCGCTCGGCCGAGATTTTGGGTACACCCATTCACGAGGACGCGGCCTTCGAAATTGCCCGCCGCTCGCGGGGCACCCCGCGCATTGCCAACAACCTGCTGCGCCGCACCCGCGACTTTGCCCAGATTAAAGGCACCGGCACCATCACCGTCGAAATCGCGCAGTTTGCCCTCAACGCCCTCGACGTGGACGCCCGCGGCCTCGACGACATGGACAAGCGCATCCTGACGACCATCATCGACAAGTTCAAGGGTGGCCCGGTTGGCATCAGCACCATCGCTACCGCCTGCGGCGAAGAAGGCGAGACGATTGAGGAAGTCTATGAGCCGTTCCTGATTCAGGAAGGCTACATCAAGCGCACGGCGCGGGGCCGCGAGGCCACTGAGGCGGCCTATCAGCACCTGGGCCGCCTGCTGCCCCAGCACTTGCGCGGCAACAACGGCGAGCTGTTTCCAGCGCAGGAGGGGTAGGGCCGGGATGTCTCGGCTGGGCTGAATTAGAAACGCGCCACTAGCCTAGCAGCGGCGCGTTTCTTTTTTAAAATCGTAGATGTACGAACTGCCTTTGCTAGCCCGTAACCAACGATATTTCCAGTTTATTCCCGTCTGTAACTTTTACCCTATCCCCTACCGCCTGATGCTGCTTCGTGCCGAATGGACGCCCTACGTCAAGCGCCGCGCCGCGGAGCTGGGCTTTATGGCCTGCGGTATTTCGCGGGCCGGCTTTCTGGAAGGAGACGCGCCACGGCTGGAAAACTGGCTGCACCAGGGTCGGCACGGCCAGATGGCGTGGATGGAAAACCATTTCGACAAACGCCTCGACCCGCGGTTGCTGGTCGACGGCGCCCAATCGGTGATTTCCCTGCTGCTGAATTACTACCCCCCCCCGGAAGCGCAACAGCCTGCTGACACGCTGAAAATCAGCAAGTATGCCTACGGGCGCGACTATCATTTCGTCATCAAGGACAAGCTCAAAACCTTGCTGGCGGATATGCAGGCCGAGATTGGCGAGATTTCCGGGCGCTGTTTTGTCGATTCGGCGCCGGTGCTCGACAAGGCCTGGGCCCGAAAGAGCGGACTGGGGTGGGTAGGGAAAAACTCGAACCTGATTACGCCCGGCGCGGGCTCATTTTACTTCATCGCCGAGCTGATTGTGGATGTGGAACTGGACTACGACCACGCCATTCAGGACTACTGCGGCACCTGCACGCGCTGCCTCGATGCCTGCCCCACGCAGGCCATCACCGAGCCATACGTCGTGGATGGCTCCAAGTGCATCAGCTACTTCACCATCGAGCTGAAGGGGCAGATTCCAAATGAGGTCGGCGGCAAGCTCGGCAACTGGATTTTTGGCTGCGATATCTGCCAGGACGTGTGCCCCTGGAACCGTTTCAGTCAGCCCACACCGGAGGCGCAGTTTCAAGCCAACCCCAACTTAAAAGACTTAACGCGCAGCGACTGGCAGGACATCACGCACGAGCTGTTCACGGAGTTGTTTCGGCAGTCGGCGGTAAAGCGCACGGGCTACGATGGCCTGCGGCGCAACATCCGTTTCGTGACGGAGGGGGGGTAGGAACTTAGTGGCTAACGATTAATTATCAGACTGCTATAGTGGTCTAAAGACTTGATAATTAGTCATTAGCTGCTAATCACTAACCACTATAATTTAAACTGCCGAAAGCGCGCTTGAGCACCTTGCGGTAAATGCCGGCAAATTGTTGGTAGCACCAGGCCCGGAAATCGGGCAGCTCGGTTGGCAGCACTACGCGCAGGGCTTTGCGCAGCTCCTTTTCAAATAAAGCTTTATTGAAGCTTACTTTGAGCAGAATTATCTTTGCGTAGTCCAGCATAAGGCGTCGATAAAAAGCGGGAATGAATAAGTGAAAGTGTCCGGCTAGCCCCCAACGGGGCCTAGCTAATTCAGGCCGGAAAGGTACGAAATCGGCCGAATAAAAACCATTTTTATCTATATTGTGGTCGGTGAGTTGATGCTCCTGACGCATAAAAAAACGGCCGAAGCCGTCTTTCTAATTTAAAATGCCAAAATGTTGCGGCGCCGGCTTATCGAAACAAGGCCAGCAAGGCGGCAGCATCCGCCGTTGACAGCGGCTCGTCGAAGGCTTCGGCCAGGGCCGTAGTCTGCACGCTCGAGCTAGTGAACAAGGCGTTGAAATTGATGTAGCGCAGGCTGCCGGCCGCCGTGCCGGGCACGGCCTGGTTCAGGTTGTCTTCCCCAGCCTGAATGGCGGCCAAGACCGCTGGGGCCGCCGGGTCGGTAAGGCTAGGCCAGCTTTTGGGGGTAGGACCACTGCCCAGGTTCCGGCGCAGCGTGCGTAGGTGCGCTGCTTGCCGGGCCTCCACCGCCTGTCGGCGCAGCACCGCGCCCAGCAGCTGCGCATTGGTGCGCAGCGTAGCTAGCTGGCCCAGGTAGGAGCGGGCGGCGGCATCGGCCAGGGGCTGGGCGAGCTGCAGAAAATCGCTGAACGAGGCGAACACCCCCGCAAACAGCACCGGCCCCGTGCCATTGCGACTGCCGCTGAAATCGAAGGCGGGCGCGGCGGGCACCGAGGCGCCAGCGGACTCAAACAGCCGCCGCAGAAAAGTGGCCTGCTGCCGCTGCTGCGTCTGAATCAAGACCAGGTCGGCGCGCACGTCGGCCGGAACCAAGCCCGCCGTGTCGAGGGCACGGGTATAGAGCGCGGCTTGCAGGTCGGCCAGCGTGAGCAGCAGCGTGAGGCTGTCGAGCACGGTTTCGGTGAGCTGAGCGGTGGCCGCCGGGGTTGCCAGCAGCGAGAGGGGTAGGGCCGCGGCCAGCGCCCGCCCGCCGGCTTGGCCGGCGGCCCGCAGCAAGGTCCGGCGCCCCCCAGCGGGCAAGCTAGCGGGCCCGGCCGCACCGGCCGCCGAAACAGCGGGCACGGTGCCGAGCGTATCGAGCAGGGAAAGCAAATTCATAAGAGAAAGCAAAAGCCGCCCCGCAGCGCGCGGCTAAGTCGTGGGCAGCGAGTCGGTGTTGATAGTGAGCGTGGGCAGGAACGGCTTCAGAATGACCGCCACCTCGGCTGGCGTGAGGGCTTTAGCCTGACCCGCTTGCAAGCCCGTGGTTTCCACGACATCGTCGCCCACAAAGGAGCCGGGCGTCTGCACGTCGCGCATCAGCGCCGCGTGGCGGGCTTCTGCCGAGGCCATCTTGGCGGCCAGCGTGAAGAGCGTATTGCTATTGAGCAGGGGTAGCACGCCCAGAAAGGCTTGGGCGCCGGTATCTTCGAGCAGCTTGGCGGCATCGAGCACGCCGGCGCGGGTGTTGAGCGTGACGGACGCGAAGTCAAAGGGCAGTGGCGCCAGCGCGTTAGCACCCAGCACATTGCCCAGCACCTGCCGCTGCACCAGCTCGTGGTCACGCAGGTCGCGGAAATACGTCTGCTCCGGGGCCGTGACGTCGGCTGGAAAAGCACCTATTGCTTTGTCGTAGAAGGCAAACTCCAGCTGCTTGATAAAGAACAAGTAGTTGAGCACCCGCATGTCGCCGGTACTCTGGTCGTTGCCGAAGCTGAGCACCGTGGGCGTGGTGGTATCGGGCGTCGGCTCATCTTTGCCGCAGCCGGCCAGCACCAAGCCCACCGTGACGGCCGAGGCGCCGGCCACGCGCAAAAAATCCCGGCGCGGCACGGCGCCGGCCGCCGGGGCAGATTCGGATGAAGAAGGGAGGTCAGTCATTAAAAAGAAAACAAGCCCGCTACTCCTACGCAGCTGCCTACAAAGATACTCGCCCCGCGTTGAAGGCTGCATAGGGGATAGGAAAGCACCAAAAAGGGCAACCCAGCGGGGCCGCCCTTTTCAAGCTGTTTACGATGCTAAATTTAGGTTTAGGCGAAAAGACCAAGAGCTTCCCCAGCCGGGGAACGGAAATTACGCGCAATTTCCTTCACTCGAACATCATCTAAGGGCTCATCAAACGCTTCCGAGGCGGCGGCATTTGCATTGAGTGTGTAACCAGCGATGGTGGGGTAGCTAGGGGTGTTGGTTTGCACGTTCACCGTAGCCTGTATCACATTATTTTCGGCTGGGAAAGCAGTAGTAGTACCGGGCCCATACACTGGGGCAGTAACAGCGGGTGCGGGGCCGCCATTTTCATCTAGTGAAACCCAGCTCTTCGGATTTAGATTGTTGGTGCCACCGGCCACGTCGCCGCCATTATTTGAGCCAGCTAGTACGCGGCGGAACTCGCGGATGTGCGACGAGTGCCGGGCCTCCACTGAGTGAATGTTGAGGGCCGCCGTCAGGATGGCCTTGTTAGTCATTAACTTGGGAGCGCCGCCTTTGTAGGCCCGCACACCGGTATCCACAAAGCCTTGCGAAGTGCCGTAGTACATGGCCGCCGAGCTGAACGGCATCAACCGGCCTTGGGCGGTATAATCGAAGGCCGTAGGGCCTGGGTCGGGAATATCATTAGTACTGCCTTTGCCCAGCACCGTCCGAATAGCGTCTATATGGCCGGCCTCATCATCGCGGATGATGGTGATGGCCTGCCGGTCCGCGTCCGGAATGATGGTATTGGTGTTCGGCGCCTTTAAGCCTTGATCATAGTAGTGAAACTCCAGATACTCCAGTTGCAACGCCAAGCGGAGCGTGGCAATAATGTTGGCATCCAGACCGGCAGTCTGGCCATATGCTTTGTTGAACATCGCGCTCAGCATAGCGGGCATGGTGGCGGCGGTGATGGTTTTGCCTAAGCCAGCCATGTGCTTGAACACGCGGCGCCGGGTGTCGAAACGCTCATACACCTCTTCATCGATTTTTTCGATTTCGGAGAAGATTTTAAATAAGTCCATAACAAGACAGGATAAGTCGAAAGATGAAAGGAAAAGAAAACGAATGAAGCCTACACCAACCTGGTAGCGCTCAGCTGCGAATCAGCCTTCAGGAAGGTATTGGCCGAGGCCAGCACTTCGGCCGGCAACTTCGACTTTTCCTGCCGGGCGTTGGCGCCGGTCAGGTTAAAGTTTACCACGTCCTCACCCACGAAGGTGTTGGTTGTAATCAGGTCGCGGATGAGACCGGCGTGGCGGGCTTCCACCGATACGATTTTGCCGGCTAGTACTAAGTAGTCAGGATTGGTGATGAATTGGCCAGCCCCATTATAGGCAGCCACGCCAAGGTCTTCAAACGTCCGCGCCGCACCGAGCACACTGGTCTTGGAAGTAAAGTCAATCGCCCCAAATTCCGGGTTGAGCGGCTTTAGCATCAGCGTAGGATTGGCAGTCGTAGCCGCCGTAATGGCAGTTCTGAAAAAGTCAACGTGAATCCGCTCGTGGATGGCAATGTCGCCCAGAATCTGCTTCTCAGCAGCACTTGCCCCGGCGTAATAGGAGCCGGCTACTACCTGCGCATAAAACGCGGCTTCAAGCTGCTCCAGGGCGTAGGCGTAATTCAACACACCCACATCAGCGCTACCAACATCAGTTATGCTAGTCGCCGGGTCGTCATCGGTATTATTTTCGTCATCATCATCGCAGCCCGAGAGCAGCAGCGCCGTGGCCCCGGCCGTGGCGCCAGCATACATGAAGAACGAGCGCCGCTTGATGGGCGTGTACAGCGGCCGGGCGAGGTTTTCGGTCGCGGGGTCCTGGGGTTTAAGTTGGTCGGACATAGGTAAGAAAAGAGGGGGTAGGAAATAAAATTGGGAAGACTTGGCTAACCAGTAGCGGCTGAAACGCGGGGCAACTAATTCATATTCAACTCGCATACGGCGCAAACAACGGCCAGGGTTTGTCCAATAGCACACATTCTCCGAAAGTTATTACCGCTGGAGTTCTATTTTACCTTAGTAAAAATCTGAGCGTTAACTATAAGAAAACGCTAAATGCCCAGGTTACGGCTGCTAATTAAAATTGCCATCCGGCGGAAAGCTGATTTCCCAAACCACAAAAAAGCCGGCCCCGCGGAGGCGGAGCCGGCTTAGAGGCCTTAGCTGCAAAAGAGAGGGTAGGGCCCAGTTTGTTAGGCGCCAATCAGGCCCCCGGCGCGCGAAGGCGCGGTTACTTCGGCCACGGTCAGGATTTCGTCGAACGAAGCCTGCGCGTCCTTGGGGCTGTAGCCGGAGCCCAGCTTGGTGATGTCCACCATTGATTGAGTGGTGTTGCTTTCCGGGATGGCACCCTTGTAGTGCTCCTGCCCGTCGAGGTCGCCGTCGCCGCTAATCCAGGGCGTCTGGCCGCGCATGTAGCGGATGTGGGCGGCGTGGCGCGCTTCCACTGAGTGAATTTGAAGCGCGGCCTGCAACGGATTGACCATGCCCACGCCAGCGATGTTAACGTCGGCAATGCCCTGCAAGTCGCCGGCGCGGCCTTTGTAAGCCCGCACCCCAGTGTCTTCCAGCAGCTGTGCTACCACCAGCTGCTCCGCGAACGTTTTATAAGTAGCAAATGTGGCAGCTTTAAAGGTAACGGGCGCATTGGGCGTCCCGCCGATGCCGCTGATAACCGTCTTCAGCAGGTTTACGTGGGCCGTTTCGTGCTTCGAAATCTGCTGGATAGCCGCCCGGTCCACGTCCGAGGCCGTGGCGAACAGGGGCGAAGCAATCATCTTGTTATAGAAGTCGGCCTCCAGGTACTCCAGCGTCAGGGCGTAGTTGAAAACCTCCTTGGAGTCGCCGGCGGTGGTGCCGGCATAGGCCTTCGAGAAAAACGAAGCCAGCAGGGCGGGCGTGGCAGCCAGAGCCACCCGTTTGCCAGTCATGGTCAGCGAGTTGAATACCGCGCGCCGCGAATCCAGGCGGCCCATTACGTCGGGGTCCACTTCGGCGAGCTGGTTGATGATATTGAAGAAATTCATGGCGAAGATTAATTACAATGGAAGGGAGAGGGATTAGTTAACGCCAATGGTGCTACCATCCAGCTTTTCGGTCACGAAGGTTTGCGCAACGGTCAGCACCTGGGCCGGCGTCATCGCCATGTCCAGACCAAGCGCGTTCACCTGGTCGTCGGCGGCGAAGGAGCCGGGCGCAATCAGGTCGCGGATATAGGCGGCATGGCGGGCTTCCACGGAAACAATCTGCCCGGCAATAACGAGGTAAGCAGGCGTTTTGAGGAGCTTGCCCGCACCATTGTAGGCGGCCACACCGAGGTCTTCAAAGGCTTTGGCCGTAGCCAGAATGCTGGTGCGGCTGTCAAAAGTGCCCGCTGGGTAGTTGGGCGTCAGGTCGCGCAGCACTTGGCCGGCGGCGTCGCGGGTGATGGCCGCCTTGAAGAAGTCGCGGTGAATGGCTTCGTGCTTGGCTACTTGCTGGAAGTAGGCAAACTCGTTGGTGCCTATTAGCGCCGCGCCATTGGTGAGCTTGGCTACGCGGTCGTAGAAGTCGGCTTCCAGCTGCTCCAGCGCGTAGGCATAGTTCAGCACGCCCACGTCGCCCGAGCCGAGGCTGATGGAGCCGTTGGCGGTGGTGGAGTTGCCGGCCGGCAGCGAAGGATTATTGTCGTCATCGTCGTCGCAGCCGGAGAGCAGCAGGGCGGTGGCCCCGGCGGTAGCGCCGGCATACATGAAAAACGAGCGCCGCTTGATGGGCGTGTACAGCGGCTGGGCCAGGCCGTCCGTAGTAGCGTCCTGATTTTTGAGTTGGTCGGACATAAAGAAATGTAGAAGAAAATAAAAAAAGTACAAAACCAATTCCCGGCGCGCTCTTGACCTAACTATGCTAGGTTCGATAGGACGAAAACAAGGTTGAATCGGGATATCAGGGCCAAGGTACGACGAGTCGGAAAGTAAGGATTGAGCTGAACAGTATTTTAAGCAAGATTCAGCTTAATAAGCTAAAAAATATAGGCTGAGTACCACTGAGGAGCCTTTGCAGGGGCAGCTCCGACGATGGCGGCCAAGCCGGGAGGCCGTACTTTTGGGGCCGCTGCTTTGCTTTAGCTGTCTTGGTTTCTGCCCCGCTCCTCTGCTTGTTGACCGCAGTGGTCGTCGCCGCCGCGCCGGCCCGGCAGGTGCCGCCCGAAGTGGCCATCGTGCTGGGGCCGCGCGCCGTGGCCCTGACCGACTACTACACGCTCGGCTTCCGCCTGCGCGGGGCCGCCTTGCAGCAGTACACCGAGTTTCCCGAGCTGGAAGGCTTCAGGAAAAGCGGCAAAACCAGCACCACTACCACGCGGGTGGTGCAGGGCCGCAGCTTCAGTGAGCTGACCATCAGCCAGCGCTACGCGCCCTACGGTGAGGGCGAGTTCGTAATCAAGCCGTTTCAACTGACGGTCAATGGCCTGCTGGTGCGCAGCGCGGGCGGGCGGGTGCGGGTGGGGCCCGCGCCCCCGCTCACGCCTACGGCCCCTACCCCCCCCGCGGCGGCCAAACCCGCCGCCAGTCCTGGTTCCGCGCCGGGTCCGGCCGGTCCTACCCCCCCGCCGGCCGCCAACCCCAGCCCGGCGCCCGCCTCGCCGCCGGCGGGCATCGGCTCACTCGACCAGCTGCTGGGCAAGCCTAAGCCGGCCCTCTACACCGAGCCGCCCGACCGGGCTTTTCTGGCCATCGTGGCCGAGCGGCCGCAGGTGTTCGTGGGGCAGGGCGTGCGGGTGGGGCTGTACTTCTACCTGACGCCCGCCGACCAGGCCCTGCTGGCGTTTCACGACTACAACGACCAGCTGCCGAGCCTGTTGCGGCAACTGCGCCAGCCCGGCGCCTGGGAGGTGCCCGCCCCCGAGGCGCCGGCCACGCCCGATTCGGTGCGGCGCGGCACGCAGCTGTACCTGCGCTACCGGCTGGCCGAAAGCACTTACTATCCCCTCACGAGCGCACCGCTACTTTTTCCGGCTCTGGCGCTGACCATGACCAAGTTCCGGGTGCTGAAGAAGCCCGAGCCCGGCGTGGATAATCGCCTGGCCACCTACAAAACCTACCTCGCGCCCGGCTTGCGGGTGGCCGTGCGCCCGCTGCCGCCCCGCCCGGCCGGCGCCGATGGCGTAGTGCCCGGTGCCGAAGTGGCCGTGGGCGACTACGAGCTGCGTGAGCGACTGAGCCTCACCCGTCCGCGGGCCGGGCAGCCGTTTACCTACGTGCTGGCAGTGGAGGGCCGCGGCAACCTGGCGGCGCTGGCCGCCCCGCCGCTAGGGCCCCGGCCCGGCCTCGACGTGTACGGGCCCGACGTGCGCGAGGAGCGCCTGCCTGGCGGCGCGGGCCGCAAGACGTTTCGCTACCGCCTCGTGGCCCGGCAGCCCGGCCCGCTGCCGCTCGACAGCCTCGTGCAGCTCGCCATCTTCAACCCGCGCACGGCCCGCTACGCCGTGCTACGCCCGCGGCTTCGGCCCGTGGTGCTGGGCCGGCCGCCTACCCCCCTGCCGCGCAGCCAACCCACCGACGACCCCTTCTATGGCCCGGCCCTGGCCGGGGCCGATGCCACGCTCCAGGACCTCGACGTGTATGCGCGGGTGCGGCAGGCGGCCCGCTACCTGGTGCTAGCCGTGCTGGGCGTGGCCGCCGTGGGCTGGTGGCGAAGCCGGAGATTTTGAGTTTTGAGCCTTATGTTGTGAGTGGGGAAAAGTGGCTGGGTGCAGCTTGCCGAAGCTTGAAGCAGTTGGCTGCTCTTACCTTATTGCCTCAAGCCCCCAGAATCCCTACCCCCTCGCATTCCGTCAAGGCTGCTTTGGCTGCGTTTGCGTCGCTGTCTTCATCTCAAAAGGCGGGGCATAGCACTTTTTTAACTCAATCCTTAAAAACTCAACCCTTCGATGTCAAATTCTTTCGGGACGCTGTTTCGCATCACCACGTTTGGCGAGTCGCACGGGGCGGGCATCGGCGTCATCATCGACGGCTGCCCGGCCGGGCTGGCCGTGGACGCGGCCCACATCCAGGCGGCGCTGGACCGGCGCCGGCCGGGGCAGTCGGCCCTGACCACGCCCCGGCAGGAAGCCGACCGGGTGCAGATTCAGTCGGGCTTGTTTGAGGGCGAAACGACCGGCACGCCCATTAGCCTTTTTATTCCCAATGCCGACCAGCGCTCCGGCGACTACGAGCACGTGCAGCACGCCTACCGGCCCTCGCACGCCGACTACACCTATCAAATAAAGTATGGCCGGCGCGACTACCGCGGCGGCGGGCGGTCCTCGGCCCGCGAAACGGCGGCGCGGGTGGCGGCCGGGGCGGTGGCGGCGCAGCTGCTGGCGCAGCTCGGCCTCACGGTGCAAGCCTACGTGTCGGCGGTGGGCGAGATAGAGCTGCCCCTGGGCTATCAGGAGCTGGATTTAAGCCTCATCGAAACCAACCTCGTGCGCTGCCCGCACCCCGAAACGGCCGCCCTGATGCAGCGCCGCATCGAGGCGGCCCGCGACGCCCACGACACCGTGGGCGGCGTCATCACGGGTGTGGCGCGGGGCGTGCCGGTGGGCCTGGGCGAGCCCGTGTTCGACAAATTACCCGCCGTGCTGGGCCACGCGCTGCTGAGCATCAACGCCGTAAAGGGCTTTGAAATCGGCTCCGGCTTTGCCGGCACGCGGCTGGCCGGCTCCCAGCACAACGACCCGTTTTATATCGACGAGGCCGGCCGCGTGCGCACCCGCACCAACCACTCCGGCGGCGTGCAGGGCGGCATCTCCAATGGCGAGGACGTCGTGTTTCGCGCGGCCTTCAAGCCCGTGGCCACGCTCTTGCAGCCCCAGGAAACCATCAACGACCAGGGCGAGGCCATCAGCCTAGCCGGCCGGGGCCGCCACGACCCCTGCGTGCTGCCCCGCGCCGTGCCCATCGTCGAGGCCATGACGCAGCTGGTGCTGGCCGATTTGGTCTTGCGCGCCCGCGCCAACCGGGCCTGACCGCGGGCACCAATCCCTACCCCCCCTCTTACCTTTGCAACCTGCGCCGCCCTGACGCTGTTGTGGGTGGGTTATTAGCTGCCTATTGTCAGTTCGCGTTGGCATTTAACTGACGATTTTTACTTGCTGATTGACCACTAATCACTGACCGTTAACCACTAAAGCCATGTCTGCCATTTCCATTTACGCCGAGGCGTCCCCGAACCCGGAGAGCATGAAGTTTGTGCTCAACCAGCAGTTGCTCGCCGATGGGGTGAGCGTCGATTATCCCACCCTGGAGGCTGCCGCCGACTCGCCGCTGGCCCAGGAGCTGTTCAACTTCGACTACGTGGGCCGCGTTTTCATTGCCCAGAACTTCGTCACCATCACCAAAACGCAGCCCGACATGACCTGGACCCAGCTCATCCCCGAGCTGCGCCAATTTCTGAAAAGCTACGTCGAGGCCGGCGGCCCGCTCTTCACCGTCGACCCCGCCCTGGCCCACAAGGCCGCGCAGGAGGCCGCCGCTACCGGCGACCACTCGGCCGCCGACCAGCAGACGGCCCAGAAAGTTATCGACCTGCTCGACAACTACGTGCGCCCCGCTGTGGAGCAGGACGGCGGCAACATCACCTTCAAGTCGTATCACGAAGGCACCGTCACCGTGAATCTGCAAGGCTCGTGTTCGGGCTGCCCCTCGGCCACGGTCACGCTCAAGTCGGGCATCGAAAACCTGCTCAAGCGCATGGTGCCCGAGGTGAAGGAAGTGGTGGCCGAGGGCATCCTGGTGTAAGGCCACAATTCCCTACCCCCCTTAACTTGAAAAGCCCCGCCGTAGTGATACGGCGGGGCTTTTCAAGTTAAGGGGGGTAGGGAATTTATTAACGCAGATTCGAGCGCACCGTGAAGTTGCGGGCCACGGCGAAGCCGAAGTAGATGCCGCCGGTGAGGAAATTTTCGGTGGTCTGGGTCAGGGAAACGGCTTCGGCCATGCCGCGCGAGTTGCTCAGGTGCAGCTGAAAGACGTGGCCACCGGTTTCGATATCTACGCCCAGGCCCAGCGGGTTGCGCATCTTGGCCGACTTGCCGCCGGGCAGCAGGTAGAAGTAGTCGCCGGTGAAGGCAATGCGCTTGGTGATTTTCTGGCGAAAGCCCGCCCCGAGCGCGTACACGTCGTTTTTGCCGGCATCGGCCATCACGTAGTTGCGGTGCACCAGCGTGGGCATGAGCTGCACCGACAGCTCGGGGCTGAACTTGCGGGCAATCAGGGCCTGGTAGGTGTAAGCTAGGCGCGAGGCCGTGGTGCGGTTTTCCTCGTTGTCGCCGTCGAATTTGCGGGTCATGATGGCCGCCGACGTGAAGAGCGTCACCGAAACCGGCGTGGCGCCGGCGCCGCCCGAAGTCTGGCGCAGGGCCCGGTACTTCACGAAGCCGTCGAAGGTCTTGTCGATGTTGTAGCGCCCCACTCCCAGGGCCACTTTATCGGTTAGGCCATACTCGAAGCCGAGGCGCAGCACGGCCTGGTCGAGGCCAAAAAGCTCATACGGGCCCTGGTCGATGGTGCCGAAACGGTGCTGAATCAGGAAGTTAAGCGTGCCGGGCCCTTCGATTTCAACGGTTTGGGAGTTGATGATGTGGGTGCCCTTGAACGTGGCCTGCACCACTTCCCGCCGGGCGGGGGGGGTAGTGTTTTCTAGGTCGCCGAGCAGGTCGGCCTGGGCCTGGGCCGGGGCGGCGCCCAAGGTCAGCAGGGCCGCGCTCAGCAGGAAAAAGGAAGCGGAAAAGTAGCGGGTAAGCATAGCAGTAAGTAATGAGCGAATCAATCGGGAAGTAAGGACAAGAAGAGAGTAAGAGCAGGGAGGGAGGCCGGCGCGCTAGTTGGCGGCGCGGCCCGGCGCGGCCGGCACTACGTCGCAGGTGAGGGCCACGCGGATGCTGACCGTCTTGGCGATGTGGTCGCGCACGAGCAGCGGCACGTCGATGGCGTAGTCGGCCGGCGCCACCGTGAAGAGGGCGAAGGCCAGGATATGCCCCTCCTTCAGCTCGACCGAGGCGGGCACCGAGATGTGCTTGGTGACGCCGTGGATGGTCAAATCGCCCTCGATGTGCACCGGATGGGCGCCGGGCAGCTGCAAGGTTTCGAGGCTCAAGTCGGTGAACTTGCCCGAAAACGTGGACTTAGGATATTTCTCCGATTCCATGTAGTTCTCGTTGAAGTGCTCCTGCATGAGGGTGCGCTTGAACTTGAAGCCGCGAATCGGGATAGAGAAGGCTAGCTGGGCCGCCCCGAGGTCGACGGCGGCGGCGGCCTCCTCGTTGCGGGCCTCGATGTCCTCCATAATGGAGGCTGAGAAGAACGTGACCCGCCCGGTGCGGGTCAGGTACTTGGTTTGGGCCTGGGCGGCGCCGGCGCCGCCCAGGCTCAGGCCCAGCAGCAACAGCAGCGCCGGTAGACAGCGGCGGGGGAAGGGGGGGTAGGACACGACAGGCGGCGCTTAATTTTGGGGGGCGCCGGCCGCAACCCAGGCTTTAATGCGCTCGATGTCGCAGGCCGAGAGCTTCTGCCCGCCGCGTGGCATATACACGTTCTTGTAGCTCTTGTCGGTTTGCTCGACTACGGCCGTGAGCACGCCGCTTTTGGCGTAGTCCTGCAGACGCTTGAAGTTTTCCCAGCTGTAGCCGCCGCCCGCCCCCTTGTTTTGGTCGCTGTGGCACTGGTAGCAGTTGGCTTGCAAAAGGGGCTTGATGTCAGTGGCGTAGGTTACGGCCGACAGGTCCTCGGTGCAGGGCGCGACTACCTCGCCCACCTCGTAGGTGCAGCCCGCGCCAAAAAGCAGGCCGGCCAGCCCCAAAGCCAGTTGGATGGTGCGCAGTGGTAAAATAATTTTCATGGTGACAATAGTAGCTGACGGCCTTATTTAAATGCGCTGTTTCTAGAAGTATGCAAAGTAAGGCCCTTCCTAATATAATAAATTCTTAATTCCGGCGAAAGTCATACTGTGCTAGCTGGGTAAATAAAAAAGCCCGATTAAAAATCGGGCTTTTTTAGCGTGCTGCACAATTAACGAGAATCGGAGGGGTAGGGGCTGGTTTCAGGTGTAAAGAAAATATCCTAAAATTTCAAGCCAAACTACCCGCTGGCCCACCTATACCGAGGCCGTGCTCAGCTTGGGCGCGTCGCCGGGCAGGCCGGTCATGTCTTCGCCAGCGGCGAGGCGCTCACGGGCTTCCTTCTTGCCGTAGGTGTCGAGGATGATGGGCGTGGCAATGAAGAGCGACGAATAGGTGCCGAAGATGACGCCGATAATCATGGCAAACGAAAACGAGCGCAGCGTTTCGCCGCCGAAGATGTAGAGCACCAGCACGACCAGAAACACCGTGGTGAACGTAATCATGGTGCGCGAAAAAGTCGAGTTCAAGGCCGGGTTCACCACTTGGGCGAAGGTGAGCTTGGGGTTTTCGCGCAGATACTCGCGGATGCGGTCGTAAATCACGACCGTGTCGTTCATGGAAAAGCCGATGACGGTGAGCAGCGCGGCTACGAAAATTTGGTCCATCTCGTAATTGACGCCGAACAGGCGCGCAATCGGGAAGGCCGCAATCACCAGCAGGGCATCGTGAAATAGGGCCACCACGGCGGCCATCGAGTACTGCCACTTCTCGAAGCGGAAGAGCACGTAGACGAAGATGCCCAGCAAGGTCAGGCCCAGCGAGAGCACCGAGGTGCGCTTGATGTCGTCGGCGATGGTGGCCCCGACTTTGGAAGTTGATTGGATAACCGGTGCGTCGGCGCTATACTGCTGCAGGCCCTGGTTGAGGGCGGCGGCCACTTTGGCGTCGGCGGCGGTGCTCTCGTCTTCGGCCAAGTAGCCGGTCGTGATGCGCAGGCGGTCGGGAGCGCCGTACTGCTTCACTTCGAGGCCCGCGCCCTGGAATACCGGCCGCAGCTTGTCGCCTACGCGGGAGGCTTCCATCGTTTTGTTGAAGTCCACCACGTAGGCCCTACCCCCCTTGAAGTCGACACCCAGGTTGGGGCCGCCCTGATAGGCCATCAGGCCAAAGCCAAACAGGATGAACAGCGCGGAGAAGGCGTAAGCCAGCTTGCGCTTGCCCACGATGTCAAAGCTCAGATTATTAAACAGATTGCGCGAGAGAGCGGTCGAGAAGGTAATCTGACTCGTTTCCTTGCCCTTTACCAGCCACTCGATGATGAGGCGCGACACGTACACGGCCGACAGGAACGAGGTCAGCACGCCGATGCCGAGCGTGACGGCGAAGCTCTGCACCGGGCCGGTGCCGAAAAAGCCGAGAATAACGGCAATCAGCATCGTAGTCACGTTGGAGTCGAAGATGGCCGAGAAGGCGCGCGAGTAGCCCTTGTTGATGGCATCGTGCAGGGATAGGCCGTGGTTCAGCTCCTCACGGATGCGCTCGAAAATCAGCACGTTCGCATCGACGGACGAGCCGATGACCAGAATTAGGCCCGCGATGCCGGGCAGGGTGAGGGCCGTGCCGAACTGGGCCAGCACCCCCAAAATCAGGAACATGTTGAAGAGCAGCGCCACGTCGGCGACGAGGCCGGCGCGGCCGTAGTACACGGCCATGAAAATCATGATAATCAAGAGGCCGGCCAGCGAGGAGTAGAGGCCCTGGTTGATGGCTTCCTGGCCGAGCGAAGGGCCAACTACGGCCTCCTCCACGATGCGCGTCGGGGCGGGCAGCTTGCCGGCCTTGAGCACGTTGGCCAGGTCCTGGGCTTCCTCAATCGAGAAATTGCCCGAAATCTGGGTGTTGCCGCCCGCTATTTCACCCTGCACCACCGGGTCGGAGTACACGTAGTCGTCGAGCACGATGCCGACCTGCTTGCCGATGTTGGCGGCCGTCATGCGCTGCCATTTCTTCGAGCCCGAGGGCGTCATGCTCATCGACACTTCGGGGCGGCCACCCTGGTCGTAGTCCATGCGGGCGTCGCTGACGACTTCGCCGGCCACCGGCGCCTGCCCGCCGACGGTCTTGCGGATGGCGTTCAATTGCAGGTATTCCTGCTTGTCAACCACGGTCGGCTTCACGTCCCAGAGCAGGGCCATCGTGGGCGGCAGCACGGCTTTGGCTTCGGGCGAGCGCAGAATCTGGTTCATGCGGGCCGTGTCGCGCACGTTCACGCCGAGCTGGCCGGGCATGGTGAAGAGGCGTGTGAGCACGCCCCCGCGGCTGGCCGCCACGGCCGAGTCAGCTTTGGCTTTGGTGGCCGGCGTCTTTTTGGCGAGCTGGGCGGCCAGCGAAGTAGAGTCGCCAGCGGCAGCGGGGGTAGGGGTGGCGCCCGGCGTCGTGGCGAGAGCCGGAGTGGCGGCGGCTTTGGCAGCGGCTTCCTTGGCCGTCAGGGCCTGGTCGAGCTGAGCCAGGAACGGCACGACTTCCTGCTGCGGGTACACTTCCCAAAACTCCAGCTTGGCCTGGCCTTGCAGCAGCTTGCGCACGCGGTCGGGGTTGTCGACGCCGGGCAACTCAATCTGGAGGCGGCCGGTGCCCTTCACGCGCTGAATCGTGGGCTGATTCACGCCAAACTTATCGACGCGGGTGCGCAGGATGTTGAACGAGCGGTCGATGGCCTCTTCCACTTCCTTGTCGATAGCGCCGATGACCTTCTCATTCGAGGAGTTGATGTCGAGGCCCCGGCTCTTGTTAGTGGTGTTAGCGAAGATTTTAGCCAGCGGCTGGCTGGGCGCCACTTCGCGGTAGGCACTGGCAAACAGGGCCGTGAACGGCGTGCCGGAATTGGTTTTCTGGGCTTCGACGGCGCGGTTGAGGGCCGTATTAAAGGCGGGGTCCTTGGAGTTGCCGCTCATGGCGCGCACAATTTCGACGGGCGACACTTCCAGCGTCACGTGCATTCCGCCCTTGAGGTCGAGGCCCAGGCCCAGCTCGCTCTGGCGCACTTCGCGGTAGGTGAAGGGCCCGAACACCGGCGCCCGCCACACCGAGTCCAGGTAGTGCTGGCGGCGCGGCTCGTCGAGCTTGCCGGCGCGCGTGGCGTAGGCCACGGCCTTTTGCTGCACCCCGCGCGAGACGAAGGTGAAGAAGAGAAAGTAAGCACACAGCGCCGACACAATGAGCGTGAGGGCGATAATTAATCCTTTATTACGCATCTGGTTGAGGTATGAATTATGAGTTAGAAGTTATGAGTTGAGGTCATGAGTTAGAAGCTTATGAGGAGCGCCTGCATCGTGCTAGCCCACCAACTCATAACTTTTAACTCATAACTCATAACTTCCTTAAGGCGCCTGCGGCGACAAGGCCACGGCCAGCAGCCGGGCCCGGAAGATTTCGCCGGCGCCAGGAGCAGCGGGAGCGGGCCGCGCTGCCACGGCCCGGCGCAGGCTGGTGCGCCAGGTGGCGGCGAAAACGGGCGGCGGCAGCCAGGCATCGGCGGCCGGCGCCACGAAGTGAGCCAGCGAAGCCGTGGCTTCGAGCAGCACTTTCTGCTTAATGACCGTGGCCTTGGCTGGGGCCGCAACCCGGCCTGAGCCCGCAGGGGGGGGTAGGGATAAGACGCTCACGGCGCGCTGGTTCAGGCCCAGCACGAGCAGCACCGAGGCGGTGAGCAGCGTGAAGCGCACAGAAAACCAGAAGCGGGAAAGAAGAAGCGGCATGGCGGCAAACGGGGACTACAAAGATAGGCCTCAGCCCCGAAAACTGCTTTGTCTGGTTGGCTCCGTCCTATTAATCCTGATTTATAGCCGCTTATAGCTGCCGCAGCTCCTCAAACGCGTACTGCGCGTCAGCCCAAAACGCATCGAGTGCGACGAGGCGGGGCTTGAAAAAGGAAATCAGCGCCGGCCAGCTCTCGCGGGCGAAGACGTTGGCCGGGCGCAGTTCCTGGTAGATGCCGCTCAGCGGCTGGCCGTGGGCGTCGGTGGCGTCGGCCTGCCAGGTCCATTCCTCGCCCAGCGTTTCGTGCAGCAGGGTTTTCAGGGCCTCAAACTGCTCGAAGAACAGCGCCCGCACGTCGGCGTCAGCTTGGGTTAGCTCGATGCTGATGCGGGCGCTTCGGGCGTCGGCGTGCAGGCGGAAGAACACGCCTTTCAGGCCGGTTTTGTAGTTCGTCCAGTTCACGGACCCGCCCTCGGCTGGCGGCACGGGCCGCATATACTGCCCGAACGCGGTCCAGAACTCCTGCCGCAGACGCGAGGCTTCGGCCTGAGAGTACATCGAAGGAAAAGAGGGGGTAGGGAATCAGGCCGCCCGCCGCAAGGGGCGCAAATCAAGCCGGAAACCGGGCAGCACGGGCTCGCCGCTCAGCTCCTGACCGTAGCCTTGAACGAGTTCTACGGCTTGGCCGGGGCGGTAGATGTACGCAGTTTCGGCTTCCACATCGAGCAAAAAGCCGAGTTGCGCACCGTTCGCCAGATATTCTTCCATTTTGGCTTGCAAGGTTGCCAGCCGGTCGGAAGGGGACCGGATTTCGACAACAAACTCCGGGCAAATAGCCAGAAAGCCGCCGGCTTGCTGCGCCATTGTGCGCGCCGCCCGGCTAAGCCAAGCAATGTCAGGCGAGCGCACGGCCCCGTTGGGCAGCACAAAGCCGGCCGACGACTCATAGGCGTGGCCCGCTACCGGCGCCTGCGTCTTATTCCAATGCTTGAGCTGGTAGTTGACTTCAGAGCCATCTTCGCTCGCGTCGGGGTAGGCGGGGGGCATGATAATAAGATTGTAATCGGAGTCCCGCTCCAGCCGAAATTGGGGATTTGCCTGGCAAAGTTCAAAAAAAGCTGCATCGGAAAGTTGCGTAGCGGGGGGAAGCCGCAAAACCACGGGACTGAGCACCAAGTCCATCTCTTGGGGAGCGCGAGCAGCTAGGGCGAGCATAGTCGTAAGGTTAATGAGTGATGGCTAGGCAAGATACGACCGCAGCCGCCAGCGGATAAGCCCCTACCCCCCTGCCGCCACTTTACCCCGCAAAAAGCCCACGAGTACTTCCAGGCCATTCTCAAAGTGCCTGTTATTAGGAATAATAATATCAGCCTCGGCTTTGAAGGGCTGAATAAACTTCTCGTAGGTCGGGGCCACGTGGTTGGCGTAGCGGTAGAGCACGTCGGCCAGGTCGTAGCCGCGCTCGTCGCGGTCGCGGATGATGCGGCGGTGCAGCTTGACGTGCTCCTGGGCGTCGATATACACTTTTAGGTTCAGCAGCCGGGCAATTTCCTCGAAGTAGAACACGAAGATGCCCTCTACCACCACAATGGGCGCGGGCCGGAACACCAGCTCCTGGGGCGTGGCATTAGAGTTATTAAACAGGTATTCCAGCCGGCGCACTTCCTGGCCCTGGCTAATGCGCAGCACGTCGGCAGCGTAGGCCTCGGAGTCGATGCTGACGGGCAAATCAAAATTTTCGACGCCCTGCGCGTCGCGGTGCTGCAACTCGCGGGGGTGGTAGTAGTTGTCCTGCGAAATCAGACAAATCTGCTCTTCCGGAAACGCGGCCAGCAGGCGGCGCAGAAACGTGGTTTTGCCCGAGGCGCTGCCGCCGGTGATGCCCACCAGGTAAGGAGTATTCATTTAACAGGTATCATTTAACATTTAACAGAGCTTGCAAAGCCAGCCGGCAACTGACCGGCCGGCCGCGCTAGCTCCTCCTACTGAGAAAGGACCTGCTTTCTCGGGCCAAAAAGGCAGGCAAAGTTCGGGTGCTTGCCGCCATTTGTAAGCCGGCGGTATTGCGTTCCCTGCTTATCGGCCGGTTTGTTGAATGTTAATTGATACTTGTTAAATGGCGCACCAGCCCGGCCACGGCCCGCGCCCGGTGGCTGATTTGGTTTTTCTCGGCCAGCGTCATTTCGGCAAACGTGCGGCCGTCGCCCTCGTCGGGCACAAAAATCGGGTCGTAGCCGAAGCCGCCTACCCCTTTGGGCGCCTCGGCGATGCGCCCCGGCACGACGCCTTCGAACAACTGCTCGGTGGCCGTCAGTCCCACCAGCGCTACCACGGTGCGGAAGCGCGCCGTGCGGTCAGCGGCGCCGCGCAGCTCCTTGAGCAGCCGGGCCACGTTGTCGTCGGCGCGGCGCTGTGGGCCGGCGTAGCGGGCCGAATACACGCCCGGTGCGCCGTGCAGGGCCGCTACTTCCAGGCCCGTATCATCGGCAAAGCAGGGCACGCCGTAGTGCTGCCAGACGTAGGCCGCTTTTTGCAAGGCGTTGCCTTTCAGGGTGTCCTGCGTTTCGGGCAACTCCTCGTGGCAGTTGATGTCGGCCAAGCTCAGCAGCACCAGGCCGGCGGGCAGCAGCGGCCGGATTTCGTCCAGCTTGTGGGCATTATTGGAAGCGAAACAGAGGCGCATTCAAGGAGATGATCAACTGGTAAGATGGTGAGCATCAGGTTCGGGCAGCACAAGCAAGGCCAGCGAAACAGCAGGCGCGCCAGCTCCCTATTTCGCTAGCTCACTGCTAGCGGAACATCAGCTTGATGGTGCTCCAGGAGCGCTGCACGGCGCTGGGCGGCGGCGACGCCGAGGGGGCAGGAAGCGGCGGCCCGCTCCTGTCGCCTTGGAGCGCGCTGGGGGGGTAGGCCAGCTGCGCCAGGCCGCGCTGAGCGGCGGGCGCCTGCGTGACGAGTTGCGCGGGGGTAGTGGTTGGCGCCGTTACCACTTCGGCCCAGCCGGCCCGCACGCCGCTGCTGCTATCGAGCACAACGGCGCAGGCCGTGACCGTGACCGCCACCACCGCCAGGCTGCCGAGCAGCAGCGCAACGGGTAAGCCGCGCGGCACCTGCTGGCTTCCCCTATCGGTATCGGGGCGACGGAAGCGACCTAATTGGCGAATAAAAGCAGCTGACAGCATACTGGCGAAGAGCCCGGAAAATCAGGCTTGTTTCAAAAGTAAACAAATTTTGCCCAGGCTCATCGGTGCCGCTTAGCCGTGCCGACACTGGCCAACTGAAAATCAGCGGCCTGGTTTGGCTAATCCGCTCAGGCGCCGTACTTTTGCAGTCCCTTCCGCAAAACCGGCGGGGCTCAGCTAGCTAACCCGGCATTCCGACATGAAAAAGGACACCCACCCCGAATACCGCGAAGTAGTGTTTCAGGACTCTTCTTCGGATTTTAAATTTATCACCCGCTCCACGATGACCTCGGCCGAGACCATCACGCTGGAAGACGGCAAGACCTACCCTGTGATTAAGGTGGAAGTGAGCAGCGCCTCGCACCCCTTCTACACCGGCAAAAATATGTTTATCGACACGGCCGGCCGCGTCGAGAAGTTCCGCAGCCGCTACTCGAAGAAAGAGCAGGCCAGCGACAACAAGTAAGCGCCAGATTTATAATTGACAAGAACTCCTGTCGGGCAGCCGGCAGGAGTTTTTTTGTGGAAGCTCTGACAGCTTGGACGGTCATCTAATCAGACCGTCATGCTTCGCTGCGCTCTGCATGACGGTCTAGTTCCCCTAGAGCCCACGTTTTACCTTTGCCGCCATGCACCTGCTTGTTTTCGACGACCCTGCCATTCGGCCGCACCTGCTGCCGTTTACCTTCACGCGGCCGGTCGGGGCACTGCGCTGCGGCATCCTCACCATCGCCGAGAAGTGGCAGCGGCGGCTGGCGTCGCCCACGGTCGGCTTTCTGACCGAGCCCTACCTGAAAGCCAAGTTTCCGGTCTGCGACGATGGCGTGGTGAGTGGCCCGGTGCTGGTGGTGAACGGCGCCGTGTGCCCCGACGCGCTGCTGGCCGCGCAGGTACGGGCGCTGGCCCCCAACGAAGGCCTCTACTGCGGCGAACTGCTGGTAGCGGCTCGCCTGGCCGATGCGTCGCTCGTGGCCGAGCTGATTCAGGATGGCCTGAGCCAAAAGGAAGTCGCCGAGCCCGTCACCGTCATCAGCCGGCCCTGGCACTTGTTTTTGCGTAACGGCGCCGAAATCCGCCGCGACTTCGAGCTGCTGACGGGGGGTAGGGAATCGGCCCCGATTACCGACCCGCACACCATCGTGTACGGCGCCGAAAACATCTTCCTGGAGCCGGGCGTGCAGATTCGGGCCGCCATTCTGAATGCCGAGAAGGGCCCGATTTACTTGGGTAAAGACAGCCAGGTGCACGAGGGCGCCATTATCAGCGGGCCGCTGGCTTTGGGCGAAGGCGCGCACGTGAACATGGGCGCCCGGCTGCGCGGCGACAACACCATCGGCCCCTACTGCAAGGTGGGCGGCGAAATCGCCAACAGCATCCTGCTGGGCTACAGCAACAAGGGCCACGACGGCTACCTGGGCAACTCGGTCATCGGCGAGTGGTGCAACCTGGGCGCCGACACCAACACGTCGAACCTGAAAAACAACTACGCCCCGGTCAAGGTCTGGAGCCACGCCGCCGCCCGCTTCGTCGACACGGGCCTGACCTTCTGCGGCCTGCTCATGGGCGACCATAGCAAGTGCGCCATCAACACCATGTTCAACACGGGCACGGTGGTGGGGGTAGGGGCCAATATTTTCGGGGCCGGCTTCCCACGCCAGTTTGTTCCGAGCTTCAGTTGGGGCGGCGCGGCCGGGTTTGAAACATTCAAGCTTGATAAAGCGGGCGAGGTAGCCGAGCGCGTCATGGCGCGGCGGCAGTTGGCCTATGATGAAGCGGAGCAGTCAATAATGAAAGAGGTGTTCGCGGCCACGGAGGGGGGTAGGGTTTGGGAAAAGGTGAAGTAATTAATCCGCTGTCATGCTGAGCTTGCGAAGCATCTTATCACGTCTGAGCGACGCAGTGATTAACTATTCTGGCTTCGTTCAGGCGTGACAGGATGCTTCGCAAGCTCAGCATGACGAACGTCTTACTAATATGCTCTTCTCCGCCATCCCCGCTCATACCGACCTCAAGCGCGTGCTCACGCAGGCGGCGCGGCGCGGCCACGTGGCCCACGCCCAGCTGTTTCGCGGGGCCGAAGGCTCGGCGGCCCTGGCCCTGGCCCTGGCCTACGCTACATTTCTGAACTGTGAGGGCCGGGCGGAGGCCGATGAAGACAGCTGCGGGACCTGCGCCTCGTGCCTGAAAACCAGCAAGCTGGCGCACCCGGACTTGAATTTTATTTTTCCCGTCACCACGACCAAGGCTGTGAGCAAGGACGCCACGAGCCAGAAGTTCGCGGCCGAGTGGCGGGCGTTTCTGCTCGAAAATCCCTACCAGGGCTTCAACGACTGGATGCAGTTTATCGGCGCCGAAAACCGGCAGGGCAGCATCGCCAAGGATGAGGCCGGCGCGCTGCTCAAGCTGGTCTCGCTCAAGGCGTTTGAGGCGAAGTTCAAGATTGCCATCGTCTGGCTGCCCGAGCTGATGCACCCGGCCGCCGCCAACGCCGTGCTTAAGCTGTTGGAAGAGCCGCCCGGCGCCACGGTTTTTCTGCTCGTCAGCCACGCGCCAGAGCAACTCTTGCCTACCATTCTGAGCCGGGTGCAGCCCGTGGTGGTGCGCCCGCTGCGCGAGGACGAGCTGACCGCCTACCTGCGCGACGCCCAGCACCTGCCCGAAGCCAAAGCCCGGCAGGTCGCGCAATTGGCTGAGGGAAATATTGGCGCCGCCCTGGACAGTCGCGAGAAAAGCGCCGACCACGACTATTTCGCCTTCTTCCGCGAGTGGATGCGCCTGTGCTTCGGCTTTCACACCAAGGCGGCTGAGATTCTCAAGCAGAGCGAAGAGTTTCAGAAGCTGGGCCGCGAAAACCAAAAAGAGCTGCTGAGCTACGCGCTGGGCCTTTTGCGCAAGGTGTTGCTCTACGGCCTCGACCCGGCGCTGGTGCCGCACCTGCCGGCCGCGGAGCAGGATTTTATTCACCGCTTCAGCCGTTTCATCACCCTGCGCAACGCCGATCAGCTTACCCAGGAGCTGAACGATGCCCACTACCATGTCGAGCGCAATGCCAACCCGCGCATGGTGTTTGTCGATACGTCGCTCAGAGTGGGCGGGCTTTTGAAGATTTGAAGAGTGAGAGCATCGCTAAAAGAACGTCATGCTGAGCGCCAGCGAAGCATCTCGCGGGCAGTAGTAATCAACGGTAAACAACGATTACATTATTTCCCCTGGCGAGATGCTTCGCGCTGCTCAGCATGACCGTCAGACATTAAGCATTAAAGCCTTGAACCCAACTAAAATTCGCCTCGGCACCCGCGGCAGCCGCCTTGCCCTCTGGCAGGCCGAACACGTGGCCCAACTCCTGAATCAGGCCGGTCTGGCGACCGAAATCGTGATTATCCAAACCATCGGCGACAAGGTGCTTGACCGCTCGCTGGATAAAATCGGGGCCAAGGGTGTGTTCACCGAGGAGCTGGAAGTCAGCCTGCGCCGCGGCGAAACGCACCTGGCCATCCACTCGGCCAAGGACGTGCAAAGCGCCCTACCCCCCGATTTGGAGCTGCTGGCCTTCCTGGCGCGCGAAAAAGTGAACGACGTGGTGCTGAGCTTCGACGAGAGCTTCTCGCTCGACAAGCCCGGCATCGTGCTCGGCACCAGCAGCACCCGGCGCCGCGCCCAGCTGCGGCGCTTCTACCCCCTGGCCCAGACCGCCGAGTCGCGCGGCAACCTGCAAACTCGCCTGCGCAAGCTCGAAGAGGGACAGTTCGACGGCCTCGTGCTGGCCTACGCCGGCGTGCACCGCATGGGCTACGACGAGCTGATTCGCTACACCTTGCCCGAAACGCAGTTCGTGCCCGCCACCGGCCAGGGCAGCGTGGCCGTGGAGTGCGCCAAAAGCCTCGACGCCGACCTGAAAGCGCAGCTCAAGCAAGTGCTCGATGACCCCGCCACCCACACCTGCCTGAGCGCCGAGCGTGCCTTTCTGCGCACGATGGAAGGCGGGTGCAGCATTCCGTCGTTCGCGCTGGCCCGGCTCGGGACCAATGGGGCGCTGACGCTGCACGGCGGCATCATCAGCCTCAGCGGCGAAGAGCTGGTGGCCGAAACGCTGACTACGCCCACTGCTGCCGGCGCCGAGGTGTTGGGCGTGCAGGTGGCCGAAAGCGTGCTCAGCCGCGGCGGCGAGCAGATTCTGGCTAGTATCCGCCAACATAGGGGGTAGGGAACTGGGGCACAACCGGAGAAGAGAGTCCTGCGGCTTTTTCCGCTGCCAGGCTATTTCTGTCAGGCTATTCTTTGGGCGCAACAATTCCCTACCCCCTCCTGTGGCGTTAGCGTAGCCCAGCCATTGCCAAAGCTGCCTCATCATACCAAGCTGGCAGGCGCAACGTAGTTTTGCCCCATTATTCAGTGCCAAACTCGCCGCTTAAAACTTTTTATGTTTCGCTATTCCCGCTTTCTGCTTCAGTTGCTCGCGTGCGTCCTGCTGGCCGGCCCCTTGCTGGCGGCCAAGCCCCCTAGGAAAAGCAAGAAGGATGAGGTGGTCACTATTAGCACCTCGCTCGGCGACATTCGCCTGATTCTTTTTGACGACACGCCCCTGCACAAGGCCAATTTTCTGGCCAAGGCCAAGAGCGGCTTCTACACCGGCACCACGTTTCACCGCGTCATCCCGGAGTTTATGGTGCAGGGTGGCGATGCGAACTCCAAAGACCAGGACCCCGGCAACGACGGCCTGGGCCAGCCCGGCGCCCCCACCATCCCGGCCGAGCTGTCGGCCGGCCATCAGCACGGGTATGGTGCCGTGGCCGCCGCCCGCCAGGGCGATATGGTCAACCCGCAGCGCGCCAGCAGCAGCGCGCAGTTTTACCTGGTCGAGAAGCACGACGGCACCCACTTCCTCGACGGGCAGTACACGGTTTTCGGCCAGGTCATTCAGGGCCTCGATGTGATTGATAAAATCGCCGCCCAGCCTAAGGACGACCGCGACCGGCCCTTGTCGGACGTGAAAATGACCGTCAAAGTCGAGCGGCTCAAGAAGAAGAAGATAGCCGAGCTGTACGGGTATAAGTATCAATAAATCAGCAACCCAGAACGTCATGCTTTATCTGGCGTCCGCTTGCCAAAGCATCTCGCTCGGGGAGCTGACTTAATCGTTGTTACCAATTGATTACTTCCCCTGGCGAGATGTCTCGGCAAGCTCGACATGACCGCCTGGCAGCTTAGTTACTTCCCCACGCAAGATGCTTGGGCTCCGCCGCGCTCTTGATTTGATGCTTCACTGCGCTCAGCATGACGTTCTTTGGTCTTTCAACTCCTGAATTTTGAGTTCATGAAAATTCTGATAACTGGCTCTAACGGCCTGCTGGGCCAGAAATTAGCCGAGCTGCTACGCCAGCAGCCCGACGTGGCCATCGTGGCTACCTCGCGCGGCGCCAACAAGCTGGCTGGTCTCTATCCCGACTTGCCCTTCGCGGCCCTCGACGTGACCGATGCGGCCCAGGTGGCCCAAGTGCTGGATAAACAGCGGCCCACCCACGTCATTCACACCGCTGCTATGACCAACGTGGACGAGTGCGAGCTGAACCACGAGCCCTGCTGGGCGCAGAACGTGACCGCGGTTGAGCACCTGGTCGCCGCCTGCGCCGCGCGCCGTATTCACCTCACCCACGTCAGCACCGACTTCATTTTCAGCGGCGAGCACGGCCCGCTGACCGAGGAGGCCACGCCCGCGCCGGTCAATTTCTACGGCGAAAGCAAGCTCGCCGCCGAGCGGGTTGTGCAAGCCAGCGCCGGCCCGTGGGCCATTGCCCGCACCGTGCTGGTCTACGGCACCGCCCACGACTACGGCCGCTCCAACATCGTGCTCTGGGTGCGCGACTCGCTGCGGGCCGGCAAGACTATCCAGGTAGTTGACGACCAGTGGCGCACGCCCACGCTGGCTGAAGATTTGGCCCAGGGCTGCTGGCTGCTGGCCCGGCACAGCGCCCAGGGCATCTACAACATCTCGGGCCGCGAGCTGCTGACCCCGTATGCAATGGCCTTGCAGGTAGCCGACCATTTTCAGCTCGATAAAAGCTTGATTACCAAGGCCGACGGCAGCATCTTCACCCAGCCCGCCCGCCGCCCGCTGCGCACGGGCTTTATTATTGAGAAAGCTGAGCGCGAGCTGGGTTATCAGCCCCACTCATTCGCCGAGGGCATTGAGCTGGTAGGAGGGGGGTAGGGGGCAGGAAAAAAGAGAACGTCATGCTGAACGCAGTGAAGCATCTCGCTCGCGTCGTTGAACGGTTGAATTAGTTCACCACGCGAGATGCTTCACTCCGCTGCGCTGCGTTCAGCATGACGTTCTTTTGCTTTCCCTACCCCCCTACTTCGCCACCACCTTGAACTCGGTGCGCCGATTCAGCTGGCGGTTGACCTTATTCGTGTTGGGCAGCACGGGCTTCGTGTCGCCGTAGCCGGCAGCGGTGAGGCGCTCGCCGCTCACGCCCTTGCCCACGAGGTAGGCTACCACGGCTTGGGCGCGGCGCTGGCTCAGGTCGCGGTTGGTGGCGGCGGTGCCCACGTTGTCGGTGTGGCCGGCCATTTCCAGCTTCAGGGCAGGCTGCTCTTCGAGGAGTTTGAGCAGGCGGCTCAGCTCGGCGGTGCTTTCGGGGCGAAGCGTGGCCTTGCCGGTGTCGAAAAAAATGTTGCGCAACACGATGGTCGTGCCCACTTCCAGCTTCTTGAGCTGCACGTCCTTGACCACTTCGGCATACGTGGCGGCGGCGGGCAAATCGAAGTTTTCGGAGTGAAACAGGTAGCCGTCCTGCCGCACCACGATGCCGTAATTAATACCCGAGGGCAGGCTCACCAGGTAGCGGCCCGACACGCCGTTGGCCTGAAACGTGGCGATGCTCTCGCCCCGCAGGTTGTCAATCACGTCGATGGTCGCGGCCACGGGCTGCTTGCTCAGCGCGTCAGTCACTACCCCCTTCAAAATAGTCACCTTGGCCGTGGTCACGGCCACGGCCGGCGCCAGCTGTGTCTCCTTGATGGGCTGGGCGCGGCCGGCCAGCAAGGGCTCTTCCTGGCTGAAAGCGGGCTGCTTTTCGGGCCCCAGAAACGTGATGCGGTAGATATCCTTGCTGCCCAGCCCGCCGGCCCTATCCGAGGAGTAATAGCCGTGGCGGCCCGAGGCCGAGGTGACCAGAAACACGTCGTCGTCGGGCGTATTGATGGGCCAGCCCAGGTTTTCGGGCGCGCTCCACTGCCCGTTGTCGCCGAGCGTAGTCTTGAAAATGTCGTAGCCACCCATCGAGTTGTGGCCTTCCGACGAGAAGTACATGGTCTTGCCGTCGGGCATCAGAAACACGCCTTCCTCGCCGTAGGGCGTGTTGATGACCGGCCCCAGGTTCCGGGCCTTGTCGGTGCCCTCGATGGTGATGCGGTAGATGTCGCGCCCGCCGCGCCCGCCCTCGGGCTTGTCGGACACGAAGTACAGGCTGCGTCCGTCGGGCGTGTAGCAAGCCGACGACTCGTGGTACTTGGTGTTGATGCGCGAGCCCAGGCGGCGGGGCTTGCTCCAGGCCGCGCCCTCCAGGTTGGCCTCGTTGAGGTCGCCGCCGTTTTCCTCCACGTACACCAGCATCCGCTGGCCGTCGGGCGCGATGCCCACGGTCGCGTCGTGGCCGCCGGTGTTGACGGGTGCGCCCAGGTTGCGGGCCGGAATCCACTGGTTGTCGGCGCTGATTTGAGCCAGGTAGATGTCCTCGAAAAAGCCCTCGCTGTTGCGCTCGCGCTGCCCGCCCGTCGAGCCGGGCCGGCGCGAAGTAAGCAGCAGCACCGACTCATCAGCCGAAACCAGCGGCCCATAATCCGGGCCGGCCGAGTTGATGGCCGGCCCCGCATTATCGATGAAAACCCGCGCCGGCCGGGCTTGCAGCTCGATGCCGTTGCGGCACTCCTGAATGCGGCGGGCCAGGTCGGCAGCGGTCACGGTTTCGCCGGCCCGGTCGTCGGCCAGGGGCCGGGCCCGCTGGTATTCGGCAATGGCTTCGCTCCACTTCGCATTCAGGTGCAGGGCCCGGCCCAGCAGATACGACAGGCGGGCGCTGGCTTCGGGGTGCAGCTGCTGGGCTTTCTGCAAATAAGCAAGGGCGGCGGGCTTGGTGTCGGAGTGCAGGTAGGCTTCGCCGATTTTCAGGTTCAGGGCCGCGTTGCTGGGGTTCACGGCGGAGGCGCGCAGGTAGTGGGGTAGGGCGGCGGCGTAGCGGGCCGGGTCGGCTTCGGCCTCCGCGTCGCCGAGCTTGATTTCGCGCAGGGCCAGCTTGAGGTTTTCGCGGTCGGGCAGGTCTTCCTTGGTAAACTCTGCGTTTTGGGCGGCGCCTGACCGCGCCGCGCCAAGCAGCAGAAAAGAAGCTAGTAAAGGCTTGAATAGATTTCGCATCGTCAAAAGCAATAGCAGTTAAAAAGAAGTATCCCCACCGGCCGGGCCATTCTACTTCACGGCCGCCTGGTCGGGCTGGTCGGTGGCGCTGCCGCAGCCCGATTGGGCGGCGTAGGCCGTGCCGCTGGCCAGGCCCAGGGCGGCGGCGCGCAGCCAGTCCTGGCAGGCGGCGTCGGGCTGGCGCAGCATTTCGCGGGCGTGGCCGCGGTTGAGGTAGGCTTCGGCGAAGCCAGGGTTCAGCGCAATGGCCTGGCTGGCGTCGGCCTCGGCCTGGGCGTAGTCTTGCATTTTCAGCTGCGCGGCGGCGCGGTTGTTCCAGGCAAAAGCGTAGCGCGCATCCAGCGCCACGGCCTTGCTGAAGTCTTCAATAGCGCCCTTGTAATCCTTGTTTTCGGCGCGAGCAGTGCCGCGGTTGGTATAGGCCAGCGCGTTGGTCGCGTTCTGCCGGAGGTAGTCGTCGTAGTCGGCCAGCGCCTCGGTCAGCTTGCTGGCCCGGCGCCGCACGGCGGCCCGGTTGAGCAAGGCCGGCAGCAGGGTGGGCTGGGCGGCCAGCGCTTTGGTGTAGTCGGCTTCGGCGGCGGCTAGGTCGCCGAGCTGCCGGGCGGTGCTGGCGCGGTCGTGGTAGGCGTGGGCGTAGGCCGGGTCGGCTTTGAGGGCGGCGTCGAAGTCGGCGCGGGCGGCCGGGTAGTTGCCCTTTTCGAAGCGCAGCACGCCGCGGCTGTACCAGGCCGGCGCGAAGCCCGGCTGCGCCTGCACGGCAGCGGTATAGTCCTGCTCGGCCTCCGCACTTTGCTTCAAGGCTTCGCGGGCCTGGCCGCGCCCAAAAAACGAGTTGTAGGAGCCCGTGGGGTCTAGTTTCAAGGCTTCGGTGTAGTCGGCCACGGCCTGCTCAAACTCCTTTAGCTCGTAGCGTACGGCGCCCCGGTTGGCGTAGGCCTGCGCGAAGTTGGGCCGCGCGGCCAGCGCCTGCGTGAAGCTGGCCAGCGCGGCCGGGTAGCTTTTAGCCTGCGCGCTGGCCACGCCGCTGTTATAAGCCAGCTCGGCGGTTTGCTTGCCGGGCAGGGTTTTGGCCCGCACCGAATCGACTTGCGCCCGGCTGGCCAGCGGCAGCGCCAGGAAGAGGGTGATAAGCAGTTTGTTTTGCATTTTATTTAGTAATAATGCTTCAAATAACCCGATGAGAGCGAAGTTATTGCATTTTTATCTTGTATCAAACTGTTAATCCTGTCAACGCCGTTCTTTCCCGCCGCCCAGCTCAGCGCCGCCAGCCGGGCCGGGCCGAACCTTTCAACCACGCCCCGGCTTTTAGCAAAGCACGCCGGGCCAGCCCGGCAGTTGTAATTTTGCCTTTGGCAACGGCCTGTTGCTCCTTCCTTTTCATTTCCCTACCCCCTTTCAATGTCAACCTACCCCGAATACATGGTGGCTCCCATTCGCCAGGACCTGGTGGAAGCCGGCTTCGAGCAGCTCATGACGCCCACCGAAGTTGATGCCGCCCTCAACGACACCGAAGGCACCGTGCTCGTGGCCGTGAACAGCGTTTGCGGCTGCGCCGCCGGCAAGGCCCGCCCGGCCCTGAAAATGGCCCTGGCCAGCGCCGAGAAAAAGCCCAGCAAGCTCGTCACGGTGTTTGCTGGCATGGAAACCGACGCCGTGGCCAAGGTGCGCGAGCACCTGCTGCCCTACCCCCCCTCCTCGCCCTGCATCGCCCTGTTCAAGGATGGTGAGCTGGTGCACATGATTGAGCGCTACCACATTGAGGGCAACGACGCCATGCGCATCGTCAACAACTTGCAAGGCGCGTTCGAGGAGTATTGCTAAATCATAGATGTTGCAGATTAACCGTGATGAAAGCCGATGCAGACGGCGCTAATCTGTCCCGCAACGGTCTGTGATAGTGTTGATTGCCAGTGCCTTATTATATTGAACGCAAAAAACCGCCCTGATTTCAAGGCGGTTTTTTGCGTTCAAGCCACTATGCTTTCTGAAAGCAGCTGGCTAACCCGCTCACTCTCCGGCTGGTTTGGTAAAGGCAATCAGCAGTGCGCCGCTGCCCATCATAACGGCGCCGAGGATAATTTGCCAGGTCAGCTTTTCTTTCAGAAAAATGGCCGCCAGCGTCACCGAGAATACCAGTGCCACGTTGGTCAGCGGCGACACGCGCGAGGCGTTGCCGAGTGATAAGGCTCGGAAAGACAGCAGCGACGAAACGCCCGTCAGCACTCCCGCCGCCAGCAGAAACAGCCAGCTGCGGCGCTCTATCTTGCCCAGCTCGGGCAGCAGCTTCTGCCAAAGCACCGTGCTCCAGGCCACGATTAAAATCAATACGCTTTGGATGGCGAAGGCCAGGCTTGGTGGCACATTCCGAAGCCCGGCCTTGGAGAGGATGACCACGACGGCTGAAACCAGCGCCGCCAGCAGCGCAAAGAAAATCCACATTACCCGGGGGTGAAAAGCCAGCGTTCAGCCTGGTGCTGCCGATGCTTACGCCTGCCCCGCGTCAGGGTTGGCCCGGCGCCGACGCATGAGCGGCCAGTTAAACGAACGGATTAATAATCCGTAACCGGCCCTCAATTAGCTGATTGTGCTGAAAGTCAGCTGAGTACAGAGTAGTACAATTTGCTTCTAGCGCGGCGGCCACAACGATGCTGTCGAAAAGCTGGAAGTCGTAGCGCGCCAGCAGGCGGGCCGCCAGGGCCAGGGTGCTGTGAGTCGTCGGCGCAATCTTACATACGGCAAACACCAGGTTGCACCGGCGTAGCACTTCGTCTTTCGGTACGGGCAGCAACCGGCGGGAGATGTTCAAATACTCGGTAATCACCTGCTGGCTGATTACCGGCTCTTGGCTGGTTAGCTGTTCCGCCACGATACGGGTCTGTTGCTGAATGTCGTCGTACAAGTGCACCAAAATATTGGTGTCGACTGCCACTCGCTCAGCCGTCATAATTGTTTGCTTCGTCGCGGTCGAACTTATAGTTGCTTAAATCAACCCGCACCCCATCAAAAATGGAGCGAACGTGCGCAAGGCGCTGCTCCGTATCTGCGGCTGACAACCCGCCTTGCCCCGGTACGTCAGTTGGCCGTAACTCAAATGCGAGCACCTCAATTTCTTTGCCCACTAGGTCATCCGGCAATTCCAGCGTCAGAATATTGCTGGTCGGAATCATAATTTCACGTATCATAGTCAAGTCAATTTAACGCTTACACTCCTGCCATCGCAACAACGCGCGGGCTCCCAATTAATCCGTCCAATCCGTTAGAATCTGCTTAATCTGCGTCCGCTTAGTTCGCCACCTCGCTAATAAACTTAATGCGCATCAGGCGCAGCTCTTCCTCGGTATAGTCCTCGTCGCCCAGCTTCTGCAACGCGACGGCGATGCTGTCGGTGCTCGCGTTCATGAAGTAGTCGTACATCTCCTCCTGCCGCTCCTCCTCAATCATGCCCTGAATATAATAATCCAGGTTGAGGCGGGTGCCGGAGTAGCAGATGTGCTCGATTTCCTCCATTAGCTCAACCATGCCGATGCCTTTGGACGAGGCAATGTCCTCCAGGTTCATCTTCTTGTCAATCTGCTGGATAACGTAGATTTTTATCTTCGAGCGGTTCACCGCCGACTTTACAATCACGTCGGCTTCGGTCTCGATGTCGTTGTCTTCGACGTACTTCTTAATCAAGGCCACGAACGGCGCGCCGAACTTGCTAGCCTTGCCTTGCCCTACCCCCGACACGTGGGTCAGGTCGTTGAGCGAAGTCGGGAAAGTCGTTGCCATTTCCTTCAGGCTTGGGTCCTGGAAGAGCACGTAGGGCGGCAGGTTTTTCTGCTTGGCAACCTGCTTGCGCAGCTCCTTGAGCTGGGTGAACAAGGCTTCGTCGTGGCCGGCGGCCTGCTGCTCGTCGGCGCGCTCCTCATCGGCCTGCACCTCGGCGTCGAAGTTGTGGTCTTTGGTAAGCGTGAGGGGGTAGGGATTCTCAATGAAGTCCATGCCGGCCGAGGTCACGCGCACGAGCCCGATGTTGTCGATGTCCTTTTCCAGCAAGCCATTGAGCAGGCATTGGCGCAGCACCGAATGCCAGAAGCCCATGTCGCCCAGCGCCTTGCCTTGCCCATACACCGGCAGCGCGTTGTGGGCGTAGCTCTCGATGTGCGGATTACTCAGGCCCAGCAGCACCTGCGCCACGTGCTCGAAGTTAAAGCGGCACTCAGTCTGCACCACGGTGCGCAGGGCCAGCCCGACAGCTTCTTCGCCCTCAAACCGCTCCTTGGGGTGGCGGCAGTTGTCGCAGAAGCCGCAGTCCGTGGCCATGTGCTCGCCGAAATAGTGCAAAAGCTGCCGCCGCCGGCACACCGCGCCCTCGGCGTAGTTGGTCATCTCGGCCAGCAGCTGCCGGGCGTTGTCGCGCTCGGTGACGGGCTTGTCCTTGCTGAATTTTTCGAGCTTCAGAATATCGTCGTAGCTGTAAAACATCAGGCAATTGCCTTCCAGGCCATCACGGCCGCCGCGGCCGGTTTCCTGGTAGTAGCCCTCAATGCTCTTGGGCGCGTCGTAGTGAATCACGAAGCGCACATCGGGCTTGTCGATGCCCATGCCGAAGGCAATGGTGGCCACGATAACGTCACATTCCTCGTTCAAGAACGCATCCTGATTATCAATGCGCACCTGCTGGTCCAGGCCCGCGTGGTAGGGCCGGGCCCGCACGCCGTTCACTTTTAGCAGCTCCGCGATTTCCTCGACTTTCTTGCGGCTCAGGCAGTAGATGATGCCGGCCTTGCCCTTGTGCGAGTGCACGTACTGAATGAGCTGCTTCTTGGTGTTGTGCTTGGCCCGAACTTCGTAGTACAAATTGGTGCGGTTGAACGAGGTTTTAAACACGTTCGCGTCATCCATTTGCAGGTTTTTTTGGATGTCGAGCTGCACCTTGGGCGTGGCCGTGGCCGTGAGGGCAATGATGGGAATGCGCCCGCCCAGATTGTCAATAATGCCGCGAATCTTGCGGTATTCCGGCCGGAAGTCGTGGCCCCATTCCGAGATGCAGTGGGCTTCGTCGATGGCGACAAACGAGATGTTGGTTTGCTGCAAAAAGGCGATGGTGTCGTCCTTGGTCAGGCTTTCGGGCGCGACGTAGAGCATCCGCACGTCGCCGCGCACCACGTCCTTTTTCACCCGGTTCATCTCCGTTTTGGTCAAGGTCGAGTTGTAGACCTGGGCATTGATGCCGAAGGCGCCCATCTGGTCTACCTGGTTCTTCATCAGGGCGATAAGCGGCGAGATGACGATGGCCGTGCCGGGCAGCACCAGGGCCGGCAGCTGGTAGCAGAGGCTTTTGCCGGCGCCCGTGGGCATGATGACAAACGTGTTGTGGCCGCCCATCACATTCTGAATAATGGCCTCCTGCACCCCCCTGAACTGGCCGTAGCCGAAAACTTCTTTTAAGGTGCCCTTCAGGTCGGCGAGGGGGGTAGGGGCGGTTTCGAGCACGTTCGTCAGCATAAGGCAGCGGGGCAGGCGGGGTAGTCGCAGAAAGTGAGGTGGTAAACGAAGATAAGCACGAGTTTAAATTAGGATTATGATTACGTGCTCTTTTTCCAGTTTTAGGCTAAAATAAATCTCTTGAATTGCTAAGCGCCCTTGGGTAAGTAGAAACCCAGCGCGGCGGCGGGCGGGCGGCGGAGTTCACAGTTTGCCCATTACTACGCAGTAGGATTTTCGCCCGAACTCCGCTCAACTCGCCTGACCTTTGCCGCCCCGGCCGGCGCTTTAGCGGCCTTCGTTCGCCCATGCTCCCTACCCCCCTCCCCGCCACCAACCTGCTCGGCGTTGCCCGGCAGGTCCTGCTTGAAGAAGCCGCCGCCTTGCGCGATGTGGCCGCCGCGCTCGGTACCACGCCCGATTTTGAAAATTGCGTCCGTGCCATTCTCCGGCTCGAAGGCCGCGTGGTGGTGACGGGCATCGGCAAGAGCGCCCACATTGCGGGCAAAATCGTGGCCACGCTTAATTCGACGGGCACGCCGGCCTTGTTCATGCATGCTGCCGACGCCATTCACGGCGATTTGGGCATGATTCAGCCCCAGGATTTCGTGGTCGCCATCAGCAAATCGGGCGACACGCCCGAAATCAAAGTGCTCGTGCCTTTGCTGCGCCGCAAGGGGGTAGGGCTGGCCGCGCTCGTCGCCAATGCGGACTCTTACCTGGCTCAGCAGGCCGATTTCGTGCTGCACGCGCCGGTGCGGCGCGAGGCCGGCCCCCACGACCTGGCCCCCACGACCAGCACCACGGCCGCGCTGGGCCTGGGCGACGCGCTGGCCGTGTGTCTGCTCGAGGCCCGGCAGTTCACGCCCCAGGACTTTGCCCGCCTGCACCCCGGCGGCACGCTGGGCAAGAAGCTTTACCTGAAAGTGGGCGATTTGAGCCGCCAGAACCAGCGCCCGCACGTGCCGGAAGGTGCCTCACTCAAGGAAGTGCTGCTCGAAATATCTGGCAAGCGCCTCGGCGCCACCGCTGTGCTCGACGCGGCCGGCGCGCTGGCCGGCATCATCACCGACGGCGACCTGCGCCGGATGCTGGGCGGGCAGCTAGGCCACATCACGGACCTGGAAAGCGTCCGCGCCCGCGACATTCTCACGCCCCGCCCGGCCACGATTGAGGTCGATGACTTTGCCGCTGAAGCCCTGGCCCGGATGCAGGCCCGCAACATCACCCAGCTCGTGGTGACGGAGGCCGGCCGGTTCGCGGGCTTCATTCACTTGCACGATTTGCTGCGCGAAGGGCTGGTGTGATACTGGCAGTCTCGCCCGACGCACTACCTCCAGCAGCACAGAAGGCGGTCAAAGGTGGTTAGCATGACTATACTGAGAATAAATTTAATGTAACAAATACCCAAACTACAAAAAGTATAACATTCGGGCGTTTTTATGGTGAATTTTTAGAGATATGATAATCTTCCTCTAGGTTTAATGAAAATTTCACCCTAATTCCATCCAAACATGATGAAGTTTACAAAATCCGCTGTGCTGGCTTTGTGCGGCGCCGCGTCTCTCTCGTTGGCCGGCTGCCAGAAACAGGAAGAAGCGGCGGCCAAGCCGGAGCTTTCGGCCGAAACCATCAGCCAGATTAAGGCCCTGGGCTTCGGCACTGCCGACGCCAAGGCGGTAGAAGGTGGCGTGCTGGTAGAAGGCGACATTCTGCTAACCCCAGAGGTGCTGGCCAGCAAAGCCGACTATAACATGCTGCGCGTGGGCGACGACGAGCAATACCGCACCACCAACGTGGTGAGCGTGGGCTCGGGCCGCACCATCAACGTGGCCATCTCTACCTCTCTGCCCTCCACGTATGTGGCGGCCGTGGATGAGGCCATCCGCCGCTTCAACGCCGAGGGCCTGCTCCTCCGCTACCGCCGCGTCTCATCGGGCTACAACACACTGCTCACCGCCGCACCCAGCGGCTCGACCTACCTGGCGTCGGCTGGCTTTCCGTCGGGCGGCAACCCTTTTTCCAGCGTAAAAGTGAACGTGGGCGCCATTGGCAGTAACCCTAATACCAACTACCTGGCCACCATTCTGGCGCACGAGCTGGGCCACACCATCGGCTTCCGCCACACCGACTATGCCGACCGGAGCTACAGCTGCGGCGGAGCCTACACCAACGAAGGCGCCAGCGACGTAGGCGCCATCCTGATTCCGGGTACGCCCAGCGGCCCCGACCCGAACTCGTGGATGCTGGCCTGCATCGGCACCGGCGCCAACCGCTACTTCAACACCAACGACCGCACTGCCCTGCGGTACATCTACTAATAGGGCGCAGCGACTGACTCAAAGCAAACCCTGGCTCATTGGAGCCGGGGTTTTGCATTTTTTCAGTAATAGTCTGGCTGAACTGATTAGATTGTCTAATCTACCCATTATCTTTACCAAATCTTCAATTTCTTAACAAACTCATCTATGAAAATTACTCGTTTACTGTCAGCCAGCCTGTGCTTCGCTTCGACGCTGGCTTTCTCTTCCTGCTCGAAGGAAAACGAATCGGTTACGGCATCTAATGACGTGCCGCAGGCGGTGCTCGGCCAAATCAAGCAGCTTGGCTTCACCACGCAGGGCGCGGCCCAGGTGGAAGGCGGCTACCTGGTGGAGGGCGACATCTTCCTCACCAACGAAAACCTGGCCTCGACCAGCGCCGCGCAGCTGCTGCGCGTGGGCGCCGACGAGCAGTACCGCACTACGGAAGTCGTGAGCGTGGGCGCAGGCCGCACCGTGAGCGTAGCCGTATCGAGCGTCCTGCCGGCCGCCTACGTGACGGCCACCGATGAGGTCATTCGCCGCTACAACGCTGAGAATTTGCTAATTAAACTCGTGCGCGTCTCGTCGGGGGGCGAAATCACGCTGACTGAGGCGCCCCGCAACGCGCGCTACCTGGCTTCGGCGGGCTTTCCCACGGGCGGCAACCCCTTTAACTCGGTGAAAGTCAATGCCCGCTCCATCGGCACCGCCAACCCCGCCACGTATATCGCCACCATTCTGGCCCACGAAATCGGGCACTGCATCGGCTTCCGCCACACCGACTATATGGACCGCAGCTACAGCTGCGGCGGCTCGGTGAGCAACGAGGGCGCCAGCACCGTGGGCGCCGTGCTCATTCCCGGCACGCCCGCCACGGCCGACTCCAACTCCTGGATGCTGGCCTGCATCGGCAGCGGCGCCAACCGGCCCTTCAATGCCAACGACCGCACCGCGCTGAGCTTCATCTACTAGGGTAGGAAATTGCAGCATTGGCCGCCCGGCCATGTAGAAACCCCGGACTTAATTTGTAAGTCCGGGGTTTTTTGTGCCGACATTTTTCCACTTAAGTCAGCTTCCCTACCCCCTCACTCCAGCACAATGCGCCGCGTGACGTCGGGTCCGGTGCTGAGGCGGGCCCGTAACAGGTAAAGGCCCGGCCGCAGGCCGCTGGTGTCGAACACGTTGATGGCGCCGGTGCCTTCGCCCGCGCGCACGGGGCGGCCCAGCGCGTCGTAGAGACGTAATTGCAGGGTGGCGCCGGGCACGGCCACCACTTGCAGCGGCTCGCCGGCACGGGCCGGCACCGGATACACCAGCAGCTCGGCCTGGCGCACCTGCTGCACGCTTTCGACGGCACTGTAGAAGCTGCGGCCAGCCGCGTCCTGCCCCCAGATGCGGTACTGGTTGAGGCCGGCGCGGGCCGTCAGGTCCGTGAATTCCAGGCTCGTCTGGTCCACCGGCTGCCGGGTCTGAATCGTCTCAAACTCCCCGCTGACCGGGTCCAGGCGCTGCAAGTGAATGGCTTGCAAGCGGTACAGACTACTCAGCACTAGGCTCAGCCGCACGGTGTCGGCCACCGGCTGTCGGGGCACGAAGGCGCGGATGTAGCAGCTCAGGCCCGCGCCGGCGGGGCTGGCGGCGTTGCTGCGCTCGATGAGGCGGCCCCGCAGGCGCGGGGCCACGGCAAAATAGGACCCGGCTGGCAGCGGCGCGGGCAGCACCAGCAGCGTGTCGGTGGTTTGCCGCAGCGGCTCGTAGGCGGTGGCGCCGAGGCGGTAGACTTGGTAGCCGGTGGCGCCCGCCACGGCCGGCCAGGTGAGCAGCGCTTCGGTTGCGCAGGCGTAGGCCACGCGCAGGGGTAGGAGCGGGGCTAGGGCAAAGGTGTCGGAGACAAATTCCCTACCCCCCCCCACGGCGCGCAACTGCGCCAGCGTCGTTGTGTCGGGCGGCGTCCAGGTCAGGGTTTGGGAAGCCAGCTCGGCACTGACTTCTAATGGCCGCCAGGCTACCTGACCCACTGGGCGCCAGGCAAACTGCGCCGACGCCGATTCGCCCGTCCACTGCCAGCGCAGGAGGGTAGGCTGGCCGGGCCGCAAGTTGCGCGTGAGGTTGGGGAAGAGCCATTCCAGGCCGGACGCCGTCACCTCGTAAGCCACGCTGAATGCCTGCGAGGCGCCGCTGCTCACTCTGAATCCGCGCACCCGCACCCGGTAGCGGCCGGCGGCCGGGCGGCGCAGCGTGATTTGCTCAGCATTGTTGAGATGGTCGGCCCCGCGGCGGGCGGGCAGGGCCAGCGAGTCGGGATGGGGGTAGGCGCTCAGCACCCAGGGCTGCCAGCGGGCGCCGGGCGCCGGGCCAAGCAGCTCCAGGTCGAGGTCGTTGACCAGGGCCTGCGCCGCATTGGGCGCGGCCTCGGGGTCGGTCCAGGCCAAGGTGAGCTTGAGCTGCGCGGTGCCGGGCGGCACCGTTAGCTCAAACGTCTGCTCGGCGGCCGGCGCCACCTGGCCGCCGAAGTGGCGGCCTTCCAGCACGGCGCGCACTGCGCCCAACGCATCGGCTTGGCCGTAGCCGCTCACAAAATCCAATTCTGGGCGGCCGAGGTCGTCGGCGCTGGTTAGCAGCGCGGCCTTCACCAGCGCCGACGACGGCCGCGTGCCGCCGTGCCGGCTGGCGTAGGCGTGCTGCACCAGCAGGCTGATGCCCGACACCAGCGCCGCCGCATCCGACGAGCCGGCATCGCCGAAAGCCACCAGCTCCGGCTTCACGCGGCCATCGTAGGCGGGGCCGCGCGAGCTTTGCGGCGCCACCTGACCCAGCGCGTTGGTCGCGCCCACGCTCAGCGAGTTCTTCGACATCTTAAACTGCCCGGTCAGGTTGGCCACCGCGGGCAGGCTCTGGTAAGCGCCGCCGGGGCTGGCCAGCAGCCCGGAGTTGCCGCTCGAAAACACGTGCAGCAGCGCGGGCAGGGCCGCGGCCTGGCGGTCGTAGTCGCGGGCTTCGAGGCCGTAATAGTTCTCAATGCCCGTGCCGTAGGAGTGGTTTTGCACGCTCACGCCGAGCTGGGTGAGCTGGGCGTCGGGCTCGGGCAGCAGGTTGGCGTAGGAGTGCGAAACCAGGCGGGCCTCGCGGGCGGCACCCTCGCCGGCCGGACCGGTGTTGCCGGCCCCGGCGATGAGCGTAGCCATGATGCTGGCGTGAGCCGACTCAATCACGGTGCCGGAGTCCACCAGCAGCCGGCCCCGAAAGTCCAGGTCCAGCGGGTCAATCGGGTTTTCCTTGACTGAAACCGTCAGGCCGCGCCCCGTCAGCGCCGGGTAGTGCCGGTGCACCGCCCGGATGGCATTCACCGTGAGGTCAGCCTGATTGACCAGCCGCTCATCGTGGGCCACTCGCGTGGGCTGGTCGATGAACAGCACCAGCGGCGAATCCAGCAATTGGGTCAGGGCGGCCGGCGTCACGTCGCGGAGCGTGAAAATGCCGCCTGCCTTGCTCGCCAGCTGAGCCGGGACTTCCGGCAGTGTCCGGGCCATCCAGGCGGCAAACGCGGCTTGGTCGCGTACGCTCACCCGCACCGCCTGCCGGGCTTGCCGCTTGGCCAGCCCCGGCGCCAGCCGCGATGCCGCGGCAGCTGTCCTCACCGCGCCGGGCGGCGCCTGCGCCGCGCCTACCCCCCCTTGCAGCAGCAAAGCCAGCAGGGGTAGGAACCGGCAAACCAAGCGGGAGCAGCAGGGCGCAACGGAGGGCATATCAGAATGACAAATGAAGCAGGCAGAACAGGCCGGGCCGCCGGCCTAACAAGCTGTTTAAGAAGTTGTCCAAAACTCCATTGAAACGTCATGCTGAGCCTGCCGAAGCATCTCTACCGTGTCGTTGAACAGCCCTAACGACGCGGCAGAGATGCTTCGACAAGCTCAGCATGACCGCCTGGAGGCCTCCTAAATAGCTTCTAAGATACGGCAAGCGCTGCGCTGCCTATTTCTTACAAAGAAAAACGCCGGTCTGCTGGGGCAGGCCGGCGTTTTCAGGTGCGCTAGTCAAGCAGTAGCTCAGGGCTTGAGCACCACTTTCACGCAGTTATCTTTCTTGTTCTTGAAGATGTCGTAGCCGTGGGGCGCCTCGCTCAGGGGCAGGTGGTGGGTGATGATGTCGTCGAGCTTTACCTGCCCCTTGATTACGTGGTCTAGCAGGCGGTCGATGTGCTTGTGCACCGGCGCCTGCCCGCCCCGGATGCTGAAGCCCTTGTCGAAGAACTGGCCGATGGGAAAGTTGTCGTAGGGCGTGGGGAACACGCCCACTACCGAGACGATGCCGCCCCGCCGCACGGCGCTCATGCAGGCCTCGATGGTTTTGACGGAGCCTTTTTCAAAGTTGATAACGGCCTTGGCGCGGTCGAGCAGGTCGCGGTCGGGCTCGAAGCCCACAGCCTCGACGCACACGTCGGCGCCGCGGCCCTCGCTCATGCTACGGATTTGCTCCACCACATCCTTCATGTTTTCCCAAAGAATGGTTTCGCAGTTGGCCGACTGCCGGGCTTTGTCCAGACGGTACTGCTGGGTGTCAACGATGATGACGCGGGCCGCGCCGCGCAGCCAGGCCGACTTGGCGGCCATGATGCCGACCGGGCCGGCACCGAAGATGGCTACAATCTCGCCGCCGTTCACCTCGCCCCAGTCGATAGCCGAGTAGCCGGTGGGGAAAATATCGGTCAGAAACAGAGCCTGGTCATCGGTGAGCGAATCGGGGATGATGCGGGGGCCGAAGTCGGCGTAGGGCACGCGCACGTACTCAGCCTGCCCGCCGTCGATGCCACCGTAGAGGTCAGTGTAGCCGAACATGGCGCCGCCTTTCTGGGTCAGCAGGCCGCCTTCGGGGCCGTAGTGGTCGGGGTTGGAGTTTTCGCAGTGGCCGGGCAGGGCGTGATTGCAGAAGAAGCAGGTGCCGCAGGCCACCGGGAAGGGCACCACCACCCGGTCGCCGACGCGGAGGTTGCCCACGCCGCGGCCCACTTCCTCGACGATGCCCATGAACTCGTGGCCAATGACCATTGGGCGCGGCTGCGGCAGGCCACCGCTGTAGAGGTGCAAGTCGGAGCCGCAAATGGCCGTGCTCGTGACGCGGATGATGGCGTCGCGGGCTTCTTCAATTTTGGGGTCGTCCACCGTATCGACGCGCACGTCGAAAGGGCCGTGAATCTGGAGAGCCTTCATGAAAAGGAGTTTGGAAGTGAGAGAGGTTTCCAAACCTAACGGCGGGCTCTACGGCCGGGTTGCTACGGCTGAGGGGGGTAGGGAATCGGGCGGCGCTCAGCGCAGCCGGTACACCAGCACGCCCGCAGCCGTCACGAAATACGCCGCGTCCTCGCCCAGCAGCACCTGGCGCACGCTGGCCGGGTCGAAGGGGGTAGGGGGCCAGGGTTGGCGCCGCTCCTGAAGCTTGTATAAGTTGAAGAAGTGCAGGCCGTCGGCGGCGAAATAATACAGCTCGTCGCCGCGAAAGCCCACGTAATTCAGACCCGCAAAGGGCAGCTTCTTTTGATAGTTGCCCAGGTTGTCGAAGATAAAAATGCCGCTGGCCCGGTCGACGAGGTAAAGATTGTTCTGGTAGTGGCGCAGGAAGCGAAAGTCGGGCCGGGCGCGGCCGATAAGCAAATCCAGGGGCGTATTCTGGGGGCGCAGGCCGGCTTGCGGGTCGAGGGTGCGCAGGGTCAGCGTGCTTTCGTCGAGTAGCCAGACGCGACCGTCGGGGGCGAGCGTGGCGGTGCGCACGGTGGCGTCGGGCAGGTAGTCGGCGAGCCGGATTTCGCTGAGGGGCGCCATAAATCTATCCAGCAGCACGAGTTGCTGGCGGTCGTCGTAGAAGAGCAGCGTCTGGGTCAGGTTCCAGGCCTCAACCAGCCCCACGCGGCCGGGCTGGGGCGGGGCGTAGGTGTTCAGGGCCTGGCCGTCGCGGGCAAATTGGCGCAGGTTGTTGCTGGCATCGGCCACGTAAAGCGTGCCGCGCCGGTCCAGCGAAGCTGGGCCGGGGTTCGGCAACTTTATGGTGGCGACCAGCTCCCAGCCCATCTCCCCGGCTTTGTCCGGCGAAGGGGGGGTAGGGGCCATGACGGTTTGGGCCGGCGCCGCCTTGGCTGCCGGCGCCACGGAAGCGGCGTTGGGCACGGTCTGGGCCCGCGCCGCGCTTACCAGCACGACCACTGCGAGACACTGCGCCAAACACTGCGAAACACTGCGTGAAATAAGCCTCACGCTACTCCTCAAAATGCCGCAAAGCCAGCTCATTGCCATCATACATCCCATAGGAACAATAATTGACCCACTCGCCGAGGTTAATATACTGGCTGCCCGGCCCCACGGCCACATCCAGCGGCAGGTGCCGGTGGCCAAATACGTAGTAGTCGTGGTGCTGCCGCGCTTCCAGCTCGCGGCAGTACACGAGCAGCCACTCGTCTTCGCCAAAATACTTGGCGTCCGCCTCCCCGTTCTGAATCCGGCTGCGGCGGCTCCAGGCATTGGCCAGGCCGATGCCGAAGTTGGGGTGCAGCCGCGCAAACAGCCACTGCGTGAAGCGGGCGCCAAACAGCGGCTTGAGCACGCGCTTGTAGGCGTGGTCGCCGGGGCCGAGGCCGTCGCCGTGGCCGATGTGAAAGCGCCGCCCACCAATCGTCTGGCTCACGGGATGGCGCAGAATCGGAATGCCCAGCTCCTGGGTAAAATAGCCGAACATCCACATATCGTGGTTGCCGGTAAATATAGTGATGGGCAGCCCGGCGTCGGTCAGCTCAGCCAGCTTGCCTTGCAGCCGGATAAAACCCTTCGGAATGGCGTGGCGGTATTCAAACCAGAAGTCGAAGATGTCGCCGAGCAAATAAATGGCCGCCGCATCGGGCGCCACGGCATCGAGCCAGCGCACAATGCGCCGCTCCCGCGTCAGGGATGAAGCGGCATCCGGCGCGCCCAAATGGAAGTCAGAGGCGAAGTAAACGTTGCGGCCGGGGGGCAGCGCCAGTTCAGGCAGGAAGTTGGTGCTTGGTGCTTGGTGCATAGTGCTTAGTTGTTGCTTGGCACTCGGTGCCTGGTCTAGTGGTTAGAAGTACCATGCACCAAGCACTAGGCACCAAGCACCAAATTATCATCGAGCAAAAATAGGGCAAGCCGGCGCGGACCGTGGGCGCCGAGCACCAAGGTCTTTTCGATGTCGGCCGTGCGGCTGGGCCCCGTCGTCAGCGAAATCATAGAGGGTAGGCCGGCGCCGTACTTATCCTGCATCAGCTGCAAGGCGTCGCCGATTTCGGCCACCACCTGGCCCGGCCGCGCCACGACCAAGTGCTGGTCGGGGTAGATGCTGAGCCGGCGTCCGCCGGCCGTCGCGGCCGACACGAGTACGCTACCCGTGCGCGCCACCAGCGCTTCGCAGCTGGTCAGGCCTAGGTCAGCATTCTGGCGAAAGTCGTCTTCCCCGGCCCGAAACGGCACTTTGGCATCGGCCAGTAGCTGCTGCAATTCCGGCTCCCACACGTAGGGTGGCGCCAGCGCCGGCTGCTTCGCCCAGAAACTTGCTAGGTGGGCGGCCAGGTGCGCCGGGCTTTCGCAGTAGTAAAACTCGCCGCCGCTGCGCTGAAAATTGGCCGCAAACACCACGGCCAAGTCCTCGGCCGGCAGCGGCGGATGCACCGGCGCCGCAAAATCTGGCCGCTCCGGCAGCGGCACCGGCTGGGCCAGGGCCCCGCGAATGCGGGCGAGGATAGCGGTGCGAGCAGCATTGTCAGGCATCAGGCAAAGATATCAATTGAGCAGGCCAGGCTGGCTGCGCTGTTTCCCTACCCCCCTTACGGCGTCACAAGGGGGGTAGGGAAACAGGGCGCAATACGCAAAAAAGCCAGCCTCTACAGAGAAGCTGGCTTTTCACTTTTTAACTAAAAGACCACTTTTACAACCCAGCTACCGCCGAGCCTGAGGGCGTTGCCGCTTCGCTGCCACTGCTGCCATTGTCGAGGCCCGGCAGGTGCAAATCGGGCAGGTCATTGCCAAGCTTGCCGGCGGCCACCTGCTCGCCTTTCACCTCCGAAGCGGTTTCACTGCGGTCGGTGCCGGCCATGTGAGCCTGGTAGTTGGTCTGCCCGCCGTAGGGGCGCTTGCCCACCAGCCGCTCCAGGTCTTCCTGCAACAGTACTTCCTTCTCCAGCAACTCCTTGGCCACCAGCTCCAACTCGTGGCGGCGCTCGACGAGCAGTTCCTTAGTGCGGGTGTAAGCCTGGTCAATGATGTTGCGTACTTCTTCGTCAATCATCTGCGACGTGGCTTCCGAATAAGGCTTGCTGAAGCCGTACTCATTCTGACCCTTCGAGTCGTAGAAGGAGACGTTGCCGAGCTTGGCGTTCATGCCGTACATCGTTACAATAGAGTAGGCCATCTTGGTGATGCGCTCTAGGTCGCTGAGCGCGCCGGTCGAGATTTTACCGAACACCAACTCTTCGGCCGCGCGTCCACCCAAAGCCATGCACATTTCATCGGTCAGTTGCTCGGTGTTGTACAAGAACTGCTCCTTGGGTAAATACTGCGCGTAGCCCAGCGCCGCTACCCCGCGCGGCACGATGCTCACTTTCACCAGCGGGTCGGTATGCTCCAGAAACCAGCCGGCAATGGCGTGGCCAGCCTCGTGGTAAGCCACGATGCGTTTTTCGCCGGGCGAGATAATCTTGTTCTTTTTCTCCAGGCCACCAATCACGCGGTCAATAGCGTCGGTGAAGTCCTGGTCGGTGACCATTTTTTTGTCGCGGCGGGCCGCAATCAGAGCGGCCTCGTTGCAGACGTTGGCAATCTCAGCGCCGGCAAAGCCGGGCGTCTGAGCTGAAAGGCGCCTGGCGTCCACGTCGGGGCCCAGCGTTAGCGGCTTGAGGTGTACCTGGAAAATCTCGGTGCGGCCGTTGATATCGGGCTTGTCGATGCTGATTTGGCGGTCGAAGCGGCCGGGGCGCAACAGCGCTGAGTCCAGCGTGTCGGGCCGGTTCGTAGCGGCCAGGATAATAACGCCGGAATCGGTGCCGAAGCCGTCCATCTCCACCAGCAGCGAGTTCAAGGTGTTCTCCCGCTCATCGTTGCCACCGGGCACCGAGCCGCGCGAACGGCTGCGCCCCACGGCGTCAATCTCATCGATAAAGATGATGCAGGGTGCCTTGGCCTTAGCCTGCTTGAACAAGTCGCGTACGCGGGCCGCACCCACGCCCACGAACATCTCCACAAAGTCAGAGCCTGAGAGCGAGAAGAACGGTACGTCGGCCTCACCCGCTACGGCTTTGGCCAGCAAAGTCTTGCCGGTGCCAGGAGGACCTACCAGCAGCGCGCCCTTCGGAATCTTGCCGCCCAGGACGGTGAACTTGCTCGGATTCTTCAAAAACTCGACAATCTCCTGCACTTCCTCCTTGGCTTCTTCGAGGCCGGCCACGTCTTTAAAGGTGATTTTAACTTTATCACCACCCTCAAACAAGGCCGCCTTGCTCTTGCCAATGTTAAAAATCTGGCCGCCCGGACCCGCCGCGTTGCTCATGCGGCGCATCAAAAACCAGAAGCCCACGAAGAGCAGAATTGTGAAGCCCCAGGTGCTAAGCAGGTCCACGTAGCTCTGCCGGGTGTCAATGTTGAGCGGAATGCGCTGCTCCGGCGCCAGAGCCACCTGCGCCTTGTCCAAATCTTCCTTGAACTGCTTGGCATCAACGACCGGAAAGTAGAACTGCGGGCCACGCTCCGCTGCCGTGCCGAGCGGGCCGCGCCGGGTCAACTCCGGCAGGTACTCCGGTTTGCGCAACGCCTCCGGCTTGAGTTTTACCTCGACTACCTTCTCGTTGATGAGCGTAATTTCGCTCACGTCGCCCGCGCGTAATATGGTCTCGAAGCGCTGCTGATTAATTTTCTGGCTGGGGTTGAGGCTATTGAAATAAAACATTCCGAATAGAAACACCAGCAGACCGGCCAGAATCCAGAGCTGCGCCCCCGGCCGGGGGGTAGGGGTAGGCGAGCCCGGCTTTTTCTTTTTAGGCGTGATATCCGACATGAGGATTTAAAGCTAAGACGATAGGATAATGGGGCTAGAACACCCGGTTTTGGGGAATGGTTTGGGGCCGATACCCGCACAATTCGGGCCTGCCAAGGCAGCCACCGAACCCATGACGGTCCGGCGCGCTAAGCCATTGACGAACGGCCGCAAAGCATATTTTAGCGGCCGGATTTTAGCGGCCTAGCGCAGCGGGCGCGGCCTCGGCTTCGATGTAGCTGATGTCGGCGTCGCCCCACAGCTCTTCGAGGGCGTAGAACTGACGCCGGTCGCGCAGAAACACGTGCACCACGACATCGACGTAATCGAGCAGCACCCATTCGCCGTTGGTGCGGCCCTCGCTCTGCCAAGGGTTCTGGCCAGTGACTTTCTGCACCTCGTCTTCCACCGAGCGCGCCACGGCGTCGAGCTGCGTGTCGGAACCGGCCGAGCAGATGATAAAATAATCGGCAACAGCATTTTTTAATTCCTTTAAATTCAGCACGACGATATCAAGGCCTTTTTTCTCCTGAATGCCGCGTACGACTACTTCTGCCAATGTGTCCGAATCCTGCCGGACCAAGGTGCTCTTCATAGGGGAGGGGTAAGTTTGGGCGCGCCGGCCGCCACTGGCCGCCGGACGGCGAAAAACAACGTTAAGTAACTTAAAGATACGCCGCTAAAAGCAAGGCGGGCCGCCGCTAAGGGTAGTTTTGGTAAAAATATGGGGCTGATTACTCCCAACACATTCTTCACGGGCCAGCAGCTGATTTGGTTGCCCAACTGTCCTTCCACCAACTCCGAAGCGCAGGCTTTAGTTGGCCAAAACCGCGCCAGCGAGGGCTGTACTGTCATAACCGACGAGCAGACCGCCGGCCGCGGGCAGCGCGGCAACCGCTGGGAAGCCGCGCCCGGCGAAAACCTGACCTTATCGGTCGTGCTCCACCCTACTTTTCTGGCCGCGCCCGCCCAGTTTGCCCTGAGCCAGGCCGTTGCCCTAACTCTGCACGACTGGGCCAGTGCCCTGCTCGGCGAGAGCAGCAGCCCGGCCCTAAAAGTGAAATGGCCCAACGACCTCTATTTCCACGACCAAAAGCTGGGCGGCGTTTTGCTGGAGAACACCCTGACCGGCCCAAAAATTCAGCATAGCATAGTCGGAATAGGACTAAACGTAAATCAGCTGCAGTTCGGCGTGCCCACGGCCACCTCGCTGGCCCGGCTGACTGGCCGCCGCTACCAGTTGCCGGCCGTGGCCGCCCGCCTGCTCGAATGCCTGGAGCGGCGCTACCTACAGTTGCGGGCCGGGCAGTTGGGCAGCCTGCGCCAACAGTACCTGCGGGCCCTCTACCGCTATCAGGAAACTCACTTTTTTGAAGTCGGGGGCCGCGTGGTTTCGGGTCAAATTGTGGGCGTAGACGAAGATGGCCGCCTGGCCGTGGCCATAGCCGGCGAGCTGCGCCGGTTCGGACTCCAGGAGATTCGCTACCGCTGAAGGGACTGAGCGCCGGAGATTGAGCCCATTGCTTGAAGCCCTACCCCCCACCCGCTGCCCAAACCCTAAGCAACCAGCGGGGCCTGCCGGCCATCTATGATACCGATGCCGCCCGGCACGGTGCTTGCCAATGCGGGGACAGCGGCGCTAAAACACCTATCTTCACGCGGCCTCTTTTCTGCCCTAACGTCATGAGAATCTTTACGAAACTGGCGCTGCTGCTCGGCGGACTGCTAAGCATGGTTTCCGGGGTGGCGGCGCCCCTTCGGCCAGCCGCAGCTGTCAGTTCGCCCGCCACGAGTCAGGGGCAGGTGCCGCCGCTGGGTGGCGGCACCCTGAGCCTGTTTCCCAACCCCAGCCAGGGCCTCATCACCGTCAGGCTGATGGGGCCGCAACTGGGCCCTTACTACCAACTGCGCCTGCGCAACATCATCGGCCAGGAAGTGCGCACCATCGCCCTGCGCCCCGAGCTGATGGGCGCCACCGGCCTACCCCTCGATTTGTCGGATTTGCCGGCCGGCCTCTATTTCTACAGCCTGCTGGTAGATAATAGAGCCGTGCTCACCAAGCGCCTGACGCTGCAATAAGCCGGCGACGGATTGCAACCAATTGTGAAAGCAGCCGCCCTTGGGTGGCTGCTTTTTTCGTGCAAGACACTTTCCATCATGGCCACGCACCCTGCTTCATCTGCCTCTGTTGCCCCCGGTAAGCCGCCGGTTCCGGCTGTCCGCCCGGCCTTTATGCCTACTTTTGACCCTGATATCCTTCCCTTAACCGGCGCCCCGCGCCCTGGTATGCGTTCCTTTAGAAGTCTGAATAATCTGGTGGGCTGGCTCGTGTTTGCCATTGCCTTCGTCACCTATCTGCTCACGCTGGAGCCCACGGCCTCGTTCTGGGATTGCGGCGAGTTCATCGCCTGCGCCTACAAGCTGCTGGTGCCGCACCCGCCGGGCGCGCCGACGTTTCTGCTGCTGGGCCGGGTTTTGTCGCTATTCTCGTTCGGCGACGTGACCAAAGTGGCCGTGCTGATTAACGCCCTTTCGGGCCTGAGCAGCGCCTTCACGGTCTTGTTTCTGTTCTGGATTATCACCCACCTGGCCCGCAAGCTGCTCCTTGCGCGGCCCGACTTCAGCCTCGAAACGCCGGAGCCCAGCCGCCTCGACACTTTCCTGATTCTGGGCGCGGGCGCCGTGGGCGCGCTGGCCTTCGCCTTCTCCGATTCATTCTGGTTTAACGCCGTCGAGGGCGAGGTCTACGCCATGTCGGCGCTCTGCACGGCGGCCGTGGTTTGGATAATAATGAAGTGGGAGGCCCGCGCTGACCAGCCCGACTCCGATAAGTGGCTCATCCTCATCGCCTACGTCATCGGCCTGAGCATCGGCGTACACTTGCTCAACCTGCTTACCCTGCCGGCTTTGGGGTTGATTTACTATTTCCGCCGCTCAAAAAATCCGTCGCTGCGCGGCGGCGCTATCGTGCTGGTGGTGAGCATGATTATCGTCGGCTCTATTCTGGTCGGCATCATTCCCGGCCTGCCCACGCTGGCCGGCGCCTTCGAGGTGTTCTTCGTGAACTCAGTGGGCCTGCCCTTCAGTGGCGGGCTGATTGTCTTCCTTATTGTATTCGTGGGCCTGACCTATCTGGGCTTCCGGCTCTCGTTTCAGCGGCGCAGCCAGCTGCTGAACACGGCCATGCTGTGCTTTCTGTTCATTTTGATTGGCTATTCGAGCTACCTCATCGTGCCGATTCGGGCCAACTACAAGCCCACGATTAACGAAAACGACCCCAGCGACGTGCTCTCGTTCGTGAGTTACCTCAAGCGCGAGCAGTACGGCTCGCGGCCCCTGCTCTACGGCCCGCAGTTCAACGCCCAGCCCGAAAGCTACGCCGAGGGCGCCCCGCGCTACACCCGCAACATCGCCACCGGCAAGTACGACGAAATCCTACCCCGCCAGCAAGAGCCCGTGTACCGCGACGAAGACAAGATGCTCCTGCCGCGTCTCTACTCCTACGAGCCGGCCCAGATTGCCGAGTACCAGAAATGGGTTGACATTCAGCAGGAAACCAAGCCCACGATGGGCCAGAACCTCTCGTTCATGGCGCGCTACCAGATGGGCCACATGTTCTGGCGCTACTTCATGTGGAACTACGTCGGGCGTGAGTCCGATGTGCAGCAGGCCGGCGTGCTCACGCCCTTCAGCCCCGGCCGGAATTCCCTACCCCCCCCCGTGGCCCAGAGCATGGCCCGCAACAACTTCCTGGCTATCCCCCTGATTCTGGGCATCTTCGGCTTGTTCTTCCAGGCCCGGCGGCGCGGGCAGGACGCCCTCATCGTGGGCCTTTTGTTCCTGATGACCGGCCTGGCCATCGTCATCTACCTCAACCAGCCGCCGAGCGAGCCGCGGGAGCGCGACTACACCTTCACCGGCGCCACGTTTGCTTTCGCCATCTGGATTGGCCTGGGCGTGCTGGGCATCGCGGACTTGCTGCGCTCGGTGCTCAAGGCCGACGGGCTGCGCACCGGCGCGGCCGTGCTGCTGGGCCTCATCGCCCCTGGCATCATGGTGGCGCAGGGCTGGGACGACCACAACCGCTCGAACCGCTACAACTCGGTTGATTCGGCCAAAAACCTGCTCGATAGCTGCGCGCCCAACGCGGTATTGTTCACCAACGGCGACAACGACACCTTCCCGCTCTGGTACGTGCAGGAGGTGGAAGGCTACCGCACCGACGTGCGCGTGGCCGTCACCAGCTACCTCAACACCGATTGGTATATCGCCCAGATGAAGCGCCGGGCCTACAAGTCCGACCCGCTGCCCATCAGCATGGACGCCAAGGCCTACGTGCAGGGCAACAACGACGTGCTCTACTACGCCGCCAACCCGGCCGTGAAGGAGTTGAACCTGAATGAGTTCATCGGCCTCGTGAATCAAGCCAGCCCGCTCCTGCGCCAGCAGTACGGCGAGGGCGGCCCCGAAGTCACGACCTACCCCACGAACCAGTTCTTTATGAACGTGGACACGGCGGCGGTGAAAAAGCTGGGCCTCGTGCCCAAGGGCCGCGAAAAGCAGCTCGTCGCGCGCCTCGACTGGAGCATGGGCAAGCGCTTGATTGAGAAGAAAAACCTGGTGATTCTCGACATGATTGCCACTAACAACTGGCAGCGGCCCATCTATTTCTCCAGCACTATCAACCCCAGCGACTACATGAACCTCCAGCCGTATTTTCAGCTGGAAGGCATGGCCTACCGCCTGCTGCCGTTCAAGGACCCCAACTACGACCCGCGTGGCGACGAGGGCTACGTGGCCCTGGACCTGAACTACCAGAAACTGATGCAGCAGTACAGCTACCGCGGCCTGAACAACCCGAAGATCTTCTACGACGAAAACAACCTGCGCTTTCCGGCCAACTACCGCGACAAGTTTGCCCGCCTCGCCACGGCCTACCTGCAAGCCGGCGACACCGCCAAGGCCCGCGAAGTAGCCGTCAAGTGCCTAGCCCTGATGCCCGACGAAGCCATTCCCTTCGACGTGTACACGCCGCAGCTCGTGCCGGCCCTGGTAGCCGGTGGCGAGAAGGCCCGCGCCAACCAAATCATGGACCTGCTCACCGACCGCGCCAGCCAGATGCTCTCCTACTACGCCACCCGCCCCGATGCCGCCCTCTTCGACAACGACCAGCGCGGCTACCTCGTCACACTGAACAGCGTGGGCCGCGCCGCCGAGCAAGTCGGCGACAAGGCCCGCAGCCAGAAGGCCATCGGGCTGTTGCAGCAGTTCTACCCGCAGCAGTAGGGGGGTAGGAAAGTGCTAATAAAAAGGCCGGCCTGCACACTGCGGACCGGCCTTTCTTATTTTCGGCCAAGCAGATTATCCAGGTCGTTCTGGTCACGGGGACGGCCAGCGGCGCGCTTGGCTTGCAGCAGGTGCTGGTAGTGAATGAGCCGGACAGTCAGACCTTCGACTTCCATATCCGTGGCCTGGGGATAAGCCTCGGCAAAGTCCAGTCCTTTCAGGGTCGTGATGATGTCGATGGCAACCGGCGGGCGGCCAAACGTGAACACGTCGTAGTCGGGCCGATTTAAGAAATTGTCGGTGCTCATATCGAAAACTGGCATTCCGAAGGCGTGAAAAGCGTGCACCAGTTGATTGTAGTTAGCCAACGATTTCTCAACCCAGATGTCGAGGTCGCCAGTCGTGCGGCTATAGCCGTGCAGGATGACGGAATAGCCGCCAACCAGCAGGTAACGCACCTGATGCTGGCGCAACGCCATCAGAAAATCCCGAAAGTCGGCGTTGAAGATGTTAGCCATCGCGGCGGTGCGCGTGGGCCCGGCACGAAAAGGCCGTCCGGTCGAGGCGCGGCGGGTTGTTCACATCATAGTTGAAGGCCACGCTGTTCAGGTACGCAGCTGCCCGTAGCCGCTCAGTTGGCGTGGCGGGCTGGTTTTGGCGGTGGTAGGCTTCGGCTTCCTCATGCGTACCCGCGTGAAAAGCTGTTCGGTCGAGACGAAAATTCATGGTAGCGAAGGTACTTGGTTACGCAGAAGCTACTAAAATTTCCTACCCCCCTCCCTGGCCCGGTAGTGGGCAAGCCGCCGAGTAGCACCGGCCCTTCCCGCAGGTGAGCTTCTTACTTTTGAAACACATGAAGCGCCTTATCCTTCTGCTCCTGCCGCTGCTGGCCGCCGCGCCCGCCGCCGGGCCGCGCCCCGAGTTTGCCGGCCTCTACCGCCCCGCCGGGCCGCGCTTGCTGCTGGACACCCGCCGCGAGGGCGACAGCCTGCGCCTGCTGCTGCACCAGACGGACGGCGGCGCGGTAGGTGCTGAGGGCCGGCCAGTGCGCCTCACCGCCTGGGCCGGCTACGATGCTCGCGCCCCGCTCTGGCAGATTAATCTGCCTGGCCTGCGCCGCCACGCCGCCGCGCCCGAGACGGGTAGCGCCGCCTGGGCCGAGGGCTGCGTGGCCGCCGCCCAGGTGCCGGCCGGCACGGTGCTGCAAGTAGAAACCGCCGCCGCGGCCGAGCCAGGGGCGTTTCAGGATGGCAGCACGACGGCCTGGCGGCGCCTGCGGGCGGCGGATTTAAATCGCTCGTTCGTGCTCACCGATTCGGTGGGCGTGCCGCTGGGCCGGCGCTACCTGCGGCCCAACGAGCCATTTGGCGTGGCTGAGTTTGGGCTGGAGCTGCCGATTCGCTGGCGGCGCTACGCCGCCACGGCCACGGCGGCCCTACCCCCCTTCGCCGGACCAGGCAGCCGGCCCCAAGTGCCGCGCACGCTGGCGGTGCTGGATTCGGCGGCCGAGCCGGCCGGCACCCAGCTGCGCCTGCCGGAGCCGGGCCTCTACACGCTGCGGGCCGATGCCGAGGCGCGCCCGCTGGCGGTGCTGGTGGCGGCGGCGCCCGATTTTCCGGGCCAGAGCCAGGCCCGCGAGTTGATTGAGAGCCTGCTCTACCTGACCACGAGCCAGGAGCGGCAGCAGCTGACCAACGCGCCCGACCCTAAACGGGCCGTGGACCGCTTCTGGCTCGATGCCGCGCGCGGCGACCAGCGCCGGGGTAGGGAATTGATTCGGACCTACTACGGCCGGGTGCAGGCGGCCAACGAGCTGTTCACGGCTCACAAGCCCGGCTGGCTTACCGACCAGGGGCTGCTCTACGTGGTGCTGGGGCCGCCGGCGGGCGTACGGCGGCTGGCCACGGGCGAGGAGCGCTGGTTTTACCGCGCGCCTGCGCCCGGCTTTGGGCCCGTCACCTTCAGCTTCCAGCCCAAACCCAGTACCTTTGCTCCTGATTATCATGAACTGGTGCGCCGCCCCGAGTATGAAGCTCTGTGGTATGCGGCCGTGGAGCAATGGAGAACCGGAACGACCGCCCCGACCGACCGCTAGGCCCCGGCCGGCGCTTTTACGACAGCCAGAACCGCCAAGTGCCGGCCAAGCCGCGTTCCCCGGACCGCCCCGGCGTCCGCCGCTACGGCGCCGATGAGGAGCGCGACGGCCGGCCCGCCCGCGACGAGGAAAGCCGGCAGTTGGCCGACATGGGCCTGGCCCCGGCGCCACGCGGCACCCGCAGCGACCGGCCGCCTTTCGGCGACAAGCCCCGCTACCCGAACCGCCCGGCCGCCGACCGCAGCATCGACATGCTCTTTGGCCTGCGCCCCATTCTCGAAGCCCTGAACGCGGGCCGCACGCTAGACAAGATTTTCCTCTTGCGCGGCACTAAAAACAGCATGGTCACGGACATCTCCGACCTGGCCCGTAAGGCTGGGGCGCCGGTGTCGCTGGTGCCGAGCGAGAAGCTCGACGGGCTGACGCGCAAGAACCATCAGGGCGCCGTGGCCTTCGTGTCGCCCATCAGCTACGCGCCGCTGGATAATTTGCTGGCAGGCTTGTTTGAGGAGGGCAAAACGCCGTTTCTGCTCGTGCTCGACCGCATTACCGACGTGCGCAACTTCGGCGCCATTGCCCGCTCGGCCGAGTGCCTGGGCGTGCAGGCGCTGGTGGTGCCCGGCCGCGGCGCCGCCCAAATCAACGGCGACGCCCTCAAAACGTCGGCCGGCGCCCTGAACCTGCTGCCCGTCTGCCGCGAAAACAACCTGCGCGACACCCTTCAATTTCTCAAGCAGTCGGGCCTGACTATCATCGCCTGCACCGAAAAGGCCGACGCAGCCGTGGGCACCGCCGAGGTCGATTTTTCCGGCCCCGTCGCCATCCTCATGGGCTCGGAAGAAGATGGCATCGACCCGGACTTGCTGCGTCTGGCCGACGTGCGCCTGCGCATCCCAATGATTGGCCAGATTCAGAGCCTGAACGTGGGCGTGGCGGCGGGCATCATGCTGTTTGAGGTGGCCCGGCAGCGGGCGGCGCAGTGATCATTCTGCGGTTATGAACCAGGTAGAACACATACGTGGAGAGAATGAGAGCTACGACTGGGCCAACATCATTGCCCATTACGAAGACCTCACCACTTATGGCTGGGGCCACGAAATGCTGGCATTAGTGCAGTACATTGTTTCGTCGGGGGTATCTACTCGTTTGTTTGCTTATACCTCACACGCTACGCTCAAAGTGAGTATTTATAAGTCAAGACGCTCAAGGCAGGAGGAGCTTCATATAGATTTTGATAGTCAGGAGCAGGTTTTCTATTTTGACTACTATGCTACAGAGCAGGTGCACGGGCAGCCAGAGTTTCACAGGAAGTATCCAGTTGAGGCGGGAATAGAAAAGTTCGACCAATTCTTGCGTTGGATGCGCTGGTAAGCCAATTATAAAAAAACCCGCCGTCAAGCAGGCTTTTTTGTATCTGTCGTGCTGCCGTGGCTCTCCTCTCTTTTGGAGAGGGGTAGGGGGTGAGGTTAACTAGCCGCCTAATGAAATCCATTGCCCTTTTTGGCCTTCACGTCGGCCACGAACTCCTTCACCCGCTGCTCCTCGGTGCGCTTGCAGATGAGCAGCACGTTGTCATACTCGGCCACGATGAAGCCGTCGAGGCCCTGCACCACAACTAGCCGCTCGGTGGGTGTCTTGATGATGGAGTCGCGCGTGTCGTAGAGCATCACCTCACCGTTGATGACGTTGCCGTGCTCGTCGGGCTGGCCAAGGCGGTGCAGCGAGTCCCAGGTGCCCACGTCGCTCCAGCCGAACTCGGCGGGCAGCACGTACACGTTATCGGCCTTTTCCATGATGCCGTAGTCGATGCTCACGTTGCGGCAGCGCGAGTAGGCTTCGCTGATAAAGGCTTCTTCCTGGTCGGTGCCGAGTTGGTCAGCGCCCTCATCAAACACCTCGGCAATGTCACTGAGGTAGTGGCGGAAGGCATGCAGAATTACATCGGCGCGCCACACGAACAGGCCGGAGTTCCAAAGGAAGTCGCCGCTCTCCACGAACATGCGCGCCAGCTCCGGATTGGGCTTTTCAGTGAAGGTCTTGACCTTGAACAGCTCCGTGCCGGGCAGCTTGTGGGCCGCGCCGTCCATGTACTGAATGTAGCCGTAGCCGGTGTCGGGGCGCGAGGGATGGAGGCCGAGCGTGATGAGCACGTCGTGGGCGCGGGCGCCATCGATGGCTAGCTGCACGACGCGCCGAAACTCGTCTTCGCGGCCCACGGCGTGGTCGGCGGGCGAGACGATAATCGTGGCTTGCGGGTCGCGCTGGGCGATGCGGTAGGCGGCGTAGGCGATGCAGGGCGCGGTGTTGCGGCCAATAGGCTCGCCCAGAATCTGGTTGGGCGGCAGCGCCGGCAGGTGCTGCTGCACCAAGCCCACGTAGTCGCGGTTCGTGACCACGAACACGTTTTCGGGCGGGCAGATGCCGGCAAAGCGGTCCATTGTAACCTGAAGCATGGAGCGCCCGACGCCCAGCACATCATGGAACTGCTTGGGGTGATGGGTGCGGCTAAAGGGCCAAAACCGGCTCCCAATGCCGCCGGCCATAATGACGAGGTAGGTATTTTTCATCGGGACAAAGGTAGGAAGACCGGCCCGGCGAACGCGGGTAAGCAAGTATTTTATAAATTGAATGCTTGTTAAAATTTCAGTTAAAAAGTGCCTTGGCGGCCGGGCTGGGGGTAGGGTTGGGGAGGAACTGCCCCGCCCTGGTTATGCTTATCTTTGCTAGGAACCGACTTTTCGTGCGGAATGCTATTTCTCCGCCTCACCAATATATTTATTCGTTACCCGTGGCTTGTTCAACTTGTTCAACTGGCGGCGGCTGCTCGACCTCATCCTCAACCGGGGGCAAGGTGGGCGGCTGCGGCTCCAAGGGTGGCTGTAGCTCCGGCTGCACCCGCCTCAACGTATTCGACTGGCTCCAGGACGTGGAGCTGCCCGACAATTTTCAGGGCTTTGACATCGCTGAAATCCGCTTTAAAGGCGGCCGCAAGGAGTTTTTTAGGAATGATAAGCGCCTGCCGCTCGTCACCGGCGACGCCGTAGTAGTGGAGGCGGCCGGCGCGGGCTGGCACCTGGGCCACGTCTCGCTCAAGGGCGAGTTGGTGCGCCTACAGATGCGCAAAAAGAAGGTTGCCACGGATTCCAAGGACATCCGCAGCATCCTGCGCGTGGCGACGCCGGAGGATGAGGAGCGCTGGCAGGCCGTGCGCGACCTCGAAAACGGCACCATGTTCCGGGCCCGCGCCGTGGTCAGCGAGCTGCGCCTGCGCATGAAGCTTTCGGACGTGGAATACCAGGCTGACCGCACCAAGGCCCTGTTTTTCTATTCGGCCGAAGACCGCGTGGACTTCCGCGACCTCATCCGCCGGCTGGCCGATGAGTTTCGGGTGCGGGTTGAGATGCGCCAGATTTCGCTGCGCCAGGAAGCTGGCCGCATCGGCGGCATCGGCGTGTGTGGCCGCGAGCTGTGCTGCTCGACCTGGCTGCAAGACTTCAAGACCGTGAGCACCACCGCCGCCCGCTACCAGAACCTGAGCCTGAACCCGCAGAAGCTGGCCGGGCAGTGCGGCCGCCTCAAGTGCTGCCTGAATTATGAGCTGGACGCGTACATGGATGCGCTCAAGGATATTCCGAGCGTGCAGCGCCCGCTGCAAACCGAGCGCGGCGAGGCCTTTTTGCAGAAGACCGATATCTTCCGGCGCCGTATGTGGTTTGCCTTCAAAGGCGATAATAACTGGGTGATGCTCAGCACTGAGCGCGTGCGCGAGCTGCTGGAAATGAACAAGCGCGGCGAGAAAATTGACAACCTGCTGGCCCCGCGCCCGGAAGCCGAAATCCTGCCCGAAGTCACGGCGATGGTCGAGGATTCGCTTGACCGCCTCGACGACAAAATCAAATCTGGCAAGCGCAGCAAGCGCAAGAAAAAGGACGGCCGCGACGGCGCTGGCCGCCCCGAGGGCGCCGCCGCCGATGGCCGCCCTACCCCCCCTGCCCGCCGCAACCCCCGCGACACCGATGGTCGTCCGCGCCAGCCCCACCCGGACGCCGGCCCTGCCGCCAACCCTGGCGCTGCACCCAGCCCGGCGCCGGGCTTCCCGCACGAGGCTTTTGCCGCCCCCGATGCCGTGGCCACGCCCGGCCTGACGCCGCCCGCCGACGCCCGGCCCGGCCTGCCCACCGAGGCCGAGAGCGCCGAGCAGCGCGGCCGGCGCGGTGCCGCCGCCCGCCCCCTCAACCGGCGCGGGGGCCGCAACCGTGGCAGCGGCGCCGCCGAAGCGGGCACTGCTACCCCCGACGCGCCCCGTCCCGACGGGGAAATCCCTACCCCCCGCCGCCCGAATGAAGGCCGCCCGGCCGAGGGCAACCGCCCCGACCGCCCTGAGCGCCTCGCCCGCCCCGAAGGCAGCCGCCGCGCCGATGGCAACTTCAACCGCCCCGGCGCCGATGCCCCACGCGCCACGCGCCCGGCTAACCCAGATGGCGCGCCCGGTGCCCGCCCCGAAGGCAGCTCTGCCGAGCCCCGCAGCCGCCGCGACGGCAACGAGCCGCGCCGGGAGAGCCGCGAGGGCCGGGAGCCGCGCGGTGAAAACCGGAGCGAGCCGCGCAATGAAAACCGGGGCGGGCGCAACCGGCGGGGCCCGCGTCCTGATGGCAGCGGCAGCGCTGGCTCGCCGGCTCCTTCTACCCCGCCACCCGGCCCGGCCGGGGCTTAGCTTATGCCCGACAATCCGTTGATTTTGACCAAGAAAAAGCAGCGGCCGACGCGCCAGTATTTATTAGTGCTGGTGTTGCCGCTGCTGCTAGCCGCCTGCGACCCCAACCGGGTATTTGAGGAAAATACCGACTTTAAAGACTACTCCTGGGACGTGCAGCAGAAGCCCAGCTTCACGTTCCAGATTCAGGACACGGCGGCGCGCTACAACCTGTATTTCAACGTGCGCAACGCCTCGGCCTACGGCTACTACAATCTTTATCTCAAGCACACGCTCACTGGCCCGGCCGGCCCCGTGGGCAGCCCGCGCCTGCACGAAATAACCCTCATGGACCCCAAAACCGGGGAGCCCCGCGGCAGCGGCACCGGCGACATCTTCGACCACCAGGTGCTGGCCCTGCCTAACTTGAAGTTTGCCCAGCCCGGCGCCTACACCCTGACTATGGAGCAGTACATGCGCCAAAGCCAGCTGCCCGGCCTGATGGCCGTGGGCTTGCGCGTAGCCAAAGTGGGCAAGTAGGGGCGGGGCTTGCCCCCGCCCGAACGCTGGCGCCGCTTGGATGCTACCCGAACGAACGGGCAGGGGCGAGCCCCGTCCCTACGCACCCCTACCCCCGCTCCACAATCCGCTCCACATCGACGGCATTCGGGCCTTTCTTGCCGGCCTTAATGACAAACCGCACCCGGTCGCCGTCCTGAATCTCGTGGATGAGGCCGGTGTGGTGCACGAAGATTTCCTCGCCCGTGCCGTCGGCGATGAGGAAGCCGAAGCCTTTGGCGTCGTTGTAGAACTTGACAGTGCCGGTGAGCATGGGGTAAGCCTGATTGGGATAAAACGGGGCCGAAGATACGGGCCGCCAGGCGGCTGCCGGGCCAACGGGGGGGTAGGGCGCCAGGGTGCCAGGCGCTGAGGAAGATGTCTAAAAACTTCGCTTGTGGGCCGGCGTATAGTTAAGCTGTCCAGTTACTCCCTTGTCCCACTCCTGCCACTCTTAGCCCCGTCTTTATGAAAAGCGAAGAACAAAACCAGAACACTGGCTCCAATGATATTGCCGGCAACGCTGAGGCAAACGCCCAGAACAAGCTGGCCAACAGCGCTACCCAGGCCGAAACGCCCGCCATGCAGCCTGGCGCTGCCGGCAGTAGCACCGCTGACCCGCAGAATCCCAGGTCGCCGGCCTCCGGCCAGTCGCTGGTCGCCTCCGCAATGAGCGTCGGCCGGGGCACCGCGGAAGGCGCAGGCGACCAGCAGGAAAACAAGGAGGCTGGCCCGGCCGATGTGACGGCCGCCGAGCCCGGCCGTCGTGGCCGCAAGCCCGGCACCCCCAACAAGCCCAAGGACGGCGCCCCGCAGGCGGGCAAATCGGCCGACGCGAAAAGCCCTACCCCCGGCCGGCCGCGCAAGGCCGTGCCGGAAGCCTCCTCCGACAGCCGCCAGCCCGATACTTACGGCGGCAACTTCGGCAACAGCGTCCAGACCAGCTTCCAGGACCAGGAGCGCTACCAGAACCAGGTGAGCGGCGCCGGCCGGGGCGAGTTTGGCGCCCCGGCTCAGCAGGGCGGCACCCACGGCGGCTACGGCAACCAGTACCGCGAGCTGGACTTTGAAAACCGCAACTCGGCCGAAGACCGCTACTACGGCGGTCCCGGCCGCTACGGCCCGCAGCACAACGCTTACCGCGACTACGACGGCCGCGACGAGCGCGGCGGCCAGCCCTACCGGGGCGGCAATCAGGGCAGTAATCAGGAAAACCAGGGTGGCAATGGTGGCTACGGAAACCAAAACCGCTACAATGACCACGGCTACGACCGCCACGGCTTCAACCAGCAGGGCGGCCACTACTACGGCCCCAACGAAGGCTACGACCCCCGCCACGCCGGCGGCTACGGCTACAGTGACCAGCAGCGCCAGGCAGCGGGCTATGACCAACGTAGCCAACGCGACCAGGACAGCTACTACGGCAATCGTAACCCGGGCAACTACGGCGCCGGTCGCAGTGGCTACCCGGACAGCGACAACCGCTATTCGCAGCCGCCGCAGCGCGGCTACGACGACGGCCGCGGCAACCGCCAGGATAACCGCAACCAGCCTGACCGCGACGACCGCCGCGCTAATTTTCAGAATGACAACGGCGCCGGGCCCGGCCGCCCCGGTCTCGGCTACGCCAACGACTACGGCCAGTCCAGCATCGGGGGTGGCGACTACGGCTACGGCCGGGGCCGCGAGCAGCGCCCCAACCAGAACTATGGCGGCTCCGGCTACGAGCGCCGCAACCAGGACGAGGACCAGCGCTCGTCGCGCGGCGGCTACGACAACCAAGGCAGCGGTGGCGGCCGGGCCGGCCACCGCGATGATGACCAGGGCCGCTACGGTCAGCAGGGCTACCAGGGCCAGGATGGCTATGGCAGCGGCGCCGACGAGCGGGGCCGCCAGCAGCAAGGCGGCCCGGCCCAGGACCAGCAGGGCGACCCGCGCCGCCGCCCCACCGAAGGCTACGGCTACGGGCACGGCCGCGACGAGCGCGGCGGCCAGGCCAACTACAACACCGGCGACCAACGCAACGGCTACGGCCGCAGCCACATGGGCGACAGCCAGCAGGGCTACGGCTCGCGCGGCGGCTCCTATAATGATGAGTATGACAATGGCAACGGTGGCCAGGGCGACCAAAATGGCCGCGCCGGCTCGCCCGCCCAGGGCGACTACACCCAGCAGGAGCGCAACCGCAACTACGGGCCGGCCGCCCGCCAGCAGTTCCGGCCCGACAAGGCTGAGGGCGAAAACGACGACTATGGCAGCGCGCCGCGCCGCAACCGCGGCCGCGACGGCGAGAAACAGGAGTAGCGGTTGGCTGAAAGCAAATAATAAAACGGCTCCCCGGACTTGGGGAGCCGTTTTGTGTTTTAGAACTTGCGGGCCAACCGGCAGTTTGCCGTCGCGGACGGGCAGAAGTGCCGGTTGGTGCCGCTGAACCGCACTTCCTGCCCCAACTAGTGGGCATGAGCAGGACACCATAGTGGTGGGAAAACCAGACGTAAGAAAGACCCGGCCCGGCGGCGAGCTGCCTATATTCAATATAGCCTGAACTGGCCGCGCCGCAAAAGCCAAATAAGGCCGTAAATTGTCGCGCCGGTTTAGAACCCCGGCTGATTGCATGGCCGCTGCCACTCCTCTTGCCACCGACGTCTTCTTTGATGAGCTGACCACCGAGCTGCTCAAACTGCGGGTGCTGGCCCAGCAGCGCTTCCGGCCCCTGAGCGAGCAGCAGCTCAACCGTCGCCACAGCCCCAGCCGCTGGAGCGTGGGCCAGTGCCTGGAGCACCTCAACATCGTGGGCGGCCACTATTTGCCCGAAATGCGTGCGCGCCTCGACCGGGCGCAGGCCCGCAAAACGTCGCCCGCGCCCCTGATCAAGCGCGGCGTTTTCGGGGCGCGGCTCGTGGCTCAGATGCGCAGCTCTGCGGCCGAGAAGCCGCTGGTTTCGTCCCAGCGCTACGCCCCCACCGGCAACCGCCTGCCCCGCACCGTGGCCGAGGTCTTCAGCCGCCAGCTCGATGAGCTGCTGCGTCTCGTGCTTCAGGCCCGGCAGGTCGATGCCAACGCCGTGCGCATCCCCAACCCGCTCGTGCCGCTGCTGGTGCGCCTGCGCCTGCCCGACACGCTCGAGTTTCTCGTCGCCCACATCCAGCGCCACGTCCGGCAGGCCGAAGCCGTGCTCGCGGCCATGCCGCCCGCGGCCCCCGGCAGGGAAGATGGCGGGACGGCCGCCGCAGACGCCGGAGAAGAATAGCTCCGCGAAACACTAAAACCGCCTTTCCAGGCGGCCCGCCTGGGTGCCGGCCAGCCGCTGGAGGCTAGTGCTCAGGTGGGCCGCTCCGAACACTTCACGGAATAAGGATTTTGAGGTAGCTGGAAAAATCTGACGGACAGCAGGTTAACATTATAAAGCGAGCTTACAAACCGGGTGAGCAAGAGCTGCCGGCTGGTAGCGGCAGCCTTTTTCTGGGCGGGCGTGTGGAAAGCGGCGCGGCCCGGCATCTTTACTCTGAACTTTCGGCCCACCCATTCCTTGCTGCCCATGCGCCCTTTGCTGCTCTGTTGTTTGCTCGCGCTGCTGGCATTCGCTCCCGATTCAGGCTCGTCGGGCGGTTCCCTACCCCCCCCCAGCGGCCCCTACGCTACGCAGTGGAAGCAGATAGACCGGCTGCTGGCCCAGGGCCGGACCGCTACCGCTGCTCCGCTGGTGGCTACCATCTACCGGCGGGCCCGGCAGCGCGGCGCCACCCCCGACTACGTGCGGGCGCTGCTCTACCAGGTGCGGCTGCTGGCAGCCAGGGAAGAAAACGCCGACGAGCAAGCCATTGCCCTGCTCGAAGAAGACCTGCGCACGGCCACCTTTCCGGCCCGGCCCATTCTGCACTCGCTGCTGGCCGAGCTGTATACTAAGTACTTAAACCAAAACCGCTACCGGCTCTACGACCGCACCGCCAGCGCCCAGCTCCCTACCCCCCCTCTCGGCGCCCAGGCCGGCGCCAATCTCGCCACCTGGGACCTAAGCCGGCTGGGCGCCGCCATCGTGCGGCACTACTACCAGTCAGTCGAAGACGAGCCGCAAAAACAGCTCGCCACCACCCTGGCCCAGCTTGGCGAGCTGGCTGTGGGCGGCGACGCCGCGGGCCGGGCGCTGCGCCCCACGCTCTACGATTTGCTGGCCCAGCGCGCCATCGCGGGCCTGCAAAACCAGGAGCTGTCGGTGACCCGGCCCGAAGCCCAGTTTCAGCTCACGGAGCCGCAGCTGTTTGGCTCCGCCGCGGAGTTTGCGGCCCTGCGCCTGCCGGCACCGGCGGCCGACTCGCTCAACGGCGAGCTGCACGCGCTGCGCCTGTTGCAACGCCTCACCGCCGCCCGCCAGCGGCTAACTCCGCGCACGCCGGCGCGCCTCGCCGCCCTGGCCGACGTGGACTTGCAGCGCCTCGACTACCTGCGCCGTCTCAGCGAAAACACCGGCCTGGCGGAGCTATACGAGCCCGCGCTGGGCCGAATGGCCGAAACCTATAAATCCCTACCCCTCAGCACTGAGTTCATCGCCCGCCAGGCCGAGGCGCGCCGCGAAACCGACCCCGTGGCCGCCGTCGCGCTGGCCCAGCAGGCTGAGCGACGCTTTCCCAGGTCGCGCGGCGCGGCGCGGGCCCGCGCCTTGCGCCAGCAGATTCAGCGGCCGGAGCTGGCCTTTTCGGCCGCCGATATCGTGCTGCCCAATCAGCCCTGGCGCCTGGACCTGACCCTGCGCAACGTGGGCGAGCTGCACGCCCGCGCCTACCGGATTTCGCTGAAGGAGTGGCAAAGCTTCAACTCCTACGAAACCCGGCCCGAAGACGACCAGCCGCGCTACCTCCGCTGGCTGCGCACCGCGCCGGCCGCCACCTGGACCGTGCCGGCGCCCCCGCAGCCGGCCCAGTTTAAGGAGCAAAAGCTAGCGGCGGCCGGCCCGGCGCTGCCCGCCGGGTATTATCTGGTCGTCATCAGCAACCAACTCCCTACCCCCCTCCGCCAGAAGCAACCCGGTACGGCCACGGCCTACGCCGTGCTGGGCGCTAGCAAGCTAAGCGCCCTGAGCCGCCGCGACCCCGGCACCGGCGCGCTGCGCTTGCTGGCGCTGCACCGGCAGAGCGGCGCCCCGCTGGCCGGCATCCGAGCGCAGGCCACGTATACGCGTTACGACCGGAAGGCCCGGCGGCAATTAAGCCGCCAGGGGGGGGTAGGGGAATCGGCGGCTACTGGCGAGGTAACGCTGCCGGCCCCTGCCAATAGCGGCAGCGAACCAGCCGTTTCTGATGAGCGGGTCAGCGTTGCGCGCATCTGGCGCGGTGCCGACACCCTAGCGCTGCGCAACGTAGGGGGCTATTATCAACCTAGCCGCAACGAAGCGGAGCCCTCTCAGCGCCAAACCTTTCTCTTCACCGACCGCGCTATCTACCGGCCGGGCCAAACGCTTTATTTTAAAGGGATTTTCACCGAAAACCGGCGTGGTCAAGCCCGGCTCCTCCCCGGCCAGCCCGTAAGCGTGCGCCTGACCGACGTGAACGGCCAAACCGTGCAGACGCTGCCCTTCACGACCTCGGAGTTCGGCTCCTTTCACGGCTCGCTGGTGCTGCCCACCGGCTTGCTCAACGGCGAGATGAGCCTGCAAACCGACCACGGCAGCTTCAGCTTTGCGGTCGAGGACTACAAGCGGCCGACCTTCCTGGTGCAGCTCGACTCGGTTCCCGGCCGGCCGCAGCTGGGCCAGCCGCTGAGCGTGAGCGGCCAGGCCCGCGCCTACAGCGGGCAGGCCACTGATGGCGCCAAGGTCAGCTACCGCGTCACGCGCCGCGAACTGTGGGCGCTGTTCGACTACGATACGGGAGGCGGCAGGGGCCGCAGCATTTACCCGCCGCGGGGGGGTAGGGAAACCCAGGAAATTGCCCACGGCACCGCAACGACCGACGCCGAGGGTCGCTTTGTCATCCGCTTCACGCCGCCGTTGGTGCTGGCCGGGCCGGGTCGGCGCGGCGGCTGGGAGCCGGGCTACCTGTTTGAAATCACGGCCGACGTGACCGACGCGGCCGGCGAAACCCGCACCGGCACGCGCAGCTTCCCCATCGGCCGCAACCCGCTCAGCCTGCGCCTGATTGGCCCCGATATGGCTGACCAGCAGCGCCTACCCCCCTTCACGCTGCTGAGCACCAACGCGACCGGCGAGCCGCTGCCCGCCGCCGGCACCCTGCGCTTGTCGCTGATTCGCTACCGCCCTAACCCGCCCGGCGTACCCGGCCCCGCCCCCGAAACCGCCGACAACGAAGCCGCGCCGGAGCTGGTCAAAACCCTACCCTTCGACACGAAAAACGGCCCGAACCTGAACCTGAGCGCCACGCTGGCCGCCCTGCCCACTGGCCGCTACCGCCTCGAAGCCCTGGCCGCCAGCGCCGATTCGGCCCGCGCCCGGTTGGATTTTACGCTCTATGACTCGCGGGCCGCTACGGTGCCGTTTCCTACCCCCGACTGGTTTGTGAGCCTGCAAGACAGCGTGGCGCCCGGCCAGCCGGCCGCGGTGCTGCTGGGCAGCCGCGCGGCCGGCGCCCGCATCCTGCTCGAAGTGGAGCGCGACGGCCAGCTGCTGCGCCAGGAGTGGCTAACGCTGACCGCCGGCGAGCAGCGCCGCCTGGTTCTGGATAGCGGGCCCGCCACGGCCGCTGGCCCGCTCTACATCCACACCACGCAGGTGCGCGACAACCGCCTTTACCGCCACGATGCCACGGTGCAGGTGGCCGAGCCGAGCCAGCCGTTACGCCTGAGCATCAATACCTTCCGCGACCGGCTGCTGCCCGGCGAGAAAGAAACCTGGCGCCTCACCATCCGCCAGGCCAACGGCCAGCCCGCCGACGCCGAACTGCTGGCGACGCTCTATGACCAGAGCCTGGACGTGTTTCGGCCGCACAGCTTTATGGGGCTGGAAAGGGGAGGAAGCTATTACTCATCGCAGCTTGAGTGGCAAGGAGCTTTTGAGGAAGTAGCATCTACCCCGTTTGTGCCGACCGATGAGACGGAAGTAGCGGCAATCGACTATCCTGAGTTGAACACCTGGCAAGGGGGTAGGGAAAATTACCGAGGCCGGCCTTTATCAAGGCAGGCGCGGGCTGGCCGCGTAAGTGGTGTGCAACTGAGTGAGGCGGTAGTAGCCGACGCTGCGATGGCGGCTCCCGCTCCGAAAATGGCGGCAGTTCGGTTCACGGTCCCAGTTAGTAAAAAAGACGAGGAAGTATCAGCGGCCGGAGCATCAGCTAAAGCTGCGGATGCTACCGGAGAGCCCAAGGACCGTTCTGCGGCCCCTGACCTCACGCTCGTCCCCACCCGGCGCGACTTCCGCGAAACCGCCTTCTGGCAGCCGGCCCTGCGCACCGATAAAAACGGCGATATCGTGCTCGAATTTCAGATGCCGGAGGCCGTGACGCGCTGGCAGCTGCTGGCGCTGGCCCACGATAAGAGCCTGCGCAGCGGCCAGCTCGCCCGGCAGCTCGTCACCCGGAAGCAGGTGCAGATTACGCCCAACGCGCCGCGCTTTTTCCGGCCCGGCGACTCGTTCACGTTCCAGGCCAAGTTCTCCAACCTCACCGACCAGGCTGCTAGCGGCACGGCGCAGCTCTTCCTGCTCGATGCCGCCACCGGCCAGGACATCACCGGCCAGTTGCTGAACAGCCCGGCGCAGCAAGCCGTGACGGCCGGCGCGCATCAGAGCGCCGCTGTGGGTTGGCAGCTTTCCCTACCCCCCGATTTTGCACCAACCGCCGTGACGTACCGCGTGGTCGCGCAAAGCCAGTTAGCAGTGAACAGTGAGCAGTTAACAGGAAGGAAAAGCAAGCGCGCCAGCAAACTCATACCTCATACCTCACAACTCATAACTCATACTGACGGCGAGGAAAATACGCTGCCCGTGCTCCCCAACCGCATTCTGGTCACCGAATCCCTACCTCTGCCACTGGCCGGCGCCGGCACCCGCACCTTCGAGCTGAGCAAGCTCACGAGCACCAGCAGCCCCACGCGCCGCAACCACGCCCTGACGCTGGAGCTGACCGCCAACCCCGCCTGGCTGGCCGTGCAAAGCCTGCCCTACCTGCTGGAATACCCCTATGAGGGCTCCGAGCAAATATTTAGTCGCTTGTATGCCAACCTGATAGCGGCCCACATTCTGAAAGCTAACCCGCGCCTCCAAACTGTGCTGGCCGAGTGGCAGCGCCAGGCGCAAAGCGGCCCGGTGGCGCAGCAGAACGCCCTGGCCGGCAAGCTGGCGCAGAACCAGGAGCTGAAAAACCTGCTGCTCCAGGAGACGCCCTGGGTGCGCGACGCGCAGACTGAAACCGAGCGGCTGGCCCGCCTCAGCACCCTTTTCGACCAGCCCCGGTTGGCCGCCGAAACCAGCCGCGCCCTGGCCCAGCTGCAACGGATGCAGCAGCCCGGCGGCGCCTGGCCCTGGTTTGAGCGGATGCCCGACGACCGCTACATCACCCAGCTTATCGTGGCCGGCCTGGGCAAGCTGCGCCAGCTCGGCGTCTTCGATTCCCGCCAGGATGCCACGGCCAAGAACTTGCTCGACAATGCCTTGCGCTACGTGGACGCCCGGCTGGCCGACGACTACGCGGCCCTGCGCCGCCTTAAAAGCTTTAAACCCAGCAACGATTACCTCAGCGATTTGGCCGGGCAAGCGCTGTACGCGCGCAGCTTCTGGCCGCAGGAGGGGGTAGGGAAAGCGGCTCAGCCCGCCTACACCTTCTTCCGGCAGCAGGCCGCCGCGCACTGGCTGCGGCAGCCGCGCCAGCTGCAAGCGCAGCTGGCGCTGGCCGCGTTTCGCACCGAGGGCGCCCGGTCGGCCACGGCCGCCGCCATCCTGCGGGCGCTGCGCGAAAACGCCCTGCACTCGCCCGAGCTGGGCATGTACTGGAAGGAGGTGCGCGGCGGCTACTACTGGCGCGAGGCGCCCACCGAGACGCAGGCCGTGCTCATCGAGGCCTTCGCGGAGGTGGCTCAGGACCAAAAATCAGTGGCCGAGATGAAGCTGTGGCTGCTGCGGCAAAAGCAGGTGCAAAGCTGGGAGAGCACCCGCGCCACCGCCGACGCCTGCTACGCGCTGCTCTTGCGCGGCGCTGATTTGCTAGTCCCGGCCGCGCCGCTGCAAGCGCAGGTGGGCGCCGAAAACGTAACGTTCAGCAACGCGCAGGCCGGCACCGGCTACGTGAAAACCACCTGGCCTGCGGCCCACATTACGCCCGTACAGGGCCGGATCACTATCACCAAAACCGATTCTGGTGTGGCCTGGGGCGCCCTTTACTGGCAATATTTTGAAGACCTGGATAAGGTGACGCCGGCCGCCACGCCGCTGTCGGTCGAGCGGCAGCTTTTCCGTGAGACGCGCACGGCGGGCGGCCCGGTGCTGGCCCCGCTCACCAGTTTCCTACCCCCCCGCGTGGGCGAAACCGTGGTCGTGCGCCTCGTGCTGCGCACCGACCGCCGCCTCGAATACGTGCACCTCAAAGACCAGCGCGCCGCCGGCCTGGAGCCGCTGGCCCCCACCAGCGGCTACCGCTACCAGGGCGGGCTGGGCTACTACGAAAGCCCCCGCGACGCGGCCACCAACTTCTTTTTTGCGGAGCTGCCGGCTGGCACTCACGTGCTCGAATACCGCCTGCGGGCCGCCCAGGCCGGCGACTTTGCGGGCGGCCTGAGCCAGGTGCAGTGCCTTTACGCGCCGGCGTTTGGCGCCACTTCGGCCGGCGGGCGGCTGCGGGTCGGCCCCTGAGAGAAGAACTTGAGAAAGACAGGCTGCCAGGCAACGCTGGCGCCGCCGAGCCGTCGTTTTCAAGGCGGCGGCTGGGCTTCGGGCCGAAAGCCGGGGGTAGGGAATCAGGGCCTGACGGGCCGGATAATGCAGCCGGTCCGCCAGGGCAGCAGCCCGGCACGCTGGGTAAAAAGCAGCGGGCGAGTGGCCCATCTTTCGTTCAAGCGAATTGCACTTTTAGCCCCAACAGGCTATTTAATGAGCCTGAAACCGCCTTTGAAAACAGTACTGCCGCAATCATGGCTTGCATAAGTACTCAGGCCATAGTACTTTTACCATTTCCAAAGCTATTCTAAACTATGCTTATGCGGTTCCTACTCGTTTGCTTTTCGCTGTTTTTAAGCGCTTCCGCCGCCCTGGCCCAGACGGGCATGGTGCCCGCCACGGTCACGAAACTGCCGGGCGAGGAGAACCTTTCGGCCCGCGAGCGCGCCGAGCGCGACTTCCTCATGCCCGTGCGCCGCAAGCGCGCCGCTGAGGCCCCTAAGCCCGCCGCGAGCCCCGAAGACGCCACCGCCGCCCCCGAAAACGACGCCACCGCCCACTACGCCGAGGCCGCCCCCGAAGCCACCCGCGCCGAGGAAGCCGCCGCACCCGCCGCCCCTTCGCGGGCTGCCCGCCGCCGCGCCGCCTTGCTAGCCGCCCGCCGCGCCGAGCGCGCCGAAGAGCGCGCCGCCGAACGCCGCGCTGAGCGTCGGGCCGAGGCCCGCGCCGAAGCGCGCCGCGCCGCGCGCCATCACAGCAGCACGAAAGCTAAGAGCAGCAAGTCCGGCAAGAAAGCCAAGGCGGCTGCCGCTAAAAGCAAAGTCAAGACGAAGACCAAAGCTTCGGCCCATGCCAAGAGCAGCAGGAGCAGCGCAAAAGCCAGGAAGTCCTCCGCCCGCAAAGAGCCGGCGCGCAAGGTTAAAATGAAGTCGAAAGCGCCGGCCAAAAAGGCGAAGACCACCAGCAGGCGCCGCCGTTAAGCCGGGGCAGGGGGGTAGGGATTTCGATTTCAGTAGCCAGCTATAATCCATAAAAAAGGCCCCGCAGGTAGCTGCGGGGCCTTTTTTAGGAATGATGATATACGCCTACCCCACCGGGGCCAGCCGGACCACCAGCCCATCGGTGTGGGGCGTGAGGCGAATCTGGCAGCTCAGGCGGGAGCCCTCGAGCACGGCGGGCAGGGTTTCGAGCATGTCCAGCTCGTCGTCGCCGGGCTCAGGCAGCAGCGGGCCGGCCAGCACTTCCACGTGGCAGGTGGCGCACAGGGCCATGCCCCCGCAGGTGGCCTGAATGGGGTAGCCGCTGGCTTTGAGCAGCTCCATCAGGTTCAGGCCCATGTCGGTGGGCCCTTCGATTTCGCGGCGCTGGCCGGGGGCTTCTTCGACGTAAATGCGAACGTCACTCATAAGATTAATTATGAGTTATGAGTTATGAGCTATGAGTCTTTGGGCTGGCACCCGGCCAACTCATAGCTCATAACTCATAATTCATAACTGCCTAAAGACTGGGTGCTCCGTTGACAGTCGTGTACTTGAGCGTGTACTTTTTGTCAGGGAAAATGTACTTGAACGCGCCCTGGCACATGAGGGCGGCCTCGTGAAAGCCGCAGAGGATGAGCTTGAGCTTGCCCGGATACGTGTTGATGTCGCCGATGGCGTAGACGCCGGGCAGACTGGTGCTATAGTCGGTGGTGTTGACTTTCACGGCGTCGTCTTCCAGCGCCAGGCCCCACTCGCCGATGGGGCCGAGCTTGGGCGTGAGGCCGAACAGCGGAATAAACGAGTCCAGGGCTACGGTTTCGGCCTGCCCATTGTTGCCGGTGATGGTCACTTGCTCCAGGTGGCCATTGCCGTGCAGGTGCGTAACGTTGGAAGAGAGCACGAGCTTGATTTTACCCGCGTCAGCCAGGGTTTTTACCTTCTCAGCCGAGTCGGCGGCGCCGCGAAAGGTGGTGCCGCGGTGCACCAGCGTCACCTCCGCGGCCACGTTGGCCAGGAAGTTGGTCCAGTCCAGGGCCGAGTCGCCACCGCCGGCAATCACGATTTTCTTGCCCCGAAAGTGCTCCGGGTCGCGCACCATGTAGTGCACGCCCCTACCCCCCTCAAACTGCTCCAGGTTCTCGACGGCCGGCTTGCGCGGCTCGAACGAGCCCAGGCCGCCGGCAATGGCCACGGCCCGGCACTGAATCTCGGTGCCATCGGTGGTGTAGAGCTGGAACGAGCCGTCGTCGAGCTTGGCAAACCGCTCGACCCGCTCGCCCAGGGTGAAGGTGGGCTTGAAAGGCTCAATCTGCTTCATCAGATTGTTCACCAGGTCACCGGCCAGGATTTCGGGGTAGCCGGGGATGTCGTAAATCGGCTTCTTGGGGTAGATTTCCGAGAGCTGCCCGCCCGGCTGGGGCAGGGCATCGACCACGTGGCAGCGGAGCTTGAGCAAACCGGCCTCAAAAACGGCAAACAGCCCCACCGGGCCGGCGCCGATGATGCAGATATCAGTGGAAATAACGTTGGGCATGAACAGTAAAATTCGGGACGCGGAAACGGCCGCAACCGCGGCCAGCCGTTTTCAGGGGCAAAGCTACGGCCACCGGCCGGGGTATAACACCCCAGGGCGCCGAATCGTTGGCCGTCAGCCCGCTAAAGCCCCCGCCTTTTGCCAAAAGCTGCCGCGGCTCCCGGCGCGGCACGGCGCGAAAAGCCTGAGCTAAAACGAGAGCGCCACGCTCGCCGTCAGGTTGCCGTAGCGGCCGGGGTCGGCGCCGCTGCGGCGCCGGAAAATGCCGCTGGCGCCGTAGAGCGTGCGGCTTTCCAGCCGCACAAGTACGTTGCGCCCCGGCTGATAGTCCAGGCCCAGCGAGCCGCCCGCCACCCGGAAGTCGGCGGCGCCGCCCCGCGGCCGGATGCTGTTGATAATCACGCCGCGCTCGGCGGAGTAGTATTCGGCGCGCAAGATTGCCCCCAGGCCGTCGGCCAGCTTGTAGCGCAGCAAAGCAGCACCCGCGTGCCAGGTGTCGGCCCGCGCCCTGGTTTCGCTTTGCTGCTTGCCCACGTCGAAGACCAGGGCCAGGCTCAGGCGGTCGGTGGCGGCGTAGGTGAGGTAGAAATCGTGGAAGTAGCGGCGGCGCCGGGTTTCGCCGGGGGGCTGCTCGTTGCCGTAGAAGGTGCTGCTGTTGACCAGCACTTTAGCATTCGGCCGCCACTGAATCTGGGTGCCGAGGGCTTTGGCCTGATTGGTTTCGCGGATGTTCTGCCAGCCGTTGAGCACCAGGGCGGTCAGGGTCAGGCGGGAGCCGGTTTGGTAGGTGTAGGGGGTGGGGCCAAGCTCGTAGGTGAGGCGGGCGCCGGCCTCGTAGTAGGGCGAGTTTTCGGCCATCAGCGAGCGGGTCAGCGTCCAGTTATCCTTGCTGATGGCCGACTCAAACCCAATATGTGAGCCGAAGATGCCGACGTCGAGCCACGCTTTCTCGAAGGGCCGGAAGCCGGCGTAGGCCTCGTAGATGTGCCGGAACACCGGTTCCTCGGCCGCATAATTGGCCACCACGTAGGAGCCCGCGTGCAAGCCCAGCGCGCCGCGCACCCGGTCGTCGTCGTAGCGCACGCCGATGAGCGCCTGGTTGACGGTAAACTCGTTCTGGCGGTCGTGCGAGTAGAGGAAGCCGGGCCGCTCCTGGCCATTATCGGCCCGGAAGTCGTAGCCGTAGTAGGCGTCCACGAAGCCGTAGTAGCTCAGCGGGTCGGGCAGGGCCAGCGAGTCGCGGGTGGGGGCGGGCGCGGTTTGGGCCGCGGCGGCCAGCGGCAGCAGGGCCAGCAGCAGCGGCAAGTAGGCGGCAGGTTTCATGCGGGCAAGTTCTCACGTTTTCTCGCGCTTCAGCTCATCCCTACCCACCCTCGCCGGCTTAAGCCCCAACTGCCCGGCTCCGACTACCGGATGGCCCTGACGTACTGGTCAATCACGGCCCAGGTCGAGGTATCGGCGTCAAAGACCGAGTTGAGGCCCTGCTCCTCGCCGCCGGGGTCGCCGAGGTAGGCGTCGCCAGCTTTCCAGTACACCTGCCCCGGCCGGGGCCGCCCGGCGCCCGAAAAGGCCCAGAAGTTATAGCCCGCGATGACCTGGCCGGCCGGCGCCCTACCCCCCCGCATCAGCCCGAAGAGGGTGGCGTAGTACTGGTCGCGCAGCGTGGTGCTGGCCGCCGGCGTGAACACCTGCCCGTCGCGCGGCAAGCCAAACTCTTCGACCACCAGCGGCTTGCCGATTTTAGCGGCCACGGCCACGTGCCGGTCCACGTAGGCCGTGGCTTTGCCCAGCACCACCGGGAAGCCCTGAGCTGTAGCCGTGTCCTTGAACCAGCCCCAGTTTTTGGGCCAGATGTGGATGGTGGCGTAGTCGATGTTGGAGTCGGCGTGCAGGCGCTCATACACGGCCATATCGTTATCCGAGGCGATGTCGCCCTCGCTGCCGGTCGTCAGCAAGTGATTCTTGTCCAAGGTTTTAATCAGCGCCGCGGTTTGCTTCATCCAGGTTTCAAAAGCCGGAGTCGCCTCCCGTCGCATGGGCCGCGGCTCGTTGATAATTTCCCAGGCCATGATGGTCGGGTCAGCCACGTAGGTGCGGCCGGTGCGGCGGTTGGTGCGGGCCAGCACGTAGCGGATGGAGGTGTTCAGGGCGCTCTGGCACGGCGCGCAGGTGTAGAACTGCGCGATGTAGGTCCGGAACCGGTCCCAGCTGTAGTTCGGGTTTTTGGGCAATGAGGGGTTGGGGTAGCCGCGCCAGCTCAGGTACTGGCCCAGGCCGCCGCTCCACTCCCAGGTGTTGGTGAAGTGCAGCACGGCCTTCATCTCGCGCCGGGCCAGCTCGGCCAGCAGGTAGTCCAGCCCGGCCATAATCTGCTCGTCAAACTGGCCTTCCTGCGGCTGCAAGGGCTGAAGCACCCGAAACTGGTAGCCATTAGAGTAACCCTCGGCCCCGATCATCACGCGCAGGTTGGTCACGCCGTGGGCTTGCAGAAAGTCCAGCTCCTGGGCCAGGCGCGCCTGGCCGGCCGGCCCCTGCGTAGCCAGCAGCCCGCCGTACCAGTAGTTGGCGCCGAGGTAGCGGTAGGGCCGGCCGTTCAGCTCGAACTGCGTGCCCCGCACCCGCACGAAGCCCGCCGGCACCTGGCGTTCCCTACCCCCCCAGACCAGCGCCAAGCCGATAGTCAGGGCAATAGCCGCCCCGGCCAGCCACGGCGCGCTGCGGGAAGATAATTTACTCATGCTGCAAGTCAGGCCGCCATCCTATAGCGGCATATTGAGCCAGCAATTTAGCGGAACCGCCGCCCAGGTAGCGGTTGAAGCTCGCCTCGGCGCGGTGGCCGGTGCCCTACCGGTGTGTTGCAGCAGTTCGTCCAATGAAGGGTTCTAGAAACGGCCCCTGAAAACGGACCTGGCAGCGGTTTTTGAGGGGTGTAGTTTTCCCTCCAATAAAGATTCGTGGCTGTTGCAGAAGTGGCCCGTTGACTAGGGCGGTGCGTAGAGGGTAGATGCAAGGCCACAAGCAGTTTACCGATAAGGTCGTCGTGCACTTCCGCCTCAGCGAGCGCGTGCCCCGACACAATCTCTACCGCCGCCTCGACGAGGTGCTCGACCTGCGCTTTCTCTACCCGGAAACGCAAGTCCTCTACAGCCACACGGGCCAGCCCGCGCTCGACCCAGTCGTCTTTTTCAAGCTCCTCTTGGTGGGGCGCCTGGAAAACATCGCCAGTGACCGCCGCTTGCTGGCCCACTGTGCCCTGCGCCTGGATATTCTGCTGTTTCTGGGCTACGAGCTGGACGAGGAGCTGCCCTGGCACTCGACCATCAGCCGCACCCGCCAGCTCTACCCGACTGCCTTATTCGAGCACCTGTTTGACCGCGTCTTCCACCTGTGTGTGGCCCAGGGGCTGGTAGCGGGCGACACGCAAGCCATCGATTCGGCCCCCGTCAAGGCCAACGCTTCACTCGACAGCCTCTGCGAAAAGCAGGCCGCCGCGCCGCTGGTCCTGACCGTGGCCGGCCAGCCAGCCCCGGCGTCTACCCTCCCCACGGCCGCGCTGCTCTCGGCCCCGGCCCATCAGCTGCGCCGCGAAGCGGCGCGCAAGGCCAAGCATGGCTCGGAGCCCGGGGCCTTGGGCGGGAAGCGGCCCCACGCGCGCTTGGTGAGCAACAAAACCCATTACAGTCCCAGCGACCCCGAGGCCCGCATCTCCATCAAGCCCGGCAAAGCCCGGGCCCTCAACTACCTCTGTAGCTTGGCCGTAGACCCCGCGAAAGGCGTCATCAGCCATATCCAGGCCGATTTAGCCGACAGCCACGACAGCCTGCATCTGCCGGGCCTCATCGAGCGCTTGCAAGCTAGATTGACGGCCAATGAGGTGCCGCTACGCGAGGTGGTGGCCGACACCAGCTATGCGAACGGCTTCAACTACGCCTTTTTAGAGCAACGGGGCCTCACGGCTTGGATTCCAGCCTCTAAGCTCTATAAACCCACTATTGAGGGCTTTACCTACCTGCCCGACGTCAATGCCTACTACTGCCCAGCGGGCAAGCTGCTGCCGTTTCGCAACTATGGCAGCACGCCCGATGGGAGTTGGCAGAAGAACTACCGCGCCGATTATAAGGACTGCTCGCGCTGCCCGCTCAAAGCCCGCTGCGTGCCCAAAACGGCTCAACGCAAGATCACGCGCACAGCCTTCGATGCGCCTTACTTGCGGGCCTGGCAGCGGCAGCATAGTCGCCAAGGGCAGCACATGCGCCGGGTACGTCAAGGCACCGTCGAACCTGCCCTGGGCCAGTTGCTGCCGCACTACGGGCTGCGGCGCGTCGGCACCAAGGGCCAGGCGGGCGCTCACAAAACGATGCTGCTGGCCGCGGCGGCCTATAATCTTAGAAAGCTGCTCAAACACCGGGTGACACAGCCGCGGAGCATGGCCCTGGTCCTCCAGCCCGACCTGCTATCAGCCTTTAGTAGCCCATTTTGGCTCGCCTGAGAGCGAGTTGCCGGGCGGCGATAAGCAGGCTTAGACCGACCGAGCTATGCTACCCCGAGTTCTGCAACAGCCACATTCGTTTTTTGGAGGCACACTTGCAGTTGATGGTTATGTTTGTGGACACCTTACTTTAGCTATTTTCATGAAATTCCATCAGTTTGTCAATGTCACTCATTCTTGGTGGTCTAGCCACTTTAAAAAGGTTGCCCAGCATCAACAAGAAGGAACTTTGATAAAGCGCCGACCAATTGAGTATTCGGGTGGCGTCGAAATTATATTATATCCTAATATCATACTGGTCTCTGAAATAGGAGGCCTCTATGTTGCAGAGCTTATAGGAGCTTCAGAATTTTATCAGGGCTTGACGCTGAAACGCCACAAGGAGGATTCTCTTAATCGTTATCTTAATCAATTTGAAGATTCTGGTGAGAAGCAAAATCCGTCCATGACTATTAGCGGTACTAGTCGGGTAGAAGTTTTAGATGTGTGTCTTGCTCAAGGTGGCGATATAACCTCTTTAAGACATAGATTCCCTTATTTAGAATTGTATCCAACAATCCTCTCTTGGGGAGACGGAAGTGGAGGTCCCATTGTTTTTCAAGATGACTTCACTGGACATTTTACTATGATAAACGGGGTGTTAATAAATCATTCTGGCTCCTTATTTAGGAGTAAAAATATTTCATCACTATTTATTGTGCCCAATACCACAACTGAGGGATATCTGCTAAGTAATGTATTTGAAGCTGCTAACAAAGAATCAATAAGGGGAATTCAAGTGGTTGAAACGGACAAAGCAAAACTTCTTGTTGCTGGTCAGCTACAGAGTATGTATCTGTTCCCTGGCTTACGAGAAACTACAATCGGAGAGTTTATAAAACGTCACCCAGACATAGTGCATAAAGCATTTAAAACAGATTATTTCGAATATGAACCATCCTTTGAATGGTTGGAACATGACGGGACTTGTACTGACAGATTTATAAATCCTGACCTCATGATCAAAAGAGCAGATGGCCTATTTGATATTTATGACTTGAAAAAAGCTCTGTTAACTAAAGATAGCATAACGAGAGGCGAGAGGTCGAGAAGAACTTTTATCGCGGAGGTTGAAGATGGATTAGCTCAACTTGCTAATTATGCTGAGTACTTCACGTATAAAAGCAATATTGATTATGCATTTTCAAAATATGGTGTTGAGGTATCGAATCCTCGTTTAGTGCTCATAATAGGAAGTTTTGATAATGTTAACATTATAGAGGTGAATCAAGCCTGTCGTAAATATCGCACTGAAATCAGTGTTATAGATTATGATACATTCTGCAATATGTTTCTGGCTGCTAGTTAAAATTTAATGTAATAATTACCATTCATGCCCGTGTGTCAACGAAAGACAAAGGCCAGAGCATCGACAATCAGCTACCCGACCTGCGGCGCTACACCCAGGCCCACGGCTGGATTATCCATCAGGAGTAGACGGAGGAGTCCAGCGGCACGGCCCAGCGCAGCCAGTTTCAGCGACTCTTCGCCGATGCCCACCAGCAGCACCTTTTACAGGCGTTTCGGTGGCGACCATGCACCAGTGTACTCTTTCCGCAAAAAACTAACCCGTTCTGACACGTAGCAATAAAAAAGGCCTCTAGCGCAATGCTAGAAGCCTTTTTTGTGGTCGTGTAAGGAGTCGAACCTTAAACCTTCTGATTCGTAGTCAGATGCTCTATCCAATTGAGCTACACAACCATCTTCCCTGCTAAGGGAGCGCAAAGATAAGGGCCTAAAAACGGGTTGTGCAAATTTCAGGGGCATTTTCTGTTTCCCTACCCCCCGTCCGGCCGGCAACCGGCTGGCACTCAGGCGTCCATTTTTGCGGCGCCGTTTTTCCTCAGGGCGCGCTTGAGGGCCTGATTGAACACGAAAAACAGCCCGAACAGCGAGGCCGCCACCAGGCCCAGCAGCACCAGCTTGCTGAGCGCGCCCTGGTCGGGGTTGCGCAAGAGCGCCAGCACGTCCTGCGCCTGCGTGCCGAGCCAGTAGAAAAACAGGCTGCGCGGCAGCATCCCCAGCACCGAGGCCAGCAGGAAGCGGCGGCGCGGCACCTGCACCAGGGCCAGCACGAACGTCATGAGCGCGAACGGCAGCACCGGCGAGAGGCGCGTGAGCAGCACCAGCTGCCAGCTCTCGCTTTTCAGCTCGGATAGCACAGCGTCAGCCTTGGGGAAGTGGCGCACGAAGCCCAGCAGCTTGCCGTGGTCGAGGCGGCTGGCCAGCTCGTAGCCCAGGGCGGCGGCCAGCATGTAGGCCAGCACCATGCCCGGCAGCCCCGCCCAGCCAAAATAATAGCCCGTCACGATGGCCACGAACGTGGTGGGCGTGAGCGCAAAGGCCATCGTGAAGGCGATGATGGCGAAGTACAGCAGCACCTGCCCCCAGCTCAGGTGCTCCAGCAGCTGCTGGTTTTGGTAGAGCAGCCCCAGCAGCGAGGCCGAGCCCAGCAGCGGCACCGTCACCAGCGCCGCCATCGCCAGCAGGGTGGAAGTGTTTTTCTGGAAAAGCTCGCGCAGGAAGGCCATTGCTGTAAAGGTGGGGAGTAGGGAAGCAATACGGCGTTTGGCGTGTTAGTGCTGTTTCGGGCCGGACATCGGCCCACCGCCCCCCTACCTTTACCCCATGAAATTCGCCACCAAAGCCATTCACGCCGGCGTCTATCCGGACCCCACCACCGGGGCCATCATGACGCCCATCTACCAGACCTCGACCTACGTGCAGCGCTCGCCCGGCGACCACAAAGGCTACGAGTACTCGCGCACTCACAACCCCACCCGCACCCAACTGCAAGACGCCGTGGCGGCGCTGGAAAACGGCACCCACGGCCTGGCGTTTGCCAGCGGCATGGCGGCCATCGACTGCCTGATTAAGCTGCTCCAGCCCGGCGATGAGGTCATCAGCACCAATGACTTATACGGCGGCACCTACCGGCTTTTCACCAAAGTGTTTGAGCCCTACGGCATTAAGTTTCACTTCGTGCCGATGGGTGATATGAGCGCCGTGCGTGAAAAGCTCAGCGCGAGAACCAAGCTGATTTGGGTCGAGACGCCCACCAACCCGCTGCTCAACGTCATCGACATCCGCGCCGCCGCCGAGGTGGCCAAGGAAGCCGGCGCGCTGCTCGTAGTGGATAACACGTTCAGCACGCCTTATTTGCAAACGCCCCTCGACCTGGGCGCCGACGTGGTGATGCACTCGCTGACCAAGTACATGGGCGGCCACTCCGACGTGGTGATGGGCGCCCTGGTGGTGAAAGATGACCAGCTGCACGAACGCCTGCGCTTCCTGCAAAATGCCTGCGGCGGCACGCCCGGCCCCCAGGACTGCTTTCTGGTCTTGCGCGGTCTCAAAACCCTGCACCTGCGGATGCAGCGCCACTGCGAAAACGGCCGCGCCGTGGCCGAATATCTCCGGCAGCATGAGAAAGTGGAGAAAGTGTTCTGGCCCGGCTTCGAAAACCACCCCAACCACGCCGTGGCCGCGGGCCAGATGCGCGACTTCGGCGGCATGATTTCCTTCGTGCTCAAGGGTGATAAACAGGAAGACGCCGTGGCCGTGCTGGAGCGGTTCAAGCTTTTCGCCCTGGCCGAAAGCCTGGGCGGCGTCGAGAGCCTCTGCGGCCACCCCGCCACGATGACCCACGCCAGCATCCCGCCCGAAGAGCGCCGCAAAGCGGGCCTGAGCGATTCTTTGATTCGCTTGAGCGTGGGCATTGAGGATGCGGAAGACTTAATCGAGGATTTGGCCCAGGCGATAGGGTAACATGAGTAAGAAACTGCTTCTGCTAGGGCTGGGATTAGTTGGCTTTTGCACGGCTGCCCGCGCTCAACGCAATGGCGCTGAGGTGATGCCTTTTCGAAAAGCCAACGCGGTACTTTTATTTACCCGAATGGCGCCTGACTCTGTCTTGCGCCTGCTGGCAAATAATCTGCGGGAGCGGGGCTTCGAGACAGCAGAATTCAACCCATCAGCAGGCTATTTCCTTACCAAGCCCAGCATTGAAGCGGGTGGGAAGGGCTGGCCGCTAACCATTCGGGTAGCGCACATGACCGGTGGGGTAGTCCTGACTGGTCGGTATTTAATGCCTGAATTTATTGGTAATCCGGAATTTCCGGCTGAGTTCTTAGGCTTCGAGTGGTCGCCAGCTAAAAATAGCTTCCGTCAGCTTGAAAAAACGGCCCGCTTATTTGGAGGTGGGGAGGTGAGGTTTAGTCGGTGGCAGAAGTAACGCCAGCATTTTGGTTGTGAAAGCGCCGCTGAATTGCCGACCATTCAACTGGGTTTGCGCCCGCTCGCGGGGCGAAATAACCGCTAACTTAAATTGTCTTTTGGGCGGGGCAGGGTCAGCGTAGGTTTGAGTCATCATTCATTCCTGGTCACAATCCCTACCCCCCATGACAGCTGCCAACCTCTCCCGTTCCTTCGCCGCTGCCTTGCTGCTGGGCGCGGCCTGCACCCCACCGGCGCGGGCTACCTCGCCGCCGGCCCAACCAAGTTCAGCTGTCGCCGCCGCCGCCGATGACGACCCCGCCGCCCACCCCAGCTTCGCGGTGCGGGTCATGGGTCAGGGCCGGCCGCTGATTCTCATTCCGGGCCTGACCTACCCAGGGGCGGTCTGGGACGAGACCGTAGCCCGCTACCAAAGCCGCTACCAGTGCCACGTGCTGAGTCTGGCTGGCTTCGGCGGCGTGGCTCCGGCCCCGGCCCGCGCCAGCTTCTCCGAAACCGCCCCCGAAACCGGCACCGAAAGCTTTTTGCCCGCCGTGCGCGAGCAGCTGCTGGCTTACATCAAAACGCAAAAGCTCGACCGGCCCGCCATCATCGGCCACAGCCTGGGCGGCTTTCTGAGCTTGTGGCTGAGCACGGCGCAGCCCGATGCCATCGGCCCACTCATCATCGTTGATTCGCTGCCTTTCCTGGCCGCCATCCAAAACCCGGCGATGACCGCCGAGGCGGCCCAGCCGATGGCTGCCGGAATGCGCCAGCAAATGCGCGCCGGCCGAATGACGGCCGCCCAGCAGCGCCAGCTGGCGAGGGGCCTGGTCACGGACACCGCCCGCCAAAGCCTGCTTGCCCGCTGGGGCCAGGCCAGCGACCCCGCCAGCGTGGCCCAGGCCATGTACGAGCTGTACACCACCGACCTGCGCGCCAATCTCGGTGCCATCCGGCAGCCGGCGCTGGTGCTCGGTGCCTGGGCCGCCTACCAGCCCTACGGCGCCACGCTGGCCTCGACGCGAGCCATCTTCGCGGCGCAATACGCCCGGCTGCCCCAGCATCGCATCGAGATGTCGGCGGCCGGTCGGCACTTTCTGATGTATGATGACGCGTCCTGGTTCTTCCAGCAAACCGATGCGTTTTTAGGGGCGAACTACGCGGCGCGGAAGTAGCGCCGGCTATCTAGCTATTCATCCTTACACTACCCCCTTATCTTGGCCGCCCCCGCCGTGACCCCCACATTCGCCCTTAATCAGCTCCGCCTGGAGCTGTCGGTCAAAGCCAAAAATGGCCTCGACTTTATCGTGGCCGCCTTCGTTATCTGGGCCGTCATTGCCGTAGTCTGGACGCTGCCCAACTCAGCGGCCCGCAACGGCTTTATCACCTTCTTTGTGGGGGCGCTGCTGCTGCCGCTGGCCCGGCTGCTGTCCGGGCCGCTGCGCACCACCTGGACCTTGCCCCACAACCCCTTGCAGCCGCTGGGGCTGTGGCTGAACTTCGCCCAGCTGTTCTACTTTCCGCTGCTCATGTTTATTTACGGGAGCTACCCCCAGCACTTTATCATGGCCTACGGCATCATCACCGGCGCCCACTTTTTCCCCTACGCCTGGTTTTATCGCTCGCCGCCCTTCGCCATCATGGCCGGGGTGATAAGCGTGGGCTGCCTGGGGCTGGGGCTGCGCCTGCCGGCCACTCAGCTCTACTTGCTGCCCGCGTTTGTGGCGGCGGCGCTGGCCGTGCTGGCCGGCCTGCTCGTGCGCTCGTACCGCCGCAACCAACGGGCCTACGCATCGGCAGCCAGCTAGGAAAACTGAATCGACTTACGCTCATGCCCCTGTTTCACGCCCCACCGCCCCAGCGCTACTACTGGCTGACGCAGGGGCTGGCCTGGTCGCTCTACGGCGTTTTCAACCTGATTATGTTCTGGGTGTTCGTGCCCAAGGCAGCCGGGCCGCGGCCGGGCCTGCTGGGTGCGATGGGCGTGCTTATCGCGGCCGTGCTGCTGGGGGCCTCGCATCTGCTGCGGGAGCTGATATGGCGGGGCCAGTGGCTGGCGCGGCCCCCGCTGGCCTTGCTGGGCCGGCTGCTGCTGGCCAATGCCGCGCTGGCGGCAGGCAGCGTAATCGTGATTGGATGGATGCTGACGCTGCTCCCGTTGCCGCCGGCCGGTGCGGGCTCGCCGGCACGGGGCTGGGGCGCCAACCTGGGCTACGCCCTGAACATGAACATCCTGCTCTGGCTCTGGGCGGCGGCCTACGTGGGCTGGCACTACCTGCACCGCTCGCGCCAGGCCGAAATCGAGAAGTGGCGCCTGACGGCCGCCGTGCGCGAAGCCGAGCTGAACACGCTGCGCGCCCAGCTCAACCCGCACTTTCTCTTCAATGGATTGAATAATATTCGGGCGCTGGTCAGCGAAGACCCCGGCCGCGCCCGCCAGGCCCTGGCCCACCTGGCCGAACTGCTGCGCTACGTGATGCAGCACAGCGCCACGCCGCTGGTGGAGCTGGGCCAGGAGCTGGAAATCGTGGCCGATTACCTGGCCCTGGAGGCCTTGCAGCTCGAAGACCGCCTGCGCTATACCCTTGCCATTGACCCCGCCGCCCGCGCCGCCCGGTTGCCGCCGCTCACGGTGCAGCTGCTGGTCGAGAACGCCGTCAAGCACGGCGTGGCCCAGCGGCCGGCCGGCGGCTTTGTGGCAGTCACGGCCCAGCTCGACGCGGCCGGCTGGCTGAGCTTGCAGGTGCGCAGCACCGGCCACTTTGCCCCGCCGCCTACCCCCGCCGCTGGCGGCGGCCTGGGCCTGCGCGGCCTGCGCGAGCGCCTGACCCAGGCGTTTGGGTTGGCGGCTGAGTTCGACCTGGCCAACGACCCCGCCGCCCCCGACACCGTGCGGGCCACGCTGCGCCTGCCCGTCCCTACCCCCCTCGCGCCGTCCGAGGTGCCCGCCGCCCGGACAGAGCATCTGCCTGTCCGCGCGGCGCCCAGCCAAACCGAGCGTCATGCTGGGCAGCGGGAAGCATCTTGCTCGGGGAAGTAATTTGGTTGCCTTCGCGATTTGAGTACTACACTGCCGAGATGTTTCGCGCTGCTCAGCATGACGCTCGGTTTAAACTCTCAATCACCTATTCCCGGATGAACGTGCTGCTCGTTGACGATTCGCGCCTGGCCCGCGCCGAGCTGCGCCGCCTGCTGCAAGCCTTCCCCGACGTGGTGGTGAGTGGCGAAGCCCGCGACGCGCCCGCGGCCCGCGCCCAGCTCGCCGCCCAGCGCCCCGACCTTCTCCTGCTCGACATCCACATGCCCGGCGAAACCGGTTTCGAGCTGCTGGCCTCGCTGGACGCCGCCCCGCCGGTCGTGTTCACCACCGCCTACGACGCCCACGCCCTGCGCGCTTTCGAGGTGAATGCCCTCGACTACCTGCTCAAGCCCGTGCAGGAAGCCCGCCTGGCCGCCGCCCTCGACAAAGTCCGGGCGCAGCTCACGGCCGGGGGGCGGCCCAGCCCTACCCCCCCGCTGGCGTCCGAACCCGCCCCGACGGCCCCGCTCACCGAGCACGACCAGGTATTCGTCAAGGACGGGGAGCGGTGCTGGTTTGTGCGCCTGGCCGAGGTGCGGCTGTTTGAAATCAATGGCTCTCACACCCAGATTTACTTCGGCGAGCACCGCCCGCTCATCCCGCGCACGCTGGCCCAGCTCGAAGCCCGCCTCGACCCCAGGGTGTTTTTCCGGGCCAACCGCCAGCAGCTTATCAACCTCCACCACGTGGCCGGCATCGAGCCCTGGTTCAGCCATAGCCTGCGCCTGCGCTTGCGCGGCGGCCCGGAGGTGGTGGAAGTGTCGCGCCAGCAGTCCGTGCGCTTTCGCGAGCTGCTGAGCTTGTAGGCGCGCAGGGGGGGTAGGAAATGGTGGGTATATTTGGAAATCGAGTTACTCAGCGCGCTGACTTTTATTTCTACGCCCTTCATGACAAAGCCGCTACTCCTGGGCCTGCTGCTGGCCCTGGCCGGCCCCGCCGCCGCCCAGCACACCGAACTGATTGGCCGCGCCGGGCTGGGCCTGCTGCGGTTTGACGGGCGCGATGCGGCCCGCGTTTCAACCGTGAATTACGGCGGCGATTTTGAAGAGGGCGGCTACACCAACAATCCCTATGGGCGCCGGCTGGGCACGGGCTTTGGCCTGGCCGCGCGGGGGCCGCGCGTGGGGCCGCGCCGGGGGCTGGTCGCGCTGGAAGTGGGCTACGATTGGCTGCGCAGCCGCACCGACATTGCCTATGTGGACTATTTCGACCAGTTCGGTATCGCCCGGTATGCGGCCACTGGCACTACTCACCTGCTCACCAATCATATCGGTGCTTTCCTGGGGCTGGGACGCCGCTTCGGCCTGAAAAGTAAGAACATAAACCTGGACGTGCTGGCCGGCCCGGAGGCGGCGTTCGTTGTTGTTCTCTATGAGAAGGGCAGCGGCACCTTCAACGGCGCAGCCCGCTGGCGCACCGACCGGCCGCGAAATGGAGCGACGGCCGATGTTCGCCTGCGGGCCGACCTGACGGCCTGGCACCGGCGGCTGGGGCTCACGGCCAGCTACTCGCACGGCCTCAGCAACTACCGGCGCAATCTGGATGGCCTCGACCAGCAGCTATACTCCCGCGTCCTGCGCCTGGGTTTGGCGTACCGGCTGCGGGGCAAGCAGTAGGGCAAACGTTGGCATAGTCCGCGCGTGGACCGCTCGGACAAAGTATTCGGCGGACTATTCCAAGGTTGGCGCTACGGCCATTTCCAAAACAAATCAGTGGCTCCTGCGTCTGGCAGGAGCCACTTTGCTTTTCCTATGACCCCCAAAATCCAGGCCCGCTTCGACGGCACCCGCTATCACAACCCCGTGCCCACCACCGTCATGCCGCCCGGCGGCTACGCCGAAGCCCTCTGGCGCTGGGCGCGCACCGGCACCGGTCTGCGCGAGCCGGCCCGGCCGCTGGGCCCGTTTCGGCCCGACCCCACCGCGCTCGGCGCCCCGAGCGAAGACGTGGCCCTGACCTGGCTGGGCCACTCCACGGTGCTGATTGAGCTGAACGGCCAGCGCTTCCTGACCGACCCGGTGTGGGCCGAGCGCGCCTCGCCTACCCCCTACGTGGGGCCAAAGCGGTTTTTTGCCCCGCCGCTGCCGCTGCACCAGTTGCCGCACCTCGACGCCATCTTGCTCTCGCACGACCACTACGACCACCTCGATGCCCAGGCCATCCGCCACCTGGCGGGGCTCAACGTGCCGTTTTTCTGTCCGCTGGGGGTAGGGAATGTGCTGCGCAGCCTGGCCGGCCCGCGGGCCCGCGTCACGGAAATGGACTGGTGGCAGGAAACCGAGCTGGCGCCGGGCTTTAAGCTGGCTTGCACGCCGGCGCGGCACTTTTCCGGGCGTGGCCTGCTCGATAGGGACCACACGCTCTGGGCGTCGTGGGCGCTGCTGGGGCCGCGACAGCGGGTATTTTTCGGCGGCGACTCCGGCCCGTTCGAGGCGGGCTTCGCGGCGATTGGCCAAGCCTACGGGCCGTTTGACGTGGCGCTGCTCGAAATCGGGGCCTACGATGCGGAGTGGGCCGACATTCACATGGGCCCCACCGCCGCGCTGCAAGCGTATCAGCTGCTCGGCGCCCGGCAGCTGCTGCCCATCCACTGGGGCACGTTCAACCTGGCCTACCACGCCTGGACCGAGCCCGTGGAGCGCCTGCTGGCCGGCGCCGCGGCGGCGGGCGCCGCGTTGCTGCTGCCCCGGCCGGGGCAGCGCGTGCTGGCTGGCAGCGCGCCGCTTAACTCCGGCTGGTGGCGCTGAAAAACTGGAGTGCGGGCGCGCTGTCGTAAAATTGCAGGGTTAACTCCAGTCTGTATGCGCGCTGCTGCCCACCGGTTTTTGTGTTGTTGCGGCCCCGCTGCTGGCGGGAGCTGTTGTTGCTGAGGCCCACGAGCGCCGCACAAACGCCTTTCTACTGTACTTTTCCGGGAAACACTTGGCTCTTCGCCCTACCCCCTCGTCGGGGGCAGGCCGCAACTTTCGGGCGCGAGTCAGGTTGGGCTCCGGCAGCCGGCTGCTTTTCGCCAGGCTTCCTGCTTGTTCTTTCTTTTTCACTCTTTCTACCATTCACCAATTCTTTTCACTCATGAGAAATCTTTTACGCCTGTGGGTATGGCTGCTGCTGGCTTTGCCGGCCCTGGCGCAGGCTCAGCAAGTAACGGTCAGTGGCCGCGTAGTCGGTGCCCAGGGCGAGGCCCTGCCCGGCTCGACGGTGCTGGAGCGCGGCACCACCAACGGCACCAGCACCAACGCCGACGGCGGCTTCACGCTCTCCGTGGCGCCCGACGCAACGCTCACTATTCAGGCCATTGGCTTCACGGCCCAGCAAGTGCCGATTGGCGGCCGCACCGACTTGGGCAGCGTGCGCCTGGTTGCGGCCGCGCAGGATTTGAACGAGGTCGTCGTGACTGGCTCGCGCGCCACCGAGGGCCGCTCCAATATCCTGACCACCTCGCCGGTGGACGTGATTTCGGCCCGCGAAATCAGGGCCTTCGCCCAAACCGATGTCTCGCAGGTGCTCACGTATGCCGCGCCCTCATTTCAGTCGTCGCGCCAAACCATCTCCGACGGCACCGACCATGTCGACCCGGCCAGTCTACGCGGCCTCGGCCCCGACCAGGTGCTGGTGCTGGTCAATGGCAAGCGCCGCCACACCTCGGCCCTGGTGAACATCAACGGCACGGTCGGCCGCGGCTCGGTAGGCACTGACCTGAACGTGATTCCGCTGGCCAGCATCAAGCGCATCGAGGTGCTGCGCGAAGGCGCGGCGGCCCAGTACGGCTCTGACGCCATTGCCGGCGTCATCAACATTCAGCTCAAGGATGACTCGACGGGCGTGACGACGAGCGCCACCGCCGGCCAGACCTACGAGGGCGACGGCGAGGTATTTCAGGCCGACGGCAACGTGGGCGTGGGCCTGGGCGGCCGGGGCTTCCTGGATTTGAGCGGGCAGTTTCTCAACCGCGGCTACACCAACCGCTCGTTTGAGGACACGGCGCCGCTGATTTATCTGGGCGGCAACAGCGGTAACTACCCCGTCGGCACGGCCGCTGACACGGAGGTAGAGCGCCGGGCCCTGAAGGCGCAGGATGATGAGCAGGTGCGCCTGCGCGGCTTCGACCGCCGCAACCTGCGCGTGGGCAACTCGCAGACCCGCAACATCGGCGGCTTCCTCAACGGGGCTTACCGCCTCGGCGGGGGGGTAGAGGCCTACGTGTCGGGCGGCGCGACGCACCGCACGGGCAAGGCGGCCGGCTTCTATCGCCTGCCCAATCAGCTCACCCAGGTTGACTTGGTCGCCTTTCCCGATGGTTTTCTGCCCTTCATCAACACCACGATTAATGACCAGTCGGCCATCACCGGACTGCGCGCCACCTTTGGCGGCTTCGCCATTGATTTGAGCAACACCTACGGCCGCAACGAGCTGGCGTTTGACATTACGAACACGGTCAACGCCTCGCTGCTGCCGCAGGGCTTTCCGCAGCGCGAATTTTATGCTGGGGCGCTGAGCTTCAGCCAGAATACGACCAACCTGGGCGTGGTGCGCAGATTCAGCGAGGTCGGCCCGCTGGCGACGCTGAACGTGGCTTTCGGCGGCGAGTACCGCCGCGACAACTTCCAGATTGAAGCCGGCGAACCAAACTCCTACGTCAACGGTGGCCGCCTGATTGGCACCACGCCCGCGGCCTCGGGCTCGCAGGTATTTCCGGGCTACCAGCCGTCGGATGAGGTCGATAAGTCGCGCACCAACCTGGCCGGCTACCTCGATTTGGAAAGCGACATCACCGAAAGCCTGCTGGTGCGCCTGGCCGGCCGGGCCGAAGACTACTCTGATTTCGGCTCGAACGTGAGCGGGCAGCTGGCCGCCCGCTACAGCATCCTCAACGAGCTGGCGTTGCGCGGCTCCATCGGCAATGGCTTCCGCGCGCCCTCGCTCCAGCAGCGCTACTTTACCAACACCAGCACCCAGTTTGTGAGTGGCGTGGCCAACCAGGTGCTCACCGTGAACAACGACAACCCCATCGTGCGCAACAGCTTTGGCGGCACCGGCCAGCAGGGCTTCGGCGTGGGCTCGCTCAAGCAGGAAAAATCAGTGAACTACAGCCTAGGCCTGACCGCCCGCGTCGCGCAGTTCGTGACGCTGACCGTGGACGCCTACCAGATTGACATCGACGACCGGATTGTGCTGTCCTCGCAGTTTGCCAAAAGCAACCCGCCAGCCGCTACCCCCACGACGGTGGACCAGATTCTGGGAACGCTGCCCGTGAGCCGGGTGCAGTTCTTCGCCAATGCCATCGACACCCGCACCAGGGGCATTGATATCGTGGCCAACGGCCGCCTGCCGCTGGGCGACCGGGTCCGGGTGGGTTTGACGGCGGCTGCCAACTTTACCGAAACCAAGGTGCGGGGCCTCAACACCTCGTCTACCACCATTGATGCCGACCCACGCCTGCAAAACACGCTCTTCGACCGCCAGCAGGAGACCCGCATCGAGTCGGCCCAGCCGCGCAGCAAGATTAACCTGGCCGCCAACTTCAACTACGGCATCTTCGGCCTCGAAGCCCGCACCGTGCGCTTCGGCGAGGTGCAGTTCCGCGACGCCGACCCGGCCCGCGCCGAGCTGGTGGACCAGACGTTCGACGCCAAGTGGATTACCGACCTGACGCTGAGCGCCCAGATTCTGCCCCAGATTGGCCTCACCGTGGGCGTCAACAACCTGTTCGACGTGTACCCCGACCGGTTTCGCCTCAACCCGCGCAATGACCCCAACAACTTCTCCGTCGACCCCAACGCGAGCTTCAACTCCAGCCTCGACAATACCAACCGCGGCCGCTTCGTGTACAACGCCAACCAGTTCGGCTTCAACGGCGGCTACTACTTCGCCCGCCTGAACTTCTCGCTGCAATAGGGGGTAGGAAATTCGATTTGATGGTGCGAAAAAGGCCAGTCCCGGTGCGGGGCTGGCCTTTTTAATAGGTGTAGCGTGGACTCTGCGAGTCCGCGCGTGGGCAGGCTGGATAAGGTCGTGCGGGTATCGTTCCCGCGCGGACTCGCAGAGTCCGCGCTACTTGGCGCCGTAGCGCCGCCCGAAAAAGTCGCCCGCGTTCCAGGTGGGGCGGGCGGCAGCCTCGGCCACCTGGTAGCCGATGAGGAAGCTGAGCTGCACGTAGCGCCGGCCGGCCTCGAAGTCGAAGATGCCGCTCATATCGTCCTGGGGCTGGTGGTAAGTGGCCGCGCGCCAGGCTTTCACCTGCTCGGTGAGGTTGTTTTTGCCATCCGCCGTGCGGTCGCCATACTTGAGGTGCAGCGCCGGGATGCCCTGCGTGACGAAGCTGTACTGGTCGGAGCGGATAAAGCGGTTCTGGGCTGGCTCCGGGTCGGGCTCGACGGCGATGCCGAGGTAAGCGGCGGCCTGCGCCACGGGCGCCGCCAGCGTGGAGTGCGCCCCGCCCAGCGGCGTGACGGAGAGCAGCGGCGCGATAATCGTAGGCATGTCGGAGTTGATGTTGGCCACGATTTTCTCCCTGGCCACCGTGGGCCGGGCCGCGAAATAAGCCGAGCCCAGCAGGCCCTGCTCCTCGCTCGTGAGCAGCACGAACAGGACCGAGCGCCGCGGCTTTTCCTTCAGGCCCGCGTACAGCCGCGCCATTTCCAGCACGCAGGCCACGCCCGAGGCATTGTCGTGGGCGCCGTTGTATATCGAGTCGCCGCGCACCGGCGTGCCTACCCCCAGGTGGTCGAGGTGAGCCGAGTGCACCACGTATTCGTCGCGCAGCCGGGGGTCGGAGCCCGTGATTTTGCCGACTACATTATAGGAATCAAAATTCTGGTACGTGGCCTCATACTGCGCGCTCAGCGTGCCGTGCAGCGCCGCCGACGCCGGCCGCCCGGTCCGCAGCGCGCCATAAACCTGCGCCGTGTCCAGCGCCGACTGACTTAGAAACCGATTTAAGGTCGCCTCGCTGATGGCCGCGTAAAGTTGCAGGCCCGCGCCGGCCGCGTAGGTCCGCGAAGCTACCACCCGCCCATCGGGCCCGAGCGCCGCGTAGGTGCCGCGCGCCAGGCTGGGCACGGCGCCGGGCCCGGCCACCAGCAAGCCCACCGCGCCGTGCTGCCCGGCCGCCCGGAGCAAGCTCAGCAAATCCTGCGAGGCCGAGGCCACCGTGGACGCGAACGTGCCGGGCGCCCCGCGCCGCACCACCACGATTTTGCCCCGCACATCCAGCCCCGCGTAGTCGTCGTAGCCCAGCTCCGGCGCGCTGATGCCGAAGCCGGCGAAGGCCAGCGGCGCGTCGGCCACCCGCACGGCCGCAGTTTCCGGGTTAGGGTAGATAGCGGCGTCCTGGCCCAGGAGCAGGGGGGTAGGGACTGCGCTTTTCCAGCTCAGCGTGGCGCCCGGCCGCAGGGTGCTGCGGCGCAGGCGCACGCGCTGGGCGTAGGCGCCTTGGTCACCGGCCGGCTGCACGCCCAGCTTTTTGAGTTGAGCGCTCACGTAGTCTACGGCCAACTGGTAGCCGGGGGTGCCGGGCTGGCGCCCACGCAGGCGGTCATCGGCCAGGTAGGCAACGTGGCTTTTGAGGTTGGCCGGGCGCACAGTCTCCAGCGCCTGCGTCACGGGCTTGGGCAGGAGTAGGGGAGTGGGGGTTTGGGCCTGAATGTGGCTGCTTAGCAGCAAAGCACCGAAGACTAGGGAGCGGGGAAGCCGAGCCATTGAAAACTAAAAATTTACATAGTCAAAAGCGCCAACCAAAAAGAACGTCATGCTGAGCTTGCGAAGCATCTTCTCGCTGTAGAACGAAGTCAGATTACTGCGTCGCTCTAACCTGAGAAGATGCTTCGCAAGCTCAGCATGACGTTCTTCTAGTTCAATTGCTGCCGGACTACTTGGCCGCGCTGGAGCTGCCGTCTAGAATTTGAAACAGCTCGTCAAGCTTGGGCGTGAGGATGATTTCGGTGCGGCGGTTCTGAGCCTTGGCCTGGGGCGAGTCGTTGGCGGCGACGGGCACGTACTGGCTGCGGCCCGAGGCCGTGACGCGCGCCGGTGCCACGCCGCTGCCCGTGAGCAGACGCGCGATTTCAGTGGCCCGCAGCGCGCTCAGGTCCCAGTTATCGGTCAGGCCGGCCGTGCCGCGCGCGATGGGCACGTTATCGGTATGGCCTTCCACGACCACGTTGACGTCTTTTTGCTCCTGGAGCACGGCGGCCAGCTTTTTGAGCGCCTCCTGGCCCTTGGGGTCCACTTTCGTGGAGCCGGATTTGAACAGCAGCTGCTCGGAAAGCGAGACGTACACCTTGCCATCCTTGAGCCGGACCTGCAAATCATTGGAGTTGAAGCTGAGCAGCGCCTTGCTCACGCGGGCCTTGAGGTCGTTCACAGCCTGGTCTTTCTCGGCCAGGGCCTGGGTCAGCTCCGTGAGGCGGGTTTCGCGGACTTTGAGGTCGGCGGCGAGGCGCTGGTTGTCGGCCTCGCGGCGGGCCAAATCCTGGGCCACTTTGTCGTAGTCCGACGACTTGTTGGCCAGCTGCCGGTCGCTGTTTTTGAGCAGCTTGTCGTAGCTCTCGTTCAGGTCGCGGTTGAGGGTGCGGGTTTTGCGCAGGCTGAGGCCGGTCTGGGTCGAGTCGGTGACGAGGCGCTGGCGGTCGAGGCGCACCTGGGCTAACTCGTCGCTGGTTTTTTGCAGCGCCGCGGTGGCCGTGCGCAACTGGCGCTCGGCGCTGTCCTTGCCCTGGGCGTCGGCGGTTTGGCGGGCTTGCAGCTCGTCGTATTTGCGGGCGGCCACGCAGCCGGACAGTGTGGCCGCGCCCAGCAGCGTTGCGGCCACGAGCAGGGGTAGGGAAGCACGCTTAGTAGGGCTTGCTTGCATAGAGGGGGGTAGGGAATAGTGATGTTGGGTAAGAGGCTTAAAAGGCGGTCCTGCTTCATCTAGCGTCCGCTTGCCGAAGCATCTCGCCAGGGGAAGTAATTTAATCGTTGCAGTGCCAGTGACTACTACTGCCTGCGAGATGCTTCGGCAAGCGGACGCTAAATGAAGCAGGACCGCCTTTTATTTCAGATAAGCTTTAGAGGTAAAGCCCGATTTTTGGCCGGCAAGGTAGCGCCCCGCCGCTGCCTGGCGCAAGCGGCGGGGCGTTTCCCGCCGGCCCGCCAAGCGCTTTCCGGCCTATCTTTGCCGGCTGCCCGCTGATTTCTCTACCCCCTCTTTTCTGTCCGGCATGGCCCTGCGCATCACCTCCAGCGCCAACACCGGGCGGGCAAAGCCTGATGTCGGGCCGCAAAGCCTTCCCGTGCTCTTTCGCCGAAGGCGCCGGGCGGCTGCACGCCATCCAGGACGTGTACCTGGACGAGACTGTCACGCTCACTTAATTCAATTATGAGTTATAAATTATAAGTTACGAGTTACTGAATAGCTCTTTCTGCTTAGCCACTGCCTAAGCAGCTAATCAAACTCTGATTTAATACGATTCATAACTCATAACTTTTAACTCATACACTACAAAAGATGGCTTGGTTTAAGCGGCAGGAGAAAGGCATCAGCACGCCCACGGAAGAAAAAAAAGAGACGCCCGACGGGCTGTGGTGGAAGTGCCCGGAGTGCAAGACCGTGGCCACGATGGCCGAGCACAAGCGCCTGCACTACGTCTGCGGCCAGTGCAACCACCACGACCGCATCGCTGCGGCCGACTACTTTGAGCTGCTCTTTGATGAAGGCCAGTTCACGGAGCTGGACGCCAACCTGACTTCGGGCGACCCGCTGGACTTCGTGGACACCAAGGGCTACCCGCAGCGCGTGGCCGCCACCGAGAAAAACACCGGCCTCAAGGATGCGGTGCGCACGGCGCACGGGCTCTCGGCCGGGCAGCCGCTGGTGATTGCGGCAATGGACTTTAAGTTTATCGGCGGCTCGATGGGCTCGGTGGTGGGCGAGAAGATTGCCCGCGCCATCGACTATGCCCGCCAAAATCAAACGCCGTTCCTGATGATTTCGCGCTCCGGCGGCGCCCGCATGATGGAAGCCGGCTACTCACTCATGCAGATGGCCAAGACGTCGGCCAAGCTGGCCCTGCTCGCCGAAGCCGGCGTGCCCTACGTGAGCCTGCTCACGGACCCCACGACGGGCGGCGTAACGGCCTCGTTCGCCATGCTCGGCGACTTCAATATTGCCGAGCCGGGCGCGCTCATCGGCTTCGCCGGTCCGCGCGTCATCAAGGAAACCATCGGCAAAGACCTGCCCAAGGACTTCCAGAGCGCCGAATTTGTGCTCGAGCACGGCTTTTTGGACTTCATCGTGGACCGCCGCGAACTGAAGCAGCGCCTGGCGGATTTGCTGGGAATGCTGGCGCGTTGAATCAACAGGAGGAGGTAGGGCGCCCGGCGCCCGGACCGGCAGGCCAGTTCCCTACCCCCCTCCTATTAATTCAACGCATTGTGCCAGACTGGCTGGCTTTGGCACGCTCCTTGAAAAACCCGTTTCCACAACCGGAGCGGGTTTTTCCGTATAAGGCCCGGCTTGCCGGTGAGTTTCCACCGGATTTAAACTCATTTAACGATTCTCATGAATACGTCTCACAAATCTTTGCTGTCTGTGCTAATGGCCTTTGTGCTGCTGTTTAGCTCCTGCGCCACTTCGCAGCAGGCCAGCACCAGCGGCACCCAGCCCGACCTTTCAACCAGCAACGGCACGGGCGCCCGCAAAACGGGCATGAAGAAAACCACCAAGGGGGGCCTGATTGGGGCCGGCGCGGGTGCCGCGGCGGGCGCCGTGCTAGGGCGCGTGATTGGCGGCAAGGGCGGCACGGCCATCGGCGCCATCATTGGGGCCGCGGCGGGCGGCACCACCGGTGCTATTATTGGCCGCCGCATGGATAAGCAGGCTGAGGAATTGCAGCGCGACATGCAGAACGCCCGCGTCGAGCGGGTCGGCGAGGGCATCAAAATTACCTTCGACTCGGGTATCCTGTTCGATACTAACTCGGCCACCTTGCGGTCGGCCTCCAACACGGAAATCCAGAAGATGGCCGCTGTGCTCCAGAAATATCCGGACACGAACGTGCTCGTGGAAGGCCACACCGATAATACCGGCTCGGATGCCGTCAACCAGCCGCTGAGTGAGCGCCGGGCGCAGGCCGTGGCCAACTACACCACTTCGCAGGGCGTTGACGCTTCGCGCGTTACGACCAAGGGCTACGGCGCCAGCCAGCCTGTGGCCGACAACACCACGGCCGAAGGCAAGCAGGCCAACCGCCGCGTGGAAATCGCCATTTTCGCCAACGATAAAATGAAAAAGGCCGCCGAGGAAGGCCGCCTGTAAGCTTGCTGCGGCGGAGTTGATTTCAGCAGCTTTCACCTTCAAAAAACGGCTGTCCGCTTCGGACAGCCGTTTTTTTGCGGCGTGGCCTCGGTAACTCGGAATTCGGGGCTTGCGTTTAGAAATCCAACAGCCATCCAGAGGCTGGTGGTTCAGCTACGTTTCATCGAAATCCACTTGGTCATGAAAACCTTCAAACTGATTTTTGTCTTCCTGCTCAGCTTTTTTGTGCTCACCACGTCGGCCTACGCCCAGGAGGGCAAGCGCATGAGTGGTAAAAAGAAGGGCACGCTCATTGGCGCCGGTGCCGGCGCTGTCGGCGGGGCCGTGATTGGCAAGGGGGTAGGCGGCGCCATTATTGGCGGCGCGGCCGGCGCCCTCGGCGGCCGGGCGCTGGGCAAGCGCGCCGACCGCAAGAAAGCAGAGCGGGCGCGTCAGCAGCAGCGCTCAGTATCTAACCAGAACCTGTAGCCGCCCTGTCGCGGTTGGCCGGCTATCCGGCCTCTTTCATAGTTCAGGAGGGGGTAGGCGAACGAAGAAGCCTCGCTTATGGCGGGGCTTCTTCGTTGAGTAATCAAATATGAGGTCGGGACAGCCTGAGCTGTAAAGTTTGGCAAGGTGGTTGTCAATGGCTTATTTGCCGGCCTAACTGGCTTTTCAACCTTCCTGGCCCGGCATCTTTTTCACCAAACCCTTTTTCTGACATGAAAAATCTTCGTTCATCCATCGCCTTCCTGCTGACCCTGCTGATGTTGGGCACCAGCGTTGCGCAAGCTCAGGACGGCACGTCCAGCACCAGCACAGTAGGCAGCTCGCGGCCGAAAGGCACCATGAGCAAAACCGCCAAGGGCGGCATCATCGGCGGCCTGGGCGGGGCCGTGGCGGGCGGCGTGGCGGGCCGGCTGATTGGCGGTAAGAAAGGCACGGCTAAGGGCGCCATCATCGGGGCCGTCGTGGGCGGCTCGGCCGGGGCGCTCATTGGCCGCCGCATGGATAAGCAGGCCGCCGAGTTGCGCCGCGAGCTGGAAGGCGCCACGGTAGAGCGCGTCGGTGAGGGCATCAAGATTACTTTCGCCTCGGGCATTCTGTATGATACCAACTCAGCGGCTCTCAAGCCCGCCGCCGTGGCTAACATCGACGAGATGGCTGCTACGATGCAGAAATATGCCGACACCAACATCCTCATTGAAGGCCACACCGATAACTCCGGCTCGGACGCCATCAACCAGCCGCTGTCGCAGCGCCGGGCCCAATCGGTGGCCAACGAGCTGATGGCCAAAGGTGTTGAGTCCGAGCGGGTTGAGACCAAAGGTTACGGCTCGTCGCAGCCCGTTGCCGATAATACCTCCGCTACCGGCAAGTCGGCCAACCGCCGCGTGGAAGTGGCCATCTTCGCCAACGAGCAAATGAAGAAAGCCGCCAAGCGCGGCCTGCTGTAACGTCTGAACCACGAATCAAGCAGATTTAGTGGATTAGTCGGATTTTATAGTTGACCAACCCCCTAGCTCGGTTGATTTTCGTATCGCTGAAGGGCCGCTCATTAGAGCGGCCCTTTTTGCTGTTTACCCTTTAAGCTCGGCATCTTCCTCCGAACAGCATAAATAGCAAGCATAGACGATTGAAAGCCGATAAAATCTGAATCGTCCCCGAAATCCGACCAATCCGTTTAATCCGATAAATCCGTGGTTCAGACAACCTACGCCGCGCCGCCCGCCGAAAAAACCCTGGCCGACCACGCTATCCTCGACCACTTCTACGGCCACCTGCCGCCTACCCCCCGCCGCACGCCCATGCGCGAGCTGGTGTCGACTATTCTCTCGCACCGCACCACCCACGCCGACGAAGAGCTGGCCTACGACCGGATGCTGGCCGAGTTTGGCGACTGGGCCGGCGTGCTGGCCGCGCCTACCCCCGCCCTGGCGCACGCCATTCGCACCACGCGCTGGCCCGATACGCAGGCCCCGCGCATTCAGGAGGTGCTGCGGCGCATTCAGACGGAGACGGGCGGACCATTCTCGCTTGATTTCCTGGCCGACTGGCCCGTGGAGCGCGCCATGCAATGGCTGACCGACATGCCCGGCATCGGCCTGAAAACGGCTTCGCTGGTTTTGCTCTTCAACTTCTTGAAGCCCGTGCTGCCCGTTGATGCGCACGTGCACCGCGTAGCGCAGCGGGTCGGGTTTCTGGGCCCGAAAGTATCGGTAGAGAAAGCCCACGCCGTGCTGCTGGCCCTGCTGCCGGCCGATGGGGAGCAGCTCTACAACTTCCACAAGCACAATTACTGGCACGGGCAGCAAATCTGCTTTTTCCTCAAACCTAATTGCCCGCGCTGCCCGCTCAAGGGCTTTTGCAACTACTATTTAGAGCACTACGGCGAAGCCACGGCCGAAGCGCTGACCGCTACCCCCGCCAAGTGGAACGAAGCCTGGGGCAAGCTGCCGCACTAACTTCGTAGCGCGGACTTTGTAGTCCGCGACCGGGCCGTTCAGGCTTCGTTTACTCGCGAACTGCAAAGTCCGCGCTACTGCTAATGCGCCTCGTCAAACACCCCGTTTTGTGCAACTACTACGTCACGTACCGCTGCAATGCGAAGTGCGCGTTTTGCGACATCTGGGAAAAGCCCTCGCCCTACATCGAGCTGGCCGACGTGGAGCGCAACCTGCGCGACCTCAAAAAGCTGGGCGTCAGTGTGATTGACTTCACCGGCGGCGAGCCGCTGCTGCACCGGCAGCTGCCCGAGTTCCTGGCCCTGGCCCGGCGGCTGGGCTTTATCACGACCGTGACCACCAATGGCCTGCTCTATCCCAAAAACGCCGAAAAGCTGCGCGGGCTGGTCGATATGCTGCACTTCTCGCTTGACTCGGCCGACCGTGACACCCACGACCTCGGCCGCGGCGTGGCCTGCTACGATTTCGTGCTCGAAAGCATCCGCGTAGCTAGAAAGCTGGGCGAGCGCCCCGATATTCTGTTTACCGTTTTTCGAAAAAATCTGGCTGATTTAGAACGGGTTTATCAAGAAATAGCCCAACCCAATGGCCTGATACTCATCCTGAACCCCGCTTTTGAGTACGGCGACGTGGAGACCGGTGAGCAGCTAACCGAAGACGAGCTGGATTACCTCTCTGCCTTCGGTAAGCGCCGCGGTGTGTACTTGAATGAGGGCTTCATCAAGCTGCGGCGTGATGGTGGCAACCACGTGGCCGCGCCCGTGTGCCGGGCCGCGAGCACGACGCTCGTCATCTCACCTTATAATGAGCTGGTGCTGCCCTGCTACCACCTGGGCCAGCAAAAATTTCCGGTTGAGGGGCGCTTGTTTGAGCTATACAGCTCGGCCGAAGTGCAGCGTCTGGCGGCGCTCGAAGGCCGCCTGCCAGCCTGCGAGGGCTGCACCATCAACTGCTACATGCAGCCTAGCTTCGCAGTCGAAACCAGCAAATACTTCTGGTCGGCGCTGCCCAGCACACTGAAATATAACTGGGAAAAAGGCACCTGGAAGCGGCTTCTCTCAGTGAACAGTTATCAGTGAGCAATGAACAGTGTCGTTCTTGCGGCTTACCCGATAATTACTCACTGCTCACTGCTCACTGCTCACTAATAACTGTTCACCGCAAAATGTCCGCGCTTATCCTGCCCGTTCACGGCATCCTGCCCCAGATTGGACCTGACTGCTTCATTGCCGATAATGCCACCATCGTCGGCGACGTGGTATTGGGCCGGGGCTGCACGGTCTGGTTCACGGCCGTCATTCGCGGGGATGTGCATCGCATCCGCATCGGCGGCGAAACCAACGTGCAGGACGGCGCCGTGCTGCACTGTACGTATCAAAAAGCCCCGCTCACCATCGGCTCGCGCGTAAGCATTGGGCACCGGGCCTTGGTGCACGGCTGCACCGTCGAGGACGATGTGCTCATCGGCATGGGCGCCATCGTGATGGACCACGCCGTGGTGGGCGCCGGCTGCATCATTGCGGCCGGGGCCGTGGTGCTGGAGAATTTCCAGTGCGAGCCGGGCTTCCTCTACGCCGGCGTGCCAGCCCGCAAAATCAAGCCCGTGACCGAGGAGCAGCGAGAAGGGCTGCGGCGCACGGCCAGCAATTATCAGCTGTATGCGAGCTGGTTTGCGCCAGAATGATTTTTGCAATGTCCTTAAAATAAACGATGCATGTGGTTGTAGATTGCTGTTGAGCAGTTGTTTAATGGGACAGTAGCTTTGATTTAATCAGCAAAACAGAGTCTGATAAATTAAATTTTTGATTTGTTAATCAGCGTGAAGGGGTGTACTTGCCGGCGTAAGCTTTACCGACCTCAACCGAACGCGCCATGCTTCACTACTTCGCCCAGCGAAACGCTGCCAAGTTCTTCCTCATCTGCGCTCTCAGCGGTTGCAGCCGGGCCAGCTATGTTTTTAAGCCAGCTGTGCCAGCTTATCAGAATGGTGATTCAGCGACTCCAACAGTAATTAGAGTTTCTGAAATTATGGCCGTACCCGCGGCGCCAGCCGCGGCTTCCGTCTCAGCTATGGCAGCACAGCCAGTGATTGTCGGCAGTCCGGGCCCGACTATCTTAGCTAAGATAGATGAAATTGAAGCACCAGTTAAGCCTTCACCAACTCTACAGATTGTGGGGCATAAAGCACTTAAACAGTTCAGTAAGGTTCAAGGCCGAAGAAAGCAGAATGCTACTAAGGTCGTTCAGCCCACCTCAAAAAAGGGAGGTGCTACTGCATTAATTCTAGCTGGTTTATTACTCGTCTTATTCGTAGTTTTAATAAGTATAAGTTTGTAATCTAGGGAGATTAATCCCTACCCCCCCCACCAGTGCTTCGTCGCCGTCAACGCGCACGGGCTGCACGACGCGCAGCACAGAATTATTGGCTATATGCCAGCTGGTTTGACCCTGACTTCTACAAAGACGCCTTAACAAAAATGGCCGCGTCTGCCCAAAAGCACACGCGGCCATTTGAGGGCTGTCTAGCAGACTATTTAATAGCAGGAGTCGAAGCTGGCGCTACCGGCGGCGCGGTAGTGGCTGGGGCGGCTGCCGGGGCTGCCGCCGATTTCAGGGGGGTAGTCCCGCCCGATGGCAGAGTGGGGTGGGGCCGGTAGATGGCGCCCGTAGCAAAATCAACGCCGGCCCCAAGCAGGCCGACCAGTAGTAGGTCGGCCACTAAGGCGCCAACCCGAACTTCTCGTTGTGGCTGTCCCGGCAGCGGCTTCGTACGCTGATAATCGGTGATGGGGCCACCTAGAATAGTAGCGCAACTCGAAAGAGAAGAGGCAATCAGCCCGAAGGCAATCAACTGTCGAAGTTTAAACATATGTGAATGAAGAAAAGTGGAAGGAAGTTAAAGTGAGAATTTCTCGTGTAAGTAGCTGGCTGCAAGCAGACTATATTATGAAGCTGCCGTGTAGTCTCAGTAAAAAGCCGTGGCCTCCTGTAACAAGAGAACCACGGCTTCCAGAAGGCGGCTTTCGCAAGCTATTTGCTCGTCGGCTTGGGCTTGTATATAGCGCCGGTCGCAAAATCAATGCCGGTCCCGATAATGCCCGTCAGCAGAATATCGGCCACGAGCGCGCCAACCCTGACTTCGCGCTGCGGCTGCCCAGCGGCGGGCTTAGTCTTTTGATAATCGGTGATGGGGCCGCCAAGAATGGTGGCGCAACTGGAAGCGGAAACGGTCAGCAAACCAAAAGCAACGATTTGACGAAGTTTATGCATGTAAAGCGTTTGAAAAAGTGGAAAAGGACGATTTTGCTGCCAAGCTACGGCTAAATCTTCAATAGTCCATATACACCACCTTCGTGCCCGAGAGGGTATCGTGCCAGCCGAGGCCGCGCCGGCTGAAAAGCAGGCTTAGCGGCTCCAGGGGTAGAAAGCGGCACAGCGTGCGCAGCAGCAAGCGGCCGGTGCCGGGTTTGTCGTCATCGGCGGTAACTACCAGCGTGTGGAGCAGAGCCTTGCCCACTGTGCGCCTGAAAAGCAGCTCGGCCGTAGCGTAGTAGCCAAAGCTGATGGCCAGCACCAGTAGCCGAAAATGTTCTACCGGTACCATCCGCTCTGGTAAGGTGCGAACTACGCCGGTGAAAAGCAGTAGAATGCAGAACGCGTCAATAAGCCAAGTAGACAAGCGGCGCAGCTTTGAAACTTCCATGCTGCAAAAGTAGGCAGCAAACAGTTCAGCTACCCCCCGCCAGCGTCTCGTCGCCGTCAATCCGTACGGGCTGCACGACGCGCAGCTCGACCAGCTCCACGACGCGGCCCGCGCGGCTGAGCACCCGGAACTCGTAGGGGT
>NZ_CAXTEF010000002.1:0-313560 GCF_964243305.1 uncultured Hymenobacter sp.
GTTGGATTACTGCGCCCCTCGCCACGCAAGAAGACACAAAATATTGTGCCTCTACAATATTTTATTAAAGTAACGCTATCAGCGCCTCCAAATCTAACCTCAGTCCCAGCAACCCCGGCCCGCTTCCTGCGGTAAAGCTACGGCCGCATCCTGGCGGCGGGGCACTAACTATCCAGCCCGCGCCGTTAAGCCGTTTCATTCCTTTCCCTACCCCCCTTCGCCCGCCGAAAGCCGGCGCTCCCGCCTATGCAACGCTACTCCATCCTGTGGGCCGACGACGAAATTGACCTTCTTAAGCCACACATTCTGTTTTTAAAGGAAAAAGGCTACGACGTAACGCCCGTTAATTCCGGCGCCGACGCCATCGAACAAATTCAGGAACAGACCTACGACCTGGTTTTTCTCGACGAAAATATGCCCGGCCTCACCGGCCTCGAAACCCTGGCCGAAATCAAGTCGGCGCGCCCCACGGTGCCCGTCGTGATGATTACCAAGAGTGAGGAAGAGCACATTATGGAAGAGGCCATCGGCTCGAAAATCGCCGATTATTTAATTAAGCCTGTTAATCCCAGCCAATTGCTTTTATCGGCTAAAAAAGTGCTGGATAATAAGCGTTTGGTGAGCGAAAAAACCAATTCCGGCTATCAGCGCGACTTCCGTCAGCTCGGAATGCAATTATCCGACCGCCTCAGTCCCGCCGAGTGGGCCGAAGTATACAAAAAGCTGGTGTACTGGGAGCTGGAAATCAACGAAACCGAAGGCAAAAGCATGGCCGAGGTTTTTAATATGCAGAAGGACGAAGCCAACACGTATTTTGGCCGCTTTATCACTGAGAATTACGAAGACTGGGTCAATAAGCGGGATAAAGACGCGCCGCTCATGTCACATGAGCTATTTCAGAAGCGCGTGTTTCCACTGCTCAAGGAAACCGGCGACCAGCCCGTCTATTTCATCCTCATCGACAATCTGCGCTACGACCAGTGGAAAATTCTGGAGCCTATTCTCACTGAGCTATTTACGGTGGACAGCGAGGAGATGTACTACAGCATCCTGCCCACCACCACGGCCTACGCCCGTAACGCCATTTTCGCCGGCATGATGCCCGGCGATATTCAGAAGAAATACCCCAATCTCTGGGTGTGGGACGAAGATGAAGAAGGCAAGAATCTGAACGAGTCGGAGTTTATGGAAATTAATTTCCAGCGCAATAATCAGAAGCACAAACATTCCTATCACAAGGTCACGAACCTGCAGGCGGGCAAGGATTTGCTGGGCAAGATGACGAATCTGCACAACAATTTCAAGTGCAACGTCATCGTCTATAATTTCGTGGATATGCTCTCGCACGCCCGCACCGATATGGCCATGATTCGGGAGCTGGCGGCCGACGAATCGGCCTACCGCAGCATCACGCGCTCCTGGTTTCTGCACTCGCCCTTATACGAAATGATGCAGCAGATTGCCGAGAAGAAAGGCAAGCTCATCATCACCACCGACCACGGTACGATTCGCGTCAAGCGCCCGTATAAGATTGTGGGTGACCGCAATACGAACACCAACCTGCGCTACAAGCACGGCAAAAACCTGGGCTTCGACGACTCGCGCGACGTGTACGTGGTGCGCAAGCCGGAGAGCATTTTCCTACCCCGCGAAAACGTAAGCACCGCCTACGTCTTCACGCTCGGCGACTATTTCTTCGCCTATCCCAATAACTACAACTACTACGTGAACTACTACAAGGATACGTTCCAGCACGGCGGTATCTCGCTAGAAGAAGTAATTATTCCCTACATCACGCTCACGCCGAAAGGAGCGTAGTGCTAAATTTGCTATTCATAAAAAAGCCGCTTTATCAAAGCGGCTTTTTTTGCGCTATGGAAAACACATTTAATATTAGCAGCCTTGCCGACTTGCCCGCCGCCGCTGCGTGGCTCAAAGGGCAGATTGACGCCGCCAACTGCGCTATCGTGGCCTTCAAGGGCGAGATGGGCGCTGGCAAAACCACGCTCATCCGGGCCTTGTGCGCGGCGATGGGGGTAGGGGATGAGGTGAGCAGCCCCACATTTGCGCTCGTGAACGAGTACCGCGACGGCGCCAATCAGCCCATCTATCACTTTGACTTCTACCGGATTGAGACGCCCGACGAAGCTCTGCGCATGGGCGCCGCGGAGTACTTCGATTCTGGTTATCTTTGTCTGATAGAGTGGCCGGGGCGAATTGAGTTGCTGCTCCCCTCACCCCGGCTGCTCGTGCAACTCAGCGTGACGGGCCCGGAATCGCGGCAGCTACACGTATCACTTACTCATTAAAAACTATCATTTAGCAAATTATACCGAATAGAGAGTGACTGAGTTTAGTAGCTCGTAAGCTGTTACTGTTCACTGATAACTGTTAATTGATAACTGAAATTTAGATGGCGGAACAAGTACCCTCTGGATTCGAGTCGCTGGCCACGAGCCGCGCCTATTTCACCCAGGAATCCATGCTGGCCGTGGAAACGCGCAAGCGTAAGCTCTTCATCGGCCTGCCCCGCGAAACTTCGCTCCAGGAAAACCGACTCGGCCTGACGCCCGAAGCCGTGCAGCACCTCGTCAGCGAGGGCCACGAAGTGGTGCTCGAAGCCGGCGCCGGCGCGCCCAGCAAGTTCGCCGACCACGCCTACTCCGAGGCTGGCGCCACCATCGCCTACTCGGCCGAGGAAGTGTACAAGGCCGACGTGGTGCTGAAAGTGGCCCCGCCCACGCTCGATGAAATCGAGCACTTCAAGGCTGGCCAAACCTTAATTTCGGCCCTGCAATTTGGCTCGCTCACGCCCGAGTACATCGCGGCGCTGACGCGCAAGAAAATCAACGCCATCGGCTTCGAGCTGATGAAGGACCCGAGCGGCGCCCGCCCCGTGGTGCGCGCCATGAGCGAAATCGCGGGCTCAACGGTCATGCTTATCGCCGCCGAATACCTGGCGCGCTCCAACGAGGGCAAGGGCATCATCCTGGGTGGTATCACGGGCGTGCCGCCGTCGCAGGTCGTCATTCTGGGCGCCGGCACCGTGGCCGAGTACGCCGCCCGCGCCGCCACCGGACTCGGCGCCGAGGTGAAGGTGTTTGACAACCACCTCTACAAGCTGCGCCGCCTCAAGCACAACCTGGGGATGCAGCTCTACACCAGCACCTTAGATACGTTTGCCCTGAGCCAGCAAATCCGCCGCGCCGATGTCGTCATCGGCGCGCTGCACGCCGAGGACGGCCGCGTGCCGTTCATGGTGCCCGAGGAAATGGTTGCCAGCATGGCGCCCGGCTCGGTTATTATCGACGTGAGCATCGACCAGGGTGGCTGCTTCGAGACCAGCGAGATGACCAGCCACAGCAACCCCGTGTTTCGCAAATACGACGTGGTGCACTACTGCGTGCCCAACATCGCCTCGCGCGTGCCCCGCACCGCCACCAACGCCTTGAGCAACATCTTCACCCCCATCCTCCAGGAAATCAGCCAGCAGGGCGGCATCAACGAGGTCTTGTTCACGAACGAGAATTTCCGCAGCGGCGTGTACATCTACCGCGGCTCGCTCACGAACGCAGCCATCGCCAAGCGGTTTAACCTGCGTTACAAGGAACTGGGGCTGCTGATTGCAGTTAGGAATTAAAGTGTATTGTGAATATTTTAGTGGAAATTGCAATTTTCATCATCCAAGTACATACTCGACTAGAGGGCTATTACAAGTCCATAAAAAGTGAAGTATGACAAAAGAATTTATTATTTCAGAAATTATTAGAACTGCTGAGACCAATGGCGGGAAACCGTTGGGTAAACAACGGTTTTATCAAGAAACTGGTTTGAAAGAATCCGATTGGTATGGCAAATATTGGGCTAGATGGGGTGACGCCGTAGGAGCCGCTGGGTTTGAACCTAATGTATTAAATCCTGCATTTGATTCAGACTTCATCTTAAAAAAACTTGCCGAGCTAGTTGCAGAGTTGAGCCGATTTCCTTCGTCAGGAGACTTACGAATTAAGGCTACGAATGATAAAAGCTTTCCAAGTCATAATAGCTTCAATCGTTATGGTAGCAAATCCGCGCTGATAGCAGCCTTTAAAAAATATTGTGCTGAGAATAATGCTACTATTTTACTACAATATTGTGGTGCAGAATCCAGTGAAGTGATAGAGCTGTCAAATGACAGTAACCCTTCTGAGCAAAATGGAAATGTGTACTTGTATAAATCGGGTAAACATTACAAAATTGGTAGGACTAATAATCTTGAAAGACGAGAAAGAGAAATTAAGCTTCAATTACCATTAGAGGCAGAACTTGTGCACAGAATAGCAACGGATGATGCTGTTGGAATTGAAAGGTATTGGCATAAACGTTTTGCAGATAGAAGGCTAAATGGTGAATGGTTTAATTTGACATCCGCTGATGTAAGAGCTTTTAAACGGCGAAAATTCATGTAGCTCTTCTTGAAACTAGAGCCCTAACTGCCGCGAGTTTAGCTCATGCTCACGCCGGTTTTACCGTTGAGCAGGTCGCTGAACCGGCTGGCCGGGATGCCGAGCAGTTCGGCCATCTGCTTGCGGTTGAGCTGCCGGTTGAACATCTCGATTTCCAGGCGGCCGATGAGCGTGTTGGGGCGCACCGGGCCGTGGCCGGCCTTTATTTCATAATCATCCAGTGCTTCGGCCAGTGTGGCAATTGGGCCGGTTACCTCTGGGGTTTCGGTGATGAGCTGCTTTAACTCTAACAGGGCGACTTGGTAGTCAGTGGCGGTGCGGATTTCCATTGGGAGAGGTCGGGGTGAGGTTGTAAAACTCAGGTAGGAACGAGGTAGAGACGCGATACTTCGCGTCTGCCCGCGTTGGCGCCGGTCAAGGGGGTAGGGAATTGGCAATGGTTAAGGTCAGTGAGCGAAAGTAGAGACACAATATTTTGTGTCTTTGGCGTCAGAACGATTACTGCTTATCAGTTGCTGTTCAACTCGTCCCATGACTTGGAGGCTGCCAGCCTATCGGAACGAAAAGTAAATTTTCCCGTTTCTACGGAAAGTATTCCCATCTTTGGGAAAGCTTTGCAATTTCCTACCCCCATGCCTGCCGCCATCACCGCCCCAACTGCCATCTACTCGCCCGCGCTGCTGAGCTTGGAGCGCGTGGTGACCGACAGTTTTGCCCTCGTGATGGAGGCCCGCACCGGCGTGCTCGCCAAAACAGCCTTCGACGTGGCGGGCGTCTTGCAGCTGCACGCCGACGAGCTGGCCGACCTGCTCAACACCACCACCAAAACCCTGCGCACCTACCGCCAGGGCAAAAAGCGCCTCAACCCCACGGCCAGCGAGCAAGTGCTCAAGCTGCTGGCCCTGGCCCGGCGCGGCGAAGAGGTGTTTGGCGACTCGGCCGCGTTCCGGCGCTGGCTCAGCAAGCCGGCCTACGGGCTGGGCGGGCAGCCGCCGCTGGCCCTGCTGCAAACCAGCGGCGGCATTGATTTAGTGGCCGAGGAAGTGGGCCGCATCGCCTACGGCGACCTAGCTTAGCGCGGCGGCTGAGTTGACCCGCCCGCATGGAAGTGTACCGCATCTGCCTGGCCAAATACGCTGGCGCCCTTGTGGCGTCGGGTTACCCGGCGCGCTGGAACCGGCGCGGACAACTCGTGATTTATACGGCTGGCAGCCGGGCGCTGGCCTGCCTCGAAAACGTGGTGCACCGCAGCGGTGAGGGCCTGGCGGACCATTTTAAGGTGCTGCGCATCACTTTTCCCGACGACTTAGCCATCGAAGAATTGACCTTGGCCGAGCTGCCGGCCGACTGGCAGCGGCCCGAAAACTACGCCCGCTGCCAGCCGCTGGGCGCTGCCTGGTACGAGGGAACCCGGGCGGCGGTACTGCGGGTGCCCTCGTCCATCATCGCCCACGAGGTGAACTACGTGTTCAATACCCGGCACCCGGATTTCGCGCAAGTGCGCATTGCGGGGCGTGAGGACTTCGCGTTTGACCCCCGGATTAAGGAGTTATCCTGACGTCAGGACCCCACGCCCCGGCTCCTCTCTGCTTGATGCGCAGAATCCGGCGGGAGAAGGTGCCAGGGCGTGGGGTTGCCACGCGGTGGGCGACTAGGCGCTTACCTTCCGCTCAGCAGCAGCACCTTCCACGCGTCCAGCAGCTTGCCTTCGTCTAGTAGCTGCCGGCCCAGCAGCGTCAGCTGCTTCTGCCGCTCCGGCGCATCGTCGCGGTATTTGTTGAGCACGTAGGCTACCAGCGGCTCGGCCCTGGCCGCTTCGACGGCCTCAGCGGGGGGTAGGGATTCGCGCTCAATATTGCCCAGGCGGCCCAGGTGGTTGCCGCTCAGGTGCTCGGAGTGGCGAATATGCTCGGGAATTTCGTCGATGCCGATGCCCATCTTGCGGTTGGGCTTGGGCACCTCAAATAAGCTTTCGGGCGTGATGCGGGCGTACCAGTCGCCGCCGAGCCGGGCCACGGCATCGAGCTTGAACGGGTCGATGCCGGCGCCAGTGGGCAGCAAAATATCCTGCCGGAAGTGGGCCCGCACCACGCGGCACACCACGAGGTTGCCGGCCCCATTCTCCTGGCCCAGCTCTATCACCTGCTCCACCACGCATTCGAAAGCGGCCGGCGCCTCGGCCACGCGCGGCGGGCGCACCACGTCCGAGGCCAGCTCGGTGAGGCCGGCTTTGGTGAACTCGTTCACGCCGCGCGCATACTCAACGCTGGCCAGCGACATCTGCTCGACCAGGGCGAAGTCGCAGATGTTGATGACGACTTCGGGCACCTGGCGCACGTTTTCCAGCGTGTGCTTTTGGGAATTGTCGCGCACGCGGTTGGCGGGCGAAAACACGAGGATGGGCGGGTTGGAGCTGAAGGCGTTGAAGAAGCTGTACGGACTCAGGTTCACGCAGCCCGTCCTATTAATCGTGCTGGCGAAGGCGATGGGGCGCGGGGCCACGGCGCCCACCATAAACGGGTGCCACTCCTGCGGCTTAAGGTCGGCGGGGGTGAGGGAGTGGAAGGCGGGCGGGGGGGTAGGCATGGGGTGGGAGAATTGACGCTATAAAACTACCTCACCAGCTTATTCAGGGGCTTGGCCTACCCATACCCACCCTACCTGAACGGCGATGCACGTCTCCCCATCCAGAGTCTTGAATTCCCAGTGCGGTTTGCTTGACGCCCAAGTACCGCGCTCCGCAAACTCATCGGCCCAGAATGCTTCTACCTCGGCGTGGCGGACCCAACGCAACGCTGCTACTCCTGGTAGTTCTTGATATTCAACCGGTAGCGGAGTATTTTCCGCTTCGCTAAAAATACCTTCGTACCGCGTTTTTCTTTCGCTAATGCCTGCTACCAGTTGCGACTGACCAAAACGGGGCTCGAATAGCCAGACTGCCAAATAAAATTCAGAATGAAAAGAAGCTAACTCTTTGTGCCACTGCTGAAAATCAGCTAGCAGCCGGCTAACCCAGAGCTTTCGGAAGGCCAGCGGGGGCTTGTCATATACATTCCAAGGACTCAGACCTAATTTCTCCCGGTCATACTGATGCTGCTCAATCATGGAGCGGCTTAGCATTTCCGGGATAGCTGCCTGCCGCTGATGGTCGCGCCAGTGCCGCCGTAAGCCGCGAACTCGTTTTTCCCTCATTCTCAAAGCTAAAGGCCAAGAGTTCAGAAACCAGCATATTTGCTAATCTGCCATATATTTGCTAAACAGCCATAGCTTCCGCGGCGCCTGCTTATACTCTCGCTTATGCCCGCCCTTGCCTGCCCCAAATGCGACGCCATCGACGCTACGAAAAGCGGCATCATCGCCGGGCGGCAGCGCTACAAGTGCCGCAACTGCGGCTACCATTTCTCGGTGGCGAAGGCCGGGCGCGAAGTTGATAGCTACTACGTTATCAAGGCCTTGCAGCTCTACATCGAGGGCGTGAGCTACCGCGAGATTGAGCGCCTGCTGGGCGTGAGCCACGTGAGCGTGATGAACTGGGTTAAGAAATATGGTATGAAGGCGCCGCGCCAAACCGACTATCATCCGACCTATAAAATTCTCAATCAAAAGGAGTTAGCCGAGTTTTTTCAGAAGCCCGAAAACCTCAAGAGCACCGGCCTGGTCGTGACCGAGCTGGGCGATAAGTTCATGATGATACGCTGGGAGCGGTTTCGGCAGGGGTAGGGGGTAGGGGGTAGGAAAGGGGGGTGCGCGGCTATAGCCGGTTAGCAAAACGATAGCGGGGCGGGCCCAAGGCCGCCGGGAAAGTTGCTACTTGGCGGGACCAATGCCGCGCCGGCCGGCGCGGCGGACGGCCAGCTTCGCTTCTTTCTCACCCAATTCCCCACCTTATGCGAAATTCCCGCTACGCGCTGTCTTTGGGCGGCTTGCTGCTGGCCAGCACGGCCTTCGGGCAAGTGCCGACTACCCCGCCGCCACCGCCGCCCACGGACCCCTCGGCGCCAGCGCCTTCCAGCACCAACCCGCTGCCCTCGGCGCAGCCTACCCCCTCGGCGCCGGTGAGCCCGCCGGCCGGCAGCGCCGCCACGCCCACGCCCACCGAGTCGGTGCCCTACGGGGCGGGCATGAAGGTAAACCTCTCGCCCGACGGCTCCAAGTACCTGCGCTTTCTGACCTGGAGCCAAATCTGGACCCGCTACACCGAAAACAACACCGGTACGCTACGCGCGCCCGCCAAGCCGCAAAGCGACCAGATTGACTTCGCCCTGCGCCGCACTCGCTTTATCGTGCTGGCTCAGCTCAACCCGCGCTTCCTGGTGTACACCCACATTGGCATCAACAACCAAACGGCCGTGAGTGGGGGCGTGAACCCGGCCGTGGACGCCAAAAAGCCCCAGCTCTTCGTGCACGAGGCGGTAGTGGAGTACAAGCTCAACAACTACGTGAGCCTGGGCGCCGGGATGCACTATCAGAACGGCCTCTCGCGCCTAACCCGCGCCAGCACGGTCAACTTCCTCACGATGGACGCGCCGCTCACCAACTGGCCTACCATCGAAGCCATCGACCAGTTTGTGCGCGGCATCGGCGTCTATGCCAAGGGCCGCGTGAGCCGGCTCGACTACGCGCTGAGCATCAACGAGTCGTTCCTGACCAACCAGACCGGCGCCTTCAGCACGGCGGTGGGGCTGGGCGCCACGAGCGCCGCCACCGGCATCAACACGGGCCGCAACGTGGCCGAATACAACCCCCAGGGCACCAACCACATCTACCAGGGCTACCTGAGCTGGGAGTTTCTGGACCTCGAATCCAACCTACTGCCCTTCGCCGTGGGCACCTACCTGGGCACCAAGCGCGTGTTCAATCTCGGCGGCGGCTTTTTCTATAATGCCGACGGCATGGTCTCGCGCCCCGCCGGCAGCGTGCTGACGGCCGCCGCCACGACGGCGGCCACGGCGGCGGGCTTCGCCTCGTTCAACAACGCGGCCAATCAGGTGCAGACCCACGACATCGGCCTCTGGTCGCTCGACGCCTTTTTTGACACGCCGCTCAACAAGGAAACGGGCACAGCCTTCACCTTCTACGGGGTGTACTACAACTTCGACATGGGCCCCAACCACGTGCGCTACATCGGGGCCTCGAACCCCGGCTACGGCACGGCTATCCTGCGCGGCAACGCCGTGCCGCACTCCGGCTCCGGCCACGTGGGCTACGCGCAGGCCGGCTTTCTGCTGCCTAAAAACCTGTTCGGCCCCAAGCTGCGGGTGCAGCCCTACGTCGACCAGCTGCTGGCCGGCTACGATGGCCTGCGCAAGGCTGATGGCGACAAGCAGCTCGTGCGCATCTTCGACGCCGGCGCCAACTTCTACATCGACGGCCATAATGCCAAGTTCACGCTCAACTACCGCGCCCGGCCCGACTTCACGAACCAAACCGCCACAACCGACGGCGGCGGCGCGCGCGTGAACGGCGTGAACTACCGCCCCGAAATCACGCTGCAAACCCAGGTTTTTCTGTAAGCCAAGCGCACTTCCTACCCACCTCTTCACTTAATCCAACCCAACCTATGCAACCCAGCATAAATCCGGCCTACGCGGGCGCGGCCACCGCGGGCGTCAACCCCGAAGTGGCCCACGACAACAACTCGACGCCGACCAGTAAAATCTGGCAGGTGATAACGGCCTCCTCGGTCGGGACGGTGATTGAGTGGTACGACTTCTACATTTTCGGCCTGCTGGCTACCATCATCGGCCCCGTGCTTTTCGGCTCGAAGGGCAAGATTGAGGATACCCTGCTCGGCGCGCTGGCCGTGTTCGGCGCGGGCTTCCTGGTGCGGCCCTTCGGGGCCGTGTTCTTCGGCCGCATCGGCGACATGATAGGCCGCAAATACACGTTCCTGGTGACCTTGCTGCTGATGGGCGGGGCCACGTTCATCACCGGCCTGGTGCCGGGCTACGACAGCATCGGGCTGGCCGCGCCCGCCATCGTGGTGGTGCTGCGCCTGCTGCAAGGCCTGGCCCTGGGCGGCGAGTACGGCGGCGCCACCACCTACGTGGCCGAATACGCCCCCGACCAGAAGCGCGGCTACTACACCTCCTTTATTCAGATTACGGCCACGGCCGGCCTGTTTCTGGCCGTGCTCGTGATTCTGGCCACCCGCAAAATCCTGGGCGAGGACGCCTTCAAGGAGTGGGGCTGGCGCGTGCCGTTCCTGCTTTCGGGCCTGCTCATTATTGCCTCCTACTATATCCGCCGCAAGCTGCACGAGTCGCCGCTGTTTGCCAAGGCCAAGGCCGAAGGCAAAACCTCCACCAACCCGCTGCGCGAGTCCTTTGTCAATCCGGTAAACCGCCGCCTGGTGCTCATCGCCTTGTTTGGCGCCACTATGGGCCAGGGCGTGGTCTGGTACACCGGCCAGTTCTACGCTTACTCCTTCATGCTCTCCACCCTGAAGATGAGCATTGTGGACGGCGGCACCGTGCTCTGCGTTGCCCTGTTGCTGGCCACGCCGTTTTTTGTTTATTTCGGCAGCCTATCCGACCGCATCGGCCGCAAGCGCATCATCATGACCGGCCTTGTTTGCGGCGCCTTGTTCACCATCCCGATTTTCTACGGCCTGAAAGCCTTTGCCGGCCCGCTCACCGAGAAAACCGCCGCCGTGCCCGCCACCGTCGATGCCGCCGGCGCCGCCGTGGCCGCCGTGCCGGCCGTGATGCAATCGGCCTCGCCGAGCCTGCTGCCCATGATTGCGCTCACCTTCTGCCTGGTGCTGTTCGTGACCATGGCCTACGGTCCCATCGCTGCCTACCTGGTCGAGCTGTTTCCGACCAAGGTGCGCTACACCTCGCTCTCGCTGCCCTACCACATCGGCAATGGCGTGTTCGGCGGCTTCGTGCCCTACATCGCCACCTCGCTCACGGTGTGGGCCGCCACCCAGCCGGCGGGCACCTTTGCCAAGGAGCACAGCATCTACATGGGCCTGATTTATCCGGTCGTCATTGCCCTGCTCTGCTTCTTCATCGGCTCAGCCTTAATGAAGGACGTGCGCAACGTCAGGCTCATGGACGAGCAGCCCTCGGCCGCCGCTTAGCGTCCCTACCCCCCTGGCGCCATCAGGCCGCTAAAAGCCGCCGGTCCGTTGGGCCGGCGGCTTTTTTGGTTAAATTGAAGACCTCCTGCTTTTTACTGCCCCCGGTTCCTACCCTCGATTCCGCCGCGGTTTGTCACGTTTGCGGCAGCCGGTTTCCCTACCCCCCATGCTGCCCCTGCCCCCTCCCGAACGCGCCGAGCAGCGCCGCGGCCAGCGGCTGCTTTTCGTGACGGTGCTGTTTTTTCTGCTCTTCAACTACCCCTTGCTCAGCCTCTTCGACCACGATGGCCGCGCCTTCGGCGTGCCCGTGCTCTACCTCTACGTGCTGCTCACCTGGGCCGGGCTCGTGGCCCTCACCGGCTGGCTGGTAAGAAAATAAGTTATGAGTTATAAGTTAGGAGTTGTCGGCAGCCAACTCCCAATTCCAGGGGCATTAGTCAATTCATAACTCATAATTCAGAATTCATAACTCCCAAAACATGTCCCCGCTGCTCGTCATCGGCTTTTCGTTCGGCTACCTGGCTCTGCTCTTCGGCGTGGCCTACGCGGCGGAGCGGCGCTCGGCGGCGCGGCGCAGCCTGGTGAGCAACCCCTACGTCTACGCCCTGAGCATGGCCGTGTACTGCACCGCCTGGACGTTCTACGGCTCGGTGGGGCGGGCCGCCTCGTTCGGGCTGGAGTTCGTGGGCATCTACCTGGGACCCACACTTTTGGCGCCGGCCTGGTGGCTGGTCTTGCGCAAAATCATCCGCATCTGCCGGCAGCAGCGCCTGACCAGCATCGCCGACTTTATCTCGGCGCGCTACGGCAAGAGCGGCGCGCTCGGCGCGCTGGTCACGGCCGTGTGCGTGCTGGGCATCGTGCCCTACATCTCCTTGCAAATCAAGGCCATTGCCGCCTCGTTCGATATTCTGACGCAGCCCGTGGGCGCGCTGGCGGCCCTGGGGCCGGGCGGCGCGGCGGCCAACTCGGCCCTGTACACGACCGGGGCGCTGGCTTTTTTCACCATCATCTTCGGCATCCGCTCGGTGGAGGCTACCGAGCGGCACGAGGGCATGGTGCTGGCCGTAGCCCTGGAAAGCCTGGTCAAGCTCGTGGCCTTTCTGGCGGCGGGCGTGTTCGTCACCTTTGGCCTGTTTGATGGCTTCGCCGACGTGTTTGACAAGGCCGCCGCCGAGCCGGCGCTGGCCCAGCTCTTCACCCTGAGTGGGGCCGGCACGAGCGGGCCGCAGTGGCTGACCTTGCTTTTGCTCAGCGCCTCGGCCATCCTGCTCTTGCCGCGGCAGTTTCAGGTGTCGGTGGTCGAAAACGTCAACGAAGACCACCTGCGCAAGGCCATGTGGCTGTTTCCGCTCTACCTCATCATTATCAATCTGTTCGTGCTGCCCGTGGCCCTGGGCGGGCAGCTGCTCTACGCCGGCCGGGGCCTCGACGCCGACACCTTCGTGCTGGCCCTGCCCCTGCGCGCGGGCCACAGCTGGCTGGCTTTGCTCATCTACCTGGGGGGCCTCTCGGCGGCCAGCAGCATGATTATCGTCGAAACCATTGCCCTGAGCGTGATGGTGAGCAACCACCTGCTCCTGCCGGTGCTGCTGCGGCAGGGCTCGGTGGGCGGGGGGGGGGTAGGGGCCGGGGGCGGCCGGCCGGCCTCGCGCTGGTTTGCTTACCTGGGCCAGGCCGCCCTGCAAACCCGCCGCCTGGCCGTGGTGCTGGTGCTGGCCCTGGCCTACGGCTACTACGCCGTCGTGGGCCACGACTTGCCGCTCGTCAACATTGGCCTGGTCTCGTTTGCGGCCGTGGCGCAGTTCGTGCCGGCCGTGCTGGGGGGCTTGTACTGGCGCGGCGGCACCCGGCAGGGCGCCACGGCGGGGCTGCTGGCGGGCTTCGGGGTCTGGTTTTTCACGTTGGTCGTGCCCACGATGGTGGGGCCCGGCCGCTTGCCCGCGAGCCTGCTCAGCGAGGGGCTGTTTGGCTTAAGTGCCTTGCGGCCGTTTGCCTTGCTGGGGCTCAGCGGGCTCGATTCGCTCTCGCACGGGCTGTTCTGGAGCTGGCTGCTGAACGTGGGCCTGTACGTGGGCGTCTCGCTGGCCGGGCAGCTCACGGCCCTGGAAGAGCGGCAGGCCGAGGTGTTCGTGGCCGCGTTCAACCCGCGCCCCGACGCCGGCCCGGCCGGCTGGCGCGGCCCGGCCACGCTGCCCGACGTGCGGGCCCTGCTCACCGGCTTTCTGGGCAAAAAGCGCGCAAACCAGGCCCTGCGCGCCTTCGCCGACCGTTTTCCCGCCGCGCTGCCTGCCGCTGAGCTACCGGAAGGCGCCGCCGCCGAGGTCTCGCCCGCGCACACGCCTCATTTATTGGCTTACGCCGAGCGGCTGCTGGCCGGCTCCATCGGGCCGGCCTCGGCGCGGCTGCTGCTGGCCACGGGGGTCGGGGCGGCCGAGGAAATCAGCTACGACAACGTGGTGGGCATTCTCAAGGAAAGCCAACAGCTGCTCGAAGCCAACCGCCAGCTCCAGAAGCAGTCGCGCCAGTTGCAGCGCCTCACGGGCGAGCTGCGCGAAGCCTACGACCAACTCCAGGCCCTGGACCAGCAGAAGGACGAGTTTCTCTACACCGTCACCCACGAGCTGCGCACCCCCCTGACCAGCATCCGCGCGCTGTCCGAGATTCTGGCCGACAACCCCGACCTTGACGCCGACGAGCGCGCCCACTTCCAGGCCACCATCAGCAAGGAAGCCGAGCGCCTGAGCCGTCTCATCACGCTGGTGCTGGATTTAGAAAAGTTCGAGTCCGGTCAGGCCACGCTCGAAACCGAGCCCGTCTCGGCCGCACAGCTGCTGCCCGAAGCCCTGGAGGCCGTGGCCCAGCTCGCCCGCGAGCGCCACATTCAGCTGGAGCTGGCCGTGCCCGCCGGCCTGCCCGCGCTGCGCGCCGACCCCGACCGGCTAATGCAGGTGCTGGTCAACCTGCTCTCGAATGCGGTGAAAGCCTGCCGCGCCGACGGCACGGGCCGCATCCGCGTCGCGGTGGCGCCGGCGGCCTGGGCCGCCGAGGGGGGGGTAGGGAACCTGGCCCCGCCCGCCGCCGCGCCCGGCCGCGCCGCCGGAGTCCCTACCCCCCCCTCGGCGGCCAACGTGCGCATCAGCATCGCCGACAATGGCAAGGGCATCGCCGGGGAGTTTCACGAGCTGATTTTCGACAAGTTTTTTCAGGCTCGCAATCAGACCATGCGCAAGCCCGAAGGCTCGGGGCTGGGGCTGGCCATCAGCCGCAAAATCGTGGAAAGCCACGGCGGGCGCATCTGGGTCGAGAGCGAAGTGGGCCAGGGCGCGTGCTTCTGTGTGGAGCTGCCGGCGGCTGAAAGCAGGGAGAACGTCATGCAGAGCGCAGCGAAGCATCTCGCCCGCTGACTAATTAGCGGTAAACAACGATTGGATTACTTCCCCCAGCAAGATGCTTCGCTGCGCTCTGCATGATGTTCTCTTCATCCAGTATCCTATGAAAACGCCCCACATCCTCATTGTCGATGACGAGCCCAATATTGTCATGTCGCTCGAATTTTTGATGCGCAAAAACGGCTGCCAGGTCGGCATTGCCCGCAACGGCACCGAGGCCCTGGCTGCCATTGCCCACACGCCCTTCGACCTGGTGCTGCTCGACGTGATGATGCCCGACGTGGACGGCTACCAGGTGTGCCAGACCCTGCGCCAAAACCCGGCCCAGGCGCAGGCCAAAGTTATTTTTCTCTCGGCCAAAAGCAAGGAAGCCGACATTCGGCAGGGCTACGAAGCGGGCGCCGACTTGTATATTCCCAAGCCCTTCAGCACCCGCCAGCTCATGGAAAAAGTGCGCGAGCTGCTGGGCGTCGTGGCGTAGGGCGGACTTTGTAGTCCGCGTCCGCGCCCGCTGGCCGTTCCACTCGCGGACTACAAAGTCCGCCCTACTCCCTACTCCGCGCTACTCCCTACCCCGCACCCTACCCCCCTCCTCCCACCCCGCCATGAAACGTGCCTGCTCCTACGCCGCGGCCCACGCCGCCAGCCTGGCCGACCCGGCCGCCTTCTGGGCCGTGCAGGCCCGCGCGCTGGACTGGAAGACCGCGCCCATCCGGCCGCTGAGCCAGGAGGCCAACGGCCGCTACCGCTGGTTTGCGGATGGGGAATTAAACACGGCCTACCTCTGCCTCGACGCGCAAGTGGCCGCCGGCCGCGGCCAGCAAACTGCTTTGATTTACGACTCGCCCGTCACGAATACGCTGCGCACTTATACCTACGCCGAGCTGCTCGACCTCACGGCCCGCTTTGCCGGCGGGCTGCGCGGGCTGGGCGTGGAAAAAGGCGACCGGGTGATTATCTACCTGCCCAACCTACCCGAAGCCGTGGTGGCCATGCTGGCCTGCGCCCGGCTCGGGGCGGTGCACTCGGTGGTGTTCGGCGGCTTCGCCCCGCCTGAGCTGGCCGTGCGCATCGATGATGCCCGGCCCCGCGTGATTGCGTGCGCGGCGGGCGGAATGGAGTTTGACCGCGTGATTCCCTACAAGCCGCTGGTGGACGAGGCGATTGAGCAAGCCCGCCACCCGCCCGCCCACGTGGTCGTGCTTCAGCGCGATTTCGTGCGGGCTCGGATGCAGCCCGGCCGCGACATTGAGTATCAGGTGCTGCTGCAAGCCGCGCCGGTGGCGGCGGTGGCCGTGGCCGGCACGCATCCGCTCTACATCCTCTACACCAGCGGCACCACCGGCCGGCCCAAGGGCGTAGTGCGCGACCACGGCGGCCACGCCGTGGCCCTGCGCTACAGCCTGGAGGTTATTTATGACTTGCAGCCCGGCGAGGTCATCTTCACCGGCTCCGACATCGGCTGGGCCGTGGGCAGCTCCTACATCGTGTACGGGCCGCTTTTGCGGGGCTGCACTACGGTTTTGTTCGAGGGCAAGCCCGTGCGCACCCCCGACGCGGGCACGTTCTGGCGCCTGGTCGAGGACCATAAAGTGAGCGTCATGTTCACGGCGCCCACCGCCATCCGGGCCATCAAGAAAGAAGACCCGGCAGGACTTTTGGCGAAAAAATACGACCTGAGCAGCTTGCGCTACCTGTTTCTGGCCGGCGAGCGCTGCGACCCGGCCACGTATGAGTGGGCCGGCCAGGTGTTGGGCGTGCCCGTGATTGACCACTGGTGGCAAACCGAGTCGGGCTGGCCGATGCTGGCCACGCTGGTGGGGCTGGAAGCCATGCCGCCGCCCCGCGCCGGCTCGGCCGGCTTCCCCGTGCCCGGCTACGACGTGCAGATACTCGACGAGGCCGGGCAGCCCGTGCCGGCCGGCACCACCGGCCTGGTGGCCGTCAGGCTGCCCCTACCCCCCGGCTGCTTCCCGACCCTGTGGAACGACGACGCCCGCTTTCACGAGGCCTACCTGGCCGCCTACCCCGGCTACTACCTCAGCGGCGACGGCGGCTACCGCGACGCGGAAGGCTACTGCTACATCATGGGCCGCGTCGATGACGTGATAAACGTGGCCGGCCACCGCCTGAGCACCGGCGAGATGGAAGAAATTCTGGCCGCCCACCCCGCCGTGGCCGAGTGCGCCGTGCTGGGCATCGCCGACGAGCTGCGCGGGCAGGTGCCGGCCGGCCTCGTCGTGCTCAAAGACGGGCAGACGCTAAGCGAGGCCACGCTGGAGCAGGGGCTGGTGGCCCGCGTCCGGCAGCGCATCGGGGCGCTGGCCTGCTTCCGGCAGGTGCTGGTGGTGGCGCGCCTGCCCAAAACCCGCTCCGGCAAAATCCTGCGTAAAACCCTGCGGCAGCTGGCCGACGGCGAAGATTTTCCTACCCCCTCCACCATTGATGACCCCCTGATTCTGGACGAGATTCGGGCCGGGCTAACCCGGCGCGGCGTCGGGCGGGCGTTTGAGGGGGGGTAGGAAAGTCGGTTTGGCGCGGGGCTCTGCCCCGTGTCACTTGGTCGCCGGCCGCCGGCCGGTGGCCACAGCTACCTCACCACAACCTATGCGCGACCCTAGGCGCGCGTGCCGGCCGGCGACCGGCAACCAGGCGGCACGGGGCAAAACCCCGCGCCAATCGTTAGTAACCAACCCTTTTACTTCAATCCCTACCCCCCCCTCCCCATGCCCAACCGCATCCGCACGCTCGAAGAATACCACCAAGCCTACGACCACTCCGTCCGGGACCCGGCCGGGTTCTGGGCGGCCCGCGCCGAGCCCTTCACCTGGCGCCGCAAGTGGGACACGGTGATGCAATCCGACCTGGTCGGCGGCCACAACCGCTGGTTTGAGGGCGCCACGCTCAACATCACCGAGAACTGCCTCGACCGGCACCTGGCTACCCGCGGCAACAAGCTGGCCCTCATCTTCGAGCCCAACGACCCCAAGGTCCGCCACCTGCGCCTGACCTACCGCGAGCTGTACCAGCAGGTCTGCCAGATGGCTAACGTGCTGCTCAACAACGGCGTCGAGAAGGGCGACCGGGTGATTATCTACCTGCCCATGATTCCGCAGCTGGCCATCTCGGTGCTGGCCTGCGCCCGCATCGGCGCGGTGCACTCCGTGGTGTTTGCCGGCTTTTCGGCCAATGCCATTGCCGACCGCGTCAATGACGCCGACGCCGGCTTCGTGCTCACGGCCGACGGCCTCAACCGCGGCTCCCGCCAGATTCCGGTCAAGAGTGTGGTCGATGAGGCGCTGCTGAATTGCCCGTCGGTGCGCCGCGTCATCGTGACCGAGCACCTGGGCTGGCCCGTGCACATGCAGGAGGGCCGCGACGTCTGGTTTCACGAGGAAGTCGTGGACGTGGCCAAAACCTGCCCCGCCGAGGAGATGGCGGCCGAAGACCCGCTTTTCATTCTCTACACGTCGGGCAGCACTGGCAAGCCCAAGGGCGTGGTCCACAGCACGGCCGGCTACATGGTCTGGGCCGACTACACCTTTCGCAACGTGTTTCAGGTCGAGGAAAACGATGTGTACTGGTGCACCGCCGACATCGGCTGGGTCACGGGCCACACGTATCTGCTCTACGGGCCGTTGCTGGCGGGCGCCACGTCGCTGCAATTCGAGGGCGTGCCGACCTTCCCGAGCGCGGGCCGCTTTTGGGAAGTAATTGACAAGCACCACGTCACGATTTTCTACACTGCGCCCACGGCCATCCGCTCCCTGATGGCCACGCCGCTGGACAATGTGCTAAGCTACTCGCTGAGCAGCCTGCGCGTGCTGGGCTCGGTGGGCGAGCCGATAAATGAAGAGGCCTGGCACTGGTACCACCAGCACGTGGGCAAGGAGCGCTGCCCCATCGTGGACACGTGGTGGCAGACCGAAACCGGCGGGGTCATGATTTCGGCCCTGGCCGGCATCACGCCCTCGGTGCCGGCCCGCGCCGGCCTGCCGCTGCCGGGCGTGCAGCCGGTGCTGCTCAACCAGGAAGGCCAGGAAATCGAGGGCAACGGTCAGGAAGGCTATTTGGCCATTAAGGCGAGCTGGCCGGGCATCATCCGCACCACCTGGGGCGACCACGAGCGCGCCCGCCAGACCTACTTCGGGCCCTACCCCGGCTACTACTTCACCGGCGACGGCGCCCGCCGCGACGAAAATGGCTTATACCGCATCATCGGCCGCGTCGATGACGTGATTAATGTATCGGGCCACCGCTTCGGCACCGCCGAAATCGAGAACGCCATCAACCAGAACATTCACGTCGTGGAATCGGCCGTCGTCGGCTATCCGCACGACGTGAAAGGGCAGGGCATCTACGCCTACGTGATTCTTTCGGAGGAAATGCCGGAGCGCGACGCCGAAAAGCAAATCATCGAGGCCAGCATCATCGAAACCGTGGTGGCCGAAATCGGCAAAATCGCCAAGCCCGACAAGATTCAAATCGTGGCCGGCCTACCCAAGACGCGCTCGGGCAAAATCATGCGCCGCATCCTGCGCAAAGTGGCCGAAGGCGAAACCAGCAACCTCGGCGACGTGACCACGCTCCTGGACCCGGCCGTGGTGGAGCAGATTGTGGCCGGTCGCAAGTAGGCAAGGGGGTAGGGAATAATACAATGAGCCATTACTATTTTTCGCCGATTGACAGCCGTAGTATGGCTGTCGCTTGTGCTCCAGAAGATATTCCTGCTTCACACACGTTAATAGAGCCCATGCAAGGAATAAATAACTTGCCGTTCGAATTGATTTTAAAACGACTGGTTTTTAGTAGAGGTGCGATTAGAAAGTTCGACGATTTAGATAGCTTGAAGTACCTGTGGCTTGATTATCAGCCGAACAGTTTGGCTTGGCCAGTGCTGTCGGAGCGAATGCGGGAATTGATTGACCGTAATGCAACCGGCGAGGAAGGTATTGATTGGATATCAGTTATGATTCGGCGGGGCGAAGTGGAGGCGCGGCAGTATCATATTCTTCGGTTTAAGCAGCCAGTTGATGTTCTCAATCGAGAGCAAACTATTTTTGCTGGTGCTACCGATTTAATTGTTCGGCCAGCTTTCGACCAAGCGAAGGTTGCTAATCTGAGTGTGTTTTGTGCTCCAGAGCCATTTTGGCAAATTACATCAGGTATCTATGTGAGCGAGAAAATTAAACGCCAGGCAAAAGCGGAAAAGCTAATTGGGTTGCATTTTGAAAATGCCATAACAGTTTGACTTCATCTAACTTAGTAGTCCGGCGCGTAAAAACCAGTTCAGTGCGCCTGATCATTCTAAAGAAAATAAAACGTCATTCTCATGCAAGCTATATTCCTGAGTGCCCATTTTGACGGGGAGCAAATTCGGCTGGATGAGCCCTTTGAGCTGGCGCCCAATACCAAGCTCATCGTAACCGTCGTCTCGTCGGGGTCGCTGGACGAGGAGCGGGCCGACTGGTTTCGGCTGGCAGCCCAGGGCCTGGCCGCCGCTTATGGCGACGACGAGCCGGAATACACGGAAGCCGACATCAAAACTCCTAATCCCTTGTACGATGGTCGGTAAGCTCGTGCTGGCCCGGCTGCCCCAGGCTGATGACGAGTTGAAGACCCGCCCCGCGCTGGTGCTGCGGCAGCTACGACCATTCGGCGACCTGCTGCTGTGCAGAGTCAGCAGTCAGTTGCGCCAAGCCGTCGCTGGCTTTGATGATATCATCAGTCCCGATGACGCTGACTTTGCCGGCAGCGGACTGCGGCTGGCGTCCCTCATCCGGGTTGGCTACCTGGGCGTCGTGCCCGAACTTAAAATTGTGGGCGAGATGGGCGCTATCTCGGCTGAGCGCTACCGCCGGATATTGCAGCGGCTCAGCGACTACTTCAAGCCTTAGCTTGATGTGCAAATAAGTTGGATAGTAGCTGATATAAATATAAAAAGCGGCCGGGCACCATGCCCGGCCGCTTTTTTGTCCATTAGGAATCAGCAAGCCTACCCCCGTGCCGCGCTGCGAATCCGCAGATTCACCGGCCGCGACCCGTAGGTGCTCTTTTTGCTTTTGCTGCCCGACGAGAGCCAGGCAATGAGGCCGGCCGTGGCCAGGGCCGTGACAGTCAGCTTCACGACCAACTGCTGGGGTTTGTGCTTCCACTCGGCGTTGTAGCCCTTCTCGGCCCAGATGTTGGGCACGTGGCCATGCACGAGGTCATCGAGCACGCCTTCCACTACCTGTACCCGGTCGGCCACCAGCAGCGGCAGCCAGTGGCGGTAGCGGTTTTCGCTGTACTTGAACGCGAAGCGCCGAATCAGGCCGCTGAGCCCGGATGGCGGCACCGTGGTGCCGAACACGGCGGAGGGGCTAGCGCGCTCAATGGTTTGCAGCAGTTCCACATCCACAGGCTGCTGGGGCGGGCGCTCGTAGTTGCGCCCCGGCGTAGAGCCCTCGGCGCGCTCGTTCATGGGGTACACCGGGTTGTTGTGGGGGTCGGCGTCGATGCCCCAGCCCTTGATGTGGGCGAAATCCTGGGCGGTCTTCTGCGTTGTAGGAGTCATAGGTCAATGGCTTATTAAGCAGCCTTACATGCCGGCCGTGGAAGGAATGAGAACGGGCTTGATGCAGTTATCGAGCTTGCCGTAGAAAAGACGGTAGCCGTCGGCCACTTCTTCGAGCGGAATGCGGTGCGTAATCAGGCCCTTGGGATTGAGTACGCCGTTTTGCACGTGCTCGATGAGCCGGGGCAGCAGGCGTTTCACGGCCGTTTGGCTGGCGCGGATAGTCAGGCCTTTGTTGATGACGTTGCCGATGGGCACGAGGTTGTCGGTCGGCCCATACACGCCGACCACGGACACGATGCCGCCTTTTTTCACGGAGTTGATGGCCCAGTGCAGAGCCGTGGCCGAGCCGGCTTGCAGCAGCGTGCGCTTGCCGGTGATGGTTTGCAGCAGATTGCCGGAAGCCTCGGCGCCCACGCAGTCAATCACGCAGTCAGCCCCGAGAAAGTCCGTTTCTTTCTTGATGAACACCACCGGGTCGTCCATCTCCTCAAAGTTGTAAGCCTCGCACTGCGCGTAGTTGCGCGCGAACTCCAGCCGGTACTCGATGCAGTCGAGGATGATGACGCGGCCCGCGCCGAACAGCCAGGCGCACTTGGCCGCCATAATACCAACCGGCCCGGCCCCGAACACCACTACCGTGTCGCCCTTCTGGATGCCCGCCATTTCAGCGCCTTGGTAGCCCGTGGGCACTACGTCGGTGAGTAGCACGGCGTCGTCGGGGTCCATGCCTTCGGGAATCACGGTCGGCCCGAAGTTGGCGTAGGGCACGCGCACGTACTCGGCCTGCCCGCCGTCGAAGCCGCCGGCGGTGTGCGAGTAGCCGAAGATGCTGCCCACAGCCGAGGCCTCCGTGTTGGACTCCTGGCAGCAGCCGTAGAGACCCTGGTTGCAGAAGTAGCAGCGCCCACAGGCCACGTTGAAGGGCACGAGCACCTGGTCGCCCACCTTCACCTTGGTCACATCGGCGCCCACTTCCTCAATCACGCCGATAAACTCGTGGCCGAAGGTCGAGCCCACGCGGGTGTCGGGCACGTTGCCCTTGTAGAGGTGCAGGTCGGAGCCGCAGATGCAGGCCCGCGTGACGCGCACGATGGCGTCCTCGGGATGCTTGATTTCGGGCATGGGCTTTTGCACGGCCCGGACCCGGCGGGGCCCACGGTAATCCATTGCTAGCATAAAAAGTTGGCTTTAAAGGTGAGGAGGGGGGTAGGGGTTTCGGGCAGAGCGCGGGCGACTCGCCGCGCTCCCTGCCTGTACTACGGGACAGGTCAAAGGTTGTTAGCGTCGAGCTTGCCGAACGGTGTAGCCCGACCTTCTCTTTGCTCCCGGCCAGTGCCTTCCGGGTCCTACTTAAACACCTTCACCTTTTCGCCCCGGTGCTTGGTGCGCAGGTGTTGGCGGATAATCTGCTGGATATCCTTGTTATCGGCGTAGGGCTGAATAACGTCGCGAAAATCGGCCAGCCGCCGCGCCGTAAACGTCTCATCGACAAAGGCAAAGCCCAGGTAGCGGCCGTGCTCGACGACGACAATGGACTTCTCGTCCTCGCTCCGCCCTTCGCCAATTACAACGAAGCTCTGGTGCTCGTAGGTGATGCTCTCGATAGCCTCGTCCACGCGCAGGTTATAGGTCTCGGGGGCTTCCTCGCCCACGCAGGCGCCCTGGCAGCGGTGCACCTGGTAGTCGAAGCAGGCGCCCTGGGTTTTGTAGAGGCCGCAAAGCTTCTGGCAGAGGTTGTACTTGGCGACTTTGTGGTAGAGAAAGCCCTGGGCCTTGTACTGGTTGGCCAGCGCGATGACGGGAATTTCGGCGTTTCGGGCGTCGGCGCGGCCGTAGGCCAGCACCTTATAGCCCCGGGTATCGGTGCGCAGGTAGATGCCGGCCGGAAACACCGAGCGCCGCTGGGCCCGGTTGTAGGCCGGCTTGAGTTGCTTAATCAAGTGCGACTCATACAGCAGCGCCACTAGCTCGGAGCCGGTCAGCTCCCAGGTAATGTCGGCAATGGAATTTTTGAATTCCAGGCTTTTGCGTTGCTTCACATCGACGGCGAAGTGCTGCTGAATGCGCTTGTAGATGTTGATGGATTTGCCTACGTAAATCACTTCGCCCGCCTCGTTGTGGAAGTAGTACACGCCCGTGGCGTGGGGTAGGGAGGCCACTTTTTCGGGCGAAATAAGCGGCGGCAGCAGCGCCGTGCGAATGGCTTCCTGCACGGCCGCCACGCGCCGCGGCGAGGGCGCTTTGGCCGTACCGTTGGCGCCCGACACGGGCCGGCGGCTGGCCGGGGCGTTGGCATCGACGGCGGCCAAGGTGCCGGCCGGATTGGCCGAGGCAGCTTCGGCCAGCTGCTCGTCCTGCCGGGTGATGTCGAGCAGGCGGCCGAACAGCTCGGCCGTGGCGCGGGCATCGCCGGCGGCGCGGTGCCGGCCTTCGAGCGGGATGCCGATATTGGCGCACAACTTACCCAGACTGTAGCTCGGCTGGCCCGGAATCAGCGAGCGGCTCAGGCGGACGGTGCAAAGCGTTTTGCGCGAATAGTTGTAGCCCAGGTCGGCAAACTCCTTCTTGAGGAAGGAGTAGTCAAAGCGCACGTTATGAGCGACGAACACGCAGCCTTCGGTCATCTCCACCACCTTGCGAGCCACCTCGTGAAACTTAGGCGCGTCGCTCACCATGTCGTTGGTGATGCCGGTGAGCTGGGTGATGAAGGGCGGAATCTGGCGGCCCGGATTGAGCAGCGTGGCGTAGTGGTCGACCACTTTTTCGCCGTCGTGCACGAAGATGGCGATTTCCGTAATCCGGTCCTGGGTGGGCTGCCCGCCGGTGGTTTCCAGGTCAATAATAGCGTACAAAGGCGGCGCGGGAGTAGGTAGAGTAGTGGCTAACAAAAGTAGCCGGGCGGGAGTTGCGGCCCTTCGGGAAGTTAAAAGTTGAGAGTTAAGAGTTAAAAGAACGTCATACTGAACGCAGTGAAGTATCTCGCTCGGTGTAGTAGCTCAGTCGTTGTTTAGCATTGATTACTTAGCCGAGCGAGATACTTCACTGCGTTCAGTATGACGTTCTTTTAACTCTTAACTTTTAACTGTCTTTCCCCAGCCCGACCCAGCCGCGCCGCCGCGCATAATAGGCGCTCGTGCCCACCAGCAGCCCCACCAGATAGCCATACGGCAGCCCCGCGCACAAGAGCCCGACCAGCGCGGCCAAGAGCAAATCGGCCCGCTCAGAGGCAATATCGCGCAGCAGGCCGGCCAGCGTGACGGCCTCAAACAAGAGCAGTACGCCCAGCACCGGCAGCGGAAAAAGCTGCACGATTTGGGCAAAGCCCGCGCTGAAAAACAGGCCCAGCGTCAGAAACAGCCCGCCGTACAGCAGCACCGAGCCGCCCGTGCGCGCGCCGAAGGCGTAGTGCCCAGCCATGCCGCCGGAGCCGTGGCACACCGGGAAGCCGCCCAGAAACGGGCTCACCAGGTTCATCAGGGCATAGGTGAGGCTGATTTTCCCTACTGTAAGGCCGCGCTCGGGGAAGTAGTCGCGCGCAATCTGCTCGGTGGCGAGGATGGAGTTGCCGAGCGAAAGCGGAATCTGGGGCAGGGCCAGCAGCAGCGCGCCAGTGAGGATGTCGGGCAGGTTCGGCGCGTGGAAGGGGGGTAGGCGTAAGCCAAAGGCGGCCTGCGCCGTGGCCAGGTTGAGCTTGAAGGTCAGCGCATACGCTACGCCCAGCCCCACGACCAGCAGCGCGGCCGGCCAGCGGCGGTTGCCGAGCAGCACCAGCGTTAGCCCGAAGGCCGCCGCCGCCAGCGCGTAGCCGGGCAGGCCGTCGGCGGGTACGTATTTGGTGAGCGCCAGCGTACTAAGCTGTAAGGCTAGCCCGAGCTGGATGCCGCGCACCACGGCTTTGGGCACGAGCCGCGCCAAGCCGGCGATGAGGCCGGTAAGGGATAAAACCAGCATAATCAGCCCAATAGCCAGCCCGCCGCCGAAGATAATTCGCCCCGGAATGTGCTGGGCGATGACCAGCGCGGCAAACGCTTTGAGCGGCTGCACCGGCATCGGCAGCCCGTACCAGAGGCCGGAAAACACCTGCATTAACCCGAAGAGAATCAGCACCCCGGCGCTGTCCATCCCCGAGGCGGCAATGACGCCGATGAGCAGCGGCAAATCAGTGCCGAGGTCGCCGAACGCGCCAGCCAGCTCGTTGCGGTCGAATTTGAGGTGGTTAAGATTCAAGCAGGGGGGTAGGGAAGTGGGAGGCGAAAAAGAACGTCATGCAGAGCGCAGCGAAGCATCTCGCGTGCAGCACTAATCCAATCGTGAGAGGAAGCTGATTACTGCCCCACGCGAGATGCTTCGCTGCGCTCTGCATGACCGCCTCTCGAAGCAATGGCACTGCTACTACTGCCCCGGCAATTGATACGTGATGCTCAGATAATAGAGCCCGCCGACGCTCGGCCCGCCCAAGTACGAGACGTAGTACTGATTCAGCACGTTGCTGGCGCCAAGCTTGAAGCGCAGGTCCGGCGCGGGCAGGGCGTAGGTGAGCTGGGCGTCGAGCGTGGCATAGGCGGGCACGTTGCCGCTCACCAGGAAGGTCTGGGAATAGTAGCCCTGCTGCCAGCGGTAATTGAGGCCGAAGCCGATGTTTTTATACGCCCGCTCGTTGCCCAGGCTCAGGTTGCAGGCCCAGCGCGGCGTGTTGAAGCCGTCTTCGAGGCCGTCGCCGTTTTCGGTGCGGGCCAGGCGGGCGTAGGTGGCGTTGGCGCCGGCCAGATAGCCGCGGGGCAACTCGCAGCGCAGGCCTAGCGCGCCGCCGAAGTTGAACACCTGGGTTTGGGAGTTGGTCCAGAGGCGGTAGCGAGCCTGCGTGGCGCGGGCACTCAGGGCGGTGGCAACGGCGCTCAGCTCCGCAGAGGGGGGTAGGGGCGCAGCCGGCGGCCCGGCCGCCAGCGGAACGTAGGCCTCGACCTGGGCGATGAAGTCGCGGTAGGCATTGTAGTAGAAATCGGCATCGAGCAGCAGGCGTCCGCCCGGCCCTAGCGCGGCCTTGTAGCCCATTTCCAGCGAGCGAATGCGCTCAGGCCGCAGGTAGGTATAGGGGTTTTTGACCAGCAGGTTTTGATTGGCCCCGACCGCCTGCTGGCGCTTGTCGGCCGCGCTGGCCGCCGACGTATTGGCATTGATGCTGGCCGTGACGGCGGCGTTAAACTGGTCGATGCTGGAGCGCAGGTAAGAATTCTCGAACACGCCGGCCGACATCACGCGCAGCCCGCCGATGCGCTTGACCTGCCCGCTGTTCACGTTCGAAAACCCCTCGAACAAGCCTGGAAAGCGGTAGCCGCTCTGGCCGCTGAGCCGGAAGTTGTGGCGCGGCGTGGGCGAGAAAACGGCCGTCAGGCGCGGATTGAGCTTCAAATCAAAATAATCGTTTTTATCGGCCCGCAGCGTGGCCGTGAGCCGCAGGCGCTCCTTCAGCAGCCGCAGGCCGGCCTGGGCGAAGCCGCCGGTTTTGCCGTAGCGCAGCGTGCTGAACGGGTCGCGCCCTGGTCCAGGGTTGATGAAATAGTTGCCATCGGGTGCGACGAAGTAGGTATGGTGGTTGACGCCGATGCGCACGTCCACGCTCGGCGGCAACTCGATGTGGCCGGCGCCGCGCCGCAGGATGGCGGCTACGTCGAGCTGGCCTTCGGCGTGCAGCAGGCGGGCTTGCACGCGCAGGGCCGCGCCCTGGTCCCAGTTATTGATTTCGGCCAGCGAGTCGAGGCGCTGCCGGAAGGCGGGCGTGCCGGGCTGCGGGCGGCCCTGGTCGGCGGCGGCGCGGGCCGTGGCGTGGGACTGGGCTACAGTTTGGCCGGCTTGGGAGGCCGCGTTCCAGGCGGCGGTGTAGTCGCGGTTCCAGGCGACATCGGGCTTGAAGCTGCGGTCCACGTTCTCGGCGGCCGAGCGCAGGTTGTAGCTCCGGCCAGTGTTTTCACTCGTCAGATACGCCCGCGCTTGCAGCACCGGGCCACTGAGCTGCAGCGCGTGCTGCTGCAAAACGTAGTCTTGCAGCCGGAAGCGGTTGGCGCGCTGATAGACGTTATCGAGCCGCGCGCCGCGATAAACGTAGCTGATTTCTGACTTGCTAGTCAGCTTGAAGTGTACCGCCCCATCACCTTTGATGGTCTGCAGATTATAGCTCGCTACATCCTGCTCCTGGTAGCCGGTCCGGGCCACGCTGTAGCTCTTGCCGCCCAGCAGCAGGGTGCTGCGGTCCGACGACTCGTTGCCGTAGCTGTTCACCGGGTCGCGGGCCGGATTATCCGCCCCGAAGAGCTTGGTGCTGGCGTTGCCGCTGGCGTTCAGCTCAGTCTGGTCGCGAGCCTGCCAGTCCTGGCCGCGCAAGTACGTCGCGTTGAGCTTGAAGGCCAGGCGGGGGGTAGGGGCTTTCGCAAAGCGCAAACTGGTTTCGGAGTACAGCCGCGCCGCGCTGCCGGCCTCGCCGAGATGATTAACGCCGGTTTTCTGCTGTCCGCTCAAGCCCTGGTGCGCAAACGGGCTTTTGGTCGTGAAGTTGGCCAGCCCGTTGATGGCGTTCAGGCCGTAGAGCGCGGCGGCCGTGCCGGGCACAATCTCAACTGCTAAAACATCCAAATCGCTCGGCCCCAGCGCATTGCCAATCGGGCCGCCGATGTGCGGCGCCTGCTGGTCTACGCCGTCCACGAGTTGGGCAAAGCGCACGTTGGTTGTATTGGCGAAGCCGCGGGCATTAATCACCTTAAAGCCCAGGCTGGGCGTGAGCACCTGCACGCCCTTAAGGTGCTCGATGGCATCGAAAAATGAGGGCGCCGGCGTGAGCCGCAGGGCGCGGGCATTGAGCTTTTCGACCGTCACCGGCGACTGCAAGAAGCTTTCCTCGACCCGCGAGGCACTCACGACCACTTCCCGCAGCGCTACGTCGCGCCGGGCGGTGTCGGGTGCGGCTGGGGGAGTAGGGCGTTGCGCCAGGGCCGGCGCGACTGCCAGCACCGCCAGCCAAAAGCCGCCCAGCAGCGGCCCGCCCCAGGTTTTCTGCCCCTGGCCGCGCCCATCGAAAAGCAAAAGCATAAGCAGCGCCTGATTCGTTATATTCCTGCAAATATAACGAGAAGAACGCCCCGCGCTATGGGTTGTTTAACTTCCCAAGCCTGACTAGTCGCTACCCCAGCAGCCGCCGCGTCTCGGCCAGCAAAAACGCCTCAAACCGCGCCTGCACCGCGGCAAACGCCGCCACAGCCGCCGCGCCGGCTTCGCTCAGACTGGCGCCGCCGCCGCGGCTGCCGCCGGTCTGCGTGACGACCAGCGGCTCGCGGGCCTGCGCGTTCATCGACTGCACCAAATCCCAGGCGCGCTTGTAGGACATACCCATCGCCGTTGCCGCTTTCGAAATAGAGCCAGTGGCTCCAATATGAGTTAGCAATTCCAGCCGGCCGATGCCCAGAAACCGCTCCGTGGGGCCTTCGAGCCACACGCGGCCCGCGAGGCGGTAGGTAGCGGCAGCATCGGCGGGCAGCAGGTTTTTCATGGCGGTCTTCAGGGGGCAATCTTACTGGAAAAGGCCGGGACGCGTAACCTAGATAAAAAGAACGTCATGTTGAACATTCTGCGCATAGAGCAGAGACGCAGCGAAGGGAAGCATCTCGCCAGGGAAAGTAATCTACATCAAAGAACAATGAGTGGATTACTACCCCTGGCGAGATGTCTCGCACGCTCGACTATAACGTTCTACTAATTGAATTACTACCCCTGGCGAGATGCTTCGCTCCACTTCGTTGCGCTCAGCATGACGTTCTTTTATAGCGCTAGACTATTCCCTACCCCCTCTCATGCCCGATTTCACTCCCGCCCAGCTCACCCACCTCAATGCCGCCGGCCAGCCCGCGATGGTCGATGTGGGCGCCAAAACCGCTACCCGCCGCCTGGCCCGCGCCCGCAGCCGCGTCATCCTCGGCCCCGATATTCTCAGCCTCGTGCAGGCCGGCGATTTGCCCACCCGCAAAGGCCCCGTGTTTCAGACCGCCATTCTGGCCGGCATTATGGCCGCCAAGCGCACCGCCGACCTCATCCCGCTTTGCCACCCACTGGGCCTCGATGACTGCCAGATTCGCATCGACGTGGCCCCGCCCGACGCCGTGCTCATCGAGTGCACGGCCACGGTGACCGGCAAAACCGGCGTTGAGATGGAAGCCCTCACCGGCGCCTCCGTGGCCGCCCTCACCATCTACGACATGTGCAAGGCGCTCTCGCAAACCATCGTCATTGCTGATACGCGGCTGGTAGAAAAGACGGGCGGCAAGACAGACTTTTTGCTGGATGACTGAGTGAACGAAGTGAACGCGCCATTTCACCTCACGGGTGCGCCGCCACCCAGACGCTGCCGTCCTCATATTCCTCTTTCTTCCAAATCGTGACAACCTGCTTGAGCGTATCGATGATAAACTCGCAGGCGTCGAACGACTCAGCCCGGTGCGGCGTCGAAACGGCTACAACTACGGCCACGTCGCCGATTTCGAGGGTGCCTTTGCGATGCACTACGGCTACCTGGCGCAGCATGGGCCATTTTTCCTGAGCCTGCTTAACCACGTGCTCTAGTTGGCGCAGCGCCATCGTGTCGTAGGACTCGTAGTGCAGGCGCACCACGCGGCGGCCGGTGCTCTGGTTGCGCACCGTGCCCACGAAGGCGTTCACGGCGCCCGCGCCGGCGTCCTCGACGCGGGCGAGCACGGCGGCAATAGCAATCGGCTGGTCGGTAATTTCCAGGTGCATGAGAAGATAATTATGAGTTATGAATTATAAGTTAAAAGTAAGCTTCAGGTCAACCCTGCTTCTTTAATTCATAACTCTCAACTCATAACTCAATTTCCCCTACCCCCCGCTGACGGGCGGAATAAGCGCAATCTCGTCGTGCTCGTGCAATTGATAATCGGGGCCGGCGTACTCGTTGTTGACGGCCACAGCGAAGCTGGTCAGCTCGCCAAGCACCGGGTAGTGGGCCCGGAGTTGGTCCAGGAGGCCGGCCACCGACTGCTCGGCCGGGGCGGCCACTTCGAGGGTAGGCTGACCCACAATTTCGCGGGTTATGCCAAAAAGGGTGACTTTTAGCTTCATTTGGTGTTAAGTTGAAATAGTTTTATCGATGGCGCCAAGCCAAAAGTTTCCGTTGAAGGACCGCAGCGGAAATTTGTTTCTTTACCCAGCGCTGCCCTTGCGTCTCGTTTGTTTGCCTAGTATCCAACTTATGCCGCTATCTACGCCGGTTTTATTTGATAATCACGGCCGCCCGCTGGAATACCTGCGCCTGGCCGTCACCGACCGCTGCAACCTGCGCTGCTTCTACTGTATGCCGGCCGAAGGTATCCAGTACGTGCCCAAGCACGAGCTGCTCAGCTACGAAGAAATGCTGCGGCTGGTCGGCATCATGGCCGGGCTGGGCGTGCGCAAGGTGCGCCTAACCGGCGGTGAGCCGTTCGTGCGGCGCGACCTCGTGCCGTTCATGGCCCGGCTACGGGAGATTGCAGGTATTGACGATATCAGCCTGACGACCAACGGCGTGCTCACCGCCCCGCATGTGCCGGAGCTGAAGCGCCTGGGCATCAAGGCCGTGAATCTGAGCCTCGACACGCTCGACCGCGCCCGCTTCGCCCGCATCACCCGCCGCGACGAGCTGCCGGCGGTGATGCAGACCTTTGAGGCGCTGCTGGCGGCCGGCATTCCGGTCAAAATAAACGCCGTCGTAATGGACGGGCAGAACATCGAAGACCTCGTGCCGCTGGCCGAACTGACCCGCGAGCTGCCCGTGGACGTGCGCTTCATCGAGGAAATGCCTTTCAACGGCGGCTCGCATCTGGCCACGCCCGACACGCTGCCCTGGCACCACCGCCGCATCCGCGCCCATTTGGAAGCGAATCTGGGAGAATTGCTACCGCTCCCTACCCCCCTTGGCGCTACGGCTGCGGATTACCGCGTCGCCGGCCATGTAGGCCGCGTGGGCATTATTGCCGCGTATTCGCGCACCTTCTGCGGCACCTGCAACCGCCTGCGCCTCACCGCCGAGGGCGGCCTCAAAACCTGCCTCTACGACCAGGGCGTGCTGGATTTGCGGGCTATGCTGCGCGGGGGCGCCCCCGATGGCGAAATCGAAACCGCCCTTATTCACGCCTTTCGCAACCGCGCCGCCAACGGCTTCGAGGCCGAAGCTGCCCGGCCCCTGCACCAGCTCAGCTTCGAGTCGATGAGTACGATTGGGGGGTAGGACGCCGGTGGCTTAATGAGCAATTAGGAAGGAAGAATGAGGAATTATCAATTGGGTAATTCTTCATTCCTTATTCTTCATTAAGCACCGCATCGTAGCCGCCGGCCAACTCGCGCACCCGGCCGGCAAAACCAGGCTCGGCGCGCAGCAGGGTCGCGGCCGTGGCGCTGCGCCCGCCGCGCTGGCAGTAGAGCACGATATCCTGGTCCGGGGGCAGCTCGGCGGCGCGGGCGGCCAGCTGGCTCAGCGGCAGCAGCATGGCGCCCGGCAGGTGGCCGGCGGCATATTCGACCGGCTCGCGCACATCGATGAGCAGGGGGGGGGTAGGGGCTGAGCGCGTGAGCAGGGCACGCAGCTCGGCGGGCGTGAGGGGGGGTAGGGAGGTCTGGCAGAGGTCGCCGTAGTCGGCAGGGTTGGCCGTATCGAGGTTGATAAGGGCGCGCTCGGGGTGGCGCGGGAAGCGCAGCGTGCGCGTCTCGAACGTGAGGGCATCGAACACCCAGAGCCGGCCGCTGAGTACCTGGCCCAGGCCGAGCAGCACTTTCAGCGCCTCGGTGGCCTGGGCGCAGCCGATGAGGCCGGGCAGCACGCCCAGCACGCCGGTGGCCTCGCAGTTGGGCGCCTCGGTGGCCGAGGCCGGCGGCTGCGGAAACAGGCAGCGGTAGGTAGGGCCGCCCTGATAGTTGAACACCGACACCTGCCCCTCGAACTTATAGATGGCGCCCGACACCAGCGGCCGGCCCAGACTCACGCAGGCATCATTGAGCAGGTAGCGGGTGGCAAAGTTGTCGGAGCCATCCACGATTAGCTCGTACTGGCTCACCAGCGCGCGCACGTTGGCCTGGTTGAGGCGCGTGGAGTGGACTTCGCAGCGGATTTCCGGGTTCTGGCGCCGCAGGGCGCGGGCGGCGGCTTCGGCCTTGCGCTGGCCCACGTCGGCATCGCCAAACAGAATCTGGCGCTGCAAGTTGCTCAGCTCCACGCGGTCGGAGTCGACGATGCCGAGCGTGCCGACGCCAGCGGCGGCCAGGTATTGCAGCACCGGGCAGCCCAGCCCGCCCGCGCCCACTACCAGCACCCGCGCCGCCAGCAGCCGCGCCTGGCCGCCCGCCCCAATCTCGGGCAGCTGCACGTGGCGGCGGTAACGATTAGTTTGGACAGGAGACAGCATATTTCTTAACGAGCTTCCAACCGCTTCACTCTCTACAAAGCAGTCATTCGCGCTCTGCGTTCCTTGGCACCGGCCTCGGCGCACCTCGGCGGCAGCTTGCCGAACGAATTCAGCGCCAAACGGGGAAGTAATGCCTCAACAAAGCAACCCCAGAACCAGCCCGATGCAGCAGCAAAAAGCCCCGGTACTCACGCGCCGGGGCTTTTTTAAGAAACCTAATCTAAAACTAGCTCGCCTGGCCTTTGTGCTGGGTAATCCAGTTGCGGGCGTTGAGAATCTCGCCGTGCTGGCGCTGCACTACCGTTTTGGCTTGGGCGGGCAGCGTAGTGTTGGCCAGGGCGGCTTCATAAGCATTCAGGGCCGTCGAGTCGCCGCGCTCGCACTCGTCGAGGATGGCGGCGTCGCTCTGGCCGGTGATGGCCGACTTCAGGTTGAGCCAGCCGCGGTGCACGGCGGCCACGGCTTCGGTCACGACGCCTTCAATGGTCGAGTCGTCGGCCTGCGCGCCCCCCAGGCTTTGCAGCTCGGAAGCAAACTGGGCGCGCTGCTGCGAGAACTTGCTTAGCTCCGACTTCAACTCCGGGCTCTTCACGCCTTCGGCAGCTTCCTCGTAGCCCTTCACGGACGTGTGGTTGATGGCGAGCAAATCGGCGATGGCGCGGGACGAGCTTATGTTGGTATCCATGAAAAAAGTGATTTGGAGTGAGAGATGAGGTCAACTACCTCGGCCGTATATACTCGCATCCGCCGCGGCGGGTTACGCGGGCGCCCGGCCGAGCTTTCAGCAGAACTGCCAGCAGATTCAGGCCGAAATCAGGCGGCGCAGCTTTTTGAAAAAGCCCACATCGTCCGATCTGTCGGCTTTCGTGTCGCTGCCGTCCGAGACGTCGCCCAGCAAAAAGCCCCAGGGTTCGGTGGCCTTGTTGGCGTCCAGCACCACCTTAAGCACGGCCGTGACCGGGATGCTCAGAATCATGCCCGGCGTGCCCCACAGCTCGGCGCCCAGAATCAGGGCCACGATGGCCGCCATCGGGTTGATGCTGACCTTAGAGCCCGTAATCATGGGCGTGATGAAGTTGCCTTCCAGAAACTGCACGAACACGAACACGCCCACCACGCCCAGGGCCTTGGGCAAAGAGCCGGTCTCGACCAGCGTAATCAGGGCGGGCAGCGTGGCGCCAATCAGGATGCCGATGTAGGGAATAACGGCCAGCACAGACGCGAAAATGGCGAAGAAGATGGCGAACTTCACGCCCAGCACCAGTAGCCCAATGGCGTTAAGCACGGCCACGATGGCAATCACCGTGAGCAGCCCCTGAATGTAGGCCTGCACCACGGTCTGCACGCTGTCCATCGTGTGGAGCACGGTGGTGCGCTTGTCGGGGTCGACGAAGCGGAACATGAACTGCCGCATGTGGTCGCGGTAATACAGAAAGCAGAAGATGTAGATGGGCACCAGCGTCAGGGTGCTGATGACGCCGAGCGTGGTGTTGAGCGTGGTGCCGAGCACGCCGCCGGCCGAGCCCTTCACCGAGTCCAGGGAGGAGTCAATCAGCTCCTGCTTGCTCATGGGCTTGAAGCCGAACTGCCGGCTGAGCAGCTGCTGCACCTGGTCGAAGTACACCACCACTTTCTGGCGCAGCAAGGGCCACTCGTCGCGCAGGTCCACGAGCTGCGAGCCGAACACGTAGAAGATGCCGCTCAGGGCGGCAATCAGCAGCAGCAGGGTGAGCAGGATGGCCAGCGCCCGCGGCATAAAGTCCTCCAGGCGCCGGGCCAGCGGCAGCAGCAGCATGGCCAGCAGTGCCGAAAAGACAATCGGCAGCAGAATATCATCGAGCTTGTGCAGCACGTACACGAGCAGGGTGAGGCCGGCCAGCAGGAAGAAATACTTGATGTACCCCGCCTGCTTTACTTCGGGGGCCGGGGCCGGGTGGCGCGGGGTGTTAATGTTGTTGTTCGCGTTGGGCGGAAACATGGGGGGTAGGGAGCGGCAGAAATACGAAAATGGCAAGAAGCAAAACAGCCCGTCCTGCTGAGCCCCGCGAAGCATCTCGCTCGCGGCAGTGATCCAAATAATAGAACAACGATTGAATTACTGCCGCAAGCGAGACGCTTCGCGGGACTCAGCAGGACCGCCTCTTATGACCCTTTTTTAACATTCTTCTAACATTTAAAACCGGGCGAACCGCGCCGCCTTGCCGGGTGTTGCCTTCTACGGTGCAGCTACGGTTTCTGCCGCTTTTCTGCGTTATTTTACCCCGGCCCCAACGGGGCTTCTCTTATCTTATTTAATGGACGACCTGACTACCCCCGACGTGCAAGTGACCGTGGCCGAGCACGGCTACAACGAAGATTCCATCCGCTCGCTCGACTGGCGCGAGCACATCCGCCTGCGGCCGGGCATGTACATCGGCAAGCTCGGCGATGGCTCGGCCTATGACGACGGTATTTATGTACTGGTCAAGGAAACCATCGACAACTGCATTGATGAGCACGTGATGGGCCACGGCCGCACGATTGACATCAAAATCACCGACACCAAGGTGCAGGTGCGCGACTACGGCCGCGGCATCCCGCTGGGCAAGGTGGTGGACGTGGTGAGCAAAATCAACACCGGCGGCAAGTACGACTCCAAGGTGTTTCAGAAGTCGGTCGGTTTGAACGGGGTAGGAACCAAGGCCGTGAACGCGCTGAGCCAGTACTTCCTGGTGCAGAGCGTGCGCGAGGGCCAGCTTAAATCTGCCGAGTTTGAGGCCGGCATTCTCAAGAGCAGCCCCAAGCCGATTAAAACCAGTCAGCGCAACGGCACGCTGGTGAGCTTTCAGCCCGACGAGACGATTTTCAAGAACTACCGCTTCATCCCGGAGTACCTGGAAAACCAGGTCTGGAACTACGTCTACCTCAACGCCGGGCTGACCATCAATTTCAACGGCCAGAAGTACTATTCCGAGAACGGCCTGCTGGACTTATTGGCCCGCAAGGCCGACGTCGAGCACCTGCGCTACCCCATCATTCACCTCAAAGGCCCGGATATTGAACTGGCCCTGACCCACGGCAACGACTACGGCGAGGAGTATTATTCCTTCGTGAATGGGCAGTACACCACGCAGGGCGGCACGCACCTGGCGGCCTTCCGCGAGGCGGTGGTGAAGACGGTGCGCGAGTTTTACAAGAAGGATTATGACGCGGCCGACATCCGCGGCTCCATCGTGGCGGCGGTGTCGGTGCGGGTGCAGGAGCCCGTGTTCGAGAGCCAGACCAAGACCAAGCTCGGCTCGCTCAACATGGGCGAGGACGGCCCGACGGTGCGCGGCTTCGTGCTCGATTTCGTCAAGGAGCACCTCGACAATTATTTGCGGGTGCACAAAGACGCGGCCGACGCCCTGGAAAAGCGCATTCTGCAAAATGAGCGCGAGCGCAAGGACATGGCCGGCGTGAAAAAGCTGGCCAACCAGCGCGCCAAAAAAGCCAACCTCCACAACCGCAAGCTGCGCGACTGCCGCTTCCACTTGGGCGAGAACGCGAAAGACGGCGCCGAAAAAGAGCTTTTGACCACGCTCTTCATCACCGAAGGCGACTCGGCTTCGGGCAGTATCACCAAAAGCCGCAACGTGGAGCTGGAAGCCGTGTTCAGCCTCCGGGGCAAGCCGCTGAACTGCTTCGGGCTGAAAAAGAAAATCGTGTATGAGAACGAGGAGCTGAACCTGCTTCAGCACGCCCTCAACATCGAGGAAGGCATTGAGCACCTGCGCTATAACCGCGTGGTGGTAGCTACCGACGCCGACGTGGACGGGATGCACATCCGCCTGCTGCTGCTCACGTTCTTCCTTCAGTTCTTCCCCGACCTCGTGCGCAACGGCCACGTTTTCATCCTCGAAACGCCTCTGTTTCGGGTGCGCAACAAAAAGGAAACCATCTACTGCTACACCGAAGCCGAGAAGCAGGCCGCCATGCGCAAGCTCGGCAAGAGCCCCGAAATCACCCGCTTCAAGGGCCTGGGCGAGATTTCGCCCGACGAGTTTGGCAAGTTTATCGGCGAGAATATCAAGCTGGAGCCCGTCATTTTGCAATCGGACCGCAGCATCCAGCAGGTTTTGACCTACTACATGGGCAAGAACACGCCCGCCCGCCAGGAATTCATTATCGACAACCTGCGCCTGGAGAAAGACCTGATAACATCCGACGTGCTGCCCTTGACGGAGGCTGAGCTGGAAGCGGCGTAGCGTCCTCTGCTGGCCTCTTACTATTCTAACACTGAAAAGCCCTTCCGCCGCTGCCGTTTACTGGCAGGGTGGGAGGGCTTCATAGCAAAAGATAGGGGGTAGGGATTAGTGGTTCACTACTTCTGCCTTCATGGCGTCGATGAGGGTGGTGAACTCAGCTTTTTCCTTGGCGCCGATGTTCTTCTTGGCCAGCGCGTCGTCGAGCAGCCCGCGCCAGGCGGCGTACTCGGCCTCGGTTACCTGCATGTTGGTGTGGGCCACGAGCATACTTTTGCCCTGGTACGTGATGGGGCCGCCGGTGATGTCGGTGAACTGGTCCACCACGTTGTTGCGCAGTCTCGTTTCCCGCATTGGGTCAGGGGCAGGAGCACCGTTTACGCTGGTCATGGCATCAACTAACGCCTGGTGTGAGCGTTTCATTACTGAGCTACTACCAGTACCGATTTCGGCCCCGACGTTGGCCACCATCTGGTCGGCCACGCCTTCGATGCCGGCTTTGGCGCCCATGCGCACATAGAGCGAATTGGTTTTGGGCTTCGGGTCGTCCGAGCCGCAGGCGGCCATGAACAGTGTGAGGGCCAGCAATCCGACGCCGGTGAATGAACGTTGCATTTTAGAAGTAAACATTGGAGAAAAGAAAAAAGAAATGAGTTGAAAAAATGCCAGGCCGCAGCAAGCCCCTGGCTGAAAGCTGAGAAAAAGCTTTTATAAAATTTTATATATTATACTGTCACGAAAAAGCGTCGTAGGTTGAGCGCAAACCGCACGCGGTCAATCAGCAAAAAATAGCCGGGCGGCACCGGACACTCGCGCAGAACCGGCGCGCCGACGTTAGCCGGCGGCTCGCTCACCACGTGGGCGCCGAAGCGAACCACGGCCTGGTAGAGGGCGGCGGGCGCCACCTCATCGGGGTGATAAACCAGCGCCACGCAGCCCGTGCGCAGACTCACGGCGCAGGCCGCCACGCCGGGCTCGGCGGCCAGCCGCAGGCGGAGCGCCTCGGCCTGGGCCGGGCTGTCGAGCGGCGCCAGCTGCCAGATGGCCGTCGCGGCGGGGCGCACGAAATGATGCATCTGCGGGGTTTCCCAGTTGGCCCAGGCCAGCACGGCCAGCAAGGGCAGCGCCCAGGCATAGCGAATGAGCAGAACTAGGGGGGTAGGGATTCTTATTAGTGTATAAGGTTTACGACTCATATTAATTCTAATAATTAGAAGTTTTAATGGTCAAAACTATTGCTCCCGCTGCCGCTGCGGCGGCATTTTCGGCGAATGGCTACTTATTCAGGGGTGAATGAAAGCGCTGGCAAAATCAAGGACTTTTCTAAGCCCGAGGATGCTGGAGATAAGCTCAACCTTAAGCCGCGTCAAAGCCGCGCCGCGAGCCTTTATTTTAAGGGAACTTTGCGGCCGTGCGGCGGCTTTAACCTAAGTTCGGCCCCGCGCATTCTACCGGAGCCGCGCTTCACCTTCTTAGCTGCCCCCGTCCGTGGACCACCTGGACCCTGAATCTACCGCCGCCAATGGCCTGTTTGGCCCCGGCGACTCGCTCGACCTATCACTGGAAGCCGGCAATGCCGACCCCGCTGCCGGCCTGGCCCCCGACGGGGGGGTAGGCGCCGCCGAAGCCTTCGCGGAGACCGATGCCGACCTGATACCCGCCGAGCTGCCGGCCGACGCGCCCCTGGCCGAAACCGAAGAAGCCTTTGCCCCCGGCGAAACCATTCACGACGTGGCCACGGTGCGGGGCATGTACCAGAACTGGTTTCTCGACTACGCCTCCTACGTGATTCTGGAGCGGGCCGTGCCCGCCATCGAGGACGGCCTCAAGCCCGTGCAGCGGCGCATCCTGCACGCCATGCGCGAGATGGACGACGGCCGCTTCAACAAGGTGGCCAACGTCATCGGGCAAACCATGCAGTACCACCCGCACGGCGACGCGAGCATCGGCGACGCGATGGTGAACCTGGGCCAGAAAGACTTGCTGATTGAGACGCAGGGCAACTGGGGCGACATCCGCACCGGCGACTCGGCCGCCGCACCGCGCTACATCGAGGCCCGGCTGAGCAAGTTTGCCCTCGACGTGGTGTTCAACCCCGACATCACGGAGTGGCAGCTGAGCTATGATGGCCGCAAGCGCGAGCCGACCACGCTGCCGGTCAAGTTTCCGCTCTTGCTGGCGCAGGGCGTCGAGGGCATCGCCGTGGGGTTGAGCACCAAGATTATGCCCCACAACTTCCGCGAGCTGTGCCAGGCGAGCGTGAACGTGCTCAAGAACCGGCCCGTGGAGTTGTTTCCGGACTTTCCGACCGGCGGATTGTGCGACGTATCCAACTATAACAACGGGCAGCGCGGGGCCAAAATCCGGCTGCGGGCCACGATTGAGAAGGTCGACAAAACCCTGCTCGTCATCCGCGATATTCCCTACGGCACCACGACCACGGCCGTGATGGAGAGCATCGTGAAGGCGAGTGAGGCCAATAAAATCAAGATTAAAAAGGTGGTGGATAATACCGCCGCCGCGGTCGAAATCCAGGTGCAGCTGCCGCCCGGCATCTCGCCCGACCTGACCATCGACGCGCTCTACGCCTTTACGGATTGCGAAGTCGGCATCTCGCCTAACACCTGCGTTATCATTGACGACAAGCCGCGCTTCGTGGGCGTGGAGGACATGTTGCGCCTGAGCACCGGCAAAACTGTGCGCCTGCTGGAGCGCGAGCTGGAAATCCGCCAGGACGAGCTGCGCGAAAAGTGGCATTCGGCCTCGCTGGAGAAGATTTTCATCGAAAACCGCATCTACCGCAAAATTGAAGAGTGCGAAACCTGGGCCGACATTCTCAGCACGATTGACGCGGGCCTGAAGCGCTTCACCAGAGTAGAGGGGGGTAGGGAAAAAGCGGGCGACACGCGCGTGGTACTCAGCCGCGCCATCACAGAAGACGACCTGACGCGCCTGACCGAAATTCGCATCAAGCGCATCTCGAAGTTCGACGGCTTCAAGGCCGACGAGTACATTCAGCGCCTCGAAGAAGAGCTGCGCGAAGTGGCCGACCACCTCGCCAACCTCACCCGCTACGCTATTCACTACTTCGAGGGCTTGCTGAAAAAGTATGGGGTAGGCCGGGAGCGCAAAACCCAGCTGCGCACCTTCGATGTGGTTACCGCTCAGAAGGTTGCCGTGGCTAACCAGAAGCTTTACGTGAACCGTCCGGATGGCTTCGTGGGCTTCGGGCTCAAGAAGGACGAGTTCGTCTGCGACTGCTCGGACCTCGACGACATCATCGCCATCAAGCGCGACGGCACGTTCATGGTCACGCGCATTGCCGAGAAGACGTTCGTGGGCAAAGACATTCTGCACGTCGGCGTTTACAATAAGAACGACGACCGGCTGGTCTACAACATGGTGTATCTGGACGGCGCCTCCGGCATCAGCTTCGCCAAGCGCTTCCTGGTGTCGGGCATCACCAAGGACAAAACCTACGACCTGACCAAAGGCACCAAGGGCACCAAAGTGCTTTACCTGACCGCCAACCCCAATTCGGAAAGCGAGCTGGTCAGCATTCAGCTTTCGGACAAGGCGCCGGCGCGGGTCAAGCAGTTCGAGTTTGACTTCGCCGAGCTGGGCATCAAGGGCAAGGGCTCGATGGGCAACACCGTGACCAAGCAGCCCATCAAGAGAATCAAGCGCGAAGCCGTGGGCGACTCGACCCTGGGCGGGCGCGAGGTGTTTTTCGACGCCGTGGTGGGCCGCCTCAACCACGCCGGCCACGGCCGCTACCTGGGCCAGTTCGACACCGAGGACACCTTGCTCATGGTGTTCAAGGACGGCTCCTATGAGTTGAAAGCGCCCGATTTGAGCTTGCACTTCGACGTGCCCAACCTCGTGCTGCTGCGCAAGCTGGAGCCCGAACTGGTGCTCAGCGCCGTGTACGTGGAGGGCGACACGAAGACGCACTACATCAAGCGCTTCAAGATTGAAACCAGCACCCTCGACAAGCGCTTCACCTTTATCGCCGAAACCAAAGGCTCGAAGCTGCTGGCCGTCACGGCCCATCCCGAGCCGCAGGTAGAGGTGAAAGCGCAGCGCGACAAAAAAGCGGAGAAGGAAACCGAGCTGCTGCACCTGCACACGTTTATCGATGTGAAGGGCTGGAAGGCGATGGGCAACAAGCTGAGCTACTATAAAATCCACGCTCTGACTTTGCTCACCGACGAAGGCCCCGCGCCCGAGCGCCGCGAAGCCGCCGCCCGGAAGCGGGCGCCGGCCGCCCTCCCTACCCCCCTCGCCGGCTCCGATGGCGCCTCGGTCGCCGAAACGGCCGAGGCCACTTCCTCGGCCGTGGCGGTTGATGTGGAGGTCACGGCCGAGGAAGTGGCGCAGGCGCAGGCTTTGCTGCGGCGGCCCAAGTCGCAGCTCAAGCTGTTTTAGGTGATGCTGGCGGCCGGGCCCGGCGGGGGCGGGGGGGTAGTGGGCGGCTTTCCGCGAGTTCGGCGCGAATTTGGCCGAGCTTTTCGTTGCCCCTGCATGTCTGCTGCTGTTTTTCGCGCCCTGTTGCTTTTCAGCCTGCTAAGCTGCTTGCTGGCCGGCGCGGTGCTGGCGCAAGCGCCGGCGCCGAGAGCAAAAGCCGGCCGGCTGCTGCGCCTGGGCAAAAAGGTGCCGGCTGCCGCCCTCTCTACCCCCCTCCCGGCCGCCGAAGACTCGCCGGCCGTGCGCCAGCGCGTGGCCGAAGCGGTGGCACTGGCCGCCGGCTCCAAGGAGTCGGAGGCGCTGGCCAAGTTTCAGGAAGTGCTGAAGGACGACCCGCGCCACTACTTCTCGCTCTGGCAGGCGGCGGTGCTGAGCGTGCGCATCGGGCAGCGCTACTCCGACGAAACCCGCAAGGCGGCCTACTTCGAGGCCGGCCGCGCCTACGCTGACCGGGCGCTGGTTTTGCAGCCCGAAAGCGCCGAGAGCAACTACGCCGTGGCTTTGGCCCTGTTCAACCAGGCCACGCTGCGCACGGCCCGCGGCCGGCTCCGGGCCTTCCGCGACCTGCGCTCGCACGTGGTGCTGGCCGCCGAGCGCCGCCCGGACTGGGCCGATGCCTGGAGCCTGCTGGGGCGCTGGCAGTACCGCGTGGCGCACTACTCGCTGCCCGAGCGCCTCTTCAGCCGCCTGGCCCTGGGCGGGGTGCCGGCCGGCGCCGGCATTCGCAGGGCCCTGGCCAGCCTGGAAAAGGCCCACCAGCTCGACTCCACGCGCTTGCAGTTCTGCTACGACCTGGCCCGCGCCTACCGCTACCAGGGCCGCCCCGGCCGGGCCGCGCGCCTGCTGCGCTACGCCGTGAAGCTGCCGCCCGCCACGAGCGACGACCTAACCACGCTGCGCCGCTGCCAGCAGCTGCTGGAGCCCCTGGAGCGGCAGCTGGCCCGGCGTCAGCGGCGCCGGCCGGCGCCCGCACCCTGAGCGCAGGCCCGGCCGCCGCAACGAGGGCGCCATTTCCCGTATTACCCTGCCTGCTTCCTTTACCTTTGCCTACCCCCCGTCCGGCCACCAGGCGCAGACCGGGACCTGCCTCCATCATGCGCCCGCGCCTTGCCCTCTTGCTGCTGCTTGCCCTCGGCGCCTGCCAGCCGGGCGGCCCGGCCGGGCCGCCCGACACGCTCGTGGACCTGGCCACGGTGCAGAGCGGCCCGCGCGTGCAGGCCGATGAGCTGAACGGCGCCATCGGCCGCCAGCCCCAGAACAGCGCTTTGCTGGCCCGGCGCGCCAGCCTGCGCCTCGACGCCGGGCAGCCCACCGCCGCTTTGGAGGATGTGAACCGGGCGTTGGCCCTCGACGACACCGATGGCGACTTATACTTTCTGAAAGCCCGCAGCCTGCGCGCCCTCAGCCGGCTCGATGGGGCCCTGGCCGCCGCCCGCCAAGCTGCCGAACACGGCTTCGGCGGCCCGGAGCTGCCGCTGCTCGAAGGCGAAACCCACCTCGCTGCCCACCACTATGCCCAGGCCCTGACGTACCTCGACCGCGCCCTGCGCCTTGACCCTGACCAGCCCGCCGCCCTTTTCTACAAAGGCTTGGCTTACGCCGCCAGCGCCGACACCCTGCAAGCCTTCGATTATCTGCGCGCCGCCCTGGCCCGCGACCCGCGCCAGCCCGAGATTCTGCACCAGCTGGCTTTTCTGGCCAACGCCTACGGCTACCCCGACGAGGCCGGGAGCTATGCCCGCCGCGGCCTGCGCCTGGCGCCCACCTCGGGTCCGCTGCACTACGACTACGGCCGGCAGTGGGAGCTGCGCGGCCAGCTCGACAGCGCCCGCCGCCACTACGAGCGCGCCCTGGCCCTGGACACCACCCTGTACCGCGCCGATTACCGCCTGGCCCTGCTGCTGGCCGACCGGGGCCAGCGCCCGGCCGCTCTGATTGGGCATTTGCGGCGCGCCCTGCGCCGCAACCCGCGCCTGCCCCAGGCCCACGGCCTGCTGGCCGAAGCGTTGGAAAACCAGGGCCGCCTGCCCGAAGCCCTAGCGCAATACCGGCTGGCCGTGGCCGAAAACCCCGGTAATCAGCGCTGGACCTTCAAGGCCTGGAAAGTAGGGGAGAAGGTCCGGCTGCTGCTGCCCGACAGCCTGCGCCCGGCGCCCACTTACTACTACCGCCGGCCGGCCAGCCCGGTGCGCCGCCCTACCCCCATCGCGCCGCTACAGGCCACCCAGCCCCGCTTCTAGTCGCGCCGCGCCGTTGGCTTCTGCGCGTGTTGCGCGCCCCAAGGAAGGCGGAAATTAATCCTCTGCGGGCCAAAGTCGCCGGCTCAATTCAGGTTGTAGTTTAATAACCCACCGGCCTCAGCCCCTAACTTGCGTCTTCTTCGCTTAAGAAGAATAACTCTGCTCATGCTCCAAATCACGCTCCCCGACGGCTCTGTCCGTCCCGTCGAAGCTGGCACCACCGGCTACGATGTCGCTGCCAGCATCTCCGAGGGTCTGGCTCGCAATGCGCTGGCCGTGCGCGTCAGCGGCGAAATCCGCGACCTGCACCGCCCGCTCGAAGAAGACGCCCGCCTCGAAATCCTGACCTGGAACGATGAGGCCGGCAAAAACACGTTCTGGCACTCCTCGGCCCACCTTATGGCCGAAGCGCTGGAAGCCTTGTATCCCGGCGTCAAGCTCGGCATCGGCCCGGCCTTGGAAAACGGCTTCTATTACGACGTAGATTTGGGGGAGGGCCGCACGATTTCCTCGGACGATTTCCCGGCCATTGAGAAAAAAATGCTGGAGCTGGCTAAAACCAAAAGCCGCTACGAGCGCCGCGCCGTGCCCAAGGCCGAGGCCGTGGCGTACTTTACCGACGTCAAGCCCGACCCCTACAAGCTCGATTTGCTGGAGCGCCTCGAAGACGGCACCATCACCTTCTACACGCAGGGCAACTTCACCGACCTCTGCCGCGGCCCGCACATTCCCGACACGGGCTTCATCAAGGCGGCCAAGCTCATGAACGTGGCCGGCGCCTTCTGGAAGGGCGACGCCAACAACAAGCAGCTCACCCGCCTCTACGGCATCACCTTCCCCAAGGCCAAGGACCTCGCCGAGTACCTCGAACGCCTCGAAGAAGCCAAGCGCCGCGACCACCGCAAGCTGGGCAAGGAGCTGAAGCTGTTTGCGTTCTCGGAGAAAGTCGGCGCCGGCCTGCCCCTCTGGCTGCCCAAGGGTACGGCCCTGCGCGAGCGGCTGGAGCAGTTTCTGCGCAAGGCCCAGGTGCGGGCCGGCTACCAGCCCGTCGTCACGCCCCACATCGGGGCCAAGGAGCTGTACGTGACTTCCGGCCACTACGAGAAGTACGGTGCCGACTCGTTCCAGCCCATCAAGACGCCGCATCCGAACGAGGAGTTTTTCCTCAAGCCGATGAACTGCCCGCACCACTGCGAAATCTACAAAACCGAGCCCCGCAGCTACCGCGACCTGCCCGTGCGCCTGGCCGAGTTCGGCACTGTGTACCGCTACGAGCAGTCGGGCGAGCTGCACGGCCTGACCCGCGTGCGCGGCTTCACCCAGGACGACGCCCACATCTTCTGCCGCCCCGACCAAGTGAAGGACGAGTTCAAGAAAGTCATTGACATCGTGCTCTACGTGCTCGACGCGCTGGATTTCAAGGACTTCACCGCCCAAATCAGCTTGCGCGACCCCGAGAACAAAACCAAGTACATCGGCTCCGACGAGAACTGGGCCCGCGCCGAAGCCGCCATTCAGGAGGCGGCGGCCGAAAAGGGCCTGACCACCACCACCGAGCTGGGCGAAGCCGCCTTCTACGGTCCCAAGCTCGACTTTATGGTGCGCGATGCGCTGGGCCGCCGCTGGCAGCTCGGCACGGTGCAGGTCGACTACAACCTACCCATTCGCTTTGGGCTCGAATACACGGCGTCCGACAACTCCAAGGCCACGCCGGTAATGATTCACCGTGCCCCGTTTGGCTCCTTGGAGCGTTTCGTGGCCGTGCTCATCGAGCACTGCGCCGGCAATTTTCCGCTCTGGCTCACGCCCGAGCAGTTCACGGTGCTGCCCATCTCCGACAAGTTTATCGACTATGCTCAGCAGGTAAAAGAGCGCCTCGAAACGGCCGACCTGCGCGGCACCGTCGATGCCCGCGACGAGCGCATCGGCCGCAAAATCCGCGACGCGGAGCTGGCCAAGACGCCTTATCTGCTGGTGGTCGGGGAGAAGGAAGCGCAGGACAACATCATCTCGGTGCGCAAGCACGGCGAGGGCGACCTGGGCTCGATGCCGCTGGAGGCATTCGTAAAAAGCGTGCAAAGCCAGTTACGGTAGAATAGGCGGTGCTGGCGCGGGGCGCAGCCCCGCGCCAAGCAAGCTCCGGGGTGCAAGTTCCGGTGCTAATTTGCCTTTCTAAAAATAAAACCGGATATTTGCCCCCTGATTGCCAGACCTCAACCACCTGGCCGCCGCCCGAAAATCTATTCTTCGACCTTTTTTCTCTTAGGAGGACCCCGCCATAGCTACTCCGAATCGTCGGTACGTGCCCCGCCAGCAGGTGGAAGAGCCGTTCAAAATCAACCAGAAAATCACCGCCCGTGAGGTGCGCCTCGTCGGCGACAACATCGAGCAGGGCGTTTATTCGACCGATGAGGCCCGCCGCATGGCGCAGGCCCAGAACCTGGATTTGGTCGAAATTTCGCCCACCGCCACGCCGCCTGTGTGCCGGGTTATCGACTACTCGAAATTCAAGTACGAGCAGAAAAAGAAAACCCGCGAGCTGAAGGCCAAGCAGACCAAGGTCGTCATCAAGGAAATCCGCTTCGGCCCCAACACCGACGACCACGATTTCGAGTTCAAGCTCAAGCACGCCCGCGAATTCCTCCTGGAAGGCGCCAAAATCAAGAGCTACGTGCACTTCGTGGGCCGCTCCATCGTGTTCAAGGAGCGCGGCGAAATCCTGCTGCTCAAGTTCGCGCAGGCCCTGGAGGAAGTGGCCAAGGTCGAGCAGCTGCCCAAGCTCGAGGGCAAGCGCATGTTTCTCTACCTCGCGCCTAAAGCCGCCGTGGTGGCCAAGGCCACCGTCAAGCCGCCTACCCCCCCCGCCGATGCCAAAGCCCCCAAGCCCAAGAAAGAGGGCGGGGAGCGCGAAGTCACGGAGCGGCAGCCCGTCAAGGAGTCACCCGTGATTATGCCCGAATCAGAGGGGTAGGCTTCGCGTCTGATTCGCCGCCAGAGTTAGTTTGCCAGTATCATTATTTCACTCCAACACAATGCCGAAAGTCAAGACGAAATCCGGTGCCAAGAAGCGTTTTACGCTCACCGGAACGGGCAAGGTGAAGCGGAAGCACGCCTTCAAATCGCATATTCTCACCAAGAAGAGCACCAAGCGCAAGCGCGGCCTCACCCACGCCGGCCTCGTGAGCAGCGCCGACATGAACCGCGTGCAGCAAATGCTTAATATTTAGTTATGAGTTAGAAATTATGAGTTATGAGTTGGCTAGTTAAGCCAGCTTTTTCCAACTTATAATTCGTAACTCACAACTCATAATTTCCTTAAACCCCGGCTTCCGGCCGCAACTCTAAGCTTCAGCAGTAGCTGAGCGCCGGCTGCCAAAAACAAACAGGTTACTATGCCCAGAAGTGTAAACCACGTGGCCTCGCGCCACCGCCGCAAGAAAGTGATGCGCCTGGCCAAAGGCTACTACGGCCGGCGCAAGAATGTGTGGACCGTGGCGAAAAACGCCGTTGAAAAAGGTCTGCTCTATGCCTACCGCGACCGCAAGGTCAAGAAGCGCGAGTTTCGCGCGCTCTGGATTCAGCGCATTAATGCCGGCGCCCGCGCGCACGGCCTGAGCTACTCGCAGTTGATGGGGGGCCTCAAGAAAGCCGGCATCGAGCTAAACCGCAAGGTGCTCGCCGACCTGGCCTTGAATCATCCCGCCGCTTTCCAGGGCATTGTCGAGAAAGCGAAATAAGCGCCCCGCCTATGCTGCTTAACACGAAAACGCTTGCCTTTGAGGTCAAGCGTTTTCGTGTTTTGGGCGGGTCCGGTTGAGGTGGAGAGTTAGCCCAGCCTGAGGGGGGTAGGAAACAAAAAACGCCTTCATCAGGTGATGAAGGCGTTTACGTGAACGTAGCGGGAGGCGGGCTCGAACCGCCGACCTCAGGGTTATGAATCCTGTGCTCTAACCAGCTGAGCTACCCCGCCGGGCTTGGTATATCTGGTTTTGCCGGGGCAAAGGTACGCCGCTAACTGGCCTGGGCGCAAGCCGGGGGCAAAGTTTCTACGCGGTGGCTCCGTTTTTTGGTCTGTTTTATGCGGTGCGCGCGGCGGCTTAGCCTGTTGCGGCAGCCGGTCTTTTCTTGCCTATGTCTATTTCCCTGCCCGTTACCGGGGCCAAGCGGCGCTTCGTGGTTGAGTACCCGATGAATGCCTCCCCCAAAATTCTTTATCCCTACCTGGCCTCGGCCCAGGGCTTGTCCCAGTGGTTTTGCGATGATGTGCGCTACGAGCCCGACCGCCGCCTCAACTTTATCTGGGACCAGCAGAACCACTACGCCGAGCAGGTCAGCCAGCGCCTCAACCGCTCGGTGCGCTTCGTGTTTCTGGACGAGCGCAAGCAGCTCGTCGCCGATGCCAGCTTTCTGGATTTCAGCCTGGAAGCCTCCGAGATTACCGACGAAGTATTTCTGCGCGTCACGGATTATTCCGACAGCATGGACGAGGACGAGCTACGGGAAATGTGGGACGGCCTCGTGGGCAGGCTTCGTGACCAGGTGGGGGGGTAGGGAAATCAGTTAGCAATTAACAGTGAGCAATGAACAATGGGCAATTAAACTACCCTGCTCCTTGTTCACTGCTTGCTGTTAATTGAAATTGGGGCTATGAAAAAACTGGATAAGCTGATTCTGCGGGCCTTCGCCGGGCCGTTTCTGCTCACCTTCGCCGTGGTGCAGTTTATTCTGCTCACCCAGACGCTGCTCAAGTACCTGGACGACTTGGTGGGCAAGGACCTGGGCGTGGGCGTGCTGGCGCAGCTGCTGTTTTATTTCAGCGTGCTGCTGGTGGCCACGTCTTTGCCGCTGGCCGTGCTGCTCTCCTCGCTCATGACCTACGGCAACCTCGGCGAGCACCACGAGTTGACGGCCATCAAGGCCTCGGGCATTGCCCTGACGCGCATTCTGCGGCCCGTGTTTCTGCTCACGGCGGCGCTGGCGGTGGGCGCGTTCTGGTTTAATCAGTACGTGGTGCCCTGGGCCAATCTGAAAGCCTTCAGCCTGCTCTGGGACGTGCGGCAGCAGAAGCTGGCCCTTGATATTCGGGAGGGCGTGTTTTACAGTGGCATTCCCGGCTACACCATCAAGGTGAACCAGAAGCTGGGCGAGAATGGCGACCGGCTGCGCGGGGTCATGATTTATGACCACACCCAGAAATCGGGCAATGCCACGGTGATGCTGGCCGACTCGGGCCGCATGTTCACCCGCTTCGGCGGGGCTTATCTGGGCTTCGAGCTGTTTCAGGGCCACAGCTACGTCGAGCAGCCCGACGCCCGTGACCGGGCCGGCGCCACGTTCGTGCGCCAGGCGTTCAGCCGCAACCTGGTCACGTTTTCGATGGCCTCGTTCGGCATGGTCCGGACCGACCAAGACCTGTTCAAGGAAAACCGGATGATGCTCAATATCGGGCAGCTGCGCACGGCCACCGACTCGGTGCAGAAGCGCCTGCGCGGGCAGCGCACCCAGCTGCCGCGCCAGATGGATGCCTACTACACTTACCTGCGCTTTGATACGCTGGGCCGGGGCGCCAACCGCCGGGTGGCGGCCTGGCAGGTGCCGCCCGCCCGGCTGGTCCCGGCCAGCGTGAGCGTGGTGCAGCAAGCCGCCAACCGCGCCCGCAACCTGCAAACCTTCGCCCGCTCCTCGTCCGAGCAGCTCACCGATCTGGCCCGCCACTCCGTGCAGTACCGCATGGAAATCTACCGCAAGTACGCCGAGTCGGCGGCCGTGCTGGTTATGTTTCTGATTGGGGCGCCGCTGGGGGCTATCATCAAAAAAGGTGGCCTCGGCGTGCCTATTCTGGTGGCTATCCTGTTTTTTATTGTTTACTACGTCCTCAGCATCCTGGGCCTGAAGTATGCCAAGGAGTTTGTGCTGCCGGCTGGTGCCGGCATGTTGCTTTCCGACGGGGTATTGCTGCCGGTGGGCTTATTCTTCCTCTACCAGGCGTATCACGACTCCGGGTTGTTTGAGGGCGACTTCTGGCGCCGGTTTGCGCCGCGGCCGGGCTGGTGGGCGCAGTTGCGCGCCCGGCTCACCGCACTGAGCCGGCGGCCCGGTGCGGTGGCTTTGCCCTAAAGCAGGGGGGTAGGGAACGCGCAGAATAAAAAATCAGGCTTGGCAAAGCCGGCAATAAATAGTACCTTTGCGGCCGCCTCGCGGTGTGCGGTGGCGCGTTCCTTTTCTTTCTTTTCTTGTTTATAAATCCGCGACGGGCCGGTTTACGCCTATCAACCGATGAAACTTACCACTGAAGTAAAACAGGCTATTTTCGAGAAAAACAGCCTTCAAAAGACCAGCGCCGACACCGGCTCCGCCGAATCGCAGATTGGTCTCTTCACCCACCGCATCAACGCCCTGACCGAGCACCTGAAGGTGAACAAGAAGGACCACAGCACCCGTCTGGGCCTGCTCAAGCTGGTGGGCAAGCGCCGCTCGATGCTGAACTACTTGCAGCACCGCGACATCAACCGCTACCGCGCCATTATTAAAGAGCTGGGTATCCGCAAGTAACCCGCCTTATCAGAGTAGGGAGCCTCCTTTGCCGGGGGCTCCCTACTCTTTTTTTCTGCTTAGACCTGAGACATTAGACACGGGACTTTAGAAAGCATTTGCCTTTTCTGAAGCAGTGTCGGAGCGGGGTGCCCGTACTGATTTCTCATGTCTCGTGTCTAACGTCTTCTGTCTATTCTAGCTAAAAAATGCCTGTTCCTACCGCTATTACCAAAACGCTGGCGCTGCCCGACGGCCGCCAGATTTCCATCGAGACCGGCCGGCTGGCCAAGTTTGCCGACGGCGCTGTGGTCGTGCGCCTCGGCGACACGATGCTGCTGGCCACGGTGGTTTCGCAGCCGAGTCAGCGCGAGGGCGTGGATTTCCTGCCCCTCTCGGTGGACTACCAGGAGAAATTCGGCTCAGCCGGCAAGATTCCCGGCTCGTTCCAGCGCCGCGAAGGCCGCCTGAGCGACTACGAAATCCTGGTGTGCCGCATCGTGGACCGCATTCTGCGCCCGATGTTCCCCAAGGATTATCACTACGAGGTGCAGGTAATGATTACGCTGATTTCGGCCGACAAAACCGTGCAGCCCGACCAGCTCGCCGCGCTGGCCGCCTCGGCCGCGCTCTCGATTTCCGATATTCCCTTCGCGGGCCCGATTTCGGAAGTGCGCGTGGCACGCATCGACGGGCAGTTCCAGATTAATCCCAAGACCGCTGACCTCGCCCGCGCCGATATGGACCTGATGGTGGGCGCCACGATGGACTCGGTGGCGATGGTCGAGGGCGAGATGAGCGAGGTGAGCGAAGAGGAAATGGTCGCCGCCATCGCCGTGGCGCACGAAGCCATCAAGGCGCAGTGCCAGCTTCAACTGGATTTGGCCGCCGCCGTGGGCCGCACCGCCGACTCGCCGACCCGCGAGTACCCGAAGTATGAGGAAAGCCCGGAGTTGAAGCAGCGCATCCTGGACGCGGTGTATCAGGGGGCCTACGATGTGGCCAAGAGCGGCAACACGAGTAAGGCCGGCCGCAAGGAAGGCTTCGGCGCTATCAAAAAAACCATTCTGGAGCAACTCACCGAGGAAAATCCGGAGCTGGACAAGAAGATGTTCTACCGCTATTATGGGTCGGCCGAAAAAAAGGCCATCCGCGACATGATGGTGAAAGAGCGCACCCGCCTCGATGGCCGGCAGCTCACCGAAATCCGGCCTATCTGGTCGGAAATCAACTACTTGCCCGGTGCCCACGGCTCGGCCATCTTCACCCGCGGCGAAACGCAGAGCCTGACCACGGCCACGCTTGGCACCAAGCTAGACGAGCAGATTATCGATCAGCCGCTGACCAAGGGCTACTCGAACTTCATGCTGCACTACAACTTCCCCGGCTTTTCGACCGGCGAGGTGAAGCCTAACCGCGGCGCCGGCCGCCGCGAAATCGGCCACGGCAACCTGGCGTTGCGCTCGCTGAAGAAAGTCCTACCCCCCGAAGAGGACAATCCCTACACCATCCGCATCGTGAGCGACATTCTGGAGTCGAACGGCTCCAGCTCGATGGCCACGGTCTGCGCCGGCTCGCTGGCTTTGATGGACGCCGGCGTGAAGGTGCGCGCGGCCGTAGCCGGCATCGCAATGGGCCTCGTGCAGGACAAGGACACCGGCGAATACGCCGTGCTCAGCGACATTCTCGGCGATGAGGACCACCTGGGCGACATGGACTTCAAGGTCACGGGCACCGAGAAGGGTATTTGTGCCTGCCAGATGGACATCAAGATTCAGGGTCTGAGCAATGAGATTCTGACCGCGGCGCTGCACCAGGCCCGCGAGGGCCGGCTGCACATTCTGCGGGAGATGGCCAAGACCATCAACGCCCCCGCGCCGGAATTGAAGCCGCATACGCCCCGCTCACACAAGATGCTGATTGATAAGGAGTTTATCGGCGCTATCATTGGACCCGGCGGCAAGGTTATCCAGCAGATTCAGAAGGACACCAACGCTACGGTCATCATCGAAGAGAAGGACGAGAAGGGCCACGTGAGCATCTACGCCGCCAACCAGGAGGACATGCAGGGGGCCATCGACCGGATTCGGGCCATCGCGGCGCAGCCGGAAGTGGGCGAAACCTACAAGGGCAAGGTGCGCAGCATTCAGCCCTACGGCGCGTTCGTGGAGATTATGCCCGGCAAGGATGGGCTGCTGCACATCTCGGAAGTAAGTCACGAGCGCCTGAACGCGCTGGAAGGCGTGCTGGAAGTTGGCCAGGAAATTGACGTAAAACTGGTTGATATCGACAAGAAAACCGGTAAATACCGGCTTTCGCGCAAGGTGCTGCTGCCCAAGCCGGAAGGCAGTCCGGCAACTAACGGCGCGGCCTAAGGGCCCGTCCGAACTTATGCCGACACGGCTGAGTTATTTGCTATGGATTTGTAGTAAAAATTTATCCCGTGTCGGCCACTTGCCGTATTATCCCCAGGTTTCGCTTATCCTTTCCGAGCATCCGCAATGAGACAGTTAAAAATTAGCAAGCAGATTACCAACCGCGAAAGCCAGTCGCTGGACAAATACCTCCAGGAGATTGGCAAAGTGGATTTGCTCACCCCCGACGAAGAAGTAACGCTCGCCCAGCGCATCCGCGACGGTGACCAGCAGGCGCTAGAGAAGCTCACCAAGGCCAACCTGCGCTTCGTGGTTTCGGTAGCAAAACAGTATCAGAACCAGGGCCTTAGCCTCGGTGACCTCATCAATGAGGGTAACCTGGGTCTGATTAAAGCCGCCAAGCGTTTCGACGAAACTCGCGGCTTTAAGTTCATCTCCTACGCCGTGTGGTGGATTCGGCAGTCCATCCTGCAAGCCTTGGCTGAGCAGAGCCGCATCGTGCGCCTACCCCTGAACCGGGTCGGCTCGCTGAACAAAATCAGCAAGTCTTTCTCCGAGCTGGAGCAGAAATTCGAGCGCGAGCCCTCGCCCGAGGAAATTGCCGAAGTGCTGGAATTGACGACTTCCGAAGTCGTGGACACGCTCAAGATTTCGGGCCGCCACGTGTCGGTGGACGCGCCGTTCGTGCAGGGCGAGGAAAACCGCCTGCTCGACGTGCTCGAAAACGAGGACGAGGAGTCGCCCGATATGGGCTTGATGAACGACTCCTTGCGCAAGGAAGTGCAGCGCGCCCTGAGCACGCTCACCAAGCGCGAGGCCGACGTAATTACGCTCTACTTCGGGCTCAACGGCGAGGCGGCGCTGACTTTGGAAGAAATTGGCGAGAAATTCAACTTGACCCGCGAGCGGGTGCGGCAGATTAAAGAGAAAGCTATTCGGCGCCTGCGGCACACTTCGCGCTCTAAGGCTTTGAAGCCATACCTGGGGTAGGGAATTTAGGTTTGATTTAGGAGAACCCCGGCCGGCAGGTCGGGGTTTTTTACTATACTGCCATACCTTGGCGGCAATTAAGTTTTGGTTTTTTCTCTATGACTGTAGTTTTGGAAAGTAAGGTAGCCGGTCAACTGATTCAAGGTAAGAATCTGCCTGATTCTTGGGTGTCCGTTAAGCCTTTGGTAATACCATATTTTGATGGAGTTACCCTGGCAGTAACTTTTGCTGAACTTGACCCTAACGACCCAAGTATGCTCGAGCGAGCTGATAAGGTATTAGCCAATTTTCTGCTCCTCACTTCAACCGACCGACTGGCTGATACGGAAGCTGCTTTCGCTAACTATCAGCAGGCGCTAGAATATTTGGAAGAACCCCTGGAGCTTGCTGAGGTAAGCGACATCTGGCGGCACATTTACCCTACGTCACTTGTTCTAACCTCAAAGTATGAAGGCGAGGATAAGGATGACTACGTGCAGATTGAAGGGGAGTGTGATTGGGAGGAAGAGCATGGCATTGCGCTCGTTTTTCGGCGGGGCATAATGCTAACGCGTTTAAGTCAGTACGACGGGCACTTGACCGAAGCTCACGCTTGGGGTAAGCCAGTGCCGGACCCGTTGATGGACCGCTACTACGGGGCCTTCGGGCGCCTTGCCTAACTTAAAATTCACTTGCTTGATGACGTCGAGCATTATTAAGAAACATATGGAACACGCTCATTTGCTTATTATTGGCTCCGGCCCGGCCGGTTATACGGCCGCTATCTACGCGGCGCGCGCCGGCCTCACGCCCATCATGTATCAGGGCTTGCAGCCGGGCGGGCAGCTCACCATCACCAATGATGTGGAGAATTTTCCTGGCTACCCTGACGGGGTGATGGGCCCGGAAATGATGGAAGACCTGAAAAAGCAGGCCGTGCGCTTTGGCACGGACGTGCGCTACGGCATGGCTACGGCGGTGGACTTTTCGGGTCACCCGCACCGCGTCACGATTGACGAGCAGACCGAGCTAACGGCCGACGCGGTCATTATTGCCACTGGTGCTTCGGCCAAATGGCTAGGCCTGGACTCGGAGAAGCGCCTGAACGGGGCGGGCGTATCGGCCTGCGCTGTGTGCGACGGCTTCTTCTACCGGGGGCAGGAGGTGGCTATCGTCGGCGCCGGCGACACGGCGGCCGAAGAAGCTACCTACCTAGCTAACCTGTGCTCGAAGGTGTACATGATAGTGCGCAAGGGCGAGATGCGCGCCTCGAGAATCATGCAGCAGCGCGTGCTAGATAACCCCAAGATTGAGGTTGTCTGGAACTCGGTGACGGATGAGATTCTGGGTGAGCACACCGTGGAGGGCGTGCGGCTGAAGAATTTGGTTACGCACGAGACCCGCGAGATTCCGGTGACGGGCTTTTTCGTCGCCATCGGCCACCACCCCAACTCCGACATCTTCAAGGAATACCTGCACCACGACGAGCAGGGCTACCTCAAAACTCTGCCCGGCACCACCAAAACCAACGTCGATGGTGTGTTTGCCTGCGGCGATGTGCAGGACTACACCTACCGGCAGGCCGTGACGGCGGCTGGCACCGGGTGCATGGCTGCCCTCGACGCCGAGCGTTACCTGGCCGCCCTGGAGCTGCCGGCGCACGCCGAAGAGACGGTGACGGCCGCGCAAGCTGCGTAGCCGGGTTGCGGGCCACCATAACCGTTGTAAGAGACCCCGAAAATCGGCGGCTGGCTGCCTGACCATCTGGTTCAGGCAACCGGCGCCGGGTTCCGGGGTTCTTTGTGGCCGGTGGGGTAGGATGCTTTAGCCCAAAAGCCGTTATTTTGCCTTTTCGCTCGCCGGGCCCACTCCGAAGGGCCGGATTGAAAGCACTGTCTTTTGCATTACTTAACAACTGTTTTTCATCGGCTGCCTACCTGCTTGGTGGTGCTGGGGCTCTTGCTGGCGGGCGGCCTTCAGCCGGCCCAGGCGCAGCGGCGCAAGGCGGCGGGTTCGCGCCGCGAGGGGGGGGTAGGACGCGGACCAGGCAAGGACTTTTTCCGCGCTAAGACGCCCACGATTCATTATGTGCGGCCCGACACGACTACCATTATCGAAACCCAGGAGCTGCCCGACGACAATTCGGATGCGGCCAAGTCGATTTACTTCAATCCGGCCAAGAGGCTCTCCATTGTTAGCGAGGACACCACGTCGCTGGACGAAGGCGAGGGGCAGATAGTGGAGATGTCGGACGAGGTGCTCATTGACTCTTCGTGGGTGCGCGTGGCCGGCTACTATTCTATCTGGGACACCCACAGCATCAATCCTTACCGCGTGGATGGGCGCCGCCTGCGCGACTCTATCCGTCTCAAGCTGGTGGAGCCGGAGCGGCAGCGCCTGGCTCAGATGCCCATGCCCGTCACGCCCGTCACGTCGGGCTTTGGCTTTCGCGGCTACCGCTGGCACTACGGCGTAGACCTGGACCTGGAAACCGGCGACTCGGTGCGGGCCGCCTTCGATGGGGTGATGCGCATCAGCAAGTGGGACGGTAGTGGCTACGGCAACTACCTGCTCGTGCGCCACTACAACGGCCTGGAAACCCTCTACGGCCACTTGAGCAAGGCGCTGGTGCCAGTCGGTACGTTCGTCAAGGCCGGGCAGGTGATTGGGCTGGGAGGGAGCACGGGCCGCAGCTCGGGCTCGCACCTGCACTATGAGGTGCGCTACGAGGGCAATCCCATTGACCCGAACCGGCTGTATGACTTTCCGGATGAGAAGCTGCGCGGCGACAACTTTACTATCACGGCCCGGCTCTTCAGCTACTACAGCCAGGCGTTGCGGCGCGGCAGTGGTGGCAAGGGGGGTAGGAACACCAAGGGTCAGCCCACGGCCGCCCGCCGCGTGGTCGTGCACCGCATTCGCTCGGGTGATACGCTCTCCGAAATCGCCGAAAAGTATGGCGTGCGCGTAAGTCAGCTCAAGCGCCTCAACGACGGGACTGCCAAGCTGCGGCCGGGCCGCTCGCTGCGCATTAAATAGCTGTTGTCGGTCATGCTGAGCTTGCCAAGCATCTTCCCACCGCTGGACGACGCACTAACTATTTGGTCACTGCTCGTGCTAACCTGGTAAGATGCTTCGCAAGCTCAGCATGACGGACAATTTATAAGCATGATAAAATTAGATATTCTGGCCCTCGGCGCCCATCCTGATGATGTGGAGATGTCCTGCGCCGGCACGCTGCTGGCCGCCGCCGCCCTGGGCCAGAAAATCGGCATCGTGGATTTCACCCGCGGCGAGCTGGGCACCCGCGGCACGCCCGCCATCCGCGCCGCCGAAGCTGCCGTCGCCGCCGAAGTGCTGGGCCTGAGCGCCCGCGAAAACCTGGGCCTACCCGACGGCTTCTTCCGCAACGACCGCGAGCACCAGCTACCCCTGATTCAGGCCATCCGCCGCTACCAGCCCAACGTGGTGCTGGCCAACGCCATCCACGACCGCCACCCCGACCACGGCCGCGCCGCCGAGCTGGCCCGCGACGCCTGCTTCCTCTCGGGATTGCGCATGATTGAAACCCTGGACGAGGACGGCCAGCCCCAGCAGCCCTGGCGCCCGCGCAACCTCTACCACTACATTCAGGACCAGTACGTCACGCCCGCCTTCGTGGTCGACATCACCGCTCACTGGCCGACCAAGTGGGCCTCCATCCTAGCTTATAGAAGCCAGTTCTTTAACCCCGAAAGCACCGAGCCAGAAACGTATTTAACTTCTCAGGCTTTCAGTCAATTTTTGGAAGCGCGAGGGCGCGACGTGGGTCACCTGATTGGAGCCGAGTTTGGCGAGGGCTTCACCGTGCACCGTCCGGTCGGCGTGAGGGGGGTAGGGGAGTTGCTGTAGCACTTTTGTTAGCACCGGACCGTTCGCCGCGGGTCTTAATTTTGGTCAAATCTCCCCGCTATTCGCCATGAGCCCGCAAGTTCCTATCGCCTATCAGGCGCTGCGTGAGTATCTGAATCAGCTACTGACCGTCGTCCAGGACCGGGCCTGGGAGGAAGTGCCCGCGCTCCTGCATCCTCACTTGACGCATTTCATGCGCGGCCAGACTGTGTATGAGGACCCCGCGACGGGCCGGACTATGATTTACGGGCGCGATTTGGCCGGTTGGGCCAGCGAGCTGCTCTATGGCGCCGGCTTACCGCAGCCATTGCCGCTCACGCCCCTGGATGCGGCCGGGCTGCAAGCGGCTGCCCGCTCATGAGCTGGGATGAGCTGGCCGAACTCACCCGCCTGGTGCGGGAGTTGCCCGCCGACCGGCAGCAGAGCGTGGCACAAATGAGCCAGATAATGGTATCGGCCCATTCTACCCTGATTGAAGGCTCGCGGGTAACGGTAGCGGAAGCTTTTAATTTTTTAGGCGGCGGCACGCCGCAGCTCAGCCCCGGCAAGGGCCTGATCAGCTACGACATGCTCGGCGACCATGCCTGCGCCCTGCGCCTGGCCTCGCAGCTGGCCGATGAGCGGCAGCTGCCTACCCCGGCGCTCATTCAGCAACTGGCGGCGGCCGTAATGGCCTCGACGGCAGTCTCAACCAATACGATTCTCGGCGAAGTAAATCCGGCCCAGGGTGGCTTTCGCCGCGACCGGGTTTTCATCATCGGGGCCAGCTCCTTTCCCAGCGCGCAGAAAATTCCGGCCCTCGTCGCGCGGCTAGCCGCCGACCTGCGCCAGCGAATGCCGCTGGCCGACGCACTGCCCACCCAATTAAGCCTGGCTTTTGAAGCGCATCAGCGGCTGGTCAGCATTCACCCCTTCAATGATGGCAACGGCCGCACTTCGCGTCTGCTGATGAACTACGTACAGCACTATTATGGGCAGCCGCTCACTATCGTGTTCAGGGAAGACAAGGAGGCGTATTTCGAGGCGCTGGAAGCCAGCCGCCGCGCTGATGATTTGGAAATCTTCTTTGCCTTCATGCGCGGGCAGCACGGCAAGTCACTGCGGTATCAACTGACGCAAGGGGGGTAGGGAAATGCCAGTTTCTGGAAGCCCGCGGGCGCGACATGGGTCACCTAATTGGAGCCGAGTTTGGCGAGGGTTTCACCGTGCACCGGCCGGTGGGCGTTAAGGGGGTAGGGGAGTTGGTGTAGCAGATAAAAATGGTCGCACTTCAGCGGCCAAGATATTTATTGCTTGAGTCCTCTACTTATGAATGGCTTGCATTTAGGGGAAGCTTACAATCGGCCTGGTCCTGGGAAGTGAGGGCGATAATCCAATCAGTGGGCCCAGCTAGCTTTATCAAGCGCACGTCGCTCTGCGCTGGTCAGGGGCCGTAGCTTCCAGTGCGTGATGCTGACGTAACGCTTATGTACCAGTAAAAGCCGGAATATATCGGCGGGTGTTGTGGGCACATAAGCTGTTTGGTCGCGGCCCGGACTGGGCGTATAGCTAGCAAACTGGCAGCCTGCAAGGGGATTGTTACGCTGTAACTCACCTTCTAGGCGGAAGTAGTCAGTGGCAAACGATTTTTCTTGCGGGCGAGACGGGGCTAGCAGTAGAGGAGTTGCGTTGTCTTCTAGTGACTTCTCCTGTAGTTCGTAGTAGCCTGGGCGAAATGGAATGGAATCATAGAGGGTATTGCTCCCGCCACTATGCGGCCGTACGTAAACCACCATTGTATCCTCCCGGCGCTTGCAGCTAATGGGGTGGGGGTAGCGGACTCGGCCTTCATTATGGTTTCCTTCCGCTAAATAAATGCCTCCAAACCGGAGTTGCTTGCGTAAGGCATAGTCGTACTTGGTATATTCGGCAAGGGGGCCAGTTGGCACAAACACACTGTCGCTCACAAGAAACCGCACTGCAAAGAAAGAAGGCACTTCGTAAGGGTTAAACCTAATGCCCTGCACCGGGCAGTCATGATAATGGCGCGCTAGCCGAGCTACATGGGTGGCAGGCATAACGGCGAACAGGCAGCTGCTTATAGCGAGTGAAAGCAATGGGAAGCGCATAGCGATGTAAGGGACAATTAAGGCGTTACTCCTTGGGTCAAAATAATACGCGTATTAGCAATAACCCGCCTCATCATTTCAAAATCATACTTGCTGCCAGTCTCCACGTCTTTATTGAGGTCTAGGTCTTGCTTATCCGATAGGATAACGGGGGTATGAAAGTGACCAGTAGGAAGTGTAGGACGGTTTTCTTGTCGAATACGGGCCACCCTGTAAAAAATCTCATTTGACAAATAATCGCCGCCTGAGCCTTCATACATTTGTTTTTGACGTGGCCAAACTACGTTTTTAGCGTCGTCCATATAAATAAAATCTAACGGCAGCTCGCCTTCGCCCTCGGTAGGAATTTTTTCTTTAGGAACTGAAGTAGATTTTGGGTCTGGGTAAGGAATAGTATAGCTGCTGTGAATTACACTTGCCAACGTACCTGAGCCTCCATTGAGCTTTACTGCCATGCGCTTAGGCAAGGTAGTTTCTAGCCATTCCATTTGTAAGCTTCCCCTAAATGCAAGCCATTCATAAGTATAGATAAAATTACCACCCTACCGCACCCCCAGCCGGTTCCGCCGCCAGCCCGAAGCCGCCGCGCCGGCCGTTTCCGGTGCCGCGACGGGCGTTTTGGGCTGTTTCTCGCTGAGCAGCATCGCGCCGAGGGCGGCGGCTACTTTGGCCGTGGCCTCATCGGGGGGGTAGGGAGCCAGCGCGCCGGCCGGGAAATGGTCGCGGATGAAGTTGGTGTCGAAGTTGCCGCTCACGAAGGCGGGGTGGCGCAGCACGTAGGCGCCGAAGCCGAGCGTGGTTTCGATGCCCGTTATTTGATACTCTTCGATGGCGCGCAGCATCCGGGCGATGGCCTCGGCGCGGGTGGCGCCGTGAACCACGAGCTTGGCAATCATGGGGTCGTAGTAAATCGGGATGTCCATGCCCTGCTCGAAGCCATCATCGACGCGCACGCCGGGCCCCTGGGGGCGCACGTAGGTGGTGAGGCGGCCGATGTCGGGCAGGAAGTTGTTCTGCGGGTCCTCGGCGTACACGCGCAGCTCCAGGGCGTGGCCGCTGATGCGCAGGTCGGTTTGGGCGAAGGGGAGGGGTAGGCCCTGGGCGACGCGGATTTGCTCCTTTACCAGGTCCAGGCCGGTGATATACTCCGTGACGGGGTGCTCGACCTGGAGGCGGGTGTTCATCTCCAGGAAGTAAAAATTGTGCTGGTCATCGAGCAGAAACTCGACCGTGCCGGCGCCGGTGTAGGCGCAGGCGCGGGCCACATCCACGGCGCACTGGCCCATTTGGGCGCGCAATTCGGGCGTGAGGACCGACGATGGGGCCTCCTCAATCACTTTCTGATGGCGGCGCTGGATGCTGCATTCGCGCTCAAACAGGTGCACGAGGTGGCCGTGCTCGTCGCCGAGCACCTGAATCTCGATGTGGCGCGGGCCGCTCACGAACTTCTCGATGAATACCGCGCCGTCGCCAAACGCCGACGTGGCTTCTGACACGGCCAGCTGCATCTGCTCCTCAAACTCGGCGGCGTGGTTGACGAGGCGCATTCCCTTGCCGCCGCCGCCGGCCGAGGCTTTAATCAGAATCGGAAAGCCTACCCCCTCGGCAATGCGCTGGGCGGCCGGCACGTCGGAAATGGCTTCATCGGTGCCCGGCACGAGCGGAATGCTATAAGCTTTGACGGCCTGCTTGGCCGAGAGTTTGTCGCCCATGATTTCCATCGCCTCGGGGCTGGGGCCGACGAAAATCAGCCCCGCTTCGCGCACGGCGCGGGCGAAACCGGCATTTTCACTCAGGAAGCCGTAGCCGGGATGAATGGCATCGACGCCCAGCTCCCGGCAGATTTCGATGATACGGTCGCCGCGCAGGTAGCTCTGGCTGCTCGGCGGCGGACCCACGCACACGGCCTGGTCGGCGTAGCGCACGTGCAGGGCGTGGCGGTCGGCTTCGGAGTAGATGGCCACGGTTTGCAGGCCCATTTCCTTGGCCGAGCGTAGCACGCGCAGCGCAATTTCGCCGCGGTTGGCGACCAGCAGCTTGGTGATTTTTTTCATGGGGGTAGGGATACACTTTTATCAGAACGTCATGCTGAGCGCAGCGCAGCATCTCGGGCGGGTAGTAATCTAAGTGCTTGAACGATTGGATTACTTCCCCTGGCGAGATGCTTCACTCCGCTGCGCTACGTTCTGCATGACCGCCATTCTCATCTTATCGATATTAAGTATAGGGCCCGCAAAGAAAGCCCGAAACCACAGCCTGGCCTTAAACCCGGCGGGCCTACTGCGGTTATTATGCCCAAATTATGCACTTCGGCGAGGCCAGGCTACCTTTGTTATTCGGCCCGTTGCGGCTTTTTTCGTAGCTTACAAGCCAGTCAGATTAGTCAAGCTCCCGCCTCCCGCCTCTTTCTCTCACCTTATTACCCGTTTTCAGTGGATATTTTCGACCGGATTTCGGCCAACCGCGGCCCCCTGGGCTCGCACTCGCACTACGCCCACGGCTATTTCACGTTTCCCAAGCTCGAAGGCGAAATCAAGCCGCGCATGACGTTTCGGGGCAAGGAGGTGCTGACCTGGAGTCTGAACAACTACCTGGGTCTGGCCAACCACCCCGAAGTGCGGCAGGCCGACATCGACGGCGCCACCGACTTCGGCATGGCCTACCCGATGGGTGCGCGCATCATGAGCGGCAACTCCAACCTGCACGAGCGCCTGGAAGAAGAGCTGGCCGACTTCGTGCAGAAGCCCGCCGCGCTGCTCCTGAACTTCGGCTATCAGGGCGTGGTGAGCATCATCGATGCGCTCGTTTCGCGCCACGACGCCATCGTGTACGACGCCGAGTCGCACGCCTGCATCATCGATGGCGTGCGGCTGCATCAGGGCAAGCGCTTTGTGTTTCCCCATAACGACATCGAGAACCTGGAAAAGCAGCTCCAGCGCGCCAAGCGCCTCACGGACGAAACCGGCGGCGGCATTCTGGTGATTACCGAGGGCATGTTCGGCATGTCGGGCAACCTGGGCCGGCTGCGCGAAATCGTGGCGTTGAAGGAAAAATACCAGTTCCGGCTCTTCGTGGATGACGCCCACGGCTTTGGCACGATGGGCGCCACTGGCGCCGGCACGGCCGAGCATTTGGGCGTTTCGGAGGGCGTAGACCTGATTTTTTACACCTTCGCCAAGAGCATGGCCAGCATCGGCGCCTTCGTGGCGGGGCCCGAAAGCGCAATTGAATATTTGCGCTACAACATGCGCAGCCAGATTTTCGCCAAATCCCTGCCCATGCCGCTGGTCGTGGGCGCGCTAAAGCGGTTAGAACTCATGCGCAGCCAGCCGCAGCTGCGCGAAAACCTGTGGACCGTGGTGCGCGCGCTGCAAAGCGGCCTGCGCGAGAAAGGCTTCAACATCGGCACCACCGAGTCGCCCGTCACGCCGGTGTTTCTGAACGGTGAAATTCCCGACGCGACGGCCCTAACCTTTGATTTACGCGAGAATCACGGTGTTTTCTGCTCGATTGTGGTCTATCCGGTCGTGCCCAAGGGCGTGATTATGCTGCGCCTGATTCCCACGGCCGTGCACACGCTCTCGGACGTGGACCAGACCATCCGCGCCTTTGAGGCCGTGGCGGCCAAGCTCGACAAAGGCTTGTACAGCAAAGCGCCCGTGACAGTCTGAAAAGAACTGCCAGAGTGCGTTTCAAACTGAAAGAGCCGGCTTTTCGCAAGAGAAGCCGGCTCTGTTTTTTGCACTATACCGGGTAATAGGCGGGAGTAGAGAAATGCGTTAAGCCCACTTTTTGGCGTAAATAATGGCCTGGGAGCCGGCAGAGGGCCTTTTGAAAAATACTTGAAAAGTTGCTTGCATTTAAATTCCCTGTATATTAGGCCCGTTCAAACCCCCTTTTTCACCCCCAAACCTTTGTTACATGAATAATTTTAGCAAGCTGAAAGACCTGGTGATGTCGATGGAAGACGACTTCGAGAAGTTCTACGACAAGAAGAACGCCGCCGCCGGTACCCGCGTCCGCAAAGGCATGCAGGACCTCAAGAACATGGCCCAGGAGTTTCGCCTGGAGGTGCAGAACATGAAGAACTCGGCCGGTGCCGAGGGTGGCGCGGCTGCCGGTGGCGCCGCCAAAAAAGCCGCTCCGGCCAAGAAAGCCGCCGGTGCTGCCGCGGGTGGTGCTAAGAAAGCCGCTCCGGCTGCTAAGAAGAAGTAAGCGCGTTTGAAACGACGTTAATTGAAAAGGCTCCGCTGCTTGCAGCGGGGCCTTTTTGGTAAAGGTCTTGTTCTATATTCTATAAGTCGATTTATTTCCTGCCCCGCTCCTTGCGGTTGAAGAGGGGGTAGGGAATTGCCTTTTAGCAGTTAGTCCGTCAGCTCAATCAGGTAGTAGTCCTTCTTGCCTTTTTTGATAACGAGGTATTTGCCGTGAAGCAGAGGCAAATCGGCTACTGGCATTTCGGGCGAAGTGAGTTTCTCACCGTTGCTACGCAGGCCGCCGGATTGGATGAGCTTGCGCACTTCGCCCCGGGAGGGAAGAATCTGTCTGGCGGTAGCCTCGCTAAGCAATACAGCTACATTGAGGAGAGTAGCCTCCGTGTGCGGCACCCGCACGTGCGGAATGCCGGTAAACATTCCAATTAAGGTGTTTTCATCTACTGACGCAAGGTCACCGCTACCGAAGAGAATTTCTGAAGTAGCTACCGCTGCTTTATAGGCGGCGGCAGAATGAACGCGAATAGTTACATCCTCAGCCAGGGCTTTTTGCAGCGTTTTTAGGCCAGTATTAAGCGCGTGCTCGGCTTCGAGCGCCTCAATCTCCTGCTGGGAAAGCAGCGTGAAGACGCGCAGCAGGCGCGGGGCGTCGGCGTCGGTGGCGTTGAGCCAGAACTGGTAGAACTGGTAGGGCGAAGTCAGCGCCGGGTCGAGCCAGACGTTACCGCTCTCGCTCTTGCCAAACTTGGCGCCGTCGGCCTTGGTGACGAGCGGGCACGTCAGGGCGTAGGCGCGGGGCGGCGGAGCTGAATCGGCTTCGGCGGCGGGAGGGGGGGTAGGGCTAAGGCGGCGAATCAGCTCAGTGCCGGTCGTGATGTTGCCCCACTGGTCGGAACCACCCATTTGCAGCGTGCAGTTCAGGGTGCGGAACAGGTGCAGGAAGTCGTAGCCTTGCAGCAGCTGGTAGCTGAACTCGGTGAAGGAGAGGCCTTCGGCGCGACTCTCGGCCGGCGCCGCGCCGCCCGTTTCGGCGTCGGCAGCTTCGGCGTGGCCCAGGCGGCGCTTCACCGACTCCTTGGCCATCATGTAGTTCACCGTCAGGTGCTTGCCCACTTCGCGCAAAAACTCCAGAAAGCTGAAGTCCTTGAACCAGTCGTAGTTATTGACCACCACGGCCTGCGTGGGGCCGGGCGTAAAGTCCAGGAACCGCTCCAGCTGCGCCCGGATGCCGGCCTGGTTGGCGCGCAGCGTGGGCTCGTCCAGCAGGTTGCGCTCACTGGATTTGCCGCTCGGGTCGCCAATCATGCCGGTGGCGCCGCCCACCAGGGCCACGGGGCGGTGGCCGGCGCGCTGCAAGTGCACGAGCAGCATAATCGTGGCCAGGTTGCCGATGTGCAGCGAGGCGGCCGTGGGGTCGAAGCCAATGTAGCCGCTAATGGGCGCGGCCTGCGTCAGGTGCTCTTCCAGGCCGGGCATCACGTCGTGCAGCATCCCGCGCCAGCGGAGTTCGTCAAGTAAGGTCAATTATGAGTTATGAATTATGAGTTATGAGTTGGGCAAATGAGCAATCAAGCTGCGCGCCTCCGTGGCAAAGTTAGCCTGCCCATAACTTTGCCCTACCAGGAGCTTTGCTTGGATGCTCATCCTTAAAGCAACTCATAATTCATAACTCATAACTTATAATTGCTCCTCGACCCCGACGCCGTACTTAAGCAAATCCAGCAGCGCCAGTTTCAGCCGGTGTATTTCCTGCAGGGCGACGAGCCCTACTACGTCGACCGCGTGGCCGACGCGCTGGAAAAATCGGTGCTGCCCGAGCCCGACCGCGCCTTTAATCAGCTCGTGCTCTACGGCAAGGACGTGGACGTGGCCACGATTCTAAGCCAGGCCAAGCGGTTTCCAATGATGGCCGAGCGCACCGTCGTCATCGTCAAGGAGGCGCAGAACGTGGCCGATTTGGAGCAGGAGCGCGCCTGGCCCTTCCTGGAAGCCTACCTCAAAAACCCGCTGCCGAGTACGGTGCTGGTGTTTTGCTACAAGCACAAAACCCTGGACACGCGCAAGAAGCTGGGCAAGCTGCTGGCCGAAAAAGCAGTGCTGATGACGAGCAAGAAGCTCTACGACAACCAGGTGCCGCAGTGGCTCACGGGCTACGTGCGCAGCCGCGGCCAGCAGATTTCCGGTCAGGCCACGGCGATGCTGGCCGAATACATCGGCACGGATTTGAGCCGGCTCACGAACGAGATTGACAAGCTGCTGCTCAACGTCAAGCCCGGCCAGGCCATTGATGAGGACTTGGTGCAGCGGCTGGTCGGCATCAGTAAGGACTACAACATCTTTGAATTGCAGCGGGCGCTGGCCCAGCGCGACGTGCTCAAGGCCAACCGCATCCTCACCTACTTCGCCGCCAACCCTAAGGCCAACCCGCTCATCCCCAACCTGACGCTGCTCTTCGGCTTCTTCACCAAGCTGCTGGTCCTGCACCAGGGCAGCCCTACCCCCTCCGATGCCGAGTACAAAAAGCTGGGCATTATGAACTCCTTCGCCCAGAAAGATTTCCAGCTCGCCCGCCGCGCCTACCCCCCCGAGCGCACCCTGGAAATCATCCACCTGCTGCGCCGGGCCGACGCGCAGAGCAAGGGCATCGCGAGCGGCTCGCTCAATGAGGAGGAGATTTTGCGCGAGCTGGTCTGGCGCATTCTGCACCCGGTGCCGGCCGGGGCGGTGGGGTAGGGAATAGGGGAGCCTGGGGCGCGGCCGGCCGGGCGGGTGGCAGTGCGCCGGTGGGGCTGCTCCCGGTTTTTGTCTTTACTTAGCGTCTATCCGAGAAATAAGACCGTCATGCAGAGCGCAGCGAAGCATCTCGCTCGGGGCGGTAATCCAAACGCTTGAACATGGATTACTGCCCCACGCGAGATGCTTCGCTGCGCTCTGCATGACGGTCTCATTTCTCGGATAGACGCTAAGTTTACCAGAAGTTTTTGCTGAAAATCAAGCCGCTCACTCATCGCCCCACAAACAGCCTCGCCCCATGAAAAGAATGACCCTGCTGGCCCTCAGCACCACGCTGCTGCTGGGCTCCGGCGCCGCCGTCAACCGGCGCCCCGACTGGGAGCCGCTGCTGGATAAAAACCTGAGCCAGTGGCGCAACTACGAGAGCTACCGCCACCAGCTCGGCTACAAGGGCCAGCCAGTGGTCGATGCGCAGGGCCAGCCAGTGGCGCCCATCGGCTACGATAAGAATGAGGCCAACGTCTTTTCCGTAACCATGCAGGGCCGCGAGCCGGTGCTGCGCATCAGCGGCGAAATCTACGGCTGCGTCTTCACGCGGCAGGATTACAGCAACTACCACCTCAAGCTGAAAGTGAAATGGGGCACCAAGAAGTGGGTGCCCCGCCTCGATGAGCCCCTCGACAGCGGCCTGCTCTACAACAGCCAGGGCGAGTGCGGCGTGGACTACTGGCGCAGCTGGATGCTGAGCCAGGAGTTTCAGGTGTCGGAGTACAAGGACGGCAACGCGATGGGCGACTTCTGGTGCATCGCCAACTCGGCGGTCGACATCCGGGCCACCCCCACGAAAGACGCCCTTAAGTACGACCCGGCCGCGGCGCCGGTACGGATGGGAAGCGAGGGCCGCAATTTCTGCCAGGCCGCCGCCAACTACGAGCGGCCCGTAGGCCAGTGGAATGAGCTGGAATTAATTAATGTCAACGGCCAGAGCGTACACATTGTGAACGGTCACGTCGTGATGGCCCTGAACAACTCCAGCTACGTAGTTAATGGCCAGCGCCAGCCGCTGACGAGCGGCAAAATCCAGCTCCAGAGCGAAGCCGCCGAGGTGTTTTACAAGGGCATTATGATCAAGCCCCTGGCGGCCATGCCCGCGCAGTACGCCCGGTATTTCAAGTAAAAAGCAAGCAGGGGCCGCCCGATGGTAACGCCCAGTGGTAAGAACTGCTTCCCAGTTGCGCGGCCATTCCCTACCCCCCTTCCCGGCCGGAGAGGGGGGTAGGGATTAGGGCTTCTGGCTCGGTGGCGCGGGCGCCGCGGCCGGCTCGACGGTGACACTGTTGCTCACGAAGGCCACCCGCTTGCCGTCGGGCGACCACGAGGGCGTGTTGATGCTGCCCTGCCCGCCGTAGAGGTAGGCAATCACCTTGGGCTCGCCGCCGCTAATCGGCATCATCCGCAGGTACACGTGCTTGTAGAAGGGGTGGTCGCCGGCCGCCACTTCCTCCTTGAGAAAGGAGACGAACACCAGGCTCTTGCCATCGGGCGAGACGTGCGGAAACCAGTCGTGAAACTCGCCCTCGGTGACGGGCTGCTGCTGGCTGCCGTCGGCCTTCATGCGCCAGATTTGCATGGTGCCAGTGCGGTTGGAGTTGAAGTAGATATAGCGGCCGTCGGGGGTGTACTCGGGCCCGTCGTCGAGGCCGGGGGCGGTGGTGAGGCGCACTTCCGGCCCGCCGCCGGCCGGCACCCGGTAGATGTCGAATTCTTTATTGCGCTCCCCAGTGAAGACCAGAAACCGCCCATCCGGCGACCAGCCGTGCAGGTAGGAGGGTCCCTTGGGTGTCACCTGCCGGGGCGTGCCGCCGCCCGAAGGCACGGTATAGACAATGGAGCCGCCGAGCTTATCGACGCCGCTGCTCAGCCCGAGCTGCTTGCCGTCGAAAGAGAGCACGTGGTCGTTGTTGTTGTTTTTGACCTCGCCGGTGGGCAGCACCCGGGCTTGCCGGGCGGCCAGATTCAGCTCGTACATCAGGCCGTCGCTGTTGTAGAGCAGGCTTTTGCCGTTGGGGCGCCAGTTGGGCGCCTGCAAGGACTTGGGCGAGGTATAGACCACTTCGCGCGCGCCGCTGGCCACGTCCAGCAGCTCGACGCGGCTGCCCAGGTAGCCCTGGTAGGGCACGTTGCTCGCGGGCGCCGGCTCCGAGATTTGCACGTCGCGGAAGACGGCCGTTTCCGCCACGCTGGCAGTATGGGAGCACACCACCAGTCCTACGTAGACCTCCGCGCCCAGCTCGATGTCCGCTACCTGCGCCGTCACGAAGGGCTGCCCGAACCGGGCCACGCGCATGGTGTAGGTCGAGCCCTGGCGTTCGAGCTGAATAACGTCGGCCTGCGTGACTTTGGCCTGCACTTCCTCGGTGAGGGCGCCCGCTGCTTTCCGGAATTGCAGGGCCGTCAGGCCGTCGCCGTGGGTCAGGGCGCTCACGTGGGCGGCCTCCGGGGCCAGGCTCTGGCGCACCATCCAGCCCAGCTTGCGGTGCGGCTCGGCGCCGGTGGGCTTTTCAAATCCGGCGCGGGCGTAGAGGATAAAATCACCCGTCATTTTCTTATAGGCATATTGAAACTCGTCGCGGCGCTCCCACACATTGCGCCCGGCGCCGCGGAGGCGGTAGAGGCGCGTCGCGGGCGCATAGGTGGCCGTGCCGGCCTGCCCTTCGGTGCCGACATCCTGGTGGCCCGCGAAAATGCCCAGCTGCTGGGCCTGCGCGGCCCCGGTGAGCAGCCCGGCGAGGCTGACTAAAACGAGTTTCTGTACGAAGCGCTTCATCATGGGAAGGGGGGTAGGGAATAGTGCCGGGGCGCACCGGCAGGTCAACTCCAGGCCGGCGCGCGCTGGCAGGTAAGAAGTAAACTTACTGACTTCCGGGCCGGCAGCCCCGCCCTAGTATTCGGTGCCGGCTACCAGCGTCAGCCAAAGACGCTAAGGATTAGTAGTCGAACCTAACCAATTAAGTTTAATTCGATTAAGCAGCCATTGGCCTGCCTAACCGCTCAAACTGCGCCCGCAGCCGGTCGCGCTCAGCTTGCAGGGCCGCGCGGTTAGTCGTCAGGTAGTCCGCTTTCACGCTTTCCTCGGCTTGCGCCAGCGAGTAGGCCTCGGCGGCGCGCAGTTCGGTTAGCTCCCGCAGCAGCGCGGCGTGCTTGGCGGCCATCGCGTCGCGGCGGGCCCGCAGGATTTCCACGGAGGTCAGGGCTGTAGTGGCGGCCGTGAAAATGCCCTGCCGCAACTGGAGCAGCTGCGCTTGCAATTCGGCCAGGTCCTGGCGCTGGTAGGCGTTGAGCACCTGCTGAAACACGTCGGTGGCGGCGCTTTGGTAGGCGGGTGCTACCCGGTCGGGGTGGCAGAGCTGGGCGGCTTCGCGGTAGAGCTTTTTAAGCGTGGCGCGGCCGGGCGCGTCGAGGTCGAAAGTGTGGACGGCCACGGCCTGGGCCTGCTCACGGTCGTGGGTTTGCTGCTGGTAGCGCCGCTTGGCCTGCTGGTACTCTCTTTCCGAGTACGTGGACTCCTGCCGGAAGAAGCGGGCCACGTCGCGGCGCAAGCCCAGTACCGTTTGCAGCAGCTCGCCCAGCTCGCGCTGGTGCCACAGCTCGAAGGCCGTCAGCAGGCGGGTGGCCTCGGCGCGCTCGGCTTCCAGGGCCAGCAGCTCGGTTTCCAGCAACCGAATTTCTAGTTGCAGCGCGGGCAGCAGCGGGTCTTCCCAGACCTGCACCTGGGCGTAGGCGGCCACGAAGTCTTGCAGCAGGCCGGTAGCTTCGGCGTAGCGGCGGGCACGCAGGGCGGCGAGCACGGCGGCTAAGCGTGGGTTGGGCAGGTTTTCAGCTTCGAGGCGCTCCACGTGCTTGGGGAGGTCCTCGGTTTCGTGCAGGCTCAGCAGCGACTGAATGACGGCCAGGCGCTTGAGCACGCGCTGCACGGCCGCGTCGGCGCCAGCGGCCGGCGCGAGTTGCCCGCTCAGGCGCCCGAACTCGCGCAGGAAATGCCGGGCCAGCTCCGGGTCGCCGGTGGTCAGCACCAGGTTTTCCTCGTTCGACTGTGCGGCCCGGTTGGTCCAGTTGTAGGAGCCGGTGAGCACGTCGCGCCCGTCGAGAATGCAAAACTTGTGGTGCATGAGCCGGCCCTCGACCACGACCACACGCCCGCCGGCCGCTTCGAGCGCCGCGAAGGGCAGGCCGCCGGGCCGGAAGTTGATGTTCTGCTCATCTCGCGTCAAACACAGCGCCACGGCCACGCCCGCCCGCTGCCGCGCCAGCAGCGCCGCGAACAGCGTCCGGTCGGTGAACCAGGCCACGGCCACGTGTACCGAGTGCTGGGCCAGACCGATTTCGCGGAGCAGCACGGCGCGGATGCCGGTGAAGTGAGCTTCTGTTTGCATTTATTGTTTCACTTTTTTAACAATTCTTCGCGGCTTGTCGGTCAGCAGTTGCTCCTGCCATATTACCTAGTTTATCTTTCGCCAAAGCCCTCTTATCATATGATTTTCGCATTTTATAATCTAATTTGATAGCACTACTGTAGTCTGATAAAGCTCCGATGGTGTCTTCAAGCACGTCCTTTATTACACCTCTTGCAAAATATACATCTGCACATTTAATATTTGATAAAGTGTCCCATTCAACATCCCATTCAATAACCGAGTTAAAATCTTCAATGGACCCAAGATAATCTTCTAAAATAGCTTTGATTATGGCTCTATTGTAAAGACCCACAGCTGAAAAATGTGTTAGAGATATTAATGTGTTACTGTCAACTAGTGCCCCGCTATAATCTTGTAGTTTTTTCTTAACCAAAGACCGGTGAAAATAAAAAGCTGTTACCTCAGAGCTTAGGCTAATGGCCTTATTATAATCGGATAACGCATCCAAGTATTTATTAAAGTGAAATCTCACCATTCCTCTATTAAAATAGGTATAACTGTTAAATGGATTTAATTTGATGGCGTGGTCGTAAGCCTCAACTGTATTAGAGAAATTCTTCTGTTGAAACCATAGTGCCCCCGATAATAAATGCCACAAGTCGGACTTATTTACTTGCTCTTCAAATTTCCTCTGCGAGTTTTCCAAAATTTGACGAGCTTGAATATTCTCATTTCGAGTACGCAATACTAACGCGAATGCCAGTAGGATTTCGAACGTGTCTTGCTCAGCCTCCATACGCTCAATAAATAAAATATGCAACTCTGTCCATTGACTTTCAGATAATTCTTTTACAAATTTCATCCAACTTAGATAGCCATTATGATAACTTAATAGAATCGCTGTTGCTACTACTGACTTAGATTGTTTCCGCACAAGTGTAGCAGCTAGTTGTAGCGCTCCCCTCCAGTGCGTAGAATCCAGTATTATACATTGCTCAAACGCATATTTTGCTTGTTCCCAATTCTGTGCTTCACTAGCTTTTTTTCCACGCTGATACCAATAATTCCCTGAACTCTCCTGCACCACATCTCGCAGCAGCCCCAGCGTCGTCTGCGTCCGGTACAGCACCAGCGCCGCCGAGGGGATTATGGCAGGTAGGTTGGTAGACTGCGTTTCGTTTGCAGAGACTGGAATTGGAAGTTCTTCAGGCATGGCGTACAAGGTGGAAAGAAAAGCCGGCTTATGCTAAACGTAGCGACAGATGCCCTGTTCGTTTCTTCTGTAACTTGGCCGACTGCCTTCTCATCTTTTAGCTAGACTTTCAATGCCAAATGCCCTTTGTGCAGCTTTCAGTAGTGTTTCCATTGCTACATGGAACCGCGTAGAAGAGGGGCGTAACCTTTATTGGCTGGGAGAAGAAACATTGACCGACCTGTTAATCCGCGACTTACTGAGGCTCCAAGTGTTAGGATTCAATATCCAGGCTTTCCATAAAAAAGAGGAAAGAGAAAATGGTGCGGATTGGGAATGGTGGTTTCAGGGGAGTTCTGGCAAATGGATTGGTATGAGGGTCCAAGCAAAAGTCATTCACCAGCATGAGGATAAATTTAAAGAATTACACCGCTATCATGGTAAAGAAGCCGGACCAAGGGTTTACCAATGTGACGATTTGATTTTAAGTGCTCAAACTGGCCCTTATCCATGTGTGCCCATCTATTGCCTGTATTCACATTGGCTGGACCCAACCTATAATAAACTGCTTCCTATCTGGGTGTCGCACTTTGACTCACATAATTTTGGCTGTTCCACTGTGACGGCTGTTGCTGTACAACGCTTTCGGAAGCCTACTGCAATGAAGAAAGCTAATAGGTGTAGTTTGAAGGACACCTTGAATTACTCGATTCCGCTGGCAGGTTTGGTGTGTTCGCCGTTCATCACCAACGGTTCAATTGCTGAACGTGCGCAGGATATTCTTGAAGTAGGCACGAAGTACATTTTGGATTCGCCTCCGCCGTATGTGACTGATTTAATTGAGCGCCAGAGTAAACAATCAACGAGAATCATCGAGAGGAATCTTGGCGTTGAAATTGACCTGCCAACCGGTATAGTCGGGGTGTTAGCAATTCAACAAGCAGTGCAGCAGTAAACTGTGCAGCAGTAATGTTTGCATAGCAGGCAATGTGCTCGGCAAACTGGCTGGTCCGGAAAATCTCGTAGCGGCGGCCGTCGTGGGTGAGCCTGCGGTTTTGCATGGAGCAAGGTAGCCCGGCTGAACCCTACCCCCCCTATACCAGCCAAGCCAAAACCCGCGTTAGCACGGTCCTGGTCTGGCTTGCTAATCCCGGCCAACCCGTTTTTCGCTACTTTTGGCCGCAACCAGCCGCGCCTAGCGCCGAGCTGCTTTCCCTGACCTAACTGCTTTCGATGAAGCTATTTCCCCGGCTGGCCCTGGCAACGACCATCACGGCGGCCCTGACTGCGGCGGCCCCGCCGCCGGCCCAGGCCCAGCAAACCCAGGCCTTTCAAAACGACGAGCGGTTTTTTCAGGAAGGGCTCGACCTGTTTGACCGCGGGCAGTACGGCGCCGCCCAGCAAAGCTTCCGGCGCTATATGGAGCAAGCCGGGCGCCGCACCAGCACCCCGCCCGCGGCCGGCGACGACGACCGCCCGCGCTCGGCCGATGCCGAGTACTACTACGCCGTGGCGGGCCTCTACTTGCAGCACCCCGACGCCGAGGGCCTGATTCTGGACTTTGCCCAGCGCAACCCGGTGCACCCGCGCGCGGCCGTGGCGTATTTCGAGCTGGCCAGGTTCTACTTCGACCGCAAGGACTACCCGCAGGCGGTTGCCTACTTCCAGAAAGTGGCGCCCGATAACCTGAGCGCCGCCCAGCGGGCCGAGTCGGATTTCAAACTGGCCTACAGCTACTTCGAGCAGAAAGACTACGACCAGGCCCGCCTGCTGTTCGACCGCAGCAAGCAGGCGCCGGGCCAGTACCGCTACGCCAGCTCGTATTACGCCGGCTACCTCGCCTACCGCGCCGGCGACTACGCCGCCGCCCGCCAGGACCTGAGCGTGGCCGAGCAGAACGACGCCTACCGGCCCGTGGTGCCGGCCGTGATGGCCCAGATTTACTACAAGGAGGGCAACTACGACGGCCTGATTGCCTATGCCAGCCAGGCCCTCCAGAATACCCCGCCGCCCCAGAACGCCGACGAGATTCAGCTGCTCGTGGGCGATGCCTATTATCAGAAAAAGGACTACCAGCAGGCCGCCGGCTACTTCGACCGCTACGCGGGGGGTAGGAAAAAGATTGAGCCGGCCTTGCAGTACAAAATCGGGTTTGCCAACTACAAAACCGGCGACTACCCCGGCGCCATTGCCAGCTTCAAGCCCGTGGCCGCCCGCCGCGACTCGCTGGGCCAGAACGCGGCGTATCACCTGGGGCTGAGCTACTTGCAAACCAATCAGAAGCCCTTCGCGCTGGCCGCCTTCGAGGCCGCCCGGCAGGGCACCTACGACCGTAACATCGCCGAGCAGGCCACGCTCAAGCTGGGACAGGTGAACTACGAGCTGGGCAATCAGCCCGAAGTCATTGCCGCGCTCCGCGACTTTCAGAAGAAGTTTCCGCGCTCGAAAAGCCAGCCGCTCGTCGATGACCTGCTCAGCCAAAGCTTCTTGTCTTCTTCGGATTATCAGCAGGCGTTGACTTACCTCGACGGCCTGGATGAGCGCAGCGCCAGGCTCAACGCGACCTACCAGCGCGTGGCCTACTCCCAGGCCGCAACCCTGTATAATAACGGGCGATACGGCGAGGCCTTGCCCTTGCTGGACAAGAGCCTGAAGTACCCGCAGGATGATGCGCTGCGGGCGGCGGCGCAGGTCTTGCGCGGCGAAATCTACTCCGTGGGCCAGCGCTACCCGGAGGCTATTGCGGCCTACGTGGCGGCGGCCCGCGACGCCCGGCGCGGCGGCGTGAGCCCGGAAGAAGCGGATTTTGAGCAGAAAGCGCGCTACGGCCTGGGCTACGCCTACTACAACACCAAGCAGTATGAGCGCGCCCGCCCGCAGTTTCAGGCCTTTCTGAGTGACACCGACGCCAAGCCCGGCGACCCCAACTACTACGACGCCACGCTGCGCCTGGCCGACACCTACTACGTGGCCAAAAGCTACCCCGCCGCGCTCGAGCTGTACGACAAGGTCATTCAGGCCAATGCCGCCGACAAGGACTACGCCTACTACCAGAAGGGCGTGACGCTCGGCGCGCTCGGCCGGCGCGCTGAGGCCGGCCAGACCCTGGCTTCGCTGCTCAAAACCGCGCCCAACTCGCGCTACGCCGAGCAGGCGGTGTTTCAGCAGGCGCAGCTCGACTTTGAGGCCGGCGACTACGCGCCGGCCGCTACGGGCTTCACCCGGCTGCTCGACAACCGGCCCAACAGTCCGCTGGTGCCGGCGGCGCTGCAAAAGCGCGGCGTGGCCTACGCCAACTTGCAGCAGCACGAGAAGGCCGTGGCCGATTTTCAGAAAATCCTGACCGCCTACCCCCGCTCCGAAGCCGCGGCGCAGGCCATCTACTCCTTGCAGGAAAGCCTGGCCGCGCTGGGCCGCACCGAGGAGTTTGACCAGGCGCTGGGCAGCTTCAAGCAGCAAAACCCGACCAGCAAGGCCACGGAGAGCGTCGAGTTTGAGGCGGCCAAAAGCCTGTACCTGGCCGAGAAATATCCGCTCGCCCAAACCCGCCTGCAAAATTTCCTGACGCAGTATCCGGCCAGCGCATTAGGGCCGGATGCCCGCTTTTTCCTGGCCGATTCGTACCTGAAAACCGGCAACAAGCAGGAGGCGCTGCCGCGGCTGCGCGCCGTGGTCGAGGAAGGCAGGAGCGAGTTCGTGAACCGCGCCGCCGGCCGGGTGGCTGATTTAGAGTTCGAGGCCAAGAACTACCCCGAAGCCATCAAGTACTACCAGCGCCTGAAAACCAGCAGCCCCAACCGCCGCGAGGTGGCCACGGCTACGCTCGGCCTGCTGCGCGCCACCTACGAAAGCGGCGACTACGCCGCCACGCGCCAAGTGGCCGAGGAGCTGCGCGGGCAGGCTGGCGCCACGGCCAACGCCACGAACGCCGCTCTGCTCTACCTGGGCAAAGCCAGCCTGCGCCAGAACAACCTTGACCAGGCCATCACGGAGCTGAGCGCCGCCGTGGCCGCCGCCCCGGCCGACCTCAACGGCGCCGAGGCGCAGTACCTGCTGGGCCAGGCCTTGTTCGAGCAGAAGAAATACCCCGAAGCCCTGGCCGAGGCGCTGAAGGTGAACAGCAACTATTCCAATTACGAGCTGTGGCAGGGCCGGGCGTTTCTGCTCGTGGCCGAGATTTACGCCGCGCAGGGCGAGATTTTTCAGGCCCGCGGCACGCTCAACTCCATCATCGACAACAAGTTTCCGGTCGCCGAAATCGTGGAGGCCGCCCGCCAGCGCCTGCAAACGCTGCCCGCCGATGAGGCCGACACCGCCAACCCCGTGAGCGACCGACGGGCGCCGGCGGCGCCCACCCGCCCCGCACCGGCTAAAACGCCAGCCAAAGCCCCGGCCAAAAACCCAGCTAAGGCGCCAGCGAAAACCCCGGCCGCCGGCGCGGCCAGGCTGGCTCCGGCCGGCACCGCGAGTCCCGCTGCCCCTACGCCCGCGCCGGGCAGTGAGCTGGCTCCCGCAACGCCCGTGGCGGCGCCGAGTGATTCAACCGTCGCGCCGGTCAGCGACAACCAGGCGCCTACCCCCCCTCGGCCGCGCACCCCGCCGGTAGTAAAGCCCGCGCCGCGCCAGTAGGGGTGGGAGAGGGCTGATTTTAATTAGATGAAATTACTGAACATGAGGAAACTAAACCGGCATCACGCTAGCAGGGCTTTAAGCCGGCAGCCGTGGAAGGGGGGGGTAGGGATTATGACCGGCCTGCTGCTGACGGGCCTGCTGACCGCCGCGCCCGCCGCCGCCCAAACCGGCCGCCCAGGCTCCACCGGGGCGCCCACGCGGGGCAAAATCCAGGATGCCGAAATCGAAATCGTGAAGGAGCGGGTGAATGAGCTGCCCGAGGCCACGCGCAACTTCGACAAGATTAAGCTGGCCCCGCCGCCCAAAGCCGAAGGCCGGACGACCTACACTTTTCCCGAGTTTCAGCGCGCCGCCGACCGGCTCAACCCTTCGGTGCAGGTGCTCAGCATCCGGACCGAGGAGCCGGCGCCGCTCACCGGCAACTACCTCAAGCTGGGCCTGGGCAACTACGGCACGCTGCTGGGCCGGGTGCACGCCCACGAAACCCGCAACGACCGCTACAGCTACGGCCTCGACGTGCGCCACGAAAGCTCACGCACTGGCCCCGTGGAGGGCAAAAACTCTGGCACCCGCCAGACCGGCATCGGCCTCAACGGCGAGCTGTACCAGGGCCGGGCGGCTTTCGGAGCCAGCCTCGACGTGGGGCAGGAGCGCTACCGCTTCTACGGCTACGACCCGGCCCGCGCCAACCCGGAGTTCGAGCCCGACAAGCAGCGCTTCACGCGCATTGCTACCCGCCTCTCGGCCCGCAACCGCGACCCCGAGGCCGTGTTGCAGTACGAGGCGGGGGTAGGGTTTCGCTACTTTCGCGACGACTACGCGGCCCGCGAAAGTAACCTGCTCTTCGACGGCAAAGCCGGCTACGCCCTCGGCGACGCGGGCCGCCTGACCTTGCGCCTGGAAACGTCGTTTATCAGCGACCAGGACTTACCTCAGAATCTTAGTAGCTTGACTGTGGTAAAACGCAGCCGCACCTTCGGGCAGGCCACGCCAGCCTACGAAATCAACGGTAAGCGCGTGGCCCTCACGCTGGGCGCCACCGTGGGCTACTCCGGCGATGAGCTGAACGGCGTGAGCCGCCTCAGCCTCAACCCGGCCGTGCGCGCCGGCTACACCGTAACGCCCGAGAAGCTGCAAGTCTATGCCGGCCTCGGCGGTGGCATTCAGCGCGTGACGCGCTACGACCTGAGTACCGAAAATCCCTGGCTGGGCCAGGGGCAGTTTGTGGCCGATGCCCACCGCGGGCCGACTATCTACGCCGGATTCGCCGCCACGCCCGTGCGGGCGCTGCAAGTGACGGCCCGCGTGACCTACAGCCGCGACAAGAACCTGTATTTTTTCCGCAACAGTTCGCCCCGTGCTTTTCCCACTGGGGGAGCAGCCACCGATACCACGCGCTTCGACCTCGTCTACGACACGGCGCCGACCAACCTGCTCAACCTGCACGCCGAGCTGCTCTACAACCAGACCGACCAGTTCCGGCTGGGGCTGAAGGCCGACTTCAACAAGTACGAAGTCAACTCCCTGCGCGAGGCCTACGGCCGGCCGGCGGTGCAGGGCTCGCTCTTTGGTACCTATAATGCCACCGAGAAGCTGCTGCTGGGCAGTGAGTTCTACTTCGCCTCCGCCACCTACGGCGCCGGCTACCGGCTGGTCACCAATGGCCTGGCCGAGATTCCGCGCAAGGCCGATGCCATCGCCGACCTCAACCTGCGGGGCGACTACCGCCTTATTTCAAATTTCAGCATCTTTGCTCAGGCAAACAACCTGCTTGGCCGCCGCTACGAGCGGTATCTGAACTACCCCGTCAAGGGCCTGCAAGTCATTGCCGGCGCCACTTACACGTTTTAATAAGCTGATGTTGAATGGGTTGCTGAGATGATTAAGGGGGAAGCTGATTAGTAGCCCGAACTGCTTCGCCCTCAGCACATCCTCTGCCACTACTTTACCAGCACGCAGCCCCCTGGCTCAGCTACCAACCCACCCTCCCGCCATGCACCTCGCCGACCACATCCGCCCCCTGCTCCAGGACCACGACTGCGTGATTATTCCGGATTTTGGCGGCCTGGTGGCCGAGCCCGTGCCGGCCCGGCTTTCGGCCGCCCGCCTGCACTTAGGGCCGCCGGCCAAGCAGGTGGCGTTTAATCAGGCCCTGACCCGCAACGACGGCCTGCTCGTCGATGCGCTGAGCCAGTACCTGCGCATTCCGGCCACCCAGGCCCGCGAAGTCTTGCGCCACGCCGTCGAGGATATGCACCAGGAGCTGCGCGAGGGCCAGCGCACCGAGCTGCCCGGCATCGGCGTGTTCCGGCAGGCGCCGGGCCGCGGCCTGCGCTTCGACTACACCGGCACCGCCAACCTGCTGCCCGCCGCCTTCGGCCTGCCGGCCCTGAGCGTGCACCCCGTGCTGGCCACCGACGCCCGCCTGGCCCGCGAAAAGCGGCCGGCCCTGCTGCTGCAAGCGGCCACGCGCCGCCCCGCCGCCCGGCGCGGCCGGCTCGCCCGGCTGCTGACCGGCGTCGGCGCCGGGGTTGCCACGGGCCTGCTGGTGCTGGCCGGCATCAGCTATTTTCCTGGTTCAACTGCATCGCCTCAACCAGCTGAGCGCCTGACCGTAGCCGCCGTTGCCGCGTCGGCGCCGGAGCCGCAGCAGGCCACGCTCGCGCATAACGGCTGGAGCAGCACCGCCGCTGCCATCCCTACCCCCCCCGCGCCGGCTGAAGCCGCCACCGAGCCCGATGCCGCCGACTTTGACCCCGCCAAGGTGGCCGCCCTGACCCGCCCGGAGGTGCCGGCCGCGGCCGTGGCGGACAAGGCCCCGGCACTTTCCGCCAAGCCTAGTTCGGGCGCCGTGAGGGTGGCCAAGCCCGCCGCCAGCGCGAGATGGAGTGCGGCCGGCCGTAGGGCCAAGGCGCTGCTAGTCAGGCGCCCTACCCCCCCTGTGATTCGCAAAGCTCTCCTGACGCCGGCCGCCACGGCGCCCACGGTCCCGGCCGCTGCCCCGGCTGTGGCTGCCGCTACGACCGTCAAGCGTCCTTCGGGCCGTTCTTATGTTGTGGCGGGTGCCTTCGACTCGCAGGCCGGGGCCGAGGCCTGCCGCCGTAACCTCGTACGCGCGGGCTTCGCGGGGGCTAAAGTGCTGACGCCCAATCGCACGACCCGGCGCTTTCGGGCTACCGTCGCCGACTACGCCGACCTGCCCAGCGCCCGCCGCGCCGCCGCTCGGCTGCGCTTTCAGCGCAAGACCTTCTTCGACGTGTATTCCTACTAGTTTACTTACGCCCACCCACCTCATTTTCTGCCCAGCTTCCCTAACTGTTTTCTATGCCCGGTTTTTTGCTGCAAACTGGTCCGGCCCTGACGGCCGCGGCTGACACGGCCGCCGCCACGGCCAATGCCGCCGCCAACGCCCCCGCCCCCGGCCTCTCCCTGATTGACTTGGTCCTGCAGGGCGGCGTGATTATGGTTCCGCTGTTTCTGCTCCTCTTTGTTTCCATCTACATCATCGCCCAGCGCTACCTCACCATCCGCCAAGCCGGCGGCAACCCCGAGGGCTTCATGGCCGGCATCCGGGCCCTGATGGTAAAGGGCGACCTCAACGGCGCCAAGGCCCTTTGCGCCCAAAATGCCGCCTCGCCACTGGCCCGCATGGTCGAGAAGGGGTTGCGCCGCATCGGCCTGCCCCTTAAGGAAATCGAAACCAGCGTCGAGAACGTGGGCAAAATCGAGATTGCCCGCCTCGAAAAGAACATCAGCATCCTGGGCATCATCGCCGGCATCGCGCCCATGCTGGGCTTCGTGGGCACCATTATCGGGGTCATCAAGATTTTCTACGCCATCAGCACCACCGGCGACTTCGGCATCGCCCAGATTTCGGGCGGCCTCTACACCAAAATGGTCACCTCCGCCGCCGGCCTCATCGTCGGCATCATTGCCCACGCTGGCTACCACTGGCTCAGCATCCTGGTCGAGCGCATGGTGTTCCGCATGGAAAACTCGGCCATCGAGTTCATGGATATCCTACAAGACAACTAACCTATAGCTGTCATGCTGACGAAGGAAGCATCTTATCAGGTCAGAACGCGCACTAATCATGAGTTACTGCGTCGTTGAAACGTGATAAGATGCTTCCTTCGTCAGCATGACCGACGTTGTAAAAATGAACCTCTCCCGCCGCCACCGCCTTTCGTCCCACGTCGAGAGCAGCTCGATGAACGACATCATGTTTTTCCTGATGCTGTTCTTTCTGATTGTCTCGACGATGGTTAACCCCAACGTCATCAAGCTTTTGCTGCCCAACGCCAAGAGCAGCAAGCAGGTGATGAAGCAGCCCATCACCGTGTCGGTGGATGCGGCCGGGGCGTATTTCGTCAATAAAAAACCCGTCGTGCCCGCTACCCTCGAAACCGAGCTGCGGGCCCTGATTTCGGGCCAGCAGCTGGATTTGCCCACCGTGGTTTTGCGCGTCGATGCCTCGCAGAACGTGCAGAAGCTGGTCGACATCCTCGAAATCGGCAACCGCCTCAAGATTAAGATGGTCATGGCCACGCAGGCGCAGGTAGCGGCAGGGAAGTAGAAGAATGAAGGAAAGAAGAGCAAAATAGGCGGTCATGCTGAGCCTGCGAAGCATCTCGCTGGGGGAAGTAATCAGCGGCTAACAACGATTGAGTTACTTCCCCGAGCGAGATGCTTCGCTGCGCTCTGCATGACCGCCTTCTTTAACTTTACTACATCGCATTACCCCTGCCTGCTATCATGGCCCTCGACTATCCGGAAGAACACCAGCGCGAGGCCCTGGCCATTACGGTTGGCATTCATGCGCTGCTGGCGCTGCTTTTCTTTTTCGTGGTCTTCCGCGGCCCCGACCCGCCCCTGACCGACCTCGGCGGCACGGGCGTGGAGCTGAACTATGGCCTGGACGAGGCCGGCTCCGGCGACGTTCAGAGCACTGCCCCGGCCAACGACTCGCCCAACCGCGAGGACTCCCGGCCGCCGGCCCAGAACCCCGCCCCGCAGCCCCAGCCCGTGGCCGCCGCGCCGGTCCCTACCCCCCCCGCCGAGGAGCGGGTCATCACCTCCGACGCCGAGGAAAGCCCGGTGTCGGCCCCGCCCGTGGAGGCGCCCGCCCCGCCCAAAGAGGAAGTGAAAGAAACGCCCCGGCCGCCGCGCAAAGTGGCCGTCACCTTCACGCCCAAGGGCCAGGCCGACGGCGGCGGCAACGGCCAGAGCGGCACGAGCAACGCCCCGACCGGCAACAACAACGGCGACCGGCCCGGCACGGTCGGCGACCAGGGCGATGCGCGCGGCACCCTCAACGGCGACGCCCTCTACGGCAACCCCGGCACTGGGGGCCCCGGCCGGGGCGGCAGCGGCGGCGGGCTGGAAATGAGCGGCTGGGCCATCGACTCGACCCCCAAAGTGGAGGCCGTCGATGATAACTCGGGCGTGGTTCGCTTTAAAATAAAAATCACCGAGGAAGGCGAAGTGGAAGCCGTTACGAAGGTGTCGGGCAACGTGTCGGCGGCGCAGGAAAAGCTCTGCCGCGACGCGCTGACCAACGCCAGCTTCCGGCGCACCAACTCCGGGGCCGGCGGCGCCACGGGCTTCTACACGTTCCGCTTCACGGTGCGCTAGCGGGTAAGAGTTAGAAGTTAAAAGTTGAGGATAAGTGACTGACCAGCCAGTGGAGCTGCTTAGAAAGTCGTCGAAACGTCATGCTGAGCTTGTCGAAGCATCTCTACCGCCGACTAATTCAATCGTTGCTAGCCGTTGATTACTATGCGGTAGAGATGCTTCGGCAAGCTCAGCATGACGTTTCAATGGAGTTTTGGACGATTTCCTAAACAGCTTCTTTAAAAAGATGACCTACGAGCAAACCCTGGCTTACCTCTACGCGCAGCTGCCGATGTATCAGCGGGTGGGGGCGGCGGGGTTTAAGAAAGGACTCGACAATGCCTGGGCGCTGTCGGCGGCGATGGGGCGGCCGGAGCGGCGGTTTCGCAGCGTGCACGTGGCCGGCACCAACGGCAAGGGCAGCTCCTCGCACCTGCTGGCGGCGGTGCTGCAAGCGGCGGGCTATAAGGTCGGCCTCTACACCTCGCCGCACCTGCGCGAGTTTACCGAGCGCATCCGCCTCAATGGGCAGGAGCTGGTGCCCGACTACCTTGTGGCCTGGGTAGGGCGCTGGCGCCAGTTGTTTGAGGAAGTCAAGCCCTCCTTTTTTGAAATGTGCGTGGCTTTGGCTTACGACTATTTTGCGCACGAGCAAGTAGACATCGCCGTGGTAGAAGTGGGCCTGGGCGGGCGGCTGGACTCGACCAATATCATCACGCCGCTCGTCGCGCTCATCACCAACATCAGCTACGACCACCAGGCGCTGCTCGGCGACACGCTGCCCGAAATCGCGGGCGAAAAGGCCGGCATCATCAAGCCCGGTGTGCCCGTCATCGTCAGCCAGCGGCAGGCGGAAGTAGCGGCGGTTTTTGAGGCCAAAGCGCAGGCCGAAAACGCGCCGCTCACCTGGGCCGACGCGCGCTACACCAGCACGAATTCCCTACCCCCCGACCCGGCCGCAACCCGCCAGGTGGTGCAGGTCCAGCGCGGCGGCCAATTATACTTAGAAGATGTTGAGCTGGGCCTGGTGGGCGACTACCAGCGCCTGAACCTGCCCGGTGTGCTGGCCGTGCTCGACGAGCTGCGCGCCCAGGGCTTTGCGCTGCCCGAAGCAGCCGTGCGCCGCGGCCTGCGCGAGGTGCAGCAGCTCACCGGCTTGCGCGGGCGCTGGAGCGTCATCGGCCAGCGCCCGCTGGTCGTCTGCGACACGGCCCACAACGAGGCCGGGCTGCAACTGGTGCTGGCCCAGCTCGCGCGCCTGCGCTACGAGCGCCTGCACCTGGTGCTAGGCACCGTCAACGACAAGGACGTGAGCCGGGTGCTGGTCCTGCTGCCCCCGGCGGCGACGTATTATTTCTGCCAGGCCAGCATTCCGCGCGCGCTGCCCGCCGATGAGCTGGCCGCGCAGGCGGCGGCCCAGGGCCTGCGCGGGCGCAGCTACGGGGCCGTGGCGGCAGCCGTGGCGGCAGCGCGGGCCGCCGCGACGGCCGAGGACGTAATTTTTATTGGCGGCAGCACCTTTGTGGTAGCCGAGGTGGCGGCGCTCTACGAGTAGCTCTACTGAGCAGGGTAGGGGCTTCGGCCAGCGAGAGGGGGGTAGGGACCGGGCGGTAACTCATTACGCGGTTGTTGGCGGCGGCCGGCCCAACGCGGTGCGGCCGGGGCAGCGGGCGAGCGCGACCTTTGCCGCCGCTGTTCCTCCCTCCCCAATCATTCCCTACCCCCCGCCTTACTGCCTTGCCCCGCATCAAGCTCCAGCGCTTCGCCCTCAACGCCGCCCGCCCCGACATCGTGGAGCCGGGCAAGCCCACCTACCAGCAGCTGGCCGGCCGCTGGCGGGCTGATTTTTTTCATAACGACCACCCGCTGGTGCTCGAAGTGGGCTGCGGCAAGGGCGAGTACACCGTGGGCCTGGCCCAGCGGCACCCGGCGCAGAACTTCCTGGGCCTCGACATCAAGGGCGAGCGTATCTGGCGGGGCAGCACCCGCGCCGAGGCCCTGGGCCTGGGCAACGTGGGCTTCGTGCGGATGATGGCCCACGCGTTGGACCTGCACTTTGCCGGGCGGGAGCTGAGCGAAATCTGGCTAACCTTCCCCGACCCGCGGCCCCGCGACCGGGATATCAAACGCCGCCTGACGTCGCCGCGCTTCCTGAACTTGTATGCGCAGCTGCTGGCGCCCGGCGGCCTGGTGCACCTCAAAACCGACAGCGCCGCCCTGCACGCCTACACCCTCGAAACCCTGGCCGGCCGGTCCGGCGCCGAAGTGCTGGCCGCCACCCAGGATTTATACGCCGAAACCAGCGCCGATTTCGAAGCCGCGCAGGCCATCCAGACGCACTTCGAGGGCAAGTACCGGGCGCTAGGCGTGCCGATTACCTATCTGCGGTTCCGGCTCTCGTGAGCGTTGCCGGCCGGCAGGGGGGTAGGGAATGGCGCGTTGGCCGGTTGGTTGAATAGGAGGGGGTAGGAAATCAGCGAGCCCTGCTGGGGCGCCCGCTCAATCGGCTTCCAGCGCCTCAAAAATGGCTTCCAGCTCCGTGAAGTCGCGCAGGCCGGGCTTGATTTCGTCGCCGCCTGGCAGGATGAGGCCGGCCAGACCAAGGCCGATTGATTGCAAAGCGGTGTTAGGAGTAAGCTGACCGCTCAGCCACAAGGAAGGGCGAGAGGTCGGCCGTGCCGCCTCCTGATACGAACCTTGGTTGGGTAGAAAACTATCGGCCTCAATCGCTAGCCCAAATCCAGCGGGAAAATGGCTTGCCAGGCCGCTAGTCATAGCGTCGCGTTCGTAGGCGTCGAAGATGATTTCAGGCGACACCTCAACTATCACAGGCACCGCAAGCAGAGCCGGCTTGAAAAACTCGACAGCGTAAGGCTCATCATAAAGCAGCAGCACGCGGCTGAGCCCGCAGGTTTGCACCAGCTCGTTGATGGCGGGGTAGGGAGTAGCCGGCGTAAACTCGCCAATCAATTCCACGCCCGACACCCAGCCGGCCAGCTCCCGAATCAGCTCCGGCGTGACGGCCCCCGGCAAGCTTGGGTCGAGGGTGAAGATGAGGCCGTCGGCGCCCATGCCGGCGCAGTAGCGGGCGTCGGAGAGGTTGTTGATGCCGCGCACGAGCACGGGAAGCAAGAGTGACAATTTAAGTGAACAGTTAGCAGTGAACAGTGAGCGGCCCGGCAGACTTACGCCAGCAGGGCAAAGGTCGGCAACTGTTCATTGCTAACTGTTCACTGTTCACTGACGTCGTACCTTTGCGGCAGCCGGCAGCCGGAACTTTCACTTCCCTGGGTGCCTTGCTTTTTTATGACAGTAGATACGACAATGACCGGCAAAGGCCGGGTGCTCGTGGCCATGAGCGGCGGCATTGACAGCAGCGTGGCGGCCGTGCTGCTCCACGAGCAAGGCTACGAGGTGGTGGGCATGACCATGAAAACCTGGGACTACGCCTCGGCCGGCGGCTCGAAGAAGGAAACCGGCTGCTGCTCGCTGGACTCGATTAACGACGCCCGCGACATTGCCGTGCAGCTGGGCTTCCCGCACTACATCATCGACATCCGGGACGAGTTCGGCGATTTTGTGATTGACAACTTCACCGATGAGTACCTGGCCGGGCGCACGCCCAACCCCTGCGTGCTCTGCAACACCCACATCAAGTGGGACGCGCTCTTGCGCCGCGCCGACCAGCTCGGCTGCCAGTTTATCGCCACCGGCCACTACGCCAACGTGCGCCAGGATGCCGAAACCGGCCGCTACGTGGTCAGCAAGGGCCTCGATGAGCACAAAGACCAGAGCTACGCGCTCTGGGGTGTGACGCAGCAGAGCTTGAGCCGCACGCTGTTCCCGCTGGGCAACATGCGCAAAACCGAGATTTACGAGCAGGCGCGCCGCCGCGGCTTCACCGAGCTGGTCAACAAGCCCGAGAGCTACGAAATCTGCTTTATCCCGGATAACGACTACCGCGGCTTTCTGCGGCGGCGGGTGCCGGGCCTGGAAGCGCGCGTGGCCGGCGGCAACTTCGTCACCCGCACGGGCCGGGTGCTGGGGCAGCACGCGGGCTACCCGTTCTACACTATCGGGCAGCGCAAGGGCCTGGGCGTGGTGCTGGGCTATCCGGCCTTCGTGCTCGAAATCCGGCCCGATACGAACGAAGTCGTGCTCGGCAACTACGACGAGCTGGCCAGCTCGGCCACGGTGGTCGGCAAGCTCAACATGGGCAAAGCGGCCACGCTAGCCGGAAAAGGGCTGGTGCCGGCCGTGGTAAAAGTGCGCTACAACCACGCGGGCGGCGCGGCGGCGTTTTTGGAAGAAGTGGACGGCAAAGTCCGCATCTATTTTGAGGAGCCGGTGCACGCCGTCACGCCTGGCCAGGCGGCCGTCTTTTATGACGGCGACGATGTGCTGGGCGGCGGCTGGATTGAGCGCCACGTCATCGGCGAAATTCCAGTGCTGCGCCAGGCGGCGGCGCTCAACGGGTAGTGACTTCTCAAACGAGCTACTTGCCGGATTATAACTTATAATTCGAAATGGATAACTAAAAGAAACGGCATTCCGGGACTTCCCCGGAATGCCGTTTCTTTGTCTTCGCACCGGCTAGGCTTAGGCCGCGGTGCATTGATTGGCTTGCTTTATCACCTCCCTATCTCTGTTATACTATGCCGATAGCTACTCTTTTTACGCGCCGGCCGCTGTTCGCTGGCCTGACTTTGCTGGCGGCGCTAAGCCTTCAGCTGGCCAGCTGCGGCCCCGACACGGCAGCCGAGCCCACCTTTGGCAGCACCGAGCTATACCCGTTGCGCGTGGGCACCTACCGCATTTTCGCGGTGGTCGATACCGTGTGGCGCGAAAACCGGCCCACCATCCGCGCCTACGAGCAGCGCGAAGTGGTGGCCGACTCGTTTCCCGGCCCGGCCAACAGCCTGGGGCAGCCCAGCCTGAGCTACCGGGTGGTGCGCGCCCGGCGCGCCACGGCCGCCCAGGCCTGGGTCGAGGACAGCGTGCTGGTGCTCACGCCCTTGCCGCAGGCTTTGCTCCTGAGCCAGGGCAACCGCCGCACGCTGGAGCTGCTGTTTCCGGTGCGCGCCGGCCGGGTTTGGAACCGCCTGGCCTTTGATGCGCCGGACTCGCTCAGCCGTGAGTACCGCCGCCTGGGCGAAGCCGTGACCTTGGCCCTGCCCGCCGGCCCGCCCCAAACCTACGAGCGCACCGTGCGCACCACCGACGCCGACCAGGGCGACTTGTTTTTTCAGCGCGGCTACGAGCAGATTTACGCGCCCGGCGTGGGCCCCGTGCAGCGCCGCCGCCGCAACCTGAGCACCTTCACCCTGGAGCCCGACGGCCGCCAGATTCCCAACCCCAACTACTTCATCGAAGGCAGCACCCACCGCGAGGTGCTGCTGGAAATGGGCCGGCTTTAGCCAGGGATAATGCGTAATTAATAAGAAATAATCACACCGGCCGGCGCGGCTAAACTTCTGGCCTCCACCTACGCGCCTTTATTTTTCACTGAGTAACCGCTTCCCGGATGAGCTATAAACTGTGGGCCTTGCTGCTGCTGGGGGGGGTAGGGCTGTTAGCGCCCGGTGCCGCCGCGGCCCAGGCGCCCGTGCCCGCGCCGGGCACCGTGCGCCGCCACCTGGTATTTTTCCGCGACAAGGCCGGCTCGCCCTTCAGCCTGGCCCGGCCCGAGGCGTTTCTGTCGGCCCGCAGCCTGGCCCGCCGCGCCCGGCAGCGCATCGCCGTGCGGCCCCGCGATTTGCCGGTCAACCCAACTTATCTGGCCCGGGTGCGGGCCGTGGCCGGCGCGCCGCAGCTGCGCTATAGCTCGCGCTGGCTTAATGCCGCCGTGGTGGCCTGCGACTCGGCCACGCTGGGCCGGGTGCGGGCGCTGCCCGAAGTGAGCGGCACCCAGACGCTGAGCGTGGGTCCGCGCCGGACGGGGGGGGTAGGGCAGGGCCGGGTTGCGGCGGCAAGCGCTGCGAAAGGGGGGGTAGGGAACCAGCCGGTCCTGGCGGCCGGCTTGCAAGGCCGCCGCGCCACCTACGGCCCGGCCTTCCCCCAGAACGAGCTACTCGGGGCCGTGGCCCTGCACGAGGCCGGCTTCCGGGGCGAGGGAATGCAGATTGCGGTCTTCGACGCGGGCTTTCCGGGCGTCAACACCGTAGGGCCCTTCCAGCCCTTGCAGCGCGAGGGCCGCCTGGCCGGCACCCGCAACTTCGTGGATGGCGGCACGGGCGTCTTTCTGCGCGACAGCCACGGCACCAGCTGCCTGAGCACGCTGGCCGCCAATCAGCCCGGCTTTTTCGTGGGCAGTGCCCCGCAGGCCACCTACTATTTGTGCATCACCGAAGACGCCGGCTCGGAGCGCCCGGTGGAGGAAGCCAACTGGCTGGCCGCCGCCGAGTACGCCGACTCGGCCGGCGTGGACGTTATCAGCTCCTCGCTGGGCTACACCTTGTTCGACGCGCCGGCCCGCTCCTACACCTACGCCGACCTCAACGGCCGCACCGCCCTCAGCTCGCGCGCCGCCCTGGAAGCCGCCCGCGTCGGGATGCTGGTGGTCAGCAGCGCCGGCAACGAGGGCAACAAGGCCTGGCGCTACGTCACGGCGCCGGCCGATGCCGACTCGATTATCAGCGTCGGCGCGGTCGATTCGCTGGGGCGGCGGGCGGCGTTCTCGTCGGTCGGGCCCACCGCCGATGGCCGCCTCAAGCCCGAGCTGGTGGCGCAGGGCGTGCAGACGGCCGTGCTCACGCCCGCCGGGGCGGCCGTGCGCGGCAACGGCACCTCGTTTGCCGCCCCCACGCTGGCCGGGCTGGCGGCGGGCTTCTGGCAGGCCCACCCGCAGCTCACGGCCCAGCAGGTGCGCGGCTACCTCCTCCGTTCGGCCTCGCAGGCCGCCGCGCCCGACAACCTGCTCGGCTACGGCATTCCCAACTTCAGCGCGGCCCAGGCTTTGGTGCCGCCCGCCGCGCTTCCCGCCCAGGAGCTGGAGCTGTACCCTAACCCCCCCACTGACGGCAGCGGTACGCTGCGCCTGCGCCTGCCGCCGGCCTACGCGGGGTTGGCCCTGCGCGTGCGCATTACCGATGCCCGCGGGGCGCTGGTACGAGACTTGGCGCTGCCCGCCCCGACGGATGACGGGCGGGCCCGCCCCGATGATGTACGGGTGCTGGCCGTGGGCGCGCTGGCCGGTGGCAGCTATATCTGCCGGGTGGAGGGGGTAGGAAATCAGCCCGCGCGCAGCCTGCGCTTCGTGCAGCCCTGAGTAGCTGCCTGACTAATTCAAGTAGTAAAACGGGCTGTTTTTGGCTAAAGTAGTAGGTAATTTAAAGCAAATCCTGTATCTTTCGGGCGTCAAAATCACCCTTTTTTACTTGTTGGACGCATGTTACAGTTAATGGTTACCAAGCGCATCGGGCGCCGCCAGTTTCACTTCACCGTGTCGGGAAATAACCTGCACGAAACCGTGGCCGAGTACGACCGCCTGAGCTTTGCCGACGTGGCGGCCTGCGGCATCTGCGGCTCCGACAACCTGGATTTGGCCTCGCGCGTGGCCCAGGGCAAGTTCAAGTACACCAGCATCAAGTGCCGCGACTGCCGCGCCGACATCACCTTCGGCAAGCGCGAGGATGACGACCAGACCTATTTCCTGCGCCGCCGCGAGGGCGGCGAGCTGGACTGGAAAGCCTTCTCGCCCGACCGCACCGATGCCAAGGGCGAGAAATAAGTATTAGTGGTTAGCTTTCAGATTAAGGCCCGCTGAGCTTGCGCTCGGCGGGCTTTTTTGTGGCCTGGCTGACTTGTTGGCGGCGCGGTGGCCATCTCACGCCGGGTTTCGCCGGGTTAAAACGCCGGGTTTTGCGGGGCTCGGACGGCGCTTATCGGCATCTTATTTTTCGGCAAGCAAAGCGCTACGGCGTAGCTTACCTTTGCCCACATGAGCAACTCCCGCCCGCGCCGCCCGCTGCTGGCGCCCTCGCTGCTGGCCGCCGATTTAGCCAACCTGCAAGGCGAAGCCGAGCGCCTGGCCGGCAGCGCCGCCGACTGGCTGCACTTCGACGTGATGGACGGCCGCTTCGTGCCCAATATCTCGTTCGGGCTGCCCATTCTGGCCGCCCTGCGCCGCCACGCCCGGCAGCCCATCGACGTGCACCTGATGCTGGCGGACCCGCAACCCTACCTGGCCGCCTTCCACGACGCGGGCGCCGCCAACCTGACGGTGCACTACGAGGCCTGCGTGCACCTGCACCGCGTGGTCGAGCAAATCAAGAGCCTGGGCTGCCGCGCCGGCGTGGCCCTCAACCCCCACACGCCAGTGAGCGTGCTCGAAGACCTGGCCGCCGACCTGGACGTGGTCTTGATTATGTCCGTCAATCCCGGCTTCGGTGGGCAGCAGTTCATTCCCAACACCCTGCGCAAAGTGGCGGCCCTCAAAGAGCTGCTGCTCGATACGGGCTCCGGGGCCCTGATTGAGATTGACGGCGGCGTGAGCCTGGCCAACGCCGGCCCGCTCGTGGCGGCCGGCGCCGACGTGCTGGTAGCGGGCAACTTCGTGTTTAGCGCACCCGAAGGGCCGGTGGCGACGCTGGCCGCGCTGCGCGAGCACCTGGCGGGCCTGGAAGTGGAGCAGGGGAGTAGGGACGGGCGCACGCGCCGCTCGTCAGCCGGGCCACTCTAAGCCGGGTTACTGTAATAAGACCAATAAGAACAGCCTTACCAATTGTCCGCTTGAGTGCTAACTACTTGCTGCGTGGGGTGCGGCGCTGGCCGCTGCGGCTGAGCCTGGGCCTGCTGCCCCTGGCCGGCCGGGCCCAGATTGAGGCGCCGACGGCCGCGCCAGTGCTGCCGGCCGCGCCCGTGCTCACCGGCACGGTGCGCGACGCGCAGGGCCAGCCGCTGGAGCTGGTGGTGGTCGGGCTGGAGGGCCGGCCGGGCGGGGCCACGACCACGGCCGAGGGCACGTTCCGGCTGGCCTTGCCGGCGGCGGGGGGGGTAGGGAAGGAGCTGCCGGCGGCGAGCGTCGTGCTGGTGGTGCGCCGCCTGGGCTACCTGCCGCTGCGCCAACCGCTGCGCCTGCCCGAAGACGCCGCCCAGCCCCTGCGCCTGACCCTGCGCCTGGACCAGCGCGCGCTGGGCGGCGTGACGGTGCGCGGGCGCTCGGACGAGGCCGATTTGCGCGAGCAAATCAGCGTCAGCCGCATCGACCCGCGGGCGGCCAAGGAGATTCCCTCGGCCTTCGGCGACTTTAACGCCATTCTCAAGACGCTGCCGGGGGTGACGAGCAACAGCGAGCTGAGCAGCACCTATAACGTGCGCGGCGGCAACTACGACGAGAACCTGGTGTACGTCAATGGCTTCGAGATTTACCGGCCCTTTCTGGTGTCGCAGGCCCAGCAGGAAGGGCTGAGCTTTATCAACCCGGATTTGGTGAGCCGCGTCGAGTTCAGCGCCGGCGGCTGGCAGCCTAAGTTTGGCGACAAGCTCAGCTCGGTGCTTAGTATTGACTACAAGCAGCCCGAGAAGTTTGCCGCCTCGCTCACAGCCAGCCTGGTGGGCGGCGCGGCCCACGCCGAGGCGCGCTCACCGGGCGGGCGCGTGAGCTACCTGGCCGGCGTGCGCTACAAGAACGCGCAGTACGTGCTGCGCTCGCTCAAGCAGGCGCAGGGCGGCTACAATCCCACTTTCTACGACGCGCAGGCCTACGTGACGGTCGGGCTGGGGCCCCAGGACAATATGCAGCGCACCAGCCTGGGACTGCTGGGGGCACTGAGCCACAACGACTACCGCTTCACGCCCGAGAGCGGCGTGGCCACGTTCTCGACGGCCACGGCCCAGTTTACGCGCCTCTTCATTGCCTACGACGGGCGGGAGCGGATGCAGTACGACACCTACCAGGGCGGGCTGAATCTGCGCCACAACTTCCGCGACAACCTCCAGGCCGAGCTGCTGGCCTCGGCCGTGGTGAGCCGCGAGTTTGAGTTTCGCGACGTGGAGGCCAACTACCGCCTGGGTGAAGTGAACCGCGACCCCCAGTCACCCAATTTTAACAAGCCCACCCAGATTCGCGACATCGGCTCGGAGTTTCGCCACGCCCGCAACCAGCTCACGGCCCGAATTTTCACCCTCGAATTGCGCGGGCGCTACCTGCCCGGCGCTAGTCCCGAAACCGCCCGCCACGTCCTGCGCTGGGGCCTGAAAACCGGCCGCGAGCACCTCGACGACACCCTGGATGAGTACGGCTTCGCCGATTCGGCCGACTACGTGCCCGAGGCCCGGCGCACCCGCCTGCGCACCGATTTAAGCCTCACCAGCCAGCGCCACCAGGGCTACGTGCAGGACTCGTGGGCGCTGGACTCGTTGCGCACACTCACCTACGGCGTGCGGGCCCACTACTGGGACGTGAACCGGCAGCTCGTCGTCAGCCCGCGGGTGCAGTTTTCGCAGCGCGGGCGCCGCCATCCGGGTCGCTCGTTCAAGGGGGGGGTAGGGATTTACTACCAGCCGCCGTTTTACCGCGAGTTGCGCGACCAGCGCCTGCTGGCTCCCGGCCAGCAAACCGCCGCTCTCAACCCGGAGCTGCGGGCCCAGAAGTCGGTCCACTTCATCGTGGGCGAGGACATCAACTTCAGCCAGTTCGGGCGGCCATTCCGCTTCTCGATGGAGGCCTATTACAAGCACCTGACCGACGTAGTGCCCTACGACGTGGACAACGTGCGCCTGCGCTACCTGGCCAAAAACAACGCCCGCGCCTACGCCGCCGGCTTCGACGCCCGCCTGAGCGGCGAGTTCGTGCGCGGCGCCGAGTCGTGGTTCAGCCTGGGTTTGCTTTCCACGAAAGAGGATTTAGCGGGCGACTCCATCAGCACGTTTGATGAGGCTGGCCGCCCAATCAGCCGCCGGCCCAAAGGCTACCTGCGCCGCCCGCAGGACCAGCGCCTGAGCCTGGGCGTCTTCTTCCAGGACCATTTGCCCGACAATCCGTCGGTGCGCGGCTACGTCAACGCCGTCTTCGGCACCGGCCTGCCCTTCTCGCCGCCCGGCCTGAGCGACTACCGCGGCACGAGCCAGCTGGCGCGCAACTACTTCCGCGTCGATTTGGGCTTCAACAAAATCATCAGCCTGCACGCCAGCGGCGCCAAGCCCCACCTGTATTCGCCCGAGAGCCTGTGGCTGGGCCTGGAAATCCTCAACGTGCTCGGCGCCAACAACGTGGCCGGCTACAGCTACTTGCAAGACGTCAACGGCCGCACCTACTCGGTGCCCAACTACCTGAGCCAGCGCCTGGTGAATCTGCGCGTCATCGCCCGGTTCTGAGCGTCGCACCTGGGTAAGCCCAGTCGCCGGCCGGTGGCGAGTTGCCAGCCACTTTATTTCCAACGTCCTTTCCGCTGATATTCTACATAGGTAGCAGTAATCTGTTGGCGTAAGGTGGCGGGGTCGGTATTTAAGATTAAGTCAATCCCTTTTTGGTGACCTCGTTGAGAAATAAGGTAAGCGCGAACAACTTCGTCCTGCTGAGCTACTGAGGCTAGCGACCACCAGGCGCTGGTTCCGGTAAAGAACAGGTTTTGATTTTTTCGCTCATTGGCGTAGCGGCAGTTGCGAATCAATAAGTCCAGGTAGTGCGCGTTGCCCGTAGCAAAGTAGGCGCCCCAACTCATATCGTTGAAGCCAGGTGAAACCGGCGTTTTCTGGAAGAGCGAATCCAGCGCCGCCCGATAGCTCCGGGCTATGAGGCGTCTGAGTTGCAAATCAGAAATTTGAGTTAGGCGCGCAGTCAGCTGACTTTTCACCGTTGGTTCTTTGGTAGCTAGAGCACAATAGAACCCCTGATAACTTGGTGCATGATGAAGAATAACTGCTCGGCGCAACGTATCGCTGCTGGCCTCATTTAAATGCCTGACGAGAAGGGTGACTACGCTGGTGTCTGGCTTTAAGTAATATTGCTCAACAACGTGGGAATAGGTTTGGGGGCTGCTCTGGGTCTGTGCCATCCCCCGGCTGCTTAAGAGCAAGCACCAAATTAGAGCGTATCTGAAAATTTTCATTTGGTATCCACAGCTAGGGTTTAATGAATTTAAATATAATCAACTTTCTTTGTGCACGTCCTTGAAGCGCAGCATATCGAGCAGGCGCAGCTCCTTGGGCGTGTCGAAGCCGCAGGTGGCCGTGAATTTTTCGGGGTTGTGATAGGTGCCGAAGAGCATGTCCCACCACACGATGTCGCCGTAGTTGTTGGCGTGCTTTTCATATTCGTGGTGCAGGCGGTGCATCTCGGGCCGCTGAAAAACGTAGCCGACCCAGCGCGGGGTGCGCACGTTGGTGTGGTAGAAAAACTCGCCCAGCGCCGTGCAGAGTGTGTAGATGGCGCCGGCCTCGGCGCTCAGGCCCAGCAGCGTATAAATCAGCAGCCCGCCGATAAGGGAGTTGACCGTCATTTCCAGCGGGTGCTTGTAGAAGGACGTGCTGACTTCGAGGCGCTGGGGGCTGTGGTGAATCTGGTGAAAATGACGCCACAAAAAATCGACGCGGTGCCGCCAGCGGTGCCACCAGTAGAAGACAAACGTGGCGGCGAAGTAAGCCAGCAGCCCGCCCGCCCAGGCCGGCACGTGCCGGGAGAGGTGAAAGAGCGAATAAGCGGAGAGCCACTTTTCCCAGCTCAGGCCGGCCAGCAGTACGACGGCCAGTTGCAGGAAATTGACGACCAGCACCCGGCTGGTCCAGGTGGGCACGGCCGGCAGCTTCCAGCCGGGAAATAAGCGTTCGAGCAGAAAGCAGCCGGCGAACACGGCGAAAATGAGGGGGAGCATAAGGCAAAAGATTTAAGAGTGAATGAACGCCCCAAAGGTCCCGGTGCCAGTGCCCCGTTTTCCTGACATTTGTCATTTTCCCTATCCCCCTTGCCGCGCCTCAACCGCCTTGGCCCGGCCGGCCGCGCAGGCGGCTCAGCGTTTCGGGGGCCAGGCCCAGGTGGGAGGCAATGTGCTGCACGGCCACGCGCTGAAACACGTCGGGGAAGTCGGCCAGCAGCAGGGCCAGGCGCTCGGCGGCCGAGCGGGCGCGCAGGTGGCGGGCGCGCCGCTCACTCAGCACGTAGTAGTGCTCGACCAGCCGGCGGCCGATAAGATTAAACTCGGGAAAGTCGCGGTAGAGGCCCTGCAGCTGCGCGTAGCTGATGGAGGAGACCACGGCCGGCTCGAGCAGCTCCACGGTCTCGTCGCCGGGCAGCTGGGTGAAGAAGCTGAGGATGGAAATCACGAAGTCGCCCTCGCGCATAAACCAGGACGAGATTTCGCGGCCGTGCAGCAGGGTGTAGCCCCGCACGAGGCCCGTTTCGAGGAAATACACCCGCCGCGCCACCTGCCCGGGCGTCAGCAGCACGTGGCGGGCGGGCAGCGCCTCGCGCCGTGGGGCCAGCAGCAGCGCCGATTGCAGGGCCGGGCTTAGCGGTTGCAGGCGGCTTAGAAAGTCGATAAAGCTGGTCATCAGGGGCGGGTTGGGTGGCAAGTACGGGGTAGGGGGCGAAATAATTTTCAGTTCCGCCGCAAACCTTTGGCCGGCTTGGGGGTAGGAAAGGACAACTGCGAAACGGCGCCGGTTTGGCCGCTTGCGCATTCTGCCCTTACCTTTGCCCCGATGCTGCGCCCCCTGACGTCCTTGTGCTGGTTTGCCCCCGCCCCGCTCAGCGGGCTCGTCGCGCCATACCGGGCCGCGCGCCAGCACCACCATCTGCCGGGGGCCGGGCTGTGTGCCGGGGGGTGCTGAGCGCAACCCCGGCCGCCCGCGCCTCCACCGCCGTGCCCGTCGGCCGCCCTTGCAGCGGCCCGCCGGGCTTTTTCATTTCTAAAAAGGGAAGCTGAGCCGGCGCCACGTGAGGGCCGACCGCGCCTGGCCTTCCCCAAAGCAAGTAGCCGGAATGGCTCCCCGCTGCTTGCCGCTTGTTCATTGCCCATTCTACTTAAATGCTTCGATTAGCCATTCAGAAGTCCGGCCGCCTGAGCGAGGATTCGCTGACTCTTATCCGCGAGTGCGGCATCAGCTTCCAGTCCAGCACCTACAAGCTCAAGACCGAGGCCACGAATTTCCCGCTGGAAATCCTGTTTCTGCGCGACGACGACATTCCGGGCTACGTGCGCGACGGCGTGGCGGACCTGGGCATCGTGGGCCAGAACGTGCTCGAAGAAGCCGGCTGCACCGGGTTGCAAGTGGAGGCGCTGGGCTTCAGCAAGTGCCGCCTGGCGCTGGCCGTGCCGCGGGGCGAGGCGTATGAGTCGGTGCAGGACCTGCGCGGGCGCAGCATTGCCACGTCCTACCCCCAGCTGCTGGGCCGCTACCTGGCCGGCCACGGCGTGCAGGCCGAGCTGCACGTGATTAGCGGCTCAGTAGAAATCGCGCCCAGCATCGGGCTGGCAGACGCCGTATGCGATATCGTTTCGTCGGGCTCGACTTTGCTTGGCAACGGCCTGCGCGAAGTCGAAACCGTGTTTCGCTCCGAGGCCGTGCTCATTGCCTACGCGGCCCTACCCCCCGAAAAGCAGGTCCTACTCGAGCAGCTCCGGTTTCGGATGCAGGCCGTGCGCCGGGCCCGCCGCCACAAGTACATCGTGCTCAACGCGCCGGCCGCCTCGCTCGACGCGGTGCGGGCGCTGCTGCCGGGCATCAAGGCGCCCACCGTCACGCCGCTGGCCGACGCGGGCTGGGTGTCGGTGCAGTCGGTGGTGCAGGAAGACGCCTTCTGGCACATCACCGACCAGCTCCGCGCCGTCGGCGCCGAGGGCATCCTGGTGCTGCCAATCGAGAAAATGATAGAGTAAAATTCAGTGAACAGTGAGCAGTGAACAGTGAGCAGTGAGCAGTTGCCAAGGAGCGTTTTCCCGGCTGCTTTCCTACTGTCATCTGCGCTTGCTAACTGTTCACTGTTCACTGCTAACTGTTCACTGAATTTTGCAGACTTTTTCCTACCCCGACCCCCGCGACTGGGCGGCCTTGCAGCAGCGCCCGGAGCAGGCCGCCGCCCCCGACGTGGAAGCCCGCGTGCAGGGCATTTTTACGCAGGTGCGCCAGCACGGCGACGACGCCCTGCGCCGCTACGCCGCCGAGCTGGACGGCGCGCCCGGCCTGACGGAGCTGCTGGTCAGTGAAACTGAGCTGGCCGCCGGCGCGGCGCAGGTGCCGGCCGACTTGCGCGCCGCCATCGGCCAGGCGCGGCGCAATATCGAGGCCTTTCACCACGCGCAGGGGGGTAGGGAGCTGCCCGTGGAAACCATGCCCGGCGTGCGCTGCTGGCGCCGCGCCGTGCCGGTGCCGCGGGTGGGATTGTACGTGCCGGGCGGCACGGCCCCGCTCTTTAGCACCCTGCTCATGCTGGGCGTGCCGGCCCGGCTGGCCGGCTGCCCCGAGATTGTGCTCTGCACGCCGCCCGGCCGCGGCACGGGCCTGATTCACCCAGCCATTTTGTTTGTGGCCCAGGAGTTGGGCCTGACCAAAATCGTGAAGGCCGGCGGCGCGCAGGCCGTGGCCGCCCTCACCTATGGCACGGCGAGCGTGCCGGCGGTGGACAAGATTTTCGGTCCCGGCAACCGCTACGTGACGGCCGCCAAGCAGCTCGCGGCCCAGCGTGGGGTGGCCATCGACATGCCCGCCGGTCCTTCCGAGGTGCTTGTCATCGCCGACCACACGGCCAACCCGGCGTTCGTGGCCGCCGACCTGCTCTCGCAGGCCGAGCACGGCCCGGACTCGCAGGTTATTCTGTTAACTGATGCGCCGGAGCTGCTGCCGGCGGTGCTGGCCGAAGTCGAGCGGCAGCTCGCCGATTTGCCGCGCCAGGACGTGGCCCGGCGGGCGCTGGCCGCGAGCCGGGCCGTGCTGCTGCCCGACGCGGCGGCGATGCTGCGCTTCTCAAACCAGTACGCTCCCGAGCATTTGATTCTGGCCGTGGCCGACCCGGATGCGCTGGCCGCCGGGGTCACCAACGCGGGCTCGGTGTTCCTGGGTCATCTTACGCCCGAAGCCGTGGGCGACTACGCCTCCGGCACCAACCACACGCTGCCGACGGGTGGCCACGCCAGGGCCTACAGCGGCGTGTCGCTGGACTCGTTCGTGAAGAAAATCACCTTCCAGCGCCTGAGCGAGCAAGGCGTGCAAGGCCTGGCCGCCACCGTGGAGCTGATGGCCGAAGCCGAAGGCCTGCGCGCCCACGCCCAGGCCGTGGCCCTGCGGCGGCTCTCGCTGGCCGGGGGCAGTGACGAGCCGGCTTTGGCCGGGAGCAGGGGGGTAGGGAAGGAGTAGAGAAAGGGCCGCGAATAATCAGGCAATGACCGGGAAATGAAGACTGAGCAAGTGAAACCGATGAATATTGACGAGCTGGTGCGGCCCAACATCCGGGCGATGAAGGCGTATTCGTCGGCCCGCGACGAGTTTTCGGGCGCGGCGCAGGTCATGCTTGACGCCAACGAGAACAGCCTGGGCAGTGCCGGCCCGGCGCAGTTCAACCGCTACCCCGACCCGCAGCAGCGGGCCGTCAAGCAGCGGCTGGCGGGGCTCAAGGGGGTTCGCCCCGGCCAGATTTTTCTCGGCAACGGCTCGGATGAGGCCATCGATTTGCTCGTGCGCCTGACCTGCCGGCCGGGTCAGGACAGCATCCTGCTGCTGCCCCCGACCTACGGCATGTACGAGGTGGCCGCCAACCTCAACGACGTGGCTATCGAGCGGCTGCCGCTCACGGCTGACTTTCAGCTGGCTGCCGAAACCGGGGCGGCCATCGTGGCTTCCGATGCCCGGCTGGTGTTCCTCTGCTCGCCCAACAACCCCACCGGCAACCTGCTCGCGCCCGAAGCCATCGAGGCCGTGCTGCGCGGTTTTGGTGGCCTGGTCGTCGTGGATGAGGCCTACGCCGACTTTGCCGCCGCGCCGAGCTGGACCACGCGCCTGGATGAATTTCCGAATCTGGTCGTGCTCCAGACCTTCTCCAAGGCCTGGGGCCTGGCCGGCCTGCGCCTGGGTATGGCTTTCGCTTCGGAGGACATCATCCAGTACCTCAACAAAATCAAGCCGCCCTATAACATCTCCGAGGCCACCCAGCAGCACGCGCTCAGCGCCCTGGGTGCGGCCCCTCACTTCGGGCAGTTGCGGGCGGCGCTGCTGGCCGGTCGCGCCGGGCTGGCCGCGGAGTTGCCGGCCCTGCCCATTGTCGAGCACGTTTTCCCCTCCGATGCCAACTTTCTGCTCGTGCGCTTCCGCCCCGACGCGACGGCCATCTACGACTACCTGCTCGGCCGGGGCATCGTGGTGCGCAACCGCACCACCCAGCCCGGCTGCGCCGGCTGCCTGCGCCTGACGGTGGGCTCGCCGGCCGAGAACGAGTTGCTGCTGCGGGCGTTGCGCGAGTTTGCGTAGCGGGCCGGGCCGGCGCTGTGTTTAATTTCCTACCCCCCCTCGCCCGCCGCAAGGCCGGCGTAATCAGATGAAAAAAGTCTTATTTATCGACCGCGACGGCACCATCCTGGTAGAGCCGCCCGTGGATTTCCAGGTCGATTCGTTGAGCCCGGCCAAGTTTCAGTTTGTGCCCGGCGCCATCACGGGGCTGGCGCGCATCGCCCGCGAGCTGGACTACGAGCTGGTGCTGGTCAGCAACCAGGACGGGCTGGGCACGGCCTCTTTTCCCGAGGACACGTTCTGGCCCGCGCATCAGCTCATGCTGGATGTGCTGGCCGCCGAGGGGGTAGGGTTTGCCCGCGAGCACATCGACCGCAGCTTCCCGCACGAAAACCTACCCACCCGCAAGCCCGGCCTGGGAATGCTCCAGCAGTACCTGGGCCCGGAGAGCGGCTACGACCTGCCCAACTCCTACGTCATCGGCGACCGGCTCACCGACGTGGAGCTGGCGCAAAACCTGGGCTGCCAAGCCATTTTGCTGCGCCCCGCAGCCGAGGCCGACCCGCGGGCGGCCCTCATCACCACAAGCTGGACCGACATTTTTCAGCGCCTGCGCCTACCCCCCCGCACAGCTATGGTTCAGCGCGACACCAACGAAACCAAAATCCGCGTCGTCCTCAACCTCGACGGGCAGGGCCGCCCGCAGATGCACACCGGGCTGGGCTTCTTCGACCACATGCTCGACCAGCTCAGCAAGCACTCCGGCGTCGATATGGAAATCACAGTGCAGGGCGACTTGCACATCGACGAGCACCACACCATCGAGGACACGGCCCTGGCGCTGGGCGAGGCTTTTAATCAAGCCCTGGGCGACAAGCGCGGGCTGGCCCGCTACGGCTTCCTGCTGCCGATGGACGAGGCGCTGGCCCAGGCGGCGCTGGACTTTTCGGGCCGCCCCTGGCTGGTCTGGGAGGCCGAGTTTAAGCGCGAGAAAATCGGCGACATGCCCACGGAGATGTTCTTTCACTTTTTCAAAAGCTTCTGCGACGCCGCCCGCTGCAACCTCAATATCAAAGCCGAAGGCCAGAACGAGCACCATAAAATTGAGGCCATCTTCAAAGCCGTGGCTAAGGCAATGAAAATGGCCCTGGCCCGCGACGCCGGCCGCATGGAAATCCCCAGCACCAAAGGCATTCTTTAATAATTATAAGTTATGAGTTATGAATTGGCAGGACAGAATCAGCCACGATAACTCATAACAAGTCATAACTCATAACATGGAGGTCGTCGTGATTGATTACAAGGGCGGTAACGTGCAGTCGCTGCTTTTTGCCCTGGAGCGGCTGGGCGTGCGGGCCACGCTCACGGCCGACGCCGAGCACATCCGGCGCGCCGACCGGGTGTTGTTTCCGGGCGAGGGCGAGGCCAGCTCGGCCATGCAGGAGCTGCGCGCCCAGGGTTTGGATAAACTATTGCCGACCCTGACGCAGCCGTTTCTGGGCATTTGCCTCGGGATGCAGCTGCTGGGCCGCTACTCCGAGGAAAATGATACGCCGCTGCTGGGTATCCTGTCCTTCGACGTGACCCGGTTTCCGGCCGCCAGCACGCCCAAGGTGCCCCACATGGGCTGGAACACGCTGCACGCGCGGCGCTCGCCGCTGCTGGCGGGCCTGCCCGAAGAAGCCTACGTCTACTTCGTGCACAGCTACCGCGCCCCGGTCGGGCCCTACACGCTGGCCGAAGCCCGCTACCCGGAGCAGGCGCCCTTCAGTGCCGCCGTCCAAGCCGGTAACTTCTACGGCGTGCAGTTTCACACCGAAAAAAGCGGGCAGTTGGGCGAGCAGATTCTGGCCAACTTCTTGTTGCGCTGCGGGTAGGTGCTGCGGGTAAGTGCTACGTTGTGAGTAGGCCCCACTTTCCCCCACTTTCTGAGGCGGCATTGACCAGTTAGAGCTTATAATTCCCTACCCCCCCCTTGTTCCTCATTCCCGCCATTGATTTAGTTGCCGGCCAGTGCGTGCGGCTCAGCGCGGGCGACTTTGCCCGGCAAACCACCTACGCCGCCGACCCGCTGGCCGTGGCCCAGCGCTTCGAGCAGCTCGGCGCCCGGCGCCTGCACCTCGTTGATTTGGACGGCGCCCGCGCCCGCGAGCCGCGGCAGTTGGCCGTGCTCGAGCGCCTGGCCCGCCACACCAGCCTGCACATTGACTTTGGCGGCGGCGTGCAGAGCACGGCGGCGGCCGAGCAGGTGTTTGGCGCCGGGGCCGCGCAACTCACTGCCGGCAGCATTGCCGTGCGCGAGCCGGCGCTGGTGGGGGAGTGGCTGGCGCGGTTTGGGGCCGACAAAATTATCATCGGGGCGGACTTCAAGGACGGCTACGTGGCCGTCGGCGCCTGGACCGAGCAGTCGGCCCGGCCGGTGCAGGCGTTCATCGCCGACTACCTGGCCGCCGGCGCCACCACCTTCGTCTGCACCGATGTGCGCAAGGATGGCCTGCTGCAAGGCCCCTCGCTGGCCGCCTACCAGCAGCTGCGGGCCGCGCTGCCCGCCGCCCGCCTCATTGCCAGCGGCGGCGTCACCACCCTGGCCGACCTGGCCGCGCTGCGGGGGGTAGGCATGGCCGGGGCCATCATCGGCAAAGCCCTCTACGAAGGCACCATCACCGACGAAGAGTTAGCGGCCGAGTTGCGGCGTTAGGCCGGCGTGGAGGTTTTGCTTTGTTGGTTAGTTCCCTTTTTACCCTTGCCTGATTGGTTATGTCCGCCCCCACTGCCCCAACCACCATCCTCTTCGACTTAGACGACACCTTGTTTGATCACTGGGCCACGGCGCGGGCGGCGCTGGCCGCGGCCCTGGCCGAGCGGCCCGAATTGGAAACGGGGGATTTCGAGACCCTCTACCGGCGCCATAGTGCTTTGCTCGAAGAGCTGCACCCGCAGGTGCTGGCCGGCCGCTATACTCCCGACGCCGCCCGCCAGCTGCGCTTCCGGCGGCTGCTGGCACCGCACGGGGCGGCGGGCTGGTCCGACGAGGCCGTGGCCGGGTTCGCGCTCGCGCAGTACGGCCACTACCAGCGCCTGCGCCGGCCGGTGGCGGGCGCGCCGGCTTTGCTGGCGGCCCTGAACTCTAGCGGCTGCCGCGTGGGCATTGTCACCAACAACCGCACGGCGGTGCAGCAGGACACGCTCGCCGCCCTGGACCTGGACCGCTGGGTCGAGGAGTTAGTAACGTCCGAAGCGGCCGGGGTCGCCAAGCCCGACCCGCGCATCTACCACGTAGCGCTTGAGCGCCTGGGGTGCCGCCCCGAGCAGGCCGTCATGGTGGGCGACAGCTGGGAGAACGACGTAGTCGGCGCCCTGGCGGCGGGGATTCGCCCGGTGTGGCTCAACCGCTTCGCGGCCGCGGGCGGGCCGGCGCGGGGAACTCACGTGGCCGAAATCACGGGTTTGGAGCCGCTGGCTCAGGTGCTGGCGAAAATCCAGGGCCGGGGTTAGCGGGCGGCTTTTGCTTTTTCGCGCTTTCACTTTTTGATTTACTCGCCATGCTCACCAAACGCCTGATTCCCTGCCTTGACATCAAGAATGGCCGCACCGTGAAGGGCGTGCGCTTCGAGGGCCTGCGCGATGCCGGCGACCCGGTGGCCCTGGCCGCCCGCTACGCCGAGGAGGGGGCCGACGAGCTGGTCTTCCTCGACATCACGGCCACCAACGAGAAGCGCGCCACGCTCTTGCCGCTCGTGCGCGAGGTGGCCCGGCAGGTCAACATCCCCTTCACCGTGGGCGGCGGCATCAACACGGTGGCTGATGTGGAGCTGCTTCTGCTCAACGGCGCCGACAAGGTGAGCATCAACTCCGCCGCCCTGGCCCGCCCCGAGGTAATCGATGAGCTGGCCCGGCGCTTCGGCTCGCAGTGCGTGGTGGTGGCTGCCGATGCCCGCTACCACGAGCCGCCGCCGCCGGAGGGGGGGGTAGGGGAGGAGCCGGGCGCCGGCTGGCAGATATACACCCGCGCCGGCACCCACAACACGGGCCGCGCCGCCGTGGCCTGGTGCCGCGAAGCCGCCGGGCGCGGCGCCGGCGAAATCCTGCTCACTTCGATGAGTAACGATGGCACCAAGGGCGGCTTCGCGCTCGCGCTGACCGGGGCCGTGAGCCGGGCCGTGCCCGTGCCGGTCGTGGCCTCGGGTGGGGCGGGCACCCGGCAGGATTTTACGGATGTCTTCCTTCAGGCCGACGCCGACGCGGCGCTGGCGGCCAGCATCTTCCACTTTGGCGAAATCGGCATCCGCGAGCTGAAGGAGCACTTGCGGCAGGATGGTATTCTGGTTCGCTTGTAGCCAACTATACCCGTAACCTATCTGGCTGCGGCACCCCTGCTTCCCCCTGCTCTATTCGTACTCTTAGTCATACGTCGCTTGTGAGATAGGGTAGGGGGTAGGGATTCTGCCTGGCTCACCAAGGGCCTGTGGCCCGCTGGCTGCTCAACGGCTGACCTCTCGCCTTTAGGTCTGGTCGCAACTAGTGCGGTTTGTTTGGTATAAATTAAATACCTGGCCGCTGCTCTTCACTTAATACTTAACAAACAACTAAACAGTACGGCAGTCAGGAGCCAGGCGACTGTTGCTGGTATTAACTTTTGTGCTTATGCAACTCGACTTTCAAAAAATGCCCGACGGCCAGGTGCCGGCCATCGTCCAGGATGCGGCCACCGGGCGGGTGCTCATGCTCGGCTACCTCACCGAGGAAGCCTGGGTAAAGACCCAGCAGGAAGGCCGGGTCACGTTTTTCTCCCGCTCCAAAAATCGTCTCTGGACCAAGGGCGAAACCAGCGGCCACTACCTGGAAGTCGTGAGCCTGCACCCCGACTGCGACCAGGATGCTGTGCTCATCCGGGCCCGGCCCCTGGGCCCGACCTGCCACCGCGGCACCGTCAGCTGCTTTGAGCAGGCCGACCAGACGGTGGCGCCCACCGCGCCGGTTGGCTTCCTGGCCGAGTTGGAGCAGCTCATTCAGCGGCGCCAGCAGTTTCCGGCCGAGGAGCCCAACTCCTACACCGCCCGCTTATTTGCCCAGGGCCGGCCCAAGATTGCCCAGAAAGTAGGGGAGGAGGCCGTCGAGACAATTATCGACGCGGTGGCTGGCAACCAGGCCGGCCTACCCGGCGAAGCGGCTGACCTCCTGTTTCATCTGCTGGTCCTGCTATGCGCGTCGGGCTCCTCGCTGGCGCAGGTGCTCGGTGTGCTGCAAGCCCGCCACCAAACCATTGCCGCTGGCACCCGCCGACCTGATTCGGAATAGCTTCCCCACAAAATGCCTGCTGCCCGCTATTGACCTCCTTTAAAGTCAGTGGCGGGCAGCAGTTTTTATAAATATCAGATTAACATAATTAATATACAAGCACAAATCACCCTGGATGGACCCAAGATACTCTAATAGTGAGTTTTTCAGGCTCGCTATCTTAGCTATCCGTTTTTCGAAGTTGGCGACCAATTTTTTCGAGCAGCACGCGCGCCAGTGCCAGGTCGTCCTCATCCTGCACGTCCAGCACTGTATTAAGCCCGGGACCACTAAGCTCGATTCGGAAGCCAGTGGTAGTTGCTGTCTTAGCGACGGTAGGAGCAGGGGAACTGGCTGGCGAGTCCTCTGGCTTGTTTCGGTTGGTCTCACTAATCGCGACGGTTCGGGGGGTAGTAGGTGGTGGTGGCGCGGCAGCTTCCTGCTGTGAGGTGCGGGTTCGAGTAGTAGGGGTAGGGCTCGATTCGAAAGTTCTCTGTGCCGCCGCATGAAGTAAGCCTGGCCGCTGGGCGCCTGGGGTGCGGGTAGCGTCTGCCGGCGGGACGGCAGCCGTTGCGGGGGTAGCGCCGGTTAGGCCAAATAAGCTGGACACGGCGTCCGCACCACGCAACGGGCCAGGCTGGATTGCGGAAACGGGCTCTGGGTTGTCCTCAGCGAAGGGAAGTGGAGAACTGCTCTTATCGGCGACGGGTGCTGGTGAAGCTGAAGACGGGCTAAACAGCGGCTCTGCCACCGCCACTGGGGTTGGCTTGGGAGCGCCATCGCTACCAGCACTGCTGTTAGTATTTGTACTTGTACTGTTGGTCCGGGCCAGCTCGGCCCGAAAGGAGTTGGCGCCGAGTTCGGGGCTGGCTAGTTCGCGCCGGGGGGGCTGCTGGGCTGCTAGTTGGTCGATGTCAGCAATCATATTGCGCTCATCAAGCACGCCAACCATGCGGGCGCCGTCGATAAAAGCCTTAGCGACGCTCTGCGCATTGATTTCTTCGACGTCGAACTCCCGGATGAGCATAATGTCCAGCATCTGCACCGGCAACTCACGTGAGCGAAACTTGCGGCACAGCTGCGTAAAAAGCGGTGGTGTCAGGAATGCTTCGCGATGAAACAGTAATTCCTCCTGCTTGTCATAGGCGTGCTTGATACGCCGGAAAAGGGTCGTTGTGGTCAGCAGCTCCCGCTTACTGGTGAGTAGGCCAAACTTTACAGCGGAGCCCACAATGGCCTTGAAAGATCCACTCACCTTACGATTTAGTTTACGGGCGCAGGTATCCAGGGCGCACTTACCGCCCGTGTCATCCACTACGTCGGCTACTTCCCAGGCGCCGGCATAGCTGGTGCGGGGGTAATCAATCAGCTTAGGCATAAAAATTTAGATAGTACAAAGTAGGGGATGGCGCCGTTTGGAACGGTTGGAAGTGCAAGTATAAATTAAAAAGTATAAAGAGGAGAACCACTTGGTGCCAGATTATTTTTTAAGCATAAAATAGTTAAAAATTTGATAAAAGCAGTAATTTTTTAACTATTTTATGCTTTACAGTTATCAGCTTGTACCACCCCTTCATTTGTACTTTATAACGCGCTCATGACGCGCTTATCATCGGCATCAAAAGGGTTTCGCTTGGCAGCATTGCCACCGATTCTACGGGCCGTTGCCGAACACGAAGCTCACACCGACCTGTTACAGTTACAAAGGAGTGGCTGCCCAGTTCGCGTAGCGAGGTTAAACTGGGAGCACCTTAATTCAGTAATTCAGTGCCTTAATTCAATAGTGACTAGTGACTATTTGAGGTTGAGACACCTGAGGCATTCAGCCCTTGCGGTCTCCTTATTTTTCGTTTTCTGTGTTGTCTTATAATTTATATTATGTTAAGTTAAATTCTACTAAACTCTAATTTGCACGAAAAAGGCCCCGTTGCATTCGCAACGGGGCCTTTTTCACTTCCTAAGCCTTTCGGCCTCGGCCTTATTTCTTTAAGGTTTGCAGCTTAGCGTTCAAACGTTCGGAATCAACTGTGCGGCCAAGGCGAAAGTATACTTTTTGCAGCGACGTGAGCGTATTGCGGTCGTCGGGCTGCAATTGCAGGGCCTTCTCAAAGTAAGGCACCGAGTCCTGAAAGTACTTCTTGCCCTGCGCCTCCAGCACCTTGCCCGACTTCTGATACGTTTTCAGGTCCATCTTGCTGGCCTTGGTGTAGGCATCCGCGGCGCGGTTGTAGTTATAAACGCCGAGGTTGAACTGCGCATCGAAGTTATTAGGGTCCAACTCAGTAGCCTTGCGGTAGTCGGCCAGCGCCAGGTCCGTCTTCTTCTGCCTGTCGTACATTGAGCCGCGCACGGCATACAGATTGGAGTTGCTCGGGTCCGCGGCGATGGTTTTGTTGATTTTCGCCAGCGCATCCTCGCCCTTGCCCGAAGCAAGCGACACGTTCAGGTCCTCGAGCATAAAGCTCTTATTGTTGGGATAAGCGGCCAGCGCCTGCTGGAGCACTTTGGCGGCTTCAGCCTCATCGTTCTGCTGCCGGGCCAGCTGGAGCAGCCGCGCGTACAGGTTCACCGACTTGTAGTTCATGCCCAGCAGCTGGTTGTAGCTGGCCTTGGCCCCGGCGAAGTCTTGCTTGGCTTCCTGCGCGTAAGCCGAGTACAGCACGGCCGTCGTGTCGGCGGGCCGGATTTGCGCAGCCATCTTGTAGTTAGCCAGGGCTTTATCGTAGTCCTTGGCGTTGTAGCCTTCCACGCCGGCGTTAAAAGCCTGACCATACAGGTTATCGAGCTTGGCCGCCGCCTGCTTGCCATACTCGCCATCCTTGCCCTCGAGGGCAATGGCCTTCTGGTAGCTTTCGAACGCAGTGCGGGTGCCCTCGCCGGGCTGCAGGGCCTTGCCATAAATCGGGCTGGCCACCAGCTGGTCGTAGATATCGCCGCGGGTAAACCAGGTTTTGGCCTTGCCGCTGGTTTTTTCGTTGACAATGGCCTTGTCAATATCAGTGCGGGCCTTATCAAGCAGGCCGTTGCGCTGGTTCAGAATGGCGTTGGTCACGGCCGACTGCTGCGCGGCGGCGGGCAATGCCAGGGCCGCAACGGCGGCAACCAGTAGCAGAGTCTTTTTCATGGGAGTCAGAAAACAGGGGTGAATGATGAAACGAACGGCAAAGAAACTGCACCGTGGCCAACTAAACGCAAAGCAGTAGTCCAGGTTCCCTAAGCCGGGCTGCCCTACCCTAAGCCGGGCTGCCCTACCCCCCCCCCCCCGCCCGGCAAACCAGGCCGGGCAATGCCGGAGAGCGCCGGGCGAAAACAAAAGCGGGACGGTTAAGCAACCGTCCCGCTCCTGCTCAGTAACTTAGAAAAGCGGGCGCCGCCGCCGGATTACTCCTGCTCATCGGCCGCTTCGTCATCGTCGGCATCATCATCGTCGCCGGCCGGGTCGGCCTCATCCGGATAGGTTTCCTCGTCGTCGGCCAAAGTCAGCGGGGCAGGCGCCGTGGCCGGGTTGCGCAGGCCCTCGCCATCGGCGCTGAGCAGCGCCGACGCACTCAGGCCAGCAACCCCTACCCCCCCGGTGCCGTCGAGACCATCGAGGGCCGCGCCGTCGGCTATTTTCTCCTCGGCCGCCACTTTGGCCACCGACGAGATTTCGTCTTTCTCGCTGATTTTCAGCAGCCGCACGCCCTGCGTAGCCCGGCCCAACGTGCGCAAGTCGCTCATGCGCAGGCGGATGGTGATGCCCGACTTGTTGATAATCATCAGCTCATCGGCGTCGTTGACATCCTTGATGCTCACGAGCTGCCCGGTTTTGTCGGTCAGCTTCATGGCCCGCACGCCCTTGCCCCCGCGGTTCGTGACGCGGTACTCCTCTAGCTCACTGCGCTTGCCGAAGCCGTTTTCCGACACCACCAGCAACTCCTGCGTCGGGTCCGCCACGCACACCATGCCCACCACCCGGTCGTCGGGCCCGGCCAGGCTGATGCCCCGGACGCCAGCGGCGTTGCGGCCCATCGAGCGCACTTTCGCCTCGTTGAAGCGCACGGCGCGGCCCGCCCGCGAGGCCAGCACGACCTCGGCGCCGCCGGCCATGAGCTGCACGTCGAGCAGCCGGTCGCCCTCGTTGATGCTGATGGCGTTGATGCCCGCCGCGCGGGGCCGCGAGTAGGCTTCGAGCGGGGTTTTCTTCACCGTGCCCTGCTCGGTGCAGAACATCAGGTACGTGTTCTGCAAGTAGTCCGGGTTGCGCAGCCCGCGCACGTTGAGCACGGCCCGCACCGCGTCTTCGCGGGGCTTGTCAATCAGGTTTTGCAGCGGCGTGCCCTTGGTAGCCTTGCCGCTCTCGGGTATCTTGTGCACCTTGAGCCAGAACAAGCGGCCCTGCTCGGTGAAGATGAGCAGGTACTCGTGGGTCGTGGCCACGAACAGGTGCTCGGTGAAATCGTCGAGCTTGGAAACCGCCCCGCGGGCCCCTACCCCCCCCCGGCCCTGGGTGCGGTACTCATCGAGGCCGGTGCGCTTGATGTAGCCCTCGCGCGAAATCGTGATGACCATCGCCTCATCGGCAATCATGTCCTCATCATCAAAGTCGCCGCCGGCGTGGTTGATTTCCGTGCGCCGGGCGTCGCCGTAACGCTCCTTGATTTCCTGCAGCTCGTCGCGGATAATCTGCTTTTGCAGGGCCGGCGAGGCCAGCACCGCGTTCAGGTGGTCGATGAGCCGCATCAACTCGTCGTACTCCTGCACGATTTTGTCGCGCTCCAGGCCCGTGAGGCGCTGCAGGCGCATGTCCAGGATGGCGCGGGCCTGCACCTCGCTCAGGGCGTAGCGCTCAATCAGCTGGGCGCGGGCCACTTCGCCGTCGCGCGAGCCCCGAATCAGGGCAATCACCTCATCGAGGTGGTCGAGCGCGATGAGCAGACCTTCCAGGATGTGGGCCCGCTTCTGGGCCTCGGCCAGCTCGTAGCGCGTGCGGCGCACAATCACATCGGCGCGGTGCTCGACGAAATACTCAATCAGCTGCTTGAGATTGAGCGTCATCGGCCGGCCCTTGACCAGGCAGACGTTGTTGACGCCGAACGAGCTTTGCAGCTGGGTGCGCTTGTAGAGGTTATTAAGAACCACGGTGTTAAGCGCGTCCTTCTTCAAATCGTACACTACGCGCATCCCGTCGCGGTCCGACTCGTCGCGCATGTCGGAGATGCCCTCAATGACCTTGTCGTTGATCAGGGCCGCCGTGCGCTCAATCATGTTGGCCTTGTTCACCATGAAGGGAATCTCGGTCACCACAATCTGCTCCTTACCGGTTTTGCTGGTCTCAAAGTGGGCTTTGGCCCGCATGATAACCCGGCCCCGACCCGTCTCGAACGCCTGCCGCACGCCCTCGTAGCCGTAGATGATGCCCCCGGTGGGGAAGTCCGGGCCGGTGATGTGCTCCATCAGCTCGGCGATGGTAATCTGGTCGTTGTCGAGGTAGGCGGCGATGCCGTTGATGACCTCCGTGAGGTTGTGCGGGGCCATGTTGGTGGCCATGCCCACGGCGATGCCCGTCGTGCCGTTGACCAGCAGATTGGGAAACCGGGCCGGCATCACGCTCGGCTCTTCGAGCGAGTCGTCAAAGTTGGGCTGGAAATCCACCGTATCCTTGTCCAAATCGCCCAGCAGCTCGTCCGAAAGGCGTTTTAAGCGGGCCTCGGTGTAGCGCATGGCGGCCGGCGAGTCGCCGTCGATGGAGCCGAAGTTGCCCTGCCCGTCCACCAGCGGGTAGCGCAGGCTCCAGTCCTGGGCCATGCGCACCATCGTGTCATAGACCGAGGAGTCGCCGTGGGGGTGGTACTTGCCCAGCACCTCGCCCACGATGCGGGCCGACTTCTTGTAGCTTTTGTTGTAGCTCACGCCCAGCTCCGACATGCCGTAGAGCACGCGCCGGTGCACGGGCTTGAGGCCGTCGCGCACATCGGGTAAAGCGCGGGAAATAATAACCGACATCGAGTAGTCGATGTAGGCACCGCGCATCTCGTCTTCGATGTTAATCGAAATGATTTTTTCGCCTTCCGCCATAAAGGGGTTTTCGGGGGGAGCTGAAGCAGGTTTTGCCCTACCCGGCCCCCGGTGGAAAATGGGGTTTGTTAAGCCCGCAAGTTACGCCAAAAAGCCCGTAAAACCTAGCTGCCGGCCGCTTTTCGGCCCCCGGCCCTCCCCTACCCCCCTAGGTTGTTTCAAGCCCGGCCGGGCGGCGCGGCGGCCGGCCAGCCCCCGCCTAGAGCGCCTTGCTGCGGTCGTTGCCGCGGCGCTTGGTTTTGGTGTTGAGGGTCTTGATTTTCTCGCCCACGGCCGGGTTCTGCTTTTTCCACAGCGGCTGCCCGCGGTACTTGGTGCCCTCGTGCAAGTGCACCTTGCGCACGTGGCAGGCTTCGAGCGGGCAGGAGCAGCAGCCCGCCAGCAGGCTCAACAGCAGCAGGGCCCAAACGGCGAAGAGCAAACCAGAGCGCATTCTTTAGGGAGAAGTCAGGAATGGAGAATTAACCGGGAATGAAGAATTAACTGGACAAAGAACGCGCATCGAAGGCTGATAGCGCCGCAGGCGGCAAGCTTCCTCATTATTCAAAATTCTTCATTCCTGCTTGCAGCAGGTCTTCGCCCTCCCACTCGCGCAGAAACTGGGCCACGAATGCTTCCATAAAGGCGTGGCGCTCCTCGGCCACGCGGCGGGCGGCGGACGTGTGCAGGCGCTCCCGGAGGTGGAGCAGCTTCTCGTAGAAGTGGTTCAGGGTCGGGGCGGTGTTCTGCTTATAGGCCGCGAACGTGGCGTGGGCAATGGGCGCCACCGTGGGGTCATGCAGCAGGCGGCCCTTGTGGCCGCCGTAGGCAAAGGCCCGCGCCACGCCAATGGCCCCGATGGCGTCGAGCCGGTCGGCATCCTGTACGAGCTGGCCTTCGAGGCTGCTCATGGGGGTAGGAACCCCCAGACCTTTGAAGCTGATTTCGCGGATAATGCGCTCGACGTGCTGAATCAGGTCTTCCGGCGCGGACTGGCCGGCCAGCCACTGCCGGGCGGCGCGCGGGCCGGCTTCCTCGTCGCCCTGGTGAAACTTCCAGTCGGCCACGTCGTGCAGGAGCGCGCCCAGTTCCACGACCAGCGCATCGGTGCCGGGCGTCTGAGCGGCCAGCGCCCGGCTTACCTGCCACACCCGCCGGATGTGGGCCCAGTCGTGGCCGCTGCCCTCGTGGGCAAACTTGTCGGCAATAAAGGCCGCAGTCTGGGTAATGAGCGCCGGCGCCGGGTCAGCCGCCGCAGCAATCGGAAGAGGTAAAAGACTCATTGACAATAGGTTTTCTCAAATGAATAACTTATCCAAATGAGTAATACGCTCGATTAGCCGACAGGTCGGGCTCTCGGCCTTGTGGCCGCGAAGTTAATGCCGGGCCGGCGGCAGAAGGCTAAGCAGAAGGCTAAATAACCGGGGCCCGCTCAAAGGGCCGCTCGCGGTCAAACAGGTAGCGGTAGGTGGCATGGGTGCGCCAGATGTGGCACCCAATCTGGCTGGCCACGGCCATCATCTTCGGGTTGAAGTCGCCAATCCAGTTCAGCACGAACTGCTCGTAGGTTAGCTGCCGGCCCGCCCGCTGAATCAGGCGGGCCGAGGCCACAATCAGAGCCGCCTCCACGCCGCGCCGCTGGAAGGCGGGCACCACCCCGAAGGCAATGCCAGTAGCCGTGCGCCCTACCCCCCGCCAACGGTACCAGGCGAACCGGAGCTTGCCCAGCCAGTCGAGCCGGCCATCGACGTACTTGAACAGCTCGTTCAGCTCAGGCAGGGCCACGAAAAAACCGATGGGCTGCCCCTCGTGGTAGGCAAACCAAATCAGGCGCGCGTCGAGCACCGCCCGCAGCTTGCGCAGCAGGGCCTGGGCCTGCTCGGGGCTCATCTCCTCCACCCCGTCGTGGCGAGCCCAGGCCTGATTATAGACCAGCCGGAAATCCTCGGTGTAGCGGGGCAGCTCCGCGAGCTGCAAGTGCTCGACGCGGTAGCTGGGGTTAGTAAGCAGCCGGCCGGCGATGGCGGCCAGCGCGGGCTTGAAGGGCTCGCGCATGGCGCGGAAATACGTGTATTGGTGAAAGTAGAGCTGGAAGCCGTAGCTTTCAAACAGGCGCTGGTAGTAGGGCGGGTTGTAGGTCTGGCCGTAGAGCGGGGGGCCGAAGTTATCAATCAGCAAGCCCCACCACTGGTCGCGGTCGCCGAAGTTGATGGGCCCGTCCATCGCCGCCATCCCCCGGCCTTGCAGCCACAGACGGGCCGCGTCGAAGAGCTGCGTGGCGGCGGCCTCCGAGTCAAGGCACTCGAAAAACCCTACCCCCCCCGTGGGCTGGGCAAACGTGCGGGCCGTGCGCTCGTTGACGAACGCGGCGATGCGCCCCAGCGTCTGCCCCTGCCCATCCACCAGCAGCCAACGGGCCAGCGCGCCGTGCTGGAAAAACTTGTTCCGGGCCGGGTCGAAGACGGCCGCCACGTCCTGGTCGAGCGGGCGGACGTAGTTGGCGTCGCCCTGGTAGAGGCGCACGGCAAAGGCGAGAAACTCGCGGGCGTGCGCCGGGGTCGTGACCAGGTGCAGGCTGCCCGGCGCGGACCGGCTCGCGCCGCCGGGCGCATCAGGCGAGGACGCAGCACCCGTGGGGGAGAGGTCGGAAGCGGAGGAGGAAGAAACGGCCACGGGCGCGAAGCTCAGAGATGAAGAAGCTCAGAGATGAAACAGGGCGGCGGCGGGCTACTGAGCCATACCCGCCGCCGCCGGCCGCAAAATAGCCCTGGCCGGCCGCTCCGGCGGTAGCGCTGGGCTTGACGGGCGCTTATTCCGCCGCCGCCCCGCCCCTATCCCCCGCCGGGCGGGCCACGCAAGACGCGGCGCCCCTGGCTTACCGGGCGGGCGCCGGGGGCAGCAGCACACCGTCGATGAGGTGGGTGACGCCGTTTTTGGAGATGATGTCGGGCGTTTGGACGCTGACCGGCGCGTCGGTGCCGTTGCTGATTTGTACCTGGCCGTCCTTCACCGAAACGTTTAGCTTGGCCCCGTTGAGGGTGGTGAGCTGCTGGCCGTCGCGGAAATCGGCCGCCAGCAGGCGGCTGGCAATAACGTGGTACTTAAGAGCGCCTTGCAGCTTGGCCTTGCTTTCGGGCTTGAGCAGGCCGGCCAGCGCGCCCTTGGGCAGCTTGTCGAAGGCCGCGTTGGTGGGGGCCAGCACCGTGAAGGGCCCCGTGCCGCTGAGCGCCTCGGCCAGGCCGGCGGCCTGCACGGCCTGCACCAGCGTGCGCACACTCGGGGCGGCGGCGGCATTCTCGACGATGGTTTTGTCGGCCGTCATGGCCACGCCATCGACCAGCACGCCGCCGGGCTTGGCCATGCGGGCCGAGTCGGTGGGCAGCGCGGCCGAATCGGCCACGCTCAGGGCGCCGGGCGCGCTGGCGGCGCTGGTTGCGGCGGTTTTGTTGTCGCCGCAGGCACTCAGCAGCAAGGTAGTGGCTAGGGCAGCGGCGGCGGTACGGAAGAAATGAGCCATGAAAAAAGGGTCGGAAGGGAAAAAGGTGACGAAAAATAAAGAGTTTTTGAAGGGAAGGTGATAAGGCGCGAAGTCAGCCACCGGGGGGGGTAGGAAACCAGAGTCCCGACCTGGCCCAATCAGCCGCCGGCCTCCGCCAGCTGCGCCGGGACCGGCCGCCAGGCCGCCCGCCGCGAAACAACCAGCAACTTACGCCCGCCGACGCGGCAGGGGCGGCGGCGGCGGGGCACCGGCTGCCCGCCGGGGTGTTCAACTGCCGCGCGGGGCGGCTTGTTCAGGTTGGGCCACCGGCGGGGGGGTAGGGAAGCTGGCAGCTACCTTCGTGCCGGCCGCGCGCCGCGGGCGGCGCGTGGCCGGCGCTGATTCTTTATTTTTTGTTATTTCTCCTTCTTTTCTAACAACCAATTAACAACCAATGAAAACTGCCGAAATCCACACCAACCGGGGCCTGATGAGAGTTGAGTTCTACGAGCAGGACGCCCCCAACACGGTCAAGAACTTCACTGATTTGGCCCAGAAGGGCTTCTACGACGGGCTCAAGTTTCACCGCGTCATCCCCAACTTCGTCGTGCAGGGCGGCGACCCCAACACCCGCGCCGGCGCCAAGGGCGCCCCCGGCACCGGCGGGCCGGGCTACCAAATCGACTGCGAAACCAGCGGCGGCAACCAGTATCACGACCGCGGCGTGCTCAGCATGGCCCACGCCGGCAAGAACACCGGCGGCTCGCAGTTCTTCATCGTACACTCGCGCCAGAACACGGCCCACCTCGACCGGGTGCACACCGTCTTCGGCAAAGTTGTCGAGGGCCTCGACGTAATCGACCAAATCCAGCTCAACGACGAGATTGAGAAAATTGTGGTGAGCGAAAGCTGAGCCGGCGCGGCGTAGCTCCCCCCCGAACGGTGAAAGCCCGGCTGCCGGCAGCCGGGCTTTTCTACTATTACCTTCCCGTCCCTACCCCCCCGCTCCCAGCCCAAACCCCCGGCAACTCATAACTTCTAACTCATATTTCCTAACTCCATCAGCATGGCTCTTTCCTTCGCCGGCGACCAGCGTTCCCCGATTGCGCGGCTGCTGGGCACGCTGCCCCAGGTGGGGCGCCTGGAGTGGATTGGGCGGCGGCCGGCGCGGCGCCAGCCCGTGGAAAGCCTGCGGGAGGCCGAGCTGCTCACTGATGGTCATCTCGTCGGCGACCACGCCCGGCCCCAGCCCGGCGGCCGGCGCCAGCTCACGCTGCTCCAGCACGAATACCTGCCGGTGCTGGCCGCGCTGCTGGGCCCGGGCCCGGGCGCCCCACCGCTCGACCCCGCCCGGCTGCGCCGCAACCTGGTCATCAGCGGCCTGAACCTGCTGGCGCTCAAGGACCGGCGCGTGCAGATTGGCGAGGACGTGATGCTGGCCATCACCGGCGAGTGCCACCCCTGCTCGCGCATGGAGGAGGAGCTGGGCCCCGGCGGCTACAACGCCCTGCGCGGCCACGGCGGCCTCACCGCCCGCATCGAGCGCGGCGGGCGCCTGCGCGTGGGCGATGCCGTGCGGGTGCTGGACCTGCTGCCGCCGGCCCTCTGAACAAGGCGGCGCGCGCCGGCTAAAAATAGTTAATAGTCAACTAATTTGATAATTTTGGCCGGCCGCCGCTGGCCAAACGCGCGCAACAAAAAAAACAGCCGTCCGGCCATTCGGGCGGGCGGGGAGCGGGCCCCGCCGGCGGCCGGCGCTGGGTTAACGCAGCCAGCCGATTATCTTTCCACCGCCATTCTTACTTTCCTCATTTTTCTCTTCCTCTATGCGCACACCCTTACTTGCACCAGCGGCTTCGGGCCGGGGTTTTTTAGTTGATTCCCTTGATTTTCTTGAGCTGGCGCGGGCCGCCGGCCGGCGCAGCTCCCGCCTGGCGCTGCTGGCGGGCCTGGGCCTGGGTGGGCTGGCCACCCCGCTGGCCGGGCGGGCGCAGGCGCCGGTGGTATACGGGCTGGGCACGGCCACCGCCGACGTGCCCACGGCGGGCGTATTGGCCGGGCAGCAGGGCCTCATCTTCCTTGACGTAGCCACGGGCGCGCCCATCTCGCCCACCAACACGACGTTTCCCTTCCCGACGCCCTTCCCCGGCGTATTCGTGGATGTGCCGGCCCCGCTGCCCATCACGGGCGTGGCCGCCGGGCAGACGCTGGTCGGCATGGACTACCGGCCCAACACCGGCCAGCTCTTCGCCCTGGGCTACAATGCCGCCACCAGCGAAGCCCGCCTCTACGTGCTCAACACCACGACCGGCGCGGCCACGGCCGTCGGCGCGGGGCCCATTACACTCGCGCTAGGCGACGCCACGGCCCGCATCGGCTTTGACTTCAACCCCACCGTGGACCGCATCCGGGTGGTCAGCTCCAACCGGGCCAACTTCCGCCTCAATCCCAACAACGGCGCCCTGGCCGCCACCGACGGAGCCCTGATCTATAACCCCGGCAACGCCGCCGCTACCCCCCAGGTAGCGGCCGACCCCAACGCGGCCCTGACGCCAGGCGTGGGCACCGTGGCTTACCTCAATTCCTACGCCGGTAGCACCACCACCACGCTCTACGACATCGACGAGCTAAACAACGGCATCTTCTCGATTCAGGACCCACCCAACACGGGCGTGCTTAACACCCAGGGCGCGGTGCGCGTCGACCTCAACAATGACGGCGTAGGCGAAAACCCGCTCGGCGTGGCCAAGGCCTTGGACTTGGACTTTTACTACAACCCCGCCACGGGCCTCAACGAAGGCTTCTTGCTGGAAGTGACCCAGCCCGGCGCGCGCGGCAGCAGCACCAACTTCTACACCTTCAACCTAGCCACGCGCGTGGCCACGCGCCGCCTCGACGCCAACGGCAACAACACCATTCCTGCGGGGATTCCGTTTGAAATCCGCGACGTCGCCGCCCAGGTGGCCGTCACGCCCACCGGCGGCACCGCCCAGGGCCAGCTGCTCTACGCCCTGGCCGGCGGCAACCTTGTCTCGTTTGACTCCCAGAATCCGGGCGTGCTGCTCTCGGCCGTCAACTTCGGGGGCGGCATTACCGCCGGGCAGACCGTGGTGGGGCTGGACTTCCGGCCCGCCACCGGCGAGCTGTTTGCGCTCGGCTACGACGCCGCGCCGGCCACCACGGGCAATAATGCCCAGCTTTACACCATCAACGTGAGCACGGGCACCGCCACGGCCGTGGGCGCGGCCCTGCGCCTGGAGCTAGGCGCGGCCGGCGCGGCTGTCGGCTTCGACTTTAATCCTACCGTCGACCGCATCCGGGTGACGAGTGCCAGCAACCAGGCCAACTACCGCCTCAACCCCGCGGATGGCGCAGCCATCACCGACGGGACGCTGACCAACCCCGACAACGGTACCGCGCCGGCCCTCGCGGGCGTGGCCTACACCAACAACGACAACGACGCCAACACCGGCACGGTGCTCTACGGCTACGACCAAGCCGCTAACGCCCTGGTGCGGGCCACGCTGGCCGCCGACGCCCCGGCCGGCACCAACGCCGCCAACGCCGGCACCTACCGCAACGTGGGCAGCGGCACCGGCCTGACGGTGAGCGCGGCGGGCGTGGACTTCGACATTGCCACCAACCTGGGCGCGACGCCCAACACCAATGCCGCCTTTCTGGTGGCGGCCCCCACCGGCACCACGGCCGACCAGCTCTACACCGTCGATTTGGCGGCCGGCACGGTCAGCAGCGTGGGCCGCATCGGCCTGGGCGGCAACCTCACGGCCGTGGCCGCCTTCCTCACGCCCGGCCCGGTGGTGCCGCTCCTGCCGACTGCCCTGACCTGGAACGGCTCGGTTTCCGCGGCCTGGAACGTGGCCGCCAACTGGACGCCCAACCGGGTGCCTACGGCCACCGACGACGTCGTGATTCCGGGCACCCCGGCCAACCAGCCCACCGTCAGCACCACCCAGCCCGCCCGCGCCGTTACACTGGGCGCGGGGGCGAAACTCACGCTGACCAGCACTAGTACGCTCAATGTGGCGGGCGATTTTATCAACAATGGGGGAGAAATCAGGAACCTTATTACTGGACTAGGTGCCGCCGCCTACGGCGGGTTAATTGCTCTGACCGGCACGACCCCGCAAACCATCGGCGGCAGCGCGGCCACGAACTTCTTCAACCTGAGCATTGGTCCCAACGGCGCGACCCTGCGCGCACCGGCGGCCGTGGTCCGACTCCTGAGCCTGAATGGTAACCTGACCACCACTGGCCAGGGCCTGACCCTGCTCTCGCTGGCCAGCGAACAGGGCCAGGTAGTAAACAACCCTGGCATCATTATCGGCGCCGTGACCGTGCAACGTGCCATCGAGGGCAGCCTTAATAGCCAGAACATCGGCTACCGCCACTACGCGCCGCCGGTGAGCGGCACGGCGGTGTCGGATTTGAACTCGGCTTCCGGCAGTGGCTTCACGGCCGTGCTCAATCAGGGCTACAACACCTCGGCCACGCCCCGCGCCACCCAGCCCTTCCCCAACGTGTTCGGCTACGACCAGAGCCTGCTTGAGGGCAGCCCCGCCACCGACGCCCGGTTCACCTTCGACAAGGGCTTCTTCGTGCCCGCCGACGGCTTCGCGGCCGGCGACGCGCGCGCGGGCCTGCAGCCGGGCCGCGGCTATTCCGTCAACATCGCCGACGATGTGACCGTGGACTTCGTGGGCCCGCTCAACAACGGCACTATCACCGTGGGCGGCCTCGGCCGCAGCGCCGCCGACCAGGCCGGCTACCACCTGCTGGGCAATCCCTACCCCTCGGCTCTGGACTGGAACACGGTCAGCGGCAGCCAGATAGAGCCGGCGCTCTACGTATTCAAGAGCACGGGCCAGTACACGGGCACTTACGCTACCTACAACAACGGCGTGGGCATTAACGGCGGCACCAACGTGCTGCCCGTGGCCCAGGGCTTCTTCGTGCGGGCGGCAGCCGGCGCCAGCAATGGCAGCGTCACGTTCGAGAACGCCGACCGCCTCACCACCTACGACCCTACCCCCTTCCAGCGCGGCAGCGCCGAGGAGCGCCCCAGCCTGACGCTGGCCCTGCGCACGGCCGCCGGCCGCGGCGAGCAGACCGCCATCTACTTCGAGCCGGGCGCCACGGCCGCCTACGACGCCCGGTTTGACGCCCAGCACCTGGCCGGCCCCGGCGCCCCGCTCAGCCTGGCTTCGGCCGGGGGCCTGAGCATCAACGCCCTACCCCCCCTTACCGGCGCCGACGTGCTCGTGCCCCTGAGCCTGAGCGCCACCGCTCCCGGCCGCTACACGCTGGCCGTCGACGCGCTGCAAAACCTGCCCGCCGGCTACCACGCCTACCTGCGCGACGCCCTCACCGGCCAGGCCACCGGCCTCACGGCCCAGACCCGCGTGCCGCTGAGCCTGGACGCCGCCGCCCCGGCCACCGGCCGCTACGCCGTGCTCTTCAGCACCCAGGCGCAGGTCCTGGCCACGGCCCCGGCGGCCCTGGCCCAGCTGGCCGGCGTTTACCCCAACCCGGCCCGCGGCGCGGCTTCGCTCCTGCTGCCGGCCGCGCTGCGCGGCCGGCAGCCCACGCCGGTGCAAGTGGTCAACAGCCTGGGCCAGGTCGTGCTGCGCCGCACGCTGGCCGCCGGCCCCAACGGTCTGCTGGAGCTGCCGCTCACCGGCCTGGCCGCCGGCATCTACACCGTGCGCGCCCAAACGGCCGTGGGTCAGGTCGTGAAGCGCCTGACGGTGGAGTAAGACTGGGGTTGATTGGTAGTGATTAATGAAAAAACCTTCGGCGGTAATGGCCGGAGGTTTTTTTGTAAAAATCAACTTTGTAAAAATCAAATTCGCCGCCCGCCGCCGCCTTTAGCTTATTTAGCTTAAACGCCCTGAACGCCAAAAAGCCGCTCGTCAGAAACGAGCGGCTTTTTTGGGGGCTATGAAACCATCTGCTCCGCAGAGCACGCCCTAGCTACGGGAGTCCCTACCCCCCCGGATTGCCCTAACCCCGGCGGCGCGTTCGCAGTATCTGCCCCGCTATGCCGCGCCTTGCCACGTCCGACGCTTACACGCTCAGCCTGCCGGCCGGGCACCGCTTTCCCATCGCCAAGTACGGCCTCCTGCGCGAGCAGCTGCTCTGGCAGGGCATTGCCAGTGAAGCGGACTTCTACGACCCCGGCCTCTGCGCCGAGGAAGACATCCTGCGCGTGCACACACCCGCCTACTGGCGCAAGGTGCGCGAGGGGCAGCTTTCGGCCGCCGAGGTGCGGCGCCTGGGCCTGCCGCAGAGCCCGCAGCTGGTGCGCCGCTCCCTGAGCAGCAGCGCCGGCACGGTGCGCTCGGCGCGGCAGGCGCTGGCCGCTCCCGGCGGCGCCGGCTGCGCCCTCAACCTGGCCGGCGGCACCCACCACGCGTTTGCCGACCGCGGCGAGGGGTTTTGCGTGCTCAACGACCAGGCCATTGCCGCCCGGCACCTGCTGGCCCACGGGCTGGCGCGGCAAGTGTTAATCGTGGATTTGGACGTGCACCAGGGCGACGGCACGGCCGCCATTTTCCGGGATGAGCCGCGCGTGTTCACCTTCTCGATGCACGCCGGCGCCAACTATCCGCTGCGCAAAGAGCAGTCGGACCTGGATATTGCGCTGGCCCTGGGCACCGGTGATGAGGCGTATCTAGGCCAGCTCGCCGATTCCCTACCCCCCCTGCTGACGCGGGTGCAGCCCGACTTCGTCTTCTACCAGGCCGGCGTCGATGTGCTGGCCACCGACCAGCTCGGCAAGCTGGCCCTGACGCCGGCCGGCTGCCGCCGCCGCGACGAGCTGGTGCTGGGCCTGTGCCACGCGCGCCAGCTGCCGGTGGCCGTGAGCATGGGCGGCGGCTACTCCGAGCGCCTAGCCGACATCATAGACGCGCACTGCAACACGTTCCGGGTCGCGTTTGAGCTGTGGCCGGACTGGCAGTAACGAAAGCGCGGGGGCTCACCGCGGCCGATTTCCTATCCCCACGGGCTCTTGAGCAAAGGCTCACTCCCACCCACCACTCAGGGGGCCGCTACCTTTGCTTTAGAATGGAAAAAGCTGATTTCGCCCCCCCGACGCCCCCGGCCGTGCCCGCTCGCCAGGCGGCGGCCGCGGCGCCCGCCTCGCCGGCGCAGCAGGCGTTTCGGCAGGCCATTATCGAGGTGGGAAACCTGCAAGAGCAGCTGCGGGCGCTGCGCACGGAGCAGGCCGAGGCGCGCCGCCGCTACTGGCAGCAGGTCGGGCCGGCCGCTGCCGCCGTGGTGGCGGCCCGGCGGGCGCTGTACGCGCCGCTGGAAGAGGCCTTGCTGCTGGGTTATTTCAGCCGGGCGGAGGAAGCGCAGCTCAAGGAAGTCATTCTGGCTAATGCCCGAATGCTGGAAGCGCGGTTTGGCGAAGATGAGGCAGCTATTATCACCAAATACGGCCCGGCCGCCGGGGCCGGGCGCCGCCCCGGCCCGGCCGCCAGCGACGCCGGCCCCGCCGCTGACATCCCTACCCCCCCTACTGCGGCTGACCCGGCCGCCAACCCCACCTCGCCCCCGCCCGAACGGGCCGCTGCCGCTGCCCGCGCCCGCCGCCTGACCAAGGCCCAGCGCGCCCAGCAAGCGGCCGAGGCCGCCGCCCGCGCCGACCAGCAGCAGCTGGCCGCCAACGCCAAAACCGTGTACCGCCAGCTCGCCCGCGCCCACCACCCCGACCTGGAGCCCGACCCCGCCCGGCAGGCCGCCCGCACGGCCCAGATGCAGCGCATCACGGCCGCCTACGAGGCCGGCGACCTCTATGCCCTGCTCCAGCTGCTGGCTGAGTCCGCCCCCGCGGCGGCCGGCGAGGCGGCGGCCGAGGTGCTGGCCCGCTACACCCAGGCCTTGCGGCAGCAGCAAGTCAGCCTTAAAAAGGAGTTGAATGAGTTGAAGTACGGCCCCCAGGGCTTTGCCGGCAGCAGCGGCAAAAAGCGTGAGGCCGAGCTGCGTCAGCTCAAGCGGGCCCTGCGCGAGGAAGCCGCCGCCGTGCAGCACGCCGGCCGGCTCATCCGCGAGCCGGCCGGGCTGCGCCAGCTGCTGCGCGAGCTGAGCGCGGCGGGGCAGGACACGGTTTGAGCAGCCAGGGGGGTAGGGACCGCGAGCCAGCGGGTAGCGGCGGCCGGCGGCGTTTTGCTGGCAAAGTGCCGGCACCCCTGCCAGCCACCCCTGCCAACGAAAAAAACCGGCCCGGCGAAAAGCCGGAGCCGGATAGCAGTGATTTGCGGACGGTGCGGCAACGAGGTAGCGGGGACGGGCGAAGCGGCGGCGCGGCCGGCTTATTCCGGGTCCAGGCCCAGGCTTTCGACGGCGGCCTGCACGGCCTCGGCGCGGTAGGCGGGGGCCGTGCCGGGCGCGCGCAGCAGGCGCAGCAGGCGCTGATATTTCTGGCGGCCCTCGGCCAGCAGGGGCGGGCTCACCTCGAGGGGAAACACGCCGAAGGGCTCGATTTTCTGCACCCCGACCAGCAGAAACTGGTCGGCGCGCAGCGCGTCGGTGTAGAAGGCGGCCTGCCGGTCGTAGTCGTAGGCCGAGCACTGCCAGCGGAAGTGTTCGGCGTCGCGGGCGGTGGTGGTTTTGAAGTCCACGATGGTGTAGGGCTGGCCGGGCACGTCGAGCACGAGGTCGGCGCGCAGCTTGCAGAGCGTATCGGTCTCGGGCTCCTGAAACACGCAGCTGGGCTCGGCCTGCCCTTTTTCGAGCAGCGCGGCCAGCTGCGGCACGAGCCGGACGCCTTCCACCAGCCACCAGACCAGCGTATCGTTGAGACCGGGCTGGCCGGGGAGATAGTCGTCGGGCTCGAGCAGGGCCGTGTGGAAGGCGGTGCCGAAGCTCAGGGCGCCGCTATTGCCGCCGCCGCCCCCGCCGGTGCGCGGCGGGCGCCCGTCGAGGGCATCGCGCAGGCGCGAGAGGTCGGAGTTGGCGATGGCCGGCAGGGCGCGGTAGGTGTCGTAGTCGAGGCGCAGCAGGTCGGGGCGGCGCCAGCGGGCCGGGTCAGCGGCGGCCGGGGGCAGGTCAGTTTCAAGCACGAAGGATAACCGCCCGGAAGCTAAAATGGCTCCTTTCAAGCCGGAAATAGGCCGCAAAAACAGGCTGCCCCACCGCTGGCCCGCCCCGTGCGTATGCAGCATCGGCCCGCGCGGCCCGGCGTGCCCGCCCCCACGTTCCCTACCCCCCCACGTTCCCTACCCCCCCACGTTCCCTACCCCCCCGCTTCCGCCCGAACTCCGCCCACTCGCTCATTCTTCCCTTATCCTTCCTCCTTAAGCGCCGCGTCATGACTTTTTCCTGGTGGACTTTCGCCCTGTTTTCGGCCGGGTTCGCGGCCCTGACGGCTATTCTGGCCAAAGTCGGCGTGCGGGGCGTTGACTCGGATTTGGCGACGGCCATCCGCACGGTCGTGATTCTGGTGCTGGCCTGGGGCATCGTGCTGGCGCGCGGCGCTACGGCCGGCCTGCCGCAGCTCTCGGGGCGCAGCTGGCTGTTTCTGGTTTTATCGGGGCTGGCCACGGGCGCCTCCTGGCTGTGCTATTTCCGGGCCTTGCAGCTGGGGCCGGTGAGCAAAGTGGCGCCGGTCGATAAGCTGAGCCTGGCCCTGACGCTGGTTTTGGCCGTGGGGTTTCTGGGCGAAACCCTGACCTGGCGCGGCGCGCTGGGCGCGGGCCTGATTCTGGCCGGCACGCTGGTGCTGCTTAAAAGTTAAGTTGCGACGGGCGGCCAGCCCGACCCGTTGGCTATCCGGGTTTTACCGCCCCTGAGCCAGGGCAGTTTACTGTTTAGCCGGCCGCCGGCGCCGGCCAACGCCCGCCCCAACCTTACGTAAGCGACGGGCGGCAACCGCGTCCTACCCCCTTATTTCGGGCCTATGGGTGGCGGGGCCGGCCGGCGGCCGGGCGCCCGCGCCAGCCAGCCCCGCCGCGCGTTTTCCCCGCGCTTTGCCGTGGCGGCGGGCAAGCCGGCTGGTGCGCGGCCGGTCGCGCCCAGCCGCGCACCAGCCGGCTGCTTTCCCGCGGCAGCTTTCCTTTCCCTACTCCCCTTTCTTTTCCCGCTCTTCCCGAATGCACCGCACCTTTGAACTTACCGTGCCGCCCGCCATCACCGATGATTTGCAAGCGCAGCTTGCCGCCGTAAAGGAAGTAATTGGCCTGACCGTGCTGCGCGGCGCTTCGCGCAAGCCGGTGGGCGACGTGCTCACCGTGCACGTGCTCAACCGCGGCGCCGACGAGGTGCTGCGCCGCACCCGCGCCGCCGTGCCGGACCCCGCCGAGCTGAGCATCATCACCAGTGAGGCCACCAGCTTCATTGCCCCCGCCGAGCACGCGGCCGTGGACGATGACTTCGACGAGGCCATCTGGGAGGAGATGGAAAGCGGGCTGCGCCACCAGGGCCGCATCACCTCCAACTATCTGCTGCTCATGGGGCTGGGTGGCATCATCGGCGCCGTAGGGCTGGTCTCCGAGCCCGTGCCGCAGGCCGTGGCCTTCGTGGCCTCGGCCATCATCGCGCCCGGCTTCGACCCCATGACCAAGGTCCCGCTGGGCCTGGTGCTGCGCCACTGGTCGCTGCTGGGCCGCGGGCTCAAGTCGGCCCTGGCCGGCTACGCCGTGCTGATTGCCGCCGCCGCCCTCACCATGAGGGCGCTGGTCGCGGCCGGCGAGAGCAGCGCCGACCAGCTGGCCGCCAACCCCGAAGTGCAGCACCTGGTGCATCCCGGCCTGCCCGAGCTGCTGGTGGCCGCCGCCGGGGCGCTGGCGGGCGTCGTGATTCTGGCGGCCTTCCGGCGCAGCTTTCAGGCCGGGCCGCTCATCGCGATGGCCTTCATTCCGGCCGCCGCCCTCATCGGCGCCGGGCTGGCCGTGGGCCGTCCCGATTTGGCCTGGCAGGGGCTGGTGCGCTTCGGGGCCGACTGGGGCTTTATTATCGCGCTGGCCGTGCCGTTTCTCTGGCTTAAGCAGCGGCTGGTGCACCGGCGGCAGCCGCTGGTGTAGGGGTTAGAATTTAGGAGTTAGGAGTTATGGATTAGAGGAAACGTCCTGCTGAGCCTCGCGAAGCATCTCGCCGGAGGAAGCAATCAACTTGACCGCACGATTGAATTACTTCCCCCGGGCGAGATGCTTCGCGAGGCTCAGCAGGATGTGTTAACTAAGCGCTGCTCACTACTGATGAGCTTGAAAACGAACTCCTTAGCTTACTGTTCGTATGAGATGCCGAACCGCCCTACCCCCGTGCGGGCGGCCCACGCTACTCGTCCTTCTTTTTTCCACTTTCCACTCAGGTAGCCCCTACCGGCTGCCGCAACCTAAATCCCTTTCCTTATGTCACCCACCGCTAACCCTAATGACCCCAACAGCCGCGTGGTCGCCTCTTTTTCCGACGCGGGCGTCGGCTCTTCCGCCAACTACAGTGCCGGCGCGACCGGCGCCGTGCCGGTCGTCAAGCGCATCTCCTGGGGCGCCATCCTGGCCGGGGCCGTGCTGGCGCTCGTCATCCAGCTGTCCCTGAACCTGCTGGGCCTGGGCATCGGCCTGGGCACCATCGACCCGCTCGAGGAGTCCAACCCCGTGGCCGGCCTCGGCATCGGCGCCGCCATCTGGCTGGCCATCACCACACTGGCCTCGCTCTACCTGGGCGCCGGCGTGGCCAGCCGCCTGGCCGGCATCCCGCGCAAAACCGATGGTCTGCTCCACGGCCTGCTGACCTGGGCCGTGGTCTCGCTGCTCACCTTCTACCTGCTCACCACCGCCGTGGGCCGCATCATCGGCGGCGTGACCGGCGTGGCCGGCCGGGCCCTGACGGGCGTGGGCAAGGGCATTGCCGCCGTCGCCCCCGAAGCGGGTAATGCCATCAAGGGCGAGCTGCAGGACCGCGGCATCGACGTGAGCGACCTCAAGCGCGAGGCCCGTACGCTGCTGCGCCAGACCGGCAAAGCGGAGCTGAGCCCCGAAAACCTGGCACGTCAGGCCCGCGCCGCCGGCCAGGAAGCCAGGAACGAAGCCGGCCAGAGCGCCGCCAACCCCCAGGCCACCGGCGACAACTTCGACGACGTGATTGACCGCCTCACCAGCCGCGCCGACAACATCGGCGACGCCGCCGACCGCACCGCCGCCGTCAACGTGGTGATGCAGCGCACCGGCAAGAGCCGCGCCGAGTCCGAGCAGGTGGTCGATAACTGGATTTCGACCGCCAAACAGGCCCGCGCCAAGTTTGACGAGGGCAAGGTGAAAGCCGAAGCTACCGCCCGCGAGGCGGGCGACAAAGCCGCCGAGGGCCTGTCCAGGGCCGCTTTGCTGGCGGCCCTGGGCCTGGGCCTGGGCGCCGCCGCCGCCGCTTTCGGGGGCCGCAACGCCGTGCCGCACGATGTAGCCGTGGCCGGCACGCCGACCACCGCCGCCGGGTAGCGCCCGCCCAAATCCCTACCCCCCTCGTGGGAGTTAAACGTCAGAAAGCCCGGCTGCCCTTGTGGTGGCCGGGCTTTTGGTGTTTGGTCAGGCTCAGGCCCGGTAGCTCACGTGCTCAGGGCGGCGGCTCCCTACCCCCCTGTTTCGGGCTGAACTGTCTCGGGCTGAACGCGGGCCGCCACGGCCGCCGCCACGTGCCGCCGCCGGGCCCGAAACCGCACCCAACCCAACAGGATGATGCCCAGTCCCAGCGGCAGGCAAAATACGCCCACCCAGACGTAGGCATTCTCCCGAAAGAAGTTGATGAGCGAGACCCCCGCCCCGAGCAGGCCCAGGCCCGTGCGCAGATACGCCAGCACGGTACGCTCGTTGGCCAGGCGGGTGCGCTCCAGGGCCAGCAGGTCGCTGAGGCTGAGAGGTTTTGAGGAAGCAGCTGGCATGGCGGGTTGACTAGGAAGAACCGAAGGTTGCACGCGGTAAGCGGCGAAAGGTTGTTGAAGCCGTTCAAGCCAGCGACTATTAGTCGCTTCGGTGGTCAATCCCGTAATTTGTCCCTTATGGCTACCAAACGCACCTCTGCTGCCCCTACCCCACCGCCCGTCCCAGCTCGCCCGCCCTATATGCTCATCGAGCAGATTCAGGTGAAAGGCTACAAGTCGCTGGTCGATGCCACGCTGCACGTGCGCCCGCTCACGCTGCTGGCCGGCACCAACAGCTCCGGCAAGTCCAGCATCATGCAGCCGCTGCTGCTGATTAAACAGACGATGGAAGCTCCCTATCAGCCGGCCGGCGCGCTCGTGTTGAGTGGGGCGCACGTGCAAGCCGAAACGGCGGGGGAGTTAATAAGTAAAATTATGAACAGCAACGACTCATTCTCCTTTCGCGTGAGTGGTGTTATGAGTAGTCCAAATATGTATCCTCCAAGCAAAGATTACTTAAACTTTCTAGAAGTGACATATGGCAGAGAAGCTGATAATTTTAGCATTGTGAATCAAGATGTTGCATTTCAGTCTCATAGATTCACCATTAGTCCAAACTTAGATTGGAACAACATAAAGAACCAATTCTCAGGAAGGCTCTACAAATCTCTGTTCCGTGATGAAAAGAGAACTGGCTACACACGTCGAAGAAATGGGTTCATTGAATTGGTTTTCACAGAGCCTGATGGAAAAATAAGTGGCGGAGTAGAATTCGGTTTTCAAGTAGAAAATAGTCTAGCCATGCTTTTTCATATCCCCGGCCTGCGGGGCGCGCCAAAGCGTAGTTATTCAACGACTTTTTTTGTAAGTCAAATCAAAGGCACTTTCGACCTGTACGCCGCCGGCACTATCAGCCAGTGGCAGCAACAGCAGAATACCGAAGCATTAGAGAAGCTCAACGATTACCTTCGCCGTCTCGGCTTAACTAACTCGGTGGAAGCCAAAGTTAAAAACGCCAACGAAGTAGAGCTAAGCGTCAACCGCCTACCCACCAGCAGCAAAGCCAAGCCGCGTAAGTCCGACTTGGTAAACATCGCCGATGTAGGCATTGGCGTCTCGCAGGTGCTGCCGATACTGGTGGCACTCATTGCGGCGCAGGAGGGACAGTTGGTCTATATCGAGCAACCGGAGCTGCACCTGCACCCGCGGGCGCAGGTCGTGATGGCCGAACTACTGGCCGATGCCGCCAACCGCGGCGTGCGCGTGATTGTGGAAACCCACAGCAGCCTGCTGCTGCTCACGGTGCAGACGCTGATTGCGGAGGACAAAATCAAGAATACCGACGTGGCCCTGCACTGGTTTGCGCGCGACGCCAAGGGCGCCACACAAGTTACTTACGTGCAGCCCGACGAAGACGGCGCCTATGGCGAGTGGCCCGAAGATTTTGGCGACGTGGAAATGAAGGCCCAAGATGCCTACCTGACGGCCGTAGGCCTGCGCAAATTTGGCAAAGCCGCGCCCGCTAACTCATGAAGCGACCCACACCCCGCCGCCTAGTGATAGATACTAATATTGCTCGGGCGGCTAGCGAAAGTGAACACCCAACATCTGATGCTTGTCGGAGGCTATTAGAGTTAATGATTGAGAATGAACACAAGGTGGTTCTCTCCTACTCGCAATATCAAGAATGGCTGAAACACAATTCTCGTTTTACGAAATTATGGCTTAGGCGCATGGCCTCTGAAAAGCTGTGGCATGTGTTAAGTCCAGAACCGGATAGCGGATTAACTGACCGCACCCATAAAGTAGAATGCTCTGATGCCGCTCGTCAGGAGATGCTTAAAGACGTACATCTACTAGAAAATGCTTTGGCCACAGATGAGATAGTTCTATCGTTGGAGACGAATGTATTTCACTTGTTTTGCACTCATGCGCAAGTCCTAAAAATCTCGCGCCCCGTGGCTTGGGTCAGTCCTACTGATGCCGCTCCGGCCGGCGTAGCCTGGGTGGCGGCCGGTGCCGATGTAGCCACGGCTCGCTGCATTCCAGCAGGTAGCTAATGACTATGAGCCGGTCCCTACCCCTTCGTTTCTCCCAACGCCCTACTTTCCTACTTCTTCGCTGCCTTCACCGCCTCCTTCAAGTCCTTCACCGTGCCGCTGCTGTTGAAGTGCATCGTGGCATCCTTGGACGAGGCGGCGCCCGCCGCCACGGTGGCCGTACCGCTGAGCTTGTAGTCGGTTTTCCTGGCCTTGAAGAGCGACTTGAACAACACCTTGGGCATGGACTTGGGCTGGAAGCGCACGTGAATCGGCATGGTCTGCACGCCCTTTTTCTTGAAGGTCACGTCCTTGGTTTCCTGGCCCTTCACGTCGAGGTCGTCCTCGACCTGGAAGCGGTAGTTTACTTGCTTGAGGGTGAAGGGAATCGACTCATAGTTGGTCACGCGCAAAGTCACGGTGGCTTCGCCTTTCTTCAGTCCCAGCTTATTGATGTCGACGTCGGCCACCTCAATTTTGGGCAATTTCGGGATGTAGACCCGCGTGCTCATGTCCACCGGGATTTCCTTGGTGCCCACGGCGGGCAGGTTGACGAAGAGCACGGCGCGCATCCGCACCGTCACGCAGTCCTGCTGGGCGGTTTTGGCCTTTTCCTTTAACTCGGGCAGGTTCAGCGTCAGGGGGAGGGTCAGCTTGCTGGTGGCGTTGCCTTTCACCACCAGGGGCTGGTCTTTGCGGCCTTTGGCCAGGCGGGCGCCGTCGAGAAAGGTTTCGTAGCGCAGGGAGTCAATTTTCAGGTCGATGGGCGCCGGGTTGCGCACCTCGGTGCTGAGCTGGGCCTGCAGCCGCTCGCGGGTGATGTTGCTGATGGTGAAGCTAGGCTTGCCCAGGGCCGGCAGCACGGCCTTGCCCACGGCGGGCAGCAGCTTTTTGCCGCGGTCGGTGGCGAAGTAGGTAATGCCGGCGCCTACCACCAGCAGGGCCAGCACCACGAGCAGGCCCTTGAGTACCGGATGCCGGCCAGACGAGGAGGAAGCAGCCATAAAAGTCAAAGTCAGATGAGCAGCGGGCACTGAAAACCAGTCCCGCCCAGCCAAGCGGCTTACCAGCCTACGCCGCCGCCGATAGCTGGTTATAGTCGAGCTAACCAAAACCCGCCTGACGGGCCACGCCCGGCGCTTCTTACCCAAAAATTCCCTACCCTCCTGCTGGCCGTTGAACCACTGGTAAGGGGGTAGGGAATTGCAGAGCTGACTGCCGGCGCCACCCGGCCCGGCTGCTACGGCCCGGCCGCTACGGCCGGCGCTGGACGGCCTCGCGCACCTGCTGGGCCGTGAATTCCTTTTCCACGTTCACGTAGCCGGCCGGCGCGATACGGCGCCCGCCGCTGGTGATGAAGGTGGGCCGCAGCCGCAAAGTCAGGCGCATGGGCGCCCGCTCGCGGTCGGCCAACCCCAGGGCGAAGCCGGCAATGCTCGCGGCCGACTGCTCGCCCAGGGCCTCGCGCAGGTTGCTTTCCAGCGTGACGGGCACCTGAGCCACGCCGCCGTTGCCGGCCACTTCGACGCGCTCGGTGGTGCGGCCGGTGGCAAACTGCCGGCCGTCGAGCAGGGCGAGGTAGTCCAGCTCGTTGAGGGCGGCGGTTTCGGGGTTGGGGTTGCGCAGCTCCAGGTTCACCAGCATCCGCAGGGGCAGGTTGCCGCTGGCGTAGGCCCCGGCGATGGTGGCGCGCTGGGCGGCGCTGAGGTCGGCCGGCTGGCGCATCTGCGTCACGTCGATGCCCGCCACCGTGGCCTGGGTCACCGAGGCCAGGCGCACGTCCACGTCCTTAAAGGCCTTGGCCTGCTGCACCTGCTCGCGGATGCCGCAGCCGCTCAGCAGCAGGCCCCCGAGCAAAGACAGGCCGGCCAGCCGGCGGGCAACGGGGCGGGGGGGGGTAGGGACTGAGGACGAGCGCATGGGAGGTTACGGGTGAGGTAGGGGGAGATGAGGAGCGGGCAACTACTTGCTGCCTACTCATCTGACCGGAAATAGTTGGGCCGGGGAAAGCCAGCACTGCGGCTTCCCCCGGCTCAACCGCCAACCAAAAAAGCCGCCCCCGCTGCAACAGGGACGGCTTTTTCATCTAAATCAACGACTAACTACTTGCCGAACTGGAACAGGTAGCCGGCCTGCAGGGTGAAGGCGTTGTTGAACACCTTGGGCTCGTTGTCCGAGTTCTTGGAGTCAATAATCGAGTTAAAGCCGCGGGCGTAGCGCAAGCTGAAGTTCAGGCCGCTCGTGAGCTGGTAGCCGATGCCGGCCACGCCGCTGATGTCCACGTTCGAGAGGTCTGACTTCTCGCTGTTGTCGAGCAGCGTGCCCAGATACGTCTGGAACTGACCATCATTTTCCACCTTGTCCTTGTCGCCGTTGCTGAACTTGGTCGTCGTCTGCGACTTATTTTTCGAGCCGAACAGGTAGCTCACCTGCGGTCCCAGCTCAAAGAAGAGGCCCCCGGCGTTAATGCGGGCCAGAATCGGCAGGTCGACGTAGTGCAGCACGCGCTGCTGCTCGATTTCGATGCTCGAAATGTTGGAGCCGGCTGCGAAGCCAGTGTTTCGATCCGACGTGATTTCGTAGCCCTTGCGGTTGTAGAGCAGCTCCGGCGCGATGACAAAGAAGCCATCCGAGCTAACCGGGATTTGAATGCCTACCCCGGCGTTGTAGCCCAGCTTGTAATCCCCTAGGTCGGTGCTGTAGTTGGCGCCCGTAAATTGCTTTACGTCGTCGCCTGATACGTTCGAGTAGGTGCCCCCGAACTTGACGCCCAGGCGGAAGCCAGTGGCATCCTGCGCCCGCGCGGCCGACGAAGCGACGCCCAGCGGCAGCAGAATGAGGGCCGTTCTGATTAACAAAGTTTTTTTCATATACTAAGATGATGTTTTAAGAGAGTGAGACGGAAAATTAATAGGAAAGGCTTTATACGGGTTTATTTAACCTTAAGTTACCGTCCGGTGCCAGCCGGCACCGCAACCCGGCGTTTGCACTTTTTCAGGGACCCGCTTCTGCTGGAGTTGGCCGGGCCGGTTGGATGGCCCGCGCCTGGAGTTCGGGGGCGCCGGTTGTGGCGCCGGCTCAACGCAAAGTGGCGCGGCCCCGTTAGGAGGCCTACTATGATAGTTTACAAACCCGGCGACTGGTGGACCGCCCTCTGGCACTTTCACACGACCAAGGTAATCCGGGTGCTGCTGGGCCGCGTGGCCCTGACCGGCCTCTACGTGGCCGCCGTGACGGTGGCGCAGCTCGAGTACTTTCGGTTTATTCTCTAAGTCGAGCGCGAGTTTTTCTCGTTTCTGGGCATTCTGCTCAGCCTGCTGCTCGTGTTCCGCACCAATACGGCCTACGACCGCTACTACGAGGGGCGGCGGCAGTGGGGCCTGCTGATTAATGCCTGCCGCAACCTGGCCGCCGTGCTCGGCGGGGCCCTGCCGGCCGAAGCCGGCGGCGGCCACCGCATCTTCTACGCCCGGATGCTGTCCAACTTCGCCCTCTCGCTCAAGGGCCACCTGCGCGACGACATGAACTACGCCCACCTGGAGGCCGTCGCGGGGGTGCTCCCCGACGCCCTGCAGGCCGCCGACCACCTGCCGACCAAGCTCGCCACGCTGCTGCAAGCCAGCTACGAGCGCCTGCGCGGGGCCGGCGTGCTCGAGCCGGTGCACCTGCTCCAGCTCCAGCCCTACCACGGCACCCTGCTGGAAGTGACCGGCGCCTGCGAGCGGATTAAGACCACGCCCATTCCGTTTTCCTACAGCTTCTTTATCAAGGGCTTCATCACGATTTTCCTGCTCATCATGCCCTTCGTGCTGCTCGACACCTACGGCTACTTCACCATTCCCATCGTCATGATTGGGGCCTACGCCCTGCTCGGACTGGAGCTGATTGCCGAGGAAATCGAGCAGCCCTTCGGCAAGGACAGCAACGATTTGCCCCTCACCCAGCTCGCCAACCGGATTCGGGTGAGCGTGCACGAGGGGCGGAGCGTGGATTTGCCGGGCCACAAAAAGGCGCTGGCCGACCCACCCTACACCATTGTTCACTAAAGCCGCTTATACTCAGCTTATAACTTAATAGGGCAGCCCAGCAAAAAAGCGGGCCGTCGTTGCGAAGCCCGAACCAGGGTCTCACAACGACGGCCCGCTTTTTTAATTAGAGCTTACTCTCTCAGGCCGGGCCGACTAGCCAGCTTAGGCGTGCTCTTTTTCCTGCGCCTGCTGGGCCGTGAGGCGCTTCAGCTCCTGGTAGGTTTTCTGCGACTGCGTGTACTGGCGCTCCACTTCCTGGCGCAGGGCGCCGGAGAGGGTGTGGTCGCTCAGGGCTTCCTTATAGGCTTTGATGGCCCACTGCTCGCCGTGCACGTTGCTGGCCAGGATGGCCGTCTCGTCGTGGCCGGTGATAGTGGCGGCGGCCTCCATGAAGCGGCGGTAGAACTTGCCCTTGAGCGTGGTGCTGTCCTGCCGCTCGCCGCCGCGCTGGCGCAGCTCGTCGTTCAGGGTTTTGCTGAAGCGCTGGCTCTGGCCCACCAACTGCTGGTAGTAGCCGCGCAGCTGCGCATCCTGGCTTTCGGCCACGGCCTTTTTGTAGCCTTCCACGCGGTCATTGACGAAGTAAAGCAGCTCGTTGAGCGTGTCGGCCTGGCCGGACTTGCCCTTTTTGCTCTTGCCACCGCGGGCCAGCACGCCGACGCCCAGCACCAGCAGGGCGCCGCCCACTACTTTCTGGGTCGTGCTGAGCTTGTTGAAGCCCGTTACGGCCTTGGTGCTAAGGTCTTTCACCGAGCCGGGCACCTGGTTGAGCAAATCGGCCATGTTGCCCTGGCTGAGGAGCTGCTTGGCCTGGTCGAGCAGCGAGGCGGCCCCGGCTGCCGGGCCTGGGGCCTGGCTCTGGTCCTGGCCCTGGGGCTGCGACTGGTTGGAAACGTCGCCGAAATCGGCGGATTGGTTGGATGGGTTCATGATAAAACAGAATTTAAGGTAGGTCCCTGCTTACGGTTGCCAGCGCGCGGGGTTTGGTTGAGCTTACTTATTACGTAGCTACCGGCCGCGCGCTGCTCCTTTGGGCCCGGCGCGGACGCCCCGCGGACATTTTACCCTGTTACCTTGCCATCATGTCCGACTTCCGGTTGCGCGTTTTCCAGGCCGTGGGCCAGCACCTGAGCCTCACCAAAGCCGCGCAGGTGCTCTTCATCACCCAGCCCGCCGTCACGCGCCACGTGCAGGAGCTGGAAAAAAGCTCCGGCCAGCGCCTGCTGGTGCGGCGCGGCAACCGCCTCAGCCTCACCGAGGCCGGCCGCCTGCTGCTGGCCCACGCCGAGGCCGTGGCCGCCGCCGAGTTGCAGCTCGCCGGGCAGCTCCACGCCCTGCGCAACCCCGAGGAGGCCGCCGGCCGCCTGCGCCTGGGCGCCAGCACCACCCTGAGCCAGTACGTGCTGCCGGGCCTGCTGCCCGCCTTCCAGGCCCGCTACCCGCTGGTGCAGCTCACCCTGCGCAACGCCAACTCCGAGCGCATCGCCGAGGCCCTGCTGGCCGGCGAGCTGGACCTGGGCTTCGTCGAGGGCCGCTCCCGCTCCCGCGACCTGCACCACGAGCTGCTCTTACCCGACGAACTGGTGGCCGTGCGCCGCGCCCCGCCCGAGGCGCCGCCCAATCCGCCGCCGGCCGCCGGCCCCGCTCCCGGCCCCGCCCCTACCCCCCCCGCGCCGCTGCCGCTGGCCGAAGCGCTGGCCCGGCCGCTGGTCTTGCGCGAGCGCGGCTCGGGCACGCTCGAAGTGCTGGAGTTTGCCCTGCGCGAGCGGGGCGTGCCGCTCAGCCGCCTGCAAGTCGCGTTTTACTTTGATAATACCGAAGCCATCAAGGCTTATCTGGAAGCGGCGCCGGCGGCGCTGGGCTTCGTCTCGCGGCGCGCGCTGGGCCGCGAGCTGGCCGCCGGGCGCCTCGAAATCGTCCCCATTGAGGGGCTGCGCCTGGCCCGGCAGTTCGAGGCCGTGTGGGTGCAGGGCCAGCCGCTCAGCGCCGCGGCGCAGCGGTTTCTGGGCTTCAGCCAGCGCGAGCTGAACCAGCCACTATAGCCAGTCACCATAACCAGCGGTAATTACAAATCACCTTTTTGAATTACCCTGCCGGGGGGCAGGGGCGTAATTTTGCCGCCTTGCCTGTCCTACCCGCTGCTGAGCTGATGCCCGCGCCCCCCGCCATCCCTACCCCGCCCGCCCGCCCGAAAGCCCTCGCGAGCCCGGCCCCTACCCCCCCCGCACCGGCCGCCGCGCCGCGGCAGAGGGGCTGGCGGCGCCCCTTTCACCGGCCGTACCGGGTCGCGGGCCGGGTGGTTTCGGGGCCGCAGGTTGGGTTGGTGCTGCTGGCCGGCTTGTGCCTCACGCCCGGGGTTTCGCCGCCGCTGGCCCTGAGCCTGGGTTTGCTGCTGGCCCAAACCCTGGGCAATCCCTACCCCCGCCAAACCCGCGCCCTGACGGCCCGGCTGCTGCAATGCTCGGTCGTCGGCCTGGGCTTTGGCCTCAACGCCCACGCGGCCGCGCAGGCCGGCCGGCAGGGACTGCTGTTCACGGTTGGCTCGCTGGTGGGCACCCTGGCGCTGGGCTACTGCGGAGGGCGGGCGCTGGGGCTGAGCCGGCGCCTGGCCCACCTCATTGCCTGCGGCACGGCCATCTGCGGGGGCAGCGCCATTGCGGCGGTGGGGCCGGTGCTGGGCGCCAAGGACGAGGAAATGTCGGCCGCGCTGGGCACGGTGTTCGTGCTCAACGCGCTGGCCTTGTTCGCCTTCCCGCCCCTGGGCCACGCGCTGGCCCTGAGCCAGCAGCAGTTCGGCCTCTGGTGCGCCCTGGCCATCCACGATACGAGTTCGGTGGTGGGCGCGGCGGCGGCCTACGGCGATGAGGCCCTGCAAGTGGCCACCACCGTCAAGCTGGCCCGCGCCCTCTGGATTGTGCCCGTGGCCCTGGGCACGGCCCTGCTGTTTCGGCAACAAGAAGTCAGGGTCAAGCCGCCCTACTTCATCCTCGGCTTTGTCCTGGCCCTGCTGCTCAACACCTACGTGCCGGCCGTGCAAGCGCTGGCGCCGGCTTTGGTGCGCGGGGCCAAGCTGGGCCTGACGCTGACCTTGTTTCTGATTGGGGCGGGGCTGTCGGGGCCGGTGGTGCGGGCCGTGGGCCTGCGGCCGTTCGGGCTGGGCGCCGCGCTGTGGCTGGCCGTGTCAGCGGGGTCGCTGTACGTGATTATGATGTGAGTATGCTGTGGTTACGGGATTCGGCGGCGGGGCCCGGCGCCCGGCAGAGGGCCGGCAATCAAGCCGCCCGGCCCGCGCAGCCCGCCGCCAGCGGCCGGGGGGCCGCGCCAACCAAAGTGCGGCCCAGCCAGTAAGCCGGCTTTTAATCCCTACCCCCCTCCGCCAACTCAACCTTAAGCTTCACTTAATCGCAACCTTACTATGGAATCATTGCGCGGAAAAACCGCCCTCGTCACCGGCGCGGGCAAAGGCATCGGGCGCGCCATTGCCCTGGGCCTGGCCCGCGAGGGCGTGCACGTGGCCCTGCTGGCCCGCTCGGCGGCGCAGCTGCGCGAAGTAGCCGCCGAGCTGACGCCGCTGAGCGTGAAAACGGCCGTCGTGCCCGCCGACGTGGCCGACCGCGCCGCCGTCGAGCAGGCCGTGGCCCAGGCCACGGCGGCGCTCGGCCCGCTTGATATTCTGATTAACAACGCCGGCATCGGCACCTTCGGTAAGTTTCTGGAGCTGGCGCCGGAAGACTGGGAGCGGATGATTCAGGTGAACCTGCTCGGCACCTACTACGTGACCCGCGCCGTGCTGCCGGGCATGATGGCGCGCCAGACCGGCGACATCATCAACATCGCCTCCACGGCCGGGCAGCGCGGGGCGGCCGGCACCAGCGCCTACAGCGCCTCCAAGTTCGGGATGCTCGGCCTGACCGAGTCCCTGATGCAGGAGGTGCGCAAGCACAACATTCGCGTCTCAGCCCTCACGCCCAGCACCGTGGCGACCGAGCTGGCCATCGGCAACCAGCTCACCGACGGCAACCCGGAGAAGGTGATGCAGCCCGAGGATTTGGCCGAGTTTATCGTGGCCCAGCTCCGGCTCAACCGCCGCATCTTCCTCAAGGAAGCCGGGCTGTGGAGCACCAACCCCTAGCCCGCCGGGTAGCGCCGGCCCCCGCGGCTGCGCCGTTCAGCGGGCGGCCCGCGCCACCCGGCGACGAGCGTTTGCCCGGCTCCCGCCGGCGCCGACCTTCGTGGTCGGGCTCCGAGTTCAACTCACTCCAGTTGACGCCCGATTGTCTTTATGCAACCCGCTTCCCGCACCATCTACTTTGAAAACCAGGCCGGCCGCATTTGGGAAGAGCCGGCCGACTACCTGCGGCTCGACTACCGCGCCGGCGCCCGCAGCGCCGAGCAGCTGCAGGCCCTGCTGACCCACCTGCTGCGGGCCCTGGTGCGGCGGGGCTGGCACCGGGCGCTGATTAACCAGCAGGAGATGGTCCCGTTTTCAGTTGCCGAGCAAGCCTGGCTGGTGGAGCAGTGGCTACCGCGGGCCGTGCTGGAAGGCGGCTACCGCCGCGGCGCCGTGCTCGTGGCCCAGAACGGGCTGGCCCGCCTGGCCATGACCACCGTCGTGGCGGCCACCCGCCACCTGCCCCACACCTACCAGACCTTTGAGCTGGAAGCCGACGCCCTGGCCTGGCTGCTGGCCGCCGGGCCCGACCCCGGCCGGCCAATCCAGGCGCCGCTGGCCGCCAGCGCTAAGCCGGCGCCGAACTCCGCGCTTACCGGTTCAGTGGTTCCCTACCCCCCTCTTCGACCTTGAAGCCCCGCAGCCGCAGCGAGTTGGTCAGCACCGACACCGAGCTGAGGGCCATAGCCCCGGCCGCGAGCATGGGCGAGAGCAGCCAGCCGAAGACCGGGTAAAGCAGGCCGGCCGCAATCGGGATGCCGAGCACGTTGTAGACAAAGGCGAAAAACAGGTTCTGCCGGATGGTGCGCATGGTTTGGCGCGACAGCTCGATGGCCGTCACCACACCCCGCAGGTCCGCCCGCATCAGGGTGATGCCGGCCGCTGCCAGCGCCACGTCGGTGCCGCCGCCCATCGCCAGGCCCACGTCGGCCTGGGCCAGGGCCGGCGCATCGTTGATGCCGTCGCCGACCATCGCCACCACGCGGCCCTCGGCTTGCAGCTCGCGCACCCTGGCGGCCTTGTCGGCGGGCCGCACCTCGGCCACGTAGCGGCCGATGCCCACTTGGGCGGCCACCTGGGCGGCGGTCTGGGCGTTGTCGCCGGTCATCATTATCACCTCCAGGCCGCGCGCCTGCAGCTGCGCGATGGCGGCTTTGGACGTCTCGCGCACCGTGTCGGCCACGCCCAGCAGGCCGGCGGACTGGCCGTCCACGGCCACGTAGAGCACGGTTCGGGCCTGGGCCAGCAGCACGGCGGCCGCGGCTTCGAGGGCGGCCGGAATCCCTACCCCCCCTTGCGCCAGCAAGCCCCGGTTGCCGATGAGCACTTGCCGCCCGTCCACCGTGGCCGTCGCGCCCTGCCCGGCCACGGCCCGGAAGTCGGCCACGGTGGGCGGCAGCGCCCGCGCGCCTGCGCCGGGCGCTGCCGCCTGGGCTTCGGCGTAGCGCACCACGGCCCCGGCCAGCGGGTGCTCGCTGCGGCGCTCGACGGCGGCGAACAGCGGCAGCAGCCGGGCGGCCGACTGGCCGGGGGCCGCCACGAAATCCGTCACGGCCGGCTCGCCGCGGGTGATGGTGCCGGTTTTGTCGAGCAGCACCGTGTTCACCTGACAGGCTTTTTCCAACGCCTCGGCGCTGCGAATTAGCACGCCGAACTCGGCGCCCTTGCCGGTGCCCACCATGATGGCCGTGGGCGTGGCCAGCCCCAGCGCGCAGGGGCAGGCGATGATGAGCACAGCCACGAAGTTGACCAGGGCCAGCGGCAGGCGCGTCTCGGCGGGGCTTAGGGCAAACCAGAGCGCGAAGGTGAGCAGGGCCAGGCCGATGACCGCCGGCACAAACACCGCGCTGACCCGGTCGGCTAGCAGCTGAATGGGTGCGCGGCTGCCCTGAGCGTCTTCGACGAGCTTCACAATCTGGGCCAGCACGGTGTCGGCGCCCACCTTCGTGACGCGGAAGCGGAACGAGCCGGTTTTGTTGAGCGTGGCCCCGAACACGGCGTCGCCGGCTTTTTTATCGACTGGCAGGCTCTCGCCCGTCAGCATGGCCTCGTCCACGGCCGACTGCCCGGCTTCGACGAGGCCATCGGTGGCGACCTTCTCACCGGGGCGCACCACCACCAGGTCGCCGACCCGCACCTGCCCGATGGGCAAGTCAGTCTCTCGGCCGTCGGGCTGCACTACGCGGGCGGTGCGGGCCTGCAAGCCCAGCAGCGCCTTCAGGGCGGCCGAGGTGCGGGTTTTGGCGCGGGCTTCGAGCAGCTTGCCCAGCAGAATCAGGGCGATGATGGTGGCCGTAGTGTCGTAGTATACTTCCGGCCGCAGGCCCTGGCCCGTAAAAAAGGCCGGCGCCACGGTGGCGGCCAGGCTGTAGAGAAACGCGGCACCCGTGCCCACGGCAATGAGCGTGTCCATCGTGGCCGAGCGGTGGCGCAGGGCGTTCCAGGCCGCCGCGTAGAACGCGCGCCCGCTGTAGAGCAGCACCGGCAGCGTGAGCACGAGCAGCCCGTAGTTGAGCACCGGCATCGGCACGAGGCGCGCAAACGGGCCCCACATCATGAGCATACTCAGCGGCATGATGAAGGCCGTCAGGCCCGCCGCCACGCCGAAGCGGCGCCGCAGCTGCCGGTCGGCGGCGGCTTTTTGCCCGTCAACTTCGGCTGCCCGTTCGGCCGCGCTGGTGGCCGGCGGCGCCGGCGCGGCTACGCCGTAGCCAGCCTGCACGACGGCTTGCCGGAGCGTGGCCGGGCTGGCCTGGCCGGGCTGGTAGTGAACGGTGGCTTTTTCGGTGGCGTAGTTGACTTGCGCGCTTTGCACGCCCGGCGTGCGGCTCAGGGAGCGCTCGACGGCCGCCGCGCAGGAGGCACAGCTCATGCCCTCGATTTCCAGGGTTTCGGTTTGGGTGGTGGGCTCCATAGCACGGATAAGAATAGGGTAGAGGGACTAAACAGGGGGTAGGGCCGCCGGGTTTCCTGCCGCCGCGGGCCCCAGAATTCTTTGCAAAGGAACCGCTGGCGCCGGCCCACGCCGGTACGGAATTCGACCTTAAACCTGCATAATTCTCACCTTGACCCGTCGGCTCCATTGGCAGCCATGCACTACGTGCATAATCCGGCCGGGCACTTGCATAATCCGGCCGGCCGGGCCTGGCCAGTGGCCGGGGTTCACTGCCGGCAGAAGGCCTAGCAGCGTACTCAGCAGCCGATTTGGGGCGTTAGCAATGGGCCGCCGCCGGCCCGGACCCGGAACTTCCAGGCCGCTAAAACAGTACTAAAACTGCGTCATTGCCGTGGGCGCGGAGTAGTTTTGCGACGGCTTAATTGGTTGGTCTGTTATGTTCCGTCATCTGTTCCTGCTGCGCCGCTGGCTGGCCATGACCTTCCTGGTCGTCTTCGTCAACGTGCTGGCGGGGCAGTGCTACTGCGCTTCGCGCCAACAGCTGGCTTCGGCGACCAGGCCCGCCCCCCGGCCGACGGCCAAACCGGCGCCCATGCTTCCCGGCCACGCCTGCTGCCGAGCCCGCGCCGCCCGCAACGCCCCGCCGGCCCCGAGCCTGCTGGCCGCGGTGGCGTCCGCCGCGCCTGAAGCGCCGGGCAAGTCCGGCGGCGCCGACAACTGCTGCCGCCAGAAAGCCGCGACCCTGCTCGCGGCCCTCGATGCCCCCGCGGCCAAGCAGCCGCTCAGCGCCGCGCCAGCCCTGTTGCCGGAAGCGCTTTCCTTCGGCTTGCCGGCCCGCGCCACCCAGTCCTGGGACCGCACAGCTCCGGGGCGCCTGCTGCCGTCGCAGCACCTGCCCCCCAAAATCCCCGACTTACGCATTTTCCTGCGGTCCCTGACCGTCTGAGGATGGCCGATGCGCCTAGGCTCGTCCCGGCTTGGCTTCGCCATGACCGGGGCGGGCCTTTTGCGTGGCTGGCCGGCAGTTTTTGCGACCGCCACAAGTCAGCTTCCCGCTTTCCTATCCTGCACTGAACGCGGGAGTTTTAGTCCAATAGCCCAGGGGCCGCCGGGCCCGGCTGACTTATTCTCCGGCAAGCTTTTTCTCCGAAACATGAATCGTTCTGCTCTACTCCGGCCCCTGGCGGTCGGCCTCATTTCCCTACCCCTATCCCTGCTGCTGGCCGGCTGCTCGGCCGACGAGGCCGCCAGCAGCAGCCCCACCAACACCGTGACCGGGCCCGCCGCCGGCACGGCCGGGCCCGCCGGCGGCCACCTTTACTCCTGCCCCATGCACCCAGAGGTGACCAGCACCCAGGCCGGCCAGACCTGCCCGAAGTGCGGCATGAAGCTGGAGCACACCGACAAAGTCGCCAACGGCAAAACCTACCAGATGACCTTCAAGGTGGCGCCCGCGCCGCCCGTGGCCGGCCGCGCCGCTTTGCTGCGCTTCGCGCCGCAGGAGGCAGCCAATCCGGCCGCGCCGGTGCCGCTGGCCGTGGTGCACGAAAAGAAAATTCACCTCATCATCGTCCGCAAGGACCTTTCGCAGTTCTACCACGAGCACCCCGAGCACACGGCCCAGGGCGACTACCAGGCGCCGTTTACCTTCCCGCAGGGCGGCGACTACGTGCTGTTTCAGGACTACACGCCGGCCGGTAGCGGGCACCAGCTCGGCCGCCAGCCCCTCACGGTGCGGGGCGCGCCGTATAAGCCCGTCAAGTTCAGCGCGCCGCAGATGCAGTGGCGCGGCGCGGGCGGCTACCAGGCCGCGCTCGCATTTGACAAGCCCCTGAAAACCGGGCAGCTGCTGGGCCTCGAAATCACGCTCCGCAAGAAGGGCCAGCCGGTCACGGACCTCGACCACTACCTCGGCGCGCTCGGCCACGTCGTCGTCATCAGCGAAGACACCGAGCGCTACCTGCACGTGCACCCCAACGAGCAGGCCGACCAGGGCCCGACCATCCGCTTCAACACCAGCTTCGAGCAGGCCGGGCGCTACCGGGTGTTTCTGCAATTCAACCACGGCGGGCAGATTCATACCGCCGACTTCACGATTAGCGTCGACGCCTAGCCGCCGGCGCGGCGTCGGTTCGTTTCTCCTAATCCCTACCCCCCTCCTTTCCTTTAACATGTCCTTCAACATGAAAAAGCCCGCTTTGCTCCTTACCGCCTTCTGGGCCAGTGCGCTGCTGCTGGGCAGCTGCAACTTCGATAAGCCCGCTGCTACCGCCGCTGCTACTACCGCCGCAACGGCCGCCGCCGTGCCCGCGTCGGCGGCCGACGACATGGCCGGCCCAGACCACCAGCCGATGAGCGGCAACTCGCCCCTGCTGGCGGCCATGAACGATATGATGGCCAAAATGAGCGCCGAGAAGCCCCGCGGCAACACCGACCACGACTTCGCCCATCTGATGATTGCCCACCACCAGGGCGCCGTCGCGATGGCCGACATCGAGCTGCGCGAGGGCCAGGACGCCACCATGCGCCAGCTGGCCACCAAAATCAAGGCCGACCAGCAGCAGGAAATTGCCGCCCTGGAGCCCATCGCCGGGCGCCTCGACGCGGCCCCAACCAACTACCAGCCCCAGAACCCCGCCGACCCGTTCACGAGCAAGATGAAGGCCTCAATGGCCGGCATGATGAAAATGCCAGCGATGGTCGCCGACCCCGATATGAACTTCAACCTGCTCATGACCACCCACCACCAAAGCGCGGTGGACATGGCCCGGGCCGAAGTGGCCCACGGCCGCGACACCAGGCTCAGGGAGCTGGCTCAGCGGATTATCGACGCCCAGCAAAAGGAGATTCAGCAGTTCCAGGCCTGGCAAGCTAAAAATGCCAGCCAGCTGAAGCCCGCCGCGGTGCGCTACGAGTGCCCGATGAACGACGGCGGCCAGGCCGGCGCCCCCGGCCAGTGCCCCAAGTGCGGCATGGCCCTGGTGAAAAAGACGTAGCGCCGCCCAGGACGCGCCCGGAACGCGCCCAGACAGCGCCCCGCACCAGACCCGCACGCGGGGCCTACCCCTCCCCAAAAAACAGGGGTGGCAGCAAAGGCAGGGGCATAGCGCGCTGGTTTACGGGCGGGCAGCTGGAAGTACTAGGTCGTAATGTAATACGGTGAAACCGTTGGTAAACCGCAAAACACCGGCGGCGGGAGCGGGAGTATCGCATTTAATGGCGCGTATCTGCGAAGGGGGAAGCGCTAGCCTATATTTAGACCGAAACCTCGCACGTTTCTTTACCTCAAGTCCCGCGCCGCTGGTTTCCTGACCGGCCGTGCGGGCAAAGAAAAGCCCCGTTACAGTGATGTAGCAGGGTTTTTTGATTAATGCCGTACTTTGTAAAAATAACGATTGCTTGTGTTTAAGATTTTAACCATTCTTTGGAAACACTTACCCGTTATCTGGGTGGTAATTGGGCTCAACATTGCCCGTGAGGTAGGAGCCATCACGCATGGTCAATTTCAAGTATGCAGTGGGCTGGTTGTGATGTGGGCAACGATTAGAGCCATTCGACTACTTGCGCCGGTTCTTTTTTTGCGCCTTGGCTTTTTTCGAAAGAGGCGCGGTTAAGTTGTTGCCACGCTTGATCGGGGCAGCGTTGAGCCGAGGCCGTTGAGTAAGAATTTCTTGCTTAGGTAGTTCAGGCTTACTGAAATAGTAATTATTCGTGACAGTGGCAGGAGCATCTGGCTTAAAGTAACTTAGCACGGTCACTAACAAGCCAAGTGCTATAAGAGTGTACTGATGTTTCTGAAAAAAACTATTCAGCTTTTCTCCAAGTTCTGGGCTGATTCTGCTAACCTGAAGAGTTAGGTCGGGTAGGGAAGCATTACTTGCTTGCGCTTGCGTTACTACAGCCTTTAGTGCTGTCAGAGAGGTAGGAGGTAGATTGACACTGCGCAGTAGGTTGATAAAGCCTATTTGCGTTGCATTTCCATGCTCATCGAATCGAAAGGTGCCATCTATTCCGCTGGGTGCTAAATTAACCTCCTGCCCACAATTTGGGCAAAGGGTTGCTGCGTCTTCAAACGTAGCTGTCATGCCAGCGCTAATTTGAACTAGACTTTCGAATTGGCACCCACAGTTCGGGCAACGCAGTTTGTTCATGAATCAGGCGAGTTAAAGGACAAGCAAGTAATCAGCGTCTGAGCCTAGCCATCGAGGCCAACGAAGCGAAAAGAGGCAGTTTCTTCCATTTAAAACAACCCCTGGCGTAGGCACGAGCGTAGGCACGAAATAAAAAACGCCCCTAGCAAGTTACTAGGGGCGTTTTCGTGGCTCCGCTGGGATTCGAACCCAGGACCCGTACATTAAAAGTGTACTGCTCTACCAGCTGAGCTACAGAACCGTTATTTGCATTCCCAAGAAAGGCGCTACCTTTTTTGTGGGCACAAAAGTACGCGGTGTCGCCGACCTACACAACCTTGACGCTAAAAAAACTCCTGCTCGGGCTGCTGCTCGCTTTCCCGGCGCCGGCTTGGGCTTTGACCCCCAGCACCCTTAGCGGCGCGGTGAGCCCGGAAAATAAATCCCGGCCGGCCCTGCGCCGGGCCGATTCGCTCTTTGCTGCCGGTCAGTTTGATTCTGCCGCGACGCTCTACAAGGCGCAGGTGTGGCGCGGCCGACAGGCCTCGCCCCGACTCTTGCTGCGCCTGGCCTACGCCCAGCAGCAGCTGGGCCGGCCGGCCGCCGCGCTGCTCTACCTGAGCATGGCCCAGGCCCGGCAGCCGCGCCTGCGCACCTGGCGGCAGCTGGTGGCGCTGGCGGCGCGGCAGCGGCTGGTGGGCTACCCCGCCACCTGGCAGCAGGAGCTGCGGGTGCAGTGGCAGCGCTACTACTACGCTGGCCTGCAGGCGATGCTAGCCGGGGTCGTGGTGAGCATCGTCTTTCTGCTGCTGCGGCGGCGCCGGGCCGGGCCGGGCTGGTGGGCCGCGCTGGCCGGCTATGGCCTGCTCGCAGGCGCCTACCTGCTGCTCAGGCCCGCGCCGGCCGCCCTCGTGGCCCGGCCCGGCGCTGCCCTGATGGCCGGCCCGGCGGCCGGCGCGCCCTGGCTGAGCACGGCCACCGTCGGCGACCGCCTGCTGGTGCTGGGCCGCCAGGACATCTGGTGCCGGGTGCGCTGGCAGGAGCGCGAGGCCTTCATCCGCGCCACCGACGTGCTGGAAGTAGAGTGATTTTTAGTGAGCAGTTATCAGTGAGCAGTTGGTGGTTAGTCCCAGCGGGGTCCGACCCGGCGGGGCGACCTACCCGTAGATTTCCTACCCCCCTTGCCTGCCCCCAAGCCCCGGCGGGGCGACTACCCTATTGCGCTCTTAGCGCGGACGGTTTGGGTCGCTCCGCTGGGGCTTTGGCGCTTTCATACCCCCCTGTCTCTACCGATAGGCTGCCCCTCCGGGGCTTACTGTTCACTGCTTACTGTTCACTGCTTACTGTTCACTGCTTACTGTTCACTAATATCCCTCTTCCTTTTGGAAATGGCGCAGCACGAGCTTGTCGGTCAGGCCGGGCAGCCACTTGTTCAAGAAGACGGTGAGACGACCCTGATTGGTGAGCACGAGGCTGCGGCGGCGCTGCTGCACGGCCGCCAGCAGGTGCTGAGCCACTTCCTCGGCGCTCATCATTTGCGCCTCGTCGCGGGGCGACTCGCCCTGGGCCCGGCCATCGGCGGCCAGGGCGGTGTGGCGGATGTTGGAGGCCGTGAAGCCGGGCGCGGCCGTGAGCACGTGCACGCCCTGGGGCAATAATTCCGTGCGCAGCGCCTCCAGAAAGCCATTCAGGGCAAACTTCGAGGCCGAGTAGCCGGTGCGGCCGGGCAGGCCGCGGTAGCCGGCGATGCTGCTCACGCCTACGATGCTGCCCTTGCTCGCCAGCAGGTGGGGTAGGGCAAACTTGGTGGTGAAGACAGCCCCGAAAAAATTGGTTTGCATGAGCTGCTTGATGACTTCCAGGTCCGCATCCTGGAAGCGGGCGCGCATACTGAGGCCGGCATTATTGAGCAGCACGTCGAGGTGGCCGAAGTGGGCGATGGTCTCGTCCACGGCGCGGGCGGCGGCGGCCTCGTCGCCCACATCGGCTTGCACGGCGTGGTGGGCCACGCCGGCGGCCGTCAGCGCCTGGGCCGTGTCGGCGAGCCGGACCGCGTCGCGGCCGGTGAACACCACCTGGTAGCCGGCCTGGCCGAAGGTCAGGGCGCAGGCCCGGCCGATGCCAGACGTGCCGCCGGTGATGAGGATGACGGGCATTTTCAGAGTTAAAAGTTAAAAGTGAGGAGTTAAAAGGACCGTTTTGCGGCGCGCCGACGCGGCTTTGCTGGGACGGTGATTTGCTCGTTTGAGCGGCCTGATTCCCTACCCCCCTCCTGGCCGGCAAGCGTCGGCAAGACACCGACGCGACGCGTGGCGGCCGGCCACCGCTTTTTCGCGCCAAATCCAGCCGGCCGGGCCGCAAACCTAACGCTACCTTTGCCCATTCTATGAGCAAAGCCGCTAAAGCCGCCAAAAACATCCCCGCCGAAGCCTTGCAGCGGGTCGAAATCCAGGACATGGTGGCCGAGGGCAAGTGCCTGGTCAAACTCAACGGCCTCGTGATTTTCGTGTCCGGCGTCGCGCCCGGCGACATCGTGGATTTGCGCATCTCCCGCGCCCAGAAGCGGTTTGTGGAAGCCGTGCCGACCCACTTTCACCAGTATTCGAGCCTGCGCGAGACGCCCTTCTGCCAGCACTTCGGCGTGTGCGGCGGCTGCAAGTGGCAGCACATCAGGTACGACGCGCAGCTGCGCTACAAGCAGCAGCAGGTCGAGGACCAGCTCACCCGCATCGGCAAGGTCGCGCTGCCCGAGATTCCGCAGATTCTGCCCTCGCCCAGCCGCCAGTACTACCGCAACAAGCTCGAATACACGTTCAGCGACAACGGCTGGCTGACCACCGAGCAAATCAACAACGACACGCAGACCTACGAGCGCAACGTGCTGGGCTTTCACACGCCGGGCCGCTTCGACAAGATTATTGACGTGGAGCACTGCTGGCTCCAGCCCGAGCCGAGCAACGAAATCCGCCTCTTCATCCGCGACTACGCCCGCGCCCACGACCTGCGCTTCGGCAACATGGTCAAGCAAGTGGGCAACCTGCGCAACCTCATCATCCGCACCGCGCAGAGTTCGACTCAGGGCAGCGGCCAACTCATGGTTTTGCTGCAATGCTACCTGCCCCACCCCAGCATCGAGCCGCTGCTGGATGCCGTGCAGGCGAAGTTTCCCCAGATTACCTCGCTCAACTACGTGCTCAATAACAAGGGCAACGAAACCTTCCACGATTTAGAAGTGGTGAATTACCGCGGCCTGCCCTACATCGAGGAAGAAATGGAAGGCCTGCGCTTCCGCGTCGGCCCCAAATCCTTCTACCAAACCAATTCCGCGGGCGCCTACAACCTCTATAAAATTGCCCGCGACTTCGCCCAAATTCAGCCCACCGACGTGGTGTACGACCTCTACACCGGGGCCGGCACCATTGCCAATTTCGTGGCCCGCGGCGCCGCCAAGGTCGTCGGCGTCGAGTACGTGGAGCAAGCCGTGGCGGACGCCCGCGTCAACTCCGAAATCAACGGCATCACCAACACCGAGTTCGTGGCCGGCGACATGAAAGACATGCTCACCGAGGATTTCACCGCCCACCACGGCCGCCCCGACCTCATCATCACCGACCCGCCCCGCGCCGGGATGCACGAAGATGTGGTGCAGCGCCTGCTGGCCCTGCGCTGCCCCCGCCTCGTCTATATCTCCTGCAACCCCGCCACCCAGGCCCGCGACCTGGAACTGCTCGACCCCGCCTACCACGTCACGCGCGTGCAGCCCGTGGATATGTTTCCTCACACCCACCACGTGGAGAATGTGGTGCTGTTGGAGTTGCGGTAATTATAAATAACGACTTATGAAAAGCTATTCAAAGGCTGCTTTGGTTTCTGTAATTATAAGTTGGTTGGCAGCATTGATAGTTTATGAGTTGTTCATGCGGATTATACACGAGCGGTTTGATTACTTTTCCGACTTTGTTTTCTTGACAATATATACGCTGGGGTTCTCATTGTTTGTTAACGTCCTGTTTATTCAACTTCCCAAATCATATATAAAAAAACTGGTCTTTGGGTCCTCAATCTGGCGCTTTGCCCTGTTCTCATGCGTGTATGGTTTGGCGATTTTTACGCTGCTTATAGGCTACTATTATGTTAATAGTAACCCATTACTATTCATCAACGCAGCAAGCAATGGGTTTATTTACGGACTAGTCTTTTATTCTATTTGGAAGCCTATCCAAGCAACCGTCTAAACATGGATTACTTCAACGACCCGGAGCTGAACGGCAAATACCTGGGCACCATCACCAAGGACTTCGCCACCGTTTCCGACACGCTGCTCGAAGCCTCGGCCCAGGTGCGCAAGCTCGATATTTCCAAGCATCCCATCTTCGTGTTTGCCAAGCGGGAGGTGCCGCTCGGCGCGCTGCTCGTCAATGCCGACGAGCTGAACCTGGAGTGGCACGTGTTTGCCTCCTACCTGGAGCTGTTCATGCAGCAGGGCCTGATTGAGGCCGATGGCGTGGCGTATTTTCAGGAGAACTACAAAGACCCGGACGAGTTCTGCTGCCTCTTCGTGCTGGATGAGACGTTCACCAAATTCGTGTTCGTGCCCTACCCCGAGGATTAGGGGGTAGGGTGCGGGGCTTGTCCCCGCCCGGCGCGTGAACAGCAATGTTGCTTTTACTTGATGGCGCGGACGCCGGGCGGGGGCAAGCCCCGCACCCTACCATTTTCTACCTTGCGCCATGATGCGTCTGATTTGTTGCGTCGTCCTCTTCGCCGCGGTGGGCTGCTCCTCCCCGGCACCGCCAAAACCCGCTGCTGCCTCTGCTGCCCCCGCCGCGCCCACCGTCGTGCCCCTACCCCCCGAATTTGGCCGCTACTGGCTCCAGGGCAAGGCCGAGCTGACCAGCTACGACCTGCGCCAGGCCCGCTACGGCGAGCTGCACCAGGGCACGGCCGTGCTCATCTTCGTGACGGAGGACCTTTCGCGCGCCAAGCAAGTGAAGCTGGACAGCCCCGGCGCGGCGCCGGCCGGCGAGCGGGTGCCGGTGCTCAAGCTGAATTTCGATAAGAAGTTTCTCACCGGCATCTACCCGTATTCGGTCTTTACCTCGACCTACACGCCGCTGGACGCGGCGGCCAACCCCCACACGCTCAAGACGAGCACCTCGGTGCAGGAGTGGTGCGGCCACATTTTTACCCAACTCAACCTGCGGCCCGAAGGCGGCTACGCCGTCTCCCAGAAATCCTACTTCGAGAGCGAGGGCGACCGCGAGACTTCCCTACCCCCCACCCTGCTTGAAGACGAGCTATGGAACCGCATTCGGCTCAACCCCAGCACCTTGCCCACCGGCCGGCTGCGCCTGCTGCCCGGCACGGTCTACAGCCGCTTGCAGCACCAACCACTGACGGTCCGCGAAGCTACGGCCACGTTGGGCGCCGCGCCCGCCAATCGGCGCTTTGGATTTCCTACCCCCGTGCTGGCGTACACCCTCACTTACGCCGGTGAGCCGGCGCGCACGCTGGCCATCTACTTCGGGCAAGCATTCCCGCACCACATTCTGGGCTGGGACGAAACTTACCTCGACCGCGCCGGGGCCGGCGCGGGCCGGCAACTCACCAGCAGCGCCGCGCGCCGCCGCACCATTCAGCTGGACTACTGGCGCACCCATACTAACAGCGACGCTGGCTGGCGCGACTCGCTGGGCCTGGACCACAGATTAAACGGATGAAACGGATTATTTGGGGCCCCACGCCAGCAGACCAATATCTCCACGATGCACCCGCGCGGACCCCAAGATAATCCATTTCATCCGTTAAAATCCGTTTAATCTGTGGTCTAGAAATGCTTGAAGCCCTGGGCTTGCAGCGGCACGGCCTGCCCGGCGCGGGTAATCAGGTTTACGGCGTCGTTCTGCTCGGTAAGGTGGCCGATGACGGTGATATCGGGGTGATTCTTAATCTTGGCGTGCTCGGCGACGGGCAGGGTGAAGAGCAGCTCGTAGTCCTCGCCGCCGTTGAGGGCGCAGGTGAGCGGATCAAGGTTGAATTCGGCCGCCGCTTCGAGCGTGGGCTGAGCCAGGGGCAGGTATTCGGAGAAGACGCGGGCGCCGGTGCCACTCGCGGCGCACAGGTGCAGCACTTCGGCGGCGAGGCCGTCGGAGATGTCAATCATGCTGGTGGGCGTCAGGCCCAACTCGCGCAATTCATGAATGATGTCGAGCCGGGCTTCGGGGCGCAGCTGGCGGCCCACTACGTAGTCGTAGGCGTCCAGCTCCGGCTGCGTTTCGGGGTCGGCCAGGAAGGCCTGCTTTTCGCGCTCCAGCACCTGCAAACCCAGGAAGGCGCCGCCCAAATCGCCGCTCACGCAGAGGATGTCGGTGGGCCGGCCGCCGCTGCGGGGCACCGCTTTGCCAGCTTCGACTTGCCCGAGCACGGTGATGCCGATGGTGAGCCCGCCACGGCTGGCCGTGGTGTCGCCGCCCACCAAATCCACGTTATAGGCCTCGCAGGCCAGCCGCAGGCCCTCATATAATTCCTCAATCGCCTCCACCGAGTAGCGCGCCGGAATGGACAGGGCTACTACCAATTGCGTGGGCAAGGCGTTCATGGCCGCCACGTCCGACACGTTCACGGCCACGGCTTTATAGCCCAGGTGCCGCAACGGACTGAAAGTCAGGTCAAAATGCACGCCCTCGACCAGCAAATCGGTCGTCATCACCAGTTCCTGCCCGGCGGCCGGCGCAATGATGGCTGCGTCGTCGCCGATGCCGAGCACGGTGCTGGGCTGGCGCAGCTCGATGTGCTGCTGCAAGCGGCGGATAAGGGCGAATTCGCCGAGTTCGTGCAAGGGAGTCAGGGGTTCCATTGGTGAGTGGGGGTAGGTCAGCGGCGAGGGAATCGCCAAAAGCGGCCGGGTCGGCGGCGGAGCAAAAGTACGCCGGGCCTTGGTCTAGGGTGAGGGGGTAGGAAATTGCGGGGCGTCGTTGCGGGTCCTGGGCGCAGCAAATGAAAAAGGAGAGAATTGCTTCTCTCCTTTTTCAAACATTGCTTGAATAGCACTACTACAGAGCACTACTACCGCCGCCGTCCCTTCTGCGGCTTGTCGTCCTCGTCTTCGTCGTCATCCTCGCCGAAGCTGGGCATGGTAAACATGGACGAGAGCAAGTCCTTGAACTGCGCGCCGCCGGTGAGGCGGTTGCGCGAAATCAGTGAGTGCTCGGCCAAGCCGTGCAGGCAGAACTCCATCAGGAAGAGCGTGGTGTCGGCGTCCTCGTTGGGGTGCAGGAACGTGACGATGTTGCGCAGGCCGGGTACCTTCTCCAGGGCGGCGCGGTAGTCGGCCTGGCTGGCGTCGGAGAGAATATCGACCGTGTTGCCGCTGCCGAACCAGTCCTGCACCTCCTTGTAGGGGTTGGGCTTGTTCTTGATTTTCTTCTGCTTGTCGGGGTCAGGGAAGTAATTGAGGAAGAGCGTGCGCAGGGCCTTGCCCATGAGCTTTTCGGCCACGATGCCCGCGCCCTCCTGCTCGCCCTCATACACCAGCTCTACCTTGCCTGTTACGGCCGGCACCGCCGCGATGAAGTCGGAGATGCGGGCGTAGGTTTTCGTCTCCCCATTGACCAGCGCGCGGCGCTCGGCGGCGGCAATGACTTGCTCGTAGGCCGAGATGGTGAGGCGGGCCGACACGCCCGATTTGGCATCCACGAACTCCGAGGCGCGGGCCTCCACGGCCACCTGTTCCACGAGGTCGGAGATAATTTCGTTTGTCGTCACCATCCCGCGCTGCGCCTCCTTGATGCGCGCCTCCTGCTTGGTGATGCGCTTGCCGATGTCGGTGGACTTGGGGTAGTGGGTGATAATCTGGGCGTCAATCCGGTCCTTGAGCGGCGTCACGATGGAGCCGCGGTTGGTGTAGTCCTCGGGGTTGGCCGTGAACACGAACTGAATATCGAGCGGCAGGCGCACCTTGAAGCCGCGAATCTGAATGTCGCCTTCCTGCAAAATATTGAACAGCGACACTTGAATGCGGGCCTGCAAGTCGGGCAGCTCGTTAATCACGAAAATGCCCCGGTGCGCCCGCGGAATCAACCCGAAGTGAATCACGCGCTCATCCGAGTAGGGCAGCTTGAGCGTAGCCGCCTTAATCGGGTCGGCATCGCCAATCAGGTCGGCAACGGATACGTCGGGCGTGGCCAGCTTCTCGGTGTAGCGGTCGAGGCGCGGCATCCAGCTCACGGGCGTGTCGTTGCCTCGTTCGGCAATCAGGTTTTTGGCAAACACCGACAGCGGCTGCAAGGGGTCGTCGTTTAGCTCGGAGCCTTCCACGACGGGAATAAACTCGTCGAGCAGGTTAATCAGCAAGCGCGCGATGCGGGTCTTGGCCTGCCCGCGCAAACCCAGCAAATTGATGTGGTGCCCGGCCAGGATGGCGCGCTGCAAGTCGGGAATCACGGTCTCGTCGTAGCCGAAGATGCCCGGAAATACTTCTTCTTTGTTTTGGAGCTTTTGAATCAGGTTGGCGCGCAACTCTTCTTTGACGGTGCGGGGCTGGTAACCGCTGGCGCGCAGCTGGCTCAGAGTGGTTAGTTGTTGGAGTTCCGAAGCGGAAAGTTGGGAGTAGGAAGGCATGAAGTTAATTGTCATCCTGAGCAGCGCGAAGGACCTTATCACGTCCGCGCCAGTCACATTATGAGAGCTGACAAAAGCAACCGTGATAAGATGCTTCCTTCGTCAGCATGACAGATAAAATGTAAAGTCCGGAATTACAGCGTTTTGCGGCGGTTCTTCTTGTAGTCCTCAAAAATCAGGTGGCCCAGCCCTTTGAGGCCGGAATAGTAGGCTTTGCCCTGATTCACCTCCGTGAACTCTTCCACGAACTGCTTCAAATACGGGTCCTGGGCAATCATGAACGTGGTAATCGGAATCTTGACGCGGCGGGCGGCGGCGGCCAGGTTTAGGGTTTTGTTGACCACTTTCCTATCCAGGCCGAAGCTGTTTTTGTAATAGCCGTTGGCCTCCTTCAAGCAGGTAGGCTTGCCGTCCGTGATCATGAAAATCTGCTTGTTGGGCGTCTTGCGTTTGCGCAGCAAATCCATCGCCAGCTCCAAACCCGCGACCGTATTCGTGTGGTAGGGGCCGACTTGCAGGTAGGGCAAGTCCTTGACCTCAATCTGCCAGGCGTCGTTGCCGAACACAATCACGTCCAGAAAATCCTTGGGGTATTTCTGCTTCACCAGCTCGGCCAGCGCCATTGCTACCTTCTTGGCCGGCGTGATGCGGTCCTCGCCATAGAGAATCATCGAGTGCGAGATGTCAATCATCAAAACCGTGGAGGTCTGCGACTTATGCTCATTTTCGCGCACTTCCAGGTCGCCCTCGGTCAGCATGAAGTCGTCGCCGTCCATGCCGTGGTTGAGCTGGGCGTTGCGGATGGACTCGGTCATCTGAATCGACTCCAGCGAGTCGCCGAAGCGGAACTCGCGCAGGTCAGTGCTTTGCTCGTCGCCCTGCCCGGTGTGAGGCGTGCGGTGGTTGCCGGTGCTGCTCTTCTTGAGCTTGCCGAAAATCTCCTCCAAGGCTGATTTGCGGATGCCCTGCTCGGTTTTGGGCGTGATGCTGAAACCGCCCTTTTCCTGCTCATTCTCATCGATGTAGCCCTTTTTCTTCAGGTCCTCGATGAAGTTGCCCATGCCGTACTCGTCGTTGGTCAGGCCGTACTGCTTGTCCAGCTCGTTGAGCCATTGTAGGGCCTCACCCACGTCGCCGGAGGTGATGGTGACGAGCTGCATAAAAATTTTAAACAGTTGCTCGAAGCCCTGCTCAGGAGCATCTTCGGGCACAAAATCGCGGAAGCGGAAGCCGAGGGCCATAATTTCAGTTAACAATTAGCAGTGGGCAGTGAACAGTTCGCGAGGCGGGCCTGATTTAAAGGTACGCCGCCCGTTGTTCGTCATCATCATGGAGCAGGCAAACACCGGGGCCGGCTGGGATGTTCGTTTTCTGGCGTGTCAAGCGCCCGCAAAACATTGGCGCTGGCGCGGCGTCTGTCAGTCTTGCTTCCGTTGCGGGGCAACCGGAGCGCAATAGCAGCCCGCAACCCACTTACGCACAGCTTTTTTCCTTCATTCCCTACCCCCCTATTCATGAAAGCCATCTGGAACAACACCGTCGTGGCCGAGAGCGACAACACAGTGGTGGTGGAAAACAACCACTATTTCCCCGCCGATTCTATCAAAAAGGAGTTCTTTGAGGACAGCATTGCCGGCACCACCTGCCCCTGGAAGGGCCGCGCCTCCTACTACTCGCTGCGCGTAAACGGCGAATTAAACAAGGACGCCGCCTGGTTCTACGCCGAGCCTAAGGAAGCCGCCGCCCAAATAAAAGGCCGCGTAGCGTTTTGGAAGGGCGTTCAAGTAGTTATGAGTTAAAAATTATGAATTATGAGTTGGTCGTTCAACGCCTCAGCAGGCGCCTCTAAACGGCCAACTCATAACTCATAATTTTTAGCTCATAACTCCAACTATCACCCAATCCAGCGGAACTGGTATTCGAGCTTGGGCACCGGCATCCGGTCGGCCACGCGGCGCAGGCGGCCCGGCAGGGCCATGACGTACTCGCGGGCCTTTTCGGCGGCGCTGGTCAGGCCCGTGCGGTGCTCGATTTTCCAGTCGTGGATAAGCGAGTCGAGAATGTCGGTGTAGTCGGCGGAGGTGTAGACGCCGATGCGCTGGGCGGCGTCGGTGAAGTGGCCGAAGGTTTTGCCCATTTCAATGCCCATCTCCCGCATGTAGTGGGCCGGCATCACGATTTTCTTGCGCATCATGTCCTCGAAAGCCAGCATCATCTCGCTGGGGTCGACCTCGAAAATCTTGTCCACGAACGTTTTATAGACGCGGGCGTGGCGGTTTTCGTCGCCCGCAATCATGCCGCAGATTTTGCTGAGCTGATCGTCGCCGGCTGTGCGCGCCAGCTGGCCCACGCGGCGGTGCGAGATGTTGGTGGCCTGCTCCTGGTAACTGGTGTAGACGAAGGCCCGGTACGGGTCGTGGGCGGTGCCCAGGTCGAAGCCGTCGTTAATCAGGAACTGAGTCGAGGTTTCCATCTCCCGCATATTCACCCGGCCCGAGAGGTACAAATAGCGGTTGAGCAGGTCGCCGTGGCGGTTTTCCTCGGCCGTCCAGCCCCGAATCCACTGGGCCCAGCCGTTGTCGCGGTCGCGGTTGAGGTCGTCCAGCTCGTGAAACCAGGCTTCGTAATTGGGCAAGGCCTCTTCGGTGATGGTGTCGCCGACGAGCACGGCCATCAAATCGTAGCTCAGGCTGGCGGCTTTCTCGCGCAGCAGCTTGACCTCGTCAAAGAAGCTTTCCTGACGCGAGTCGGGCAGAAAATCAGCGGGCTGCCAGGAGTCTTCCACCTTGCGCAGAAACGTACCGAGGTTTTCGCGCAAAAAACCTTCGAGGTGCTGAAGAACTTCGCTGCGCGAAGTCATAGTAGCGGCTAACATGGGGGTAGGGGAAAATGGGGCAGAAAGCAGATAAAATTTAACGTGAATGTAACGGCATAACAGGACAACAGGCCGTAAAAACGAGGTTTTGAAAAGGAAAAAAATTATGGCATTGGCCCGTCAAATCCCTACCCCTCGCTCCGGCCATAAAGCCGGGCCAGCAGCCCCAGGGCCCGCCGCGCGCCGGCCCAGTGGCGGTAGCGCAGGGTCTGGAGGAGTTCCCAGCGCAGGCGGCGGCCCAGGGCGGCGCGCTCGGGGCGGGTACGGCACAAGGCCAGCGCCTTCTGGCACACGGCCAGCGTGGAGAGCACAAATGGGTCGCTGGGGCGGTAGGCGCGGGCGCCGAGGCTGGCGGGGTGGCGGCGCTTGCGGGTCGTGACTTCATCGAGGTAGAAAAACTGCCACTCGCGGCTGGCACGCACCCAGAAGTCAAAGTCCTCGTAGGCCAGCGCCTCGTCGTAGCCGCCGAGCGCGGCCAGGCAGGCGCGGCGCATGAGCATGGTGGGCGAGCTGATGAAGTAGCGGCCGAGCACGTCGGCCAGCACCCAGCCGCTGGCCGGGCGCGGGTGCAGGCGGCCGGCGGCATCGGGGCGGTGATGCCGGCCCAGCGAGCCGCCGGCTTCATTTATCAGCTCGGCGTTGGAATACACGACGCCATAGCTGGCACCAAGGGCTTGGAAAGCGTTGATTTGCTGACTGATGCGCGCGGGCAGCAGCACATCATCGGTGGCGAAATCGATGATGAATTCGCCCGTAGTCTGCCGGAACGCCTGGTTGAAGGCGCGGCAGTTGCCCACGTTTTCGGGCAGCAGCAGCAGGTGCCAGGTGGGGTTTTGGGCGGCGTAGGTCGTTAGGATTTCGGCGCTGCCGTCGGTGCTGGCGTCATCCACGAGCCAGACTTCCAGCCGCGGATAGGTCTGCGCCAGGATGGAATCCAGCGCCTCGGCCAGAAAGCGGGCGTGGTTGTGGCACAAGGCCACAATAGAAACGAGCGGCGGCAACGCTGCGCTTAATAAGGAATGAGGAAGGAGGAAGGAAGAATTGGGCATGGCGCAAGCGCGCATTGCGAAGTGAAGAGGGTAGGGCAAAAACTCAAGGGTTAGCAAGTAGGCCGAAATTCTTCATTATTCATTCTTAATTCTTAATTGCAGCAGTGCGGCGCCGGCCAGCAGCAGCCAGTAGCGGCTAGCATGGGCCAGCACGGCGCCGCGCAGGCCCAGGGCGGGGAGCAGCGCCGCCAGCAGGGCCACGTAGAGCAGCGCTGAGATGGCCTGCGCCGCCACGTAGCGCCGCAGCCGGGCCTGAGCCAGCAGCTGGTAGAGCGCCACCCAGGTTAGAAACTTGGCCCAATCGCCGAGCAGCTGCGGGCCCAGCAGTGCCCGCGCGGCCAACAGGTGCGGGGCGAAAAGCAGTGGCAGCAGCCAGTCGCGCAGCAAATAAATCAGGCCCAGCCCGGCGGCCAGGGCCAACGCCAGCAGTTGCAGCGCGGCCCTGATGTAGGCGCGGGCCGCGGCGGGCTGCCCGGCCAGCGCCGCCAGTTGGGGATAGAACACGCTGCCGAGCCCGGCCGCGACCACCATCGTGTAGTTGTCGGAGAGCTTGCCCACGGCCTGCCACAGGTCGGTCTGGGTTAGGCCAAAGCGCTGCACCAGCAGGGCCCGCACCGCAAAGTCCAGGGCTTTGCCGAACAGCAGCACGCTGGCCGCCGTGCCCACGAAGCGCCCCAGCGCCCGCAGCGCCGCCCGGCTGGGCTGCCCGCGCCAGAGCGGGCCCAGCGGCAGCAAGCCCGCGCGCCGGGCCAGCCCGACGGCCGGCAGCAGGGCCAGGCTCTGCCCCAGCAGGTAGGCCAGCAGCACCTGGGGCACCGACCACCCCAGCGCCAGCGCACCCGCCGCCGCGCCGGTGCCCAACGCACTAATGCACACCGCCACCACCACGAACGCCCGCCGCCGGCCCGCCGCCAGCAGCGCCTGCCCCAGCAAGGTTTGGCCCGTGACGGCCAGCACGGCCAGCCCAAACAGCAGCCCGGCGGCCAACCCGCCGCCCGCCGCCCTACCCCCCCTTTCCGGGCCCAGAGCGGTCAGCGCGGCCAAGCCCAGCAGGCCGGCCCCGACCGTGGCGCCGCTCAGCAGCAGGGCCGCGCCGAGCCAGGCCCGGTGCCGGGGGCGGCCAGGGCGCAGCGGGGCCAGGTACTTGACCAGCCCCACGTGCACGCCGTCGTTGGGCAGGGCCGTGAGCAGGGCCAGCAGGTTCTGGAACTGGGCCAGCAAGGTCAGGCCGCCGGGGCCGCCGTACACGGCCAGCAGCTTGTTGAGGGCCAGCGCACCCACGGCGCGGGCCAACACCGCGCCGCCAGCCCCGGCGCCGGCCCGCACGAAGTCACGCCAGCGCGTCAGCAACGAAGGAAAAGCGGCTAGAGCTGGCACCGCAACCAGGATGAGCTAGGCATAAGCCGGACAACTGACTTTCTTTTAATTCACTAAATAAGCAGCAGCGCCCAGGCGTTTTGCGCTTTCTCCTACCCCCCTGCTAAGGGTTTTTCCCAGCTCAGGCGCAGGCCGGCCACGCCGCCCAGGTGCCGCTTGAAGCGCAGCAGCGAGGCATTGGGGCCCGTGGGCAGGGTCGAGGTGCCTAAATCCAGCACGCGCAGGCCGCTAGCCTGGGCGAAGGCGTGCAGGCCGCCGTGCAGCAGCACGGCCGGGCTTAGCTGATTGAAGCGCAGCGGGCTGGCCACGTAGAACTCATACAGCACCTGCGGGCTAACCTGAATGGCCACGCCGATGGCGGCCCACTCGCCGGTAGGCGTGCGCACCGACAGCAGCAGGTGCTGGCGCGGAAACGCCGCGAACAGCGCCTGCACCCGCGCCAGCGGCAGCGCCGGGCCGTGCCCCCGCTCCTGCCGGCACTGTAGCATAAACTCATACGCCAGCGGCAGCAGCAGCGGCGGCTCCTGCTCCACCACCAGGCCCGCGCGCTGGCAGCGGCGCACGCAGTGCCGCTCGTTGTACGTCAGGTGCGTCAGGAAATCGCGCCGCAGGTCGAGGTGGTAGTTCTGCTCGGCCAGCACCACGGGGTAGCGGCGCTGGCGCAGCACCTCGGCCAGGCGGGCGGCATTGGCCGGGTCGTAGCAAAACGCGTGGCCGCGCAGGTGCAGGCGCCGCTGCCCGCGCCGCCGCAAAACCGCCTCTACGCCGTCGAGCAACTGGTGCAGCGCCGCCGCCGGCAGCCCGGCCGTGGCCTGCACGCCGCCAAACGGCGCCTGCCCTGGACTGCTGGCCCGGCCCGGCTCCCCGCAGTTCAGCTCGACGTGCAGCAGGGCCACGGTGAGGCCGGCACCGGGCTCCTCTAGATAGAAGCTGAGCACCGGGCCGGCCGGCCGCGCCAGGGCCAGGTGCGCGGGCTCTAAAAACAGGAAGGGCGCGAAAGCCAGCGGCAGCCGCGGCTCGGCGGGGTCGCCGCTGGGGCCACTTTCGGCCACGTGGAGCTGCCAGGCCGGGGTCGCCGGCCCGGCCCCCCGCGCCGCTGCAGGCGGCGCGCCATCGGCGGCGGAAGCGGGTGCTTTCAAATTAAACGCTGATGCGGACAGTAGATTCCTATTCGGATTTTTACGCGGGAAAGCGGTGCCCCGAGGTGAAACACGGCGGCAAAAATGCGCGTTTCGCCGCCAAAGTACGGCACTGCCCGCCGGCCGGGCCGGCGCGGCGGCGCGGCGGGCGCCGGGGCAACGGCGCCATTTTGCGTAAGTTCGGCCGCCCCGACCCGTCCGTTTCCCTACCCCCTCCCCTGCGCATGAACCCTTCTGCTGCTGCCCCCACCGCCCCGGCCGCCGACGCCCCTCCGCGCCTGAGCATTACCGACCAGCAGGCCACCCGCCAGGCGCGCGAGCAGAACGTGGGCGAGCGCCCCGGCACGCTCACCATCCGGCCGGGGGCGCTGCCGCCGCGTCTGTTTTTATTTTCCTACGACGAGAACACGCTGCGCGAACAGGAATACTCCGAACTTGACCCGCTGCTCGCCAGCCTGCGCGCCCGCCCCGAGCTGCGCCACTGGGTTGACGTGCGCGGCTACGGCGACCTGCCCCTGATGGAGCGCCTGATGCAGGAATTTGATTTGCACCCGCTGCAAATGGAAGACGTGCTCGGCGACTACCAGCGGGCCAAGCTGGAAGTGTTTGATGACAACCGCCTGTTTCTGGTTTCGCGCATGACCGAGTTTGTGGGCGAACAAGGCATTGACGATGACCAGCTTTCCATCTTCACCGGCTCGAACTACGTGCTCAGCTTTCAGGACGACTACAGCGACTGCCTCGACCCGCTGCGCCAGCGCATCCGCGCCAACCCGAGCCTCATCAAGCGCCGCCCCTCGCTGTACCTGGCCTACGCCATGACCGACGTGGTGCTGGACAACTACTTCCCCACGATGGCGGCCATCGGCGACCACATCGAGGCCCTGGAAGAACAGATTTTCAGCGACCAGCGCGCCCCGCGCCTGCTGAGCGCCATTCTGAGCACCAAGAAGGACGTGGTGCGCTTCCGCCGCCTCGTTTATCCCGAGCGCGACAAGATGGCCGAGCTGCTGCGCCTGCCCGAGGAGGTCGTGCCCGAAGAAATAAAGGTGTACTTCCGCGACTGCTACGACCACGCCATCCAGGCCCTGGACCTGGCCGAGAGCTACCGCGACAACATCAGCTCGCTCACCGACCTCTACCTCTCCAACCAGAGCAACCGCATGAACGAGGTGATGAAGGTGCTCACCATCATCAGCTCCATCTTCATCCCGCTGAGCTTCATCGTGGGCCTCTACGGCATGAATTTCCAGCGCCACGGCCCCAAAGGCGAAGAGTATCCGCTCAACATGCCCGAACTCTGGACGCCCTACGGCTACCCGGTTTTAATCAGCTTGCTGCTGCTCATCGTCAGCGGCCAGCTCTACTACTTCTGGCGCAAAGGCTGGCTGACGAATCAGTGAGCAATTAATAATGAGCCAAGGAACGTCATGCCGAGCGCAGCGAAGCATCTCGCTCGGGAAAGTAATCCAATCGTGAGGTCAGGCTGATTAGTGCTGCCCGCAAGATGCTTCGCTGCGCTCGGCATGACGTTCCTTTCCTCATTATCAATTGCTTATTGCCTCAAAGCTCGGCCCGGCGCAGCTCCCGGCCCACGACGCGCAGGAGCTGGTAGCGGCCACCGGGCGTGGCGGGCGGGCTGAGCCCGACGCCGCTGCCGGTGCTGGGCAGCGCCTCCCGGCTCAGGCGCCGGCCCTGGCCGTCGTAGAGAAACACCTGGCCCGGCCCCGGCTCCGTGAGGGCCAGCACCTGCCGGCCGCGGCCGAAGTCAAAGAACTGCACCCGCTTTTCATCGGACGTCAGAAAGCCCTGGGTGAGCATGGCCGGGCCACCCTCGGGCCGGAACACGGCTAGCTGGCCGCCGTCTTCGCGCACCACCACGACGCTGGGGCTGACGGCCCCATTCCCTACCCCCCCCGGCGCCGACTGGCTCGGCACGAGCCGGAAGCGGGCCGTGCGGCTCCAGGTGGCCACGCGGCGGCGGGTCAGCCCCTCGCCGCTGAGGCTGAAGCTGACCAGCTCGCCGTGCTGGTTGACCACCGAGATGCGCGTGCGGCTGAGCGTGGCGCCGGGCCGCACCCAGGCGCCGCCGGCCAGCCGCGCGCCCACGCTCAGCGGAAAGCCCGGCCAGGGCGAGCCCTGCTGGTCGTAGGCATAGACGTAGCCGTTTTCGAGCAGGGCCAGCACCACGTCGCGCCCGCCCACGCTCAAGAGCAGCGGCGCGCCGGCCAGCGGCGCATCCAGGCGCTTGGGCTGCCAGCCCGGAAACAGGCGGCCGTCGGCGTCGAGCAGCAGCAGGGCCCGGCGGCCGGCGGCCACCAGCAGGCGCGGCGCGGCGGCGCCCGCAGTGGTGCCCGCAGCGGTGCCCGCAGCGCCGCCCGGCCCCGCGACGGCAATCCCTACCCCCGTCGCTTGCAGCGAGTCGGGCAGGTTGAGCGGAAAGTGCGGAGCCTCGCGGCCATCGGCGGCGCCGAGCAGGTGCAGCTGCCGGGGCGTGGCCAGCAGCAGGTGGGGCGGCTCATTCGGTCGCAGGGCCAGCGCCTGGGCCGGCGCCACCGGCACGGCGCCCAGCGTGTCGGACCACAGCACCACGTCGTCGGGGCTCACGAGGTGCGCCACGCCGGCCGAATCGGTGAGCAGCACGGCCGGGCGGGGCGCGCCGCCGGCCAGCGGCAGCAGCAGCGGCGCGCCCCGCAGCCCGCGCTTGAAGGCCAGCCCCGGCGAGGCCGTGGCCGCGTTGGCGAGCGTGGCGGCCGGCCCCTGCTGGGGGTGGCGCAGCAAAAGCTGGGTGTAGTAGTGGGCACCGGGCGCGGTCTCGGCGGCGGGGGCCAGCTGCAACGCCATTTGGGGCAGGCGCTTGAACAGGGTTTCGTGGCGCAGCAGGCCGGCGCGGCGGTCTTCGCGCAGCAGGCCGAGCAGCGCGTTCCAGGCCTGGCGCGTATCCACGATGACGCTCAGCCGGGCCTGGGGCAGCAGCTCATTCAGAAATGCCACCTGGCCGGGCGAGCGGGTCCAGACCTGCCCGCCGGCCACGTCCTGCAAGTAGGCTTGCAGCACCGGGGCCGGACCCAGCACCAGGTAGCTGCCCACCAGCGCCGCTGCCCGGCTATCGGCCCCGAACGATTGGCCGGCCTCCGCCTCGGCGCCGCGCCCGGCCTCGGCCAGCTTGCCCAGCACGGCGCGGGCCTCGAAGCCTGCCGCGTAGAGGGCGTAGGGCCCAATGCGGGTGAAGCCCGGCGAGAGGCCCGCCGCCCGCCGCTCGCGCCCCAGCCACCGGGCCGTGCGGGCCGGCGCCGGGCAGCGCACCAGGGCCAGCTGCCCCGCCGGCCGGCCCGGCGCCGGCGCCGCCAGGTAGGCCACGGCCACCTCCGGGCCGAGCGTGGCGCGCAGACTGTCAAGCACGGCCTCGTGCCGGGCCACGAAAGCCGCCGCCCCCGGCGCGGCCCCGGCCAGGGCGCCCGGCCCCGCACTCAGCCCCGCGCTCAGCCCTACCCCCAACGGAACGCCCGAAGCCAGCGCGCTAACTCCTGAAGCAGCGGGCGCGGCGGGCGGGCGCAGGCGGCCCGGCGGGGCGGCCAGGTGCAGCAGCAGGGCCGTGCGGGTGCTGATGATGTCGGCCAGCGCCAGCGGGCCGGTGGGCACGCCGCGCAGGCGCTGGTGCAGGGCGTCGGTGGCGGTTTCGGGGTTCGAGAAGCCCTGGGCCAGCACGCGGTTGCCGCCCAGGCGCACTTGCAGCAGGCCGTTGCGGGCCAGCGAGGCCAGGTAGTCGGCGGCGGGCGGGCGGCCGGGCTGCAGCAGCACATCGAGCAGCGTGGGCAGGCGCCGGTAATTGATCAACAGGGTGCCATCGATGCCGCGCCCGCGCAGCAGGTCCAGCTCCTGAAAGTCGGCCGCCACGGTGGGGTTGGCCGGGCCGGGCGGGCGGGCGGCCCGCCGCAGCGCCGCCTCCACCAGGCCGGCGTTGCTGCTGACGAGCAGGCGGTTGCGGTAGTTGACCACCGTCAGGCTGGTTTCGGAGCTGATTTCGGTGAGCAGGCTCAGCTCGTGGCCGTCCAGCTCGCGCCGGGCCAGGCGGTAGCGGCGGTCGCGGCCCAGCGCGTCGAGCAGGCTGCGCACCTGCCGGTACTCGCGCACGGTGGTCAGCGGCACCTGAAACAGCAAGTCGTAGCGCGCCGGGCCCGTCACGTGCAGCGAGGTCACCACCAGCTTGCGGCCCAGCAGCCGCAGCAGCCCGCCCGAGCGGGCACTGCCGCCGCCGGCCAGGCTGTCGGCCAGCGCCAGGTGCCCGGCTGCCTGCTGGAAGTAGCCGATGGCCGTCAGGTTGTCCCAGAGCTGGGCTTCCTGCAAGTGGCGCACCAGGGCCGGGTGGTCAGAGGTGCTGAGCACGAGCACCGCGTCGTCGGGCACCAGGGCGTAGGCATCCAGCGGCACGGCGGCCAGGGTGCGGCGGTAATAAACGTACGTGGTGAGGGCGAGCAGCAGCACGAGGACCGTGAGCAGCGCCGGCAGCTTGCGGGACACTTGCGGGAAATAAGGGGGGTAGGCGGCAGCAAAGGCAAAGAACGGCAGCCGGCGCCGGGCAGCGGATACGGCTGAACGAAGCGCGCGTTAGCTCGCGCAGGGTCGCGCCGGGTTTAGCCGGGTCGTACCAGCTTGGCCCGGTGGGCTTTCGCGCAAATTAACGTCCGCATTTCTTCCACTTCCTACGCCCCGCCCTATCTTCCCTGCTTTAACCACCGGGCTACTCCTACCCCATGACCGAACCGCAGCTCTCGCCCCCGAAGCCCGCTACTGCCCCGCCGCATTTCCAGCGCGCCATCAACCTCTTCGATGCCATCATGCTCGTCACGGGCTCCATGATTGGCTCGGGCATTTTCATCGTCACGGCCGACATTGCCCGGCAGGTCGGCTCGGCAGGCTGGGTGCTGGTGGTGTGGCTGCTCACCGGCCTCATCACCCTCACCGGCGCCGTGAGCTACGGCGAGCTGGCGGCCATGTTCCCCAAAGTGGGCGGGCAGTACGTGTACCTGCGCGAGGCCTTCGGCCGGCTGGTCGCGTTCCTGTATGGCTGGAGCTTGTTTTTGGTCATTCAAACCGGCGTCATCGCGGCCGTGGCCGTGGCGTTTGCCAAGTTCACGGGCGTGCTGCTGCCGTATTTTTCAGTTAAGAATATTCTGTTTAAAGCCGGGCCGTTCGATTTCAGCACCGTGCAGCTGCTGGCTATCGTGCTCATTGTCTTTATCACGGCCATCAACGCCCGCGGCGTGCGCGCCGGCAAGCTCATTCAGAACGTGCTCGGCTCGACCAAGCTCGTGGCGCTGGGGTTGCTCATTCTGCTTGGCGCCACGCTGGGGCTGAACCACGAAGCTATCCAGGTCAACTTCGCCGACCTCTGGACCGCCACGCGCCACGCCGCGCCGGGCGCCGCCACGGGCCTCCCAGGCGGCGCGGGCACGCCCATCTCCGGCACTGCCCTGGTCGTGGCCATCGGCATGGCCATGACCGGCTCCTTGTTCTCGTCCGATTCCTGGAACAACATCGGCTTCGCGGGCGAGGAAATCCAGAACCCCGAGCGCACGCTCGTGCGCAGCATGGCCATCGGCACGGCCATCGTCACGGCGCTCTACATTCTGAGCAACGTGGTGTACCTGCTGGTTTTGCCCCTGGCGGGCTCGCCCGACGCGACCACCGTGGCCGGCCGCGGCATCATGTACGCCACCGACGACCGCGTGGCCACCGCCGTGGCCGAGTCGGTGCTCGGGCCGGCCGGGGCCATCGTGCTGGCCGTGCTCATCATGCTCAGCACCTTCGGCGCCAACAACGGCATCATTCTCAGCGGCGCGCGGGCCTATTATGCGATGGCCAAAGACGGCCTGTTCTTTCCCGGCCTGGCCCGGCTCAACGCGGCCGGCGTGCCGGCCCGCAGCCTGTGGGCGCAGTGTTTGTGGGCCTCGCTCTTGTGCCTGAGCGGCTCCTACGGGCAGCTGCTCAACTACGTCATGTTCTCGGTGATTCTGTTCTACGTCATCACCATCATCGGCATTTTCGTGCTTCGCCGCACCCGGCCCGCCGCGCCGCGCCCCTACCGCGCCTGGGGCTACCCCGTGGTGCCGCTGCTCTACGTGGTCACGGCCTCGGCCTTCTGCCTGATTCTGCTCGTGGCGCCCGACACGGCCGAGTTCTCGCAGCGCGGGCTGGGGCTGGTAGCGCTGGGCGTGCCGGTGTTCTTCCTGTTCGGCAAGCGCTTCGCCCGCTAAAGCAATGAGCAATTAGCGATGAGCACTGAACAATTGGTAATGCCTCCCCGCCGGGCGACCCAGCGGTAAAACCCCCTACCCCCCCTTACACCAGCAAAGCCCCGGTAGGACCCAATCATCGGCACCTGCGCTGATGATTGGGTCCTACCGGGGCTTTGCTATTTTCCTACCCCCTGCCCCTCTATTAATTAGAGCGGAGATAGTCAATCAGAACTAATAGCTCATTGCTAATTATGAATTAGTCATTGCTGATTGCCTACCGGCGGCGGCGCTTGACGCCGGGCGTGGGCGTCAGGGTCACGTTCGTGGGCTGGGCGCCACGGGTATGCATTTCCTCGTCCTGATAGCCGCCGTAGCCGAAGATGAGGCTGTTGTCGCCGGCGGGCGCCTCCAGCTCGTAGTGGCCGTTGGCGTCGGTGCTGGTGCCCTTGCCCGAGCCTTTGAGCAGCACGGTGGCCCCCACCAGGGGCTTGCCTTCCTCATCGAGAATGCGGCCCGAGAGTGTGAGCGTGGCCGGCGCTGAGCGGACGGGCTCGGCCACCGGGACCGGCGCCGCGGTTGGGGCTGCTGCCACTTCCGCTGCAACGAGGGGGGTAGGGCTGGGCGCCGCCGGCGTGGCCGCAGCTGCCGCGGCCATCGCCGGCCGGGCCGCGGTTTTGGGGGCTCCCGTCGCGGCGGCAGCCACGGCAGTTTTCGGGGCAACGGCCTCTTCCTCCGGGGCGGCTGGGGCGGGCGCGGCCTCCGCCTCGCGGCTGGCGGTCACGCTGGCCCCCTCCAGCAGAAACGAGGGCGCGACGGCGGCCAGGCCGCCGCCCCCGCCGCTGCTGGCCGGCGCCAGCGCGTAGGTGAGCACGCCCAGCGTAAACAACGCACCGACGATGATGCCCAGGCGGGTGTTGCCCGACGAGAGGGCCGCGTCCTCGGCATCGAGCTGCGGGTTGTAAGCCGGCAGGCTCTCGGTGGTAGTGGAGGGTAATGAATCAGGGGTCATAAAAGAAGTTGGGAAGTGAGGAAATCAGAAGAGAAATGCTGGAGCAGTAAATAGTAATAATTTAAGAATAAACCAGAGGAAAGCAGCTAGCTGGTAGTATAAGACATCCAGAATGTTATTATTTGCGAAATATAAGTGAAATCTAAGTATTTACCAATCAATAAGGCTGGCGAAAAGCTAATTTTCGCTACGGTTCAAGTCCGACGCTTAATAGAACTTTACCGCAGTTCTACTTGCCACGGCCTGCGCCCGGCGCCAAACAAAAAAGCCTCCGCACCAGGTGGTACGGAGGCCATGAAGCAGGGCCAGTCCCGGCTGATTTACTACTGGTCGCTGATGGTCTCGCCGCCGATGGCGGGCGTGGCCGCCCCGCCGGGGGCTTTCTCGCCAAACTCCTGCTCGCGGGTGCGGATGTTGCCGGCGTGGTCCAGCTCGTAGCTGCCTTCGGCCTCGAAGCCGGGGCCCTGGGCCTGCTCGCCGGCGCCACTGTGCTCGCTGCCGCCCTGCGCCTGGCCTTCGCCGCCGCCGATGTGCAGGTTTTCGAGCTGGTCTTTCTGGTTCGAGCGCTCGGTGTAGCCGTTGGCGCCGGTGTAGCGGTCGGCGGTGGGGTCGTTGCTGGCTTTGTTGTTACTCTGGTCCTGCTGGTACTCCTTTTGTTTTTCCAGCTGCTCATTCACCGGAAAATTCTTGTTTTCCGTAATCTGGGCGTGTTCGCCTTCGTCGGGCGTGGTGCCATTGCCGGATAAGTCGTCTAAGATGTTGTCTAAAATCATGGGGCGGAAAAGTAAAATAAGATGAGGAAGATTTACCTGGCTTACGCAGGCCCCGGCCCAGGGTTAGCTTAGGGTTAGCGCCGCCCGGTTTACCTTGCCATCTGCTTTTGCGGCCAAGCCGCCTGCCTTGCCGCCCGCCTACCCCCTATGGATTTCTCCAAGCTCTACCGCCCCTCGGCCCTCAACAGCTACCAGTTCATCGCTTTCACCGGCCTGCTGATGAGTGCCGCCGCCCAGCTTATTCTGCGCTTCTTCTACGCCGAGCAGCCCCTGCCCGCCGGCTTCGGCTGGCTCTACGTGTGCTGGACCGTACTCTACGTACTGGGCACGCTGCTCAACCTGTTCGGCAAGCCCGGCGAAGGCGGGCATCATCACCATTAGATGAATTATGAGTTAGAAATTATGAGTTATGGGTTGGCAGAACGGCAACTCATAACTCATAATTTCTAACTCATAACTTCTTCAGCACGGCTTTGGTGTTGGCCACGTGGTCGGCGGCGCCGCTGAGCGAGTTGAAGATGTAGCGGATGATGCCTTCCTTGTCAATTACGAACGTGACGCGGCCCGGCAGCAGGCCCAGCAGGGCGCGGGGCACTTCGTAGCGCTTGCGCACGGCGCCGCCCGTGTCGGCCAGCAGCGGAAACGGCAGCCGGTGCTTCTGGGCAAACTGCGCGTGCGAGGCCGCCGAGTCGGAGCTGACGCCCACCACCTCGGCGCCCAGGTCCAGAAACTCCTCGTACTGGTCGCGAAAGCCACAGGCCTGCGTGGTGCAGCCGGGCGTGTCATCCTTGGGGTAAAAATAAAGCACCACGTGGCGCCCGCGCAACGCGCTGAGCTGGAAGGGTGCGCCGCCATCGGGGGCCGGCAAGGTAAAGTCGGGGGCGGGTTGGCCTGTTTCGAGCATCTTCTATTTCAATTAATAATGAGCAGTTAGGCGGTCATGCAGAGCGCAGCGAAGCATCTCGCGTGGGTGACTAATTCAATCGTGAGGTCAAGCGGATTACTTCTCCTGGCGAGATGCTTCGCTGCGCTCTGCATGACCATCTCATTACTTATTATCAATTCCTTCTAACGTGAATCTGCACCCGCTCGCCGTCCTCGCTGGTGGTGGGCAGCACGTCGATGCGGTCGGCCTCGTCGAAATACGTGGCCAGCCCGCGCACGATGCCCACGGCCAGCCCGCTCATGCGCCGGGCCGAGACGTAGGTTATCAGCAGCTCGTTTTCGTTGAGGCGGCTCACTTCCAGCACCGGGGGCGCGTGGCGGGCGTGCTCCTGGCGCACTTTGGCGTGCATGGTGTGCTCGGTGTGCTCAATCATGTCCAGCGTCCGCCATTCGGGCCGCACCAGCTTCTGGTACATGTGCATCAGGTCGGGCACGAGGTACTCGCCGAATTTCTCGTGCAGCTCGCCGGCCGGAATGCCCGTCATCTCGGCCGCCTGCCCCACCAGGGCATACACGTGCTCATCAGGGTACACTTCCTTGTGGTCGAAATCTCCCGATTCCAGCCCCGACCGCTCTACCAGCCGCACCCAGGTGCTGTGGTCATATTGCGTTTGGACGTAGCGCTTGAGTAAGGCAAGAACGGTACCGTGCATGGTGATAAGAATAAATTAAAAATTGTAGCTTATAAATTACGACAATTATAAGTTATGACCTGGCGGACAGCGCCCACCGGGGAATAGTAGCCGGATGGCGGGGGGTAGGAAAACGAAAAGCCCGGCCGAACACCCCCAACGGCGGGGCCGCTGCTTGTTGTCCGGCCGGAGCCTTGCGAAGGTAGAGGGGGGTAGGGAATTTATCAACCGGCCATCGCCGCCGGCTAATTTATAGTTTATAATTCCGCTCAGCTCTCCCCCGCCTTCAGCTCGCCCAGCACGGTCATGGTGCTGAGCGTGGGGGTGGGGCTGCCGCCGGCCGGCTCCACGGTCATGGCGAAAGCCTGGGCGCGGGTCACATTCTTCATCTGCTGCATCCCCGCGCCGGTGGCCGTGGCCGTGGCCAGGATGCCGGCGTCCACGGGCTGCCCCTTATCGAGGGCCCAGAGCTGGTATTGCTTGTCGGCGGGCAGCACCGGCAGGCGGCGCACATCGACGAATACGGCTTGCGTGGCGGCGTTGTAGAACACGCGGGCGCGGGCCGTGGGCGCAGCCTTGGTGCCGGCCAGCGCCACCACCCGAAACCGCTCGTCGCGCAGCACGGCTACTTCCTGGCGGGTTTCGGCCAGCTGCTGGTTGGTCGCCTGCGAGGTGGCCGCGAAGCTGGCCTGCTCCTGCTGCACGGCCACCAGGGCGGCGTCGCTCTGCTGCCAGCGCGAATACAGCACTGCGTTGCCCGCCAAGCTCAGCAGCAGCGCCACCGAAGCCGCAATGGCCCAGTTCGGTGGCCGCGTAGCCGTTTCCGCGGCCGGGGTGGCCGGGTAGAGCGGGCGCCTGGGCGTCTCGCCACCTGTGGCGGCCAGGGGGGGGGTAGGGACCGAGGGTGCCCCGTTTGCTTCCTGGCGGGCGCTGACGCGCAGCGGGGAAGTCGTGTCATTGGCATCATCGGGGGCGGCAGGGGCCGGCACGCCCTGGTCCCGGGTCTGGCGCAGGGCCCGCTCCAGCACCCGCTCCCGCAGGCCGGCGGGCGGGGTTTGGGCGTGGGCTTGCGTATAAAGCTCCAAGCCGGCGCGCAGCTCGTCGAGAGCCTGCCGCACGGCGAACTCGCGCTGCGCCTCCGCCTCCACGGCGGCGCGCTCCGCGGCCGACAATTCGCCCAGCACGTATTGTTCCAGCACCCCGGATTCGATATAAGCAGTCACCTTTTCCACAGTCTTATCGAATCAATTTAGCTAGTACTTTCAGGGCGGTGCGGGCCCGGGTTTTAACAGTGCCCAGGGGTAGGTTCAGTTCCTCGGCTACCTCACTTTGGGTGAAGCCGCCGAAATAAAGCAAGTCAATAATCTGGCGCTGCTCGGGAATTAGTTTGAGGGTAATTTCCTGCAAGCCGATGTGCTCGGGACGAAAGGTGGCGGGGGCCTCCTGCCGCTGGGCGGCCAGACTACCGTCGAGTCCCTGGGTAAGCGAACCTACGCGGTGCTGCCGGGAGCGGATTTTGTCAATGGCCAGGTTGCGGCTGACATTGAGCACCCACGTGTAGAGGCGGCCCCGGCCGGGGTCGTAAGAAGCAAACGAGTGCCAGATTTTGACCAAGCACTCCTGCAGCACGTCCTCGGCCACTTCCTCCGTCTTCACGATGCGCAGAATCACGCCGTAGAGTGCCTCCCCATAGCGGTCGTAGAAGACGGTGAGGGCGGTTTCGTCGCGGGCATATAAGCGGCGCACCAGCTCTTCTTCGGCGGCAGTGGGCGTAGAGATGGGCGTGAGAGCAGACACAGAAAGCGGAGAATAGTGAGCGGCCGGGCGCCGCCCGGCTACGGCTAGCCGTAACGAAAATAAGGTACGGAAGCCGAAGCCCGAAGTTGGGCCGGCCCGGTGGGCGGGAAAATCAGAAGGCAATATTAAAAATAAATATATGAAAACTAATAAATCGGGGCGACGGGCTCAGGGCTGGCACCCGCTTTTTTCGCCGGCCACCCACCCCCGCCCGCCGTTTAAGAAGCTGTTTGAATTAATCTTTTTGCTTGATTTCACCAAGACCTGAGACGTTAGACCTGAGAGATGAGAAAGTAGGTGCCAGCAGGGGGTAGCCAAAATAATTCTCACGTCTCAGGTCTAAAAACCTAATTCAAACAGCTTCTAAGTTAAGAAGCGCAGGCCCGGCTGAAATCCGGCCGGAGCCGCGGCTGCCGGCCGCGCCGCCAAAGCCGCGCCCCGTGCTGGCCCACCCACCGCTCGCTTGTTTACTGTCCTGATTTTGAGGCCCGCTCGCGGCTCTCCTTCCCAACCCCTTCCCCATTCCCATTCCTTTTCCTTTTCCTTCCCGATGGCTATTGCGTCTATTAATCCCTATACCGGCCGGGTGCTGCGGCGCTTCGCGGCGTTTTCTAAATCAAAGACCGAGCGCATCCTCGCCCAGGCGCACCGCGCCGCCGCCGCCTGGCGCCAGACCAGCTTTGCCGAGCGGGCCGCCGTGCTGCGCCGCGCCGCCGCCCTGCTGCGCGAGCGCCAGACCGAACTGGCCCGCCTCATGGCCCTGGAAATGGGCAAGCCCGTGACCGACGGCCGGGCCGAGGTCGAGAAGTGCGCCGTCTGCTGCGAGTTCTATGCCGCTCACGGCGAAGAGTTTATGGCCGATGAGGTGATTCAGACCGACGCCGGCCGCAGCTTCATCAGCCATCAGCCGCTGGGCGTGGTGCTGGCCGTCATGCCCTGGAACTTCCCGTTCTGGCAGGTGGTGCGCTTTGCCGCCCCGGCCCTGATGGCCGGCAACGTGGGCCTGCTCAAGCACGCCTCCAACGTGCCGCAGTGCGCCCTGGCCCTGGAAAAAATCTTCCACGATGCCGGCCTACCCCCCGCCGCCTTCCGCACCCTGCTCATCGGCGCCGACCTGGTAGAAGCGCTGGTGCAGGACGACCGGGTGCGGGCCGTCACGCTCACCGGCTCGGAGCCGGCGGGCGCGGCCGTGGCGGCCGTGGCCGGCGCCCATATTAAGAAAACCGTGCTCGAGCTGGGCGGCTCCGACGCCTTTATCGTGCTGGCCGACGCCGACCTGGAAGCTGCCGCGCGCGTGGCCGCCCAGAGCCGGATGATAAACTCCGGCCAGAGCTGCATTGCCGCCAAACGCTTCATCGTGGAGCGGCCGGTGCTGCGGCTGTTTATTCAAATGATGAAGCAACATTTGGAACAGATGCAGACCGGCGACCCGCTCGCCGACGCCACGCAGTATGGTCCGCTGGCCCGGCCCGACCTGGCCGACGAGCTAACCCAACAGGTAGAGGACTCCGTGGCGCAGGGCGCCCGCATTGAGCTGGCCGGCGGGCAGGGCAGGCCCGGCACCGCCCTGTTCCGCCCCATGATTCTCGCCAACATCCGCCCCGGCCAGCGCGCCTACCACGAAGAGCTATTCGGACCCGTGGCCCTCATTTTCAGCGCTCGCAACGCCACCGACGCCCTGCGCCTGGCCAACGACTCGCGCTTCGGCCTGGGCGCCGCCATCTGGACCCGCGACCTGGCCCGCGGCGAGGCCCTGGCCCGGCAAGTGGAAAGCGGCGCCGTCTTCGTCAATGGCCTGGTGAAGTCGATGCCGGAACTGCCCTTCGGCGGCGTAAAAAAATCGGGTTATGGGCGTGAGCTTTCTCATTTGGGTATGCGGGAATTTGTTAATCAAAAGTCGGTGTGGATTGGCAAGCCCCAGGAAGAGCAGGAAGCCAAGACGGAATAGGCGGCCGTATCCTGCTCCCTAAGTCCGCGCCGGGGTGAGGTAGCGTAGACTTCTGTAGTCCGCGAGCGGAGGGCAGAGACTCATTTAGCCGTTATCTGTTCGGCTGGTGTTCAACTCGCGCGCTCGCGCTACAGAATCCGCACCGCATCACCCCGGCGCGGATTGCTTGGCACTTTAGTATTAGAAGCTGGTGCAACCAAACTACCGGGCGGCAGGTCATGGCTTCACATCCTGCTTTCAGCCGCCATGAAACGCTCCCCGCTGCTGCTAATCCTAATCAGCCTGCTGATGGGCTGCCAACCTGACAAAGAAGTCGAACCGCTCGTGGTATCGGTCGAGGAGTACGAGGCAGAAGCGCTCGGCGTAGGCGGAGATTGCGGCCAACCAATGCTTCGGTTTAAAAACCAGCTGGCCGAGGTGGAGCAGATAACCGGTACCACCTCGCGGGGCGGCAATGCCTACTATGCCTACGGCCTGGGCCCGGACTTCAACCAGCCTCAGGTGCTGCTGGTCAGAATCCGGAAAATCGCGGCTGACGAGCAAAGCGCCTGCATTACGCTGGGCCCAGGCTACCCCTGGCTGACCGTCGTCAGCGCCCGGATTAAGTAGGCCGGGCGAAGCAGCTAAGGCAGGTGGAGCACCTCATCCTCGTTTAGGGGGCCCGCCAGCCACCCTTGGCCAGGCCCAGGCAGCCTTCGCGCCGCCACGCAAGCCGCAGCTTGCTGCCAGCCTGCCAGCTTGCGCGGCGCACCAATCAGGGCGGCGCGCTGTTGAGATGCAACTTTGCCCCGCGCAAAGCATTTCCAGTTGAAGGTTAACTTCCTTCCCTACCCCCTGCTTTATGTCTGAACCTACCCCCGCTTCGCCGCAGGAGCTGGAATTACTGCTTCCCCCCGAGGTAGCCTACGACGAGCTGGCCCGCTACGAAGCCATCCTGGCCAGCGCCGGCCTGCACCCCGGCCAGGCCGATTTCGTGCACCTGCGCCGCCGCTCCATCGACGCGCGGGGCCGCCAGCCGCTGGTGCGCCTGCGCGCCGACGTGTACCGCTCGGCGCCGCCAACCAATTTATTTGGGCCCTGGTTTGTTTACCCAAATGTTGAAAAAGCAACGCGCAAGGTGCTCATCGTGGGGGCCGGCCCAGCCGGCTTGTTTGCGGCGCTGCGGGCCATTGAGCTGGGCATCCGGCCCATCGTGCTGGAGCGGGGCAAGGATGTGCGGGCCCGCCGCCGCGATTTGGCCGCCATCAACAAGGAGCACCTGGTGAACCCGGATTCCAACTACTGCTTCGGTGAGGGCGGGGCCGGCACCTACTCCGACGGCAAGCTTTACACCCGCGCCACCAAGCGCGGCGACGTGGGCCGGGTGTTGCGGCGGCTCGTGCAGCACGGCGCCACTTCCGATATCCTGGTTGATGCCCACCCCCACATCGGCACCAACAAGCTGCCCGCCGTGGTGCAGGCCCTGCGCGACGCCATCACGGCGGCCGGCGGCGAGGTGCGCTTTGAGACGCGCGTCGAGGACTTTATCATCGACCAAAACCGCCTGCGCGGCGTCGTAACGGCCACCGGCGAGGCCCTGGAAGCCGATGCCGTAGTTTTGGCCACCGGCCACTCGGCCCGCGACATCTACGAGCTGCTGGCCCGGCGCGGGGTGCTCATCGAGGCCAAGCCGTTTGCGCTGGGTGTGCGCGTCGAGCATCCGCAAAGCCTCATTGACGAAGCGCAGTACCGCCGTCCCGAAAGGGGCCTGCTGCCGGCCGCCTCCTACGCGCTGGTGCACCAAACGCAGGTCAGGAATGAGCAGCGGGGCGTATTCTCGTTCTGCATGTGCCCCGGCGGCTTCATCGTGCCGGCCGCCACGGCGCCCGGTGAGGTAGTGGTGAACGGTATGAGCCCGAGCCGCCGCGACTCGCGCTTTGCCAACTCCGGCATCGTGGCGGCCGTCGAGCTAACCGACATGAACCTGCGGGAGCACGGCCCGCTGGCCGGCCTGCGCCTGCAACAGGAGCTGGAGCAGCGCGCCTGCGCGCTGGCCGGCGGCACGCAGCTGGCGCCGGCTCAGCGCCTGGGCGACTTTCTGCAAAAGAAGCTTTCCCCTACCCTGCTCGAAACCTCCTACCAGCCTGGCCTGCTTTCGGTGGAGATGGACGCCGTGCTCGGCCCGGCGCTGGCCGAGCGCCTGCGCCAGGGATTCCAGAATTTCGGGCGCAAAATTCAAGGCTATTCAACTAACGCGGCCCAGATAGTGGGCGTCGAGAGCCGCACCTCGGCGCCGGTGCGCATCCCGCGCGCGACCAGCAGCCTGGAGCACCCGACGCTGCGCGGCCTGTTTCCCTGCGGCGAGGGCGCCGGCTACGCCGGCGGCATCGTCTCAGCGGCTATGGACGGTGAGCGGGTGGCGGAAGCCATTGCGGCTGGTTTCTGAGCTGTTTCCCTGCTTACTCATTTGAGTAACTACAAATGAGTAAGCCAGGAGCCGACTTAGTTCCAGGGGGCGAGTTCAGATGAGGCGGGCCGAAACGCATTCATCAGGTGGCCGTTTAGCCGCAAGCCAAATATCAAATCAGACTCAGCATCCTCCAAAAATACTTCAGTAGCTCGCTGCGCCTGCCTTCTTCCCCTCTGTTCGTCTCCCAACCCGTTTCAATCCGTTTAATCCATTAAATCCGTGGTCAAGAAAACCCTGGTGCTCGGCGCCTCCGACAACCCCGCCCGCTACTCATTCCGGGCCGTGCAGCAACTCAAGAGCCACGGCCACGAGGTGGTGCCGGTGGGCATCCGCCGGGGCCAGGTGGCGGGTCTGGCAATCCATACCGACCGGCCCGCCGCCGAGAACGTGGATACGGTCACGCTCTACGTGGGGCCCCAGAACCAGCCCGCCTGGTACGACTACATCCTCGACTTGCGGCCCAAGCGCATCATCTTCAACCCCGGCACCGAAAACCCGGAGCTGGAGCGCCTGGCTCAGGCCCGCGGCATCGAGACCGAAGAAGCCTGCACGCTGGTCATGCTCTCGGTGGGGCAGTACTAAGCTCGCTCCAGGCGGGCTCAGGGGGCAGGAAGCGGCAGCGCCGGGCGGGAGTTGCCGCCGGCGGGCAGTAGTATTGGGCGGCTCTTATCCTTCCAATTACGGCGCCGGCCGCCGCGCCTTTTCCGCCCTGCCCCATGTTTCGTATTCTGCTGCCGGCGTTGCTGGCCGCGGCCCTGACGGACCCGGCGCCGGGCGCCCAGGCCCAGGCGCCTACCCCCCTGCCCGCCACCACTGCCGCCTTCGCGCGCCAGCACTACCGCAAGCTGGAGCACCCGATTGCCATGCGCGACGGCACCCGGCTCCACACGGTAATCTATGTGCCGCTCGATGCCGCGCCGGGCCGCCCCTACCCCTTCCTGCTGGAGCGAACCCCCTACTCGGCCGGGCCCTACGGCGCCGACAACTACCGCCCGAGCGGACCGGGCCCCAGCGCCGAGCTGTCGCGGGAAAAGTTTATTTTCGTGTATCAGGATGTGCGGGGGCGCTATAAGAGCGAGGGGCAGTTTGAGGAAATGACCCCCGCCCGGCCCGCCAGCATCCCTACCCCCCTGCCCGGCGCCAATGCCCCCGCAACCCGCGCCGGCCCGGCCCCCAACGAGAGCACCGACACCTACGACACGGTGGCGTGGCTGCTCCAGAATGTGCCGAATAATAACGGCCGCGTGGGCATCCTGGGCATTTCCTACCCCGGCTTCTACGCCGCGGCGGCGCTGCCCCAGGCGCACCCGGCCATCCGGGCGGTGTCGCCGCAGGCGCCGGTGACGGATGAGTTCATCGGCGACGACGCCTTTCACAAGGGCGCGTTTTACCTGCTCGACAACTTCAGCTTCCTGAAGTATTTTGACGGGCAGCGCCAAGCGGATGGGGCCGACTACAAGCCGGTTTTCACGGCTGACTTTAAAGATGCCTACCAGTTTTTTCTGAAGCTGGGCCCAGTTAAAAACGCCAATGGCTCGCAGTATTTCAACCAAAAGGGTAAAATCTTCAACGAGTACCTGGCCCACCCGACCTACGACGCCTACTGGCAGGCGCGCAACATCCGCCCCGCGCTCACGCAGGTGCAGCCGGCGGTGCTGGTGGTGGGCGGCTGGTTTGATGCCGAAGATTTGTTCGGGGCGCTCAGCACCTACCAGGCCATCGAACAGCAAAACCCCGGCGCCACCAACCGCCTCGTGATGGGCCCCTGGACCCACGGCGCCTGGGCCCGGCCGGAGTGGCGCCGGTTCGGGCCGCTCGATTTCGGCGAAAATACCGCCCAGCACTTCCGCGACAGCCTGGAAACGCCGTTTTTCAACTTCTACCTGAAAGATAAAGGCCGCTTTAATCCCGCCGAAGCCACGGTGTTTGACACCGGCACCAACGAGTGGAAAGCCTACCCCGCCTGGCCGCCCCCCGCCGCCCAGACCCAAATGTTATACCTGAACCCGGCTGGTAGCCTCACGCTGGCTTTCACTGACACTGCCGGAACACCGGGGCGGCAAGCCCTTAAAAATCAAATACTAAGTCCGCACCTCACTAAGCCAGTTGTGCGACCGGCCAGACCCAGCACCTACCGCAGCGACCCGGCCAATCCCGTGCCCTACACAGCGGGCGTGCACGCCGAGCGCAATAATGAGTATATGATTGAAGACCAGCGCTTCGCGGCCAAGCGCCCCGACGTGCTGAGCTTCCAAACCGCGCCGCTGAGTGAGGACCTGACCCTGGCCGGCCCGCTCACGGCCGACCTGTTCGTGAGCACGACCGGCACCGACGCCGATTTTATCGTCAAGCTCATCGACGTGCTGCCGACGGACGCGCCCAACTCGACCAAACCCAGCGGCGCCGGCTACCAGCGCCTGGTGCGCGCCGAGCCCATCCGCGGGCGCTTCCGCAACGGCTTCGAGCGGCCTGAGGCCTTCCAGCCCGGCCGCGTGGCGGAAGTCAGGTACGAGCTGAACGACGTGCTGCACACCTTTAAAAAAGGCCACCGCCTGCTGGTGCAGGTGCAAAGCTCCTGGTTTCCGCTCATCGACCGCAACCCGCAAACCTTCGTCAACATCATGCAGGCGGAGGCCAAGGATTTTCAGCCGGCCACCATTTCGGTGTACCACGACCGGCAGCACCCGTCGGGCCTGCGGCTGACGGTGTTGGCCCCGTGAGACGGTCCGGTCCGACGCCCTAGGCGTCCGACCGGGTGAAGGCCGGGCCGTTGAGGCGAAAGAAGGGGCAGGAATTGTTCTCACAAATTGAATGGCCGCCGGTCCGACGCCTGGGGCGTCGGACCGGACCGCCTCACGGGGTCCTGGACATACTTTTTTTCGACCCCAGGCAACCCTGCGTTCCCTACCCCCATCTAGCGCCCCGAACCCGCCACCTTGCCCCGCCTGGCTTAATCCCTACCCCCTTCGCCGCCGTGACTGAAGCCGACCTCATCGCCGCCTGCTGCCGGGGCGAGCCCCGCGCCCAGCGCCAGCTCTACGAGCAGCTGGCCGGGCTGATGCTCTCGGTGTGCCGCCGCTATCTGAAGCGCCCGGAAGATGCGGAGGAAGCCCTGCTGGCCGGCTTCACCAAGATGTTTCGGGCGCTGCCGGAGTTTCGGCACGAGGGCAGCTTCGAGGGCTGGGTGCGGCGCATCATGGTGAACGAGGCGCTGGGGCAGCTGCGCAAGCGCGAGGCCCTGCAAGTGGCCCTGGACGAGGCCGACCCGCACCGGTTCTCGACGCCCGCCACGGCCGACACCCAGCTCCAGGCCAATGACTTGCTGGCTTTGCTCGCGCACTTGCCACCCGGCTACCGCGCCGTGTTCAACCTCTACGCCGTGGAAGGCTACGGCCACCAGGAAATCGCTCAGCTGCTCGGCATCACCGAAGGCACCAGCAAATCGCAGCTCAGCAAGGCGCGGGCCCTGCTTCAGCGCTGGCTGGGCGCCGGTCCGGCCCCCGCTTCCACCTCCACCACCAAAGAATATTATGCAACCCGACGATATTGACAAGCTGTTTCGCGGTGGCCTGGCCGACCACCGCACGCCCCCGCCGCGCGCGCTGTGGGAGCGGCTGGAAGACGAGCTGCACCCGCCCCGGCGTCGGCGCCGCGCCGCCTGGTGGCCGCTGGCGCTGGCCGCCGTGGTGGCGCTGCTGCTAGTGGCGGGCGGCGCTAGCCTCTGGGGCAGCTGGCGCCCGGCCACCGCCCACCGCCCGGCTGTGGCGAGGGCGCAGCCAAAAGCGGCGGGAACTACCCAGACTCCCGAGTCCAAAAACGAAGCCGGACCCACCCCCGACCCAGCGAGCGCCGCTTCCCAGCCCGGTGGCCCGGCAGTAGTCGGAGTTGGCCCGGTCGCGGCGCAGGAATCGGCTGCCAGAAGTGCGGCAATTGCGCAAGCTAAGCCGGCGAAGCAACGGCCGTCACTGGCATCCGGCCGGCCCGGCCGGCAACCGAAGGCCTTGAGAGCCAGCGCTCCGGCTGCGCTGCTTGCCGCCGCGCCCGCCGCTCGCGAGGTGTCACGCGCCGGGCAGCCGGCGACGGCGCAACCGGTAGTAGCAGCCAAAACTTTTTCTTCGCCCCCACCGCCTACCCAGGCAACCCGGCCCGACGCAGCCGCATCTACCCTCCCAGGCAGCAGCCAGCCGGGCTTGGCGGCAAGCCCGGCGCCGCAACCGGCGCCCGCCGCAAGCCGGGCCGCTTTACCGATGGCGCCTACCCCCCCTCACCTGGCCAATGTGATTGAGGTGGACGTGCGCCGGGGCGGCGGGCCCGGCGCGCCAGCCATTGCCACCGCGGGCACCGGGACGCCGGTCGCGGCGGCTTCGGCCGGTGCCGGCCGGCGCCGGGGGCTGCGTGGCGGCCTGGGTGAGGTGCTGGGCGGGGCCGGCCGGGTGGTGCGCACCGCCCGGCAGGGCCTCACCGTCCTCCAGCAGCTGCCCAGCAACCTCACCGTGCAGGCCCGCGTGGGCGAGCATACCGTGAGCAAAACGCTGGAGCTGTAGCCGCGGCGGCTTTTCAACCTGGTTTGTGCTGCTGACCGGCCGCCCCGGCGGTGGCCCTACCCCCTCCTTTTTTCCTAACCTGTCCTTTACACTTCGGCTCCTTTTTATGAAACCTGCCATTCTGCTCGTATCCGCCTTCTTACTGGGCCTGAGCCTGCGCCCGGCCCAGGCCGCGCCGCCGGCTGCACCCACGCTACGGCCGGCCGCCGCCCCTCAGGATACCATCACCGTCCGGCTGCCCAACGGCGTGGTCATGACCCTGCTCGTGCGCGATGCCGCCCAGCTGCGGCAGCTCAAGAACTACCACCTCGACTCGCTCACCAGCCGCCTGGGCACTTATATTGACCAGGCCGAGGCGGCGGCCAAAACGGCCAAAACCGAGCGCGTAACCATCGACTTTTACCCCGACAAAGACCAGCCCGGCCAGAACCTGCCCGAGCAAATCCGCGTCACCACGCGCAAGAGCCGCCCCGACCGCAACCGCGTGGAAGTGCTGCTCAACAAGAAGTTCGGCATGAATGTGACCATTGACACCGACGGTAAAAAAAGCTACACGTTCCAGGACGGCGAATTTATGTCCAAGCACCGTGCCGACTCAATTAAGCGCGAAAAGCGCCTCAACCGCAGCCACAACAGCGACTTCCGCCTCGATGTGGGTCTGAACGCGCTGGTCAATAAAAAAGCCTACGCCACGGCGCCCGGCCTGGCGCCCGGCACGCTGGAACTGCGCCCGGAGGGCTCGCGCTACCTCAATATTGGCCTGAGCTACGCCCAGCGCCTGGGCGGCCGGCGCAGCCCGATGTACCTGAGCCTGGGGCCGGAATTTGCCTTCAACAACTACATGCTGCAAGGCAACAACCGCTGGGTGAGTGCCAACGGCCGCACCGAGGTGGTGGGCGAAACCGAGGGCCGCGAGCTGCAAAAATCCAAGCTCACCACCACCACCCTCAACGTGCCGCTGCTGCTGACCATGCAGCTGCGCAACGCCAAGGGCCGGCCGGCCTTCAAACTCGGCGCGGGCGGCTTCGCGGGCTATCTGCTGGGTCAGCACACCAAAGTCAAGTACTACCAGGACGGTGACGCCATCAAGGACAAGGACCGCGGCTCGTTCAACCTGGAGGAGTTTCAGTATGGCTTGCTGGGCAACGTGGGGGTAGGAAGCCTCACCTTATTCGCCAAATACAACCTCAACGAGCTGTTCAAGGAAAACCGCGGTCCGCAAACGCAGGTGCTCAGCTTCGGGCTGACGTTGAGCGGGCTAAATGGACTGTAGGGGGGTAGGAAGTAGAAGTAGCGCGGACTTTGTAGTCCGCGAGTGAACGAGCTGTTCAGCTCGCGGACTACAAAGTCCGCGCTACTTCGCACTACAGCTCCCGAAAGAAATTGTCGAGCAGAATGCCGGCCGAAATGGCCACGTTCAAGCTTTCGGCCCCGCCGCCGGGCGCGCGCGGAATGTGCAGGCGCCGGCTCAGGCGCGCGGCCACGGCCGGCGTCAGGCCGTGCGACTCGCTGCCCATGACGAGCACGCCGGCGGGGCGCAGGTCCAGGCGGTGCACGTTGTCGCCCTGCAAGTCGGCCCCGTAGACCGGCGCGGCGGGGGGTAGGGAAGCCAGCCAGTCGGCCAGCTCCCGCTCCCAGACTGGCACGCGGGCGAAGGAACCCATGCTGGCGGCCACGGTTTTGGGCCCGAACGCGTCGGCGCAGCCGGCACCGAGCACCACGCCGGGCAGGCCGTACCAGTCGGCCAGGCGCAGGAGCGTGCCCAGGTTGCCGGGGTCGGCCACGGCGTCGAGGGCCAATACCAGGCGGGTTTGGGTAAGCGTTGGGGGCAGGGGCAGCTCGGGCGGGCGGCGGGCCACGGCCAGGGCCGTCAGGTTGGTGCTGAGCGTGCTGAGCTGGGTTAATTCGCTTTCCGAGGCCAGCACGGGCGGCGGGGCGGCGGGCGGCAGCGGGCCAAGCTGGGCGGCAAACTCGGGGCTCACGAGCAGGTGTTCCACCGCGAGGCCCGAACTTAGCAGCTCGCGCACGCTCTTGCCGCCCTCCACCAGAAAGGCGCCGTAGCGCTGCCGGTACTTTTTGTGGTGCAGCGCCTGCACGTATTTTGCCACTGCTTTTGAAACCATTCGTGCCGCTGCCGCTGAAAATCCCTACCCCCCCCCTGCCCGGTGAGCCGGCAAAGAAACGGCTCAAACGCCGGCTCCGGCCAGGGCCGGACCGGCGCGGGCCGCTGCCGGGGCTGGCGTTGCTGCTGGCGCTACTGCTGCTGGGGCTGGCCGCCTGCTCGCCCTTCCGGCTGCTGGCGCCCCGGCAGCGTCTGCTGAGCCGGGTGGAGGTGCGCGGCCAGGCCACGCAGGCCGAGCAGGACCGCCTGCTGACGCTGGTGCAGCAGGAGCCCAACAGCCGCTTCCCGCTGCCCAAGCTGGCCATCTACCAGCTCGGCTACACGTTTTATAACCGCGAGCGCATCCTTAAAAAGCAGCAGGCCATCCGCGACGACTTTACGAAGCAGGTGGCGAAGGCCGGCACCGATTCGGCCCAGATAGGCCAGTTGCTGGCCCGCCGCGAGCGGGCCCTCAACCGCCGGCAGTTGGCCCTGGACAAGGGCAACGCCATCATGCGCCTGGGCGAGGCGCCGGTGGTCTACGACTCGGCCCTGACCCGCCGCACCGTCGAGCAGATGAGCACCTACCTGCGCACGCAGGGCTATTTCCGCAGCCGGGTGCGGGCCATCGACACGGCCCGCTACCGGCGCAGCGTGGTGGTGCGCGGGCTGCGGGCGCTGGGCATCGGGCGGAGCGGGCCCCACGACTCGCTCGACCGGGCCGTGCCCTACCGCCGCGTGGCGCTGGTCTACGAGGTGGAGCGCAACCGGCCCTTTGTGCTCGCGCAGCTCACCACCACTATTCCCGACTCCGGGGTGGCGCGGGTGCTGCGCCAGGGCCAGGGCGAGACGCTGCTGAAAGTGGGCGAGACCTACAACGAAGACCGCATCGGGGAGGAGCGGCAGCGGCTGGAAACGCAGCTCAAGAACGCAGGCTACTACGACTTTCGCCAGCAGTACATCACGCTCGAAGCCGACACCAGCTTCGCGCCCTTCACCGTGCGGCTGCGCACGCTCATTGCCAACCCCGGCCCCGGCCAGGGCCACCGCGTGTACCGCTTGCGCCGCGTGACGATGGTGACCGACAACGGCGCCAACCGGGTGCTGCGGCAGGCCACAACCGGCACCGGCGTGGGCGCCGCGCCGGCCGCGCCCGCGCCATTGCCGCGCAGCGCGGCCGACACGCTGCGCCAGGCCGGTTCCCTACCCCCCCCCGCGGGCCGAACCCCGGCCGCTGACGGCGCGGGCACGGCGGGCGGCCTGGGCGGGCGCCCCGCCCGCCCGCCGCGCGACACCACCCTCGTCGATTCGGTGCGCTACGCCGCTTACCGGCTCGCCTACAGCACGCGGGTGCTGGGCCAGAAGCTCACGCTGCGGCCCGGCCAGCGCTTCAGCCTGCTCAACACCCAGCGCACCCAGCGCCAGCTGGCCGACCTGGATATGTTTCGCTTCAACACCGTCACTTACCGCAAAGTGGAGGCGCCCACCGACACCACCACCAGCACCGCGCTGGGCGTGAGCGTGCCGGCCGGCGCCAGCCCTACCCGCGCCGGGGCCGGCGCCGATGCCCTGCGCAACCAGCGCGGCGGCAGCCCAGTCCCTACCCCCTCTGCCTCCGCCGACTCGGCAGCTCATAACTCCCAACTCATACCTCATACCTCTCCCGACGAGGGCTTGCTCGATGCCGTGGTGAATGCCGCGCCGGCCAAGCGATTTCAGGAAACAACTGAGTTTGGCGGCACGCTCGTGGCCGACAAGCTCGGCCCCTTCCTGAACGTGCGCCTGAAGTGGCGCAACCCGTTTGGCGGGGCTGAACTGCTGGAGCTGGGCGCCCGCGTGGGCTTTGAGGGGCAGTACGTGCGGCTGGCCGATGGCCGCGTCAACACCGACCAGAGCCGCTACGCCGCGCAGTTCGGCGCTACGGCCTCGCTGCTGCTGCCGCAGTTTCTGCTGCCGTTCCGCCAAGGCAGCTACCTGGCCCAGTACAATCCCAAAACGCGGTTTTCGCTTAGCGACACCTACGTGAACCGGCCCGAATACACGCGCACCAATATTGAGTTCAGCTACGACTACCTCTGGCAGCGCTCGGCATTTCACCAGTTCGTGCTTTCGCCCGTGGTAATTAGTCTGATTAATGCCAGCAACATCAGCGATGAGTACCAGGCCGCGCTCGACGAGTTGCAAAGCCGGGGCTCGCCGCTCTACCGCTCGTTTGTACGGCAGCTTGTGCCGAGCATGGCCCTCACTTCCCTCTACAATTCCAACGACTTTAACCAAACCCGCGATGCCCGCTACCTGCGCCTGAGCGCCGAAGTCGGCGGCCTCACCCGCGGCCTCTACCGCCAGCGCCTGGCCGAAGCCACCCGCAGAGACGGCGATGAAGGTCTGCAGGTGTACAATTTCGCCCGTCTCAGCGCCGACTACCGCCGCTACTTCCACCTCACGCCCCGCACCTACTTCGTGTACCGCCTCAACGGCGGCGTGGCCCACGCGCTCAGTCGCACCGAGGATGGTCAACTCGTTATTCCCTACGACCGCTCCTTTTTCGCAGGCGGCTCCACCAGCTTGCGCGCCTGGGGTCCGCGTCGCCTTGGGCCGGGCTCCTACACGAGCTATATCGCGGAGCGCAACGAGAACGGCGAACCCATTATTATTGACCCCAACACGACGCCACCCACGGTGCGCCTCATCCGCGACTTCGTGAGCGAGCAGCCCGGCGAACTGCTGCTGGAAGGCAGCGTCGAATACCGCTTTCCGGTCTACAGCTTCGTGAAGGGCGCCTTGTTTACGGACGTGGGCAACGTCTGGAGCCTGCAAGCCGACGACGGCCGCCCCGGCGCCACGTTCAAGCTCAACTCCTTCTACCAGCAGATTGCCGTGGGCTCCGGCATTGGCGTGCGCTTCGACTTCACCTTTCTCATCCTGCGCCTCGACGTGGCCACGCGCATCTTCGACCCCACCGCGCCCAGCGGCGAGCAGTGGGCGCTGCGCAACTTCGGCCAGAACACCAAGAACCCCACCGCCTTCAATCTGGGCATTGGGTATCCATTCTAAAGGGGGATAGGGAAAGGTCGGTGAAAACCAATTGAACGTCATGCTGAGCGCAGCGAAGCATCTCTACCGCCCGAATTGGCGCGGGGCTCTGCCCCGTGACTGCTTGCTACCCGGCTTCCGGCCGGGCCGCGCCACCAGGCGGTCATCGGCTCCTAGTCTCGGAGGTTGTTCGCCGAGTAGTATTCTTCCGGCACTGGCAGTATTCCGGCCAGAGGCCGGCGACCAGGCGGCACGGGCACAGCCCCGCGCCAACTCCGCGCCAGCTCGTGCTCAAGCGCCAATTCCCTACCCCCCTTGTCTGGCGCAACCCGCCATTTTCCTAATACGCCAGCAATTCTTCCAGCGCCGCCGCCACTTTCGGCGCGCTCGGCAGCATCATCCTTTCCAGCTCCACATTCAGGGCAATGGCTGGCAAATTGGCGGCGCCCAGCGTGAAGACCGGCGCATCGAGCTGCTGGAAGCACGCGCGCTGAATGCGGCCGGCCAGGCTCTCGGCGAACGAGTTGAGCAAGGGCTCCTCGGTGAGCACCAGCACCTTGCCGTGGCGGCGCACGGCCGCGCGCACGGCGTCGATATCCAGCGGATTCAGGGTGCGCAAATCCAGGATTTCGACCTGCCCAGGAAATTGTTGGCTGGCGGTTTTGGCCCAGTACACGCCCATGCCGTAGGTGACGACGAGGCAGGTTTCGCCCCGGCGCTGCTTTTCGGCCGCCGCCGCCTGCGCCACAATGGCCACACCCAGCGGAATGACGTAGCCGGCGGCCGGCTCCCAGGTTTTGGCGTCTTCGGTGCCAGGCAACTTGCTCCAGTACAAGCCCTTGTGTTCGAGCATAATCACCGGGTTGGGGTCGAGAAAGGCGGCGCGCAGCAGCCCTTTCATGTCGGCCGCGTTGCTCGGGTACACGACTTTGATGCCCCGAATGGTGAGCAGCGTGCTTTCGATGGAGCCCGAATGGTAGGGCCCGCCGCCGCCGTAGGCGCCGATGGGCACCCGGATGAGGGCCGGAATTGGAAACTTGCCCATCGTCAGGTAGCAGGATTTGCTCAGCTCCTCGACCAGCTGATTCAGCGCCGGCCAGATGTAGTCGGCAAACTGAATCTCGACGATGGGCCGCGCGCCCACGGCCGCCATGCCGGCGGTGCTGCCCACGATGTAAGCTTCCTGAATGGGGGTGTTAAACACGCGCCCATCGCCGTACTTTTTGGCTAATAAAGCCGCCTCGCGGAACACGCCGCCCAACTCGCCGCCCACGTCCTGCCCGTAGAACAGGGCTTCGGGAAACTCGCGCAAAATGTCGTCCACCGCGTGCAGGGCGGCATCGACCAGCAGGACTTTTTCGGCGCCGGCCGGGCGGCGCTCACCGGCCTCCACGAGCACGGCGGGTGGGGCAAACTCGTGGTCGGCGAAGGTGGCCGGGTCGGGGTCGGGCGCGGCCAGCGCAGCGGCAAAATCGGCCGCGACCAGGGCGCGGGCCTCGGCGGCAATAGCTTCTAAAGCAGCGGTTTCGTAGCCTAGCTCCACGAGCCGCGCGTGCAGGCGCGGCAGCGGGTCGAGGGTGTTGTGCCGGGCCAGGTTGTCCGCAGGCCGGTATTTTTCGCGGCGCACCCCGCTGGTGTGGTGGCCCAGCAGCGGGCAGCGCGCGTGCACCAGCACCGGCCCGCGCCGGGCCCGCACGTGGGCAAAAGCGTCGCTGAGCCCATCGTATGATGACTCAAAATCGGCCCCATCGACCCGCAGCCGGTGCAAACCGGGGAAGCCGGCGGCAAACTCATAGGCATCCATCGCCCGCATCTCGCGGCCGGTAGCTGAGATGCCCCAGTCATTATCCTGCACCAGGTACACGATGGGCAGCTGGTGCAGCACGGCCATTTGCAAGGCTTCCGACACCTCGCCCTCGGTCATGGCCCCGTCGCCGATGGAGCAGAGGACCAGTGAGCAGTGAGCAGTGAGCAGTGAGCAGTGTTTCTTGAGTGAATCTGACAATTGGGGGCCTTTCTCTATCCCCTGCTCACTGCTCACTGCTAACTGCTCACTGCCAACTGCCTCAAGGTATTTGATACCATGCGCCATGCCCGTGGCCGGAATGGCCTGCATCCCCGTGGCCGAGCTTTGGTGGGGAATAACCGGAAAGCCGGGCCGCCGCAAACTCGGGTGGCTGTAGTAGGTGCGCCCGCCGCTGAAGGGGTCGTCGCGTTTGGCCAGCAGCTGAAGCATCAGCTCATACGGGCGCAAACCCAGGCCCAGCAGCAAGGCATCGTCGCGGTAGTAAGGGGCGGCGTAGTCGTGCTCGGTGAGCAGAAAAGCGGCGGCCAGCTGCACGGCTTCGTGGCCGCGGGCGGTGGCGTGGACGTAGCGGGCGGCCACGGCTTTCTGCTCCTCGTAGAGGTCGGCCATAGCAGCGGCCGTGTGCAGGAGGCGGTAGGCGCGGGTGAACATTTCGCGGGCGGGGGCATTGGCGGGAGCAGCGGGCGCGGCAGCCGCGGCAGCCGGGGAGGCAAAGGCCGCCGCCGCCGCCCTGGCCGCTGACGAAACGCGGGCCGTCGCGGCGTTGGCGACAATGACAGCGGGCGCGGAAGCAGCAGGTTCGGGCATCAGGAACGGCAAGGTGGGTGGGGTGGCAAAAGTACGCCTCCCCGGCCCGGCGTATCTTTGGCCGCCGAGCGTGGCGCCCACCTCTGCGCCCCTCTGCGTCTTCCTCAGCGTTCCTCTGCGGGAAAGCTAATTCGCGCCGCCTGTGTCTCCTACCCCCTCCTCCCCGACCCGCCGCCCCGGCATCGAAGCCTGGCTCTCCGACTTTCAGCTGCGCCTCTGCCAGCAGCTCGAAGCCGCCGACGGTGGCCCGCGGTCCTTCCTCACCGACCCCTGGCAGCGCGAAGGCGGCGGCGGCGGGCGCAGCAAAGTGCTGGAGCAGGGCCGGATTCTGGAAAAGGGGGGGGTAGGGTTTTCGGCCGTCTGGGGCCAGATGAGCGAGGCCGCCGCCCGGCAGCTCCACATGCCCGACCCGCACTTCTACGCCACGGGCGTGAGCGTGGTGCTGCACCCGCGCAGCCCGCGCGTGCCCATCATCCACATGAACGTGCGCTACTTCGAGGCCGGCAACGGCGAGGCCTGGTTTGGCGGCGGCATCGACCTGACGCCGATTTACGTCGATGAAAACCAGGCCCGCCGCTTTCACCAAGCCCTGAAAACGGTCTGTGATAAGCACGACCCGGCCTACTACCCCAAGTTTACGCGCTGGGCCGATGACTACTTTTTCCTGCCCCACCGCCAGGAAACCCGCGGCGTGGGCGGCATCTTCTTCGACCGCCTGACCGTGGGCAAAGATGGCGGCGCCGCCGGGCTGCTGGCTTTCTGGCAGGACGTAGCCGAGCTGTTCGGCCCCTGCTACACGCAACTAATGGCCGAAAACCACGCCCTGCCCTACTCGGAAAAGGAAGAAGCCTGGCAGAGCCTGCGCCGCGCCCGCTACGCCGAGTTCAACCTGGCTTTCGACCGCGGCACCCGCTTCGGCCTCGAAACCGGCGGCCGTACCGAGAGCATTCTTATGAGCCTGCCGCCCCGCACCGGCTGGGCCTACAACCCGCCCGCGCCCGCCCCCGATTCGCCCGAGGGCCGGACGCTGGCCTGGCTGCGCAAAGGCGTGGACTGGGTGTAGATTAATAAAAAAACAGATGGTCCACACGCCGAACGCAGATACTTTCGCATTCAACATTTTATGCCATTCAAGAAGTTTAACGTCATCACTGAAGAGGATTTACTCCGCTCAGTCGGAGGTGACCAGATGTTGAAGGCTATCAAGTTCAACGGTCCCCGGCACCTACTCATCACTGGTCCCCCCGGTAGTGGTAAAACCACCGTCACGTTGCTCCGCGCCACTCGCGAAGCCAACAAAGGCAAGTCCGTCATGCTACTTACGTATCAGCATCTTCTGCGCTATAGCCTGCTTGGTATAGCTGACCCCGCCCTTCAACCAGTAGTAAAAACTATGTACCGTTGGCTTACGGACAACTTTAATATTGACCCTGAGCGGCATACTGTAGCTCAGATGCGGACTGCAATGGAAGGGCAGAAGGAACGCTTTGACGAGATATTTGTGGACGAAGGGCAAGACCTACCCTGTGCGCTCTACGAGGCTTTACCTGGGCTGACCAAGCGCCTGTCGGTAGGCGCCGACACTGGTCAAATGTTTTATGATAAAGGCTCAACTAGCAAAGAAATTTGCTTGGCGCTGACCGACCATCAGGAGGTGAGCGAATACGCTTTACAGTTTAATTACCGCAATTATTTTGAAACTTATGACTTTGCCAGGCAATTTGTGCCTCCTAGCAACCGCGACACGCTCGCCTTGCAACATATGCCCAAAGGCAAAGGCGGCACGGACCGCCGGCCAGTCATTCTGCAAACTGAAAATGAGGCCGACACTATTGAGCGAATTTATAATCTATTAATTGACAACGAATCAGTCAACGTCGCCATCCTATTTTTCTACACGCATGAGGTAGATGCTTGGTATCGCAAAATCCAAGTTCGTCTTAAAAAAGACCGACTAGACTTACATATCAGCCGCTTTCATAGCGATATGAGCGAGTATGAGCGTGAACAGGAAGGAGATAATATGCAAAACTTCGTGGTCACCACATACAAGTCGGTCAAGGGGTTGGAATTTCAGGTAGTCATCATGCCTAGCATGGAATACGCCCTGATTAGACCAAAAATTGAAACACCTGAGCACTACTATGTCGGCTGTACCCGCGCTACCGAAAAGCTCTACCTACTTTACAGTGGTCAGGACAAGCCTACCTGGCTAAAGGGTTTCGGCCCCGATACCTACGTTCACCGTGCCCTCTGATAGCGGTACCTTGCGGCTTTAATTCTCGCTCTATGCCTCGCTCAAAATCTCTTTATCTCGGCAACGCCAGCCTGGAAATATTGCAGGGGTTATGTCAAGCGAGAGACCTAGTCATTCAGGGTAGTAGCGGCAAGGACTTGAGCAGAGCTGAGTTGAAAAACCAGCTGGATGAATTTCAGCGTGCTCAGGTGGAGGTCGTCCCAGCATTACCTGCTACGCCCTTAGCAGCTCCCACACCTTTTCATTCCGGTTTGGTTTCCCCTCGCGAAGAGGCAGTGTTTACATCACCTAAACCAGTAAAGCCTGCCCGAACCGCGCGCACCCAAACAGCCCCAGAGCTATTCCCCTCACTTGGGCAGCCGCCGCATGAGTTGCCAACGGCTCTCGAAGTAAGCTCTCATTACCAATCGGATAGAAGCAACGAGCCGCTTACTCATGCCGCACCCGCCAAAGCGCCCGCTGCTGATGCGAGCCGTGCTGCGCCTGACGAAAAGGTTTCGGACACGGCTACAGAAATTCCGTCTGCCCAATCTGGACTGCTTGCTATTATTACGGGCGACGCACCCGACCCTGTTGAGTCAGCAACTATTCCCAACCCAGTTGCTACTAAAGAGCCCATTGTTCTGCCCACTGGCCCTTACTATCTGCAGTTGTCGCACGGCAAGCTAGGCACCTACCTTAGCCGGGCCGTCTTCCTGCCGGTAGCCCTCGACCCCGACCCAGAGCTACATCAACGGCGGCCCCCTGACCTGCTAACCCATTATCCCGATTTCCTGCCGCTGACCCTCGGCCAGCCTGGTAGCTTTACCGAGCAGGATGTGCTGGTTGAATTAACGCTTCGGCCGGAGGAAATCTCCCATATCGTATCACTCGGTACTGTCTTCGCCCTGGCTGAGCCGTTGCCTGTTTCCCGCATTCGCCGCCTGCTATTTGCTAACGCAGATGCCTATCTGGAAGCTGAGGCCGACGCTAAAACGTATAAAAATTTCTTTCTACCCCAAGAACACGTTGCCTACCTCGACACTCTTGCGACACCGCTAGCCATCGTTATTCTTCCGAACGAGGCTGACGCGCCCCAACCACCTGCTACTTCTGCCGCATCTGGTTGGACTAGCAACCTAGCGCAATTCGACCAGCAGCTAGGCTTGTTCAGTTACCTCAAACACGCTCCTTTACTGCAAGCCAACGTCCGGCAGGCTGTTCAGGATTATCCAATCGAGTTGCCGTTTGCTCTAAGCTTATTGAATTCCGCCATCAACTTTGTGGAGCCGGCAAAGGGTAATGATGCCCTATTCAAAACATTATTTAGGTTAAGTGACTCGCTGCCTAGGTCGGCTGGCCAATTGCTCATGACTGCCTTGGTAGCAGACATCTATAATGGGGCTGAAGCCACATTTGAGTGGGCAACGCAACTGCTAGACCGCCTAATCGGGCAAGTGACAGCTGCCGATAAAGCCCTGTCGGGCCTGAACTACCTACTTGCTACCCGAGACCAACTTACCAAGCTAAGCCAGACTCGCACTAACTACCAGAATGCGTTGGCCGCTATCGCTAACACTGGCCTGGACCAATTTCCACAGGCACCTTACGCCGCGCTCGTGCTTTTGTGCCAGTTCCCGAACCGTGCTCGTGACAACAGCAACAAGCAAGCGGTTCTTGATGCTTTGGGTACAGCTGTAAACCGTAGGCTTTTCACTGATGCCACACCGCTATTGGAATGGTTGTTAGCTATTCTTGGCCTTTACTACGGTTACGTCCGTCTAACCCGTGAAGACCCCAATTTAACTATTCATGACCCCGAATTGAAAGCCCTGGCGCAGCCATTACATCGGCTACGCTTCAACCCTAGCCTTTTCTCTGACCGCGCAATTATTGAAACGGTGTTCCGCTTTGCCGCTGAGGGGCATCCTATCAACGACCCGCTCAACTACTTACAACCCGACTCCCCCACTGCTGCAACACTTGACTTGCCGCTACGGGCCGCTTCTGTTGCCGGTGCCGCTCCCACACCTGAAGCTAACCGAGTGCCGCCTTCCACCGAGCAATCACGTGTAGCGCCCAATTTACATCTAAGTCCCACTACCTCTGTAGCCGCTGAACGTTCCGTATATGAAACCGCGCTACTAAAAATGATGCGCTTATTCGATGCTACGCAATTTCAGCAACTTTTGCTCCCCAGCTTTACCCCAGCCGAGCAGGCGCTGTTGCGCCAACTGCTCAAATCTGAATGAATCTCTAGATTATGAGTACCGAGGAATTTGCTCCTTTGTTTCGCGCATGTGGTACAACCACTGACCTTGACCAACTAATCGAAACCCAGCAGCAGGCCCTCACATTGGCGCTTTATACGCTTGATGTACATTCTCCAGCTGGACTACAACAAGCCTACCGCTGCTACACTGCCTTCACCACCTGCCCGCCTTACGAGGAGCAGCAGGCTAGCTGGCAGTTCACCTCACCGGTCGCTCAAGCCCAGCTACTTTTTGCCACAGTTTTCGAGCGAGCAGGCAGTTTCAACCTGATAGAGGTTGATGTATTGCCTCCAACCTCCTCTATAACCCTCCGCCTACGTGCTCAACGCTTGTTCAATAACTTGTTGAACATTCAGCGCGACTATACCGCTGTATTCCGCGAAGTAATGGATTTACTGTTGCGAGCGCAATTTGAGGGGGAAGCTGACCATACAATTGCCGTCACGCAGGTTGCCCACAACTTTCTAGAACAAGGACATCGCCAACTTCAACAATACAATTTTCTAACGGAAGATGTGGCCTTCTGCAACCTTTTCCGCGACCCAACGCACCAGCAGTCATATTCTTTTCTCCAGCACCCTGCCTTGGCCGAGTTGCTGGCAGGCAGAACCGGCGGCAGTCTTTTAATCCGCCCAGCTGACGCGGCTACTGTTTTGTTCCCCACGGCATTTATCCAGGATATTTTTCGCCGCCACATTCTTAATCCTGTAAACCAAGACCCGCGTACCCGTGGGCACGCGGCCCCACTAGGTTATTCCAGTGCTGACATCCGCGCCCACATTTTAGAGTACGGTAAAGCTGATTTTGCTGTCGAGTGCCGCACGGTTTCACCACCTGCCGCCCCAGCAGACCGGGTTTTGCTTTATTGCTATTATAACCTACGGAAGCATTTCTTTACTAGTCGATATGTTTTTGGGCAGCTCATTGACTCATTACCTTCGCTTCTAGCAACCTCTGGCTCTCATCCGGTTTTCCTTGACCTAGGTTGCGGTCCTATGACCTCCGCCCTGGCACTGGCTGACCTATATGGTGAGCGGTTCAACCAGCCATTACCCATCCGGTACGTCGGCGTTGATATTGCCCAGGCTATGCTCGATAAAGCACGCACTTTCGAGACAAGCGGTCTGTTCGCCGATGGCAGTCACTTTACCTACTTCACGCGGTGGGCCGATGCCCTAGGTACCCTAGTTGAGCAGATACAGGTTACTAACCCCGTTATCATCAATGCGTCGTATCTTTTCGCTAGCTCTTCATTGAACCCAATGAATTTAGCCGTGTTTGTTCATGAGTTGCGACGGCAATGCCCGGTCGCAAAGATGTATTTTCTCTTTCAAAATCCTAATCGAACTGACCGCAACGCCAAGTACTACGCCTGGCGGCAAGAAATAAGTTTCGCCCATTCGTTGGTGCATACTACCCAATCGGTCTATTATCAAACCAGTTCCTTCGGAACACCAAGCGAAGAGGAGGTTACCTATGAGCTACTCGCTTTTCAGCCCAGTTAGAACATCTGTAGAAACTCGGCAGCAAGTCCCTGTTGGCTTGCGTTACCTACCGGGATACGTCTCTCCACCCCTTGAAGCCCGCTTGCTGACTTTGCTCGATGCTTCTCCGTGGCTCGACGACCTTAAACGCCGAGTCCAGCATTACGGCTACCGCTACGACTACAAAGCTCGCCGCATCGACTACTCGATGTATCTCGGCGCTTTACCAGAGTGTTGCGATTACTACGCTCGCCAGCTTGCCGCCGAGGGCATATTCACTAGTCCTCCAGACCAAGTTATCGTCAATGAGTATTTGCCCGGTCAGGGTATAGCGCCTCACATCGACTGTATGCCGTGCTTTGAGGATACAATTGTGTCCATAAGCCTCGGTTCGGCCTGCGTCATGAACTTCACCCAATTAGCTGACCCAACTCAGCGCTACGACCAGGTTCTAGAGCGCGGCAGCGCCGTAGTGCTTCAACACGCTGCCCGATTTGATTGGCAGCATGGTATAAAACCCCTAAAGTTTGATACAGTCAATGGGGTACGGCAGCCCCGTCAACGCAGGATTTCACTTACCTTTCGGAAGGTGAAATTATGACTTGTTATCTAAAATTATTGCTTATTTAATCGACCTCGACCGGCGCCTGCTGCTGTGGGCCAACGAGTACCACACGCCCGCCCTCGACGCCCTGATGAGCTTCGCCTCGAACCGGCTGAGCTGGCTGCCGGCCTATGCCGCGCTGCTGCTGTGGCTGGGCTGGTATTTCCGGCGCCGGGCGTGGCGGCTGCTGCCGCTGCTGCTGCTGGCCGTAGGCCTGGCCGATGTCATTACCTCGCGCTTGTTCAAGCCTTATTTCGGGCGGCTGCGGCCCTGCCACGAGCCCAGCTTGCAGGGGCTGCTGCATTTGCCGGCGGGCTGCGGCGGGCAATTCGGGTTTCTGTCCTCGCACGCGGCCAACTCCGTAGCGCTGGCCGTGTTTCTGGCCTTGGGGCTGCCGGGGGGGGGTAGGCGGTTTTTTTGGTTTAGAGCGCTGCTGTTCGGCTGGGCGGCGCTGCTCAGCTACAGCCGTCTCTATCTCGGCGCCCACTACCCGTCCGATGTGCTGGGCGGCGCTTTGGTTGGCGCGCTGCTCGGCGCGGCCGGCGCCACACTATTTCGCCGCTGGGACCGGCGCCTGGGGCTTAACGAAGAATGAGAAATTGCTGCCATAGCAATTCCTCATTCTTCGTTAAGCCCCAGGCGTTCTACTTGCGGCTTTCATCACCGGTGTGGCGGTCGCCTTGGTCGCCCTGGCCGGGCTTGCTGGTCGTTTCCGCATCCCGCTTATTGTCCTGCGAAAGGGAGCGGTTCAGGTCATCGGACTCGGTGAACTGGCCGTCTTCGTCGCGGCGCACGTAGCGCTTGTCGCCCTCGTGGGGCTCGATTAATTCGCGTTTGCTCATGGCGGGTACTAGAGAAATGGTGAAATGATGTTGCGCTCAACGCAGCGCCGGCCCGCAAGTTGCCCGGCCGAATCCCTACCCCCCTCGCTTTACCCCAGCAGTTCAAACTACAAACATCCGGCCACCGGCCGCCAGCCAATTGCCGAGCATAGCAAGCCGCACCTTGTGGCGCGCAAGTAGCTAAGCGAGCCGCCGCCGTCATACCGCTCGCCGGCTACCGGAACGAGCGAACTCCATTGTCATAATAGATAAGCTGGCCCTCACCATCCTGATAATAGGCAAACGGGTACGCCTGATTCTTTATGCTCACCCGCCACGCCCTGACCAGGTTTTCGGGCGCGTTGCTGGTGCCGGCATTCAGGTCATAATACCCAAATTCAGCGCTCACGCACTGGCGCTGCACCTCCCCCAGCCGGGCGGCGTCGAACTTGGTGATAGTGGCTACGAACAATCCCCGGAGCTGGCCCGCCTTCAGCTGGGCCGAGGTGCCGAGGCTGGTGCCGCCAGTGGGCTCGCCGGCCCGGGAAGAGAACACGCCGTTTTTAAACAGGAAATTAGATTGCCCGGTAAAGACTCGCAGCCCGTTGGTGTATTCCTCCACGCTGACCATCTGCTCGTCAAAGCTGGCATAAGGCGGGAAGTAGGTTTGCACCAATTCGCGCGCGTACCGCGTGTAGCGAAAGTGGCGGCTATCGATGTTGTTGCTGGCGAACAGGCTATTAGCCGTTCGTACCTCAGCGCTGCTCAAGCTGTGTCCGCTCACTGGAATGAAGCTGATTTCGCTGCAACCCTGGCCGGTGGGCAGCTTCGGAGCCGGGGCCGATTTAGAGCAGGCCAGTAGCAGCGGCGCCCAGGCCAGCGCCGCAATACACAAGTATTTCATGTTGGGTAGGTAAGTAGGCAGTTTATCGCTTGACCGCCGGCCCTCCGCGAAGGTTGCAGACCAACTCACCTAAATTCAAGCGCTCCTGCCCAATTTCGAGTGCGCAAGCTGGTGCAAGCGAAACCGCCCCAAAGCAGCCTGGGCCAGCAGGTTACCAAATTTCCTACCCCCTGCTTTCAGCTCAACTCAGCCGCGCCCCAGCAGCTTGGCCACGTACTTGCCCACGATGTCGAACTCCAGGTTCACGACCGAGCCCACCCGGATTTCCCGGAAGCTGGTGTGCTCGTAGGTGTAGGGAATAATAGCCACCGAGAACTCATTGTCGGTGCTGTTGAAGCAGGTCAAACTGGTGCCGTTGACGGTGATGGAGCCTTTCTCCACCGTCAGATATTGCGGGCCGGGCGCGTGCCGGAAGCGGAACAGCCAGGAGCCCTGCTGGTCGTCGGCCTGCACGCACGCGGCCGTGGCATCGACGTGGCCCTGCACGATGTGGCCGTCGAAACGGCCCCCGGCGGCCAGGCAGCGCTCCAGGTTGATGGCCCGGCCGGGCTGCCACTGGCCCAGGTTGGTTTTGCGCAGGGTTTCCTGAATGGCCGTCACGACGTGCGTGCCGGCCGCTTCATCCACGGCTACCACCGTGAGGCAGGCGCCGTCGTGGGCCACGCTCTGGTCAATTTTCAGCTCCCGAGCGAAGGGCGAGCGAATGGTAAAGTGGCGGTTGGTGCCTTCGTCGGAGAAGGTTTCGACGGCGCCCAGGGTTTCAATTATTCCGGTGAACATAGACCACAGATTGAGCGGATTTTAACGGATAGAACGGATTTTTTGTGGTTTTTGCTCTATCGTTTTACGAAATGCAAGAGACGGGCATAGAACAGGCGAAACCACAAAAAATCCGTTCTATCCGTTAAAATCCGCTCAATCTGTGGTCTATTTGCCCCGGCCTTCCACGATAATCTTGAGCGTGTAGAGCAGCACCCGGAAGTCCATCGCCAAACTCATGTTTTCGATATAGAGAATGTCGAACTTAAGGCGTTCCACCATCTGGGGCACGGTTTCGGCGTAGCCGTACTTGACCTGGCCGAGGCTGGTGAGGCCGGGTCGGACGCGGTGCAGATGGCGGTAGTGGGGCGCGATTGCCACGATTTTATCGATGAAAAACTGCCGCTCCGGCCGCGGGCCCACCAAACTCATGTCGCCGCGCAGCACGTTCCAGAACTGGGGCAGCTCGTCGAGGCGCACGCGGCGCATGAAGCGGCCCCAGGGCGTGATGCGCGGGTCGTGGTCGGAGCTGAGGGCCGGGCCCTGAGCTTCGGCATCGACGTACATCGAGCGGAACTTGATGATGCGAAACGGCTGCCCGTGGCGCCCGATGCGCTCCTGCCGGTAGAACACCGGCCCGGCCGAGGACAGCCGCACCAGCAGGCCCGTGACGGCATACCCCGGCGAGGCCAGCAGCAGAAACAGGGCCGAGGCCCCCACATCGAGCACCCGCTTGAGCACGGCCTGCCAGACGGGCAGCAAATCGTGCTTGATTTCGATGAGCGGCGTGCCGAACACGTGGTTGACCTTCACCGAGCCCAGCAGCATCTGGTAGAGGTCGGGCAGGATGCTGACCCGCGCGGGCGTGCCCTCCAGCAACGTCAGGATGTGCTGAATCAGCAGGTGGTCGCGGGGCTCGATGGCGATAATGACCTGCTCGATTTTCAGGGCCTGCACCAGCGCCGGCAACTGCTGATAGGGGCCGGCGGCGGGCAGCTCAGCGGCCAAATCGGGCGCAATCGTATCGCCGACCGGCGCGAAGCCCACCAGCCGCAACCCCAGGTGGCGGCCGGTGCGCCGCAGCTCGCGCGCCGTGTCCAGCGCCAGGGCGCTGGAGCCCACCAGCAGGGTCGGAAAGGTGATGATGCCGCGCCGCACCAGCCCCTGCACGCTGCTCACGGCCAGGGTGCGAAAAATGGCCGTCAGGGCGAAGTGCAGCAGGAAATACGCCGCCACGGTCTTGTAGTAGAGGCGGTAGCTGCTCACGCCATCGTCGAGCAGCAGGGCAAAGAAGATGACCACCACGCCCAGCACCGACACCCGCGCCAGGCGAATTATCTCGCTCAGGCGCGACTTGCGGAAGATGTCGCGGTACTCCCCAATCAGGGCGTAGAGCGTGGTCCAGAAAAGGGCAATCATCAGGGCCGCGCCCGAGAGGTAGAACAGGTCGCCCTCGCCGAAGCGGTAGCCGGGCGTCATCTCGCTGAGCAGGTATTTGCGCAAAAGAAAAAACGCCATCCAGGCCAGCAGCGCCGCCCCGAAGTCGGCGGCCACGAGCTTAATGAACTGAACGCGGCGGAGAAGCTGCAAAGCGGGGGGTAGGGATTAATCTTGCGTCTTTTGCGTCAGCCCGGCCGGCTGCCGCACGCGGGGCAAAGGTAGCGCGGGCGGGCCCCGCCGGGAAGTTGGGCCGGCCGGGCAAGGGCGCGGGCAGGCAGAGCGTAGGCCCGCCGCACCTTCGGCGGCCTGGCCAACGGCGGGGGGGTAGGGAATGTAACCCACCTGATGCCGCGGCGGGTTTTTTCGTTGCATCCAGCTTGGGCGTTTTGGCGGCGCGGGGCGGGCGCTTGGCAGGCAGCGCGTTTATTTGCGCCTGCTTGGCTGCCTTTTGCTTGCCCTGCATCTGCTCTTCTCCAGCCTGCTTCACCCCACCCGGCTCATTCAACCTTCCGCCGACACCTACCGCCACCGCGGCCAGCGCCGCGCCCTGGTCGAGGCCCTGCGCCAGCGCGGCATCCGCGACGAGCGGGTGCTCGGGGCCCTGGCCGTGGTGCCGCGCCACCTCTTCTTCGCTCCCGAGTTCGAGGCCCACGCCTACCAGGACAAGGCCTTCCCGATTGGCGAGGGCCAGACCATCTCGCAGCCCTACACCGTGGCCTACCAAACCGAGCTGCTGCGCGTGCAGCCCGGCCAGCGGGTACTGGAAGTGGGCACCGGCTCGGGCTACCAGTGCGCCGTGCTGCTCCAGCTCACGCCCTCCGTGTGCAGCATCGAGTTGAGTTCGGTCTTGTTTGCGCGCACCCGCCAGCGCCTGCTCGGTCAGCCCGAGCTGTTGGCCACCGGCGCCGAACTGTACTGCGGCGACGGCTCATTGGGCCTGCCTCAGCGGGCGCCATTCGAGCGGATATTGGTCACGGCGGGCGCGCCCGCGCCGCCGCCGGCGCTGCTGCGCCAGCTCACGGCGGGCGGGCAGCTGGTCATTCCCGTGGGCGACGCCAGCAGCCAGCGCATGGTGCGCATCACCCGCGAGAGCGAGGCCGGCTTCGTGCGCGAGGAGTTCGAGCAGTTTCGCTTCGTGCCGCTGAAAGGCCAGGAGGGTTGGGGCTGAGCAAGGGGGGTAGGGAGCCGGGAGAACGTCCAACTCCCCTCCTTGTTTAAGGAGGGGACGTTGAGCCACAGGCTCAACTGGGGTGGTTACCTTCGTTGAACGATACCCGCCCGACGACGCCTACCCTACCGCCAGCCGTTCGGCTGTTGTTCAACGAAAGTAACCACCCCAGTTTTCACTTCGTGAAAACGTCCCCTCCTTAAAAAAGGAGGGGAGTTGCCGTTCATCGCCGCCCTACCCGCTTACCCTCCTACCCTCTACCCCTGACAGAAAATGCGCAAGCAGAAACCCGTCGCTGACTCGTTCGTCATCATGACTGAGCTGGTTTTGCCCAACGACACGAACACGCTCAACAACCTGATGGGCGGCCGCATGATGCACCTGATGGACATTGCCGGCGCCATCGCGGCCCAGAAGCACTCCAACCGCATCGTCGTGACGGCCTCCGTCGACAATGTCTCGTTTCGCGACGCCATTCGCCTGGGCAACGTCATCACCCTGCAGGCCCAGGTCACGCGCGCGTTCAGCTCCAGCATGGAAGTCCACATCGACGTGTGGGCCGAGGACATTCCCAGCGGCACGAAGGTGAAAACCAACGAGGCGTTTCTGACCTTCGTGGCCGTCGACCAGTCGGGCCGCCCCATCGACGTGCCCGAGGCCACGCCCGAAACCGAAGAAGAAATCAGCCTCTACCACGGGGCGCTGCGCCGCCGCCAGCTGCGCCTCGTGCTGGCCGGCCGCATGAAGCCCACCGAAGCCAGCGAGCTAAAGGCTATTTTTGAGTTGGAGTAGTTGTTCCTAAACTATTAGCTATCAGCTGTTAGCTAATGAAGCTGTTTAGGAAGTCGAAAGACGTCATGTCGAAAGACCGTCCTGCTGAGCCCCGCGAAGCATCTCGCTCGGAGAAGTAAATAAGCTTACCCACCCGATTGAATTAGTGCGGCACGCGAGATGCTTCGCGGGGCTCAGCAGGACGTTCTGGGGTGTTTTGGCCGACTTCCTAAACAGCTCAAGTAGTTAGTATATATTTCACTATGTCGCAGGAACGCAGGCTGGCTTTTCTCCAGAATTTCTACACCGACGTGACGCTTTACGTGCCGTCGGCTGAGGCCGCGCAACCGGCACCAGCCAACGCAGCGGCGGCGCTGGTCGCCCCGGCCATTTCGGCGCCGCAGCCGGCGCCTGGCGCGAGCCTGCTGCCGGCTGCGGCGCCGGGGGCCACGCCCAAGCCAGTTGAGTTGCCCGCGGCGCCCATTGCGGCCCCGCTCAGCGCGGCCCCAACCGCGCCTGTTGCCGCTGGCGCCGCTTCCCTACCCCCCCCGCCGGGCCCGGCCGCGCCCAAGCTGCCGTCGCTGGCCAGCCTGCCCGCCACCGCGCCCCCGGCCGCGGCCCAAGCGGCGCTGCCCGCCCCGGCTGCGGCTTCAGCTGCGGCATCCCTACCCCCTCCCGCGCCGGCCGCCGCGCCGCCCCCAGCCCCGGCCGTGCCGCCAGTGATGCTCACCACGTTCAGCACGCTCGGCGACAATGCGCAGGGCGTGGTGCTCTTGTTCCGGCTGCCGGCCGAGCAGTTCCGGAAGCTGCCGCGCAACGTGTTTCTGAATAAGCTGCTGCAAGCCCTGGGCCTGGTGATGGCCGACGTGGTGCTGGTCAATGTCGAGTCGCATCTGCCCGTGGCGCTCAGCAGCCTGCGCCGCGAAATCGGGGCCGGCCGGGTGCTGGCTTTCGGCCGCAACCTGCTCGACGTGGCCGTGCGCACCACCCAGATTTACGAGCCCGTGCAGTTCACCAGCCTCAATCTCTCTTACCTGGCCGCCGCCGAAGTCGAGCTGCTCGAATACGACACGAGCCTGAAAAAACGCCTCTGGACCGGCCTGCAGCGCATGTTTATGAGTTAGCTGGCCGTTGCTAACTGCTAGTTGTCAGACTTATAGAACAAGAGAAGCCCGACCATGCGGGCCGGGCTTCTCTCGTTCTATACTATCGTTGCTCCTGGGGTTAGCCGCCCAGGCTTTGGGTACTAACAAAGGACAACCAGCAACGGACAACTAACTACTTCAGCACCTCGGCCAGCTTGGCTTCCAGGGCGGCGCCGCGCAGGTTTTTGGCGATGATGCGGCCCTGTGGGTCGAGCAAAAACGACTGCGGGATGGACTTGACGCCGTAGGCCTCGCCGGCCACCGAACTCCAGCCCGCCAAATCCGAGACGTGGCCGGGCCAGATGAGGCCGTCGGCGGCAATGGCCTTGGTCCAGCGCGCCTTTTCCTGGTCGAGCGAGACACTGTAGATGGTGAAGCCTTGGCCCTTGTCCTTGAACTTGTTATAAGCCGCCACCACGTTGGGATTTTCCTGGCGGCAGGGCCCGCACCAGGAGGCCCAGAAGTCCACGAGCACGTACTTGCCGCGCAGGCTGCTTAGGGCTACTTTGGGGCCCGCCGGCGTGGGCAGGTTGATTTCCGGGGCCGCCGTGCCGGGCGCCGTGGCGCGCAGCGGCTCCAGGCGGGCGGCCAGCTCCTTGGTGAAGCGCGAATTGGGCTGGGCCGTGCGCTGCCGGACGGCAATGGAGTCGGCAAAAGCGAAGTCGGTGTCCGGGTCCACAAAGGTCATGGCTGCGAAGCCGGCGGCCTGCGTACCGGCGTTGCGGCGGATGATGCTCTTTATCTGAACGTTGCTGCGCTCCTGAATGAGAGTGAACGCGCGCTCAATCGCGCGTATCGAATCAGATTTGCCGGCCTGGCTGGCGGACTGGTAGCGGGTTTTCAGCTTTTCCAGCGGGGCCTGGCTGCCCGTCAGCACCCGCGCCAGCTGCTGCATCACGGCGGCGTCGGCGCTGCCCTGCACGGTGTAGGTGGCCGGCAGGCGGCGCGCATCGCCGCTGAGCTGCACCTTGGTTTGGTTGTCGAGCAACAGCAGCACCTGGTTGGGCTCATCCAGGCGCAGCTGATAGACGCCGGCCGTGGGCGCCGTGCCTTTGAAGGTAAACTTGCCGCTGACGTCGGTTTTGGCCGTGGCTCGCTCCACAAACTGGTTGGTGTTCAGTTCGGAAAGGTGCAGCACCGTGCCGGCCGGCGCATTTTTAAGCTGCCCGCTGATTTCGTAGCCGGCCGCGGCCGAGGCGTTCTGGCAGGCATTGATGAGGCCCAGCACGGTGGCGGCCACGAGGGTAAGGTTCATAAATCGGTTCATTAGCAAAGAAAGCCGGCGGGTAGTCCGCCGGCGTCGGGAAAAGCAAAAATAGCGCGGCCGGGTTCCCAACAAGGGCGCCCGGCCTACTGTGGCGCGTCCAGCGCCGTGCGCAGGAGCTGATTAGCCAGCTTGGGGTCGGCCTTGCCGCCGGTGAGCTTCATCAGCTCGCCCATGAACATGCCGGTGAGCGACTTTTTGCCGGCCCGGTACTCGGCCACCTTGGCTGGGTTGGCTTCCAGCACCTGCTGCACCAGCGCCGCCAGCTCGCCCGCGTTGGACTCGATGAGCAAGCCCAGCTCCTGGGCGGCGCCCGTGGCGTTGGCCTGCGGGTGCTGCAAAAGATGCGGAAACAGCTGCTTGGAGGCCACCGAATAGTTCAGCTTCCCCGCATCAATCAGCTCAATAATGCCGGCCAACTGGCCGGGGTCAAGCGGAAATTCGACCATTTCCAGGGCCTGCTCATTCAGATACGATTTCACCGGGCCCATCACCCAGTTGGCCGCCGCTTTGGCGGAAGAGGGGGGTAGGAGCCGCGCCAGCTCATCAAAATACAGGGCCACCTCCTTTTGGTCAGTCAGCACCTGCGCGTCGTAGTCGCTCAGGCCCAGCTCGCCGGTGAAGCGGGCGTAGAGCTGCTGCGGCAGGGCCGGCAGCTCGGCTGCCACGCGGTGCAGCCAGGCATCGTCAATCACCAGCGGCGGCAGGTCCGGCTCGGGAAAGTAGCGGTAGTCGTTGAGGGTTTCCTTGCTGCGCTGCCCGCCGGTGGTGCCGGTGGTGGCGTCGAAGCCGCGGGTTTCGGAATCGACTTCGCCGCCGGCTTCGAGGATGTCAATCTGCCGCTCGACCTCGTAGTCGATGGCGCGCTGCACGTTGCGGAACGAGTTCATATTCTTGACCTCGACCTTGGTGCCGAACTCCGCAGCCTGCTTTTTCATCACGCTCACGTTGGCGTCGCAGCGCAGCGAGCCTTCCTCCATATTGCCGTCGCACACGCCCAGATACACCACCAGCTTCTTGATTTCGGCCAGGTAGGCGTAGGCTTCCTCCGCGGTGCGAATATCCGGCTCGCTCACAATCTCAATCAGCGGCACGCCGGCCCGGTTCAGGTCCACCAGGGTTTCGGTTTCGCCGGCCAGGTGCATGGATTTGCCCGCGTCCTCCTCCATATGAATGCGGGTGATGCCGATGCGCTTGGTTGAGCCGTCCGAGAGCCGGATATCGACGTGGCCGCCGTGGCAAATCGGCGTCTTGTCCTGGGTAATCTGGTAGCCCTTGGGCAAATCCGGGTAGAAGTAGTTTTTGCGGGCAAACAGGTTTTCGCGCGTAATCTGGCAGCTCGTGGCCAGGCCCATCTTGATGGCGAAGTCCACGGCCGCCCGGTTGACGCGCGGCAGCGTGCCGGGGTGGCCGAGCGTAATTACGGAGAGGTTGGAGTTGGGCAGCGCGCCGTACTCATTCTCATCCGAGGAGTACATTTTGCTGTGCGTGAGCAGCTGCGCGTGCACTTCGAGGCCGATGACGGGCTGGTATTGGGCAAGCAGGGTTTCGTCCATAGTCCGGCAAAGGTCGCAAGTTGGACGGGAATGCGCCGGGCGGAGCGCCAAAGAAATAAGGTGGTCATGCAGAACGCAGCGCAGCGGAGTGAAGCATCTCGCGTGGTGAGCTAACTCAACCGTTGTGAGTAATGATTACTCTCTCTGGCGAGATGCTTCACTCCGCTGCGCTGCGTTCTGCATGACCGCCTTTCTCTTTCTCAATTCCCTACCCCCCTGCTAGTCGTTAAACACCGGGATGTAAGTTGCCTGAAACGCATTGGCCGCCTGATTATACGCCTGCCCCACGCGCTGGCTTTCCTTGTTATAAAAGGCCACGAAGCTGTTGAATTCCGTGGCCTCGGCCTTGCTGAGCGTATTTTTCTTCTCCACCAGTTCCTTCACCCGCACGTACTGGTTGGCGGCCAGCCCGCCGTAGAAGTCAGCCATGCGCCGGGTAGCGTCGCGATAGAGCGCGTCCTTGCCCTGGAAGGCAGGCACCGCGGCCAGCGCCGTTTGGGCAGCCTTGGCATCTTCAACTAACTGCTGGCGAGCCGTTTCAAACGCCGCCGCATCCTGCGCGGCCAGCGCATCGCTCACGCGGGCGTTGGCCTTTTCGAGCCGGAACTCGGCCAGATAAACCTGGTGCTGGTAGGCGTTGACGGCCGAAACGGCTTCGATATACTTATCCAGCCGCTCCACTTCCGGGTCGCGGCTGATGGTCATGGCGTGGTGCCGGGCAAAGCGCTGCTGGGCGGCGTTCACGCTATCGTTGACGGCGGCCAGCTTGCCCTCGGCCACTTCCATCGCCCGGAAGTAGGCCTCCATGTTCTCGTAGCTCTGCGTGCGGGTCGCGGCCAGAAAATCAACCTGCTTGTAGTCCACGGAGTACACTTTCAGCTGCTGATAGAGCGCCTCGGTGGCCTTGTCCTTGAAGTCCTTGTCGCCGTCGTAGGCCTTGAGCCGGGCCAGCCGGGCCAGGGCCAGCTCGTTCTGCTTCACCACATCGAGGCGGCGGTTGGCAATCTTTTTCTCGTTATCCGAGTGGGCCGACTTGCTGATGTAGCGCAGGTTTTTCTTGAGCAGCTCGCGTTGCTCGCCCACGATATAGTTGTTGTAGGCGCCGGGGTCGGTGAACGTGGGCACGGCCACTTGTTGGGCCTGGGCGGCGCCGGCCAGCAAAAGGGCCGCCAGCGCGGCCAGGGTAGCGTTTTTCTTCATGCGGGAGTAGGGAATATAGAGGGAACGAACTGGCCAAATATAAGACAACCCTGGCACTTTAATATGCTCCGGCAGGACTTTGCTCAGTTCTTTTATTTCCCTACCCCCCTCCTGCGCCCGAAAGCCCCGCCGGGGCGCCGCGGCCGGCAGGTTCGCGCCGCTACTTTAGCGGGCGGCTGAGCTGCTGCATGGCCATCATCTGCTCCAGGTTTTTGCTCATGCCCTCGTTCGAGCCGTCGAGGAAGATGACGTTGCCCTGCCCCTGCTCAGCAAAGTGCTTGATGGCCTCGGTCCACATCGAAAAATACACCAGCGACGGGTCGAGGTTATTGTCCGTCACTTCCTGCACGGCGTGGGCCAGGCCCTTGGTCACTTCCTCCCGAAACAAGGCCACGCCCTGCCCGCGCAGCTGCGCCGCGATTTTCTCCGCCTCGGCCGCGATTTTGATGGCGTTGCCCTCCGCCTCGGCGGCCTTGGTTTTGGTGATGAGCAGCGCCTGCCCCTCGTTTTCGGCAGCAGCTTTCAGGTTGTTCGAGGCCACGACTTTTGCCATTGAGCGCATGATTTCCTCATCAAAGGCAATATCGTTGAGCTGCAAGTCAATCAGATGATAGCCCCAGCCCTCCAGCGTCGTATCAAGCTGGTCCTTGACGTGGAGCACGATTTCGCCGCGCAGGCTCAGCACCGCCGCCTGCCGCTGCGTAGCCACGAAGGCGCGGATGCTGCCCTCCACGGTGCGCACCAGCGCCTGCATCAGACTGCTGTCGTCCACGAACTTAAACGCCACGTTCTTAATGGCTTCCTCGCTCTGGTTAAAGGCCGCGTAGACCAGCATGGCCTTGAAGTTCACGTTGGCCTGGTCGGCGGTGATGGCCTGGAAGTTCAGCTCCAGCGAGCGGTTCTGGTAGGAAATCCGCTTGAACACCGTTTCGATAAACGGAATCTTGAAGTTCAGCCCCGGCAGCATGATGCGCCGGTACTTGCCGAAAATGGTGACCACCGCCACCTGCCCCTGCTGGACGATGACAAACGAGAGAAACAGGATGAGGATGGCGAGGCCGAGAAGGACGAGGGCAGTCATGGGGCGCGGGGCGGTAAGTGCAAGCCAAATGTAGGGGCCGTAGCTGCATCGCTGCCCCGGCCTTAAGCATTACAGATATCCGGTTTAAATGCCGCTACCGCTGGGCATCAATCTGCCGGATAAGCTGGCGGCTGTGGTTCATCACCTGGTGGTATTTTTCGAGAATGTTGTTGATGGCACCGTCGCGGCTCAGGTAGTTCTGCATCGGCAGCGTGGCCATCACGGCGCTGATATTTCCCTCGTCGGGTTGCAGGTGCTGGTCGAGGTAGCTACTTAAATGAGCCTGCTTGTAGTCGTTGTAGAGCGTGGTGCTGTTCACCAGGGCCGGCACCTGCTCCTGGTAGTGGTCCAGAATATTGGTCAGCAGCTCCTCATTCTCAATGACATCCAGTTTGCCCGACGACTTGAGACCCTCAAACCGGGAGCTGTTGGGCACCAGGCCCGTGCTGTTGCGCAGCGTCCAGCGGTAGAAAAGCAGACTGTCGGGGCGCAGCGTCCGGGGCGTCAGGGTGCGGTAGTAGCGAAAGCCCTGCCGCTGCGTGACAAACGACCCCGAGTCCGAGCGCAGCTCGCGCAGGTCCTGCACCAAATCGGCGCGCAGGCCGGTCAGAAACTTGCGCGCCGTGGCCCGCTCCAGGGAGTGCTCGTGCCAGCTGTGCAGCCAGATGGAGAGCGTGATGGCAAAGACGATGATGCCGATTTCGAGCAGGATTTCGGGGATACGCTCCCGCCAGGTGGGCGCGTGGTGGCCGTGCTCTGCCATACCCAACAGCTTTTTGCCGTGCTTTTTAACGAGGTCTGCTTCTATCATAGCGAGGGCAAAGTAAGCGGCTGCTTGTTATTTCAGTGGTTTTATCCTGACTCGCCATTGCTACTTCGCCGCGTAGTGGTAGCGGCATTGGAGAATTCAGACTACGTCGCTTTCCACGCGGTACACCAAGCGGTGCTCGTCCGTAATACGCCGCGACCAAGTGCCGGCGCGGTCGTACCGCAGCAGCTCCGGCTTGCCCGTGCCGGCAAACGGGGTGCGCTGTAGTTCCTTCAGCAACGCATTGAGCCGCCGCAGCACCGCTTTATCCGTCTGCTGCCAGTGCTGATAATCTTCCCAGGCAACGGGCAAAAACGCCAGCGCGAAAGTCATTCGGCGGGCGGCGTAAAGTCTATCCGCTCGCCCCGGTCAAACTGCTCGTAGGCCAGCCGCAGCCGCTCAGTGTTGGCCGGCGAGGCCAGCAGGTAGTCGGTTGTATCGTCGGCTACGGCTGAGCCTTCCAGCGGACGCGGATTTTGGGCAAACGACAAGCTGCGCAGCACTTCAAGGGCGAAGTTCACGCGGTCCGGGGATACGTCGAATACGATTTGCATAAAACTAAAATTTGACATTCTACACTACTTTGAATCAGGAAGCAGAAGCCGCGCGAGGTCATCTTCTACATGCAAACCGTGCATGACTGCAATGGCACCCATACCGGCACAATGTCCTTTTCCACCCGGCGCAGGATAGGGCCAGCCAGTATGAGAGGCAACGTCGTCAGCCGCTCACTAATTGAGTTCCAAGCCATAATGAAAATTGAGTTCGGAGAGTGAAATTATCTCTTGTAAAAATAACTATTATAATATGTTATGACATTAAATAATATTGGTAATATCCAAAGAAAGATTGAGTAATTAAAGTCTAAACTTGTTCGGGTAGCTCTGAGGTAATAGAAAATAAATAAAGTGCATAATATATAATAAATTGTCGACGCCGCTGATAAAAATCTTGATAGGGTTTTTATTCCCTCAATAGGATAATATTGGTATACGCACATTAAAGACACGCTAAGTAAACTTGAACCCACCACAAGGGTATCCTTACTACTCTCTAGTTGAAGAAACAACCAAATGGCCACGTCCACGGCTAGCATCGAGAAAGCTATAGCTTTGATAATAATAGGTTCACGCATGACATGATATAAGTTCAGCAGTTTACCTGAAGGTATTATTAACCAACTCCTCCGCCCGCCCAATGGCCGCCGCCAGCCCCGCCGCGTTCTTGCCGCCGGCCGTGGCGAAAAACGGCTGCCCGCCGCCGCCGCCCTGAATATCCTTGGCCAGCTCGCGCACCAGCGTGGAGGCGTTGAGCTTGCCGGCTTTGGCGGTTTCGTCGTCCAGCATCACGGCCAGCTGGGGCTTGCCTTCTATTTCGGCGCCCAGCACCAGGACTAGGCCGGTGCCCTCCGGGGCGGGCCTAGCAGGGGGTGCGGCCTGCCGCAGCTCGTAGGCCAGCTTCTTGAGCGCATCGGCCGAGCCAGCTTGTACCTGCGCGGCCAGGAAGTGAAGGCCGTTGGGCAGTTGCTTGAACTGCGCGGCCAGCGTTTGGCGCTGGCCGGCCAGCTGCTGGGTTTCAAACTGTTCAAGCTGCTTGCGCAGGGCGGCTACTTCTTCGGCCTGCTTTTCCAGGGCCGTGAGCAGGTGCTGGGGGTTGCCCAGCGCGTCGCGCACCTGGTCCAGCAGGGTCAGCTGCTGGTTCACGTAGGCTTCGGCGGCGGGGCCGGTTACGGCCTCGATGCGGCGCACGCCGGCGCCCACCGCGCTTTCGCTCGTGATTTTGCAGAAGCCAATTTCGCCGGTGCCGCGCACGTGGGTGCCGCCGCACAGCTCCACGGAGTAGTCTTTATCGAAGGTGATGACGCGCACGAACTCGCCGTACTTTTCGCCGAACAAGGCCGTGGCGCCCAGGTCTTTGGCTTCCTGAATGGGCACGTTGCGGCGCTCATCGAGCGGAATCTGCTGGCGGATGCGCTCGTTCACCAGCGTTTCGACCTGCCGCAGCTGGTCGTCGGTTACTTTGGTGAAGTGCGAGAAGTCAAAGCGCAGCAGCTTTTCGTTTACCAACGAGCCTTTTTGCTGCACGTGGGGGCCGAGCACCTCGCGTAGGGCGGCTTGCAGCAGGTGGGTGGCAGTGTGGTTTTTGCGAATCAGCTCCTTGCGGGCCACGTCGTAGCGGGCCAGGAAGTCGGCGCTCACGTCCTCGGGCAGTTCCAGCAGGGTGTGCACGATGAGGTCATTTTCCTTTTTCGTGTCAATGACGCGCACCTTGCTCAGCGGCGACTCCAGGTAGCCGGTGTCGCCCACCTGTCCGCCGCTCTCGGCGTAGAACGGCGTCTGGTCGAGCACCACCTGGTACTCGGTTTTGCCTTTTTTGTCGGTCTGCCGGTAGCGCAGGATGCGGGCCGGCGCCTCGGCCACATCGTAGCCCACAAAGGCGGGCTGCTCCTCGGATTCGTGCACGATGGTCCAATCCGACTGCTCGGTTTCCTGGGCGTTGCGCGAGCGGGCTTTCTGCTTTTGCAATTCTATTTGAAAACCAGCTTCGTCCACGCTCAAGCCCTTTTCGCGGGCAATAAGTGCCGTGAGGTCCAGCGGGAAGCCGAAGGTGTCGCTCAATTCGAACGCGGTTTCGCCGCTAATTCCAGGTTGCGATTGCGAAAATTGATTTACTATTTCTTCGTACTCATTATCTAACTGAGCCGTGTCCTTATCTCCTTGTGATTGACTATGGCTTAGAATGGAGTTGGCTTTTTGAGACTCCCAACTAAGATTTAATCCTTGTGCTAACTCCGAACGATACTTGTTAAATATATAATTCGCTCGAATTATGTTGGTGTCAGGATTCGAGTTTTCTCCTTGAGAAATAGTCCTGCCAGCATAATCAGTGAACATGTCAGTGATTATATCGAACAACTTCAACAAACCTTTCTCAAGCGTTTTCAAAAAGGCAATTTCCTCTTCCTCAATCACGCGCTGCACAAACTGCGTCTGCTGCTTCAGTTCGGGGAAAATGCCGCGCATCTGGTCGGCCAGCACCGGCACGAGCTTGTAGAGGAAGGGCTGCTTTTGATTAAGCGACGAGAAGGCGTAGCGCACCGCGCGGCGCAGGATGCGGCGGATGACGTAGCCGGCCTTGACGTTGCTGGGCAATTGCCCATCGGCGATGGTGAAGGCGATGGTGCGGATGTGGTCGGCGATGACGCGGATGGCGATGTCGGTTTTCTCGTCTTCCGTGGCCGGCTGGTCGGTGACTTTGGCCGGCGCGGTGCCGTGGTACTCCACGCCCACTTCCTGGGCAATGAACTGAATCAGGGGCTGAAACACGTCAGTGTCGTAGTTCGACTTCACGCCCGAGACGGCCATCATCAGGCGCTCGAAACCCATGCCGGTGTCCACGTTCTGCTGGGGCAGCTTGAGCAGGCTCTTGTCGGCCCGGCGCTCGAACTCCATGAACACGTTGTTCCAAATTTCCACGACCTGCGGATGGTCGGCGTTCACAAAGTCGCGGCCGGACTGCTGGGCTACCTCGGCTTCGTCGCGCAGGTCGATGTGGATTTCGGTGCAGGGGCCGCAGGGGCCCACGTCGCCCATCTCCCAGAAGTTGTCCTTCTTGTTGCCGGGCAGAATGCGCTCCTCGGCTACGTACTGCCGCCACAGGTCCTGCGTCTCGGTGTCGGGGCCGAGGCCGTCGCCCTGGTCACCCTCAAAATAGGTAACGTAGAGCCGGTCTTTCGGTAGTTTATAAACCTCCGTCAGCAGCTCCCAGGCCCAGGCAATGGCGTCGGTTTTGAAGTAGTCGCCAAACGACCAGTTGCCGAGCATCTCGAACATGGTGTGGTGGTAGGTGTCGTAGCCGACTTCCTCCAAGTCGTTGTGCTTGCCGCTCACGCGCAGGCACTTCTGGGTGTCGGCGATGCGCTTGAATGGCGCGGGCTTGTTGCCCAGAAAGTAGTCTTTGAACGGCGCCATGCCGCTGTTGATGAAGAGCAGCGTCGGGTCGTCCTTGACCACAATCGGGGCCGAAGGCACGATGTGGTGGCCTTTGGAAGCAAAGAAATCCAGGAATTGCTGGCGGACGGCGGAAGCGGAGGGAAGCGGCATAGGGGAAAGACGACCAAGCGGGGCCTGGCGCGGGAAGGAAATATGAACGGCGGAAACCAAACTGAAAACCCTGGCCGCAGCCGGATTTATCGCTACTTTTCGAGCTGCTTTTCCGCTTTCGCAGACCAGCCGAAAGGTAGTTTCGCAAAGGTAGCCGCTGCGCCGTAGTTCGTTTTTCCGTTTTCCTACCCCCCATCCGCCAGCCCAACGCTGGCGCCGCCTATGCCCTACAAAGAGCGCGAGATTGAAAAACAGTACTTCACCATCGGCGAAGTGGCTGCCCAGTTCAAAGTGGCCGAGTCGCTGATTCGGTTCTGGGAAACCGAGTTTGACGAGCTGCGCCCGCGCCGCAGCAAGAAGGGCAACCGTCTCTACACGCCGGCCGACATCGACGTGTTCCGCACCATCTATCACTTGGTCAAGGAGCGCGGCTACACCATTCCCGGCGCCCGCGATATGCTTAAGCAGAAGGGCCCGCAGCTCAAGGAAAAAATTGACGTGGTGCAGAGCCTGGAGAAGGTGCGCGCCTTTCTGGTGCAGCTGCGCAAGGAGGTGGACGCGGCGGGCAAGAGCGCGCCGCAGTAGCTATGGCGCGGGGCTTCGCCCCGTGCCGACCAGGAGTGGGCCTCTGGCCCACAGAACGATTAGACCAGAACAACTACCGCCTAACGCTGCTACCGGCGCGGCCCGGCCGGAGGCCGGGTAATAATAGGCACGGGGCGCAGCCCCGCGCCATTTCAACCAATGCCTCACGACGATACCCTTTTCCACGAACTCGCCCTGACGCTGCTGCCCGGCATCGGCCCGCAACTCACGCGGCAGCTGATGAGCTACGGCGGCTCGGCCAAGGCCGTGCTCACCATGCCCCCTGGCAAGCTGCGCCGCATTCCGGGGGTAGGCGACGTGACCGTGCAGGCGCTCACTGGCAAGGCTCGCGAAGCCGCGCTGCGCAAAGCGGAAGCCGACCTGAAAAAGGCGGAAAAGGATAACGTCGCAATCATTTTCTACACCTCCAAGCGCTTCCCAACCCGCCTCAAGCAACTGGCCGACGCGCCCGTCATCCTCTACTACCAGGGCACGGCCGACCTGAACGCGCCCAAAACTGTCGCCATTGTCGGCACGCGGCAGGCTACGGACTACGGCCGCGAACAAACCGAGCGGCTGGTGGCGGGTTTGCTGCCGCACCGGCCGCTGGTAGTCAGCGGGTTGGCTTATGGAATTGATATCGTGGCGCATCGCGCCGCCTTGCAGCACGGCCTCGACACCGTGGGCGTCATGGCGACGGGCCTGGACATTATCTACCCCGCCGCCCACCGCAAAACCGCCGAGAAGATGCGCGAGCAGGGCGGCCTGCTGACGGAGTTTCCGTTCGGCACGCCGCCTGACCGCTACAATTTCCCGGCCCGTAATAGAATTATTGCCGGCCTGAGCGATGGTACGGTGGTGGTGGAGGCGGCCATCAAGGGCGGCGCGCTCATCACCGCCGAGCTGGCCCTGAGCTACGACCGCGACGTGCTGGCCGTGCCCGGCAACCTGGGCTCGGTGGCCTCCGAGGGCTGTAACGCGCTGATTCGCAGTAATAAGGCGGCGCTGTATTCCTGTCCCAAGGACCTGGAAGAGCAGCTCAACTGGGACGCGGCCCTGCACCAGTCGGGCAAGTTCCGCCCTACCCCCTCCTACTCGGCCGATGACTTCACGGCTGAGGAGTTCGCCCTCATCACCGTGCTGGCCACGGTCAAGGAGGTGCACATGGACGAGTTGGCCTGGAAGGCGCAGCTGCCTATTCACGCCGTGGCTTCGCTGCTGCTGGCGCTGGAGTTTCGGGGCGTAGTGAAGGCGCTGCCAGGCAAGCGCTTTTTGCTACATTAAAAAGTATATTTGTCTGAGCATCTTTGCTTTCGACGCTTCTTTTTTCTCATTAACAACCTGTTTTAATGATTAAATTTCAACTCTCCATTGTGGGGCTACTGCTGGCCGGTACCGGCGCGCTGCCCGCCACCGCGCAGCGCCTCGACCCAGCTTTCACGACCTCCAGCATCTACGCCCCTGCCACGGTGTTTTCGGCCGTGGAGCAGGCTGATGGCAAGCGGGTTGTGGCCGGGTCGTTCTCGCGCATAAATGGCGTGGCGGCCTCGAACGTGAGCCGCTTCAATGCCGATGGCACGCTGGATGCAGACTTCCAGCGGAATGTGGGCGCGGCGTCCCTGGCCTACCGGCCGCGCGTGCTCAGCAACGGCCAGCTGGTGTTAATTTCGCTAGGCGTTCAACTGGCAGCGGGCGGCCTCACGCGCGAATCGGTGCTGCGCCTGAACGCTGACGGCACCGGTGATGCCGCCTTCAACCCCGGCACGGGCGCCACTGCCAATGACGGCTCTATTTTCGTGGATGATGCGCTGCCGCTGCCTAACGGGCAACTGGTTGTGGTCGGGCCGTTCGACCATTTTAACGGCGCCGTAGCCAACGGCATCGTGCGCCTGACGGCCACCGGCGCCGTGGACCCGAGCTTCCGCGCCGGGCAGGGTGCCTCCAACGAGGTCGAAACCATCGCCGGGCTTCCTAACGGGCAGCTGCTCATTGGCGGCTATTTTGAGACCTATGATGGCCATCCCTGCCCCGGCCTGGCCCGGCTCAACGCCGACGGCAGCTTCGACGCCAGCTTCACGGCGGCGCTGGGCAACAGCAGCGAGGTGCTCAACATCGCCGTGCAGCCCGACGGGCGCATTCTGGTGGCGGGCGGGTTCCAAACTATCGCCAACGGACACCAGGGCCTAACCCGCCTGCTCTCCAACGGCGCGCTCGACCCGAGTTTTAACCCGCCGGCCGAGTTGCGCGCCTACAGCACCGTCTCCTACTTCGGGGATGCGCTGCAGTTACAGCCTGATGGCAAGCTTCTGTTTATCAACAGCCTGGGGCTGGACTTTGCCGGCTTTCCCCGTGTAGCCTGCCTCAACCCGGACGGCAGCCTGGACAACAGCTTTCAGGTTGGCGTTGGCGCCGGCCCCAACAGCGCCCCCTCCTCCCTCACCCGGCTGGCCAGCGGCAAAGTGCTGGTCGGGGGCAGCTTCACCAGTTTCAGCAGCGTTTCCGACCGCACCCTAGTGCAACTGACCAGCACCGGCACGGTGGACCCCACTTTCCAGCCGCTTCTGCAAACGCCCGGCTCGGTGAGCGCCCTGGTGCGGCAAGCCGATGGCAAGCTGGTGGCCGGCGGCAACTTCTCGGAAATCAACGGGCGGGTGGTGCGGCGCCTGGCCCGCTTTGAGGCCAGCGGCGCCCCCGACGCCACGTTTGCCACCGACAACCGCGTCGATGAGACCATCGTCGACCTGGCCCTGCAACCCGATGGCCGCGTGCTGGCCGCCACTCAACTTGCGGTGCTCCGCTTTCTGCCGACCGGCAACCGCGACAACAGCTTCGTGGCTGCCCCGGACGCCAGCCGGCCCCTGCGCCTGCTGCTGCAGCCCGATGGCCGGCTGCTGGTGGGCAGGAGCCTGAGCAGCGCTAGCTCGTCAGTCGTGCGGCTGCTCGCCGACGGCACCTTCGACGCCTCGTTTGCCCTCAGCGGCAGCAGTGCCGGCCAGCTGACTACTTTTCAGGCGATGGCGCTGCAACCCAACGGCCAGCTGCTGGTGGCCGGCTCCTACCGGCCTAATGGCAGCACCACCGATATCCGCACCGTGGTGCGCCTGGGAAGCACGGGCGCCGTGGATGCCACGTTCGTGGGCGCGGCTTTCACGAACGCTGCAACTTTCTCCGGCCTCAACAGCCTCGTGGTGCAGCCCGATGGCAAAGTTCTGGTGGGCGGCCGGTTTACGGGCTATGGCGGGGCTAACCGCGCCAACCTGGCGCGCCTGAATGCGGATGGCACGCTCGATGCCGGCTTTGTGCCGCCCGGCACGACGGGCACCATCAACACCCTGCTGCTGCAACCCAACAACCGGGTGCTGGCCGGCGGGCTCTTCGTCGGCGCCAGCGTGCCCGCCAACCTGGCGCGGCTGCTGCCTAACGGGCAGGCCGATGCGTCTTTCGCGGCCACGGCCGTCCCGAATAGCCGCGTCCGAACTTTGCTGGTACAACCCGATGGCGCCCTCGTGACGGGCGGAGACTTTAGCAGCCTGAGCGGGGAGCCGGCCGTGGCCCTGGCCCGCCTCACAGCGGCCAACGTGCTGCACGTGGCGGCCCCGCGCGCCGTGGCCGAGCGCACCGCCGCCTGGCCCGTGCCGGCCCACACCCTGCTGCACGTACAACCCGACCCCGCCGCCCACCCCGAAACCCTGGACCTGCTCGACGCGCTTGGCCGGCCCGTGCGGCACCAGGCCCTAACCGGCGGCGCCGCGACCACGCTGGCCGTAGAGGCGCTGCCCGCCGGCACCTACCTACTGCGCGTAACTTACCGCGAAGGCACGGTAGTGCGCCGCATTCAGGTGCGGTAGAAGGCCTTGATTGGCTGAGGCATAGCCACCCTGGTCAGCTAAAGCAGGAAAAGGGACGAGCCAGCCGGCTCGTCCCTTTTTTGTTTGGGTTTAAGCTAAAAGCAGCCAGCTATACCTTGCCAGCTATGGTGCTGTTGAACGACGAACTGCTGCCCACGGCCGCCCTACCCCTGCCCAACCGCGGCCTGGCCTTCGGCGACGGCTTTTTTGAAACGCTGATTTGGGAAAACAACCGCCTGCGCCTGGCCGCCGACCACCTGGCCCGGATGCAGCAAGCCGCCACCGCGCTGCATCTTTCCCTACCCCCCTCTCTGGCTTCGGACGAAGCGCTGAGCGCCACGCTGGCCCGCCTCGTGGCGGCCCAGCGCCTGCCCGCTGCCCGCCTGCGCCTGCAAGTCTGGCGCGCGGGCGGTGGTCGCTACACGCCCCTGACCGACCAGGTTGAGTGGCTGGCTACCGCCGAAGCTTTTGTGCTTGACGAAGCACCCATTGCCAGAGCTGATTTTGCCTTAGAAACCTACTCCATCCCTACCCCCCTTAGTTTCTGCAAAGGCCCGCAAGCCTGGCTCTACGTGCGCGCCGCCCACGAGCGGCAACGCCGCGGCCTCGATGAAATCATCCTCTGCGACGCCGCCGGCCACGTGGCCGAAGCCGGGGCGGCGGCCATCTTCTGGCTGAAGAACGAGGTTTTATTTACGCCGTCGCTGGAAACCGGCTGCGTGGCCGGCGTGCGCCGGGCCCAGGTGCTGCGCGCGGCGCGGGCGACTGGCCGGGAGTGCCGCGAAGGGCTGTTTTTGCAAAAAGAGCTGCTAGCGGCCGACGCCGTTTTCACGGCCAACGTGGCGGCGGTGCGGGCCGTGCGGCGCGTGGGCAGCGTACTATTTGACGAGTTGCGCAGCCATTATTTCACGCGAAGTTTAGAAGAAGTAAAAAAGTAAGTTTCGCGAAGTCGATGCCCCTTCGCGAAACTTACTTTTTTACTTCTTCTAAACTTCGCGCTAAAGCTACACCGCCACCGGCGCCTTGATGGCCGGCCAGGGCTCGTAATTCTCCAACTGGAAATCCTCGTATTGGAAGCTAAAAATATCGGTCACCGCCGGGTTGATTCGCAGCTGCGGCAGCGGGCGCGGCGCGCGGGTCAGCTGTAGCTCGGCTTGCTCCAAGTGGTTCAGATACAAGTGGGTGTCGCCGCCGGTCCAGATGAACTCGCCAGGTTGCAGGCCCGTAACCTGGGCCATCATGAGCGTGAGTAGAGCGTAGGAAGCGATGTTGAAGGGCACGCCCAAAAACACGTCGGCCGAGCGCTGGTAGAGCTGGCAGGACAATTTGCCGTCGGCCACGTAGAACTGCATGTTCATGTGGCATGGGGGAAGCTTCATCTCCTCCAAGTCGCCCACATTCCAGGCGTTGATAATGAGGCGACGCGAATGAGGCGTATGCCGGATGGCACTGACCACTTCCTTTATTTGGTCGAAAATACGAATGCGTATTACCCCATCGGAGGTTACGCGCCGAAACTGCCAGCCGTGGTGCATCTGCGCTTTGCCGCGCAGGCAGTTGTTGATGCACACGGATTTTAACCCGAACTTATTTACCAGCGAACTAATGCTCAGGCAATACAACTCTTCTCCTTGCGGGGTGGTAGCCACGAACGGGGCCGTGCGCGACGTATTCAGGTTTTGTTCTTCTTTACTGAGCCACAAACACGTTTCGCGGGAATACTTGTTGGTGGCGTGAAAATCCTTGTCCAACGAATACTCGCTGGGATAATCCACTTTCAACCACCAGTTGGGCAGGCGCTGCACGTCCTCAATGAAATGCTCCAGCACGAGCCAGCGGTTGTCGACGAAAACTCCCGCCCCGCCGTAATTGGCAAACCCAATGTGCCGGGGATCATAGCACCGCTTGATAATGCCTTTCCAGGTTTCCCGCACCAGCTCAACAATGGCCGGGTCGAAGCGGCTGGTATCGCCCGTAGCCGCTACGCCAAGAAAGTCGGGCGCATAGAGGTCGCGCACCTGCCCGGCGCGCACCGCCTGCACGGTGCAGTTGGTGGCGACGTAGCCGGTGGTTAAAAACTGAACGTCGAGGGCAATCCGCGACAGACTGCTGCCGTCAGTCCGCGGCACCCGGAGGCTGCGCACCACTACGTATTTGCCAAAGCGGGCCGAAGCAAATTCTTGCCCCAACAAATCAAATTCTTCGGAAGTGTCGAGGCGGATGACCTTATCAAACGAAGTTTCGATGCGGGGAGCGGGCCGCTCAAAACGCCGAGGGGCGACTTCGTACAGCTTGTGCCAAGCCCGCCACTGCCGGCCGTACACGGGCCCCAAGTTGCCCTCTGCGTCCTCCCATTCGTTCCAAATGCTGACGCCGTGGGCCTTTAAATAGGCCGTGTTGGTGTCGCCCTTGAGAAACCACAGCAACTCATGGATAATGCTTTTCAGGTGTACCTTTTTGGTCGTGACCAGCGGGAAGCCCTCGGCCAGATTAAAGCGCATCTGATGCCCGAACACCGAGAGCGTGCCGGTGCCGGTGCGGTCGGTTTTGCGGGTGCCGTGGTCCAGAATGTGGCGGAGCAGGTCGAGGTATTGGCGCATAAGCTGGACGTGTAAAGTGTTGCAAAATTATAACTTGCAGTGTGAGCCAGCTTGATTCTGGCAGCTTGCCTTCCTACCCCCATTTTTCTTTCCAACATGGCAACTTACCAACTCAACGAAACCGATACCGAAGACCTTGAAGACGTAATCGGTATGATTGAAAAGTCGTTTGGTTTCAGTTTTGAGGCTAGTGAGTTGCGAGAAGTTGGCACCTTCGGTAAGCTTTGTGATGCTGTCCTTGCGAAAATCGAGCTTGCGCCCGCCGATGACTGCACCTCGCAACAGGCATTCTATCAATTGCGCCGGGCCCTGTCTTCCCACCTTGCTCCGGCCACCATCACGCCCACTACGCGCCTGGCGGACCTGCTCCCAGCCAGCCGGCGCCAACGGCAACAAATTACTGACTCTATTGAGGCTACGCTGGGTGTCAAGCCGTCATTTATTGGCCCTTCTGACACGACTGTGATGGTGCTTGTTCTGGCGGGGCTGGCTTCGCTGGCTGCTTTCTTTGCCGGCCCTGGGGTAGGATTCTCGGCGATATTACTAGTAATTGCCGGTGCAGAGGCAGCAAGCAAATTTGGCAACACGCTTCAATCTGCGACTATTAGAGAAGTGGTTGAGAAAATGACTTGCCAACATTATCTCAAATTTCGGCGCCACCCAACAACTGTAAATCGAACCGAGATTGTGCCACACATTCAGGCACTATTCCGATATAAGTTGGACATCATGCCTGCCGACCTGACGCGGGATGCCAGCTGGCTTCCAGCAGCACAAAAAAAGCCGCCTATGTAGGCGGCTTTTTTTATTAGACTAAGTTTCAACCTACTGCTTACAGCGACTTGGCAACTGGCGCGGCGGCCGGGGCTTTGGCGGCGGCCGTAGCCGTGGCGCCGCCTTTCATGCAGCACGAGGAAGTGCCGGCGGCCATCTTGGCGCAGGCTTCTTTCCTGGCGCCGGCTTTTGCCGTTTTCTTGCCTTTGGTGGGGGGGCCGTCGTGGGCCGAGGCGGTGCCGGCGAAGGCAAACAGGGCGAGGGCGAGCAGGGCGTTTTTCATCGGATTTAGTGAAAGTTAAAAATGGGAGAAGCTGGGTTGGGGAAACAAAAGCCGAAAAGGCCGGGTTGGCTTTTGTCACGCCCCTAAAGTACAACGCCGGGCGCATATTCGGGCGCCGCGCCGGCCTGGCCCGGCGCCCTCCCTACCCCCCTCCGCGTTTCCAACCCTCCGATGCCGCTTCGCCGGATTAGCTACCTCACCCTCAGCGCCCTGGGTTTCGTCACGGCGCTGGCCCTGTTCTTCGTGGCGCAGCTGCGCTTCAACTACAATTTCAACGACTTCTTCCCCGTCGGCGACCCCGACCTGGACTACTACCTCGACTACTCGCACCGCTATGGCAACGACAACGACTACGTGCTGCTGGGCCTGGAAGCCGACCCCGGCCACACCGTCTTTGAGCCCGGCTTTATCACCCGCGTCGACTCGCTCACCCGCCTGACCCGGCGCCTGCGCTACGTGCGCGGCGTGACCTCGCCCACCACCATCGCCAACCCGGTGGTCGAGGGCCTGGGCGTGTTCAGCCTGCCGTACCTGCACCCGGCCGCCTACCCCCTCGACCCGGCCCAACGCGCCCAGGACTCGACCCTGATTTACCGCACCCCCGGCCTGGTGGGCAACCTGTTCAGCCCCGACGCCCGCGCCGTAACGCTGGTCTTCGAGACCGTGCCGGACCTGAAAAAGCCGCCCGGCGACTCGCTGCTCACGGCCCTGAACGCGGGCCTGCGCGGGTTGGGCTTCACCGAAAACCGGGTGCACTTCGCCGGCAAGCTCGTCGCGCAGTCGGTGTTCGTCGAGCGGCTCAAATGGGAGATGGTCGTGTTCATGAGCCTCTCGTTTCTGCTGGTCACGGCGCTGCTCTGGCTCACGTTCCGGACCTGGTGGGGCGTGGTACTGCCGCTAGTGGTGGTGCTGGGCACGATTATCTGGGGGCTGGGGCTGATGACGGCCTGCGGGGTGAGCATCGATTTGATGACGGCGCTGCTGCCGCTGATGCTCTTCGTGGTGGGCATGAGCGATACCATCCACATCATCAGCCGCTACGTGAGCGAGTTGGGCTACGGGGCCAGCAAAAAAGACGCCCTGCGCGTCACCATCAAGGAATCCGGGTTCGGCTCGGGCTTGTCGGCGCTGACCACGAGCCTGGGCTTTTTCACCCTGATGACGAGCAACATCCGGCCGATATACAACTTTGGGCTGTTCACGGGCATCTCGGTGTTGCTGGCGTTCGTGCTGAGTTTCACCTTGTTGCCGGCCATGCTGGTGCTCTTGCGCAAGCCCGAGCTGCGGGTGCCGCGCCAGGAGGGCCACAGCTGGGACGGCGTGCTGGGGCGACTGTTCGCGGCGGTGCTGCGGCGGCGGCAGCTGATTGTGGCCGTGTTTGCCCTCATTATCGTCGGCGCGGTGGCCTCCGCCTCGCGGCTGCGCATCAACTCCTCTTTGCTTGATGACTTGTCGAAAAACGACCCGGTGCGGCTCGATTTCAGCTTTTTTGAAAAAAACTTCGCCGGCGTGCGGCCTTTCGAGCTGGAACTGAAGCCGGTGGGGGGTAGGAAAGTCTTCGACCTCGACGTGCTGCGCCAGACCGAAAAGCTCGAAACGTATCTGCAAACCACTTATGGTCTGCGCTACCAGGCCTCACCCGTGACGCTGGTGAAGTCCGTGCGCAAGGCCCTGAACGGCGGCGGGCTGGCCGAGTATCGCCTGCCCGACACGCCCGCCGAGCTGCGCCGCATCCAGACTAAAATCAAGCTTTTCCGCAAGAAGCCCGAGTTCAGCGCCCTCGCCCTGCCCGACGCCTCCGCCGGCCGCCTCATGGGCCGCATGGCCGACGTGGGCAGCATCGCGGCCGGCCGGCTCAATGCCGATTTGCACCGCTTCACCCAGGCCAGCCTCGATTCTACCGTCCTGAAAACCCGGCTCACCGGCTCGGCCAACCTCATCGACAAAAACAACCAGGACCTGACCCTGAATATGATAACCGGCATGGGCATCGACGTGCTCATGGTCACGCTCATCGTGCTGGCCCTGTTCAAGTCGCTGCGCATGACGCTGGTGGTGCTGCTGCCCAACCTGGTGCCGATTCTCATCGTGGCGGGCGTCATGGGCCTGGCCGGCGTCAACATGAAGGTGAGCACGAGCATCATCTTCACCATCGCCTTCGGCATCGCCGTTGATGATACCATCCACTTTATCAGCAAATTACGCCTCACGCTGGGCCACGAGCCCAACCTGTTTCGGGCCGTGCGGCGCACCTACTTATTAGCTGGCAAAGCCGTGATTGTCACGTCGTTGATTCTGGTGGGTGGCTTCTCGACCTTGCTGTTTTCGTCCTTCGACGGAACGTTTTACGTCGGCTTTCTCATTGGGCTTACCCTGCTCTTCGGGGTCGTGGCCGAGCTGACGCTATTGCCCATTCTGATTCTGTATTTCTACAAGCCCAAGCTCCAGCCCACAGTGCAGCCTGTTCCGCTGCCGAGTGCCTGAGGTGATGACCAGTTTTTGCTTTCCACCTTAAAGAAATAAACTATGAAAAGTCCATCCCTCCTCGTTGCCCGCTACCTGACCCTGCTGTTAGCTGCCGTTGCGCTGCTGCTTTCCGCCTGCAAGAAAGACGAAGACATCGGCCAGCGCGATGAGAATACCATCAAAAAATACGTGGCTGACAACCGCCTGACTACTGCCCAGCGCCAAGCTTCGGGCCTGTACTACGTGCCATTAGTCACGAATCCGACGGCCATTAAAGCCCAGCCGGGCCGCACCGTGGATGTACTTTATACCGGCCAGTTGCTCGACGGCACCGTGTTCGACGCCTCCTCCCGGCATGGCAACGTGCCTATCGACTTCACGCTGGGGCGCGGGCAGGTCATTCAGGGCTGGGACGAAGGCATTGCCCTGATGCGCAAGGGCGAGAAAGCCATCCTGCTGATTCCGTCGGCGCTGGGCTACGGCGCGCAGGGCGGCGGCACCATCCCACCGAATGCCGTGCTGCGCTTCGAGGTCGAGCTGGTGAATGTCCGCTAACTTCCCTACCCCCCTGCGCGAGCTGAAAGGCCTGACGGGCCTGCGGTTTCTGGCGGCGCTCTACGTGTTCGTGTTTCACCTCGACATGCCCCACCGCACGCCCCTCGCCTACCTGCCGGCGCGCCTGGGCAACGTCATTCAGCAGGGCCGGCTGGGGGTCTGCGTCTTCTTTGTGCTCAGCGGCTTCGTGCTCACCTACAGCCATCTGAAGGATTTCCCTACCCCCCATTTCCGGGGCAAGCGCTACTACCTGGGCTTTCTCTACAAGCGGCTGGCCCGCATCTACCCGGTTTTTCTAGTGGGCCTGCTTATCTGCCTGTTTATCAGTCAGGCGCAGGGCACACTTCCATCATGGAAGCTGGTGGGACTGAGCGCCACGTTTTTGCAGACGTATATCCCGCGGGTCTCGATGCAGTGGTACGACATGGCGGCGTGGTCGGTGGCCAACGAGTTCTTCTTCTACCTGCTGTTTCCGCTGCTCTTGCCGCTGCTGCTGCGCGTCCGGCGGCGCGGGGCGCTGCTGGCGTTGCTGGGCGGCCTGGCCCTGCTGAGCACGGCGCTGGGCGTGGCGCAGGGGGCGGGCCTGTTGCGCTACGAGCTGGTATTTCCGTTTCCGCCGAGCCGGCTAGCGGAGTTCGTGGCGGGCATTGTGGGCGCGCTGCTGGTGTTTCGGTTCGGCTGGCGGGTGCGGCCGGGCGTGGCGGTGGCGCTGCTGGCCCTCACGGCAGTTTATCTGGCTTTTGCCGGGCCGCTGGTTTCGGGCCGCCTCACCCACAACTGGCTCGTGGTGCCCACCGTGGTGGCGCTGCTGGCCGTGCTGGCCCAGCCCCGCCAGAGCCGCGCCTTTGCCTGGCTCGAAAGCCGGCCCATGCAGTACCTGGGCCGCATCAGCTACAGCTTCTACATCGCGCAGCTGCCGCTCGTATTCGTGCTCGACCCGCTCCTGGCCTCGGGTCGCCTGAGCCACACCGACTGGCGGGTGGCGCCGCTGGCGCTGCTGATTAACCTGCTCGGTGGTGTGCTGCTGCACGAACTGGTCGAGAAGAAGGCGCACGCTGTCCTGATGAGGCGCTACAAGCGCTATGTGGCGGCGCGAGCCAAGCGGCTTGCAATGGCTAGCTAATGGGTGCGGCAGGCTACCACCCGCGGCCCGGTCGGGCCCGACTACGGCTACCTCTGGTGGCTCAACACCGAAAAGAAGGCCTGGCCCGCCGCGCCCGCCACGAGCTACGCCGCCCTGGGCGCGGGCCAGAATACCATCTGGATTGACCCCGAGCACGACCTCGTCATCGTGTGGCGCTGGCACAACGGCAGCCCCGACGAGCTGATTAAGCGGGTGCTGACCGCGCTGCCCGGCTGATTCCCTACCCCCTCCCCGCTGGCCGAACGGCTAGCCCGCCGTCACCACGCCGCCCGCCGCCCGCACCCGCTCAAACAAGGCCGCGTGGTGCGGCGCCCGGCCCAGAATCACCTCGTTGCCGAGCAGCACGAGCTGCTGGCGGGCGCGGGTCAGGGCCACGTTGAGCTTGCGGTCGACGCGGCCCTCGTCGTCGGGGCTTACGAGCAGCTCCAGCTGGTGCTCGTGGTGGCAGCAGAAGCTCATGATGATGACTTCGCGCTGCGAGCCCTGGTAGCGCTCCACGGTGTCCACGGCAACGCGGGCCAGCGCCGGGCAAGCCAGCTTTTCAGCTAATTCGGCCAGGCGGCGGCGGATGAGGGCCGCCTGATTGCGGTAGCTGGCGATGATGCCGAGCGAGGTTTCGGGGTCGAAATCAGCGCCGTAGCCCGCCACCAGCTGCGCCGCCACGCGGGCGGCCAGGTCGGCTTCCTGGGTTGATTCCTTCATCGAAAAATCGACCTCGGCGCGGCGCGTGGGCAGCCACAGCAGGCGCCGTGTGCGCACGGCCTGGGCCAGGGCGTCGGGCGGCACTTCGTCGGCGGCGGGGGGGGTAGGCCAGTGGGCGCGGGCCTGGCTTAGCGGCGCGGTTTGCCAAGTGGCGGGGCAGCGTAGCTGGCCGGCGTAGAAGTCCTGATTGACGAGCTGGGCCAGCTCATCGTGCATCCGGTACTGGTCGGCCAGCGTGCCGTGGGCGTGGGGCCAGTGCGCTTCGGCACGCTTAAACAGCCGCTCGAAGTAGGAGTTGCGCAGGTTTTTCAGGCTTAGCTCGCGTTCCAATAAGTCGGCTACCTCGGCACTCACGGCGCTGGCGGCGGCATCCTGGGCCACCACGGCCGGCAGCTGGCGGTGGTCGCCGATGAGAATAAACTTGGGAACCTTGCTCAGCAAGGCCACCATCGGCGCTTCCAGCACCTGGCTGGCCTCATCGACCACGGCCACGTCGAACTGCTTGAGGGTGAACAGTTCCGGCTTGCCCAGCAGGCTGGCCACGGTGCCCACGTAAAACGGGCAGCCCTTGAGGCGCTCGCGCACGGCCTGCCGGCTGGCACAGTCGCGCAGCATGTTATCGAGCAGATACGGCCGGTACACCGGCGCCGTGCCTAGCCGCGAGCCCACCCGGATGAAAGGCAGTCCGGCCGCAATCAGCTGCTCGCAGATTTCATCCACCGCGCGGTTGGTGTAGGCGGCCAGCAGCACCTGCTTATCTTCTTTATAAAGACTGACGGCCAGCTCCTTAAGCACGGCGCGGGTCTTGCCCGTGCCGGGCGGCCCGCAGAGCACAAACCAGTCGGGCGCGGCCAGGGCGCGGGCCACCACCGCCGCTGCCGATGTGGCCGGCGCCAGCAGGGCCGGCAGCTCCGCCGCCCGGCGCGGACCGGCTTCGCGGCGGGCCAGCAGGCGGGCGCGGCGCTCCTGGGGCAAGCTCAGAAACGCGGTCAGCCCGGCCCACTCGCGCCGAAACGTGTCGTAAGTATCCGGCTCCAGCGCCCAGCGGGCATGGCCGCGCAGGTAGCGCGGGGCTAGGCGGCGGTTGCGCACCGAGAGCACCACCCGGCCGTCGGCGCCCAGGTCTTCGGCCAACACCACCTTCACTACTTGCGCATCGAGTACGGTCAGGTGGGGTGCGGCGGCAACGGGGGGGTAGGGAATGGCGGACGTTTCGGCACTTGGTTCGGCGCTGGCTTCGGCGCGGCGGCAGGGGTAAAGCAGCAGCGTATCGCCGGCGCGGAAGTTCACCTCGGGGCCGCCGGCGGGACGTTGGAAAACCAGGTGCGGGCCCAAGCCCTGGCGGGCATCGTCGTTGGCTTCGGAGTGGTCTTCAACTAAAATCAGCTCATCGAGCAAGGTGAAATTCTGCTGCTTGCGCTTGGGGTCGAGGCGCCAGAGGCCGGCCTGCCCGCCGGCGTCGCCGGGGCGGGCTTCCTCGCCGAGCAAAGTCAGGCGCATCTCGCGGGCGGCAAAGCGGGTCAGCTCCAGGCAGTAGGCTTGCTCCACGGCGTCGGCGCCGGCCCAGGCGGCGGCGGTGCGCTGGGCCTTTTCGCGGCCGAAGCCGGGCAGCTTCAGCACATCGGGCGTGAGCACCGGGGCCAGCAGGCGGGCCGTGGCGGCGGGCCCAGTGGCGCGGGCCAGCAGCAACTCAGTGCCTACCAGCTGATTGCGAGCCGCCAGCAGCTGGTCAATCAGGGTGGCGTCCTGGTCGACGCGGCGCACGGCGGGCTGCCCGGCCGGCGCGTTCGAGTACAAGATGCTGGTGCGGCCCCGGCCTTCTTCGGCGCCGTAGACTGATTCCAGCAGCAGGCGGTAGAGCTGGGCCTGCGCCGCGTGGTTGGCCCAGGGCTGAGCCCAGGGCACGCGGGTCGAGCTTTTCAGCTCAATCAGGTCGTAGCCGGTGGCGCTTTCGTGCAGCAAATCCAGGCGCCCCTGCAAGCCATACGTGGCCGAGAGAAACGCCGGCTCCAGGGCGCAGTCTTCGGGCCGCAGCGGCGCCTGCTGGTAGCCGGTGCGGCTCGGGGCGGTGAAGCCCTGCGCCCGCGCCTCGCGCAGGGTGCGGTGGTGGCGGCGCAAATCCTGGAGCAGCTCGGGCACGCCGGTGCGGGTCTGAAATTCGGGCAGCGTGCTCAGGTGCAGCGGCGCGGCGCGGAAGAGCTTTTGGCGCAGAAAGCTTTCCAGCTCAAACTCCGCGGCCACATCGGGAGGCATTGCGGTAGCCAAATCCGCCGGCTGCGGCTCTTCATTCCCTACCCCCCCCTGCCCCACCAAGGCGCTGGCCTGCCGGGCGGCGTGGCTAACTTCCTCATCGAGCAGCATATTGACCAGATTACCCAGCACCAGCGGGCGCGAGGGTTCATCGGCCTGAAATGCCTTGAGCAGGGCCCACTCCGGCACGCATCCCTCCTGCTGGGCGCACTCGGCGATGGTGGTGACGTTAATCAGATAGTCCGGCTCCAGCACCACCCGCCGCGGCTGAATCAGGCCCTCGCTCAAGGCCACCGGCCCCAGCAGGTGCAGCACCGGATGCAGCGCCGCGGCCAGCGGCAGCAGCCCGAGGTAAGCGGCCGGCAGCGCCACCCGAAACGGGCCAGCCGGCTGCCCCGCCGCGGGCGTTTCCAGCTCCACGACCAGCTGCTGGCTGATTTGACTTGCTTCCAGCACCTGCACGCGCCACACCGCATTGGCCGGCCAGGTGGCCCGGAACGTGGCCGTCGCGCCCAGCCGGTCGGCCGGGTTTGGGGCGGCGGGGGGGGTAGGGATGGCCACGGGCGCGGCCGGTGAGCGCGAAGCCGGGTCCGCCAGCCGGGCGCCGTCGTAGGCCACGCCAGTCAGCCGCTCCACCAGCTCGGCCAGGGCGGCGAAGCCGGCGCCGGCTTCGGCCGGGGTGCCGGGGTAGCTTTCGTGCAGCACGAGGTTGGCGGCCAGGCGCAGGGCTTGCAGCTCACGCCGCAGGGCGGCGGGCAGCCGGCGGTGGTGGGCGGCCAGGCCGATGGCCTGGCTCAGGTCGGTGAAAATGCGGTTGCCGGCCTCGGCTTCCTCGCGCAGCACCTGGTCGAGCAGCTTGCGCAGGCGCGGCAGCTGCTCGGCGGGCGCGGCCAACGGATTGGCCGCCAGCGCGGCCAGGGTGGGGTAGTAACGGTCGGGCATCCTGGAGTACGAAAAGGGCGGGTGAGGCCGGAGAAGCGTTAAAGATAGCCGCCCGGCCCGCAACCGCGCCCCCGGCCACTGCCGCGGGCCCGGATTTCGAGCCGACTGAGCGACTTTTGCAACTTGCTGCCGGTCGACGGCTTATCTTTTCCTTCCTCCTTCCGCTGCCTTTTATGATGCGTTTATTCTCTTTTACCCATCCCGCCTGCTGGTTGCGCGGGCCGGCGCTAAGCCTCTTGGGAATGCTGCTGTCGGCGACGGCGGCCCTGGCTCAGGAGCAGGTGCCCACCGGGGTACCCGCCGCCGAGCAGCCGCTGCCGGGCGCCGCGGCCCCGCCGGCCGTGGTGCCCCCTACCCCCCCGCCCGCCCCCGACCCGCTGCCGCGGCTGCTGGCCGAGCGCGAGAGCCTGATTCGGCACTACCGGGCGGCCGAGCAGCAGCGCAACAGCCTGTTTGGCAATAATCCGTCGAAGAAAGACCTGGAGGAAGTGGTAGCAACCCTGCGCGGCATCGTGGCCAAAGACGATGAGATTGTGCCCGCCGTGAAGGCCAGCGCCCGCGCCGCCGCCGCCCGCCTCGCCGCCGCCAACGGCCAGCTGGCCAGCGTCAACCGTCAGCTCGCCACCGCCAACGCCGGCCTGCAAAATATCAACCTCGACGACCGCAGCGCCGCCGCCGACCGCCTGCACGAACTCAGCGAGCAGGTGCTCAACCTGGAGCAGAAGTCGCGGCAGCAGGCCCTGCGCCAGCGCGACCTGCTGGCCGACGTGCAGGCCGCCGAATCGGCCCGCCGCATCCGCGACCTGCTCATCACGGCCCTGGTGCTGGTGTGTGGCGTGCTGGGCTGGCTGCTCTACCGCCGCACCGTGAGCGCGGGCTAGCCCGGAGAGCCAGAGGCCGGAAGATGAAAAATCAGATTTATTCGTACCTTTTCGCCCGAAACCCAACCATTCATTTCCTCATGGCTCGTATTACCGGCACCGTAGAATTTTTTAAAGACGACAAAGGCTTTGGCTTCATCCGCCCCGACAACGGCGGCAATGATGTGTTCGTCCACCACTCCAGCATTCAGATGGAAGGCTTCAAAACCCTGAAAAAAGGCGACCGGGTGGAGTTCGAAATCGAAAACGACCCCAAAGGCGCCCGCGCCGCCGACGTGCGCAAAGCCACCGAGTAAGGCAGGTTGTTGCCGGCCGTCAGGGCCGGCCCGAAAATACCCCGAAGTGTCAGGCTGACTTTTTAAACGGTTTCCGTTTGCAGAGTTGGGCGGGCTGCTTCGGGGTATTTTGTTGGCTATATATTAGGTAAGAAACAGCGTTCTCATGGAGTATCATTACTCATTCAAAATAACACCGCTTAAAGGTGTAGCAGGTGATGCATCTGAGCAGCAGTACCAGATTCTAGCAGCGTTTGACTTACCTGAACTGTTATCCTACAAAACCCTTTTTGACAGATACAACTCGGCACCGCCGCCTTACTTCAATGGCAACTTAGTTGATATAGCCGCATTGATAGTCGAAGAATACGCCCCACAGCTTCTTGACCATCTAGAATTTGACGAAGAAGGCTATTGGCTTGACATATATTCTGATAGCAATGAAATAGCAACGCAATTTGTTGCACTGGTTTGCCCTGTCTATCAGAATTTATCACTTTTAGAGCAATACGCGCAAAAGGTCGCCAACCCAAGCACCTCGTAGGCCACTCTTTAAAACAGATAAAATCCGGCCACCATTTCTGGCTTTTCGTTGTTAAAGCCTGAATCTACTATTCCCGTTTGTTTTGGCCCCTACCCCCCCTCTGCCGGCTGACATTCAAGCCGACGCTGAAACTCCGCTGCGCGACCCCTACGCCCTGGAAAAAGAGCTGCGCCGCACCCAGGCGCTGCTCGCCTTAGAGCAAAAAGAAGATTTAGAGCAGTTTAAGCTCAAGAACGCCAAGGCCAGCATTGCCGAGCGGCAGCACCGCGGCCTGACCTGGTACCCGGTCAAAATCCTGAAAGAAGACGTGGGCTTCGGCGGCAAAATCGTGCTCGAAATCGAGCGGCCCGCCGCCCAGGCCCAGCAGCTGCACCTGTTTCAGGTGGGCAAGAACGCGGCCCTGTTTGGCAACATCCCCAACCGCGGCGGCACTGACCGGCCCACGCTCTCAGGCGTGATTACGGCTGTGCGCCGCAACAAGCTGCTGCTCAGTACCAACAAGGAGGACCTGCCCGATTGGGTGCACGAGGGCGGCAAGCTCGGCATCGACCTCACGTTTGACGAGGTGAGCTACCGCGAGATGGACTTCGCGCTGGGCAAGGTGATGGGCGCCTACACCGGCCGCCTGGCCGAGCTGCGCGACACGCTGCTCGGCGCCCGCGAGGCCCGGTTTCGGGCCGAGAAAGCCGACGACTTGTTCTACCCCAGCCCGCTGAACGCCTCCCAGCTGGCCGCCGTGCGCCACGTGCTGGCGGCCCAGGATGTGGCCATCATCCACGGCCCGCCCGGCACGGGCAAAACGACCACGCTAGTGCAGGCCATCATCGAAACCATTCGGCGCGAACGGCGGGTGCTGGTCTGCGCGCCGAGCAACACGGCCGTGGATTTATTGACCGAGAAGCTGGCCGAGCGCGGCGTGAACGTGATTCGGATGGGCAACCCGTCGCGCGTGTCCGATTTGCTCCTGGAGCACACGCTCGACGCCCAGGTGATGGCCCACAAGAACTACAACGAGCTGCGCTCGATACGGCAGACCGCCGAGCAGTACCGCGAGCTGGCCGGCAAGCAGACCCGGCAGTTTGGCTGGGAAGAGCGCGAGCAGCGCCGCCAACTTAAGGAGCAGGCCCGGCAGCTGTTCACCGAAGCCGACCAGCTGGAGCGCTACATCACGGAGGATTTATTGGAGCAGGTGCAGGTGATTACGTGCACGCTGGTGGGCGCCAGCAACCGCGCCATTCGGCACCTGACCTACGAAACGGTGTTTATTGACGAAGCGGCGCAGGCCCTGGAGCCGGGCTGCTGGATTCCGATAACGAAGGCCAACCGCGTGGTGCTGGCCGGCGACCACTGCCAGCTGCCGCCCACGGTAAAAAGCGAGCAGGCCGCCCGCGAAGGCCTGCGCGAAACCTTGTTCGAGAAGTGCATCCGCCGCCAGCCGGCCACGGCCCGGATGCTGACAGTGCAGTACCGGATGCACGAGCAGATTATGCAGTTCAGCTCCGAGCAGTTCTACGACGGCGCGCTCACGGCCCACGAATCGGTGGCCCACGCCGATTTGGCGGCCTACGACCTGCGCTTTGCTCCAGATTTGCCCGTCGAGTTTCTCGATACGGCTGGCTTTGGCTTTCAGGAAGTTACTATTGCCGAAAGCCGCTCGACGGCCAACCCGGAAGAAGCGGATTTGCTGCTGCGCCGCCTGGCCCAATTGCTGGAGCCTTACGACCAGGCCGAGCACGAAACCGACCTGCTCACCATCGGCGTCATTGCGCCTTACCGCGCCCAAATCAATTATTTGAAGGACGCAGTAGAGGAAAACGACGAGTTGGCCGGCCTGCTCACGCACCGGATGCTGAGCGTGGGCACCGTCGATTCGTTTCAGGGCCAGGAACGCGACATTATTGCCATTTCCCTGACCCGCTCCAACGCCAACGGCGATATCGGCTTCCTCTCCGACATCCGCCGCATGAACGTGGGCATGACCCGCGCCCGCAAGAAGCTGCTGCTCGTCGGCGACAGCAGTACGCTGGGCTCGCATCCGTTCTACAAGGCGTTTCTGGACTATGTGGAGCGTATCGGTGGCTACCGCACGGCCTGGGAGCTGGCAACTTAGCCGCGGTCCGGGTTAGGCCCGGCAGGGGGGGTAGGGATTGAGATGGCAAAAGTGTCATATGATATTGGGGCTGCTCTGGTATCTGGTATGTTGAAAAGCCTGCTCCACAGCAGGCTTTTTGCTTTTAAAGCAAATCCGTCCTGCACTGCTTCGGCTTTTAGATTCCAAGGCATACGCCGCGCAGCTGCCCAATGCGGGTGGTACGCCAGGAGCGACAGTCTCATAATATATAAAAAATATAATATTTATACGTATCAACCTTTCTGCGACGTCTATTATTCAGCTTATGAAATTTATATTTTATTACAATTAACAAAATCTCCGAGCAACAAATCTAAAGCATTCGGATATAACTAGTTGTTCGAGTCAACGAGCTAGTTATGAATGTTGCAGCTGGCAGTTGTTGTCATATAAATTATCTGAATAATACCTTGTAGTTCAAACACTTATTTTGAAGGGAAACATTTTTAATTATACTTGTGTGACAATTGACCCACCCGTAAGTACTCAGTTCATTTTCAAATGAATTTTTCCTAGCTACTCTATTTTATTTTAACTCTTTTCTAATTTTTATCCAATTACCCCGTATGGAACAACTTTCCTCCTTCCGTCGCCAACTGCCGGCCCGCCCCGGCCCGGCGTGGTTTTCTAAGATGCTGCTGCTGGCACTCCTGCTAAGCCAGTTTTACCGGGCGCAGGCGCAGTTTCCGCGGGCCGAATCGTTTCAAAACGCGAAGGCCGGCGGCTTCACGCTGGGCGGCACGGCGACGCTGACGGCCGCTACCGGCCTGGATGCTCCTGGCACCGGCTACCTGCGCCTGACCACCGCGGGCCTCAACCAGTCGGGCTTTGCCATTGACTCCAGCTCGTTTCCGGCCCCCAACGGCTTCAGCATCTCCTTTGAATTCTTTGCCTACGGCGGCACCGGGGCCGATGGCTTTTCGGTGTTTCTGGTCGATGCCGACTCGACTTCGGCGAAAACATTCAAACCGGGCGCTTCGGGTGGCTCGTTGGGCTACGCCCAGAAGACTCCTACCCCCCCCACCAGCGATGGGGTGCCGTTCGGCTACATCGGCATTGGCATTGATGAGTTCGGCAACTACTCGAACCCCAATGAAGGCCGGGCTGGTGGCCCTGGCTTCAGGCCCGATGCCGTGTCCATCCGGGGAGCCGGCAACGGCCGCAGCAGCACCGACTACCCCTATCTGGCCGGCACGCCTACCCTGCCCTTCAGCCTGGACGTGCCTACGCGGCGGGCGCAGGTGGGCTCGGCTGACTACCGCCGGGCCTACATCGACGTGGTGCCGACCAACGGCACCTACCGCATTACGGTGCGCATTCAGCATGGCCTGGCCGTACAGACCGCCGTGCGCAGCTTTACCGTGCCCCGCCCGCCCGAAAACCTGCGCATCGGGTTTGCGGGCTCGACCGGCAACAGCACCAACTTTCACGAGATTCGCAAGCTGGCCATCCGGCAATTGCCATTTCTGGATGATGACGTAGCGAGTACGCCCTATAATCAGCCGGTTTCGATTAATGTACTCAACAACGACACCTTTGCCTACTCCACCTACCAGCCCGGTAGCGTAGACCTGGACGTTAGTCGGGACAGCATTCAGTCGTCGCTGACGCTGCCCGGCCAGGGCACGCTGGCCGTGACGCCGGAAGGCGTCGTCACGTTTACGCCCAGCGGCACGTTTGCGGGCGTTATCACGGTGCCTTACACGGCCAGCGATGTGCTGGGCCAGGATGGCTCGCCGGCTAATATTACCATCATCGTCCGGGGCGCCGACATCGTCAATAGCGTGAGCGGCCCGACCGCCGCGGGCCCCGGCAGTCAGGTGACCTACACCGTCACAACGTCAAACCTGGGCTCGCTGCCGGCCACCAACGTGGTGCCCACGCTGCAACTGCCGGCCGACCTGGCCGGCGTAGTAGTGAGCGGCAGCGGCACGTATGACTCCGCTACGGGCCTTGTCACGTTCGGGGCGGCCAGCCTCCTGGCTGCCGGCGGCACTCCGGCCATGAATACGGTGAGCTTTACGGCGCCGCTGAGCGGGTCGGTGACGGGCACTACCGCCAACACGGCCACCGAGCCTGACCCGGTGAGCACGAATAACATCAGCTCGATTACAACGACTATTACGGGGGTAGCGAACGTGGCTGGGGTGTGCGCTACGCCCGGCAAGGACGGCGTGGGCCGCCTGGACGCTACCTCGGCCCCGAACACCTACTTTGCGGGACAGGTCGTGACGAACAGCGGCGGGGTGTCGAATATCATGCTGGGGGCGGCCCTGACCGGCCCCGGCGCCAGCCCTACCCCCATCGCGGCCGGCGACCTGGTCCTGGTCATGCAGATGCAGGGGGCCCGCCTCAACCTGGATAACTCTGCCGCTTACGGCAGCGGTGGAACCCAAGGCAAGGGTAACCTGAGCGGCAGCGACGACCAGTTTACGGCCGGCCTCTACGAGTACGCCGTGGCGACCAGCGCCGTGGGTGCGGGCGGCGGCATCCTGCGGCTGGACCGGGCCCTGACCAATGCCTACGATAACCTTGACTATGACGCCGAGAGCAGCCCCAGCGGGCAGCGGCGTTTTCAGGTAGTGCGCGTGCCCCAGTACTCAGCCCTGACGGTGGCCGACTCGGTGGCCGGCGCGCCCTGGAATGGCCGCACCGGCGGCGTGCTGGCCCTCGACGTGGCCGGCCGGACCACCTTTAGCAGCACTGCGCGGCTGACCATGACGGGCCGCGGCTTCCGGGGCGGCGGCGGCAAGCTCTACAGTGGCCTGGGCAGCGACTCCAACTATCAGAGCACCGATTTCCGCCAGCTGAGCAGCGCTGGCACCAGCGGCTCCGGCGGGGCCAAAGGCGAAGGCACGGCCGGCACGCCCGCCTACGTGAATGACAATAACACGGCCCTGCTCAGCACCGGCCAGGAAGGCTACCGCAATGGCAGCAACGGCCGCGGCGCGCCCGGCAATGCCGGTGGCGGCGGCACCGACGAGTCGCCCAGCGACAACTCCCGCAACACCGGCGGCGGCGGCGGCGCCAACGGCGGCGAAGGCGGCGTGGGCGGCTACGGCTACAGCTACACGGGCAACATCAGCGACAACGCCCAGGGCATCGGTGGAGCCGCGTTTGGTGGCACTGTGGGCCGGCTGGCGCTAGGCGGCGGCGGCGGCGCCGGCTCGGCTGACAACGAGGGGCTGGCCAGCAGCGGCAGCAGTGGCGGCGGCATCATTATGCTGCGCACAGGCGCCGTGGCCGGCGCCGGCCGCATCGAGGCTAATGGCGCGACGGCACCCGACGCCGCCAATGACGGCGGTGGCGGCGGCGGCGCGGGCGGCACGGTGCTGCTGCTGGCGGCCGATGCCGGCACGCTCAGCGAGCTGACCGTAACGGCCCGGGGCGGCCGGGGCGGCCGGGCCAGTGTATCGGGCGCCGCCCACGGCCTCGGCGGCGGCGGCGGCGGCGGCATTGTGCTCACCAACGGGGAAGTGAATGCGGCCTCCTCAGCCGCCGGCGGGGCTAGTGGCACTACTACTTCGTCCGCCGATGCGTTCGGGGCCACGGCCGGCACGGCTGGCACCATCGAAACCAACGCGGCGGCCAGCGGGTCGGGCACTTCTGACTGCCTGCCGGCCCTCACCGTGGCCGTGACCACCAGCACGCCCACCGTCGGGCGCGCCGGCAGCGCCACCGGCCCGGTCAGCCCGGCCATGTACACGCTCACAATCTCGAACACGGGCGGCACGGCTACGGGCGTAAGCTTGCTGGCCAGTATGCGCAGCAACCTCTTTAAGTACGACGGCACCTACACGCCCACCATCGTGCTGACGCTGCCCGACGGCCGCACCTACTCGCCCGCCGGCTACACCCTGCCAGCCAGCGGCGTGAGCCAGGCCACCTTCGCTGGGTTTGTTGTGCCGGCCGGCGCCACGCTCAGCGCCACGTTCCGGGCCACTATCGAGGCGGCGGCGCAGAACAACGTGGCTTACCGGGCCTCGGCCACCGTCAGCTACGACAACCCGCTGCGCACCAGCGAAGCAAACAGCCTCATCCAGCCCGGCCAGAACTACGCCGGGGGCACCGACACGAGCCTGGGTACGGCCGGTGGCCGCAACTACGCCGGCGGCGCCGGAACCCCCGAAAACGTGACCATCGCGGCGCCCCTGCCGGTGTCACTGGTCCGCTTTACGGCCGTAGCCCAGCGCGCCGACGCCCAACTGCGCTGGACCACCGCCACCGAGCTGAACAACGACCGGTTCGTCATCGAGCGCAGCCTCGACGGCTCTTCGTTCGTGGCCGTGGGCAGCGTGCGCGGCCAGGGCACGAGCGCCAAAGCCACGAGCTACGAGTTTGTCGACGCCAGCGCGGCTCGTCTCACGGCCGCCGGCCAGCCCCTTTACTACCGCCTGCGCCAGGTCGACACCGAAGGACCCGGCACCTACTCGCCGGTACGCAGCGTGGCCTTCGGGACCAGGGGCGCCGTCACGGTATTTCCCAACCCGGCCGGCCGCGCCACCACCCTCGACTTGAGCGGCTTGCCCGCCGGCTCCTACCAGGTGCAGGTGCTCGACCTGACGGGCCGGGCCGTGGCCAGCTACACCCTGGCCGGCGCTACCCGCCACGGCCTCGACCTGCAGGCCCTGGCCGCGGGCACCTACGTGGTGCGCGTGCAAAGCCGCACCCTGAGCCAGTCGCTGCTGCTGACTCGGGAATAAGCCTTCTCGTTTTAAACGCCAAAAAGCCCCTGAGAATATCCTCAGGGGCTTTTTTTGTTAGGAAAGAAGAAACTTCCCGAGGGCCTACCCCCCTACTTTACGTCAAGCACTGAGAGCGTGCGCGGGGCGTCGGACTTCTGGTTGACAAAGTTTTTCTTCGGCTTATCGAAGTTCGAGATGTAGAGTTTCGAGCCTTTCAGCAGCACTTCGGCGGGCTGGTCGAGCAGGCCGCGGCGGCCATCAGTGTCGGGGTTTTTAGCCAGCGTCGTCACCGTGTTATCCTTTAAGTCAACCACTTCAATGGCGTTTTCACGCGAGTTGCAGAGATAAAGCTTATCGGTGGCGCGGTCGATGATGAGGCCATCGACGCAGCGGATGGGCCGGCCTTTCAGCGCCACGACTTCCTGCCGGGCCAGGGTGCCGTCGGGGTTCAGGGTCATTTTGTAGAGCGTGCCGTCGCCGAACGAGCCGGTGTAGAGGTTGCCCTGGCGGTCGTAGTCGAGGCCGTCGGCGCCGTTGTCTACTTCGGTTTCATTGACCTTCGTGGTGAACATCGCCAGCACGTGCGGGTCGCGGGTCTTGGGCTTCAGATGCACCGGGCCTTTGTTCAGCTCAGCCAGCGAAAACCCCAGCACGGCGCTGCCTTTGTCATTGCCGGGCATGTCCCACTGGCTGTCCGTGACGTAGATTTTATCGCCCTTCCACACCACGGCATTGGCCAGCGCGAAGCCATCGACCACGGTTTCAACCGCGCCGGGCCGGCCATTCTGCACCCGCACCCGCATGAGCCGGGATTTAAAATTCTTGTCGTTCTCGTACTGGTTTTCAGCGTAATACAAGTTACCATCGGGCCCGAAAGCCAGGTCCATCGGGGTGGCCTTTTTAGTGCTGGGCTCGACGGGCAGCTTCAGCAGGTAAGGCTTCACGGCGTCGTCGGTTACCTCCAGCAGCACGGCCGGGCTCGTGTTGTCGGCCAGGTTGGGCACCGAGAGAATCAGGCTGCCGTTGGGCGCCAGGGCCAGGCCGTCGGGTGTGTTGTACTGGGCGGCCAGCTCGTGCCACAGACGCGGGCTGCCCACGCGGGTCACGGTGTCGCCGGGCGCTTTGGGCGGAATGGTAGAAGCCGTTTTGGCCGAGTCGGTGGCCGCCGGGGCCTGGGCTTCGGTTTGGGTAGCGCGGTCCTGGCAGCCGGCCAGCAGCACACTCGCGCCGAGCAGCGCGGCGGGAAAAGCGGAGTTCATAAGAGAAGAGGGGGGTAGGAAGCAGGACCGCCACCAGACGGCCCCAGGTGGTTGGATGGCAGCTGCTGGCTATACCGCCCGCTTCCGCGCCGGGTTGCGGCCGGGCGGCCGTTGCTTCGGCGGCCGGCTGCTTAGTTTTGCAACCACTGGCCCGGCCGGCCGTTTCTCTGCTCATTTATTCCCTACCCCCCTTCTGCCCCAGCCATGACCATTTCCAATCAAAAAGTTGTCAGCATCACCTACGACCTGCACGTGACCGACGAAAACCAGCAGAAAGTGCTCGTCGAGTCGGCCGAAGCCGAGGAGCCGATGGTGTTTCTGTTCGGCCACAGCGGTTTGCCCGAAGAGTTTGAAAGCCAGCTGCAAGGCAAAAATGCCGGCGACTCGTTCAACTTCTCGCTCACCCCGGAGCAGGCCTACGGCGACTACGACGAGCAGGCGCTGGTCGAAATTCCCAAGCAGGTGTTTGAGATTGATGGCAAGCTCGATGAGCAGATGCTGGAGCCCGGCAACTTCCTGCCTATGGCCGACAACGAGGGCAACCAGATGCAGGCCAAAGTGGTCGAAATCCGCGACGAGGCCGTGCTCATGGACTTCAACCACCCGCTCGCCGGCATGGTGATGCACTTCGACGGCCAGGTGCAGCAGGTGCGCGACGCCACGCCCGACGAGCTGGCCCACGGCCACGCCCACGGCGCCGGCGGCCACCAGCACTAGGCAATGAATAATTGGCAATGAGGAATAAAGAAGCGGCGGTGAGCCCCAGCGGAGCGGCCCAGCGATAGAATCCCTACCCCCCTCTGCGATAACAAAGCCCCCGCTGGGCGACCCAAGCTGTTGGCGCTAAATGCGCGGGCAGCCTGGGTCGCCCAGCGGGGGCTTTGCCGTTTTCCTACCCCCTTCTTTCTACCAAAGGACCGCCCCGCCGGAACTCACCGTCACTCATTCATTGCTCATTGTCAATTGTTAACTGCTCATTGACATAGGCTTGCAGCTGCGGGAAAAACGCCCGGAAATCGGCTTCATAGGCCGCGTAGTTCCGGCGCAGCTCCTGGGTGGCGGTTTCCATGCCCGAGCCGGGCGAAGCGCGGCGGCTCAGCCCGCTCAGGGCGCGGCCGATGCCTTCGATTTCGACGTAGCCCAGCAGCCAGTTGTGCTGAACCATATAAGGCAGAAAGTGCTGCACGCGGGCCGGAAACTCGGCCTGGCGGCGCAGCAGCAGTGCGTAGAGGCGCTGCGCAAAATCGGCCAGCGGCTCGGCAGAAAAGCTAGCGAAACGGCGGGCCAGAAAATGGTCGAAGAACATGTCGGCAATCACGCCCGCATACTTGCCGTAGCCGGCCTGGCGCAGGCGGGCCGTGGTTTGGCGCACCACCGGGTGGGCATCGGTGAAGGTGTCGATGGCGCGGTGCCGGCGGATGCCTTCGCGCACGGCGGGGGGGTAGGCGGCCAGCCGCTGCCGGCCCGCCACGGCATCGGCAATAAAGTTGCCCACCACGAGGTCGGCGTAGGCGGGAGCGGCCGGGTCGGGGCCGGCCAGGTACAGATGAGCCAGAAAATTCATTGCCAGGACAACCGGACGACGGGCCCGAAGTATGGCGGGCCGGAAACAAGTAGCCGGGCCGGGCCGTAAGATTAGCTCATTCTGTCTTTTAAATTTCCTAAAACACCTCCTATCATGGCCGATAAAGTTGCCGTAAGCCACGACGTTTCCCAGCTCGTGGACAGAATTAAAGATATTAAGATTGCCATGATGACGACCATCGAGAATGGCAATGAGTTGCACTCGCGCCCCATGTACACCAACACGCCCGAGGACGACGGCACGCTCTGGTTTTTCACCGAGCAGGACTCGTCCAAGGTGCAGGAGGTGCAGCAGGACCGCCACATCAATCTGGGCTACTCTGACCCCGGCAAGGATACCTACGTGGCCATTTCGGGCACGGCCAAAATCGTGACCGACCGCGCCAAAATCAAGGAGCTGTGGAGCGAGGGCCTGCGCGGCTGGTTTCCTAATGGTTCCGACGACGCCAACATTGCCCTGCTCAAGGTCACGATTAACCGGGGTGAGTTCTGGGATACGCCCAGCTCGACGCTGCTGCGGGCCTACGCCTACGCCAAGGCCGTAGTGACCGGGGAGCGCGACCAGCCCAGCCCCGACCGGCAGTCGGTGGTCATTCCGAAGTAAGGTTTCTATTGAGATAGGAAAAGGCTGGAAGCAATTCCGGCCTTTTTTCGTTTTGAACTGTTCTGGGGCTGTCGTTCTGGCGGCTTTGGCCCGCCGAGGGCGCAGAAGGCTGCGCAGATGACGCAGAAGCTAACGGCTCATTTTCTTGACTACGACGCTCACTATTTTCACCTTGAAGCCTGGCCAGCGGCGCTGGGGGCTGGCCCAGATGGGCACTTCGCCGCCCCGGCTACGACGGGTAGCGGGGCTGCGCTTCTTTAAGCTGCTGGGCAGCGGCGCCACCAACGGTTTTGGCCTGCAACCCAACTGGGACCGCTACGGCCTGCTGGCCACCTGGGATTCGGCCGAAGCCGCCGCCGCCTTCGAGGCCGGCGCGCTCTGGCAAGACTATCAGCGCCGCAGCCAGGAGCAGTGGCGGCTGGAGCTGGCCCCCATCAAGGCCCACGGCCTCTGGGATGGCCAGAACCCGTTTGCGGCGCAACTGGCGGCCGAAATCCCTACCCCCCCTTCGGCCGCCGAAGGCCCGGTGGCCGTGCTCACCCGCGCCTCGATTCACTGGCTGAAGGCGCCGCGCTTCTGGAGCTTCGCCGGGCCCGGGGCCGCGCCGCTGCAGGCGCTGGCCGCGGCGCCGGGCGTGCGCATGGCCATCGGGCTGGGCGAGCTGCCGGTGGTGCGGCAGGCCACCTTCTCGGTCTGGGAATCCGAGCGGGCCGTGCAGGACTACGCCTACCGCGACCACCGCCACCGCGACGTGATTCAGCTCACGCGCCGCGAAAACTGGTATTCTGAGGAGCTATTCGCCCGCTTCCGCATCCTGCGCCACACCGGCACCATTGATGGCCAGGACCCGATTACTGTAGCGCGGACTTTGTAGTCCGCGAGTGCCCAGCATTGCTCGTCGGCGCGGTCGCGGACTACAAAGTCCGCGCTACTTTTCAGTCCCGCCAGACCGCTTCCGGCACTGGCTCTTTATCAGCTTGCAGCTGCTCGAAAAACCAGCCGGCCACGGCCGGCAGCTGCGCCCGCCGGGCGCGCAGCACCGGCGTCAGGTCGGCGCTCATTTGGGCGCGCACCTCGGGCGGGCCGGCCTGCAGGGCTTGGGCGAGAGCCTCGTCGGTGAGGCGCCGCCGCAGGGAGTCGGCTTCGGCCTGAAAATCGGCGCGGGCGAGGCCGCGCAGCAGCAGCAGGTCGAGGGCGCGGGCACTGCGGCGCAGGCCGGCCACGCGGCGGGGCGTGAGGGCGGGCGTGAGGCTCTGGTACTTGGCTACGCAAAGCGAAATCAGCCCCGGATACAGCCCATCACCAAGCTGAAAAAACGCCTGGTCCCGGTCGCGCGGAATGGGCCGGTACTCGGGGCGGGTGTTGCCCTGGGCAGTGGGAAAGACCGCCCAGCGCCACTGGTCGGGGCGGCGGCTCCAGTCGCCGAGCCACAGGTCCAGCAGCCGGGCCCGCAAAAAGGCGCGGGCCGTGGCCGGGCTGGGCGCCGGCTGCTGGCCCAGCCGCGCCCGCAGGTGGCTGGAGCTGATGACGCGCGGCGCGAAGCCCAGGCTGGGGGCGTGGCGCTGGTCGCCGTCGGGCCGCTCTTCCAGCAAGTACAGGGCATTGGCGTAGCGCGCCCGGAACTGGCCCAGCCCGGCCTCATCGCCCACGAACACGAGCTGCGGATTGGTGTGCAGCACGCCGGCGGCTTCGGCCAGCCGGGCGGCGGGGTAGGCCGCGTAGGGGTGGCCGGCGCTGGTCTGGTCGCGCATGAGGCCGCCCAGCAGCCGGCGCGGCCAGCCGGCGGGCAGGGCCGCGCGGGCGTCTTTATCTACCGAGCGCAGCACGAACTCGCGGCCATCGTCGGCGCGCAGGCGCAGCGTGCGGCTCTGGTAGCTGCCGCCGGCCTGCACCGGGCGCAGCCCACCGGGCGTGCCCGGCCCCAGCCGCAGCACCCGCGCCGTGACGGGCGTGGCCCACAGGCGCCGGTGGTGGCGCCCCCACAGCAGCTGCCAGCCCCAGCCGGCCGCGTACTGCGGCCCGGCCGCCACTTGCACCGTGGCCGAGTCGGGCACCCAGCGCGGGCCAGCGCTGGTACGGGCCAGTGGGGGGGGTAGGGAAGCGCCCGGCCCTACCCCGGTCGCGGCGGCCGAGAGCAGCAGGCCTAGCGCCAACGCCAGCAGCGCCAGCAGCAGCCCGGCGGCCAGCCCGCGCCCGAGTCGAATCAGCAGGCTCGTCAGCAGGCTCGGCCGCATAGGCGCGCAAGGGGAAGTTGAGTTAGCAAGCGAGCCTGGTATAGCGCAAAGCGGCCGGCCGGGTTGCCGCGCGGCAGCAGAAGATGGCGCCGGCCGCTTACTTTCGGCCGGGGTTTGCGTTGAAGACCGCAGAAGCTTTTTCGCGGCTGGTTTGCAACTTGTTATTTCCTTATTCAAACCGGACTACCTGGCCCGTCGCCGACGGGCGCTCCGGCCGCTATTCTGGCTGAGCGGCGCGCTGCTCGGGCTGCTGGCCGGCGCCTGCGCCCGCGAGCCTTACGGCCCGCCCAACGCCCGCCCGCCCGAGCCGGCCGGCCGGCCCCTACCCCCCTCCCCCGACTCGGTGCGCGGCATGAGCGCCGGCCGCCACTACAACCGCTGCGGCCGGCTCTACCGGGCGGTTTTCGGCGCGCACTACCGCTCCGTGTGGGCCGCGCCCGTCACGGCGCCCGTGCTCGACCTGGCCCACGCCGCGCCCGGCGGCGGGCCGCTGCAATTTGACAAGGCCGGCGGCGGCTTTCAAAGCATCAGCCTGAGCCTGCGCGCGCCCGATGGCCGCGAGTTTGCCCTGCGCGCCCTCGACAAAGACCCGCGCAAAACCCTGCCGGGGGTTTTGCGAAAAACGTTTTTGCTTAATGCCGTGCGCGATGCCACTTCGGCCATCAATCCCTACGCGGCCCTGGTGGTGCCGCCGCTGGCCGAAGCGGCGGGCGTAATCCCTACCCACCCCCGGCTGGTGTACGTGCAACCCGATGAGGCAGGCCTGGGCAAACTCTCGGGCCGGCTGCGGGGGCAGTTGGCACTACTGGAAGAAAAATACAGCGGCCCGGCCAATCAGCCGGCCGCGCTGGCCGGGGCCCGCGAGCTGCTCGATAGCGAGCCGATGCTGGCCCGCGTCTACGCCGACCCGCGCCAGCGCCTCGACCAGGCGGCGCTGCTGCGCGCGCGCCTGCTCGACGTGTGGCTCGGCGACTGGGACCGCCACAGCGGGCAGTGGCAGTGGGCGGCCTTCCGGGGAAAGGATGGCCGCACCCGCTTCCAGGCCCTGCCCAAAGACCGCGACCAGGTTTTCTTTCGCTTTGATGATGGGGCCCTGCCCTGGCTGGTGAGCCGGCTGGTGCCCAAGTTTCAAACCTTCCGGGCGCGCTACGGCAGCGTGCCGGGCCTGGTCCGGCAGGCCCGGTTTATCGATGAGCGCGGGCTGGTGGGGGCCAGCCGGGCCGACTTTCAGCGGGCGGCCAGCCTGCTGCAAGCCCGGCTGCCCGACTCGCTGCTGGCGCGGGCCCTGCACCGGCTGCCGCCCGCCGTGTACGGGCTGGTCGGGCCGGGCACGGCGGCGGCCCTGCGGGCGCGACGGGCGGCGCTGCCGGCCGCCGCCGAGCAGTTTTACCGGCGCCTGGCCCGCCGCCCGGTGGTGGGCGGCACGGCGCAGGCTGAGCGGTTTGTGGTGCGCCGCACGGCCGATTCGGTGACGGTGAGCGTATTTTCGGCTGGTCTGGGGGCCGATTCGCTGCTATTTCGGCGCACCTTCCTGCCCGGTGAGACCCGCCAGCTTACCTTGGAAGGACTGGCGGGCGATGACGTATTCGACATCGAGACGGCTGCCGCTGCCCGCCCGGCCAGCCGCGTGCGCCTGCGGCTGGTGGGCGGGGCGGGCACCGACCGGGTGCGCGGCGCCGGCCCGGCGCGGCGCCTTGTTTTCTATGACGACCAGCCGGCCACCGGGCCTAGCGAGCGGGTGGCGCCGCGCCCGCTGCCGCGCCGGTACCCGCGCTACGACCGGCTGAGCGATAATTGAGACGATTGACTAGCGCCGCCCGGCGCCGGCACCCTGGCGGCAGCCTCAGCCGTAGCAGCGCAGTTTGCGTAACACGCTCACCCCTGGCTTTTCTCATCCGTTGACGCTGTTTTTCGCCTCTCTACGCCCCCACGTGCCAGCCTCGTCCCGAAGGCAGTTGGGCGCGCTGCTGGGCCTAATGGGGCTGGCCGCCGGTTGCGCCCGCCAGCCGTTTTTTCAGCCCGATGCCCGCCCGCCCGCCGCCCGGCCCCTACCCCCCGGCGCCGACTCGGCGCGGGAGCTGACGGCCGGCCGGCATTACGCCCGCCACGGACGGCTCTACGAGGCGCTGGTGGGCCGCCATCACCGGCCCAGCTGGGCAGCGCCGGTGACGGCGCCGGTATTAAACTTAGCTACCGCGGTGCCCGGCGGCCTGACGCCGGGCACACTCGGCGGCGGCTTCAACAGCATCAGCCTGAGCTTTCGGGCCGCTGATGGCCGCCAGTACGTGCTGCGCACCGTCGACAAAGACCCCATTCAGGTGATTCCGGGCTGGCTGCGGGGCTCGTTTCTGACCAATGCCCTGCGCGACAATATTTCGGCCACCAATCCCTACGCCGCGCTGGCCGTGCCGCCGCTGGCCGCCGCCGTGGGCGTGCCCGGCCCCCGGCCCCGGCTGTTCTACGTGCGGCCCGACGACCCCGTTTTTGCCCCCGATTCGCTGCGCCGCTTCCGGGGGCAGCTGGGTTTGCTGGAAGAGAAATTTGGGCGGCCGGCCCCGCAGGGGGCGGGCCAGCCTACCCCCCCGCTGGCCGTGCTGGCTAGTGGGGTGACGTTTGACCTCACCTTCGAGAGTCCGGCCCACCGCCTCGACCAGGCGGCGCTGCTGCGCGCGCGCCTGCTCGACGCCTGGCTTGGCGACTGGGACCGCCACACCGGGCAGTGGAGCTGGGCCGCGCGGCCGGAGAGCGCGGGCGTTACCAGCTACCAGCCCGTGCCCAAAGACCGCGACATGGTGTTCTACCGCCTCGACGATGGGCTGGTGGGCTGGCTGGTGGGCCACGTGCTGAGGCGGCCCTGGGCCACGTTTGCCCCGCGCTTCGGCCGCCCGCGCTGGCTGACGCACAACGCCCGCTACCTGGACGCGCGTGGCCTCAACCAGCTGAGCCAGCAGCAGTTTCAGGGGGCGGCCCGGCTCATGCAGCAGCAGTTGCCCGACTCGCTGCTGGTGCGGGCGCTGCGCCGGCTGCCGCCCGCCGTGCAGGCCCTGGAGGGCCCGCGGCTGCTGGCCGCGCTGCAAGCCCGGCGCGCGGCTCTGCCGGCTTTCGCCGCCGAGTTTTACCGCCACCTGGCCCGGCGGCCGGTGGTGGGCGGCACGGCGCAGGCCGAGCGGTTTGAGGTCGTGCGCTACGCTGACTCTACCGTCGTGACCGTGCATTCCCTACCCCCCTCCGGCGCCGCAAGGCCACCAGCGCTGCTGTTTCGGCGCAGCTTTTCTCCAACCCAAACGCGGCTTATTCAGCTGGAGGGGCTGGGCGGCAATGATGTATTTATCCTGAAAAATGCGGCGGGCGCCGCAGCCAGCAGGCCCCGGCTACGCGTTTACGGTGGGCCGGGCGACGACCAGCTGCCGGGCCCGATGCCGGTCCGGGGCGTGCGAGCCTACCAGGGCAGCGCCCCGGCCGAGCGGGCATATGACTACGTAAGCGAAGACTAACCGGGGAGGAGGGCGAGGGTTCCCTACCCCCCTCGCCCGTACCAAGCCACCCGCGCCTGGCGCCTTATTTGGTCACGCTGAGCATGTCGAGCACGAGGTGCTCAGTGGGCGAGAGCAGGTCATTTTCGGCCGGGTCGACGTCGTGGCGGCGCAGGTACTCGACCAGCTGGCCCGACTTGAACAGTTCGACCACCTGCGGGTGAATGTAGTACTTCGAGCACACGGTGGGCGTGTTGCCCAGGCCGCAGGCCACTTCCTTCACTGCTTTTCTCAGGGCCTGGTCCTGGGGCAAATCCGGTTCGGCGTGCAACACGGCTTCCAGGCAGCGCACCATCTTGACCGTGCCGCCCCAGGTGCGGAAGTCCTTGGCTGAGAGCGCCATTCCGGTCTTCTCCTGCAAGTAGTGGTTCACGTCGCCCGACTCCAGCGCGTGGCGCTGCCCATCGGCCGTGTAGTACTGAAACAGGTGCTGACCGGGAATCTCCTTGCACTTCTGCACCAGCCGGGCCAAGCGGCGGTCGTGCAGGGTCACGTCGTGGGCCACGCCCTTCTTGCCCACGAAGGTGAACTGCACGTCCTGCCCGTGCACGGCCACGTGCTTGTCGCGCAGCGTGGTCAGGCCGTAGCTTTTGTTTTTCTTGGCGTACTCTTTATTGCCGACCCGAATAAACGACTGGTCCATGAGCGTGAGCACCAGGGCCACGACTTTTTCACGGTCCAGCTCCTTGCGGCCCAGGTCTTTGTTAAGCTGCTGGCGCAGCTCGGCCAGCTTTTCGCCGAAAGCGCGCAGGCGCGAGAACTTGGTCAGGCTGCGCAGCTCGTCCCAGGCCGGGTGGTAGCGGTACTGCTTGCGGCCGAGGCTGTCGCGGCCCGTGACCTGCAAGTGGGCGGTGGGCAGGGGCGAAATCCAGACCTCCGTCCAGGCCGGCGGAATCACAAAGGAGTGAATGCGGGCCAGGGCCGCCTCATCCTCAACAGCTTGCCCTCGCGCGTCGAGGTAAGTTACGTTGCCCTCCGCATCGGTTTGGCGGGTAAGGCCGGGACCGGCATCGGTGGCGTAGCGCAGGCCGGCGAGCTTGGCCGTGCGGGCCGGGTCCTTGTAGAGGGCGTGGGCTTCTTCGGCGAGCGGGGCGAGGTTTTTTTTGCGGGTTTTAGGGCGCGGGGCGGCTTCGGTGGGCATAGGGGGGTAGGGAATGAGCAGTGCTTACGCAACCGGCGCGGTAGCGGCAAGGTTGGCAACTTTTTCCAAGCCCGAACTGTATATTTGCCCTGGGAGCGGAACGTTTCGGACGCTTAAGAGGGGGACTGGTTGGGTTTGCCCGACCTTGTTGCATCGCTCGCCGCTTAGAAAGTAAGGTCAGTCGCTTCGGCGGCTGGCCTTTTTTTATACATCGTGGTGAGCACCAACCGCCGCCGGCCGGGCCGAAATTCTAGGATGGCGCTGACTATGCCCGTAGGATGCCGAAACTGAAACTCTAGGCATGGCATCGGCAGTTTGCCGGGGCGCATTTCGCCAGCCCAAACATTATCTGGAGTTGGCAGCCAGGAAGCCAAAGCCCCGAAATCAGCGTCTTCGATGGGAACCTGCCCTTGCGCTATCTCGGAAGCTGCATTGTCCAGTCCGTGTTGCTCGAGAGTATGTCGCACCCCAGACTGGTCAAGCACAAGCTCAAAGCCCTCAACGTTAAGCCCGGTTGCTGCCTGGATTTGAACCGCTAAACCCGATGGTATTGGGCCTACTCTACAAAAGCCTTCGCCAGCTTTGCCAGTTGGAGAGGAGGTGTAAGCGAGCAGTTCGGCAATAGAGTAAAATTCTTGCTTCATCAAGTATGAAAAGAGTGACTCTTTTGACAAACCTACCCTACTGACTCCACCGATTAGCTTCATCACCAACAATTCAGCATTCCTGCCCCGCTGCCGTTGTAGGTTTGCGCCAATGGCGCTGCCCGACACTCTCCGCTCCCTGCCCGACCGCTTCGACACCTGGCTGACCCGCGCTGCGGCGCTGCTGGGCTGGCTGCGCCCGCTCCAGATTCTGCCCTACCGCAGCTACGGCACGGCCAGCAGCTTCTACATCAAGGGGCGGCTGCTGGCCGACCAGGGCATTGCCACGGCCACGGCCACCGACTCGCGCTGGCGCAACTTCCGCAGCATGTACCGCCGCTTCAACTCGCGCGAGGTGGCCGGCGCCGAGCTGCTCGTGACCCTGCCCGACGGCCAGCAGTACCGCACCACTACCGACGAGGAGGGCTACTTCCTGCTCGTGCTCACGCCGCGGGCCCTGCCCGAGCCGGTGGCGCACCTCTGGTATCCGGTGCCGCTGCGGCTGGACTCGGTGCCGGCGCCGCTGCGGCAGCCCACGCTGGCCGTCACGGCCGCGGCCCACGTGCTGGTGCCGCCGGCCACGGCCGAGTTCGGCGTCATCAGCGACATTGACGACACCATCTTGGTGACCGAGGCCACGAGCCTGCGCCGGATGCTGGGCAACGTGCTCTTGCGCAACGCCCACTCGCACCGGGTGCTCGACGGCGTGGCCGACTTCTACCAGGCCCTGCAAAAGGGCCGCACCGGCCGGCCCGACAACCCGTTTTTCTACGTCAGCTCCTCGCCCTGGAACCTGTACGACGTGCTGGAAACTTTCCTGGAAATCAACAACATCCCGCCCGGCCCGCTCTTGCTGCGCGACCTGGGTCTGGGCCGGCCCAAGACTGCACCGCCGCCCGGCATCACCGGCTCGGCGGCCATCCATTTCGGCCACAAGCTGCACGAGATTGACGATTTGCTCTGCGCCTACCCCCGCCTGCCCTTCGTGCTGCTCGGCGACAGCGGCCAGGAAGACGCCCGCATCTACCGCGAGGTAGTGCGCCGCCACCCCAGCCGCATCCGCGCCATCTACATCCGCGACGTGCAGGTGGCTGCCCGCGCCGTGCTGGTCGGCCCCGTGGCCGCGGAGCTGCGCGGCGAGGGCGTCGAGATGCTGCTGGTGCCCGACTACGCCGCCGCCGCCCGCCACGCCGCCACGCTGGGCCTGATTAGCAGTTAATAATTCTATTTGTCATCCTGAGCTTGCGCAGCACGAGCAGGATGACAGACGGTTAGCTACTATGGTCGGCCACGATGAGCCACTGGCCGCTGAGCTTGCGCAGCACGAGCAGGAAGTGGCCCTGCAAGTCGCCAGCGGCGGGGCGGGCCAAGTGCCAGCGGCCCACCACCTGCGCCGCGCCGGGCGCCAGGGGCGTGACTTGCAGATTGCTAAAGTCGAGCTGGCCCATAGCGGCGGGGCTGGGGTAGCTTTTGCGGTAGTTGGCCAGCGTGGCCTGGTAGCCGTAGGTGGGGCCGTTTTTGCCGATGAAAACCAGTGAGTCCGAGGGCCAGTAGCCTTGCATGAAGCCAGCCACGTCGCCGCGGTTCCAGGTGGCGGTCTGAGTACTGAGCAGTGCCCCGATGGCCTGGCGCACAGCGGCGGGCGCCTCGGGGGCGGTAGCCGTTTGCGGAAGAGTTGGGGTGCAGCCGGCCAGCAGCCCTACCCCCACCGCGCCCACCAACCTCCGGTTCAGTTTATACTTTTCCATTCCTCATTTTTAGTTATCAATTATCTCCGCTACGTAGGCCGCGCCGCCCAGCCGGCGCATGTTGCGCAGCACGTGGCGCTGCTTGGCGCGGGCCACCGGGCCGGGCTGGCTGGCCCGAAAGCGCAGCGGATTGGGCAGCACGCCGGCCAGCAGGGCAGCTTCCTGGTAGTTAAGGGCCGAGGCGGGCTTGTGGAAGTAACGCTGGCTGGCCGCTTCCACGCCGAAGGTGCAGTCGCCCATTTCGGCCACGCTCAGGTACATCTCCATGATGCGGCGCTTGCTCCAGAGCACCTCGATGAGCACCGTGAAGTAGGCTTCGGCGGCCTTGCGCACGTAGGAGCGGCCGGGCCAGAGAAACACGTTTTTGGCTACTTGCTGCGAGATGGTGCTGCCGCCCACCACGGGCTTGCCCTCGGCGCGGTGCCAGTTGCGCTGGGCGGCGCGCCACATGGCGTCCACATCAAAGCCGTGGTGCACCAGAAAGCGCTGGTCTTCGGCCGCGACCAGGGCCAGCGGCACGGCCGGCGCCACCTCGCTGATGCGACGAAACTGGTAGCGCACCCGGCGCGGGCTTTCCTGAATGCCATAGTAGCCGCGGCCCACCGGCGGGCGGGCGCGGCGCTCCAGCATCAGCCAGGTGGCCGGCGGCGGCACCCAGCGGTAGATTAAAACCCAGGCCACCGACGTTAAAAACAGCACTGCCCCAATCTGCAAGGTCAGCGAGCCGGCCCTTTTCAGCCAATGAGCGACAGAGCGAGGAGGAGTGGTAGCGGCCATTGGGGCAAAAGTAGGCGCGGCGCGGAGTTAAGCCAACCCGCTACCTTTCGCGGGCTTTGTTGTTTAGCAAGCAGCCCACTCCCTACCCCCCCGCCGGGCGCTACGCTTTTCCCTACCCCCCTCGCCAGCGGCAAGGCCGTTAGTTGTTTCCCTAATTATCCTGCTCCCGATGCCCCGCCTGCTGCCTTTATTTCCGCTTAACCTCGTCGTATTTCCGGGGGAGAAGCTTAATCTGCACATCTTTGAGCCGCGCTACCGGCAGCTCGTACGCGACTGTCTGGAGCAGAACCTGACCTTCGGTGTCCCGCCCTTTCTGGACAACACGCTCAGCGAGCTGGGCACCGAGGTGCGGCTGATGAGCGTCGAGAAAACCTACAATTCGGGCGAGCTGGATATCCGCACGCGGGGCGTGGGCGTGTTTCGGGTGCAGCAGTTTTTTCGGCAGGCGCCGGGCAAGCTCTACGCCGCCGGGCAGGTCGAAACTATTGTGAGCGACGACGAGGCCGACCCGGACTTGCGCGAAATTATTACGGTGCAGGTGCGGCAGCTCTACGAGGCGCTGGGCCTGCGCAAGCTGCTGCTGGAGCTGGCTCCCGACTATAGAATCTACGACGTGGCCCACCACCTGGGCCTGAGCACAAGCCAGGAATATGACCTGCTGGCCACCACGTCGGAGCTGGAGCGCCAGGAAATCGTGCGCGAGCACCTCGAGCGCATCCTGCCCGTGGTGCTCGAAACCGAGCGCCTCAAGGAGCGCGTGCGGCTCAATGGGCACTTTAAGAATTTAACGCCGCCTAACTTCTAATCTGAACCACGGATTTATCGGATTAAACGGACTAATCGGATTTCGAGGACGATTCTACCGAATAGAAAAGGCCACTCACTTGAGTGGCCTTTTGATTTTTTAGGGGGGGTAGGGATTTTGACTCTGACTCAAGAGAATCGTCCTCGAAATCTGACTAATCCATTTAATCCGATAAATCCGTGGTTCAGACTTACTGCTTCAGTCCGGCTGGCAGGCCCTGCGGAAACTGCTGGGCAATAGCCTGCTGAATCTGCTGGATGCGGTTGCCGGGGTCGGGGTGGGTGCTCATAAATTCGGGCTGCGAGCTGCGTCCACCCTGGGCTTGCAGCATTTGCATGACTTGCAGCATGGCGCGGGGGTCGTAGCCGGCCGGCGCCGTAAACTTGACGGCCAGATTATCGGACTCCAGCTCATCCTCGCGGCCGAAGCGCAGGTTTATCACCTTAGCGATGGCGGCGGCCACGGCGGCCTTGGCGATGGACGAGCCAGGGCTGTTGGGGTCGTAGGAAGCAATGCTGGCGGCCCCTGCCAGGCCCTGGGTTAGGTTGGATTTGGCCACCTGCTCGGCCGAGTGGCGGCCTACTACGTGGCCTACTTCGTGGGCCAGCACGCCGGCCAGCTCGGCTTCGGATTTTAGGTTTTTGAGAATGCCCTGGGTGATGAACACCTGCCCGCCGGGCAGGGCAAAGGCGTTGATGGTCTGGTCATCGGCCAGCAGGTGAAACTGAAATTTGTAGGGCGTGCGCGTGTTGAGCTGATTGGCCTGCACCAGCCGCTGCCCGACCTGCTCGACGGCGGCGCGGGCGCGGGTGTCGGGGCTGAGGCCGCCGTACTGAGCCGCCATCTCAGGGGCAGCCTGCAAACCCAGGGCGATTTCCTGGTCGGCGCTCATGTTGACGTGCTGCGTCTCGCCGGTGACCTCATTTTTCGAGGTATTGAAATAGTAGCCGAACAGCGTTACGGCGGCCATAATCAGGCCGATGATAACGCGAAGATTGAGGCGCATGAGCGGTAAATAGGTGAATGGGTAACTGAGTGAATAGCTGTTGCAACAACAGCCTACTGTTCACTCGACGCGCTTTTAACGGCTGACCTTGCGCGGGGTTATAAAATCCCTACCCCTTCTAGTCACTCATTCACTTAATCACTCTTTCACCGTACCGCCAGTCCCTGAGTCTGGGCGAATATCTCCACGGCGGTATCCACGTTCAGCCATTTGGAGCGGTAGCGCGCGGCCGCTGGCCCGTGCAGATACATGATGCTGTTGCCCTTGATGGCCTGAATAATGGCCTTGGTCTGGGCCACCGGCAGGGCCGGGCAGCCCTGGCTGCGCCCCAGGTGGCCGTGCTGCTTAATGAAGTCCTCGCACACGTACTCGGCGCCGTGCACTACCACGGCCCGGCTTTCGGCATTGGTGTTGAAGCCGGGGTCGAGGCCATTGATTTTCAGCGAAGTGCCGTGCTTGCCCTCGTAGGTAGCGGCGGCCGTGCGGTAGAAGCCCAGGCTGCTCTGGTTCGAGCCACCGAGGTTGGAGAAAGCCACTGGCTCAACGTCGCCGGTGCCGCGGCCGTGGGCCACGAGCGTGTGAAACAGCAGCCGGCCCTCAGCGATATTTATCACCCACAAGCGCTTCTGGTGGCTGGGCCGGGCAAAGTCGATGAGCGTGAGCACGGGTCGGGTGGTGCGCCGGCCTTTGCCGGCCGCGGCCTGCAAGTTGTAATAGCCCACCAGTCCTTCCCGGAAAACCGGCAGCGTCAGCCCCGTGGGGCCCAGCCCGGCGCGGGCGTAGAGCCGGGCCGCGTGCTGCTCGAAGCTGGCCGAATACAGCGCCTTGCGCGCCTGAGCCGGCAACTGCCCGGCCGCCGATGGGCGCGGGCTTTGCTGCGCCAGGGCCGGGCCGGCACTCAGCCAGAGCGCCGCCATTAACAGCCAGTGCGTCAGGCGCGGAGCGCGCCCGGCCGACGGTAGCGAAAGAGAGAAGGTGCGCGTCGTCATCTAGTTAAAAAGCAGGTGAGCAGCCCGGTCTATCGGGGCGAAGGCGCCGCCGGAGCGAGCCTTGCGCCAATTTTAGGCCGTAATTTCGGCCTCTAACCAGTTTCGGCGGTCATCTGGTTCGCCGGAACACCGCTTTCCCGCTGCTTTTCTGTTCCCGCGCCTCGCTTATGCCGCTCGTTTCCCGGCTTGCTCCCCTACCCCCGCCCGCCCGCCCGGCGCCGCGCCGCCGCGCCGCGGGACGGGCCCTGCTGCTGCCGCTGCTGCCGCTGCTGCTGGGCTGCGGCCACGACCTGCCCGCCCAGCTGCCCGGCTTCGACGCGGCGGCCTGGCGCCGCGACCCCTACGCCTGCCTCGGCCAGCGCCCGGCCCTGGCCCCGGCCCTGCTGCGCGCCCGCAACCAGCTCTACAACGCCCGCGCCAACGCCGTCGATAAGCTCCTGGGCCACCCCGACGAGGAGGAGCTGCGCGCCCAGACCGAAAAGGTGTACTACTACTACCTGGCGCCCGGCACGCAGTGCCAGCCCGCCCACCGGCGCTCTTCGGCCCCCCGGCTCAGCCTGCGCTTCGGCCCGCTGGGCACGGTGACCGAGATTCTGGCCGACCCCCTACCCCCCCACTAAGCTGCAAAGCCCAAAAAGGCCCACCGAATAAACGGCGGGCCTTTTTTAGATTTCTCTATAGGGAAAACTCTCGGCGGGTGCGGCCGGCCGGGGCGGCTTAGCCTAGGCCGTTGCCCGTGCCGGTGGGCGTCGGGCTGGGCTGGGCCGGCTGGTCTTCGGGGCGCAGCTGGCTGAGCTGGCTGGGCGTCAGGATGCGGCTGCACTCTTGCTGGTACTGGCTGTCCAGCTCCGACATTTTCGTGGACAGGGCGCCGGGGTCGTTCTTATAGTCGCGGTTAATCAGCGCCACTTGGTTGACGCGGGTTTTGTTTATCTGATAGAGCTTGACGTACTGGCCCTCATTGAGCTTGAGCCGGGTGCTCATGTCGCGGGTCAGCTCAGCGGCGGCGGTCGAGAGGGGCTGCTGGGCCAGCGTGTTAGGCGTAGCCGCTACTTGGTCGCGGCGCTGGGCGTGGGCGGCGGTGGAAACCAGCGCTAAGCTGGCTACCAGGAGCAAAGGGTAGATGTTGGAAAACATAAAAAAAGAAATGAAGGGTGGTGAAATGCGGTATGGCCGTAAAACGCAACTTAAACATAGGTGAGTTTTACTGTTCGGCCTTTCCTTGACATAAAAGTAAGAATAGTTTTCATTATTGTATTTAGTTTTTCATTTTTTTATTGAATTCCACCAAAAATAATGGCAGAAGCCCGCCCCAGCAACCTGGAACGGGCTTCGCTAAGCTGAGCCGGGCAGACGCTCGCCTACTCGATGCTGGTCATGGGCTTGTGGTCGGGGCTCTTGAAGGCCTGCATGGCCACGAGCGAAGTGATGACGCCCGACATGGTGCCCAGCAGAATAATGGCCAGAAAGGCAATCACGACCGACAAGTCGAACCCGAACAAGTCGCGGGCGCGGGTCAAATCCATCGATTTAGGCAGCACCGTCGTGAGCACGATGAAGGCCAGCCCGAGCGCGACCGAGGCCACCATCGCCGTGATAATCCCCGTGCCGAAGCCTTGCAGGTAGGGCATCCGGTTGCCCTTGGCGCGCTTGTAGCGGGCAATAGCCAGCGTGACGCCAACCACCAGAATCAGCACATCGAGCGCGCCGGCTTCAATGCGGTGGAAAAAGCCCAGCACGGCGGCCAGCAGCGTGTAGCCAACCAGAGCGGCGGCCGTGTAGAGGCCCATGCGGAAGCCGTTGTTTTCGGGGGTGAGCGTGGCGTCAGCCATAAAGCAAAGGGTTCGGGTAAGAGGAAGGGGGTAGGGAAAAGGTGCCGGCGGGGGAAGCCAGCTTCGGGCTACTATACTTAGTTTTCGGACCTGATGTTTGGCCAGCGGCCGGTTTTGGCCGGGCCCGGCCAGCGGCTTGCGCACGGGCGCCGGCACTTAATTGAGGACTAAGTAGTTATTTTTCGGATTGGCCCAGGCGGCCCGCGCGCCGGCCCGCCCGGTGAAGCGGACCAGAGCGCAGAGCAATTTGCGTAATTTTGGGCAACCAGCCGGTTTCGGCGCTTTTTATCCGCTTTCTTTTTTGCTGCTTCTCAATGATTTCGACTACTAATGTGAGCTTGCGCTACGGCAAGCGCGTGCTGTTTGAAGACGTGACGGTGAAGTTTCTGCCCGGCAACTGCTACGGCCTCATTGGGGCCAACGGGGCGGGCAAGTCCACGTTTCTGAAAATCCTGAGTGGCGAGCTGGAGCCCAACACCGGCTCGGTGGAGCTGCCCGCTGGCCAGCGCCTGGCCGTGCTCCGGCAAAACCAGTTTGCCTACGACGAGCAGCCAGTGCTGCAAACCGTGATTCAGGGCCACCAGCGCCTGTTTGCCGTGATGCAGGAAAAGGATGCGCTCTACGCCAAGGCCGACTTCACGGACGCCGACGGTGAGCGCGCCGCCGTGCTCGAAGGCGAGTTTGCCGACCTTGAAGGCTGGAACGCCGAGTATGAAGCCGCCGAGCTGCTCTCGGGCCTGGGCATCACCGAAGACAAGCACTCCCGCCTGATGGCCGACCTCGGCGCGAGCGAGAAGGTGCGCGTGTTGCTGGCGCAGGCTCTGTTTGGCAACCCCGACGTGCTGCTACTCGACGAGCCCACCAACAACCTCGACGCCGAGAGCGTGCTGTGGCTGGAAAACTTCCTCGACGGCTTCCAGAACACCGTTATTGTGGTGAGCCACGACCGCCACTTCCTCGACGCCGTGTGCAACTACATGGCCGATTTGGACTTCTCGAAAATCACGATGTACCCCGGCAACTACTCGTTCTGGTACGAGAGCAGCCAGTTGGCCCTGCGCCAGCGCCAGGAAGTAAATAAGAAAACGGAGGACAAGCGCAAGGAGCTGGAAGAATTTGTGCGCCGCTTCTCGGCCAACGCCTCCAAGAGCAAGCAGGCCACCTCGCGCCAAAAGCTGCTCCAGAAGTTGACCTTGGAAGACATCAAGCCCTCCTCGCGGCGCTACCCCTACATCGCCTTCAAGCCCGAGCGCGAAGCCGGCAACCAGCTGCTCACCGTGGAGGGCATCAGCGCGAAAGTCGATGGCAAGTCGGTGCTCAAGGACGTGTCGTTTGCGCTGGATAAGGGCGACAAGGTGGCCATCGTGGGCCGCGACGACCGCGCCGCCTCGCTGCTCTTCGACATTCTTTTCGGCCACGCCAAAGCGGACAAGGGCGAATGCAAGTGGGGCACGACCATCACGCCGAGCTACTTTCCGAAGGAAAACTCCGACTACTTCCAGGCCGACGACATGAACCTGGTGGACTGGCTGCGGCAGTACTCGGTGGAGAAGGATGAGAGCTTCGTGCGCGGCTGGCTAGGGCGGATGCTGTTCTCGGGCGAGGAGTCGCAGAAGAAGCCCAACGTGCTGAGCGGCGGCGAGAAAGTGCGCTGTATGCTCAGCAAGATGATGCTCGAAAGCGGCAATGTGCTCGTGCTCGACGACCCGACGAACCACCTGGATTTGGAAAGCATTCAGGCCCTCAACAACGGCCTGAAAGATTTCACCGGCTCGCTCCTGTTTGCCTCCCACGACTTGCAGTTCATCGATACCATCGCCAACCGCATCATCGAGCTAACGCCCGACGGCATCATCGACCGGCGTATGAGCTACGAAGAGTATCTGGCCGACGAAACTATCAAGGCGCAGCGCCAGCGCAAGTACCAGTTGGCTTAGCTTTTAATTGGGAATCAGGAACGAGGAGTAAAGAATTTTAGCAGCCCTCTTTTCGTTAATTCCTCACGCTTCATTCCTCATTTCTCATTCAACTCATGAAATCCTTTTTTCTGCCGCTGCTCACGGCCGCGGCGCTGCTCACGGCCACCAGCGGCGCCCAGGCCCAGGACAAGCCGGTACTAAACACGACGCCCCCCGGCTCGCGTCCGGCCCCGCAGCCGGCGCCCGCGCCTCAGCCTCCGCAGCCCGCCACGCCTCAGCCCGAGCCAGCCACCGTCCCTACCCCCCCTTCGGCGCCCGAAGCCCCGGTGGCGCCGGCCCCCGCCCCGGCTAATGTGCCCGCCCCTACCCCCGACAGCCCGTCGGGCCTCAACTTTCCGGGCCGTGGCCGCACCAAGCACACCGAAGGCTTCGGCGGGCCGGCTTTGACGGCCAAGAAGTATTTTATCTACACGAACTTCGGCCTGGGCTTTAATTCCTTCGACGGTCTGAGCCAGTTCAACGTGAGTGTCGCGCCCGCCTTGGGCTACCGCGTCACGGACCGGCTTTCCGTCGGGCCGGGCATCTCCTACTCGTATGGCCGCATGTCGCTGACCGACAATGTACCGGCCAATATAGCGTTTCCGAACGGGGAGCGCGCCGTTTCCACGAGCAGCCTGGGCTTCAAGGCGTTTGCGCAATTCATGGTCTACAAGCAGTTTTTCCTGCACGGCGAGTATGAAGTGACAAACGCTGAGCTGGTCAACGCCCGCTATGAAGTGTTCAAGCGCAACGTGAGGACGCCGCTGCTCGGCGCCGGCTACCGCACCGAGTTTAGCAGCAATGCGGCGGCTGATATCGTGGTGCTGTATAATTTCAACTCTGGGGTTGGCACCAGCATTTACGGGCAGCCCGAGATTCGCTTCAACTTTCTCTTTAACATCGGCCGTTAGCCGAGTCGTATATCATCGAAAAAGCCCTCCCGCAATGCACGGGAGGGCTTTTCTTGTGTTCAGCCAGTCGTCAGCTATACCGGGCGGCGCCCGCTGATGACGCGTAGCAGGATGGCGATGATGGCGATAACGAGCAGAATGTGAATCAGGCTGTTGCTCTGCAGGTCGGTGCCGAGAATGCCGAAGTAGCCGAGGGCCCAGATGAGAATCAGGACGACGGCGACGATATAGAGGAGGTTACCCATGACGGAAGAAATTTGAAGGGTGAAAGGGGAAAAGAAACACTTCTGCGGGTTTGTACGGGGCAGGTTTCAAAAAAGATATCGTTTGGTTAAAATATTGGCTGTCCGGGCCGCGTGGCGGGGCACGGCTTAGCTTTGCGGGCAGCACAAAGGGGGCCGGCGCGGCGGCCTCTTCGTACTTCCCCTCTCCCACCCCTACCCCCCTGTTTTATGATGAACGTCGCCGTTATCGGCTCCGGCACGATGGGCAATGGCATTGCGCACGTTTTTGCCCAGCACGGCTTTGCCGTGGCTTTGATTGACGTCAGCCAGCCGGCCCTGGACCGGGGCCTGGCCACCATCAGCAAAAACCTGGACCGGCAGGTGAGCAAGGGCAGCCTGCCCGAGGCCGACAAAACCGCCACCCTGGGCCGCCTGCAAACTTTTACTTCCCTGGAAGAAGGCGTGCAGCGTGCCAGCCTGGTGGTAGAAGCGGCCACCGAGAACGTCGAGCTGAAGCTGCAAATCTTCCGCGACCTCGACCAGTTTGCGCCGCCCGAAGCCATTCTGGCTTCCAATACGTCTTCTATTTCCATCACCCGCATCGCGGCCGTCACCCGGCGCCCGGCGCAGGTCATCGGGATGCACTTCATGAACCCGGTGCCGGTGATGAAGCTCGTGGAAGTCATTCGCGGCTACGCCACATCGGAGGAGGTGACGGCGCGCGTGATGGACCTGTCGCGGCAGCTGGGCAAAACGCCCACCGAAGTCAACGACTACCCCGGCTTCGTGGCCAACCGCATCCTGATGCCGATGATAAACGAGGCCATCACGGCCCTGTTTGAGGGCGTGGCCGGCGTCGAGGAAATCGACACGGTAATGAAGTTGGGCATGGCCCACCCGATGGGACCCTTGCAGCTGGCCGACTTCATCGGCCTGGATGTGTGCCTGGCCATTCTGCGCGTTTTGCACGAGGGCCTGGGCAACCCCAAATACGCGCCCTGCCCGCTGCTGGTCAATATGGTGATGGCCGGCCGCCTGGGCATCAAGTCGGGCGAAGGCTTCTACCAGTACACGCCCGGCTCTAAAGAGCTGGCCGTGAGTGAGCGGCTGCGCAAGTAGTAAAGCAGCGTGGACTCGGCGAGTCCGCGCTACTGCCCTACCCCCCTGTAAGGAACGAACCGCCCGCGCGTCTAACCCGTTAGCTTATCAGCGTAATTAATTTAATCAGCAACATCTGCGATTTATGGAAAAAGCAACATTTGGCGCCGGCTGCTTCTGGTGCGTCGAGGCCGTGTTTCAGAATTTGAAGGGGGTAGGAGAAGTCGTGTCGGGCTACGCCGGCGGGCGCATCAAAAACCCCACTTACAAGGAAGTGTGCAGCGGCCTGACCGGCCACGCCGAGGTCATCGACATCAACTTCGACCCGGCCGTCATCTCCTACAAGGAGCTGCTGGAAATCTTCTGGAAAACCCACGACCCGACCACCCTCAACCGCCAGGGTACCGACGCCGGCACCCAGTACCGCTCGGTGATTTACTACCACAGCGACGAGCAGCAGCGCCTGGCCGAGGAGTACAAGCAGAAGCTCAACGAGGGCCAGGCCTTCCCCAACCCCGTAGTGACCGAAATCACGGCTGCCCCCGAGTTTTACGTGGCCGAGAACTACCACCAGAATTACTACAACCAGCACGGCCACGAGCCCTACTGCCAGTTTGTGGCCAAGCCCAAAGTGGACAAGGTGAAGGCGCTATTTGGGGAGAAGCTGAAGCAGGCTGTCTGAACCACGGATTTATCGGATTAAACGGATTAATCGGATTTCGAGGACGATTCAACTTCGGGCTTGATGTCTTCTCTAAAAAGGAAAAGGCCACTCTGATGAGAGTGGCCTTTTCCTTTTTAGAGGGGGGTAGGGATTTGAACGGAAGCTTGCCGAATCGTCCTCGAAATCCGACTAATCCGTTTAATCCGATAAATCCGTGGTTCAGACACTGACGCCAAAGTCCCGCAATGCCTCATTCAGGCTGGTTTTCAAGTCCGTGCTCGGCTTGCGCTGGCCGATAATGAGCGCGCAGGGCACCTGGTATTCGCCGGCCGGAAACCGCTTGGGGATGGAGCCGGGAATGACCACGGAGCGAGGCGGCACGTAGCCGCGGTATTCTTTGGGCTCAGGGCCGGTCACGTCGATGATGCGGGTGCTGCCGGTGATGGTGACGCCCGCCCCGATGACGGCCTCGCGGCCGATGCGGCAGCCCTCGACCAGGATGCTGCGCGAGCCGATGAAGGCACCATCTTCGATGATGACGGGCGCGGCCTGCACGGGCTCCAGCACGCCGCCCAGCCCTACCCCCCCACTCAGGTGCACGCTCGCCCCCACCTGCGCGCAGGAGCCCACTGTGGCCCAGGTATCGACCATCGTGCCGGCCCCGACGTAGGCACCGATGTTGACGTAGCTCGGCATCAGAATCACGCCGGGCGCCAGAAACGCGCCGTAGCGGGCCGTGGCTGGCGGCACCACGCGCACGTGCTGCTGGGCGTAGTCGGCTTTCAGCTCCATCTTGTCGTGGTACTCAAACGGGCCAACCTGCTGGGTGCTCATCTGCCGAATGGGAAAGTAAAGGATGACCGCCTTTTTCACCCATTCATTGATTTTCCACTCGCCATCCTCCTCGGCCGGCGGCTCGGCCACGCGCAGATGGCCCTTGTCCAGCTCCTCGATGACGTGCTCGATGGCGGCTCTGGTTTCAACTTCTTCGAGCAGGTTGCGGTCGGCCCAGGCAGCTTCGACGGCAGTTTGGGCGGCGAAACGGTCGAGCAGGGTGTTGGGGGCGTGGTGCATGGCGGTGGTAGGCTAAGCAGGACAGAGTTGAGAAATGAAAGCCCGGCAAAACTAGCATCTTTGACCCGTGCCTGGCTCCGATTCCTCTTTATTTGTTGTGCTGCTGGCCTCGGTGCTCAAGCCCGTCGACGACACCCGGATGCGGGGCAAGTTTGCCGAAACGCTGCGCCAGCTACCTGGCGCGCGGGTGCACGTGGCCGGGCGCACCGGCGGCGCTGGCCTGGCGGCGGCCGTGAGGCAGCATCCGATTTTCAGCGGCAGCCGGCTGAGCCCGGACCGTCTGCTGGCTCAAATCCGCTACTGGCGCTTATTAAGGCGGCTGCAACCGGCCCTTGTATTCGTGCACGCCCCGGAGCTGCTGCCGCTCACACTGCTCTGGCAGCGGCTGGGGCGGGACCGGCAGTTTGTGTACGACATTCGGGAAAACTACGCGCTTAATGTCGCCACGCAAGGCGTTTACCAAGGCTTGGCGCGGCGCCTGCTGGCGGCCGGCCTGCGCGGCGTAGAAGCTGCCGCCAGCCGGCGCGCGGCGGCCATCATGCTGGCCGAGGAAAGCTACGCCGACGAGCTGCCGTTCCTGGCGCGGCTGCCGGCCGGGCGGGTGCTCATCCTGGAAAATAAATACCAGCCCGGCCCCGCCGAATCCCTACCCCCCCTCGCCCGCCCAAGGCCCGCGCCGGCGGCCCCGCTGCGCCTGCTTTACTCCGGCACCATCTCGGAATTAAACGGAGTACGCGAGGCTATTCAACTGACGCAAGAGTTAACTAAAATCCGGCCCGGCGGCGCGCAATTGACTATTATCGGCTTCTGCCAGCAGCCGGGCCTGCTCGCTGAGATTGAGCGGCTAGCGGCTGAAAACCCAGCCTGGCTTACGCTGATTGGCGGGGCGCAACTGGTGCCGCACGCGGCCATCGTGGCGGCTATTTCCCAGGCTGACGCGGGGCTGCTGCCCTACCACCCCCACCCCAGCACCGCGCGCTGCCGGCCCACCAAGCTCTTTGAATACCTGGCCCACGCCCTGCCCGTGCTCGTGCCCGATAACCCGCTCTGGGCGGCGCTGGTGCGGCGCCATCAAGCCGGGCTGGTCGTGGATTTCGGGCAGCCGGCGCGGGCGGCGGCGGCCGTAGCGGCGGCGCTGACGGCCAGGGCCGAATTTTACCCGCGGGGCGCGCCGGCCGAGGTGTTGTGGGAATTGGAAGCCAAAAAATTGCGGCATTTAGCCGAAACCTTACGCTAAGCTGCCACCTTTGCGGCCCCTTGTCGGCGGCGCGGCTTTGCGGCCGCCCGGCCCGCGGCGGCCACCAGCAACATCTCAGCCGTGGCTGGTCGGGCTGCGTATCTTTATCACTCTCTGCTTTCCTGTTCCCACCCCCTATTTTCCTACCTTGATGGCTTCTCTGCGTCAGTCCGAAATTGCCGGCGTCGGCCACTACGTGCCGGCCCGCGTGGTCAAGAATGCCGACCTCGAACAGCTCATGGAAACCACCGACGCCTGGATTCAGGAGCGTACTGGCATCCAGGAGCGGCGCTGGTTTGAGGAAGGCACCGACACGACGGCCAACATGGGCGCCAAAGCCGCCCGAAAGGCCCTCGAAATGGCCGGCCTCACCCCCGACGACGTGCAGCTCATCGTCTTCGCCACGCTTTCGCCCGACTACTTTTTCCCCGGCTCCGGCGTGCTTTTGCAGCGCGAGCTGGGCCTGAAGGACACCACGCCCGCCCTCGACGTGCGCAACCAGTGCTCGGGCTTCATATATGGCCTGTCGGTGGCCGACCAGTTCGTGCGCACCGGCATGTACGACACCGTATTAGTAGTGGGCTCCGAGATTCATTCTTCGGGCCTCGACAAAAGCACTAATGGCCGCAACGTGGCCGTCATCTTCGGTGATGGCGCCGGCGCCGTGGTGCTGCGCCCCAGCTCCCGCGCGGGCCACGGCATCCTGAGCACCCACCTGCACGCGCAGGGCGAATTTGCCGAGGAATTGATTGTCAAGGAGCCCAGCTCGAACCGCGACAACCGCAACGAGCGGATGATGGAAAACAAGCAAGACCTCTACCCCCTCATGAACGGGCAAAACGTGTTCAAGCACGCCGTGGTCCGCTTCCCGCAGGTTATCAACGAGGCGCTGGCGCAGAACAACTTACAGGCGTCAGATATTGACTTGCTCATTCCGCACCAAGCCAACCTGCGCATCAGCCAGTTTGTGCAGCAGAAGATGGGGTTGCCAAATGAGAAGGTGTACAACAACATCATGCGCTACGGCAACACCACGGCCGCCTCCATCCCGCTGGCCCTGAGCGAGGCCGTGCAGGAAGGCCGGGTCAAGCGCGGCGATTTGGTGTGCCTGGCCGCGTTTGGCAGCGGTTTCACCTGGGCCTCAGCGCTGATTAAGTGGTAAAAAGAACGTCATGCTGAGCGCAGCGGAGCGGAGTCGAAGCATCTCTACCGGGGGAGTAATCCACGGTAACTAACGATTGAGTTAGCCTGCGGTAGAGATGCTTCGACTCCGCTGCGCTGCGCTCAGCATGACAAACGCCTCGAATGCCCTCCCACACCGAAGAAAACTACCTTAAAGCCATCTACAAGCTCGCCGAAGCCGAGCCGGCTACCGGCGTAAGCACCAACCGCATTGCGGCGGCGCTGGCCACCCGCGCCGCTTCGGTCACCGACATGCTGCGCCGCCTGGCCGACAAGGGCTTGCTGGCCTACGAAAAATACCGCGGCGTGCAGCTCACCGACGAAGGCCGGCGCGTGGCGCTGCTCACCATCCGCAAGCACCGGCTTTGGGAAGTGTTTCTGGTGCAGCAGCTGGGCTTCGCCTGGGACGAGGTGCACGACGTGGCCGAGGAGCTGGAGCACGTGGCCTCGCCCCTGCTCATGCGCCGCCTCGATGCCTTCCTGGGCCACCCGGCGCTGGACCCCCACGGCGACCCCATCCCGGCCGAGGACGGCGCCATGCGCCGCCCCGCCCACCGCCTGCTGGCCGACTTACAAACCGGCGAGAAAGGCGTCCTGGCCGGCGTCAAGAACACCTCGGCGCCCTTTCTGCAATATCTTGATAAAGTGGGCCTGCCCCTCGGCGCCCGCGTCGAGGTGCTCGACATAGTCGCCTTTGACCACTCGCTGGAGCTGCGCGTGAACCGCGACCGCACGGCCCTGGTTTCGGCCGAAGTCAGCCGCAATCTGTTCGTGACCGAGTAGCTGTCTGTTGTCTGAACCACGGATTTATCGGATTAAACGGATTAGTCGGATTTTGAGGACGATTCAGCACCGGTCGGTTAAGCAAAGAAGCTACTTCGGCGAGTGGTCTTCCGTTTTTCAGAGGGGGTAGGAACTCGAAACCAACCGGTGCTGAATCGTCCTCAAAATCCGACTAATCCGTTTAATCCGATAAATCCGTGGTTCAGACAATTGTTGCCCTCTCTACCCCGCCCGGCGCGGGCGCGCTGGCCATCGTGCGCCTCTCCGGCCCCGACGCTATTGCCATTGTTGCGCGGGTTTTCTCGAAGAAAAGCCTGGCCGAGCAGCCCGGCCACACCCTGCACTACGGCCCACTGCGCGACGACGCCACGGGCCAAATCGTGGACGAAGTGGTCGTCTCGCTCTACCGCGCGCCGCGCTCCTACACCCGCGAAGACCTCGTGGAAATCACCGGCCACGGCTCCGATTACGTGGTGCGCCAAATCCTGGCTTTGCTCCTGCGCCACGGCGCCCGCCTGGCCGAAGCCGGCGAGTTCACCAAGCGCGCCTTTCTCAACGGGGCGCTGGATTTAACCCAGGCCGAAGCCGTGGCCGACCTGATTGCGGCCGATTCGGCCCTCTCGCACCAAGTGGCGCTGAATCAGCTGCGCGGCGGCTTTTCTAGTGAGCTGAAGGCTCTGCGCGGGCGGCTGATTCACTTCGCGGCCTTGCTCGAGTTAGAGCTGGACTTTGGTGAGGAAGACGTGGAGTTCGCCGACCGCCGCGGGCTGAGCCAGCTGCTGGTCGAGGTGCGGGGGGTAGTGAGTGGCCTGCTGCGCTCGTTTGAGTTGGGCAACGTCATTAAAAACGGCGTTACCACGGTCATCGCTGGGCGGCCCAACGCCGGTAAATCAACCCTGCTCAACCAGCTTTTGCGCGAGGAACGCGCCATCGTCTCGGCCACGGCCGGCACCACCCGCGACTTTATCGAGGACGAGGTTAGCCTTGACGGCATCCGCTTCCGCTTCGTGGACACGGCCGGCCTGCGCGATAACCCTGCCGACGAAATCGAGGCCATCGGCGTAAGCCGCACCCGGCAGCGGGTGCAGCAGGCGGCGCTGCTGCTCTACCTCTTCGACGTTACGGAGCTAGGCCCGGCCGAGGTCGCGGCCGACGTTGCGGAGCTGCTGGGGGGTAGGAAAATTCCGGTGCTGCTCGTGGGCAACAAGCGCGATTTGGCCTTCGGCAATGAGGAATTAAGAACCGAAGGACGGCGTAAGCCAATGAAGAATGAAGAGTTACTGATAGCTGACTTTGCGCTGAATAAAACTTCGGTCGCTCATTCCTCATTCCTCATTCCTCATTCCTCATTGATTCTCATTTCCGCCGCCCAGGGCGCAGGGCTGGCCGAGTTGCAGGATGCCCTGCTGGCGCAGGTGCGCGGCGCCGGGCTGGCCGGCAATGCCTCGGCCACTATCGTCACCAACGTGCGCCACGCCCGCGCCCTGGAGATGGCCGCCGCGCACCTGCAAGCCGTGGCCGACGGCCTCACGACTGGCCACGGCACTGAGCTGCTGGCCGCCGACTTGCGCCACGCGCTGGCCGCGCTGGGCGAGATTACCGGGGATATTTCCTCGGATGATTTGCTGACTAGCATCTTCACCCAGTTCTGCATCGGCAAGTAACTGCCCGGACCTGCGCCCCCGGCAATGCTATCAAACCAGCACAGGCCCGCAAAAAAGCCGCCCGGCCCGAACTTCTGCCCGCTAAAGCCGGTACTACCAGCAGGCTCGGCCGGGCTGGCTCCGTGTGGCTTGCCACTTCTTCCGTAGTTTCGCCCCGCACTCCCTACCCCCTTTCTACTCTCTCCTTACCTCTCCCGCTCATGGCAGAATCTGCTGAACTCATCCTCGACGGTAAGTCGATTTCCCTACCCGTCATTGAAGGCACCGAGCACGAAAAAGCCTTCGACATCGGCAAGCTGCGCGACCAGACCGGCTACGTTACCCTCGACTCGGGCTATAAGAACACCGGCGCCACCAAGTCGGCCATCACGTTCCTGGATGGCGAAGAAGGCATTCTGCGCTACCGCGGCTACCCCATCGAGCAGCTCGCCGAGCAGTCCAGCTTCCTAGAAGTGGCCTATTTGCTGATTTATGGCGCCCTGCCCACCCAGACGCAGCTCGACGAGTTCAGCCACCAGATTACCAAGCACACGCTGGTGCACGAGGACGTGCGCAAAATTTTCGATGGCTTCCCCTCGGCGGCTCACCCGATGGCCATTCTCTCCTCGCTCATCTGCGCGCTCACCGCGTTTTATCCCAAGAGCATCGACCCCGAGCAGAGCGCCGAGGAGATGAACCTCAACATCCTGCGCCTGCTGGCCAAGCTGCCCACCATCGCCGCCTGGACCTACAAGAACTCGCAGGGCCACCCGCTCAACTACCCCCGCAACGACCTCGACTACACCTCGAACTTTCTCTACATGATGTTCAGCTTCCCGACCGAGAAGTATGACCTTAACCCGGTGGTGGTCAGCGCCTTGAACAAGCTCCTTATCCTGCACGCCGACCACGAGCAGAACTGCTCGACCTCGACGGTGCGCCTGGTGGGCTCGGCCAACGCCTCGCTCTACGGCTCGGTGTCGGCGGGCATCAACGCGCTGTGGGGCCCGCTGCACGGCGGCGCCAACCAGGAAGTGGTGGAAATGCTGATGGAGATTCAGGCCGACGGCGGCGACACGAGCAAGTTCATCAACAAGGCCAAGGACAAGAACGACCCGTTCCGCCTCATGGGCTTTGGCCACCGGGTGTACAAAAACTTCGACCCACGCGCCAAAATCATCAAAAAGGCCGCCGACGACGTGCTCAAAGCCCTCGGCATCGACGACCCACTGCTGCGCATCGCCGGCGAGCTGGAGCAGGCCGCCCTCACCGACTCCTACTTTATCGAGCGCAAGCTCTACCCCAACGTCGACTTCTACTCCGGCATCATCTACCGGGCGATGGGCATTCCGACTGAGATGTTCACTGTGCTCTTCGCTATGGGCCGCCTGCCCGGCTGGATTGCGCAGTGGAAGGAAATGCGCGAAAACAAGGAGCCCATCGGCCGCCCCCGCCAGATTTACACCGGCGAGTTGGTGCGCGACTACGCGCCCATCAACGAGCGGGCTTAGCCTAAGGTAGTGCACACAGCTCTTGCTTTGCACTAACATTTCCCTACCCCCCCGAAAACAGGAAAAGCCCGCTCATCAGAGCGGGCTTTTCCTGTTTTCGGGGGGGTAGGGAAATGTTAAAGCGCCTTTAGTTGAGGCGATGCGCGGTGAGGTTGCTGCGCAGCTGCTGGTAGGCCAGGCGCTGCTCGGGCTGAAGCAGGGCGGCCAGCTCGGCTTCGTAGCGGGCCTGGGCGGTAGCCAGCCACGTGTCGCGCTCGGCGGCCGTGGCGTCGGCGAGGCCACTTTCGAGCAGGCTGCGCTCGGCCAGCATTTGCAGGTGCAGGGCTTTCACTTTCAGGTATTGGCCTTCATTAAAATGAATGCGCTGGGCCAGAGCGCGGGTGAGCACCGTGGCGTGCGCCACTATCCGGGGTGAGTACATAAGGGTGGTGGGGTCGGGGGAGCCGGCGGGGGTAGCCGTCGACACCAAGGTGGAAAGGATGAGAGTGGCGAAGAACTGAACCATAAAGTTTGGAAAAATAAGGAGTGAAAAATGAAACTTCTACTTCTCGCCGCTCCAACTATTCCGAAACGACTTATCCAAACCTACGCAAAATTAAAAAATACACAAAAAACGCTTTTTTTGGCACTTTTTTAACGCCCCTGTTTTCGCCTCTTATTATAACTAACTGGTTCTAGCCATATTATGTTCCTCAAAAAAAGCCGGCCTTCAGGTTATAAAAAATGCCCGCTGTTGGGCGGGCACTACATTATCCTCGGAAAATTGAATTATATTTTTGTATATCAAGCAATACTTTAAGTGAAAATCAGCGCCTTAGCTTATAAAATTCGTAATTCAATGCGGCGGTTTTGCTGGCGATGCGCGTCGGTATCGTTGGCGGTCAGGGGGCGGTTGGCACCGTAGCCTTTGGCCCGCAGGCGGCTGGCGGCCACGCCGTGTCCGGCCAGATACTCCTGCACGGCCTGCGCCCGGCGCTGCGACAGCAGGGCGTTGGCCTCGGGCGTGCCCACATTATCGGTGTGGCCGGAAATTTCAATCTGCACGTCGCGGTACTGGCGCATAAACTCAATCAGGCGGTTCAGCTCGGTGCGCGACTGCGGCTTGAGGGCGTACTCGTTGGTGTCAAAAAACAGATTATTCAGCACCACGCTGCGGCCGGCGCGCACGGGCTCCAAATAAATATCTAACGTGAGCGGGTTGAAACTCTGCTTGCCGGTGTAGTCGAAGCTCAGGCTTTTGAGCAGGTACTTGTCGGCGGCGGCGTACATGGCGTAGCGGCGGCCCTCGTTGAGCACCACGGTGTAGTCGCCCTCCACGGGGTCGGAGGTCACGAACTGCGTCAGGGCGTCGGTTTGCACGTCGTAGAGCTTCACATCGGCCTTGAGCGGCTTTTTGGTGATGGCGTCGAACACCCGCCCTTGCGTGTAGGTGCTGGTTTCGCGGGCCTGCACCGGCGGCGGCACCGCGAAGCCGAAAAGCTCAACCGGCGCTTCGCGCATCGATGGCCGCGCCGTGACGCTGAGGTTGACCGCGTTTTTGTCCTGCACCGTGCGCGAGCAGAAGCCGCGCAGGTTGTCGGAGGTAACGAAGAGTGAGGCTTCGTTCTCGAACGTGTTGAGGGGGTAGCCCAGGTTGCTGGGCACGCCCCACTTGTTGGTGGCCGGGTCCATCAGCTCGCAGCGGAACACGTCGAGGCCGCCCATGCCGATGAGGCCATCGGTGACGTAGTAGAGCGTCGTGCCGCTGGCGTGGATAAACGGGGCCATGTCCTTGCCGGGCGTGTTGACCGGCGCGCCGAGGTTGCGGGCCGCGCTCCAGGTGCCGTTGTCCTGCAAGGTGCTCACGTACAGGTCTTCCTGGCCTACCCCCCCGTCGCGGTTCGAAGTGAAGTAGAGTGTGCGCCCGTCGGCCGAAAGCGAGGGCTGCGAGTCCCAATCCAGGGAATTGACGCTGCGGCCCAGGTTCTGGGGTGCGCTCCAGGTGTTGCCGGTGCGCCGCGAGATGTAGAGGTCACAGTTGCCGATGGCGCCGGGCCGGTCGCAGGACGCGAAGACGAGCGTTTTACCGTCGCCGGCGATGGTGCCGGCGCCCTCGTTGTAGCGCGAGTTAATATTTGGGGCAATGCCCACGGGCTCGCTCAGGCCACCGTCCTTGATTTGGCGGCTGATGTAGAGGTTTTCGTCGCTCTCGGCCGTGGGCCGGCCGGTGAAGAGCAGAAAGCGGTTGTCGGCCGTCAGGGCCGGAAAATACTGAAAGCGGTAGGCGTTGAGCGGGCCGGCCAGGCGCTCGGGCGTGCTGCCAACGGGGTGCTTGAGCGCTTCCAGCGCGTAATCGCAGGTTTTGAGGTTGCGCTCGGCGCGGGGCAGGCCGCGCAAGCTGCGGGGCGCCACTTTCAGCAGCTGCCGGTAGGCCGTAGCGGCGGTTTCGTACTCGCCAAAGCCCAGGGCCAGGTCACCGAGCGTCATATAATCGGCGGCGCGGTCGGGCTCAGGCTTGGCGGCGCGCAGACCCTCCTGGTAGGCCGCGAGAGCCGCACGCTTGTCGCCGAGGGCTTTCAGCAGTGAGCCCTTGAGCACAAAGGCCTCCGTGAAGGAGGGAAACTTCTGATTGAGCTGATTCAGCGTCTCAATCGCCTTGGCAAAGTCGCGGGCCTTGGTTTGCTCCTGGGCTTTTTCGAGCAGGTTACGGGCCTTGTTGTTGACGACCGGCTGGCGCACGGGGGGTAGGGTTTGGGCGCCCGCATAAGCCAACGGCATGAGCAGCAGCCAGCTGAGCCACAACAGACCGGGCCACGGCCCCCGATAACAGCCCCAGCGGGCGAGTACTAGACGCATAAATCCGGCAAACTAAGGAATGTCGAGGTATTTGTGGGTTTGCAGCGACACCTGCCAGCGCGGATTCGCTTTCACGTACTCCACCAGCGCGGGCGTCATGCGGGCGGCGCGGCTCCACTCAGGCTGCAAGAATAAGCGGCAATCAGGTCCCACCAGCGCGGCGTGGGTTTCGGCCCAGGCAAAATCGCTGTCGTTGAAGATGACCACTTTCAACTCATGAGCCGCCGCCAGCACGTCGGGCCGCGGCGCCTTGAACTTCTTGGGCGACAGACATATCCAGTCCCACTCGCCCGAGAGCGGATGGGCGCCGCTGGTTTCTATCCAGGTCTGACAGCCGGCCGCGCGCAGCGCCCGCGTGAGCGGGCCGCAGTCGTGCATCAGCGGCTCGCCGCCGGTGATGACGACGTTGCGGCCGGGGTAAGCCAGCACATTTTCCACTAGGTCCGCAATTTCGAGACGCGGGTGCTGGTCGGCATCCCAGGATTCCTTCACGTCGCACCACACGCAGCCCACGTCGCAGCCGCCGAGGCGGATGAAATAGGCGGCCCGCCCGGCATTGGCACCCTCCCCCTGAATAGTATAAAACTGCTCCATCACCGGCAGCGGCGGCAACGCAGCAGACGGGGTTGGGGCGGGCAATAAGTCAATAAAAACGTCGGAAAAAGACATCGGCAAAGTTATAATGGCGTTGGCCACTGGCAACAGCCGCCCGGCGGCCTTGCGTTCCGCCCGGCTAAGCGTTAAAGGTAGGGTTTGGTGAGGAAACGGGCAAGGATGGAGCGGAAGTCAGGCGGCATGTGCGCGGCCATCAGAACGGGGTAGAGACACAACATTTTGTGTCTCCTTGTGCGTGGAGGGGCGCAGTAATTCTGATTACCCTACCCCTCGCACTGCAAAGAGACACAAAATGTTGTGTCTCTACCGTACCCAAACCTTCCTATTTCGGATACACCTCCCCCTTCGCCGCCCGCAAGGTATTGAGCAGCAGCATGGCAATGGTCATGGGCCCTACCCCCCCTGGCACGGGCGTAATGGCCGAAGCCAGCGGCGCGACCTCGGCAAAGTTCACGTCGCCCTTGAGGGTGAAGCCGCTTTTCTTGCTCGCGTCGGCCACGCGGGTCGTGCCCACGTCGATAACCACGGCGCCGGGACGCACCATGTCGGCGGTCACGAACTCGGGCCGGCCGATGGCGGCCACTACGATATCGGCCGTGCGGCAGATGGCGGGCAAATCCTTGGTGCGGGAGTGGCAGAGCGTGACGGTGCAGTTGCCTGACTCCAGGTTGCGGGCCAGCAGGATGCTCACCGGCGTGCCCACGATGTTGGAGCGGCCGATGACGACGGCGTGCTGCCCGCTGGTTTTGATGCCGTAGCGTTGCAGCAGCTCCACGATGCCAGCCGGCGTAGCTGGCAGCAGCGCCGGCAGCCCGGCCACCATGCGCCCGATGTTCATCGGGTGAAAGCCGTCCACGTCCTTTTCGGGCCGGATGGCCTCAATGACCTTCTCCGGGCTGATGTGGGGGGGTAGGGGCAGCTGCACGATGAAGCCGTCTATGCCGGGGTCGTTGTTCAACTCCTCGACCTGCGCCAGCAGCTCCGCCTCGCTGATGTCATCCTCGTAGCGCAGCAAGGTGCTGCCAAACCCGACCCGCTCGCAGGCCAGCACCTTGTTGCGCACGTAGGTTTCCGAGCCGCCATCATGGCCCACGAGGATGGCCGCCAGGTGCGGCGGACGCTGTCCGGCAGCGGTTAATTGCGCGACTTCGGCGGCAATTTCAGCTTTGATATCCTCGGCGGTTTGCTTGCCGTCGATGAGGCGATAAGAAGTGGTAGCGTCAGCAGTAGCCATACCTTGAAATACTATTAACGGTGAAAGGTCAGGTTTATGAGGTGACAGATTCTTGTGTAATTGAAGAGTCAATGTTTACACAGTAATTAGTTTGTCCCTTGTAAATTACATCCCAACACGAATCGAAGTCACGAAAAGGAGAGCAGTCATTCATTATATGAAGCTCGTGTCCAGTTGCAAATCGAACCGATAAATCATTCCATTCGGACAAACTGGTTTGGGCGACAGCTAACCCCTCTAGCGCGGCTAACCCTGGAGCAAGTACCTCATCCGAATCGTCATGCCAGCTGCACAGCAGCTTACTTCCCATCACGATTCGCCAAGCGCAGTAAACCATAAGCGAAAACTCACCCTGCTTATCATTGGCGGGCAAAGCCAGACCAAATTCCAGTGTGAAAATTGAGCCGGTGCCGCTGCCGGCCCGACTGCGCCAAGCCGTCGCGCCTATCATTTGAGCAACTAGCTCCCGCAAATCAGCATTTGTAATTGCTGGCATTGGCACAAAAGAAAAACGCGGCCCGAAAGCCGCGTTAAGTAACTCTTAATCAATCTTCAACACCGCCAGAAACGCCTCCTGCGGAATCTCCACGGAGCCTACGGAGCGCATCCGCTTCTTGCCTTCCTTCTGCTTTTCGAGCAGCTTGCGCTTGCGGCTGATGTCGCCGCCGTAGCACTTGGCAATCACGTTTTTGCGCAGCGCCTTCACGGTTTCGCGGGCGATAATTTTCTGACCGATACTGGCCTGAATGGCGATATCGAACATCTGCCGCGGCAGCAGCTCGCGCAGCTTTTCGCAGAGGCGGCGCCCCCAGTCGTAGCTTTTCGAGCGGTGCACAATGGCCGAGAGCGCGTCCACTTTCTCGCCGTTGAGCATCACGTCGAGCTTCACCATGTCGGCCTCGCGGAAGCCAATCAGCTCGTAATCGAGGGAGGCGTAGCCGCGACTGATGGTCTTGAGCTTGTCGAAAAAGTCGAATACGATTTCGGAGAGCGGCAGCTCGAAGCTCAGCTCCACCCGCTCGCTGGTCAAATACGACTGGCCCTTGATGAGGCCGCGCTTGTCCATGCAAAGCGTGATAATTGGGCCCACGTACTCGGCGGCGGTGATAATCTGCGCCTTGATGAACGGCTCCTCGATGAGCTTAATCAGGTTCGGCTCCGGCATCTCGGACGGCGCGTTGATGGTCAGCAGCTGGTCTTTGGTGCCGATAGCGTGGAACTGCACGCTCGGCACGGTCGTGATGACGGTCATGTTGAACTCGCGCTCCAGTCGCTCCTGCACGATTTCCATGTGCAGCATCCCCAGAAAGCCGCAGCGGAAGCCGAAGCCCAGCGCCACCGACGTTTCCGGCTCCCAGACCAGCGAGGCGTCATTGAGCTGGAGCTTTTCCATGCTGGAGCGCAGCTCCTCGTACTCCGTCGTCTCGACCGGATAAATACCGGCGAACACCATCGGCTTCACGTCGGCGAAGCCCTGAATGGCTTCCGGCGTGGGCCGGCTCACGTGCGTAATCGTGTCGCCCACCTTCACTTCGCGGGCTTCCTTGATGCCCGAAATCAGGTAGCCCACGTTGCCGGCGCTCATCTCCGGGCGCGGCTCCTGATTCAGGCCCAGGATGCCAATTTCGTCGGCGCCGTACTCCTTGCCGGTCGCCATGAACTTCACCTTGTCGTTTTTGCGCATGGTGCCGTTCTTGATGCGGAACAACACCTCAATGCCGCGAAACGAGTTGTACACCGAGTCGAAAATCAGGGCCTGCAACGGCGCCGCCGGGTCGCCCTTGGGCGCCGGAATCCGCTCAATAATGGCGTTCAGAATGTTCTCGATGCCAATGCCGGTTTTGCCCGAAGCGTGGATGATGCTCTCCAAATCGCAGCCAATCAAATCCACGATTTCATCGGAAACCTCTTCCGGCATGGCGTGGGGCAAGTCGATTTTGTTGAGCACCGGAATGATCTCCAGGTCAGCGCCAATGGCGAGGTAGAGGTTGGAAATCGTTTGGGCTTCAATGCCTTGCGAAGCATCCACAATCAGCAGCGCGCCCTCGCAGGCGGCAATGCTGCGGCTCACTTCGTAGCTGAAATCGACGTGGCCGGGCGTATCAATCAGGTTGAGCGTGTAGATTTCCCCTTTGTAGGGGTACTGCATCTGGATGGCGTGGCTCTTAATGGTGATGCCGCGCTCGCGCTCCAAGTCCATGTTATCGAGCAGCTGGGCCTGCATGTCGCGCTTGGCCACGGTGGAGGTGAACTCCAGCAGGCGGTCGGCCAGCGTGCTTTTGCCGTGGTCGATGTGGGCGATGATGCAGAAATTGCGGATATTCTTCACGTAGAGGCAGTTTTTTAGAAAGACGAAGGTACGCACCACGGGGCGCAAAAGCCAGCCCGGCGGGTAGCGCGATGTGAGCCGGCGGGCCTACTTTTGAGTCCCTACCCCCCTCTCAACCGGCAGACGCCGGCCACGCGCATCTCGTTCGGCAAGTTGGCTGCGCCGACCTTCGGTTCCCGCAGAGGTTCGCAGTGAAAAGCGCAGAGGTCCGCAGAGCATAAATAGCGTCACTTCTTATTCCCTACCCCGTGCAGTCCGCAACCGCTGCTGAAACTGTGGCCGTAGCGCGGGTTTGGTAGTCAGTCGGCGAGCGTGCTCCAAGCCCGCGCAACCACTGGCCGGGTCGTGGTCTCTACGGGATAATCCAGGTCAAATAAGCCGGGCTTCCCCTCTGTAATGAAGCAGCTACGCCGTTTTTTGCTCAGCGCCAGCCTGGGCTTCGGAATCATTTTCATCAGTCAGGCGCAGACTCTACCGGCTCAAATTCGGGTAGTAGATGCCCGCAGCGGCCAGCCCATTCCCTACGCCTCCATCGGCGTGCGCGGCCGGCCGCTGGGCACCGTGGCCGACGCGGCCGGCACCTTCCCGCTGAGCCGAATTGGCTTGGCCGCCGCTGCGGATACGGTCGTTGTCTCGTGCGTGGGCTACGCGCCGCGAAAGCTGCTGGCTGGGCAGTTGCAGCCGGCAACAGAGCTACGCCTGACGCCGCAGCAAACCAAGCTGGCCGAAGTGGTCGTGCGGGGCCGCCAGCCCCGGCGCGTCTTGTTAGGCCACAACTGGGTTAGCGCCTTCACCTCGATGCCCTTCTACTTGCGGGGCGACACCGTGCCCCATATCCGCCTGGGCCGGGAGTTGGGGCCGCTGCTGAAAATTAAGCACCCCACGCGCCTGAAAAGCTTCCACCTGTTCACGTCCGGGCGCGACTTCAAAACCGTCACCTTTCGCCTCAATATCTACGCCGTGCAGAACGGCGAGCCGCAAAACTCGCTCTTGCGGCAGGACATCATTTTCACCGTCAACGGGCAGCAGCGCGGCTGGACCGCAGTGGACCTGCGGCCCTACAGTATCATGCTCGAAGGTACGCAAGAAGTTGTGGCTACCGTGCAGTGGCTCGGCAGTGAAGCTGGCCGGCCCAACAGTCTGTTCCTGGATGTACCGGCGCATCTTTCGGCTTTTCACACCACGTTTCGGCGAGAGAAAAGCGGGCAAGGCTGGACGAAATACGGCGTCAACCCCAGCTTTTATTTCAAGGCGCTGAGCTATCCGGAATAAACACCCTGGCCTTCAATATCGCAAGCTGTCTTTACTCCAACAGCCAAAGGGCGCCCGGTGCCGCGGAACCCCGCGCTATCCTCGCAAAGTCGTTCTGTATCCTCGCAACCTACCGCGCCCGAACAACCAAGCTGAACGGAAGCCGTTGGAAATAATAATCTTTTCCTCCCAACCAAATCCCTACCCCTCCCTCATGGGCATTACCCTCGCACAAGCGCAAACTGCCTTGCAGGCCGCGCACGACAAGGCCAAAGAGCTGAACGTCAAAATGAATATTGCCGTCGTCGATGGCGGCGCCAACCTCGTCGCCTTCGTCCGCATGGACGATGCCTGGCTCGGCTCGCTCGACATCTCGATTAAGAAGGCCAAAACCGCCCGCTTCTTCGACATGCCCACTGGCGACTTGGGCCAAGCCTCGCAGCCCGGCGGCTCGCTCTTCAATATTGAGCACTCCAACGGTGGCCTCATCACCTTCCCCGGCGGCATCCCGATTCCGGGCCAGAGCGGCGGCTACATGGGCGCCATCGGCGTGTCGGGCGACAGTGTAGAGAACGACCACGCCGTAGCCCAGGCGGGCGTCGAGGCGCTGGCAGGCGCGCATCATTAGCAGCCCGGTTCCCTACCCCCCTCACCTGGCCGAACCCGGCTCGGGGCCGGGTTAAAAGTTAAAAGTGAAGAGTCAAAAGCCAATCCATTTGTCTTTTAACTCTTCACTTTTAACTTTTAACTGCCCTCTGAAACTGTTCTCCATTCTTTCTCACTTCTGACTCCTGAATTTATATGGCTGACAATCGCGGCGTAGTATATCTCGGACCTGGCAAGGTCGAGGTGCAAAGCATAGATTTCCCGGAGCTGAAAAACCCCAAGGGCAAGAAGATTGTCCACGGCGTCATTCTGAAAGTTGTTTCGACCAACATCTGCGGTTCCGACCAGCACATGGTGCGCGGCCGGACCACGGCGCCGGCCGGCCTCGTGCTGGGCCACGAAATCACGGGCGAGGTGATTGAGTGCGGCGAGGATGTCGAGTTTTTGAAGAAGGGCGACCTCGTGTCGGTGCCCTTCAACGTGGCCTGTGGGCGCTGCCGCACTTGTAAGGAAATGAAAACCGGCATCTGCCTGACCGTGAACGAGGGCCGCGCCGGCGGCGCCTACGGCTACGTCGACATGGGCGGCTGGGTCGGGGGGCAGGCCGAGTACGTGATGGTGCCCTACGCCGATTTCAACCTGCTCAAGTTTCCGAACAAAGACCAGGCGATGGAGAAAATCCGCGACCTGACCATGTTGAGCGACATTTTCCCAACCGGCTTCCACGGCGCCGTGAAGGCCGGCGTTGGGCCCGGCGCGACGGTGTACGTGGCCGGCGCGGGCCCAGTCGGGTTGGCGGCAGCGGCCTCGGCGCAGCTTTTGGGCGCGGCCGTAGTCATCGTGGGCGACATGAACAAGGCTCGCCTGGCTCACGCCCGCTCCTTCGGCTGCGAAACCGTGGATTTGAACGAGAATGCCAGCCTGGCCGACCAAATCGCGCAGATTCTGGGCGTGCCGGAAGTGGATTGCGCCATCGACTGCGTAGGCTTCGAGGCCAGCGGCCACGGCGAGCAAGCCAAAACCGAAGTGCCCGCCGCCGTGCTCAACTCCCTCATGGAAATTGCCCGCGCCGGCGGCTCCATCGGCATCCCCGGCCTCTACGTCACGGCCGACCCCGGCGCCGCGGACAAGGCCGCCCAAACCGGCAACCTCTCCATTCGCTTCGGCCTGGGCTGGGCCAAGAGTCACTCCTTTCACACCGGCCAGACGCCCGTGCTCAGCTACAACCGCCAGCTCATGCAGGCCATTCTGTACGATAAAGTGCAGCTTGCCAAAGCTGTGAACGTGGAAGTCATCACCCTCGACGATGCCCCCCAAGGCTACGCCGAATTTGATAGCGGCGTGGCCAAGAAGTTCGTCATCAACCCGCACAACCTGATTCCGGCGTAGCCTTTCGGGTGAAGTTGAATCAAAAACAGCCGGGCTGCCTGAGAGGCAGCCCGGCTGTTTGGCTTTTTGCCTTGCCGAAATTGCAGGGGGTAGGGATTCTTTTCGGGCAGTTAGGAGCCCCGCTTGGAAATCTTATTAAACGTGATGTTTTTCTGCGCCTTGGACTTGAAGCGGGCATCATCCACGGCGCTTTTGGCTTGGTGCTTCGTGGCCCGGCCCTGCACGCGGGCGCGCCACATGCGCCACGAGGACGCCTTCATCTCGCGGCGCATCAGCTCAATCACGTCTTTTTCCGTGAGGCCGAATTGCATAAATATCGCCTCAAAAGGCGTGCGGTCTTCCCAGGCCATCTCGATAATGCGGTCGGTGTCTTGGTCGGTTAGTTCGGGGGCGCTCATCATAATAATTAAAAAGAAATTTACGGCTAAGTCGAACCCCGCACGGAGGGGGTTGCAGCATAAGCTACTCTTGAAGCAGCAGGCCGCGTTTCCACGTATCTTGTTTAGCCAACCATCAGCCAATACGTTATGAATGCCCTTTTCGCCGACGAGCCACTCGTGCTTAGCAACCCTTACTTGGGCCGCATGAGCGACGACGAGTTCTTCGATTTCTGCCAGCAAAACGCTAAATGGCGCATTGAGCGCAACGCCCAGCACGATATCCTAATTATGGCCCCCACCTTCTCACTCACCGGCAAGCGTAACGCCCGGCTCAATTTGGAATTGGGAAAGTGGTGGGAGCAGCACCAGGAGTCAGGCGAAATATTTGATTCTAACACTGGTTTTACGCTACCGAATGGCGCCATGCGCTCCCCAGATGCTTCGTGGGTGTCGGCGGCCCAGTGGAACGCGCTGAGCGTTGAGCAACAGGAGAAGTTCGCGGCGGTGTGCCCACCCTTCGTAGTCGAATTGAAGTCGAAAACGGATTCGCTGAAAGTGCTGCTCGACAAGATGGAGGAATACCGCCAGAACGGCGCCGCGCTGGGCTGGCTATTAGCATCAGATACTGAAACGGCTTATATCTTCCGTGCCGGCCAAGCTGATTATGAAACGCTAACCGGATATGACCGGGAGCTGTCGGGGGAAGACGTGCTGCCGGGCTTCGTGCTGGATTTGCGCAAGCTGCGGTAATTCTATTCAATCGGATTTTTTATTATAATTAGACACGACAAATTACTGTAAGATGCTCACTTGTTACTCTCATCAAAAACATAATCTTACAGCGGTTCGAGACGATAAATATCTTGACCGAGTAGTAAGTGAACGTGGTTTAGTAGGCTATTTAAACAATGCTAAATGGGTGAAGCTTCTTCACGTATTGGTGACGCATCATAGTCTCATTAAGGAATGTCAAGTCAAGCTGATTTGGGAGAAAAAACACATTGGCCGCGTACTTCTCATCAATGAGAATACTAATTATCAGTTTGATTATTATAACCGGGCAATGGAAGCCATGATTACCGGAAGGCCGAGTGGCTGGTATGCCTACCGTGAAATTGAGTGGCTGACTTTTCCTCGTTACCCAGCCGGGCAATCCGGCGAGCAGAACCTTGACGGTATCCAGGCAGCCCTTGCTTCTGTTGGTCAGATTCCACTTGTCTTAACAACTGACGTGTTGCGGCTGAATGCTTATTGCAGCATTGCCTCATAAGCTCATTGACGGTGCAAGTCTCCCGCCCCGGCTGACCCCGCCGGGGCTTTTTTATAGCCCTGAAAAAGCAACCTTTCGCCCGGTGATAAGCTCCTTTGGCAAAAGAAAATAGTACTTATTCGCCTTATGCTGCCCCGACTTGTCCTAGCTGTATGCCTGTTTAGCTGCACCCTGACTGGCTGGGCGCAGCAGCTCACAGGTCGCGTGTTGGCCGCTTCTTCCGGCCGGCCTGTGGCTTTTGCCACGGTGGGCATCAAGGGCAAGGCCCTGGGCTCGACGGCCGATGAGCGCGGGCACTTCGCGTTTGCCGTGCCTGCTACCCTGTCCGGCACCGATTCCGTGGTTATTTCCTGCATCGGCTTCCGGGCCCTGCGGCTTACGGTTGGCCAGTTGCGTGCGCCGGAGACCGTCTGGCGCCTGCAGCCGCAAGCCCAAACGCTGGGCGACGTGCAGGTGCGCCACCCCAAGCTAAAGCCAGCCATCATAGGTCGCAAAGCAGTTGGCGGCCTTGCTTATTGGAGCGCCCGCGACACCAGCCTGAACGTCGCCAGCGACGAGCGCGGTCGGGAAATGCTCACCGTGCTGCCGGTACGCCGGAGTTGCTACGTCGACAGCTTTCGCTTTCACGTCGAGCGGAATGATTTTAAGCTCATCCGATTCCGATTTACGCTCTACCAGATAACTAGTGGCCGGCCCACGCGGGAGCTGCTCACCGACGATATTCAGTTTACCCTGCTCAGCCAGCAAACTGGCTGGGTCAGCCTGGATTTAAGCGCCTATAACATTCGGTTGCGCAAAGGTCAGACCGTCGCGGCGGGCATCCAGTGGCTACAAAGCGAAAAGCTGGACCCCAAAAATGCGGTACTCGGCGGAACAGCCGCATTTCCATCGGTCGGCCACCGTGTACTCGTGCGCAGCAAAAGCGAGGCGCAGTGGCGCAGCTACCCATTTAATATGAGCATGTACCTGGCCGTTCAGGAGTTTAAATAGGTTGCGTTTTTCCCTCAACAGTGACGAAAGCCCCGGCCGACCCCGCCGGGGCTTTTTTGTACCTTTAACCTTCGATTTCCATACCCCCTCCTGCCCCATGCACCCTGCCCCCGCCGCGCCCTATAAGCCTCAGAATCACCTGCGCATCGTCACGGCCGCCGCCTTGTTCGATGGGCACGATGCGGCCATCAACATCATGCGCCGCATCATCCAGAGCAGCGGCGCCGAAGTGATTCACCTGGGCCACAACCGCTCGGTGCAGGAAATCGTGGACTGCGCGATTCAGGAAGATGCGCAGGCCATTGCCATCACCAGCTACCAAGGCGGGCACAATGAGTACTTTAAGTACATGCACGACTTGCTGAAGGAGCGCGGCGCGGGCCACATCAAAATCTTCGGCGGCGGCGGCGGCGTGATTCTGCCCAGCGAGATTGCCGAGCTGCAAGCCTACGGCATCACGCGCATCTACTCGCCCGATGATGGCCGGGCAATGGGCTTGCAGGGCATGATTAACCACCTGCTGGAGCAGGCCGACTTCCCCACCGGCGAGAAGCTGAACGGCGAGGCCAGCCACGTCAAGGAAAAGGATGCGCGCAGCATCGGGCGCCTGATTTCGGCGGCAGAGAATTTCCCAGCAGAGTTTGAGCGGGTGAAAGAACAGCTCGGTTTAGAAGCATTGCGCGTCGGTCCGACGGCGCAGCCGTCCGACCAGTTGTCGTCCGCGTCGGTTGACGACGCGAGGGGGGGTAGGGAATCAGCGCCTGATGACGTGCTGACGACAGCCGGTCGGACGGCTGCGCCGTCGGACCGGGGAACGGCCGAAATCCCTACCCCCCTCTCCGGCGACAACCAAGCACTAAGCACCAGGCACCAGGCACCAATCCTGGGTATCACCGGCACGGGCGGCGCGGGCAAATCCTCGCTCGTGGATGAGCTGGTGCGGCGCTTCCTGCACGACTTCCCGGACAAGACGCTAGCCATCATTTCCGTGGACCCCAGCAAGCGCAAAACCGGCGGCGCGCTGCTCGGCGACCGGATTCGGATGAACGCCATCAACTCGCCCAGGGTGTACATGCGCAGCCTGGCCACGCGCCAGAGCAACCTGGCGCTGTCGCGCTACGTGCAGGACGCCGTGGACGTGGTGCGCGCCGCCCACTACGACCTTATCATCCTCGAAACCAGCGGCATCGGCCAGTCCGACACCGAAATTATCGAGCACTCCGACGCCAGCCTTTACGTGATGACGCCCGAATATGGCGCGGCCACGCAGCTCGAAAAAATCGACATGCTCGATTTCGCCGACGTGATTGCTCTCAACAAATTCGACAAGCGCGGCGCCCTCGACGCGCTGCGCGACGTGCGCAAGCAGTACCAGCGCAACCAGAACCTGTGGGACCAGCCCGTGGAGGAGATGCCCGTTTTCGGCACCATCGCCTCGCAGTTCAACGACCCTGGCATGAACCGCCTCTACCGGGCCGTACTGCGGATGCTGGAAACCAAAACCGGCGCCACGTTCGCCTCGCAGCTCGACACGAGCGCCCAGGATTCGGAGAAGATTTACATCATCCCGCCGCACCGCACGCGCTACCTCTCCGAAATTGCCGAAACCAACCGCGCCTACGACCAGCGCGTGCGCGAGCAGGCGCAGATTGCGGAAGTGGCCGGCGCGTTTGCCACGCTCGAAGCGCACTATCGCACCGAGAAAGCCAGCGGCGAAAGCATGGTCAACGAGTTTGCCAAGAGCAAGCAAACCCAGCTCCGCCGCCTCGACGCCGACAGCCAGGCCATCCTGGAAAACTGGGACGCCACGCTCCAGAATTACCGCAATCCGGAGTACGTGTACAAGGTGCGCGACAAGGAAATTCGGGTGCAGACGCATACCAAATCGCTCTCGGGCAATGCGATACCAAAAGTGGCGGTGCCGCGCTACACCGGCTGGGGCGACCGCCTGCGCTGGGCGATGCAGGAGAACTTTCCGGGCCAGTTTCCTTACACGGCCGGCGTATTCCCATTCAAGCGCGAGGGCGAGGACCCGACCCGCATGTTTGCCGGCGAGGGCGGCCCGGAGCGGACCAACCGGCGCTTCCACTACGTGAGCCTGGGCCTGCCCGCCAAGCGCCTGAGCACGGCCTTCGACTCGGTGACGCTCTACGGCGAGGACCCCGATCACCGGCCCGACATCTACGGCAAAATCGGCAACGCCGGCGTGAGCATCTGCTGCCTCGACGATGCCAAAAAGCTCTACTCCGGCTTCAACCTAGCCAACCCCAGCACGTCGGTGAGCATGACCATCAACGGCCCCGCCGCCACGCTGGCCGCGTTTTTCATGAACGCCGCCATCGACCAGCAGTGCGAGCTGTACATTCAGGAAAACGGCCTGGAAGCCGAGGTTGACCTTAAAATCGACGAGATTTATCAAGCCAAAAACCAGCCCCGCCCCCGCTACCAGGGCGAACTGCCGGCCGGCAACGACGGCCTCGGCCTGCGGCTGCTCGGCGTGACCGGCGACCAGGTGCTGCCCGCCGACGTGTACGCCGGCATCAAGGCCCGCACGCTCACGCAGGTGCGCGGCACCGTGCAGGCCGACATCCTAAAAGAAGACCAGGCCCAGAACACCTGCATTTTCAGCACCGAATTCGCCCTGCGCCTCATGGGCGACGTGCAGCAGTATTTCATCAGCGAGAAGGTCCGCAATTTCTACTCGGTCTCGATTTCCGGCTACCACATCGCCGAGGCCGGCGCCAACCCCATCACCCAGCTCGCCCTCACGCTCTCCAACGGCTTCACGTTCGTGGAATACTACGTGAGCCGTGGCATGAGCGTCAACGACTTCGCGCCCAACCTGAGCTTCTTCTTCTCCAACGGCATCGACCCCGAATACGCCGTCATCGGGCGGGTCGCGCGCCGCATCTGGGCCAAGGCCATGAAGCTCAAGTACGGCGCCGACGCCCGCAGCCAGATGCTGAAGTACCACATCCAGACCTCGGGCCGCAGCCTGCACGCCCAGGAAATCGACTTCAACGATATCCGCACCACGTTGCAGGCCCTCTACGCCATCTACGACAACTGTAACAGCCTGCACACTAATGCCTACGACGAGGCCATCACCACGCCCACGGAAGAATCGGTGCGCCGCGCGATGGCCATTCAACTCATCATCAACCGCGAGCTAGGCCTGGCCAAAAATGAAAACCCGCTGCAAGGCGCCTTCATCATCGAGGAGCTGACCGACCTCGTGGAAGAAGCGGTATTGCTCGAATTCGACCGCCTCACCGAGCGCGGCGGCGTGCTCGGCGCGATGGAAACCATGTATCAGCGCGGCAAAATCCAGGAGGAAAGCATGCACTACGAGATGCTGAAGCACACCGGCGAGTACCCCATCATCGGCGTGAATACCTTCCTCTCGTCCAAAGGCTCGCCCACGGTCGTGCCCGCCGAAGTCATCCGCGCCACGGAAGAGGAAAAGCAGTACCAAATCGAGATGCTGAACCTGCTGCACGCGCGCAACGCCGACCAGGCCTCGGCCCGCCTCCAGCAGCTCCAGCAAGTCGCCGTCGCCAACGGCAACCTCTTCGCCGAGCTAATGGAAACCGTCAAATTCTGTTCCCTCGGCCAAATTACGAACGCCCTGTTTGAGGTCGGCGGGCAGTATAGAAGGAATATGTAGGGTCCAATGCAGCCTTTAAGAATAGCGAATATCTTGTTTTGCTCTGCTTCATAAAACAAATTAACAATGGCCTATTTAACGAAGTCCAATGCAACCAGAATAATTGGCGGCGCTGATTTATCTTCTATGGACTTGACCGGTGTTATATATAAAAGGCCAATTTATTTCTATAATATTTTAGAGCAAAAGAGGCTACTCGCATTCTACAATCTATATAAAGACCCTAGAGGTTTTGTGGAAAAGTATGTCAAAACAGTTAATGAAGACAGCCTTCAGTTCGTTTGGGAAGGTGGAGTACCCGCTTATCACAAAGACAATTCTTGCGGCAAAATTCATTCAGCTTTCCAAAATATAAAAATTCCAGACCAGATAAGAAACAATGGTCCAGAGGCTGTACTTGAATTCAGGGAGTGGTTTAAACAATCGGACGCGAACAGCCTATTCCATAAAGACCCAGAAGCTTTTATGGCACGAATGCACCTTAAGTTTCAAAAGTACATGCCCAGCAAACCCGAACCAGTGAGGTACGATAATAGTGGACAGGAATACATAGATAATGTGAGCCTCGAAGAGGTGGAATGCCAAATAGACAGTCTTATGGAGGAAGTTAATGAATTTATCAATAAAAGTAATTCTCTCACTCGTAGAGCCATTGTCAAGTACGATAAACACACTTACTTCGCAAGTAAGGACTTGCCGCTTCCCTTGGGCCTGCCACATCCAAAAGACGAGCTTGGAATTAGTGAAGACAAGCTAAGAAGTTTTTTGAAAGGTTATGAGTCAAGGTTTAAGAATCCACTTGCAGGCCTATTAAAACATTATTATCGTGTCAAATTCAATCCTGACTTGGTTTTCGAAGGACACCTTCTTGAGCAACTGGGTTTCAGGAAATGTGCTTCTTGCTTCGCTCCCGCCTAAACTCAAAACAAATTCTCAACTGCTACATAATTTCTTATCAGATAAATATGAAAGCCATACTCAATAAACACCCAGAACTCGACTTTTTCATTTATACTCTTGGTGGCCCTGAAATCCCTACTAAGCAGGACAAATTTAAATTACTAAAGGGGTACCAAGCGATTTTAGAAGAGGGGGAACAACTCACAAACTTGTCTGAGGATTTTGACCTCTACATAAAACAGAAAGGTCAATCTGGTTCTCAGCAAAAATTTGAGGAGCATTTCAAAGAAACTATTAAGAATATGCTAACCTCTGAACACCCTTATTCTATTGATATTAAACTTGAGGTAGTGGTTGCTATCTCTATGAAAGAAAGAAGATTGAAGGAGGTTGATATTGATAATCTTATCAAAATGGTTTTAGATTGTTTTAATGGCTTAGTCTATACTGATGACAGCCAAATTATCAATGTTTTGGGCACGAAGGAAGTAAATGGACTTCAGCCTCTGAATGCTCTTATGGTTGGCATACGCAAAGTGAATAGCCATGAAAATAGTTGGTTTAAAGACATAAAATTGGCATACTTTACTTATAAAGACTAAGCTCAGACCAGTTCCGCTATAATCTCTTGACACTCTGCCTCTCCGACCCCAGGATGGCAGGGTGTTGCGCATAGGGGCACTGCCAACGCGGGCCAGCTCTCCCTACCCCCTCAAAATTCCCCTACTTCGCCCGCGGCCCCCGGCGCCGCTGTGGCACGGTGCGTGGAGGTTGGGCCGGGCGGAGGGGGGGTAGGCGAATGGAGATACCTCCAGACCTAGAGCTGCTATCGTATCAGCATCGTCTTGAATCGTATCAAATCGTATCACGACGAGGGCGGCGCGCCTATCTTCGCGGCATGATAGAGCGTGTGCATACCGTAGAAGTGACGCTGGATTGGGCCTTGCTGGCGGCCGTGAGCAAGCTCGACCGCTTTGATGCCAGCTGGTCGGCCATTGAGCGGCGCGAAGGCCAGACGCTAAAGCAGCTGAAAGCCATTGCCACAGTGCGCAGCGTGGGCGCTTCCACCCGCATCGAAGGCTCGCGCATGAGCGACGCGGAAGTGGAAGTGCTGCTGCGCAATACGGATATTACCAAGCTCGAAGACCGAGATTCGCAAGAAGTGGTCGGCTACTTTCAGGTGTTGGATTTGATGGCGGAGTCTTACGCGGACATTGACATTTCGGAGAACAGCATCAAAGGGCTGCATAATCAGCTGCTCCGTTTCAGCCGCCAGGACGAGTGGCACCGGGGCAACTACAAGCAACATTCCAACGCCGTGGAAGCCACGCTGCCGGACGGCACCAAGCAGCTAATTTTTCAGACCACCGCGCCGGGCTTCGCCACCGAAGATGCCATGCGCGAACTGGTAGCCTGGTACCACGCCGATACGGCCACGCACCCGCTGGTGAAGTGTGCGTTGTTTTGCTACGATTTTGTGAGCATCCACCCGTTTCAAGATGGCAACGGCCGCCTGAGCCGACTGTTAGCCACGTTGCTCCTGCTTCAGAACGGCTACGTCTGGATTCAGTACGTGAGCCTGGAACACGAAATCGAGAGCCGCAAAACCGAGTACTACCGGGAGTTGCAAAAGTGCCAGGCGCAACGACCAGGTGAGAACATCTCATCGTGGCTGACCTTCTTTTTTGATGCCCTGCTAAAAGTGCAACAGCAACTGCTCCACAAGCTGACGGTGCGCGAAACGGAAACGCAGTCGTCGCCCCGCGAAAAAGCCGTGCTAGCCTTTGTTGGCAATTATCCCGGCTGCAAATCGGGGCAGATTGCCGAGAAGCTGGCTATACCCTCCCCCACCGTCAAGCGCATTTTGGCCGACCTCATGGCACAAAAACAGCTTGAAAAGCAAGGCAAGGGCCCCGCAACAATCTATTATTTACGTTGAGTTCGTAGCTTTATTATCCGGCTGCACGCGCGCCACGCCGAGCAGGCCCCGGCCCGCCTCCAGCAGCTCCAGCAAGTCGCCATCGCCCACGGCAACCTCTTCGCCGAGTTAATGGAAACCGTCAAATTCTGCTCCCTAGGCCAGATTACAAACGCCCTGTTTGAGGTCGTCGGGCAGTATAGAAGGAATATGTAGGACTAGGTTCAGTTGATAGCAGAAAGCGTATTATCTTTCCGCATCAATTCACATTTCTTTTTCTTTTATGCGACTGAAGTTTACCCTCAACGCTCTTTGTTATTTTGGTTTGCTCATGTGTTTTGCGCAAAAAAGCCAAGCACAGAATCCCAACTCGACTGGCGCAGGTCATTATGTTAAAAAGGGTGAACTAGACCCTGCAAGGCTCGCTGCGCTACCCGTAGATGCTGATGGTGCCATCTACTATGAAGGCGTAATCAAAGTAGATTCTACTATCTCCAAACAAGATATCCATCAAGCCGTTCGCGAATGGTTTGTCTCCAACTACGTTAGCGGTAAGGACGTGCTACAAGTTGATGATAAGGATGCTGGCAAAATTCTGGGTAAAGGCATCCACAAGTATCAGTTTGTGAATGGAATCAACATCTCGGAAGTAGCATTGACTTTCGTATTGAGCGTGGAAACCAAGGATGGTAAGTTTCGCTATCGGATGTACAACTTCACGGGCGGAAACAAAAATACTAGCCTGCTGGGAGGGGCGAATGCAACCAACACATATGCTGTGAATTACAACCAGTGCTTGACCGACTACAAGGCTGGAAAGCGGACAGGGTACAATGGCAAAATTGTAGCTGGCATGGACTATGAAGCACAGCAAATTATCTCGGGGTTGGCAACCTCGGTGAAGAAAGGTAAACAGAAGTCAGACTGGTAAGTCCAATTCCTTATCTTCAAATAAGCCCTGCTGGCGTAATAATCAGCAGGGCTTTTGTTTGCTTTTCAGCTGCTCTTAATGTCGCGTGAGTTGAACATAGCGTTACTCCTAAGCAGCACATTCCCTACCTCCTCAAAATCCCCCGCTTCCCCCACGGCCCCCGGCGCCGCCGTGGCCCGACGTGGGGGAGCCCATTGGTCTGCTACTATCGCCTCATTCCGGAAAAAAGCCCTTCGTAGCTGATTCTAGCCGATAGGCTGGCGCAGAAAACGGGGGCAGTCCGGGCACCAGCCGGCCGGCTCCGACTACTGCGGGGGAAGCTCCGTGGCTTCTTCGTGGTAACGCACCAGCGCATCGATGGGGGCTTGCAGGAACCGGCCCGGCGCCATGCCGTGGCGGGCGGCGGCCTCGGCGAGCGCGGCGCGAAAGTGGTAGCCTACGGAGCCCACGCAGTGGAAGGCGTAGCGCTGATAGTCGGGGTAGTGGGTTACGATTTGCTCGAAAAAGGCGTCGAACGCCCGCGCCACGATGGCCTGGCAATAGGGCTCGTGGTAGTGCTGGTGCGCGAATTGGGCGAAGCTGGCCAGGAAGCGGTTGGGCAGCGGCTGGTTGTAGAGGCGGTCGAGCACCTCGCTGACCTCGCCCAGGCCGTAGGCGGCTTGGAGCTTCGCGCCCAAACCGGGGGGTAGGCGCTCGCGCAGGTAGTCGCGCAGCAGCTGCCGGCCGATGAACGTGCCGGAGCCCTCGTCGCCCAGCGAGTAGCCCAGCGACTCGACGCAGTGCGTGATGCGCTGCCCGTCGTAGAGCGCGGAATTGGTGCCCGTGCCGAGGATGGCGACGAAGCCCGCCGCGCGGCCCAGTACGGCCCGCGCCGCGCCCAGCAGGTCTTCGGCCACGAATACCTGCGCCTGCGGAAACACCTGCCGCAGCGCGCCGGCCACTATTTCGGCCTTGGCCGCCGACAGTACCCCGGCGCCGTAGTAGTGCACTTCGCTTACCTGCTCGCGGGGCACGGCGGCGGGCACGTGCCGGGCCAGGGAGGTGGCAATGGTGGCCGTATCGACAAAGTAAGGGTTGTACCCTTCGGTGGTGAAGCGGGCGGGCGCCGCCCCCGCGAGCAGGCACCAGCTGCACTTGGTCGAGCCTCCGTCAGCAACTAAAATCATAGCGGGCGAAAGTACGTAGCGTTCGCAGCTGGCTGTACCTTTGGAATAATTAAAAGCTATAAATAAAAAATGAAAAAATAGAGCTGTTTGTAAAGCAGAAAGAACGTCATGCTGAGCGTAGCGCAGCGGAGTCGAAGCATCTCTAATGCCTAAGTAATCCAATCGTTGAAGAAGCTGATTAGTCAGCAGGAGAGATGCTTCGACAAGCTCAGCATGACGGTCTTTCGGCTCCTGAACAACTTCTCTCAACTCCCTACCCCCCTACCTCCGCCTCATGCCATCCCGCCGCAAGTTTTTGTACACCTCTGCCGCCGGCCTGGCCGGGCTGGCTGCCGTCCCGCTGGCCGGCGCCGCGGCTCTACCTCAATCCCTACCCCCCCTGTCGCCCGCAACCCGGCCCCTGGTCATTTCGACTTGGGACGCGGGCCTGAACGCCAACCGCGGCGCCTGGAAAATCCTGGGCGCCGGCGGCTACGCCCTCGACGCGGTGGAGGCCGGCGTGATGGTGACCGAGGCCGAGCAAAGCTGCTGCGTGGGCCTGGGCGCCAACCCCGACCGCGACGGCATCGTGACGCTCGACGCCTGCATCATGGACGACAAGTTTGGCTGCGGCAGCGTGGCGGCGCTCGAGCGCATCAGGCACCCCATCAGCGTGGCCCGGCGCGTGATGGAGCGCACCCCGCACGTGCTGCTGGTGGGCCCCGGCGCCCAGCAGTTTGCCGTGGCGCAGGGCTTCCCGCTGGAGCCGCAAAAGCTGAGCGCCGACGCCGAAAAGGCCTACCGCGAGTGGCTGAAAAACAGCCAGTACCGGCCCGTTATCAACGTCGAAAACTCGGGCACCAAGCCGGTGCCGGTGGGCCCGGCCGGCGGGCCCAACAACCACGACACCATCGCCATGCTGGCCCTTGATGCGCAGGGCCGGCTCAGCGGCAGCTGCACGACCAGCGGCATGGGCTTCAAGCTGCGCGGCCGGGTCGGCGACTCGCCCATCATCGGCGCCGGGCTGTTCGTGGACCCGGCCGTGGGCGCGGCGGCGGCCACCGGCCAGGGCGAGGACGTGATTCGCATGGCCGGCTCCCACACCGTCGTGGAGCTGATGCGCCAGGGCCGCTCGCCGCAGGCCGCCTGCCAGGAGGCCGTGGCGCGCATCGCGGCCATCAAGGGAGCGGCGGCGCGCGACATTCAGGTGGCGTTCATTGCCGTGAGCCGGCGGGGCGAGGTGGGCGCCTACGCCCTGCAAAAGGGCTTCAGCTACGCCCTGAGCACGACGGAGACGCCCCGGCTGGTCAACAGCGCCTACCTGCTTAAATGAGCCGCAAATGAGCCGGCAGCTGGAAATCTGCGCCGGGTCGCTGGCTTCGGCGCAGGCGGCGCAGGCGGGCGGCGCGCACCGCATCGAGCTGTGCCAGAACCTGGAGCAGGGCGGCATCACGCCGTCCTACGGCCTGATTCGGGCGGTGCGGGCGCGGCTGCAACTGCCGGTGTTCGTGCTGATTCGGCCGCGGCCCGGCCATTTCGTTTACAGCAAAGATGAGCTAGCCATCATGCGGGCCGACATCGAAATGTGCCGCGAGCTGGGCTGCGCGGGCGTGGTGCTGGGCGTGCTGGATGCCGCCGGCCGCGTCGATGTGGCCCAGTGCCGGGCGCTGCTGGCCTTGGCTCAGCCGCTGGAAGTTACGTTTCACCGCGCCTTTGATGACTGCCCCGACCAGTTTCAGGCCCTGGAAGACATCATCGCCGTGGGTTGCCAGCGCCTGCTGACTTCGGGCGGACAGCCCACGGCCGAGGCCGGGCAGGCCCGGCTGGCGGCCCTGGTGAAGCAAGCAGCTGGGCGCCTACGCCTGATGCCAGGCGCGGGCCTGACGGCGGCCAACGTGCGGGCCCTGGCTGCGGCCACTGGCGCGCAGGAGTTTCACGCCAGCGCCCGGCGCCGGCAGCCCGCCGGGCCCGGTGCAGCGTCTGGGGGCTTGTTCGACGCTCCGCGCTTTGAAACCGACTCCGCTATGGTAGCGGAACTAGTCGCCTTGCTGAATGAGGATGCACCTGAAATAAATCATTCTTAGAAGCTGTTTGAGTTAAGTAAAAACGGTCCTGCTGAGCTGGTCGAAGCATCTCTACCGCGCCATTTGAATCGTTCAACGAAGCGGTAGAGATGCTTCGACCAGCTCAGCAGGACCGTTTTTACTTAACTCAAACAGCTTCTCAGGACCGTCAGCGGTCGTGGGCAGCTTCATTCGCCATCTATTCAGCCTTTATGACCACGACCATTACCATTGCCCCGCACTCCGCCTACCCCCTCACCGTCGCCCGCTTGGGCTACGGTACCATGCGCCTGCCCGGTCCCGGCGTCTGGGGCGAGCCGGCCGACCGTGGCGTGGCCTTGCAGATTCTGAAAACGGTCGTGGCCGAGGGCGTCAACTTTCTGGATACCGCCGACTATTACGGTGAGGACGTCACCAACCGCCTCATTGCCGAGGCACTGCATCCCTACCCCCCGGAGTTGGTGATATGCACCAAAGTCGGCGCGACTCGCCGGCCCGATAAAAGCTGGGTGCCCTTCAACACGCCCGAAAACCTGCGGACCAGCATCGATAATAACCTGCGCACGCTCCGGCAAGAGCAGATTCAACTGGTGCACCTGCGCCTGATGGGCCACAGTGAGGTGCCATTTGAAGAGCAGCTGGAGGCCATATTCGCGATGCAGCGGGAAGGCAAAATCCAGCACGTGGGCCTGAGTAACGTGAGCCGCGAGGAACTGGAAACCGGCCTGCAACTAGGCGAAATCGCGACGGTCGAGAACATGTACGGCTACGGGCAGCGCACCACGCTGCGCGGGCCGCACGGCGAAAACCGGGGCGGCGAGGAAGTGCTGGATTTGTGCGAGCAGCACGGCATTCCGCTCATTCCATATTTCTCGCTGCTGAACTCGCTGCTGAACTCGCTGCCTGGTGCCGACCAGGTTGGCCAAGCCAGCAACAAAATGGCCGAGCTGGCGCAGAAGTACAACGCCACGGAGGCGCAGCTCAACCTGGCCTGGCTGCTGCACAAATCACCCTGGCTGCTGCCTATTCCGGGCACCTCGTCGCTGGCCCACCTGCGGGAGAATCTGCAAGCGGCGGCCATCGAGCTGAGCCCGGAGGACCTGGCGTATCTGGGGTAATTTTGGATTGGTTGCAGCGGCTTGTGCCAACTCAGGCTACCAACTGCCTGCCGGCGAGGCCTTCATCAAGCAACCCTGAGCAGGCGCGGCGTGTATTGCCAAGCATGAAATTTCGCCTTCGCTTTGGCTGGTGCCTGCTGCTTCTGCTGCTCATTGGGCCAGCTATCGGCTCAGTTCAGGCCCAGGACTACGCGGGCCAGTGGCAGGGCGTCGAGTTTAACCCGCGGGCTGAGTCGTCGGAGGTCTGGCCCTCGCAGCTCAATTTGCGCGCCGGCGCCAAGGGCATCAGCGGCACGCTCTACCAACTGGCCCTCAGCGCCCCCGAGTACGCCGTGACCTACCGGATGCAGGGCGCCCGCGCCGGCCGCAGCCTGCGGCTGGCCCACACCGGCATCCTGAGCGAGACCAAGCCCGATGACCTCAACTGGTGCCTGGGCACGATGCTTTTTACGTATGACGCGGCCCTGGAAAAGCTCACCGGCCGCTCGGCCTACCCCACTCCCGGCTGCCGCAACGGCACGCTGGAGCTGTACCGGGTGCGGCTCAAGTCGGCCGGCGCGGTGCCGGCCGGGCAGCTCAGCACCCTGCGCGTGTCGGGGCGCAACGTGCGCTGGTTTGCCGATGCCGCCCTGCGCCGGCCGCTGGCCCGCGGCAACACCTACCGCACTAAGCTCCGCAAAACCACCACTTTTTACATCACGCAAGGCTTTTACCCAACCGAGAAAAGCCCGGTGGTACCCGTCACGGTGCGGGTGGCGGGGCCGGCGCCCGCCGCCGGGGCCGTAGTTCCACCGCTGGCCAACTCCCTACCCCCCCCGGCCGGGCCCAAGCCGCTGGTGCTGCCGGCGGTGCTGTTCCGGCTGGGTACGGCCGAGCTGCTGCCCGAATCGGAGCCGACCCTGACGCAGCTGGCGGCCCGGCTGCAAGCCAACCCCACGCTGCGCGTGCGCATCGCCGGCCACACCGACCGCATCGGGGAAGCCGACAAAAACCAGCTGCTCTCCGAGCAGCGGGCAGCGGCCGTGAAGGATTATCTGACTCAGAAAAGCGGCATTGCGGCCGAGCGGCTGGCGGCCATCGGCTACGGCGACACGCAGCTGCTCTACCCCTCGCCGGACCTGCGCAACCGGCGCGTCGAAGTTATTATTTTAAACGGAGCACCGGCGGCCAAGAAATAATTCAGCTTGCCGCTGGTGCTAATGGTTAAGCCAAGAGTACGCCTAGAAAATCGGCTACTTTGGTTCGCTCATTTACCGGATTTTACTTTCTTTTCTGTATGAAAGCATTGCTTACTATCCTATTCGTTCTGACGGCCGGCCATTTTACTTTTACCCAGTTGCAACAAGCTGCGCAAATGGCACCGGACAGCGTTGAAATCTCGGTTCATGCCGGCTCCGACAACAAGGAGATGCAGCAGTTGATGACGCGCGTACTGCACATTGAGAAACTGCATTTCGAGTCCCACAGTCTGCGGCTGACTGGCAAGCGCTTCCACCTGACTTTTCAGGAATATAAAAATGGCATAGCCGACTCGGAGAAGGAGTTAGTAGGCAATGGGGAGCGCCTAACTAAATACGACCAGCAGGGTAATTTTGTGATGGATGTATTTGCGCGACAGACTAGCGAAAATAGTTTAGAAAATCAGTTTTTATTTACTAATGGCGCAACTAAAAAAACGTTTACGGCGCTACCTGGCAAGGGCGCAGACTACAGTTTAAGTGAGCGCATTTGGCCGTATAAGGTGGTAAGAAACGCTGCCTCGGTGCCCGACCAGCAGCCAACGTCAAAGCGAAATTTCGCCATTGGCCGCAAAGTGCCTTTTCTGGTTTATACCCTGCCTTATGAGAAGGATGGTTGGCTGCTGTACTGTGATTTGATTCAAAGCAAAGTACCGGTTAACGAGTGGTACAGCAAATTCAAAATACCACACTTCATCGTCTATAATTTACTCATTGAATAGGAATGCCCCACCGCCACTTTCTGCTGCACAAGCCCTACGGCTACCTCAGCCAGTTCAGCAGCCAGGCCCGCGCCGAGGCCAGGAAGAAAATGCTGGGCGAGCTGCACAAGTTTCCGGCCGGCACGATGGCCGTCGGCCGCCTCGACGAAGACAGCGAGGGCCTGCTGCTGCTCACCACCGACGGCAAGCTCAGCGATATTATTCGCGGCCGGCACATCGAGAAGGAATATTACGCTCAGCTCGACGGCCGCATTACCGACGCGGCGCTGGCCCAGCTGCAAGCCGGCGTCGAAATCAGTAGTCAGGGCCAGCGCTACCAGACCAGCCCCTGCCGGGCGCGGCGCATCCCTACCCCCCCTTTCCCGCCCCGCGCCCGCCGCATCCGCGACGACCGGCACGGGCCGACTTCCTGGGTTGCTATCACCCTCACGGAAGGCAAATTCCGGCAGGTGCGCAAGATGACGGCCGCCGTGGGCTTTCCCACACTGCGGCTGGTGCGGGTGCGCGTGGGCGAGCTGGAGCTGGGCGACTTGGCGACGGGCGCGGTACGCGAAGTGCCTGATTTCCATACGGATGCGCCCACGGAAGCAAGGTGAATTTGCGTTAAATTACTCGGCTTGCATAACATTTTGAGCCTCTTTATCGTATATTTGCCTCAGTTAACCAATTGCTTCGCTTGGAAGCTGCCTTTCTACTATTTTATGAAAAAGACTACTGCTTTCTCATCGCTGCTGCTCCTGGGGAGCCTGGGCTCGCTGAGCTACCTGGCCGCCCAGCTGGCCGCACTGAACCTGACCTTCGACTTGCGCGACGAAGATGCCGCCCACTACTGCTAGGCCTCGCGCGCTGCTTTCAGTTTGGTGCTTACGGACTAGGCCTCGCCTGCGGGCGGGGCTTTTTTGCGCCCAATTTGCGCCGGCCGGCTGACCTTTGTCGTAGAAGGCAGCCGGCACCGGGCCGGGCCGCTGAGGCTCGTTGGGCCGGCGGCGCGGCCGTGTTTTCTCTCTCCCAACCAATTCCCTACCCCCTCTTCTTTCCCATGACGCTCGACACCAACCAGCAGCAGGTCAGCTACATCATTGGCCGCGACCTGGCCCGCAATTTCGCCCAGCAGGGCCTGGAACTAGACCTCGACGTGCTCAGCGCCGCCCTGCAAGAGGCTGCGCAAGGCCAGCCCAGCCAGCTCTCGCCCGAGCAGATGCAGGCCGCGATGGAGCAGCTGCAACAACAGATGGAAGTTCAGGATGCCCAGCAGAACGGCGGCGGGCAGGGCAAAGGCGACGGTGGCCCGAGCGCCGGCGGCACCAAGGCGGCCGGCGAGGCCTTCCTAACTCAGAATGCCCAGAAGGATGGCGTCAAAACCTTGCCCAGCGGCTTGCAATACGAGATTCTGACTGAGGGCACCGGCCGCCACCCCAGCCTGCAATCTTCGGTCACGACTCACTACCACGGCACTTTGATTGACGGCACCGTCTTCGACAGCTCCTACCAGCGCGGGCAGCCGGCCACCTTCCCCGTCAACGGCGTCATTGCCGGCTGGACTGAGGCCCTGCAGCTCATGGGCGAGGGCGCGAAGTGGCGCCTCTACATCCCCTCGGATTTGGCCTACGGCAAGCGCGGCGCCGGCCGCGACATCGGCCCGGACTCGGCCCTGATTTTCGACGTGGAGCTGCTGAAAGTGAACAACTGAAACGCCAGCGACGAGCCGGCGCCGCTGTATCAGGCGGCGCCGGCTCGTCTGCCGCTGGGCTTGCCCGCGCCGGCCACCACCGCGGCCCGGCCCCTGGAACCGGCCGCGGCCAGCCCTACCCCCCCCGTGGAAACCAAGCCTGCTGACTTTGCGCGGGAGGCGCCCGCCGCGCCGGCCCCTACCCCCCCCCTGCCTCTGCTGCGCAGCCCCGATGGCCGCTTCGTGCTCACGGTCGACGCGCTCACCGTACGCGGGCAGACCTTTGCGCTGCGCGAGCTGGAGCGGGCGGAGCTGACGCCGGTGCAGTGGATTTTGTGGTATCTGCTCGGCGGGCTGGGGCTGGCGACGGTGCTGATTATGTTTCTCAACAACTGGCTGCGCACCGGCCCGGCAATGCTGGCCCTGGCCCTGACGGCGCTGCTGCTGGCCTACGGCCGGCGCGGCACCAACCGCCTGCGCCTCTACCGGCTAGGCCGCGAGGCGGTGCATTTCGCCCTGCCCGGCGAGCCCGAGCCCTGGCTCCGCCTGAGCCGCGAGCTGAACCGCCGCATTCAGCGCGTACACGATGCGGACGCTGCTGAAGCCGCCGCGCTGCTGCTGGCCGCCCAAGATGAGCCAGCCGCACCGACTGAGTTCCTCCCTTAGCTGGTCGGCACCATGCTCCTACCCCTGCTTTTCACCGCGACCTACTGAAGTCCCGACCCGGCGCCTTGGCAGTGGTAGCTTCGCAATAGCTTTGGCAGGTTTTAACTTGCAGTTGTTTTCCTACTTCGTTGCGCGGCCGGCGCGCTCCTCTGCTTCCTATGACTTCTCCGAACATCGTTCCGCCGCTTACCAGCGCTGCCAGCTCCGCTGACCATCATGGCGCCGGGCCGGTCAAGCACGCCCACACCGCCATTTCCGGGGCCGGGCTGCTCATTGCCCTCGGCATTATCTACGGCGACATCGGCACCTCGCCGCTCTACGTGATGTCGGCCATTCTCAAGGGCGCGCGCGTGCCCGACCTGATTGACGAAACCCTGGTGCTGGGCGCCATCTCCTGCGTGCTCTGGACCCTGACGCTGCAAACCACCATCAAGTACGTGCTCATCACCCTCAACGCCGACAACAACGGCGAGGGCGGCATCTTCTCGCTCTACGCCCTAGTGCGGCGGCGCGGCGCCTGGCTGTCGGCCGTGGCCATCATCGGCGGCTCGGCCCTGCTGGCCGACGGCGTGATTACGCCACCCATCTCGGTTTCGTCGGCCATCGAAGGGCTGCGGGCCGTGTATCCCGACATTCCCACGGTGCCCATCGTGATTGGCATCATCGCGGGCCTGTTTCTGGTGCAGAGCTTTGGCACGCAGATAGTTGGCAAGGCCTTCGGGCCGATTATGTTTGTCTGGTTTACGATGCTGGCCGCGCTGGGCATCCTCTGGATAGTGCAGAACCCGCAAATTTTAAAAGCGGCCAACCCCTACTATGCTTACCAGCTGCTGGTTGAATACCCGAGCGGCTTCTGGCTGCTGGGCTCGGTGTTTTTGTGCACCACGGGCGCCGAGGCGCTCTACTCCGACCTGGGTCACTGCGGCAAGGGCAACATCCGCATCAGCTGGATTTTCGTCAAGTCGGCGCTCATTCTCAACTACTTCGGGCAGGGCGCCTGGCTGCTGAGCCACTTGAATGAGCCGCTCGACGGCCGCAGCCCCTTCTATGCGCTCATGCCGTCGTGGTTTCTGCTCATCGGCATCGCCATCGCCACCGTGGCGGCCATCATCGCCTCGCAGGCCCTGATTACGGGCTCGTTCACGCTCGTGGCCGAGGCTATCCGCCTCAACATGTGGCCCAAGGTCAAGCTCAACTACCCCACCGACGTCAAGGGCCAGCTGTTCGTGCCGAGCATGAACCGCCTGCTCTTGCTGGGCTGCATTGGTGTGGTGCTGTATTTCCGCGAATCAACTAACATGGAAGCCGCCTACGGCCTGGCCATCACGCTCACCATGCTCATGACCACGATTCTGCTCACCGTCTGGCTGCGCTCCAAGCGCGTAGCGGGGCCGCTGGTGGTGGGCTTCGCCGTACTCTACGCCATCATCGAAGGCTCCTTTTTGCTGGCCAATCTGATCAAGTTTCCCCACGGCGGCTGGGTGTCGCTGGCCATCGGCGGCGCGCTGGTGGGCGTGATGTACGTCTGGCTCCGGGCCTACTACATCAAGCGCCGCCTCACCGAATTCGTTAAGATGGAGCCCTACATCGAGCCGCTCAAGCAGCTCAGCAACGATGAGTCCATCTCGAAATACTCAACCCACCTCGTGTTTCTAACCGGGGCCGAGCGGCAATCGGAAATCGAGAGCAAAATCATCTACTCCATCTTCCAGAAGCGCCCCAAGCGGGCCGACATCTACTGGTTTGTGCACGTCGAAACTACCGACCAGCCCTACACGATGGAGTATAAAGTGGCCGAGCTGGCCCCGGACGACGTGTTCCGCATTACCTTCCGCCTCGGTTTCCGGGTGCAGCAGCGCATCAACCTCTACTTCCGCAAAGTGGTCGAAGACCTCGTGCGCAACAAGGAAGTCGATATCACCTCGCGCTACGAAAGCCTCAACAAGCAGCACGTCACCGGCGATTTCCGCTTCGTGGTACTGGAGAAATTTCTCTCGGTCGAAAACGACTTTCCCACTTCGGAGAAACTGGTCATGCAGGCCTACTTCTATATCCGCCAGTTCATCGCCTCCGAGGACCAGTATTTCGGCCTCGACACCTCGTCGGTGAAAGTGGAAAAAGTACCGCTGGTGATTGCGCCGCCGCGCGAAGTGGCCCTGACGCGGATCAAATAAGACCACAGATTTAACGGATTTCAACGGATTGAACAGATTATTTGGGGGTCCGCGCGGCTTGGCTTTTGTGGACTGATAATAGGTCGGATTAGCTAAGTCGATTTTTTGATTAATCGCTTGAATTCCAGACTTGACGTGCCGAAGTTTATGAGTAATCCAACCGGAATTCTGAAAGCTTCCAGATAATTTATGATTTGCGCTTGGTGTGCTGGCAGGATGCACCCGGCTGCTTTTATCTCAATCAGCACTCGCTGTTCCACGAAAAAGTCGGCCCTTCGGGAGCCGACTTTTTCGTTTTCGTAATAGATAGGTAATTCCACCTCGCGTTCGGAAGTTAGGCCCTGCTTATGTAGTTCTATGGCTAACGCCCGCTGGTAAACTATTTCCAGAAACCCACGCCCAAGCTTGCGGTGCACTGTCATAGCACAGCCAATTATCTGATGGGTTAACTCATTATAGCTTGCTAAATCGATTTGTGGGGTCATTCCTGGTAGCTTCAACTAATTATGTTATTGCTGTCCCAAAGAAATAGCCAATTCAGTCCATCAGTACCAAGGACTGAGTGCGCGGACCCCCAAATAATCCGTTCAATCCGTTGAAATCCGTTAAATCTGTGGTCTCAGCCACTTGTTCAGCACTGCCTGCTGCGCCGCCGTCGGCGCAGCAGGCAGCGGCTGAATGCTGTAGCGCAGCGGCGCGGCGCTGAGCGTCAGGCTCAGGTCGCGGGGCAGGCCGTCGCGGCGCACCTGCATTTTCACGGCCGTGCCGGTGGGCCGGCCGGCCAGGGCGCGGGTCAGGTCGTCGGCGGCGGTGATTTTCTGGCCGTCCAGGCTCAGGATTTCGTCGTTCACGTTCAGGCCGCCCGTGTAGGCGGCGCCGTCGCGCAGGGTGCGTGCCACGAAAAGGCGGCCGTTGCCGCCCGTCAGGCCAATGCCGAGCGTGCCTTCGGCGGCGCTCGGCTCGCTGGTCAGGTGCAGGCCGGCGTAGCCCAAGGCAGTGTTGTAGTCCAGCGGCTGCGTGTCATACACCCTGGTTTTAAAGAAGCTATCGAAGCGCTGCCCGGCCACCACCGCCACGGCGTCCTGGAATTCCTGGTCCGTAAAGCCGCGCTTGAAGCCTTTATAGTACTTGTCGTAGAGCACGCGGTACACGTCATCCAGGCTCTTGCCGCCCTTGGTGGCGTTGATTATCATTAAGTCCAGCACCACCCCGATGGCTTCGCCCTTGTCGTAGTAGCTGATGGTGGTGTTAAAAGAGTTCTCGTTCGGCCGGTATTGCTTAATCCAAGCATCAAAGCTGGCCTCCGAGGCCGCCTGCACGCGGTTGCCGGGCTGGTTTTCCAGGCCCGAGATGATGCTCGACAGGCTGCTCAGGTACAGCTCCCGCGTCAGGAAGCCCGCCCGTTGCATCACCTGGTTCGAGGTATACTCGGTGAAGCCCTCGCTCACCCACAGCATCCGGGTATAATTCTCCTTGTCATAATCGAAAGGTCCCAGCGCCACGGGCCGGATGCGCTTCACGTTCCAGAGGTGGAAATACTCGTGCGCCACCAGCCCCAGAAAGCTGCGCAAACCGGCTTCGGAGGCGTAGGCCGTGCGGCTCACGCCGAGCGTGGTCGAGTAGAGGTGCTCCAGGCCGCCGCCGCCGCGCTCCACATTGTGGACGATGAACACGTAGGACCTATCCAGCGGGTTCTGACCCACGACTTGGTGCGCGGTCTCGCAGACGCGCTTCATGTCGGCCACCAGCCGGGCTTCGTCGGCCTGGTAGGTACCGTACATGGCCACCACGTGGGGCGTGCCGTTGGCGGTGAAGTTGAGAATCTTCTGGTTGCCGATTTCGATGGGCGAGTCGGCCAGCTCGTCGTAGTTGGCCGCTTGGAACACAAACTTGCCGGCCCCTACCCCCCCCGCCGGGCGCAAGGCCGTGCTCACCTGATTCCAGCCGGCGGCCGGCTGCACGGTGAGCGTGCTGCCCAGCGCCTGGTTCTCCGCCGGATACATAAAGATGCTGCTGCCGTTGAGGTAGCCGTGGTCGGCGTCGAGAAAGCTCGTGCGTACGCTCAGCTCAAAGGCGTAGACGCGGTAGCTGACGTTGAAATCGGCCGCCTTGGCGTGCCGGACGCGCCAGGTGTTCTTGTTGATTTTCTCCACCGCCAGTGCCTGCCCGCCCGCCGTCGTGGCCTTGAAATCTTCGACGTGGCGGGCAAACTCGCGCACCAGGTAGGAGCCCGGCGCCCAGACCGGCATCTTCAGGTCGGTATAATCAGCCCCAAAGCCGCCCAGGCGCATTCCGACCTCAAAGTAATGGGTTTGCGGCGCCGGCATGGCCAGCGAGTAGCGCAGCGTGGGCGCGGCGGCCGGCGCGGCACTTAGCCCAGTCAGCCCAGTCAGCCAAAGGAAAGTCAGCAGCCCCAGCAGCCGACGCCCGGCGGCGAGCGTGCGGCGCGGCCGGCCCGAAAATGAAATAATCAAAGCTCAAATAAGGTTAAGAAGTGATTGGGAGGCAAAAAACAGCCCCGCAAGGTAAGCCCCGGCGGCGGTAACTTGCGGGCCGGCCCACCCCAGCAGCTTCATTTGAGCCGGATGCGGCCGTTCTCCTACCCCCGGTATCTTTCCTATCTTATGCGCTATATCTGGCTGACTTTTCTGGGCCTGGCCATCGTCATCGGGCTGGTGAGTTGGCTGCGACGACCAGCTGCGCCGGCCCCGGCCGGGCTGGCCCCGGCCACGCCGGCCGCCCTGGTGGCCGATTCGCCGGCCTCGGCTACGGCCCCCACTTCCCTACCCCCCCCGACCGGCCCCGACGCAGCTTCGGTCGCGCCAGGCGGCCCGGCCGCTAATCCCGTGGCCGATAGCCTCGTGCAGTTTGCCCTGCGCCAGCTCGGCACGCCCTACCGCTGGGCTGGCACCACGCCCGCGGGCGGCTTCGACTGCTCCGGCTTCCTGCTGTACGCCTACGCCCACGTGGGCGTGCCCGTGCCCCACTCCACGGCCCTACTCATCGACGCCGGCCGGCCCGTACCCCGCGCCGAGGCCCGCCCCGGCGACCTAGTGGTGTTCACCGGCACGGCCCGCACCAGCACCACGCCCGGCCACGCGGGCATCGTTATCTCGCCGGCCGGCGAGGTACCGTTGCGCTTTGTGCACTCGTCGTCGGCGCGGCGCGAGTCAGGTGTGAAAATTTCGCAGGTCGAGGGCTCCGACTACGAGCGGCGCTTTATGCAGGTGCGGCGGATGCTTAGCGGCGAGCAGCTCAGCCCCAAGCAGCTGGACCGCTTGGCCGAGACGGCGCCCGCCCGGCGGCGCATCGTGGCCGTGGTTTCGCCCGAGGATGCGCGCCCGCCCGCCGTGCAGGTGGCCGACGAAACTGAGCCAGCCCGACCCGCCGCGCTCCGCGCGGCCCCACGCCAGCGGCGCGCGGCCTTGGGAAGCCGCGCCGCCAGAATCGCGGCGGCCAAAACCCGAAAAGCTCCTACCAAAGCAACAGCCAGACCAACTGCCCGGCGGCGAGCCAGTAAGGCGAAAGCCAACCCGAAGCGCTCGGCTAAACCAGCCGCGAAAGCACCCAAGGCGCGGGCCAAGGCCAAAGCCCGGCCGGCGGCACGCCGCAAGCGCCGTTAGGATGACGGGTAGCGCCCAAATCCCTACCCCCCTCAACCCCCCTGAACGCAGCGATGCCCGGTTGGCCTCACGCTAGCTTCATCACGAAGCGGGCGGGGCCGACCGGGCATCTAATCCTTCAAACCTTACCAAGCGGCGAGACTGGGGTACAGTCCCGGCATCCACCTTACGAGGGTAAGACCTGGCCGAAATGTGGGACGACAGCTGTGGCCGCCGGCCCCACGTAACCTTTTGTTATGCGCGCACTGCGGTGAAGCGTGCGACATTGGCCAGGCTTGGCAGGATTTGGTTGGGACTACTAGACATTTTGTACCTCCTTTCTTTAGGTTCGACATCCCCCGCTCGCGCGGCCCAGCACCTTAGGGTTGCTTGAGCGGGGTCGTAGCACTCACTACTGGAAGACAAAGCTAATACAAGTGGTGAAGGTTCACGCATGGGAGCCATAATTTACCGCTAAAACCCGGCTGGTGCCGCCAGCAAGCTGATATTCAGGGCCTATTTTTTAGCCAGCCAGCACCGGAAACCCCGACCGGCCGGGGTTTTTCCTACCCCCCGGCCCCGCCCCAAACCTGGCCGCAAACTTGCCTTCCGGCCCTAAGGTGCCGGTGCTTCCGTTTTTTGTCTTACCTTTTCCTCCCAAATTTCCATCTCTCATTCCCCATGAAAAACACGTTTCTGCTGGGCCTCCTCCTACTGCTGGCGGGCCTTTCCAACTTCGCCTCGGCCCAGACTCTCTCGCCGCTGGGCGTGTGGACCAATGCCGAGAAAAAGGCCACGTTCGAAATCTATAAGTGCGGCGACAAGCTCTGCGGCAAAATCGTGACCCTGACCGTGCCCAACGACCCGGCCACGGGCAAGCCTAAAATTGACTCGCAAAACCCCAACCCCAAGCTGCGCAGCCGCCCCCGCCTGGGCATGGTCTTCATGCAGGGCTTCAGCTACGATGACGACAACAAGTGGGACAACGGCAAAATCTACGACCCCGAGTCGGGCAAGACTTACTCCTGCTACATGAAGCTCGAGAGCGCCAACCAGATGGAAGTGAAGGGCTACATCGGCTTCTCGCTCATCGGCAAGTCGCAGACCTGGACCCGGATTAAGTAGTGCCCGGCGCCGGCTATCTTGCCGGGCGGCGCGGCATTGGTTTCGTTTAATTAGCTAAGTTTCAGAAGCCGCTCCTTCGCCGGGGCGGCTTTTTTAGTACGGCAAGCTGTTTGCATACTACTTATTCCTGGAATCGTAAAATAATGGGCTCTCTGGCCGGGAAGGGCGAAAATCCGGTAGCCAGCGGCGACCGGGGCCGCCCAAACTATTTAGGGAAGCTCGTGTTTCAAGCCCAACCATACTTACTGTCTTGCTTCGTTTTCTGCAACACCTTTTCGCCTCGCCGCCCTCGGCTTCGGCCGCTACGCCGGGCGCCTGGCAGCCCTACGTCCTGACGTCGGCGCAGACCGCCCGCCACCGGGCCTGGGTCAGCGAGAAGGTTTACCGCAACTGGCTGGGCCCCTATTACAAAGCCTACCACTTGCGCAAGGGCGGAGCCGGCGGCCAGCGGGGCCTGCGGGCAGAGCTGCTGCGCGAGTCCGGGCGTCAGGGCGGCCTGTTTTTCTACGACCCCAGCATCGGGCCCGGCAATTTTCGCCATCTATTTGAGCACCTGGGCGAGCGGGTGCGGGCCCTGGGCTACCGCCGCGCCTGCGCCGACCAGTGCACGCACCAGCACGAGCACTTTGCTGAGAACACGCTCAAGCAGTTCTTCAAGCCCCTGCCCACCAACTGCCCCGACAGCGGCGACTGCAACCAGCGCTTCGGCCTCATCACCCTCGATTTGGTGAGCTTCAACGGCCAGCCTCAGTTCGTGCGCGTGGCGGCCAATCCGCTGCACGAGTCCGGCTTCACCGCCGCCGCCCCGTTTGGCGAGCTGCTGCGCCTGCTTTTCGACGAGCCGCCGGCTGACGACGCCGTGGCGGCCAAAATTCCGAAATACGCGAAGCTGTGACGCGCTGCTTCGGGAGCACTGAACAGTGAGCCCCGCACGGGCAGCTCAGCAGTAGATTCCCTACCCCCCTCTTTCACACTAAAGCCCCCACGGGTGACCCAACCGACCACGCAACTGGTTGGGTCACCCGCCGGGGCTTAATCGTTTCAACTGATTTCTATTTCTAGCGCTGGGCCGCCCCGCGGGGGCTGACCGCTCATTGCTCACTGATAACTGCTCACTGCTCACTGCTCACTGCTTAACAAACCGGCCCTGACCCAGGCGCCGGCCCTGGTCGCTGCTGAGGCGCAGCAGGTAGAGGCCGGGCGCGAGCTGGCTGATGGGCAGGCGGGGGGTAGGGCCGGCTACGGCCTGACGCAGCACCACGCGGCCCAGAGCGTCGAGCACTTCGGCGGTAGCGCGGGGCGCGGGCAGGTTATAGAAGCGCAGCTCATCGCGGGCGGGATTCGGAGCGAGCTGGAGCGGCGGCGCGGCGGCCAGCACCAGCTGCTCGTCGCGGGTGATGAGGCTGGCGCCGTTGAGCACCCACTGGTCGGGGTCCAGCTCGATGGCCGCAACGGTGCCGCCCGCGGGCAGGCTGGCCTCGCTGACGGGCTGGCTTTGGCGCAGGCGCTCGGTGCGGGCGGTGCCGTCGCTGAAGGTAATTTTATAGTCCAGCTCGGTGTCAAAAAACGGCGTCACGGTGGGCATACTCACGGTTTCGGTGGTGTGCAGCAGCAGCTGATTGCCCTGTTGCCGCCAGCGCAGCTGAAAGCTGGGGAAGCCTTCGCCGGCGTACCACTGCCGAAAAAAGTAGTCCAGCGGCCGGCCGGCTTCGGCCTCGAAGACCCGCTGCAAGTCGGCGGTGCGGGCGGTGCGGCCGGCGTAGGTGGCCTGGTAGGTGCGCAGGGCGCGGAAGAACTTCTGGTCATCGCCGAGCAGATAGCGCAGCATGTGAATGACGGTGGCGCCTTTCTTGTAGCTCAGGGCCGAGTTGAAGATGCGGCTTACGTTGGTCGTGTCAGCGTCGGGCACGCGCACGCTGCCGCCGGGGCGGGGCACCCAATTGCCCTGCGCATCGCGCTGGTTCTGCGCGCGGAAGTGGGCGTCATCCAGCCACTCGCGGGCGGTGATGGGCGCGCCGACGGGCCCCGACTCAAGCGAGAGGAACTCGCCATAGGAGGCGAAGCCCTCGTTGAGCCAGATGTCGGTCCAGGCGGCGCAGGTCACGTTATTGCCGAACCACTGGTGCAGCAGCTCGTGGGCTGTGAGCAGGTAGCCGTAATCGTTCTGGGTGGTCATGGTCTGGTGCTCCATGCCGCTGCCGTTGCCGAGCGGGGCCAGGCTGTGGCCGTATTTCTCGTCGGCGAAGGGGTAGGGACCGCAGAGGCGGGCATAGTTTTCCAGCAGGCCGGCCGTGCGACCGATAGCGGCCTGATACAGGTCTAGCGCCGCTTGGTTGTAGACGTAATCCAGAATCGGGACCCGCGGGCCACCGGCCGGGCTGGCGTAGCTCAGGTGCTCGATGTAGGGCGCCACGGCCACCGAAATCAGGTAGTAGGCAATGGGGTGGCGCTCATGCCACTCGTAGCGCACCTTGTTACCGGGCAGCTCGACGGTGCGGCGCAGCACGCCATTAGAGCCTACTTTGTTGGGCCGGGTCGTCGTCACCAGCACGGCCGACGAGTCGGCTTTATCGGTCAGCACCTGCTTGCAGGGAAACCACTCGTGGGCCGCAAACGACTCCGACAGGCTCCAGATGATATTGTAGGGGTAGGAAATATTGTTAAAGCTCACGGCGCTGCGCGAATTCAGGCCATTGCCGATGGCGGCGCTGTTGCCGCTGGGCGCCGTGCCGTGATAGTAGATGCGCACGTCGAGCAGGGCGCCGGCCGGGGCCGCGGCGGGCAGGGCGGCCGTGGCGTCATTGCCCACGCGGCGCACGCCCGGCGAGACGGCGCCGCCACTGCCCACCTCTACCCTATCGATGAGCAGCGTGGCCGTGCCGGCCGGCGAGCCCGCCGGCGCCTGGTACAGCTCGAAGGCTAGCGAATCAAGCGGCTGCGCACCCACCCGCACCCGCATCCAGACCGAGCCGGCCACGGCGAGCGAGTTGTTTTCCAGGGCCAGGTCGAGCTGGTAGTACTTGACGTCGTAGCGCGCCATTTTCTGGCGATGAGCCAGCGTGGCGGCGGTTTCGAGGCGGGCGGCAGCCCCGGCGGCGCGCAGGTGGCCCTGGGCGCAGACCAGCCCCGCATCACTGCCCTGGAGTGCTGCCGCCGCGACAGCTGGCCCCGAGAGCGACTGCGCCGCCACCGGCCCGCTGCCGACGACAACCAGGGGTAGGGCCAGAGCGGCGGCGAGCAGCAAGCGCAACGAGGACAGATAAGGCATAAACAAGCGGAAAATTCGGGCAGCCAATGAGCGCGCAACTGGTCTGGCTGCGGGGCCCTTACGGTCGAAGGTACGCGCTTCAGGCTCCGGGGCTTACGGCGCTCCGGGCCGGGGCAGGACGGGCCATCAATAGGATAATAGTTAGGGCAAACCGACGTATCTTTCGACTTGTCTATCGTTCCTCCTGCCCGACAAGTTCCCTATGCCTTTTCTACCCTTTCTATTCGTTCGTCTCAACTTAAAAAAGCGGCTGACCCGGCAGCTGGCGGGCCTGCTGACCGGGCTGCTGGGGCTGCTGGGGCTGCTGGCGGCCGGGCCGGCCGCCGCTACGCACATTGTGGGCGGCGAGCTGGACTTGCAGTACGTGCAGAACAACGACTACCGGCTCAGCCTCAACCTGTACTTCGACGCGGTGAACGGCCAGCCGGGCGCGCTCGACAACGCTCTGACGGCCAGCATCTTCGAGAAGGGCACCAACCGCTGGCTGCGCGATGTGGTGCTGCCGCTGAGCAGCAACACGTTCGTCAACTACACCAACCCGGCCTGCACGGTGGGCACGCTCATCACGCGCAAGCTGCTCTACAGCCTGACGCTGGCCTTGCCCGCCGACACTTACCAGAGCGCCGCCGGCTACTACGTGGCCGTGGAGCGCTGCTGCCGCAACAACGGCATCGCCAACATCGTCCGGCCCGGCGACGCGGCCCAAACCTTCTACCTGGAGTTTCCGGCCGTCGTGCGCCAGGGCCGGGTGTTTCGCGACTCGACGCCGCGCACCTTTCCGCCGCTCGGCGACTACGCCTGCCTGGGTGAGCTGTTTTACTATGACTTTGGTGGGCAGGACGCCGACGGCGACTCTTTGGTGTATGATATGGTGACGCCGCTCAACGGCTACTCGACGCCGGGCGTGCCCAAGCCCGGCCGCGCCCGGCCGGCTCCCTACCCCCTGGTGCAGTGGCAACCCCAGCCCGCCGGCCGCCCCGCGCTCGGCCCCGACAACCAGATTCCGGGCCGCCCGGCCCTGGGCATCAATGCCCGCACCGGCCGGCTCACGGTGCAGCCCACCCAAGAGGGGCTGTTCGTGTTCGGGGTGCGCTGCCAGGAGTTTCGCCGGGGCGAAAAGATTGGCGAAACCCGCCGCGACTTCCAGCTCTACGTGCTCAAGTGCCCCAGGAATGCCGCCCCCAGCCTGGTGCTCGTCCCCGAAACGCCCGGTGCCCGCCCCTATCGTCCCGGCCGCGACACGCTGCGCGTGACGGCCACCGGCAACCGCTGCCTGCGCCTGCGCTTCACCGACGCCGACCCCAACTCCCGGCTCACGGCCACCGTGCGGCCGGTCAACTTCGGGGGCCTGCTGCCCACCTTCAGCACCAGCACCACGGGCACGGTGCGCGCCGCGGGCCGGCCCGATACGCTCACGGCCACGCTCTGCTTTCCGCCCTGCCTCGACACCAAGGGCCAGGTTTATCTGCTCGATGTGATGGTGGCCGACGACGGGTGCAGCCTGCCCAAGCGCGACACGCTGCGGGTGGCGTTCACGGCGCAGCCCGCCCCCGACCGGCCGCCCACGGCCAGCAGCACGGCCGGCCCCAGCCTGCCGCTGCGCGTGCGAGTGGGCGACGTGGTGCGCTTCAACGTGCTGGCCGCCGACCCCGACGCCGACCCGCTGACCTTGCAGATGAGCGGCACCGGCTTCGCGCCCACCGACCTGGGCGCCGCCCTGAGCCAGACCACGGCCGGCAACCAGATTCAGGGCCAGTTTGAGTGGAAGGTAGATTGCCGGGCCGCGCCGCCGGCCGGCGCGGCGCCGGTGGCCCGCGAGTTCGTGTTCACGGCCCGCTCCCAGCCTTGCGCCGAGCCCCAGACCGCTTTGGTACGAGTGCCCATCATCGTCGATTATTCCAACCAGGCCCCGGAGCTGACCAGCACGCTGCCGCCGGCCGCCGCGCCGGCTCTGCCGCCGCTGGTGCGGCTTTCCGTGGGCGAAACCTACACCGCTACCCTCGATGGTACTGATGCCGACCGCGACGCGCTGGTGCTCTCGGCCGCCGGCGAGGGCTTCGACCTGGCGGCGGCCGGGATGCGCTTCACGGCCCAGGATGGCGCGGGCCAAGCCCGCGCCACCTTCCGCTGGGACGCCACCTGCGCCGCCGTGGGGCTGCCCAAGGAATTGCTCGTCACGTTTCAGCTAGCCGAGAGCACCTGCCGGCCCGAGCCCCAAAGCCGCAGCGTACGCTTTGCGCTGATTAATCCCGACACGCTGGCCTTCGACTCGCCCAACATCATTACGCCCAACGGCGACGGCCTCAACGACTTTTTCACCTTCGAGCCCAGCCAGTCTGAAAACGCGAAAAACCCGGTGCTGCCGGCCGATTTCTGCAATGCCCGCTTCGCGGACGTGAAAATCTTCTCGCGCTGGGGCCAGCTGCTATACCAGACCGACAACCGCCAGTTCCGCTGGGGCGGCCAGGGCCTGGCCGCCACCTACCTCTACCTGATTACGTTCACCGACGGCCGCCGCTTCAAGGGCTGGCTCAGCGTACAGCCGTAGGCGCCGAGAGAGGGCGGTTGGCAGGATGGAGTTTTCTGGCTTGGGCGCTAAAAGCCGCCGGGCAATTCAGTCTGACGGCGCTCAATAAGCCCCGGCGGGGCGATATATTGGCAGTAAAGTCACATGAGTAAGAACGAAAGAGCCCCAGCGGGGCGTCACCCTCGGCTGCGCGGCCGTCAGGTGTCGCCCCGCTGGGGCTTTGGCTATTCTACTGACCTTCTTTTCTACCAATCAATATGCCGCCCCGCTGGGGCTGCCCCGCACCCTGCCCTTACAACAGCTTAATACAAAAACAGAAACATGCCGAACAGCACCACCCACAGCACATCAATAAAGTGCCAGTAGGTGCCGAGCATGGCAATTTGGCGGCGGTAGTAGGGGTTGCGGATGAAGACGAGCGTGCGAATGGCGTCGCGCCCGGTATGGATGGTGCGCAGGAGCAAGGCCAGCAGAAACAGCATCCCGCCCAGCAGGTGGGCCACGTGCAGGGCCGAAATCAGATAAACGTAGGTGCCCGAAGCGGCGCCATCGAACAGCACGCCCTGCTGGAGCAGCTCGCGCCAGCCCAGAAGCTGGAGGCCGGCAAACACGCAGCCCAGCAGCAGCGTGGCACCCAGGCAGCGGGCCAGGGCGGCCAAATCATCCTGCCGGTAGAGGCGCAGGGCCTGGCTGATGGTGTAGGACGAGACCAGCAGCACAATGGTGCTCAGCGAAAACGGCCGCGGAAACGGGTGCAGCCCGGTGGGCAGGCCGTTCTGGACGCGGGTGTGGGCGTAGGCCGCCAGCAGCACCCCAAACAGCACCGTGATGCCGAACATACTCAGGTAGAGCAGCATAAGCAGCGGCGGCATCCGCTCCATGCGGGCGAAGGCGGAGGTTGGCGGGGGCGTCCCCACTTGTTTCTGGCGGTCTTGGTCGGAGTTCATCGGGCGGGCAGAAAGGCAGCGGCGGTTGGCCTTTAGCCAAACCCCCGGCGCCGGATTTAGTTGCACGAGCGGGGCCGGGATTGGGGCCAGCGAGGCCTAGGCAAGATACGCAAAACGGACGGGGGTAGGGAATGAGGAACAAGGAAAACAGGCGGGTAGTCATGCTGAGCCCCGCGAAACATCTCGCATGGAGAAGTAAATCAGTCGTTGTTAGCTATTGATTACTCTCCCATGCGAGATGCTTCGCGGGGCTCAGCATGACCACCCGCCTGTTTTCCTTGTTCCTCATTCCCTACCCCCCTACCCACCGCGGAAGAACGAGCCAATCTTGCCCAGCACGGCGTTGAGCGTGATTTTGGGCGCGCGGCCGGTGCCGAACGTGACGTAGGTCTTGCCAGCCACGCGCAAGTCCAGCACCAGGCCCAGCGTGCGGGCCAGGTCGTTGAGCTGCTGCAAGGGGTCGGGGCCGGGCGGGCGCGGCTTCTTGGGCTGGCCGGGAGGAGTAGGCGGGCCGCTGGTAATTATATCGAGCACCTGCTGGCTGGGCACGTTCAGAATCAGGTAGGTGCCGGCGGCGGCCAGCTGCACCTGGTGCCCGCCGGGCCAGGTGAGCACCAACTGGGCCTCCACTTCGAGGCCGCTAGCCAAGGGTCGGCGGCGAATCAGGGGCCTGGCCTTCGAAGGTGGGCTGCGGCCGGCCGCTGGGCGCGGGCGGGTCGATGCGCAAGGCGGGGGGGGTAGGCGCCGGGCCGGCGGCCGGGTTTTCGCCGCGGGTGCGGATGCGCAGCGAGCCGTTGAGCTTCCAGGTGGCGGCGGGTCCCTGCGGGTTCTGGGCGTTGGGCACTTGCAGCTCCATGTGGTCGAAGGCGCAGCTCAGCTCGACGCCGCCCGAAAGCCGGGTCAGCAGCGAGGCGGCCATGTCGGCCCAGGTGGGTTGAGATTCCATGAGTTGAGTTATGAATTAGGAGTTATAAGTTATGAGTTGCAAAAGCCTTGCGAACCAAGGAGCAGCGCCGCTACTCCCTGCGTGGCCCCGCGCAAACGGAGCTTGTCATCCGCTGGCCCCTTTCCGGCTGCCAAAGTAAGGCTGCACCAGGGCAAACGCGGCTGCGCGGGGCGGGTTGCGGCGGACAAGGGGGGGTAGGGAATAGAGGGTAGGGAATAAACCAAGGGCGCGGTGGGGGCATCGTTGAGGCGGCGCGCGCCGTAGAGGTTATGGGTGCTAGAACCTTCCCGGCTGCGGTTTGTAGTTTTGAGGCGCCCGACCAGCCCGCCACCGGTGGCCACCCCGCTCTTCTACTTTCACTTCCCACCTTTCCCATGCGATTTTTCCTTTATTTTCTGGCGGCGCTGGTTGCTATTCTGCTGGTCGTGCGCTTCAAGCCCCAGACGCCGGCCGACGCCGAGCCCATCATTCCGACCCAGCTTAAGGAAGCCAGCGGCCGGCCCGACGAGGAAAACGCCACGCCCGTAGTGCCCCAGTCCAACGACCAGCGCGACGGCAGCAAAGATTCGACTAATACGCTGGATACCCGGACGCCCGGCGCTGTTAAACCCACCTCGGCGCTGAGCCCGGCCGGCCAGGTCTACGGCGCGGCCCTGACCGCCGCCGGTGCCACACCCGTGAGCCAGGTCAATCAGCTGCTCGGCACCCGCGACTCAGCCCGCGTCAAGCTCGTGGGCACGGCCGCCGCCGTGTGCCAGGCCAAGGGCTGCTGGCTGACGCTGAAAACCGCCGACGGCCAGCAGATGCGCGTGCGCTTCAAGGATTACGCCTTCTTCGTGCCCAAGGACATCAGCGGCAAAACCGTGGTCATCGAGGGCTGGGCCCGCCGCGAAACCGTGCCGGTGACTGATTTGCAGCACTACGAGCGCGACGCCGGCAAGTCGGAACAGGAAGTGGCCGCCATCACGCAGCCCCGCCAGCAGCTCAATTTTCTGGCCGATGGCGTGCTGGTGCAGAAGTAAGCGTTGCGTTTTTAGGACCTGATGGCTGCCTGCGAGGGCAGCCATTTTGTATTAGTTGTATTAGGCGCGTGTCTAATCTCACGCAGTGTTCCGCAGTGTTAAAATAACGCAGTGTTAAGCAGTATTTTTAATGTTTGTGCACTGCTTAACACTGCGTATTTTAACACTGCGGAACACTGCGTGAAATACCGCCCAGCCAATTTTGATTAAATGATAAGTGAACTAGCCGCTCGCATCGAGGCCCTGACCCAGCGCCTGCACCACCTCAACCATCAGTACTACCAGAACGCCGTTTCGGAGGTGTCGGACCAGGAGTTTGACTTGCTGCTGGCCGAGCTGGCGGCGCTGGAAAAACAGCATCCCGAGCTGGCCCGGCCCAACTCGCCCACCCAGCGCGTGGGCGGCACCATCACCAAGCAGTTCCCGACCCGGACTCACCGCTTCCCGATGCTGAGTTTGGGCAACACCTACTCCGAGGACGACTTGCGCGAGTTTGACGAGCGGGTGCAGCGCGGGCTGGAGGGCGCGCCCTACAGCTACGTCTGCGAGCTGAAGTTCGACGGCGTGGCCATGAGTCTGACCTACGAGGACGGGCAGCTCACGCAGGGCGTCACGCGCGGCGACGGCACCCGCGGCGACGTGGTGACCGCCAACGTGCGCACCATCCGCACCCTACCCCTGCACCTGCGCCCCAACGCCCAGCAGCCCGCGGACTTTGAAGTGCGCGGCGAGGTGTTCATGCCCCTACCCGTGTTTGCCGAGCTGAACGCCGAGCGCGAGCAGAACGGCGAGGCCCTGCTGGCCAACCCCCGCAACGCCGCCGCCGGCACCCTCAAGCTCCAGGATTCCGCCCAGGTGGCGGCCCGCAAGCTGCGCTTCTACGCCTACGCGCTGCTCACCCCGCAGCGCCATTTCCAGTCGCACTCCGAGGCGCTCGAAGCGCTGAGCGCCTACGGCCTGCCGGTCTCAGACACCTGGCGGCGCTGCGCTAACTTCGCTGAGGTACTGAACTTTATCCACCAGTGGAGCCAGCAGCGCTTTAACCTGCCCGTCGCCACCGATGGCATCGTCATCAAGGTCGACAACCTGCGCCAGCAGGACCAGCTGGGGCTGACGGCCAAGAGTCCGCGCTGGGCCATTGCCTACAAGTATCCGGCGGCGGCGGCGCGCACCCGCCTGCGCGAAATCATCTACAATGTGGGCCGCACCGGCGCCGTCACGCCCGTGGCCCTGCTCGACCCAGTGCCGCTGGCCGGCACCATCGTCAAGCGCGCTTCGGTGCACAACGCCAACCAGATTGCGGCCCTGGACCTGCGCCTCGGCGACACGGTTTTCGTGGAAAAAGGCGGCGAAATCATCCCTAAAATCACCGGCGTGGATATGGCGGCGCGCCCCGCCGAGGCCGTGGCGGTGCAATACCCCACCGAGTGCCCGGCCTGCCACACCCCCCTGGTGCGGCCCGAGGGCGAGGCTCACTTCCGCTGCCCCAACGAGCGCGGCTGCCCGCCGCAACTCAAGGCCCGGCTGGAGCACTACGTCTCGCGCAAGGCCCTGAACATCGACGGTTTAGGCGCCGAAACCGTGGCCCGCTTCTTTGACTTGAAGCTGGTGACGACGCCGGCCGACATCTACGACTTGCCCGCCAAGCGCGCCGATTTGGTGCAATTGGAGCGGCTCGGCGAGAAGAGCATCGACAACATGGTAGCCGGCATCGAGGCCAGCAAGCAGGTGCCGTTTGACCGGGTGCTCTTTGGCCTGGGCATCCGCTACGTGGGCGAAACCGTGGCCCACAAGCTCGCCGCCCACTACCGCGCCATCGCGCCGCTCATGCAGGCCTCGGCCGCCGAGCTGGCCGCCGTGCCCGAAGTGGGCGGCATCATCGCCGAAGCCGCCGCCGCCTGGTTTCAGCTGCCCGAAAACCAGCGCGAGGTGCAGCGCCTGCAAGCGGCCGGCGTACAGATGGCGCTGCATGGCGAAGTGCCCGTGGCAGCCTCCGACCGCCTGGCTGGCCTCACCTTCGTGCTCTCAGGCGTGTTCGCCGAGTTCTCCCGCGAGGAGCTGCAGCGGCTCATCAGCTCCCACGGCGGCAAAATCACGGGCTCCATCTCCAAAAAGCTCAGCTACTTGGTGGCCGGCGAGAACATGGGTCCCGCCAAGCGCGAAAAAGCCCTGGGCTTTAAAGTGCCCATTATCTCGGAAACCGACTTGCTGGCCATGCTGCCCGCGCCCGGCGAGGAAGAGCCGTTGGCAATGAGCAATTGAACGATAGCTTTAGGGGGTGTTCTCAATTGAGATACAGCGTCCAGAGGCGGGCGCAGAGAAAA
>NZ_CAXTEF010000003.1:0-226846 GCF_964243305.1 uncultured Hymenobacter sp.
CAGGGTGCAGCATTGCAAAGGCAAAAAGCCAGCTACCGGGGCGGTAGCTGGCTTTTTGGAAGATAGAAGCAGTTGGCCCGGCAGGGCTAGTGCGTAACCTGAATGTGTTCGGAGATGGCTTCCTTACCCTTGCCGGCGCGCAGGTTGTAGAGGCCAGCCGGCAGGTCGCGCACATCGAGCACGGCTTTGCCTTTCTCGCTTTTGCCGGCCTTCACTTTTTTGCCGTGATTGTCATACAGCTCGGCCTCAAATGGGGACGCCGTCGTACTGGGCACGAGGCTGGCTTCGGGCTGGTCCTCGTCAACAGCGGTTACGGTCAGTTCGCTGCTGGCCGGGTTGGGCGTGGCGACCAGGCGGTAGCTGCTGTACGCGGCCAGCGAGAAGGTACCGCTGCCCGCGCCGCAAGCAGAGCCGGAGAACGGGACCGTGAACTGCGCCCGCTGCCCGGCGCTGAGCGTCACCACGCCGGAGGTGTTGTTGCTATAAGTGCTCCAGCGGCCTCCATCCACCATCCCTTGCCAGGCCCCGTAGGTGCGGTTGCCGGTCGTGCTTAAGTTAATCGTGTAGGTGCCGGGCGGCACAACCGTGAAACCACTTAGCTGCCCCTGGGTGGGGGGGTAGGCCACACAGCCGCTGCCGCAGTAGTAGGAGCCGTCGATGGGAGCCGGGCCCACGCCGATGGTTGTGGTGACCGGCACCTGACAAGCGCCTACTAGCGCCGTTATCGTGACCGTACCCTGCGCGTTGGCGGCTGTGGCGGTAAACGTAGGACCCGTGCCGGTGGCGGGCGTGAAGTAGCCGGCCGGGCTTGTAGACCAGGAAACCGATGTGCCAGCCGGTAGGTTGGGAATAGAGAGCGTGACCGAGGATCCCGCGCATAACCGTCCCTGCGCGGCAGGGTTCGTGATAGTCAGCGGGGCGGAACATTCCGTCGAGCAGTAATTGCTGGCGTGGGCCAATCCCTGCATCTCGTTAAATAGCCACTCGCTATTGCGGGGCGTGAAACTGATATGGGCTACATTAAACTTAGCGCCGCTGTTCACGCTTTCCTGGGCAATGTAGCGCGCTACTCTGGGCGCGCTGGGGTTGTCAGTGAAGTTGTTAATGTACTTGGCAAACGCCGTAGTTGGCGTCACCGTGGGCACATCCAGTGCACTGTAGCTGGGCACGAAGCAGAGGTCGCCGTTGTAGAGCCGCGTGCGCAGGTAGGCCGCGTAGATGCCGTTGAGACTGCCAAGGTCGAAGCCATCGGCGCAGTTGCCCGCTTGCTGGGCCGGGTTAGTAGAGCCGCCGGGCAGCGTCTCATAGGGAAGCGTGTTGGGCGGCGATAGGGCGGATTCCTTCAGCAAATTGAACCGAATGGGAATGGTCACGCAAAATGGGCAATAACCGATGCGAATGCGATACTCCAGCCGAATATTGGCCCGACTGATAATAGCTTGCTGGCCGTAGGCGGGCAAGCCGTAGGCGCCTAAATTGCCGGTAATGCCCGCCAGACCTACGACAGGAATCGGTATCAGCACAGCCAGTGCCGACTCCGTGATGGCGACGCTAGTTGGCGTGCTCTGAGCCCGCCCGCACTGCGAGCCGTTGCTGACCGCGATGATGGAATAAGGCGCGGAGAGCGAAACCATCTGCGCATAGTCCCCGGCCCCATTGAAAAAGGTGTTGGTCCGAATGTCGGTGCCCCGGCCATTGAAGGCGTTGAGGATGGAAAGCTGCTGGGAGGCAGGTTGGTTGAGCACCCGGACGGCAGCCTTGATTTGACCATTGAGGTCGGCCAGGCTTTGCCCGAAGATAAAGGGCACATCAAAAGAACGGGTCAGGGACTGCACACCGACCGGATTGTTGGCGCCGCGCTGTGGGCTGTCGTGCAGAATGAGCAGCCGGGTGTGGGCGCCGCCAGCGTATTTGGTCATCCGGGCCAGCCCGTAGCGCGAGACCAGCCCGCCCATCGACTGGCCCATCACCACGTTCTTCTCGCCGGTGGTCCGGCCACCCACCTTGTTGTCATTCACCCAGTTCACCACGTCCTCAAACAGCCGGGCGTTGCGCACAATGTCATCGGAGCCGTTGGCATTGTCGATGTACACGATGTCGTAGCCGGCGTTCAGGAGCTTGGTTTGGAAGTTCCCCGTCACATTTCCTTGTGGACCCACAAAGTTTATGTTGATATTTTTGAAAAAATCATCAATCGTATTGTTAGGATTATTACACTCCCGCAGCTCCGGCGCAATAGAATACAAGTTGTATCCCTCGGAAATGATAAAGGACTTGGTTAACTGTGTGTGCTTCACGCCGGCCGGCGAGTTGCCGTAAATAACGAACGCGGTGCCGCCGGAATGGCTCCCGGTGGAGGAAGTAAAAGGCCGCTCAAAATCGGCTGCCGCGGAGTTGGCGGTTGCGTTAGCGGTGGTAGTGGACTTGGTGGCGCTCAGCGTGCCGGGAGCTACGCTCAGCACGTTGAAATCAAACCAGCTTTCCGGGGTGCCATTCGAATAGATAAATGGCAGCTTCACTTTTACCCGCTTGAGGCCGGCCGTGGCGTAGGTCGTGCTGACGGGTTGGTCCCAGGCACCTGGTTGGTAGCCGCGACCATCGCCGAAATCAATCTGCGGCGGGTAGGTTGACGCAGTAGCGTTGGTCAGGTATAGGTCGCGCCGGATGATGAACGAGACTCGGTTGGTTGGCGCAAACGAGCGAACCGGGGCCGCCGCAAACAAGACCTTAACCTCATAAGGATTCTGCGGCCGGCCGGCCACGTCGAACACTTGCTCGTTCTGCACCCGTAGCAGATTGTTTTGCAGCGCATCGGGTCGGATAGTGTTGTACGACATGTACTGCATACTGACGGGAATAACGCCGCCGCTGGCTGCCACCGCAGCGTCTAATCTCGTGTTATAAGTTGATAAGGTGGGTAGGGTTTCGGTACCGTACACGCGGGCATTGGCGAGCATCAGGCGCAGGTAGCGCAGCACGTCCATGTCTGTGCGGCTCGAATCGGTAAGCGTGCCGTTATAGGGCAGCAGGCTTATCAGGCGCGGGGTTGCCTCGTAGAGATAGCCAGTAGGCACCTGGCTTTTGTCGATGTTGGCGAAGATGCTGGTGAGCTTGCGCCGCAGGGAGTCGGAGCCACTGAGGGGCTCCTGCGCCTGGGCCGGACGAGCACCCAGCAGCCCGCAGGCAACCAGGAGCAAAAAGTAAAGCTTTTTCATGAGCGGGAACAGAGTTGGAAAAGAGTGAGAGAAAAGGAGGAAAAAACGAGCTACAGGCGCTTGTCGAAGCGCCCCTGCGTGACGCGCACGGTGTCGCAGCCGGGCTTGGCCAAGACAAAATCGAACGTGCCCGAGATGATGCCCGCTTGCAGGTCCAAGCGCGTGATAGTGAGCGTGCCTCGACGATAAATAGCTTTATCCCGGCTGGTAAGCTCACAACCAGTCATTCGGTCGCTTATATATGCTTCCGTATCAAGAGAGTCACGAAAACTATACGATTTAGGGGCGTAAAGTCGTGTAGCAAAAAGTATCATGTACTGGTAATTATCAGTAGGCTTTTGTTGATAACGATAAGCCCGTAAATCAAAAGCACCACCTAGAGCGCGGTCATAAACGACTCGGTAGTTCGAAGAGCCATCATTGCCTTGCGGAGTCCAGGGCTGGCCGTTGATGAGGCAGCCGAGGGTATTGGCGCCGGTCTGGGTGGCGGGCGGCAGCTGGTCCACCGGGTCGGGGTCGTCTTTCTTGCAGCCCAGCAGCAAGGCCAGGGGCAGGGTGAGTAGCAGTAGCTTGTTCATAGGGGGTAGGGAAAAGGGTGAGAATGAGCGCCTCCCGGCCGGTGAGGCGACTGCTGGCAAACGTATCGGATTGGTTTCGGCAATGCAAATGAATATTTGCGATTATGGGACATAGAAATCGAAACTTAACATAATGTTTCGTTCCGAAAAACACAGTTCTAAGCATTCCAGTCAATAAAATTTGACGACAGGCCCTTAAATTATAGGACATTGGCGGGACTATTAAAAAGTAATATCATATTATTTCGTGTTAATACAGCACGATAAGGTGTAACAACTGTTTGACAGTAAGTTGTTTACAATCAAGCCCTAGTTTCATTTGAGTTTAGTGTGGCAGGCGGAGCGGGTCGCGCCTTTTGGAGGTGGCCTGGGCTCCCCTAAACCAGCGTGAACTGGTCGGCACCCTAAACGCACTCATGGACTCTCGCTGCGTCCCTACCCCTTCGGCCCTACTCCCGGCGGCACGGCCAGCGGCTCGCCCAAAATCACGCGGCGGCCGGTCATCGTGCGCAGCAGGGGCACCAGGATTTGCTCGGCGTTGCGGCGGGTCTGGGGCAGGATGCCGCTTTGCAGGGCGGCGCGGCGCACTTGGGCCTCGGCGTAGCGGTAGCCTTCATCCACCAGCTTGGCATCCTGAAAAAAGCCGTTTTCGGTGCTGAAAACCCGGCTTTGGTCGTGGTTGACCTGGAACGAGCACAGCTCCGGGGCCGGCAGCAGCAGGCGCAGCACCGAGTCGCCTTCGAGGATGACATCCTGAGGGCGGATTTTGCGCAGGTCGAGGCAGCCGACGGCCTCGCCGCCCACCACCAGCGCCACCTTGGCGTCGGGCAGAAAGGGGTAGGCGCTGGCTTTGCGATACTCCACCACGTCCCGGAAGCGGTAGCGCACCAGCTCCAGCCGGCCCAGCGCCTCGACCTGGGTGAGCACGGTGTGGTGCGTCACCGTGACGGCCCCGCCGCTGCCCCCCAATGGGCTGAGCGCGTCCAGCGCAGGGCTGACTTTGCGCCAGAGAAACCAGCCCAGCCCCAGCAGAAACAAAAGCGGCAGCAGGCGGCGGACCAGGCGGAGCAAGGCGTTGGGCATGGCAAGGGGGGTAGGGCAAGCGGGCACCGCCCGCGCCGAGGCGCAAAGCTACCGGCTTCGGCCGGCCGCTATCTTTGGGCCACCATGTTATTTCATTCCGCAATCCGGGGAGCGCAGGACGGGCAGTGGGGGCGGCGCTGGTGGCCGGCACACGGGGCGCTGCTGGCGGGGCTGTGGCTGCTGGTGCAGACCGGCCTGCTGCTCTACTACCGCGGCCCGCGCTACGCCGCCGACAGCTGGCGCTACCTCGAATATGCCGGCAGCGTAGCGCAGCATGGCTACTACAAGTTCGCCGACCCCAACGACCGTTTCGTGTACGAGCACGGGCAGCGCTACCTGGTCTACATTCTGTTCCAGAGCTTCTGGCTGGGGCTGGGCGCGGGTTGGTGGGGCATCGTGCTGGGGCAGGTGCTGGCCTCGGGCCTGGCGGCCCGCGCCCTCTACGGCGCCCTCCGGCAGCTGGCGGGGGGCCGAACGGGCGCGGCAGCCCTGGCCACGGGCCTGTTCATTCTCTGGCCCGACATTCAGCGCTTCAACTGCTTTCTGCTCACCGAGTCGCTGTTCATCAGCCTTTCGGTGCTCGCGTTTGCGGCCCTGGTGCAGGTGTGGGCAGGCGGCGGGCGGGCGGCCTGGCTGGGCCTGGGCCTCGTGCTGGGACTTACGCTGCTGGCCCGGCCCAACGGCTTCGTGGTGGCGGCGGCGGCCGGGGTAGCGGGCCTGGCCCAGCTGGCTCAGCGGCCGGGCCGCCGGCTGTTCTGGACGGCCGTGGGCCTGCTGACGCTGGCGGTACCGCTGCTGCTCGGGGCCCTCAACCAGCAGCTGAACACGTTTTTTATTGTCGAAACCTATGCGCGCGGTGAGCTGATGTTCGGGGCCCGCGCCTGGGCGCAGCATCCGGCGGCGGCGCTCCAGCTGCCGCCGGCCGGCCTGGGCCAGGTGCCGCGGGTGCTGTATTTTGCCGCCCACAACCCCGAATTTCTGCTGCAGCTCATGCTGGGCAAGCTGTTCGTGTTTGCCAGCGGCCTCAAGCCGCAATACTCCCGGCTGCACTGCCTGGCCAACGCCCTCGTGCTCTGGCCGGCTTACTGGCTGGCGGCGCGGGGCGCCCGCCGGCCCGACGTGTGGCTGCCGGCGCGGGCCTTTCTACTGGCCGTGCCGCTGCTGCAAGCCGGCGTCGTCATGCTCACCGTTGATGACTGGGACGTGCGCTTTCTGGCCCCGGTGCTGCCGTTCGTGTTCGGGCTGGCCGCGCTGGGCGCGGCGCGGGGGCTGGCGGCGCGCTTCCCTACCCCCCCGCCCGGCGCCGGAGTGCCCGCCGGCCGGTAGTAACGCATTCATCACGGCGCAGCAACGGCCAGATAACGCGCAGCCCAGAAATTTGCAGTAGATAATAACTGCCTTTTCCCCACCAGCACTGATGAAAAAGCTCACTATTCGCTGGAACCACTGGCTGCGGCAACTGGCTGCCGCGATGCGGCCCACGGCCGGGCCGGGCGCCGAGACCGGCCTGTTTGTATGAGCCAGACTGCCTGCCGCTGCTTCGGCTACCGCGTTGGCCGTTTTGGCTACCGCCGCCCGGCCACCCGACCCACCGGTTCCCTACCCCCCTTGCCAGCGGCCAACGCCAGTGCGGGACACTAAAGCCGGTCAGCAACTTCGTCTTTCCAAGCGCCAAAAAAGCCCGGAGCAGAACGCTCCAGGCTTGGAAGGGGATAGCTGTTAGTTGAGTTGCTGGCTGTTTGCAATTATTCGGCAGAGCACTAACAACCAGCAACTTATAACCAGTAACTAACTTACTCGAAGATGTAGCGCAGGCCGACTTGGGCGCGCCAGCGGCTGGCCAGGTCGGTGCTGGTGAAGAAGGTCTGGCTGGGGCCACGGTAGGTGTAGGCGGGCGTGTTGGGGGTGGCCACGTTGTAGCTGGCCTCAATGAGGCGGTTGTTGCCTACAAACTGGCGGTTGCCCCAGCTGCGGTTGAGCAGGTTGCCCAGGTTGAGGATGTCGAGGCTGACTTGCAGGGTGTTGCGCCGGCCGCCACTGGTCTTGATGGAGAAATCCTGGAGCAGCTTGGCGTCGAGCTGGGTATACCAGGGGCTCAGGGCGCCGTTGCGCGCCACGGTCTGCCCGCGGCGGCTGCGCAGGTAGTCGTCCTGGCCGATGTAAGCGGCGAGCTGCTGGTACTGCTGGGCGGCCGACGTCACGACGACGGTCTGGCCGGCGGCGTTGGTCGTGGTGATGTCGACCAGGTTAATCTGGTCGCGCGAGGCGGGCACGAACAGCAGGTCGTTGCCCGGAATGCCGTCGCGGTTGAGGTCGCCGGCGTAGGTGTAGCTGAAGCGGTTGCCCTGGCCGGCCTCGAAGAAGAAGCCCAGCGTGGTAGCCAGATGGTCGTCGGCATAGGCGAAGCGGCGGCCGGCGGCGGCAATCACGCGGTGCTGAAGGCCGAAGTCGCTGTACGCCAGCCGGGGCTGGTTGGGGTTGCTCACGATGGGCAGGCGCTGGAAGGCGTCGCCGGCAATCTCGCCGGGGTTGGAGGTGATGTCCTTGGCCTGGGCGTAGGTGTAGGCCGCCGTAGCGTAGAAGCCGTTGGCGAATTCCTTGCGCAGCTGGCCGGTGAGCGAATACTGGTAGCCTTTGTTGGTATTTTCCAAGGTAATCAGGCCCGCGTCGAGGAAAGTGGGCTGGCCGTCAGGACCGTTGAACGGACCGTTGGCGGTGCCGAAGTCATACAGGCGCGGGCCGCTGGCCGGGTACACGAGGCGGTTGTCGGCGCCCGCTAGCTGCACCGTGGGGGCGCCGATGTTGTAGTTGCGGTGCACGGCCGCGTTGCGGTCCTTCGAGTAGATGGCCTCCACCGTGCCGATGATGCCGCCCGGTAGCGTCTGATCAATAGCCAGGTTCGAGCGCCACACCTGCGGAAACCGGAAGTCCTTGCCCGTGGCGTTAATCTGGAAGGTGTAGGAGTTGTCGAAGCTGGCGTTGGAGGCCTGGTTGCTAATCCAGACGAACGGAATGCGGCCGGTGAAGATGCCGGTGCCGCCGCGCACCTGGGTTTTGGCGCCCTCGCCCTGCGAGGTGTAGTTGAAGCCCAGGCGGGGCGAAAACAGCGGCTTGTTGCTCGGAAACTGCGATACGTCGACCCGCGTCGGCTGTCCTTCCGAGTTCTGGAACGTGGCGGCCGTAATCTGAGCGTTCGGTGCCACGTCGGTGCCGTAGATGGGCATATCGGCGCGCAGGCCCAGGGTCAGCTTCAGGGCCGGGTTAAGCTGGTACTCATCCTGCACGTAGAGGCCGAGCTGGGCCACGGTCACGTCGACCTGCTTGATGGGGCGCTGCCCGCCGGCCGTCGCCAGGGCGTTTAAGTCCAAGAAGGCTAGGTTTGGGTTTGTGGCCGTGCCGGGGCGAGTTAGGGCCAGGAAGTCGGCTACGTCGAAGCGGCCGTAGCCGTAGCGCTGGAGGTTGAAGCCGTTGACGAAGTTGAACCGCTCGTAGTTGACGCCGCCGGTGATGATGTGGGCGCCGGCGAAGTAACTCAGGTTGTCGTTAAACTGGAAGATGTTCTGGTCGAGCAGGTTGTTGGCCGAAAACTGCTCGGTGCCCACGCTGGCGTAGGTCGTGCCGCCCTGAGTAATGTCGATTTGCGGAAAAAACGGCTGGCCGGGCAGGTCGCGCTTGTCGCGGAAGGCCGAGAAGCTGGCCTGGGCCTTGTTGCTGAACTTGCCGCCGCCAAACGTGCTGTTCAGCTCGGCCACGAGCGAGTTCAGGTTGTTGTTAATCGTGTAGCCGGAGTTAGCGAATTGCAGGGTGTTGACGCCCGGCACGCGCGAGGACGGCGCGATGGCAATCGGGTGCGGCCCCTGCTCGCGGTAGCTTTTGAGGTAGTTATAGCGCAGCGAAAACGTGTTCGAGGAGCTGATGTTCCAGTCGAGCTTAGCCAGAATCTTATCCGAATACGTGCGGTAGTTGAAGCCCTGAAAGGCGCCGGGGTCGTAGCCGTAGACCGTGCGCAGCCGCTCGCGGATGGCCGTCAGGTCGGAGGCCAGCACCCGACTCACGCCGTTGAGCTGCCCGCTCTGGGCCTGCTGGGCTTCGGCGGCGCTGGCGGCGGGCCGGAAGGTCTGGCCGGGGTCGGTCTGCCGGGTCAGCTCGGCGTTGGTGAAGAAGAAGAGCTTGTTCTTGATAATCGGGCCGCCCAGGGCGAAGCCGGTCTGGTTGAACTGCAGGTCGGGGTTGGTGACCTTGGCGCCTTCAATGCGCTGGCCAATCAGGTTTTCGTTGCGGTAAAACGTGTAGACCGTGCCCCGGAAGTCGTTGGTGCCGCTTTTGGTCACGGCGTTGATGCCGGCGCCAGTGAAGCCGCCCTGGCGCACGTCGTAGGGCGCGAGGCTGACTTGAATCTGCTCGATGGCGTCGAGGCTCACGGGCTGCGAATTGGTCTGGCCGCCGGGGGTAGGCGAGTCGAGGCCGAACGAGTTGTTGAAGATGGAGCCGTCGAGCGAGAAGTTGTTATACAGGGTGTTGCGCCCGCCGAAGCTCTGCCCGCTGGCCTGGGGCGTGAGGCGCGTGAAGTCTTCCTGCGAGCGGTTAATCGTGGGCAGCGTGCGGATGGCGGTGGAGCTGATGTTGGTCACGGCGCCGGTGCGGTCGGGATTAATCTGGGCGTCGCGGTTGCCGCGCACCACCACTTCCTCCAGCTTCTGCCCGCTGCCCTCGCTGAGCGTGACGCGGGTCTCGAACGTCTTGCCGAGCACGAGCTGCGCATTGTTTTGCACGAAGGTCTCGTAGCCCACGAACGAGACCTTAATCTCGTAAGGCCCGCCGATGCGCAGGTTGAGCAGGTCAAACTGCCCGTTGTCGCGGGTTGCGTTGCCGTAGGTCGTGCCCGAGGGCAGGTGCGTGGCCAGCACCGTGGCGCCGGGCAGCGGCTGCCCCTTGGCGTCGAGAACCAGGCCCTTGATGGCCGAGGTCGTCACGCCCTGGGCCGTTGCCTTGTCAACGCTCGTGAAAAGCATAAAGCCGAGCAGGATGAACAGTAGAATTCTGTCTTTCATAAGAAGCGCTTTTTTATTTATCCAGGGCATTTCCCCGGATTTTCAGCGCAAAGCTAGGATTAACTAATTGTGAACTCGGCTTGCATAACAATTTGGTAATCCTGGGGTAACATAACTTTATCTGAGAATCAGCTAACAACTACTGGTAGGTCTCTTCGCCTAGCCGGCCGGCGTCAGGTCGCAAAAAAGCCCGGTGCCTTGCGGGCACCGGGCTTTGTAAGAAGCTGCTAATCAATCGCAATATTCTAGAGCGAGGTGTCGTAGTCCTGCTCGTTGCTGTTGGCCAAGCCGCCGGAGCTGCCCTGGCCGCTGCCCACCGAGGAAGAGGCCGAGGAGCTGCTGCCGTAGGTGCTGCCGCTGCGGTAGCTGCCTTGCTGGCTGCTGCCGCCCAAACCGCCCTTCGTGCCGCGGTCACTCTGGTTTTGGCTGCTGCCGTAGCCACTGCTGCCGCTACCGCCGCTGCCAAAGTCATTATCGGAGCTGCTGGCGCCGCGGCCATAGGCACCGCCGCCGCTGCCACCTATGGTGCCACCCGTAGCGCGGCGCTCGGTGCCGTAGGAAGAAACGTCGGAGCGGCTACCCGATTCGGCGTTGCGGCGCGAGGCTGATTTGCCGCCCGCGTAGCCGGCCCACGAACCCTGGCGATAGTTTCCCGACCGGCCGCCGGAGCGGTAGCTGGCCTCGTCATCCGACCCGGACGAGCGCTTGGACTTCGACTTGCCGCCGCGGGTGCTCAGATAAGCTACGCCGGCCAGCAGCAGGGCGCCGCCCACCACTTTCTGGGTCGTGCTCAGCGCGCTGACGCTGCCCAGGGCCTTGGTGCCCCACTCTTTGGCCGCTTGCGGCAGCTGATTGGCATTCTTGAGCACGCCCGACTCATCGAGCCACTTCTTGCCGGCCTGCACGGCCGTATCAACTATACTGCTGCTGTCGCTGGCGCGGCTTTCCGCGCCCGTATCCTGGCCGCCGGTGAAAGTGCCGGACTGCTGCTGGGTGTTCTGATACGAGGACTGGGCAAAAGCGCCGCTGTTGGCTGCTCCCTGGTCGGGAGTCTGGGCGTGGTTGTCCTGCTGGTTGTTGGCGGCGTCCTGGGTCTGATCGGTAGCGCCTTGTTTGCGAGTGGTAGCCATGAGGGTAGAAGAATAGAAGTAGATGAGAAGAAAACCGGCCGCGGGCCGCGCGGCAGTGCTGGCTATTCGTAATTCCGGCGGGTTAGGTTGCCTGGCCCCGGCCAATTGCGGCCGACCACGGCCAAGGTAGGGCCAATGAACTCAGCCTTTTGGTCTTTTCCCTACCCCCCGGCCAGACCATAATCTGCCGCTGAAACCAAGCCGCGCGCCCAGCACGCGCCCAGCAACTATCGGGGCGGCAATGGAGTAAACCAAGCTGCCGGCTTCAGCTAGCACTTCCCCCTACCTTCCACCTTCCTGTTCCCTACCCCCCTATTAATGGCTAAAGACCCCAACCTCCACACTGCCCTCGTCACCGGCGCCGCTTCCGGCATCGGCCAGGAGCTGGCCCACCTGCTGGCCAAAGACCAGTACCAGCTCATCCTGGTGGACCAGAATCCGGGCGGCTTGACCGCGTTTGCCGAGCACCTGCGCTCGGTACACCACATCGAGCCCACGCTTATCACCCAGGACCTGAGCCAGATGGGAGCCGCCCAGAAAGTGTACGACGCCGTCCAGCAGAAGGGCCTCAGCGTTGATATCCTCATCAATGACGCCGGCTTCGGCGAATTTGGCCCTTTTCTGGAGGCGGATATCCAGCGCAACTCCGACGTCATCCACACCAACATCCTGGCCCTGGTCGAGCTGACGTACCTGTTTGGCAATGACATGAAGCAGCGCGGCCACGGCCGCATTTTGCAGCTGGGCTCAACGGCCGCCTACACGCCCTCGCCCAACATGGCCGTGTACTCGGCCACCAAGTCGTTCGTGCTCAGCTTCTCCGAGGCGCTGGCCAATGAGCTGAAGGAAAGCGGCGTGACCGTGACCACGCTCTGCCCCGGCGCCACCGACACCGAGTTTTTCGAAGCAGCTGGCGCCGAAAATACCAAAGCGGCTCAAGGCAGCCTTGCCGATGCCAAGGACGTGGCCAAGGACGGCTACGAGGCCCTGATGAACGGCGAGGTGCGCGTAATTTCGGGCATCACCAATAAGATTCAGGCCATGCTCAGCAATGTCGAGCCCGACACGATGATTGCCAGCATGATGAAGAAGATGTTCACCGAGAAGTAGTAAGAAGCAGAAAGACGGTCATGCTGAGCCCCGCGAAGCATCTCGCTCGGGGAAGTAATTCTATCATTGTTCCTTTATTTTGGATAGTCAGCGGTCGAGATGCTGCGCGGGGCTCAGCATGACCGTCTTGCTTCTTAAATCAAAAAGCCCCTGGTGTTATCACCAGGGGCTTTTTTATGCCCACACCGCCCGGCGCCTACCGCACCCGAAAGCGCCCCGCCCGGTGCGCCTGCTCACCGACCACGCGGCGCGCCTCCTCGCGGGCTTCTACCTCATACTTATTGTGGTAGTAGCCGACCCGCGCCGATTCCAGCAGGTATTTGGCCAGAAACGGCAAAAAGCCGTGCTCCCGAAACTGCCGGATGTGGACCAGCTCGTGGGCCACCCACTCCGGCTCGGCCAGAAACTCGCGGCGCGAGGCGCCGCTCAAATGCACGGTCTGGCCGATGACCATCGCCACGCGGCGGGTGCCCAACACGAGGCGGGCAATGCGGGCCAACGGCGAAAAAACCAGGGTGCGGGGCGAAGTCGTCATAAGGCTATATAAAGGCGCCAGGTACGGGCAACTCCGGGCAGTGGTTGCAAGCGGCCCGAACTTTTTTTGCCTGATTTATTAGACTTTAGCTGGAAACCTTGACTTTTTTTCAGTTAAAATGGCTGAGCTGCGAGAAAGTTACCCTAGCTTTGGCTCAACGGTCGAGAAATATCTAATTTAAAAAGTCTTTCTCCGGCCGCTCTTTACTCACTTTTCCCCCCGCGGTAGTCGCCGCTTTGCCTAGCGCAATAGACCCTCATTTTTCTTACCCGGCAGGCCAGCTTCAGGGCGCCCGCCGGGGCCACCCACCCGACGACCAATGAAGAACCCGCTCCTGTATTGCCTCGCCGCTGCCGCTCTGACGCTCTCCTTCTGCTTCGAAAAACTGCCCGATGCCTCGGCCTCGGCTGGCGCCCCCTCCTCCCAGGTGGCCCCGGCCGTAGCCGAGGCATCGCTGCTACCCGCTTTTTCGGACTCCGTGGCCGCTCCCACCGGCCGCCCGGCACTCCCGGCTCCAGCCGCCGCCCGCGACTCGCTGGCCTACGGCTACTACGCCCAGACCCTGGGCCTGAAGCTGGCCCACACCGAGAACAAGAGCCTTTTGCAGACCGTCATTGACTGGGTCGGGACACCTTATCGCTACGGGGCCGCCTCGCGCCAGGGCACCGACTGCTCGGGCTTCGTGACGCGGGTGTTTCAGCAGGTGTACGGCATCACCTTGCAGCGCTCGTCGCGCTCCATGTTTTCGCGGGCGCAGCGCGTGGCCAAAGCCGACCTGCAGCCCGGCGACCTCGTATTCTTCCGGCATCAGGGCGGTGCCATCTACCACGTGGGCATCTACCTCAAGAACGGCAAGTTCGCCCACTCGGCCACCAACGGCGGCGTGATGGTCAGCTCGCTGAGCCAGCCTTACTACCAGCGCAACTTCTACGCCGCCGGCCGCATGAGCGGCGTGCAGGCCGCCAACGCCAGCGCCGCCGCTACCAGCCAAGCGGATGCCGGGCCGGGCGCCGACGCCGGCCACTAACTCCCTACCCCCCTCGCCGGACCCAAACCCACCTGAAGCCCCGCTCTGCTCGTCAGGGCGGGGCTTTGCGGTGCCGATAGCGGGGCGATTAGCACCAACCTGAGGCGGCCAGAAGCAGTATAAGCCAGCCCCAGCCGGGCTATTCCAACCCTCACCGACCCGTACCCCCGAACGCTATGCAGTCTGTCCGTCCGCTTGAAGAGGTGCTCGATACGCCGCAGAAAAAGCTGTCCTTCTTCCAAAACCTGATTCTGGTGGCCGCCGCCGACGGGCAGCTCGACGACAGCGAAAGCCAGTTTCTGCTTTTAATTGGCAACCGCCTGGGTTTCAAGCCCGACGAGGTGATGCCCATTGCCGACAACCTGAGTGTGCTGAGCTTCGTGGTGGCCTCGGAAGGTCCGCAGCGCACCCTGGAGCTGCAAACGCTGGTGCAGATGATGCTGCAAGACGGCCGGATTGACCCGCGCGAGTATGGCCTGTGCCTGGAATATGCCCACCGCATCGGCTACGGCAAGCAGATTCTCGATGATATGGTGAGCCAGCTGGCCGGCGGCGAGCCCGCCCCCAACAACCCGCCGACGGTGAGCTAAAGCAGGGCACCTTAGCGGCCTTTCACGCCCGGATATAGCCTCCGCACCGGGTCGCTCTGCACAAATTCCTTGGTGCGCACGTTCATCATCGTCAGGTGGCCGCCGTAGGCCGCGCCCTGGTCCACGTTCCACACGTTGGCCCGTTTGACCGGCTTGGAGCGGGCGGGCCAGGTCGGGGTGTGGCCGATAAAGCACTCCTGATAGGCCCTCGCCTGCAAGCCTTTTTCCCAGAACTCGCGCATCCATACCAACTCCAGCGGGTCCTGCCCCGCAATGGGCTGGGTGGGGTCGTAGCCGGCGTGCACGTAGAGGTTGCCTTCATCCTCGAAGTACGGCCGCTGCTGGTCGAAGAACGCCTGGTAGTGCTGCTGAATCTGTTCGTGCGGGCCGCGCAGGTACGCGTCGTAAGTGGCCCGGCCGCCTTGCTTATACCAGCTTTGGTCCAGCTCCTCGAAGGGGGGCCGCGTCACCATCCACTCCGTCGTCCAGGCGTCGTGGTTGCCTTGCAGCCAGATGCTGTTCGGAATATGCAGCAGCCGCTCGATGCACTCCGGCGTTTCGGGCCAGCCGTCGGACACGTCGCCAATCTGGATGAGGCGGTCGAGGCCGGGACGGAAAGGGCTGCGCTCCAACACCTGGTCGAGCGCGCGGCAGGCGCCATGAAGGTCGCCCAGTACGTAGGTTTCCATGCCCACACTACGCCGCAGAAAGTTTCGGGGATGAAGCCGGCTTCTCGCAAAAACGGCAAGCAGAACCGTAGGCGGGCAAAACCAGTCGCCGGCAGGCTGCCGGCGCCGCGCAGGTTGCGACGGCCGATTTCTGCCCCCAGCGCCGCTTCCGGATTCAACCCCTACTCCCTAAAACCAGTATAAGCCGGCGGCAGCCCCGCTGCTTTCTTCACTTTCCCTACCCCCTATGGACCCTCGCAACCCCTCCGGCAACGACGTTGCCGCCTCCGCTCTGTTCAAGAAGTTTCTTGGCAAGGCGGAAGCTTATATTCAGCAGCCCACCCGCCTCAAACAGCTGCTGACCGATGCCTATCAAAAGGCCAGCGAGAAAAATGAGGTGGGCACGCTGGCCCACGAAGCCTGGACCACCTTACAAAGCCTGTTCCGGCTGGTGCGCGCCGCCGCCTCGGGCGAGTACACCGGCGTGCCCGGCACTACGATCGCCGCCGCCGTGGCCGTGTTCATCTATTTTCTGAGTCCGATTGACCTGATTCCCGATTTCATTCCGGTACTCGGTATGCTCGACGACGTGGCGCTGGTCGCCTGGTTCTCGACCACCATCAAGCATGAGTTAGAAAAGTTTGCTGATTGGGAAACCAGCAGCGCGGCTGTGGTAGAAGACCACCGGCCGGCCGCTCAACCGGCCGCCAGCGGCGCTTATTCCCCTACCGATAAGGAAACCCAGGCTTCTACTTTCGCGGCGGCCAGCACGGCTACCGCTTCCTCTGGCAACTACGCCAAGCATCGCGCCGACGCCCTTGACGAGCAAGGTGAAGCGGCCCCCGACGCTGACAACATGACCGCCGGCAACAAGAGCGGCGGCACCACTGCCTTATCAGACTCCGACCGCGACCGGGCCCAGCCGGCCTCGCAATCCGCCAAAAACGCCGGCACCATCGACCTGCCCTCGGCTCCCGCTCTGAGCTGCCAATCGGCCACCGACGCCGGTCTGGGCTCGCCCAGCAGCAGCACGAGCGCCCCCGTGCATAATGCCGGCCCCGACGTACGCCCCAGCTCGCCCAACGGCGGTGGAGGCGACGACACGTTCAACACCAGCGGCAGCCGTGAAGGCAGCCGCACCGGCGGCATGGATGCGGGCGGCAACGTGCGGTAGACCGCCGTGCCTAATGAGTTTCCTCTTCTAAAAGAGTGAATGCCTGTCTTTCCGATAAATTCACATCATAAAAGGTATTTTATGAATATGTCTGAAAGCCGCTAGTAGAACTGTCACTAAGTGACAGTTCTACTAGCGGCTTTCTTTTCATTTAGAGTCATGATGGACAGGGTTTATAGAATTCTACCCCCCTTCTTTCGATAATTAAGTCGCACTAACGCACGTAGCATCAAAAACGCAACAGCTATACTGGCCATTAAAAGGAAAGTGTAGCCAATTGATTCAACCCAGTAGGATGTTGAAAATGACATGATTATCATATAAAAAGAGGGTTAATATATTAGGGAATAGTTAATGTACCAACTCCGCGAGTAGGAGAGATTGTACCATATATAGTTTTTGTAGTGCTCCAAACCCCTCCTACTTCTTTCAGAAGCCCTACTTGGAAGGAGTACGTATCGGTAGTCGCGTTGTACTTAGTTAGAGTGCCGTCACCTACCTGAGTTACCTTAGTGAGCCACGTCACACCATTTAGAGTCACAACTATTTTTTTGAGGTCCTTAGTTACTGTATTTAACTCGACCTTTACGTTGATTACTTGGTAGGTATTGGGGCTCAGCCGCAACGTAGCGGCATAGTTACCTAATGTAGGAGTGGTTTGTTGAACAGTAGCTAATTCATCGTAAATGCCGTTGGGAAAACTGGTTCCACTAGTCCCGCCGCCACTACCACTGCCCCCACCCCCGCCTCCACCATCACCGCCTCCACCACCATAGTCACCCCCAGAGCATTCTCTACCTACGTACTCTCTACCTACTATTTCTCCAGTATATGTATTATAATATACATCCCAATAGTCATAGCACTCTAGTGTACGAGAAACTTCACCGGTCTTATCCGGTTTTTTTTCACTTGATTGACTTAAAGTTTTTTCACGTCTGGTTTCAAGTTGGCTACCATCGACTGTATTACCTTCACTCTCAGTCTCTTTTGTCAACTTGGCATCGCTAATTGTATCAGCACTAGCAGCAATTGGGGCTGTCTCTTCTTTTGTACATGCTTGAGCGCTGATGATAAGTATACTCAGTGTAATGCTCCGAAGAAAAATGGAAAAGTCTTTCATAAAATGAAGGTAATGATGAAAGTAAGCTGACTTCGACGGCTAATCTACAGATAATTATTGATTAATTTCTATTTTGAGTCCATTGTTACAAGCATAAGCGGCTCTGCTCAAAAAGAACTATCCTAATAAATTGGCCCATTTAGAAAAGGAACCCCTTAATACCTTCAATGAAGAACGAGGAGGGAAGAATGAAAAATCAGTGGTCAAGGCCATTTATTTTTCATTCCTCCCTCCTCATTAAGCCAAAGGCGTCACGCCGCGTGCGCCGTCACGTAGCGCACAAAGTCGCCCACAGTATAGAACGGTACCTCGTCGGGCACCGTGATGTGAAAGCTGCGCTCCAGCTCCAGGATGATGTCCACGACATCAACGGTGTCGAAGCACAGGTCGCGGCTGAGGCTGCTGCTCACGCGCAGGCGCGAGGCCCGAATAGCTTTGCGCTTGCTGATGATGCGCAGCACTTGCTGCTTGATGGCGGCCGAAGCCACGGCGGGGGGTAGGGAGCCCGCTGGCAAGGTATCGATAGTGGAAGAGATGTACATTTTTTGCAGAAAAAAGAATGGTGGAGAGCGTAACTGTGCGCTTTTTATTGCGCAGACTTTAAACCACTTGTGAAAGCTAATTTGAATACTTTGACCCGCTAGGGCCCGACCAGCAGCGAGCCAGCCGGGCCAAAAGGGTCAGATTTCGCGGAGCCGGCTCTTAAGCCAGCACGGCCGGGCGAGCGGCTTCTATCTCCTCAGAGTCCGCGGCTTCTTGTTTGGTTGCAAGCGCATCGGGGTTTTTTCCCGTGATTTTGCCCTTCAGCGTCTCGCTGAGCAGATACATCACCGGCACTACGACCAGCGTGATGAGCGTGGCGAAGCTCAGGCCGAAGATGATGGTCCAGGCCAGCGGGCCCCAGAACACCACCGATTCGCCGCCGATGAAGAAGTGCGGGTTGCCGGAGTTGAACAGCTCGTAGAAGTCGATATTCAAGCCAATGGCCAGCGGAATCAGGCCCAGCACGGCGGCTGTGGCGGTCAGAATCACCGGATTCAGGCGGGTGCGGCCGGCCAAAATGATGGCCTCGCGCATCGGCATCCCCTGCGAGCGCAGCATGTCGGTGAATTCAACGAGCAAAATCCCGTTCTTCACCACGATGCCGGCCAGGGCGATAATCCCTACCCCCGTCATCACGATGCTGATGTTCATGCCCGTGACGGCCAGGCCCAGTAGCACCCCGATGATGGAGAACAGCACTTCGCTCAGGATGATGAGCGGCTTGCTGAACGAGTTGAACTGCGTGACCAGAATCATGAAAATCAAGCCCAGCGCCAGCAAGCCAGCTAAGGGCAGAAAGTCGCTGGTCTCTTTCTGGTCTTCCTCGGCGCCGCCCATGCGGATGGTGTAGCCGGGGGGGGTAGGGAATGCCTGGAGCGCCTGCCGGATGTTGGCCACCACATCGGGGCCGGTGAAGCCGTTGAGCACATTCGAGGAAATGGTGATGACGCGCTTCACGTCCTTGCGCTTGATGCCGCCGTAGGTCGTGCTGTAGGTCACATCCGCTACTGCGGAAATCGGCACCTGGCGCACGGCGCCGGTAGCATCGCGGAAGGTGAGCGGCGAGTTCACGATGGCGTCCACGTCGTCGCGGTAGGGCTTGGCGTAGCGCACCTGAATCGGGTAGTCGTCGTCGGCGGTCTTGAATTTGCTGGCCTCGAAGCCGTAGATGGCCGTGCGCACCTCCGAGCCAATCTGGGCGGTGCTCAGGCCTTCGCGGTTGGCGCGGACGCGGTCGATGTTGACGGCGATTTCGGGGTTGCGGTCCTCCAGGTTCGAGCGCAGCTGCTCGATGCCGCCAATCTTGAGCGAATCAATGTAGCGGGTCACTTTCTTGGAAAGCGCCGCCAGCTGCACATAGTCGTCGCCGGCCACCTCGATGGCAATGTCCTTGCCCTGGGGCGGCCCGCTGGACTCCTGGTCCACGGAAACTTCGGCGCCGGGAATGCCTTTCACCACCTGCCGGATTTTGTCCATATAGGTGCTCGTCACCGGGCCGGTGCGCTCACTCAGCTCCTTGAAGGCCACGCCCACCTTGCCCAGGTGCGACTGCGAGACGCCCTGCGTGGTGGCCTCGCCGGGGTCGCCGGCGGCAATGGCCACGTTGGTCAGCACCGATTCCACGTCGGGGTTATTGCGCCCGATGACACCATATATCCGCTGTTCCAGCACTTTCGTCACCGAGTCGGTTACGTCCACGCGGGTGCCGACGGGCATCTTGAGGTAGGTGTAGATGAACTTGGGGTCGCCCTTGGGAAAGAAGGCAACCTTGGGCTTGCGAATGCCCACGGCCACAATCGAGAGGACGAACAACACCACCATGCCCGCCAGAATCGCGCCCTGCCGCCAGAGCGTGCCGCCCGTCACGGTGCGCACCAAGTTGGCGTAGCCGTTCTGGAAGCGGGGTAGGGCGCGGCTCTGAAACCAGGCAATCATGCGCACGAACACAAACTTGTTCAGGAAAATCAGCAGGATGACGGTTAGCATCAGGTTGCCCACGAAGGGCGAGCCGGCCACGTAGCCAACGACGGCAATCAGAGCCAGGCCGCCCATTGCCAGCAGGAAGTTGCGGGTCAGCTTGGGCGTCTCCACGCGGTCGAGGTGCTCATCGCGCTGCATGAAGCTGACGGCAAACACCGGGTTCATGATGAAGGCCACGATGAGCGACGAGAGCAAGGTCAGAATCAGCGTCACCGGCAGGTAGTACATGAACGAGCCCACGATGCCGGGCCAGAACATGAGCGGAATAAACGGCGCCACCGTAGTGAGCGTGCCGGCCAGCACCGGCACGAACACCTCGCCGGCCGCGAACTTGGCCGCGTTGGGCGTAGTCAGGTTAGGGTGCTCGTGGAGCAGGCGGTGGGTGTTTTCGATGACCACAATGGCGTCGTCGACCACGATGCCCAGCGCCAGCAGAAAGGCGAAGAGCACAATCATGTTGAGCGAAAAGTCCAGTGTGGGCAGCATCACGAAGGCCAGGAACATGCTCAGCGGCACCGACAAACCCACGAACAGGGCGTTGGTGGTGCCCATGAAGAACATCAGAATCAGGGTCACCAGCAAAAAGCCGATGATGATGGTGTTAATCAGGTCGTGCAGGGTCACGCGGGTGTCGTTCGACGAGTCGCCGGTGATGGTGATGGTCAGCTCGCGGGGCACGCTGCCCTTCGAGTCGGCCACGATTTTCTTAATCTTATCCGAGGCGTCAATCAGGTTTTCGCCCTGTCGCTTCACCACGTTCAGGCTCACCGAAGGCTTGCCGTCGAGGCGGGCGTAGCTCTCGCGGTCCTTGAAGGCGTCTTCCACGGTAGCAATATCACCCAGGCGCACGGCCGAGCCGTTGAGGTTCTTGATTTGGATGTCGGCGATGTCGGAGGCGCGCACGTACTGCCCGGCCACGCGCACGGCCCGCTTCTGGTTGCCCACGTCGATGGAGCCGCCCGAAACCGTGATGTTCTCGGCGCCGATAGCGCGGGTGATGTCAGTAAAGCCCAGGCGCGAGGCGCGCAGCTTGTTGAGGTCCACGTCCACGTTTACCTGCTGCTCCAACGCGCCCACGATATCCACGCGGGTGATTTCGGGCAGCGCCTCAATCCGGTCCTGAAAGTCGTCGGCCAGCTTCTTGAGCTGGGCGGCGGGCAGGTTGCCGGCCAGGTTGACGTACATAATCGGCTGCTCCGAGATGTTGACCTCGTTCACCGAAGGGGGGGTAGGCAGGTCGTTGGGCAGCTCGCTGGCCGCCTTGTCCACGGCGTCCTTGATGAGCTGCTTGGCGAACTGCACATCCACGTTGGAGTTGAACTCCACGTCCACGATGCAATAGTCCTGGTTCGAGGTCGAGTTGATTTTCTTCACCCCGTTCACGCTCTTAATCTCCTTTTCGAGCTGGCGCGTGACCAGGTTCTCAATATCCGCCGGCGAGGTGCCCGGATACACCGTGGCCACGATGATGCGCGGAATCACGATATCCGGGAATTTCTCCTTGCCCAGCTTGATGTAGGCGAAGATGCCCGCAATACAAAGTATTACGGTCATAATGTAGATGCTCGTCTTGTTATTGATGGACCAGCTGGTCGGGCCGAATTCTTTTTCTACGTCTTGCATAACTTTCTTTCAGTGAAATGGAAAGCTTAATTGGGAGCGGACGGTCGGCTCAGAGCCGACCATCCGCTTGCCGTCCGAACGAGGGGGTAGGGAACGACGCGGACTTCAACCGAGTGGTCGGCTGCTTAGCGGACGGCGTTGGCGGCGCCTGCCACCGCCACGGCCTGCCCGTCGTTCAGGTTCTGGTAGCCGGCCGAAATCACCTGGTCGTTGGCCGCGAGGCCGCTGGTGACTTCCACCTTGCCGTTGTAGGTGGCGCCGGTTTTGATAACGCGCTTCTTGGCGACGGTCTTGTTGCCCTCTTTGCTGGCAACATAGACGAAGCTGTTCTGCTCGTCCTTCTGCACCAAATCGACGGGTAGCACCGTGGCCTTCTCGCGGTCGTAGTTCTGGATGCGCACCGTCGCCACCATGTTGGGGCGCAGCGTGGCGGCGCGGTTGCCAGCTAAGCGCAGCTCCACGGTGAAGGTGCGGCTCGTAGCGTTGATAGTGCGGCTCACCGTGCGGACCGTGGCCGTGATTTCCTCGTTGCCCATGTCCGGGATAGTCACCAGGGCCTTATCACCGGCCTTGATTTTGTTGCCGTAGGCTTCCGACACGTCGGCCAGAATCTTGCCGCCTGTGCCCCCGGTCAGGCGCACGACCGGCGCCCCTGGCGCAGTTACCTCGCCCAGCTTGGGCAGCACCTCATCTACGCTCCCACTAAAGGGCGCCACCACGCTATAGAGTGCGCGCTGCTCATTGAGCGTGCTCAGGTTGCGGCGCAGCGCCTCGTAGTTGTTCTTGGCGGTCAGAAACTGAATTTCGGTGCCGATTTGCTGGTCCCAGAGGCTTTTCTGCCGCTGATACACCGTGCGGGCCAGCTCCATGCGCGTGCGCAATTCAGCGATGCCAGCATCGAGAATCGAGGCGTCCACCGTGGCCAGCACCTGCCCCTTGCGCACCCGGTCGCCGCGCTGCACCCGCAGGCTGGTGAGCGTGCCGGCGGCGCGGGCGCCCACGGTCGCGTTCTGGTCAAAATCAACGCGACCCTGCACTTCGAGGTAGCTCTTGAAGCTCTCGGGCTGCACGTTCAGCACCGAGACGGGCGTGGCCGTCAGGGCCGGGTTGCCATCGGCGGCGGCCGGCCCGGCCTTGGCTTCGAGGGCCGCGATTTTGGCCTGATTATCAGCCTGCTCTTTTTTAAGGGCGGCGAGTTCGGCTTTGGGGTCTTTCGAGCCGCCGCAGGCGGCGAGCGTGGCGGCAGTGAGAGCGGCGAGGAAAAGAGTAATTGGGCGCATCTTCTTAAATCGTTGTTAGGCTGAGGGTTTCCCTACCCCCCATTTGTCCTGCTGAGCTTGCGAAGCATCCTCTCACTACGGAACGAGCAGTAACCAACCGTTTTGGGTTCGTTCTCCGGCGAGAGGATGCTTCGCGGGGCTCAGCATGACAACCGGGGGGTAGGAAAATCAATTAAATTACTTGGTTTGCTGATACAGCTCGCCGGTGGCCTTATCGCGGTCCACCTTCGCCACCAGCACGTCATAAACGGCGCCGTAGTAGTTGGTCTGGGCGGCGCGCAAGTCGGTTTCAGCGCTAATAACTTCCAGGTTCGACCCTACGCCGGCGTTAAACTTAATCCGCGTGACGCGCGACACGTCGGCGGCCAAATCCAGGTTAGCCTTCTGATTATCGAGCACGTCGAGGGCATTGATGAGCGTGGCGCGGCTTTGCGCGTCCTGCAAGTCGATGCTCTGGCGCAGGGTTTCGAGGCCGCGCTCAATGGTTTGCTGCTGAATGCGGCCCTGTTGCACCTGGTATTTACGGCGGAAGCCGTCGAACACCGGCACGTTCAAGCTCAGCCCCACGTTGCCGAAGCCAAACCAGTTCTGGTTGATAAAGCCGGCGCTGCTGCGCGAGCTGGGTCCGCGAAAATCGAGCAGGCCGCCGAGCTTGGGGTCGGAGCCGGTGAAGCCGTAGGCGCCCGTGAGTAGCAGGCGGGGGTAGGCGCCGGCGCGGCGGTTGCTCAGGTCCAGGCCGGCCAGCGCCTGCTGGGTTTCGAGCACCGAGAACTCGATGCGATTGTTGTAGTTGAACGCCGCCGCGGCCTGGCCGGGCCGGGCGCCGCTCAGGGCGGTTTGCTGGTCGAGGCGGTTTTGCTCGGCCGCGTTGCCCTGGCCGGGCGTAGCGGCGGGCTGCGTGGGCAGCGCGTTGATGCCATTGGCGCCGCCACCGGTCTGAAAATTCCCTACCCCCAGGCGCTGACGCAAAGCCGCCGCATCCACCACGGCTGCGCCCAGCGAGTCGGTGAGCTGCACGGGTTGCTGCTGGGGCAGGCCCATCTGAAACTTGAGCAGGGCCACGCTCAACTCGGTCAGGCGCTGGGCATTTTGCTGGTCCACCACTAAGTTGTTGCGCTGCACCCGCAGGCGGTCCACGTCGAGCTTTTCGGCGAAGCCCGCCTGAAAGGTTTTCTGGGTCTGAAACAAGACCGTGTCGAGGCGCTGCACGTTGCGCGAGAGCAGCGCGAGGCGGGCGCGGGCCACGAGCGTACTATAATACGCCTTGCTGACCTGCTCCACCACGTCGATTTCGGCTTGCTGGGTTTGCTTTTTCGAGAGCTGCTCGTATACCTTGGCCGCCCGCAGCCCAATGAACAGCGAGGGGTCGAACAACACCTGCGAGACGCTGGCGCTGGTCGAGCCGGCGTAGGTTTGGCCGAAGGCGATGGGCGATGGGCCGGTCCGCACCACCTCGCCGTAGGCCGGATTGAGCGTCACGGCGCCGCCGGCTTGCGCGTTTTTAATATCATCGGCCGTGAGAGTGGTGCCTCGTAGCGGCGGAGCGCCAAACGCCCCGAAGTCCACGAGCGACTTCTGGAGCTTGAAGTTGTCGGCGATGTTGGCGCTTACGCTCACTTGCGGCAAGCCGCCGCTCTTGACTTCGCCCACGCGGGCGCGGGCCGTCTGCTCGGCCAAACGCGTGGCCAGCAGGCTCGACTTGTTCTGGATAGCGTAGCTCACCGCTTGTTGTAGCGTGAGGGGCATCGCGGCGCCGGCCGCGGGCTGTCCCAGGTTGGGCGGCGTCTGCTGGGCGCGCGCCGTCTGGGGCGCCCCGCCTAGTAGCGCGGCGGTCAGCAGACTGGAAAAAGCAAAAAGATGTTTCATAAAACCAACAAAACGGGGAAAACAAAGCTTCGTTATGGTTGAGTAATAATTACTTAAGCCTTACTCTTCCTCGATGACGTGGCGGTAGGAGTTAATGAGCTTGTGGCCCTTGAGCGTGGCGACGCCCAGCATGAAATGTTCGAGGATGGCCTGTTGCAGGCGCTGCACCTCAAACTGCCGGGGCGGAAACACATCGGCGTTGAAGGCCAGCTCAATCTGGGCCAGGCGCAGGCGGGCCAGCACGTCCACGTCGAGGTCGGCGCGGTAAAGGCCCTCGCGGATGCCGCGGTGCAGGTTGTCGCTGATTTGGCGCAGGATGTAGCTGTGCTTGTGCTCGGTCCACAAAACCCAGCTTTCGGGGTAGTATTTCTGCAAGTCGTAAAAGATGCCGGGGTGCACGTCCGAGAACTGCGCCCGCAGCCAGTCCATCATCCGAAACAGCTCGTCGATGGCCGAGGTAGCCTCTTTTATCAGGCCCTCGCACTCGCCGGCTTCACGGCCCAGGTGGCTCTGCATCACGGCGTGCACCATCTGGTCTTTGTTTTCAAACCACTTGTAGAGCGTCTTTTTTGAGATGGCCAGCTCCTGCGCAATGTCATCCATGCTCACCGAGCGGATGCCGGCGCGCATGAACAGCTTTTCGGCCGAGAGCAGGATGCGGGTTTTGGGTTCCATAAGTTGCGAGGCAAAGATACGACGGAAACTTTTAATGATTCTAAAGTTTCCATTGATTTTTCGTTATTGCTTTGCACCGCCCCAAACTCCCCGCCCCAAACCAGACGCGCCGCCCGCCCGAATACTTTGCCCGTTGCTGCCTTTCTTCGAGCGGCGGCCCGCTGCCTACTTTTGCCCAGGCTCCCTACCCCCTCCCGTCCTTTCAAGGTGCCGCTGCTTATGACTTTCCGCACCGGCTTCGGCTACGACGTGCATCAACTCCAGCCCGGCTTGCCCTTCTGGCTCGGCGGCATTCAAGTGCCCCACACCCACGGCGCGCTGGGCCACTCCGACGCCGACGTGCTCATCCACGTCATTTGCGACGCGCTGCTCGGCGCCGCCAACCTGCGCGACATCGGCTTTCACTTCCCCGACACCGACCCGCAATACAAAGGCATCGACTCGAAGAAGTTGCTGGCCGGCGTGCTGCGCCTGCTGCGCGAAAAAGGCTACGAAATCGGCAACATCGACTCGACCATCTGCCTGGAAAGCCCCAAGGTCAACCCCCACATCCCGGCCATGCAGCAGACGCTGGCCGGGGTGATGCAAATCGACCCGGAGCTGATTTCCATCAAGGCCACCACAACCGAGAAGCTGGGCTTCGTAGGCCGGCGCGAGGGCGTGGCGGCGTATGCTACCGTACTGATAACCAAAGCTTAATTCATTCCGAAACGCCCGTCATGCAGAGCGCCAGCGAAGCATCTCGCGTGGGGAAGTAATCAAGCTTGACCACCCGATTGGATTACCACCCGCCCGAGCTGCTTCGCTGCGCTCTGCATGACGTGCTAGTTTCTATTGCCTCCCACCCCATGAAAAAAACCTGCCTCGCCCTGCTGCTGGCCGCCGCTTCCCTACCCCCCCTGCTGGCCCAGACGCCCACCAAAGTCAAGGTCAAATCCAAAAACCGGGCAATCAATCAGCCCACCACCCAGCCCGTGCGGGTGACGCCGCAATTCGCCGAAATCCCTACCCCCTCCGCTGATGCCAACCCCGACTGGTCGGTGCGCTACGCCGATTTAATCACCGCCGATGGCCTGCGCCGCCACCTGAGCGTGCTGGCCTCGGACGAGTACGAGGGCCGCGAAACCGGCCAGAAAGGCCAGAAAATGGCCGCCGACTATATCACCGCGCGCTTCCGGGAAGATGGACTGGCCGGACCGGTGAAAACCGGCGCCAACCCCAATCAGCAGGCCTTTGAGCTGGAGCGCAGCACCTGGGCACCGGGCGGCCAGACCTTGCAGGTGGGCAATAAAACCTACGCCTGGCTCCAGGATTTCTACGCCCGCGGCAACCCGCCGTTTCAGCAGCTGACCACGGTGCAGCCCGTGTTTGCGGGCTACGGCATCGAGCAGGAAGGCTACTCGGACTACGCCCTGGCCGGCGACGTGATAGGCAAGGACCTGCTCCTGCTCAGCGGCGAGCCGCTGACGGCTGACGGCAAGCCCGCCCTCAGCACCGATGGCCAGCCGACCCGCTGGGGCCAGGCCAACCCCAGCGCCAAGCTGGAGCAAGCCGCCAAAAAAGGCGCCCGCAGCGTGTTTTTCGTCGATTTCAGCCCCAATGCCAACTTCGCCAAGCTCGTGGGCCGGCTCACGCCCGGTATCACGGCCCCGGGCATCCGCTTCGCCGACCAGCCGGTGCGCTACGCGCCGGGTTTGTACGTGGCGCCGGCCGTGGGCTATACGCTGCTGAAAAGTAATGAAGCGGCTGTGCGCAAGTACTTAGCGGCCGTGGGCGCGGCCAAGCAGCCAGTTAAGTCACCGTTCAAGGTAGCCAGCTTCAAAGTCAAGACCGAGAAAAAGCGCGAGGCTTTTGGCACCGAGAACGTGCTGGGCTACCTCGAAGGCAGCGACAAAAAGGACGAGCTGCTGGTCATTTCGGCCCACTACGACCACCTAGGCACTTTGAATGGCGAAGTCTATAACGGGGCCGATGATGACGGCTCCGGCACCAGCGCTGTGCTGGCGCTGGCCGAGGCCTTCAGCAAAGCCCGGCAGGAAGGCCACGGCCCGCGCCGCAGCATCCTGTTTCTGACCGTGACGGGCGAAGAAAAGGGCCTGCTCGGCTCGCAGTACTACGCCAACAACCCAGTGCTGCCCCTGGCCGGCACCATCGCCGACCTCAACATCGACATGATTGGCCGCACCGACCCGCAGCACGAGGGCAAGCCCGACTACGTCTATGTCATCGGCTCCGACAAGCTCAGTTCGGAGCTGCACGCCGTGAACGAGCAGATGAACCGCCAGTACACCCAGCTCGACCTGGACTACAAGTACAACGACCCCGCCGACCCCAACCGCTACTACTACCGCTCCGACCACTACAACTTCGCGGCGAAGAAGATACCCGTGGCGTTTTTCTTCAACGGCGAGCACGCCGACTACCACCAGGCCAGCGACGAAATCGGCAAGATTGAGTTTGCGAAAATGGAGAAACGGGCCCGGCTGGTGTTTCACACCGCCTGGGAGCTGGCCAACCGCGAGGGCCGCATCGTGGTCGATTCCAACAAGCCCTAGCTAGCCTCAAAAGGCAATCAGGCTTCAACTCCTGCTTCACCTCTAAACGTCCTCTTCCACAATGCGAAATCCCCTGCTGGCCGCCGCGCTGCTGCTGGCCGCCACCCACCTGGCCCCGGCCCAAACCCAGCCCACCAAAGTCAAGGTGAAGTCGAAGCCCGGCCGGGCGGCCAAAATCCCTACCCCCCCTGCCGCCGCCGAAGCCACCACCGACTGGTCACTGACCTACGCCAGCACCATCACCCAGGAGGACCTGCGCCAGCACCTGAGCGTGCTGGCCTCGGACGAGTACGAGGGCCGCGAAACCGGCCAGAAAGGCCAGAAAATGGCCGCTGAGTACCTAAGCAAGCAGTTTGCTGAGCTGGGGCTGGCCGGGCCGGTGAAAGATTCGGACAACCCTTACATTCAGCATTTTACCCTGAGCCGCGTCGGGCTGGACCCGGCCTCATCGGTGAAGATTGGGAATCGGACGTTTGTGGTGGACAAGGATTTTTATCTGTTGCTGCGCGACGCCTCCACCACGTCGGCGACGGTGCAGCCCGCTTTTGTGGGCTACGGCATCAGCACCAAAGGCTACGCCGACTTCGCCACTGGTGCCGCCAACTTGAAGGACCAGCACCTGGTGATGCTGCTCGGCGAGCCCCTGACCAAAACGGGCCAGCCGCTGCTGGGCAAAGCCGGCCAGCCCAGCTCCTACGGTACCGGCGGCGTCGCGGAGATGACGGCGCGCTCCCCGGCCGTGCGCTCGCTGGCCCCCCGCTCCACGTTTCGCATTGCTTCGAGCGCGGCAGCGTTTGCCCAGGTCCCCCAGGACTACAAGGGCCTGTTCGACCGCACTGAGCAGCTGATTTTTCCCGACGAGCCGGTGCCAAAGTCGAGCAACATCAGCACGAACCTGTTCATCGTCTCGCCCGAGATGGGCGCCGCGATGCTGGGCACCACCACCGCTGGCTTAGTCAAGTACCAGAAGGCTGTGGCTGCTGCCGGCAAACCCATCGCCTCGCCCTTTAAGCCAGTTGCGCTCACGCTACAGGCGGCAAACAAAAGAGAGACCTTCACCACCGAAAACGTGCTCGGTTACCTTGAGGGCACCGATAAGAAAGATGAAGTGCTGGTTATCTCGGCCCACTACGACCACGAAGGCATCAAGAATGGGGTGGTCTATAACGGGGCCGACGATGATGGCTCGGGCACGGTGTCGGTGCTGGAAATGGCGCAGGCGTTTGCGCAAGCCAAAAAGGAGGGCCACGGCCCGCGCCGCAGTATTCTGTTTCTGGCTAATACCGGCGAAGAGGAAGGCCTGCTCGGCTCGAAGTACTACACCGACCACCCGGTTTTCCCGCTCGAAAGCACCGTGGCCGACCTCAACATCGATATGGTCGGCCGCGTCGACAGCACTCATATGGGCAAAGGCGACTACCTCTACCTGGTGGGCTCCGACAAGCTCTCCTCCGAGCTGCACGCGCTGAGCGAGGCTACCAACACCAGGTACAATCCCGTCGCGCTGGATTATAAGTATAACGACCCGGCCGACCCCGAGCACATCTACTACCGCTCCGACCACTACAACTTCGCCAAGCACAAGGTGCCGGTCATTTTCTACACCAGCGGCCTGCACCCCGACTACCACCGCCCCACCGACGACATCGACAAAATCGACTTCCCCGCCCTGACCCGCCGCAACCAGCTCATCTTCCACACCGCCTGGGAGCTGGCCAACCGCGACAACCGCGTGGTAGTCGATTCTAATAAGCCCTAAGGGGGCATAAGGAAAGTCTTCAGACGTCATGCTGCGCTTGTTGAAGCATGACGGCTAGACAGGTTTCGGGCGACTTTCACTACCCCTTCCAAGGGGTTTGTCAACTAACCAAAAAGCACTTTGGCACGCGCCAGAGTGCTTTTTGGTCTCACCTTACCAAGCAGCCTGCCGCCACTGCCCAACCCCTACCCCCCTTCACTTGGGCAAAGCCGCCGGCATTTGCAGCTCCCAGACCTCGAAGTTGCCGACGCTCATGATTTCGCGCTTCAAGTAAGGCCGCAGGCGCGGGTCGTGGAAAACCAGCGAGTGTTTGGTGTAGAGGTAGCGGGCGCCGCGGGCGATGCACTCGGCCAGGTAGGGCGGCCCGCCGGGGGTCGTGGGCGCCAGCGGCTGGTCGGGCCGCTCATCGCCGAAGCCCTTTTTATGCAGAAAGTCGCAGAGTTCACCCCCAGCAGCAGCGGCCAGAACCAGCGGGGCAGCCGCTCGGCGGCCAGGACCGCGGCAAAATCTGTTTTCACTAATCAGAGGGGGTAGGCCGGGCAAAGGTAGAGCGGCCGGGGGAGCGCTCAGTCAAGCCAGGCGGCTCGGTGGAATAGCTCGCTGACGCGCGCATCACGGCCCTGCTTCAGCTGCTTTAACTTTCCTACCCCCCTCTCTACCCCAAGCGGCTGGGTTTCGCCGGCCGGCGGCCCTGGCTTGTTCTCAAAGCCGCAGCCGGCCGCTCGGCGGGCCGCTCAGGTCAGCTTGCTTTCCGGGGCCATCGTGAGTTCGGCCAGAAACTCGCGGGCCGGCTGGTAGCGGGAGCGCAGCTCCTGAAACTGCTGCCAGGCCGCAGCGCGGTCGGCGCGCACGGGCAGGTCGCGCGCAGCCAACTCGTCGCAGGCGGCCTCGAAGTCCGCCTGGCCGGGCTTCTCGTCGGCCTCGCTCCCGGGCAGCAGGTTGGTCGGCTCGACTTTGGCCTTGGTGTCGAAGTAGCGGTAGATACGGTTGAGGGAGATGCAGCCGGCCTTGAAGGTCAGCTCGGCCTGCGGCAGGCGCGGCACGTCGAGGGCCGCGAAAAAGAGGTTGGCCGTGTCCAGAATCAGCCCGCAGGCCGTCACCCAGGAGCGGCCGGGTTGGGGCGAGCGGAAAAACGAGATGATGGGCAGCGAGGTGTGGCTTTCCTCCAGCTCCACAAACCACTGTTCCCAGTCGCCCCACTGCTGGGTATCATCCTGCAAGCCGCCCTCGCCGCGGTGCAGCCACAAGAGCAGCGTGCTGGCCTTGGCCGGCGCGCCAGCCCGCAGCTCCAGGCGGGCCACGGTGGTTTCGCGCCGCGAAAAGGCCTGGTAGATGGTGGGCAGGTAGGAGAGCAGCAGCGTGAGCAGCAGCAGCCCCAGCGTGGCTTCGGAGTAGCTGAACACGGTGACGGCCACGTTATGGGACTTCGAGGAGCCCAGCGTGAGCAAGGAGCTACAGCTAAGCTGGTAGCACTTGTACCAGGAGCCTTCGCCCAAGGCCCAGAAGATAAGGGTGTACGCCAAACTCAGCATGGCTTCCCACACAATGGGCAGCGCCACCAGGGCCACGGGTGCGTAGTGGGCCATGATGCTGTCGCGCCGGGCATAGGTGCGCGCCGCCGAAGCAGCCAAGTCGAACAGCGCCCGCACCCCAATAAATACGAAGGCATTGACCCGTACGGTCTCGTTGCGCGGCAGAATAAACGAGCGGATGGCGGCCGACAAGGTGACGATGACCAGCCCGATGCCCGACAAGCCCAACAGCACCCGCCAGCCTAGAAAAAGATACTCCATAAAGTAGCGACAAGGCGCGGCTTGGCGCCCCGCGCCATTTCAAACGCAAAGGGGGGTAGGGATGGCTAATTTCGAGGCTGCTCCACCCGAATGAAAAACTCTGAAAAGCTAAGTGGCACTGGCCAGCGAGTAGCGTAGACGCTGGCGCCGGCTGGCCAGGCTGGCGGCGTACTGCTCGCGCTGCTCGGCCGGCAGAAACGAGCGGGCCAGCAGCTGCTCGGTGGCCGTTTCGTGGCCGGTTATATCCAGCAGCAGGCGGCGCACCCGGCTGGCGGGCAGGCCCAGGCGACGGCCCAGCTCCTGAAAGTCATCGTAGGCCAGGTAGGCATTGGCCGCGAAGCTCGGCGTCTCGTGGTCGTTGGCAAATAAGTCCAGGGCCAGCCCGTTGCCGTCTCGCACGTGCAGGCTGGTGTTGAGCAGGTCATAGGCGGGCGTAAGGCGGTACTCCCCGGTCTCGGGGCGGCGGTGCAGCGAGAAGTTCTTGAGGTGGGCGTCGCCGTTGGAGACGAGATAATGGAAGAGGGTGAGGCGGAAGAAGAGGGTAGCTTCAGGCAGATAGTAGCCTGGCAGATAGTGCTTCAGCAAGGTGCCGATGCCCTCGTGACTAAAATCATATTTGTAGTTGAGCCCGTGTTGCTGCTCGGTGCGCTGACTTAGTTGGGCGAAATCTTCCTGCGCCAGATGCAGCCCGTCAGGGCCTACATCGAAGCGCCGGGTAAGATAGGCGGGGCTACCATCGGCCAGTTGCATCAGCGCACAGGCAGCAGTGGGCAGCTTAAATACCTGCCGGGCCAGCTGCATCGTGAAATGCTCATTGGCCGGCACGCTTTGCACCGCCGCGAACCGGGCAGGAGGAACGGGCTTGAGAATATACGTCCCGCCGCGCACGACTAATTCCAACCGGCCGGGCTCATCAGTACTGAGGGCGAGCGAAAACTTTTCCTGTACTCCGGAGATGGAAATCTGGCGCGTGAGCTGCCGAAAATGCTCGGCTTCCTGTAGCGTGGCCTGCTTCGGCGCTGCTAATGGCAAGCGCGCGGGCACTGGCGCACCGTTAAAAAGCTCCATGCGGCAAAGCAAGCAAAAGTCTAATTCAGTTTTCTTCAGCCGGCGCAGGCAGGCAGCACAGTAGCTCATAACAGCTTTTTGGCAACCGGCCGCACGGTAACGGCGCCGATGGTTTCGGAGTGCGCCGTGCGCAGCAAGCGTGTAAAATGGTCGTTTTCGTTGAGCAGCAGGTCGCGGCACTGAATCTCTTTCGCCGTGCCTTCGGCTAGCAAGCCAAAGAAGAAGGCGAATAAGACGGGCGACCGGAAGACAGCAGTCTGCTTGGGCAAGGTCAGGCTAATGGGCGGCTGGGCGGAGGCGAGGTAGTCGGCATCGTAGCGAAAAGTAAAACCTTCTTGACCCTGACTTAGGACTCCAGCAACCATTCCGTTGAAAAAAACTTCCGCAAGCGTGGTTTTCATCTGGCTGGCTGAATCTGTAATGTCAGTCCCAACGCTTGCAGCAAGCGTCCCAGTGGTTGAATGCCAATGTTGCTTCGGCCTGCTTCCAACTCTCTGATAGTGCGCGCTGATACATGGCTCAGCTCAGCCAGTTCGTGCTGAGTAAGCCCTGACTTATCTCGATAGTACTCAATAGTTAGCCCTAACGTTTTCTCTAACATGGCGGCAATATACCGCCTAATTTATAATTATTCAACCACGATTAGCATCTTATCATTATAAATAGGCAGAATATTGCCTGTATTGTTGATAAATATCCGCACAAATCATTCCCTACCCCCGCTCCGCCGCCCAAAGCTGCCGGAACGACTTGGCCGCCACCGGCAGCGCGGCGCGGCGGCGGTTCCAGCCCACTTTATCAAGCAATAAACCCAGGCTCCAGCTTTTGAGGGGGGTAGGGAGCACGTCGAAAAGCCAGCGGTGCTGCATGGCCTGCCGCCACAGGCCGATAGCCAGCTTTTCCTGGGTGGTGTTGTGGCCCTCGCGCACGCTCTGCTGACGGTTGCGCAAAAGCAGGTTGTGGAGGTTGATTTTGACCGGGCACACGCTGGTGCAGGCCCCGCACAAGGTGCTGGCGAAGCTCAGGTGCTGGTGCTCGGGCAGGCCGCTCAGGTGGGGCGAGATGACCGAGCCGATGGGGCCGGAATACGTCGTCTCGTAGGTGTGGCCGCCGATGTTCTTGTATACCGGGCACACGTTGAGGCAGGCGCCACAGCGGATGCAGCGCAGCGCCTCGCGGCTTCCGGGCTGGGCGAGCAGGTTGGTGCGGCCGTTGTCGAGCAGAATGACGACCATTTCCTCCGGGCCGTCGGCTTCGCCGGGCTGGCGCGGGCCGAAGTAGAGCGTATTATACACCGTGACCTGCTGACCGGTGCCACTGGTGCTGAGCAGCGGCCAGAACAAATCCAAATCAGTAAGCTGCGGAATGACTTTCTCGATGCCGACTACCGCGATGTGGAGCTTGGGGAAAGTAGCCGAGAGGCGGGCATTGCCCTCATTCTCGGTGACGGCCACGGCGCCAACGTCGGCGATGAGAAAGTTGCCGCCGGTCACGCCGACTTCGGCTGTGGTGTACTGGCCCCGCAGCAGGTGGCGGGCGGTGAGCACCAGCGTCTGGGCGTCGTCGGTGGGTTCGGTGCCCAGGTGTTTGACGAAGATATCGTTGATATCGGCCTTGCTCAGGTGCATGGCGGGCGTCACGATGTGGTAGGGCCGCTGGCCGTTGAGCTGCACGATGAACTCGCCCAGGTCGGTTTCGACGGACTTGATGCCTTGCTTTTTGAGGTAGTCGTTGAGGTGGATTTCCTCGGTCGTCATGCTTTTGGCCTTGACGACGGTTTTGGCCTGGTGGGCCTGGGTCAGCTCGCCGATGGCGTTTAAAGCCTCCTCCGTGTTCTGCGCCCAGATGACGCGGCCACCGCGGGCGCTGAAATTCTTTTCAAACTCCAGCAAGTACTCGTCTAGCTTTTCCAGCGCCTGCGCCTTAAGGTAGGCGCCGCGGGCGCGGGCCAGCTCGTGGTCGGCGTAGTAGCCCAAGCCCAGTGTGACGGCCGCGTCGTATTTGCCGATGTTGAAGCGGATTTTGCGGCGGTGCTCCAGGTCGAAGGCTTTTAGCTCCGCGTCTTTTTGGAATTGATGAGCTTTCAATTTAACGCGAAGTTTAAAAGAAGTTAAAAAATTAAGTTTCGCGAAGTAAGATTAGAGGTTGTCGACAACGCGGTGAATATGGTCTTTAAGGGAGATGACGTTGAAATTGATGAGCAAGCCCAGTCGGAGATGAGACAGTTTAAGGTAGTTCAGAAGCTGCTTGATATGAATAGGCGCCAACGCCTCAATGGATTTCAGCTCTAAAATCAGTTTATCTTCAACCAGCAAATCCAGGCGATAGCCAACATCCGCCAACTTCACCCCGTCATATATTACGGGCAACGCAACCTGGCTGGCGACTCGTAATCCAGCTTTGCGCAACTCATGCAATAATGCCCCTTCATATACCGCTTCCAACAGCCCCGGCCCCAGCGCAGTATGCACCCGGAACGCAGCCGTCATCACGAGCCCAGCTAATTGATTTTCGTGCATACACTTCGCGAAACTTAATTTTTAACTTTTTTTTAAACTTCGCGTTAAACTTACTTCAGGAGTCCGGCAGAATATCCACCTCCTGCACTAGCACCACCCGCTCAATCTCCCTGGCCCGCTTGGTGTTCGCCAGCCCGCCGAGTGCGGTTTCCTTATAGCGGGTTTCCATGCTCTGCCCCACTTCGCCGAGCGCCGCCACGCACTGGTCCACGGGAATCACGGGGTCGATGCCGGCAATGGCAATCTGGGCCGAGGAAAAAGCAATGGCCGCCGCCGAGGCGTTGCGCACCACGCAGGGCACCTCGACCAGGCCCGCCACCGGGTCGCAAATCAGCCCCAACATGCACTGAATGGTGACGGCCACGGCGGCGAACACCTGCTCCACGGGCCCACCCAGACAGTACACGATGGCCCCCGCGCCCATCGCCGCCGCCGAGCCGGTTTCGGCCTGGCAGCCGCCCACCGCGCCGGCCAGCGAGGCGTTCTGTTCGATAATCAGGGCTATGCCAGCCGCCACCAGCAAGCCTTCCAGAATGGCACGGTCAGCGAGCTTATGCAAGTCCTGGAGCGTGACCAGCACGCCGGGCAGAATGCCCGAGGCGCCGGCCGTGGGCGCCGCCACCACCCGGCCCATGCAGGAGTTCACTTCCTTAGCTCCTAACGCCCGCGTGATGAGCTGCTTAAACTCCGGCGAGAGCACCGTGACCGGCGAGGCCGCCAGCTTCTTGGCGCCGTTGTTTATCATGCCCGAGCGGGAAGTCATGTTGCCGGTCAGGCCCTCGTGCACGGCTTCGCGCATCACGTCGTAGGCCCGTTGCAGGCCGGCCCAGATGTCGGCCTCGGCGCGACCTTTCTGCTCGATTTCGTAGTCCAGCACCGGCTGGTAAAGCGGCTCGCCGGTGGCGGCGCAGTGGGCGCTCCAGGAAGCAAAATCAGTGAAGAGCAGGGACATGGCGGGGTGGGAGGGGGGTAGGGAATAAAGCAACAACCGAAAAGTACGGGCAAGCACAACAAAACGGGCCGCCCCCCGGTGCGGGGAGCGGCCCGTTTGTGCCGGGGTCAGCAAAGATTCTGGCAGCGGGCCAGGCCGCTTAGCGCTTGTCCCAGCGGGCCTGCCACTGCCGGGCACCCGTTTGCAGGCGCACTACGTAGAGGCCGGCGGGCAGGCCCGCGGGCAGGGGCAGGAAACCGCGCGCGGCCTGGGCCGGCGGGCAGCTCAGCCCGGCCACGCGGCGGCCCAGGTGGTCGTACACGGCGCCCGTGGCCGAAGCCGCGCCGGGCTCCAGCAGCAGTTGGGCGGGCGCGTCGGGGGTGCTGGGGTTGGGGACCACGGCCAGCGCCCGGACGCCGGCGGCGGGCTGGTGCGCGCTCAGCACCTGCGCGTAGGTGAACAGCAGGCGCTGCACGTTCTGAAACGCGCTGCCGTCCCAGCCTTGCAGCGTGGCCGAGGCCAGGTCGCCAGTTGGGTTGTAAGCGTAGAGAGTCTGGGAGTTAACCAGCCAGGCATCGTTTTCCCGCTCTTCGCTGGCCAGCACCGACTCGCGGCCCTGCGCGTCATACTGAAGCGTGTGGCGGGACGAGAGTACGTAGCTGTTCAGGGTGGCGATGTTAATAATCTCCGCCACGAACTGCTGCATTTTCCCGGCCGCGTTGTAGGTGTACGTGAAGCGTTGCAACGGACCCCACTCCGCGTCACCATTGGGCGCGCTTTGTATCTCATACACGGTGATTTGACCCAGCGAGTTGTAAGTCCACAGGTGGCGCGAGTGCTCCTCGAATGAGCCAAAAGCATATGACTCCTCTAGCCGCTGCGTGCGCTGACCAGCCGCGTTGTAGGTGTAAGTGCTGCGCTGGAGCGTATCCCAAGGCTCAGTGGGATTGAACAGGTCGCGCATGGTATGCCACTGCTGGCGCACCTGGCTGGGCGTATTGAAGGCGCTGACGGTCGCGGCATAAGCCCCAGCCGGTGCCTGCACGTACTGGTCGGTGGTGTCGGACTGGATTTCGCCGGCCGTGTTGTACTGGTAGCGGTGGGCCCCGGTAGTCACCCAGTTTGCCCCGTTTTTACGCTCCGCCCGAATCAGGCCCGGCAGCGTGGCGGTGTGGTAGCGCAGGTAGGTCTGACGCCCAACATCAGTCCAGGCGCCACCGCCGTAGTTCTGGGCCAGCACCTGCTGTAGCTGCGAGACTTCGCCGGTCCGGGCCGCCTGCGGGTTGACACCGGGGTGCTGGCCCGGCAGCCGCACCTGGTCCGTAACAGCCGGAGTGGTTTGGGCCTGCGCCGCCGAAGTCAGCGTCAAACCCAGAATAACGAGTACCTTTTTAATCATATAAGAAAAATATAAAAAGCCTGACCAGCCACTATTGGCTAATCAGGCTCGAAAGTACGCTGCCCGGCAAGAGGCTACCTTGTATTATTTAATTATTACAATTTATTCCCCGCCGCCTTATTTCGCGGCCGGCTCGGCCGGCGACTGCACCAGCTTGATGCTGGCCGAGTTGATGCACAGGCGCAGCCCGCTCGGGGCCGGGCCGTCGGGGAAGACGTGGCCCTGGTGGGCATCACACACGTTGCAGAGCACCTCGACGCGGGTCATGCCGTAGCTGGTGTCCTTCTTGTAGCGCACGGCCGCCTCCTCGACGGGCGCCGTGAAGCTGGGCCAGCCGGTGCCCGACTCGAACTTGGTGCGCGAGTCATAGAGCGGGGTGCCGCAGCACACGCAGGCGTAGAGGCCCGCCTCATGGGCCTCGCAGTACTCGCCGGTGAAGGCGCGCTCGGTGCCGTGCTCGCGGGTGACGTGAAACTGCTCCGGCGTGAGCTGCTGGCGCCACTCGGCGGGGGTCTTCTCGACGCGGCGGGGGGGGGTAGGGGCGCCGTGGTTGGCGAGGCGGATAACGTCGTTCCAGGTTTGCATGGGGTAGTTTAAAGTTTGCGGATGAGGGGATTTGCTGCGATGCGAATGCGCTCAGGCCAAACGCGGGCCGGCAGCAGGAAGTTTGCGCGCTTTTGCCTTCGCCCCGCCGGGCCACCAGGCGGCCGGTTTCCCTACCCCCCTAGTTGTTTTCAGAGCTAAACTTCTGCCAGTGCTGCCTGGCAAAGGGCAGAAAGGCCGGCGGCGCGCCCCGGAAGCCCGCCTCGGTCTGGTAGTAGCCGCCCGGCTCGCCCAGGCGCCGCTGGGCCGGGCTCAGCTCATTCAGGCAGCAGGGGTCGGTGGGTGGGCCCGGCCCGGCGGCAGCCGGCGGTTCTGGTCGCACCGTGGCGCCGCGCAGCGCGTACTTGGCCTTGCCCTCGCGCATAATCAGCTTCAGGCCCGCGCTGGCGGGGCCACTGCGGCAAGCCAGCGCGTAGATGAGCGTGGTTTCGCTGCGGCCGTCGTGGTCGAGGTCGGTGATGGCTGTGCTGCCGGGCAGCGGGCGCAGGGTCAGGCGCAGCGGGCAGTTGGTCACAAAGTCGCGCAGGCGCCACAGCTCAGCGTAGGCGCCCTGGCGGCGCACGTACTGCCGCACGCTGAGCTGGGCCGTGTAGGCCGGCCCGGCGCCGGTCGTCAGCTCATTGAACGCGTAGGACGCCGCGGCGGCCGGCGGGGGCGGCGCGGCCGCTTCGCCGCGAAACACGACCAGCAGGTTTTCGCCGTTGGCATCGGGCCAGTGCCAGGCTTCGAGCAGCTGGCCCGGCTGGCGCAGGCTGGCCGGCACCTGGGCCAGGGCCACGGCCCGCGGGATGATGCCCCCGCTGCCCGGCACCGTATCGGCCGCCGCGACCGGGGTAGCGGCGGGCCGGACGCGGGCGGCGGTTTCGGGCCGCTTGTCAGAGCATCCCGCCGCTACGGCGACGGCCAGCAGGCCTGTTACGTACTTAAACATTGGCAAGCGTACGGTTCGCTTGGTCATTCGTTCCCCAGCGCGCCCTCGCACCTCATCCATGAAAATCCTCTCCGCCGCCCAAACCCGCCAGCTCGACCAAGCCACCATACAGAGCCAAAACATCACTTCCGGCGAGCTGATGGAGCGCGCCGCCGCCGCTTTTGCCGAGTGGTTTTTCGGGCAATTCGACCAAGCCGAAGCTGGTGAAATTCTGGTGCTGTGCGGCCCCGGCAACAACGGCGGCGACGGCCTGGCCGTCGCCCGGCTGCTACACCAAGCTGGCTACCAGATGCGCGTGGCCCTGCTACCTTCTAGCAATTATTCTGAGGATTGGATACGTGCACGTCAACAACTTCCCACCATTCCTATTCTCAATATTCGGCACGACGACTTACCAATAGTCGAATCAGGTACTCTAGTAATTGATGCTCTGCTTGGCACCGGATTGCGACGCCCACTTTATAGTGTTGGAGCCGCTGTAGCACAAATTCTAAACGCTGCTCAAGCCAGGGTTGTAGCCATAGACCTACCAAGCGGATTGTTTGCAGATGAAGCACAACCGCTCGATTCTGTTGTCGTGCGCGCTGATTATACCGTCAGCTTCGGCTTGCCCAAGCTGGCGTTCCTGTTGCCGCAGAACGCTGGGTTTGTGGGCCAGTGGGAAGTTTTAGACATCGGGTTGAGCGCCGACTTCATCGCGCAAGCCCCTACCCCCTGGCACTTCACTGATGCCGCCGCACTGACCGGCGCCCTGCCACGCCGCCCGAAATTCGCCCACAAGGGCACCTTCGGCCACGCCTTGCTGCTGGCCGGCAGCCGCGGCAAAGTGGGCGCCGCCGTGCTGGCCGCCCGCGCCGCTTTGCGCGGCGGCGTGGGCCTGCTCACGGTGCGCGGGCCGGCCGGCGGCTATGACATCCTGCAAACTGCCGTGCCCGAAGCCATGTACCTGGCCGACCCGCACCCGGACTTTATCAGCGAGCTGCCCGACCTGACGCCCTATCAGGCCGTGGGCATCGGCCCCGGCCTGGGGCAGGATACGGCGAGCCTGGCCGTGCTGCGCTCGCTGCTGGAAGCGGCGACCGTTACTTCCGAAGCCCGCCCCCTACCGCTGGTCCTCGACGCCGACGCGCTTAACCTGCTCGGCGCCCACCGCGAGCTGCTGGAGTTACTGCCTGAAAACACCATTCTCACGCCCCACCCCAAGGAATTCGAGCGCCTCACCCAGCCCGCCCGCGACGACTACCACCGCCTGGATTTGCTGCGCGACTTTGCCCAAGTCCATCGCTGCCTGGTGGTGCTGAAGGGCGCCTACTCCTGCCTGGCCACGCCCGAAGGCGAGCTGCACTTCAACGGCAGCGGCAACCCCGGCATGGGCACCGGCGGCTCCGGCGACGTGCTCACCGGCCTGCTACTGGCCCTGCGCGCCCACCGGCAGCTCACGGCCTTCGAGGCGGCGCGGCTGGGCGTGTTTGCCCACGGTCGGGCCGGCGATTTGGCGGCGGCCGAGGTGGGCGAGGCCGGGCTGATTGCGGGAGATTTGGTGAGGCAAACTGGGCCGGCGCTGCGCGAGCTGACGGGTTGAAAGTAAACCTGAAATAGGCCTTGTGAAATCTGCTGAGACTGAGCAGCTTTATCAGGCGGATTAGCTAAGAATGTTGCTGATAAAGAGAATTGTCCCTTTACATACAGAGGTAGGCAGTTTGTAGAAACCCGCTTTACGTGAGGTGTTCTATGCAACGCTTCTCGAAATAAAGCAACTTTTGCGTTTACCACCCCCTGCGCTTAGCGCAGTGTTTTTTCGGCTCAGTCCCAATGAGAACCTTTACATTCAGTAATCTTCCGCCACTCCGGGACTTTCAATTCTTAACTGATTCCTCGGGCTACGTCTTAACCCAAACCGGGCAGTTATTTCGCTTCACGGGCCAGCAGACCACGCTGGTAGAAACACCTGGTCAGTTTACCATCTCGCATTTCTATTTCCGCGACCAAACGCACGGAGCCTTGGTCGGCACGACCCCGGCGGCCGAGCACCCGGCGCAAAAAGGGGCATTGGGCGTGGCCGCACTACCCCTGCTCTTGCTCGTGTGGCTGGTTTGGTGGGGGCGCCAGCAGGGACACCGGACCCGCCGCCTGCTCTCTCACCTGAGCGGGTTCCTGCTGGCGGGTGCGCTACTGTTTTCCTGTGGCTCGGCGTGGCAACGCTACCGCACCCCCGACCCCAACTCACCCCACGCTACCTGGCTTACCCAACTGCCCCTGAGCCGCCCCTCATTTCATCATTATGTTGGCAACAAAGGGCAAAACTCATTCATCGCCCTCACGCAAAACCAGGGTAGTAGCTGGGAAACGCATCAAATTCCGAGTAATTTCTACTCTACGGCCCTGACTGCCATCGGGCGCAACTTTTTGGTGGGCACCTACGCCCGCGAGCAGGCTGGCAAGGTACCGCTGCACGGCGATGGCGATATCTGGATTTATGGCACCGACGCCACGCGCACGCCCCAGCTGGCCACAAATTCCAGCCAGCATCCCTACTCCGTTCGAGTGAGCCGCGGTATCACGGGCTTTCTAATCTCAGCCCAGGATTCAGTTCTCTACGTCTTTGGTAGCGACCGGATGCCAACCTTTCCCCGCACAGTAATGAGCGCTACTGCGGGCAACATATTCATCTTACCAACTAGCCTGCGCCCACCGAGCAAACTGCTGGATGTTCCCGATACGGTGGACGTGCATTCCCTGTCTCAAGCCGGTACCGGCGACCTCTGGGTGACTTTGGCGGGTCGCAAGCCTCACCTCAGCCAAGGCAACCTTGAGTACGTCGCGCTCCCCGCCAAACAGCTTCTGCGCTTCACCACCGGGCAGTGGCGGCCTGTGCCCGTGCCCCCGTTCACCAGCTTCGAGCAGGTCGAGTTTGTGCCTGGCACTCCTACGGGCTACATCCTGGCCGAAACCGGCGAGGTGCTGGAAACCCGTACCAATGGCGAAACCTGGCACCTGCTGGCAAGTCGCGGTATTCAGAAAATGCACGCGTGGCGCCACACCATCACTTGGTTGCAAAAGGGAAACCAACTGGTCCTCCACCAGGCGTCACCCTAAAGAGTAAAAGCCACCCCCTATCCAAGCGACCTTCTCCTTTCTTCATAGCATGTCCCGTTTCCTGCTTTCCTTACTGGCCCTTGGGCTTAATTGCTCCGTGCCCAGTCTGCGCGCCCAGCCGGGGCTTGCCGCGGCGGCTCTTTCTGGTGCCCTACCCCCCGCAGCGACCGAAGAGCTGCCTCGCTTAACGCCCCGGCAGGTGGAACATGTCGCGGCGCTGGGTCAGGTGTGGGGCTTTCTAAAATACTTTCACCCAGCCGTGGCGGGCGGCCAGCGCGACTGGGACGCCGAGCTGCTGCGCCAACTGCCTTTGGTGCTCGCCTGCCGCTCAGAGGCCGAGTGCAGCCGCCTGCTTAGTACCTGGATTACCGGCCTGGGGCCCGTGCCAGCCTGCCCGGCCTGCGCCGTACCGCCCACCAAGCCGGTGCGCCTGGCTCCCGACCTGCGCTGGGCCTGGAATGCGAAGCGCTTCAGCGCGCCGCTGCGCCAGCAGCTGGCCTTTATTGAGGCCAACCGCTACCAGGGTGCGCCCTACTACGTGACCCAAAATGGGTCCAATACGGTCTTTCCCCACGAGGAAGCCTACGCCGACCAGGCCTGCCCCACGCCGGGCCTGCGCCTGCTGGCCCTGTGCCGCTACTGGAACATGCTCCAGTACTATTACCCCTACCCGTATACTTGGAACGAGGATTGGTCCGACGTGCTGACTGACCTGCTGCCCCGCTTTGCCGAAGCCACCACGCCCCTGGCCTACCGGCACGCGGCGCTGGCCTTGTTTGCCCGCGTGCACGACGGCCACGCCCGGTTCTACCCGCCCGACCCGCTGCTGGAAGCCGAGCGCGGCGCCTACCAGGTGGCCGCCGACGTGCAGTTCCTGGATGACCAGGCCGTGGTCGTGCGCGTGCGCCGCGATGGGCTCGTGCCCCCGCCGCCGCTGGCGCCAGGCGACATCCTGACCCACCTGGCGGGCACCTCAGTGGCCGCCCTGGTGAAGCAGCGCCTGCCCGAAACCGGGGCTTCCAACCGGGCGGCGCAGCTGAATACGATTGCCCTGAACCTGCTCTACTGCGCCACGCCGCAGCTCGCCGTGCGGGTGGTGCGCGCCGGCCGGCCGCTGCGCCTCGTCGCGCCCGCCGTGAAGGTGGGAGCGGTGCCGCCCGTAGCGCCGGCCGTGGCCGATAGTATGTACCGGTTTCTGACGCCCGACGTGGGCTACGTCGACATGGCCCGCATCAAGGCGAATAAGCTGGCCGTGATTATGAAGGCCTTTGCCCACACGAAAGGCATCGTGGTGGACCAGCGCAACTATCCGGGCGATTTTGTCGCTACGGAAATGCCGGGCTTTTTTCTGGCGCGGCCAGTCCCGTTCGCGAAATTTACGCAGCGTGACCCTAATTACCCAGGACGCTTCGTGTGGTTTCCGGCTGACACCATCAAGCCCGTGGGCCCGGCGCCCTACACTGGTCAGGTCGTGGTGCTGGTCAATGAGGTGAGCCGGAGCGCGGCCGAGTTCACGGCGATGGCCTTGCGAGCCACGCCGCACGCTACGCTGCTGGGCAGCCAGACGGCGGGCGCGGATGGCAACTCAACCCGCATTACGCTGCCCGGCGACCTGAAAACGCTGATGACCGGCCTCGGGGTTTACTATCCCGATGGCCGCGAGACGCAGCGCGTCGGCCTCGTGCCCGACGTGCTCGTGCGTCCGACCATAGCAGGGCTGCGGGCAGGGCACGATGAGCTGCGCGACCGGGCGGTCGAACTCATCACCAGGGCTCCGGCAGTGGTCAGGTGACGCCAGAAAACGCCGGCGCGGCGGGACAGGCGCCCGCTTCTATGCCTTTTAAATTAACGTTGGCCGCCCATAAGAAAGTCACCGCGGCCGGCACGAGCTTTAAAACACGAAATACATCACTGCCCGCACCAGCAGCACCCCATCGGTGAAGAGGGCAAAGTAATAGTCGCCGCGCGCCTCCGTAGCGCCCACGATGGCGGCGGCGGCGCAGCCAGCCGGCAGCAGCAGCGCCGCCAGGCTTTCGCCCCGATAAATCCCTACCCCCACCGACAAGGCCAGGGCCGCTACGCCCAGCCAGCGCGTCGCGGCCACGCCCACCACCACCGGAAACGTGCGCAGCCCCGCCGCCCGGTCGCGGCTCACGTCGCGGATGTCGAAGACCAGGGCCAGAGCCAGCACCAGCAGCAGCCGCTGGGCCAGCAGGGGCCAGGTTTGGGCGAGAGTCCGCTCAAGCGCCAGCGCGGGCAGGCCCACCGTGACGGCGGCCCATACGTAGGCAATAAGCCAGCCCTTGAGCAGCGGAATTTCGCGCAGGGCGCGGCCCCTACCCCCCCCCTCGCGCTTCAACCCACGCCAGGCCCAGCCGGGCACTGGCACCGAATAGAGCAGCGCCAGCGCCGCCAGGTGCCCCAGCAGCACCGGGTGCCGCCACCAGCCATCGACCAGAAAAAACCAGCCCGCCATCGCCGCCGCTCCCGCCGCCAGCGCCAGCAGCAGCCTGCGGTGCTGCTGCTGCCACTGCCGGCGGGCCGAGGCGCCGGCGGGCTGCCCGTGCTTGTAGGGCAGCGCCGCATCAAGATTATACACCAGCAGCGTGGCGGCAAACGCGAGCCAGGGCAGGTGGGCTATTTCCCTACCCCCCCGCCCCAGCCCTACCCCCCACTCACGCAGCGTGCCGGCCGTGAGCAGGCCCGCCGCCGCCGCTAGCCACAAGCTGCTATATAACGCTGCGCTTAACGAAGAATGAAGAATGAGAAGGGACGAATAAACGATGCGCCTGACCATGATTCCTCACTCTTCATTCCTTCCTGATTTGGCTATTGGGGCGTCCACGGGCTTGCTTTGGGGCGAGCCGTGCTGACGCAGGAAGATGCTCAGGCCCACGATAGAGATGATGCTCACCATCTCGCTCTGCCAGTTTCGCGAGCTTTCAAACCAGAAGCGCGCGGTGGCTAGCTACTTCCAGGTGCTCACGGCGGCCTCGCTTTGCTGCTGGTTCTCGGGGCTCAGCGAAGGAGCTTATCAAAGCAGAATGATTTTGCAGTAATCGGTTGATTAGTGCTTTTCCTCGCGGGAAAAAGTCCTTCGCCGGGCTCAGGATGACGGGGCGGGGTAGGGCGAAGGGCAACCAAAGCTACTTCAGCAGCTTCACCCCGGCCTTCTCCCCGAAGGTCTCCTTATAGAGCTTGATGCCGTCCTCGATGATGTTGTAGGCGTCTTCGCGGCCCATGAAGCGCTCCACAGTTACCTGCTTGTTTTCCAGCGCCTTATAATCTTCAAAGAAGCGGCGGAACTCCAGCAGCAGGTGGGGGGGTAGGGCGCTGATGTCGTTGTAGTGGTTCACGCTCACATCGTGGGCAGCCACGGCGATGATTTTGTCGTCCTCCTCGTCCTGGTCCACCATCTGCATCACGCCGATGACCTTGGCTTCCATCAGGCACATGTGGGGCACGTCGACGGAGCAGAGCACGAGAATGTCGAGCGGGTCGTGGTCGTCGCAATACGTTTGGGGAATGAAACCGTAGGCGGCGGGGTAGTGCACGGCCGAGAACAGCACCCGGTCGAGCTTAAGCAGGCCGCTGTCCTTATCCAGCTCGTACTTGCCCTTGCTGCCCTTCGGGATTTCGATGATGGCGTTGACGTTGACGGGGGAATTGGTGCCGGGCACGACGTCGTGCCAGGAATTGAAATGGTTGGCCATTTTGGGGGTGGGTGATTTTTGAAAATTGAAATACGAAAGGGAAGTAGAAATCGACTGTCATCCTGAGCTTGCGAAGGACCTTCTCACGTGAGAAGGTCCTTCGCAAGCTCAGGATGACAGTCGATTATTTCATTGCCTCCAAAAGCGGCGCGCCGGTGCAGCCGCTGGGCTCCTGAATGTGCAGCCAGCGGGCCAGCGTGGGGGCCACATCTACGATGCGAGCCGGCGCAGCCGATTCACCGTGGCGCACGCCCCAGCCCCAGAAGAGCAGCGGCACGTGCGTGTCATACGCGCCGCCCGAGCCGTGGGTCGTGCCCTTCACCACCGGAAAGGCGTAGGCTTCGAGCCAACCGGGGGCGAACGTGACCAGCACATCGCCGCTGCGCGGGGCGTAGAAGCCGTTTTCCTGCTGCATCACCGGGCCGCTGGTCCAGTGGCTTCTTTGCAAATCCAGGGCGGGCAGGGCGGCCGCCACGCCGGGGTAGGCGCGCAGATAATCAGCTACTTCGGCCTCCACGTCGGCCAGTGGCAGGCGCTTCTGAGCCAGCAGTGGGCGGTTGAGATAGACTTGCTGGTTCTCGAAATCCAGGACCCAGGTGCCGGGGCCGTGGCGCCGCACCAGGGCGCGCTGCACCGAGTCGCGCAGCGCGGCCGGGCCCACGGCGCCGGCCGGCAGGCGCTGGCTTTTCAGAAAATCAACGGCGTGGGCCGCGCCGTGGTCGGCGGTCAGAAACACCAGGGCCTGGCCTTTGCCCACGGCCCGGTCCAGCGCCGTGAGCAGGCGGGCCAGCTCGCGGTCGAGGCGCAGGTAGGTATCCTCGGCTTCCACCGAGTTGGGCCCGAACTGATGGCCCACGTAATCAGGGCTGCTGAAGCTGACGGCCAGCATATCGGTGATGCCGGGGCGCTGGCCGAGCTGCTCGGCGCGTAGCGCTTCGAGGGCAAAATCCAGCGTCAGCGAGTTGCCGAAGGGCGTGGAGCGAAGCAGGTCGTAGTTGGTGGCGGGCGAGCCGGCGGGGGCGGTTTTCTCGCCCGTAGCTTGCAGGGTGGCCTTCACCTGGGGGGGTAGGGCGCCGCTCAGGCGGGGCAAATCGTGCGGGAACACGGGCCGGGCTTCGCCTTTGTAAGCTGATTCCCAGCTCACGTCGTCGGCCGTGCTTTCGGTGTACTGGCTTAGCGGCAGCAGCGTGTTCCAGGGCTGGCTCAGGTATTGGGCGGCCAGCTTCTGGTCGTTGAAGGCTTTCACCCAGGCAGGCAAATCGCTCATGTAGAAGCTGCTGCTGATGAAGGCACCGTTGGCGCCGTCGTACCAGTAGGCGGCGGTGGCCGAGTGGCCGGCGGGCAGGATGCTGCCCCGGTCCTTCAGGCTCAGGCCGATGACTTTGCTCTGGAAATTTGTCGCCAGCCGCAGCTCGTCGCCGATGGTGGTCGTGAGCAGGTTGCGCGGCGACTGCTGCCCGGCCGCGGCGGTGCCGCCCACGGCCTGCACGGACTTGTCCTCAGTCACGTAGGTGACTTTGCCGGTTTCGCGCACAAACCAGTTGTTGCCCACGATGCCGTTGACGCTGGGCGTGGTGCCGGTGTAGATGCTGGCGTGGCCCGGTCCGGTGTAGGTCGGCACGTAGTTGTAGTGCGCCGACTCGTAGCTGAAGCCCTGCTTCAGAAGCCGCTTAAAGCCATCCGGGCCGTACTTATCCCAGTAGCGATAAAGAAAATCGTAGCGCATCTGGTCGACGACGATGCCGACGACCAGCTTGGGGCGGGGTAGGGAATTGGGTTTCCGGGCCTGCGCCGGCACGGCCAGCAGAGCCGCCAGCGCAAATAGAAGGAGCTTTTTCAAAAGCAAAAGATTGGCAAAGCGGGCCGCAAAGATAGGTCGGGGACTTACGTACCGGACCTGCTGCTCGCCAAGCTCAACCTAACCCCTACCCCCCTGCCCGCCGTTGAACCCCACATGCCCAACTCCAACCCCTACGCCCTGGTTTTTGACATGGACGGCGTGCTCGTCGACAACACGCCCGTGCAGGCCAAGGCTTTTCAGCTGCTCTTCCGCGACCTCGGCCTCGAAACCAACGCCAAAAAGCTGCTCGCCCGCTTCAACGGGATGCCGGCCACCAATATTCTCAAGACTATCTTCAAGCACCCGGTGCCGGAAAAGCAGCTCAAGGAATACGCCGCTCAGCGCGAGTTTCTCTACCGGGTGCTGTATTATGAGAAGCGCCGCGAGACGCCCGGCCTGACCGATTTTCTGGTGGCGGCCCGCGCCGCCGGCTTCCGAATCGGCCTGGGCACCGGCTCGCCAGCCGACACCATTGGCTACATCATCGACCACCTCGACCTGCGCCGCCACTTCGATGTGGTGGTGGGCAAGGACGATGTGGACAAGGGCAAGCCCCACCCCGACACCTTCGCCACGGTGGCCGAAAAGCTGGGGGTAGGTCCCGAGAATTGCCTCGTCTTCGAGGACGCTGTGCTCGGCGAGCAGGCCGCCTACAAGGCCGGCATGCGCTGCGTGGCCGTGCTCTCGTCGCTTAAGGAGAAAAACTTCCAGGCGCCGCTGCACGTCATCAATGACTTCACCGGCCTGCGGCCGGAACATCTGCGCGAGCTGCTGGACCAGAATCCGCGCGTGCCGAAGCCGGACAAGGCGCGCTCGGAGCGGGCGTACATGAAGCTGTAGGGTTCCGATTACTCTACCGTTAGCCGTTGGCTCACCCGATAGGTCCCGGCCTGCACGCGCAAGTGGTAGAGGCCCGGCGTCAGGCCAGTGACGGGAAGCTCGGCTGTCGTGCCAGCGGCGGGCAGGCGTAAAGTCTGGGTGCGCACCGTGCGGCCCAGCGCGCCGAGCAGGGTGAGAGTGGCCTGAGCGGCGCCGGGCACGGCCGGTATCCGCACGGCAGCGGCGGCGTGGGCGGGGTTGGGCCACAGGCTCAGGCTCGCCAGCGGCCCCGCGGTCCGGGTGGCCAGGACCACGTCGCCCAGCGAGGCCAGAAAGCCGTAGTCGCTGCTGGTTGGCCTGGCGAAGGTCAAGGGGCCGAAGCTGGCTGGGGGCGTCACGCTCCCCACTACATACACGTTAGCCCCGCTCACGGCCACCCCATTGGCTTGGTCAAAACTCGGCCCGCCCGCCTGCTGGGCCCAGGTGAAGCTGGCGCTAGGGCCGGTGTCGGTGAGCTTGGCTACGAACGCGTCGTTGCCCCCGACGCTGACCAAGGCAATGGCGCCGAAGCCGGCCGTGCCATTGAACTCCCCCACCACGTACACGTTAGCCCCGCTTGCGGCCACCCCATAGGCTCTATCAACCCCCGGCCCACCCGCGCGCTGAGCCCAAGTGAAACTACTGGTGGCGGCGCTCCACTTGGCCACGAACGCGTCGCTTTCGCCAGCACTGGTCAGGGTCAGGCTACCTAAGACGAGCGTTCCACGGAAGGACCCGGCCACGTACACGTTGCTGCTGGCGTCGGCGGCCGTAGCCGCTATTTGCGACGAACCGCCATTGCCGAGTACGGCCGTTTGCCAGGCGGGAGCTTGGGCGCGGGCCGCAGGCCCGATGAGCCATAAGAAGAGGAACGCGGCCAACTGCCAAGCGCTAGGGAAAGTGTAAACGTGTTTCATAAAGAAGGAAAAGAGGGTGTTAGTGCTAGGGCATAGGCTACCCGCACCACCAAATGTGCCCCCTCGTTTCCATATATTCCACGCAAAAGGCCCGCTTCCACATCGGAAACGGGCCTTTCACTATTTCACCAAATCACTATCTCACCGCTACCCTGCCGCCAGTGCCTCAGCGCCGCCGACGATTTCGAGAATCTCGGTCGTGATGGCCGCCTGCCGGGTGCGGTTGTAAGTCAGCTTGAGCGACTTGAGCAGCTCACCAGCATTGTCGGTGGCCTTGTCCATCGCCGTCATACGGGCGCCGTGCTCCGAGGCGTTGCTTTCCAGCACGGCTTTGTATAGTTGAATTTTCAGGCTTTGCGGAATGAGCGTGCGCACGATTTCGTCCTTGCTGGGCTCGAAGATGTAGTCCACGTTGGTGGTCTGCACAGCTGCCTCCGGGGTTGCGGCCGGGAGCAGGGGCAGGAGCTGCTCGGTGCGGATAATCTGGGTTGCCACGTTGCGGAATTCGTTGTACACCATCACCACTTCGTCGTACTGGCCGGCGCGGTAGGCATCCATCGCCGCCTCGGCTGCCACCCGCACGGTGTCGAAGGAAAGCTGGGCGAAGACGTGGGTGTAGTTGCCCACGGCCTGCCCGCGCTTGGTGTAGTATTCGTGCGCCTTTTTGCCGATGGCCATCACTGAAATACTGGCCGCCGACAGGTTGGCGTACCGCTCCCGAATCAGGGCATTGACGCCCTTGAACACGTTGGAGTTGAACGCACCCGCCAAGCCACGGTCCGAGGTGACGGCCACAATCAGTACCCGCCGCACCTCCCGCACCGTGCCGAACTCGGCCAGCACATCCTCGTCAGCCGAAGCCATTAGGTTGCCGAGCATGGCGTTCAGGCGCTGGGCGTAGGGCCGCATCCGCAGGATGTTGTCCTGCGCCCGCCGCAGCTTCGCCGCCGACACCATCTTCATGGCCTTGGTGATTTGCTGGGTGCTGGAAACGGACGTGATGCGGGCCCGGACTTCTTTAAGGTTAGCCATTTGGCTGCTATCTGTTAAAGTACATTAAGACGGTCATGCTGAGCTTGCGAAGCATCTGGCGTGGGGTAGTAATCCAATCGTGAAGTCAAGCTTGATTACTGCCGCGAGCGAGATGCTTCGCTGCGCTCTGCATGACGTGCTATTTCATTTTTCCTATTCCCTACGCCGTGGCGTAGCTCGGCATCATATCGTTCACCGTCTGGCGGATGGCGCCGGTAATCGAGTCGTCGAGCTTACCGGCTTTGAGCGAAGCCAGCGCCTCCGGGTGCCGGGCGGTCATGGTCTGCGTGAACTCCTTTTCGAATTCGCGCACGCGGTTCACCGGCACGCGGTCGAGCAGGCCGTTGGTCGAGGCGTAGATGACGGCAACCTGGTCTTCCACGCGCTGGGGCGAAAACTGCGCCTGCTTGAGGATTTCGAGGTTGCGCCGGCCGCGCTCAATGGTGAGCTTGGTCGAAGCGTCGAGGTCGGAGCCGAATTTGGCGAAGGCTTCCAGCTCGCGGAACTGCGCCTGGTCGAGCTTCAGCGTGCCCGCAACCTTTTTCATGCTCTTAATCTGAGCGTTGCCACCCACGCGGCTCACCGAGATACCCACGTTGATGGCGGGGCGGACGCCGGAGTTGAAGAGGTTGGTTTCGAGGAAAATCTGCCCGTCGGTGATGGAAATCACGTTCGTCGGGATGTAGGCCGACACGTCGCCGGCCTGCGTCTCGATGAGGGGTAGGGCGGTCAGGGAGCCGCCACCTTTCACCAAGTGCTTGATGCTCTCGGGCAGGTCGTTCATGTCGCGGGCGATGACGTCCGAGGCATTGATTTTGGCGGCGCGCTCCAGCAGGCGGCTGTGCAGATAGAACACATCGCCGGGATAGGCTTCGCGGCCCGGCGGGCGGCGCAGCAGCAAGGACACCTCACGATAGGCCACGGCCTGCTTCGACAAGTCGTCATAGACCACGAGCGCCGGACGGCCCGTGTCACGGAAGAACTCGCCGATGGCCGCGCCCGTGAACGGGGCAAAGAACTGCATCGGCGCCGGGTCCGAGGCCGAAGCCGACACGACCACGGTATAGTCCATCGCGCCGCCGCGGGTGAGCGAGTTCACCACCTGCGCTACCGTCGAGGCCTTCTGGCCGACCGCTACGTAGATGCAGAACACAGGCTCACCGCGCTCGAAAAACTCGCGCTGGTTGATAATCGTATCGATGGCCACGGCCGACTTGCCGGTCTGGCGGTCACCGATAATCAGCTCGCGCTGACCGCGGCCAATCGGAATCATGGCGTCGATGCTCTTGATGCCGGTTTGCAGCGGCTCGGTCACGGGCTGGCGGTAAATCACGCCGGGCGCCTTGCGCTCCAGGGGCATCTCGTAGGTCTGGCCCTGGATGGGACCGCGCCCGTCGATGGGCACGCCGAGCGTGTTCACCACGCGGCCCACGATGCCGTCGCCGACCTGAATGGCGGCAATCTTATTGGTGCGCTTCACCGTGGCGCCTTCGCGCACCTCGCTGTAATCGCCGAGCATTACGGCGCCCACGTTGTCTTCTTCGAGGTTCAACACCAGCGCTTGCAGGCCGTTTTCGAACTCAATCAGCTCGCCGGCCTGCGCCTGGCTCAGCCCGTAGATGCGGGCCACGCCGTCGCCGACCTGGAGCACGGTGCCGACTTCTTCCAGCTCGGCTTCCGATTTGAAATTGGACAGTTGCTGCCGCAGGATGGCGGAAACTTCGTCTGGGCGTACATCAGCCATATAAGAGGGGGTAGGGAATTAGGGAGAGTATAAAAGAAGCGCGGGTAGGCTGCGCTTCCTGGCATTGACGCCAGCGAGGGGGGTAGGGAATCAGCGAGGCGACCTCGGTAGCGGCGCGGCCCCTGCCTTCAACACCGGGACGCAGCCGAGTGCGTCATTACAATTGACTCTGATAAGCATTCTCGGTCAGCGAAGTGCGCAGCTTGCGCAGATTCGTGCGCACCGAGTCGTCAATCTGCCGGTCGCCGACGCGCAGCACGAAGCCGCCAATCAGGTCCGCATCGACTTTCTCGGTCAGCTCCACGTCCTTCAAGCCCGTCTGCTGGCGCACGAGCTGGTTGATTTCCTCGCGCGAGGCGGAGGTCAGCGGCGCGGCCGAAGTGACGGTCGCGGCCTGCATCCCGCGCATGGTGTTGTACTGGGTGTGAAACTCACTTGCCACGTACTCCAAGGCACTTTCCCGATTATGCTCGGTGATGATGGTGAGCAGGCGCATGGTCACCTCGGAAAGCTTGCCCTCGAAAATGGCTTTCAAAATCGCCAGCTTCTTGTCGTGCTTCACAATGGGGTTGCGCAATAGCAGCCGGAAGTCGCGGCTGCCCTCCAGGGTCTTGGCGAACAAGTCCATGTCGGCTTTCACCTCGTCCAGCGTGCCGCGCTCCTGGGCCAGGTCCAGCAGGGATTTCGCGTAGCGGGAAGCAGCTCGTTGTTGGGACATGTTTTTAGCTGTTAGCTAATAGCTGTTAGCCATTAGCTTTTGGGATGTGATTAGCGCAGAGCTAACAGCTAACAGCTATTAGCTAACAGCTCAAGTTAATTCAGCTTAACGTCTTTTAGATATTCGTCCACGAGCCGGGTTTGGGCGGCGGGGTCGGCCAGTTCGCGGCGCAGGATGCGCTCAGCGATGTCGAGGCTGAGCTGGGCGGCGGTGTTGCGCACCTCGGCTAGGGCCGCGTTTTTCTCCTGCTGGATGGCTTCGCGGGCCTGCGTAATCATGCGGCTGCCTTCTTCCGTAGCCTTGGTTTTGGCGGTTTCGATGAGCTGATTGGCCATTGTCTGGGCCTCTTTCAGGGTGCGGTCGCGCTCCAGGCGGGCGTCGGCGAGCAGCTTTTCGTTGCCGGCTTTCAACTGCTGCATCTCCAGCTTGGCCTGGTCGGCCATGCGCAGGGCACTGTCGATGCTGTCTTCGCGCTGCTTAAGCGAGAGCAGGATTGGGCGCCAGGCGAACTTGGCCAGCAGGAACAATACCAGCAGGAAGATGACCAACTGCCAGAAAATCAGGCCGAAATTAGGCGTTACGATTTGCATGGGATTAATAAATTATCAGGTACCGGGCTGTTTTGGCGGTCAGCCGCCGGCCTCTTGGCCGCTGACCGCCAGTCGATGGCCGCCCGAATAGATTAGAAAAAGAAAGCAGCCCGTTGCAGCGGGCGCCGGAGCGACGTGCAACGGGCTGCCGAGTTGTAGCTCGTTTTTCCTTAGAGCTTAAAGGAAATTAGCAGGCACACGACCACCGCGAACAGCGCCAGACCCTCAATCAGGGCGGCCACAATCAGCATAGCGGTTTGAATCTTGCCCGAAGCATCCGGCTGCCGGCCAATAGCGTCCATTGCGCTACCGCCAATGCGGCCAATGCCCAGGCCCGCGCCCAACGCTACCAAACCAGCTCCGATACCGGCGCCCATCACGGCCAAACCAGCACCGCTATTATTCGCTACCTCAGCAACGGCCTGCAACAACAAAGAAAGAAACATAAAAAAGAGAAAAGGGAAAGAGAAAAAATTGACTGAGCCCGTAGCGGGGAGGGGGGGAGTGCTACAGTCCGGCCGAAAAAAAGGATTGCAAGGCAGCGGCCCCGCGTGAAGAGCTTTAGTGGGCCACGTGCGTTGTGGGCGAGCCATCGTCATAGCCCATCTGCAAGTCGGCGTCGTGGTGGTCCTCAACCGCGCCGCCGATGTACATGGCGGTGAGCAGCGTGAAAATATAAGCTTGCAGAATGGCGACCAGCAGCTCCAGCACGTTGATGAACAGGCCGAAAGCCAGCGACACCGGCGCGAGGGCGGCCGACTTGAAGATGAAGATGAGACTGATGAAGCTCAAAATCACGATGTGGCCGGCCGTGATATTGGCAAAGAGACGCACCATGAGCGAGAACGGCTTTACCACGATGCCAATCAGCTCGACCGGAATCATGATGGGCAGCAATGCTTTGGGCACGCCGGGCGTGGCGAAGATGTGGGCCCAGTAGTTTTTATTGGATGAGGCCAAAGTGATAATCAGCGTCAGCACGGCCAGGGTCAGGGTCACGGCGATGTTGCCGGTCAGGTTGGCGGCGCCGGGCATCAGGCCGAGCAGGTTGTTGAACCAGATAAAGAAGAACACCGTGAGCAGGTAGGGCATGTAGCGCTCGTACTTGGGACCGATGGATTTCTTGGCTACCTCATCGCGGATGAAGAGGATAATCGGCTCAAAAAACGACTGAATGCCCTTGGGCGCCCGGCCTTGATTGCGACGGTAGCCGCGGGCAACGGCCGTAAAGACGAGCAGCAGCAGCAGGCTGCTGAACAGCAGCGAGGCCGTATTCTTGGTAATAGAGAAATCGTACACTTTGCTTCCACTACCGTCGGCGGCCACAAGCTTGTCGTGCTCCAGCTTCAGGCCGTTGTGGCTCTGGCCGTGGGAGAGCTTGCCGCTGGAGAAGACTGACAGGCCCTGGCCCGGCTGGTAGGCGATGATGGGCAGGGGCAGGCTCAGGTGAGTGCCGTGCTCGCCTTCGCCGAAGGTGGCGAAGTGCCACTCGTGCGAGTCGCCGATGTGTTCGAGAATCATTTCGCCCGGATTGAACGCCTGCTCTTGGGCAGCCGATGCGGCGGGCTCGCTAGCGAAAACGGATAGGGAGACGAAGCAAAGCAGAATCGACAGTAAGCGCTTCATTCAAAGTTGGTTAGTGACGTGTTTCGGGCTAACGTGTTATGGTTCCGTTACTTGCTTCCCCGAAAACGGCCGCAAGTTACTCAAAATAGCCCAAATTTCAAAACCAGCCCAGGAAAAGTAGAGCAGGAAGAAGGCCCCAAGGAAGGTCCAGGTGCCCCGGCCTTCGTGGGCGCCGCCGCGCAACAGGTAGGTCAGCATCAGCCCTAAAGAGAGCAGCAGCCGCAGCACGACGCCCCCGAAATAGGCGCCCATAAAATTGTCGGGGGAGCGGTCCACGAGCCGCGCCGTGACCCAGTAAGTGAGTAGCGTGAGCAGCGCCAAGCAACCGAATACCAGCCCCGTGAGTGGATGAATCAGCGCCGGCCCGAAGACGCGATGCAGCGCGTAAAGCAACAGGCCGAGCCCGGTGGTGAAGGTGAGAAACTGGCGCAGGAAGCGGCGCATGGCTGGTTACATTTAGAACGTCATGCAGAGTGCAGCGAAGCATCTCGGGCGGGCAGCACTCAGCGGTAAATAACGATTGAGTTACTACCCTGACGACCGCACGCGAGATGCTTCGCTGCGCTCTGCATGACCGGCTTTTTAGTAATGCTTCCTACCCCCCCTACTCTTTGGTCAGGCTGCGGATGACTTGGTACAGGGCCGCCAGCAACCCCAGCAACATCAGGGAAATGGTGAACCAGGGGTTGCGGGTGTGGTAGTGGCCGTCGAGCCAGGTGCCGAGCCAGGCGCTGAGGCCAATGGTGGCCAGCATCTGGAAGGCAATGCCAGAGTATTTAGCGAAGGCGCGCAGACGGTCGGGCGGACCGGGCGGGGGCAGGTCGGGCGGCGGGGGCATGAGCGGTAGCTGAGGGGGTAGGGAACGGCAAAGTTAGGGCGGAGTGGGGCGGGCTGCTGGAAAGGCGTAATTTTACCCCAGCCGGTGCGTTAATTGGTCGACGCGGACCGCCGGGCCTGAACATTTCGGCCGGGGCGGCGCGTTCTGGCGGTTCTTCTCTGCTCAGCTTACGGCAGGTTTGCCTTTTCTTCTGCTTTGATAAATTCCTCGCTTTCTACGCTTCGCTGGCTCTGGCTGGTCTGGCTGCCGGCTCTGCTGCTGGGAGGCTGCGCCTCCGATAAAGGTCTGATTTCGCACTCCTTTAATAATATTGCGGCCCGCGACAATGCCTATTTTATTGCCCGCGAAAAGCTGCGCGCGGTGGAAACAGCCTTGTACGGCGCGCGCGTGAACGACTATAATACAGTGCTGCCGCTGTTCCCAACCCTAGACAGCACGACGGTGCGAGCCAACCAGACCGAGCTGGACGACATCATCAAGAAAGCCTCGATGCCGATTCAGCACCGGCCCGGCTCCGACTGGACCGATGATGCCTACTTGGTTGTGGCCTGGGCGCGGTTTTATAAGATGGAGTTTGACGACGCGGCCCTGACGTTTAAATATGTCAACACGACCAGCAAGGACGCCAACGCCAAGCACGAGGCGCTGATTGGGCTGATGCGCACCTTCGTGGCGACCAAGCAGCTCGACAATGCCAAGGCTGTATCGAATTTGCTGGATAAGGAAACCGGCCGGCCCGATGATGCCCGCGAGCTGTTCCTGACCCGCGCCGATTACTACCTGAAAACCGCAGACCCGGCCCAGGCCATCGCGCAACTGGAGCGGGCGGCGGCCCTGACTCCGCAGAAGAATGAGCGCTCGCGCACCCGCTTTATCCTGGCGCAGCTTTATCAGGAAGCCGGCAACGATAAGCAGGCCTACGCGCAGCTGAATGAGATTCTCAAACGCAACCCGCCCTACGAGCTGGACTTTCAAGCCAAGCTGATGCTGGGGCAGGTGTCGGAGCTGAACGCGGAGAATCAGGCGCGGCTCGACAAGTACTTCGCCAAGCTGCTTAAGGATGAGAAGAACAAGGAATACCGCGACAAAATCTACTACGAGATGGCACGCGTGGCTTACCGCAAGCAGCAGTACCCGGCCGCGCTGGCGCTGCTGAACAAATCCTTGCGCACGCCCAGCCGCAACGGCTCCCAGAAAAGCTACACTTACCTGCTGAGCGGGCGCATCTACTACGACAACCTGCGCAAGTACCGGCTGGCGGCGGCCTACTACGACAGCACGGTGCAGAACCTGAGCGAAACTGCCCCGACCTACGCCGCCATAAAAGAGCGCAGCGAAATCCTGACGGAGTTCGCCAAGCAGTACACCGTCATCGAAACCCAGGACAGCCTGCAAGCTCTGGTGAAGCTGGCCCCGGCCGAGCTTGACGCTAAGCTGAACGCGCTGGCAACCGCTCAGCTTCAGGCGCAAAAGCAGGAAGCCGAGCGGCTGGCGGCGCAGCAAAAGGAGCAGGCCCGCGCCGACGAGATAGCCTCGCGCGGCGCCGGCAACAGTGATGTGGCCAACAGCGCCAGCGCCCTGCAAACCGGGCAGCGCGATATACCCGACCTAACGGCCGGAGCCGCTGGGGCGGGCGCTGGCGGAGTCTGGTACTTCGACAACCCGGCCGCGCTGGGCACGGCCCGCAGCGACTTTCAGCGCCGCTGGGGCAACCGACCCTTGCAGGACAACTGGCGCACCAATAGCCAGAGCGGCGCCGCGGCCAGCGCCATTCAGCCCGGCGGCGTGGCGCCGGCCGACCCGCAGAATCCGGCGGGGTTGCCCGGCGGGCGCAACGTTGGCGGCACCCTCGGCCCCGGCGCCAGCGTGGCCCCTACCCCCGAGGCCACCCAGGAAGCCCTCGTCGTGCAGCTGCGTCAAAATTTGCCCGACACGCCCGAGAAGCTGCTCGCTTCTAATGCGCAGACTGAGGCGGCGCTGTATGCGCTGGGGACTATCTATAAGGAACAGCTCAAGGAGCCTCAGAAAGGCTTTGAGACCTACGCTGCCCAAGTGGCGCGCTACCCTCGCGGCGCCAACGCGCCCGATGCCTACTACCTGCTTTATCTGCATTACCAGGACCTGCCCGACCCGGCCAAAACGGCCGAGTACGCGGCGGCCTTGCAGCGAGAGTTTCCCAACTCGCTCTACGCCAAGCTCATCCGAGACCCGCAGTACCGGGAACACGAGCTGGCGTTGCACAACGCGGTGGCCGCGCGGGTCGATTCAGCCTTTACGCTTTATAAAAATCAGGAGTTCAAGCGGGCCCGCGCCGTCCTGGCGCGCACCCAGGCCAAGTACCCGAAAAGTGACTTGAGCGACCGGGTGGCGTATCTGAGCACGTTGCTGGCCATCCGTACCCAGCCGCCGCCCGCGGCACGGGCAGCAGTCGAGTCTTTCTACCAGAAATATCCCAACAGCCCGCTCGTGCCACAGGCGCAGATGCTGGCCGATACGTATAAAAAGTACGAGGCCCGGCAGATTGTCGGCGCCCTGGCTTCCACCGACAAGCCGGGCGTGTCGGTGTTCCGGCCGGGCGAAGTCGAGAACCGGATGCGCATCTACTACGGCGCCAATCAGACGCCTTACGTGGCCGTGGCGCCGGATGCGACGGCAGTTCCTACCCCCCCTTCTGGTACCAACCCGGCGGCCAGTTCGGCGGCCAGCCCGGCGGCTAACTCGGCAGCCCAACTCTCAGCACCGACCGCCCCTACCCCCTCCCGCGTCGGCAAACGTCAGGCCCGCGCAAATCCGCGGGCTTCCACGGTGCCAGCGTCAACAGCACCGGCCCCAACAACGTCAACGGCCTCGACCACCGCGCCTAGTGCGCCGACGGGCACACCCACGACAGAAACCCCTACCCCCCCCGTGGCACCCAATGCCGGCAGCCCAACTGCCGCCCCGGCACCCGGCGCGCCAGCTTCGGCTCCGGTGGTGCCCACGCCGGCCGCACCCGCTACGGCTTACGTCACGCAGCTGAGCGCCATGCACGCGGTGGTGCTGGTATTTCCGAAGAGCACGCCGCCGGCCGCCGAGCTGCCCGCGCAGTTTGGGACGTACAACAATCGGTTTTTCCGCGCTAACAACCTGCAAGCCGAGGCACGGCCGTTGGATGTGACGCAGGAGCTGCTCGTAATTCGGCCGTTGCCGGGCGCCAAGGTGGCGCAGAGCTACGCCACAAAGCTGCGCGGGCCGCAGTCGCCGGTGGCGCGGCTGCGTGGCGTCGGCTACCAGACCCTGGTTATCACGCTCGAAAACCTGGCTCTGCTGCAAGCCTCGGGCGATTTGGCCGGATATTTGAGTTTCTATCAGCGAACGTATAAATAGGCCCGGCTTCGCGGGGCTTAGCGTTAAAATTCCCGTATAGCCTCCGGCCCGCGCCGGAGGCTTTATTTTTGTAGCTTCAAGCGAAAAATATAAAGTAATAAGTACGGAGTAGCACGATTACGCTGAGCTACTCGCCGCTTTCCTGCTTTTTGTTTCGCTGCTTCCTGCCTAACTCTTTTCACTGCGTATTTTTCCATGCCGACTTCTTCTCCTACCCGCCGGGCGGCTCCTGCCCTCAAGCCGGCCCGACCGGGGCGCTTCACGGCACTGGTGCGCACGATGTGGGCGCTGTTTATCGGTGGCCTGGTGGGCGGGCTGCTGTACGTGGGCGCAGTGAGCGTCAACTTCCTGAACCTGTTTGGGAAGATGCCCAACCTGAAGACGCTGGAAAATCCGCGCTCGGAGCTGGCGTCGGAAATTTACTCGGCCGATGGCGCGCTGCTAGGCAAGTATTTCCGCGAGAACCGCACCCCCGTCGAGTTCAAAGACCTGCCGCAGAACCTGATTGATGCGCTCGTGGCGACCGAGGATGTGCGCTTCGAGCAGCATTCGGGCATCGACCCCAAGAGCGTGGCCCGCGCCGTGGCGGCGCTGGGCGGCGCCGGCGGCGGCTCGACGCTTACCCAGCAGGTGGCCAAAAAGCTGTTCAAGACCCGCCCCGGCGAGGACAGCAACCTCAACGATGGCACCCTCAACGGTCCCGGCAAGCTGGGCCTGCTCATCACCAAAACCAAGGAGTGGCTGCTGGCCGTGCGCCTGGAGCGCAACTACACCAAGGCCGAAATCCTGCGCATGTACCTGAACACCGTGGATTTCGGCTCGAACGCCTTCGGGGTGAACGTGGCGGCCAAGACTTTTTTCAACAAGCCGCCCAAGCAGCTCAGCACGCCCGAGGCGGCTACGCTGGTCGGCATCGTTAACGCGCCCAGCCGCTTCAATCCCAGCCGCAACCCCGAGCGCTCGCGCAAGCGCCGCGACTGGGTTTTGCGCCAGATGTTTAAGTATCAGTATATCAGCGAGACTCAGCTGCGCGACTACGTGGCCAAGCCCATTGTGCTGCACTATTCGGTGGAAAATGCCAGCAAGGGCCTGGCGCCGTATTTTCGCACCGAAGTAGCCAAGGCGCTGCAGGCCTGGGCCAAGGACACCGACCACGACTTATATGCGGATGGCCTGAAAATCTACACCACGCTCGACTCGCGGATGCAGAAATACGCCGAGGCGGCCGTGGCCGAGCACCTCAAGCTGCAACAAAAGTGGTTTACCCAGCACTGGAAAGGCCAGCTGCCCTGGCGCGATGAGAACGGCAAGGTTATTCCAGGCTTTCTGGAAAATGCCATGCGCCGCACCGAGCGGTATAAGTCGCTGGTGGGGCGCTACGGCAGCAACAAGGACTCCATCAACTACTACCTGCGCAAGAAGTACCGGATGCCGGTTTTCACTTGGGCTGGTGAAAAGGAGATGCTAATGTCGCCGATGGACTCACTGGCCTATTACAAGCGCTACCTGCGGGCCGGCTTCATGGCCATGAACCCGCTCAACGGGCAGATTAAGGCCTGGGTGGGCGGGCCGAACTACAAGTATTTCCAGTTCGACCACGTCAAGCAGGGCAAGCGCCAGCCGGGCTCCACGTTCAAGCCCATTGTGTACACGGCGGCCATCGACCAGGGCTATTCGCCGTGCTACCCGCGGCCCGACGTGGCGACGACCTTCCCGGCCGTGGCGGGCCGCGCGCCCTACACGCCCACCAACTTCGAGGGCGGCTTTTCGGGGCGCACCTTCACGCTGCGGCAAGCGCTGGCCCGCTCCATGAATTCTATCACGGCCTGGCTGGTGTATAAACTCAGCCCCGAGGCCATCGTGACCTACGCTAAACGGCTAGGTATCACTTCCCCGATTGACCCGGTGCCGGCCGTGGGCTTCGGCGCCTCCGACGTGAACATCTACGAGCTGTGCGGCGCCTACTCTACGTTCGTCAACAAGGGCGTCTGGACCGCGCCGATGATGGTGACGCGCATCGAGGACAAGAACGGCAACGTGCTGCGCGAGTTCGTGCCCCAAACCAAGGAAGTACTCAGTGAAGAAACTGCCTACCTGATGACGTATATGCTGCAAGCCAGCACCACCGAGCAGGGCGGCACAAGCACCGTTCTGCACACGGGCTTTAAATTTCCGTATGAGATGGGCGGCAAAACCGGTACTACCAGCAACTACTCCGATGCCTGGTTTATGGGCCTCACGCCCGACCTGGTTTGCGGCATGTGGGTGGGCGGCGAGGACCGCAGCATCCACTTTCGCAGCGGCACCTATGGGCAGGGTGCCCGCCTCGCCCTACCCCTCTATGGCATTTTTATGCAGAAGGTGTACAAGGACAAGAGCATCGGCATCAGCACGGCGCCCTTCCCCGTGCCGGCCAAGCCGCTGAGCGTGGAAATCGACTGCTCGAAGTACTACGGCGCCGGCCAGCGCGACACGATTTCCTACGACCAGAAGCTCACGCCCGCCGACCCCAGCGCCCTGGAAAACGAGGATATCTAGGACTGGCGCTAAGATGCCAGCGCGTCTTTCTGTGGCTTGCCGCTCGCGCCAGCGAGGGGGGTAGGGAGTTATACGAATGGGCTTACACGCGTCGGGAGAAGTAGGCACGTGTTTCGACGTCTTATTAATCGTAGGCGAACAAACCCTGCGCGACCCTGCGTTTAACTCTGCGAAACCCTGCGCGAAATATATTATGGCCGCGAAGCCCGAAATTCAAGAGCAAATCAGTTCCCTACCCCATCAGCCGGGCGTGTACAAGTACTTTGACGACGAAGGCATTATCTACGTCGGCAAGGCCGTGGACTTGCGCAAGCGCGTCTCGTCCTACTTCACCAAGCAGGACCACAACAAGAAAACCCAGCAGCTGGTCAAGAACATCAAGCGCATCGAGTTTACCATCGTGAACTCGGAGTCGGATGCGTTTCTGCTCGAAAACAACCTCATCAAGCAGCACCAGCCCAAGTACAACATCCTGCTCAAGGATGGTAAAACCTACCCGTATCTCTGCCTCACAAATGAGCGCTTCCCGCGCCTGATTCCTACCCGCCTCAAAATCAACGACGGCTCCAAGTACTACGGCCCCTACGCCACGGGCACGGCCATGAACGTGCTGCTGGAGCTGATTCGGGCCCTGTACCCGCTGCGCACGTGCACTTATAATCTGAACGAAGCCAACGTAGAGGCTCGCAAGTACAAGGTGTGTTTGGAGTACCACATCGGCAACTGTAAGGGCCCCTGCGAGGCGCTGGAAGATGAGGCGACTTACAACGGCTATATCAACCAAATAAAGCAGATTCTGAGCGGTGACTTGCGCATTCCCAAGCAGTATTTCCGCGAGCGCATGACTGCCGCTGCCCAGGAAATGAACTACGAGCTGGCGCATCAACTCAAGCTGAAACTGGACCGTTTGGACGCGTTCCAGGCTAAAAGCACCATCGTCAGCGATACGCTTACTAATATCGACGTGTTCGCCATCGCCTCGAATGAGAAGTCGGCCTTTATTTCCTACATGAAGGTGATGAACGGCTCCATTATTCTGACGCAGGCGCTGGAATTGACTAAGAAGCTGGACGAAGACGATGCTGAAATCCTGGCGCCGCTCGTGATGCAGCTACGGCAGGAGTTTGAGAGCGAAGCCCGCGAAATCCTGACCAACGTTTCCCTACCCCCCCTGCCGCTGCCCAACGCGTCGGCCACCGTGCCCCAGATTGGCGACAAGCGCAAGCTGCTGGAGCTAGGTCTGAAAAACGTGCTCTACGCCCGCAAGGAAAAGGAAAGCATGAACGACCGCAGCAAAGACCTTAACGAGGTGCGCATCATGGAAACCATCAAAAAGGACCTGCGCCTGACCGAATTGCCCAAGCACATTGAATGTTTCGATAACTCTAACTTCCAGGGCGATAACCCCGTGGCCGCGATGGTGTGCTTCCGCAACGCCCGGCCCAGCAAGAAAGACTACCGCCACTACCACATCAAAACCGTCGTCGGCCCCAACGACTTCGACTCGATGTACGAGGTTGTGTCGCGCCGCTACCGCCGCCTCGTGGACGAAGGCGCTTCCCTACCCCAGCTTGTCATCGTCGATGGCGGCAAGGGCCAGCTCAGCATGGCCGTCAAGGCGCTCAAAGACCTCAATCTTTGGGGGCAAATTCCGGTCATCGGCATTGCCAAGCGCCTGGAAGAAATCTACGTGCCGAACGACCCCCTACCCCTCTATATCGATAAGAAGAGCGAGAGCCTGCGCCTGTTCCAGCGAATGCGCGATGAGGTGCACCGCTTCGGCATCACCTTTCACCGCTCCCGCCGCGACGCCGACACCTTAAAAACCGAGCTAACCGAAGTCAAAGGCCTTGGCCCTATTACAGCCGAAAAACTGCTCAACAAATTCAAGTCAGTTAAAAAAATACGCGAGTTAAGCGAATCTGAACTAGTAGCTGAAGTCGGAAAAGCTAAAGCGAAGGTGCTGCAAGATTATTTTGCCCAGCAAGAGGCTGCTCCAACCGAATAGCTCAATTGTTAATACAAAAAGGCCCCTGACAATAATGTCAGGGGCCTTTTTGCTAGGATTAATTCGTTAAATCTGCGTTTTAGAAAGACCACAAATTGTATTCATACTCTACTAAGTCAGCAGCCGTTTGCTGAGCCGCCAAAATGCCTTGCTGTCCCCCGCCGTAAATATCATCAAGACGCGAATCAGCCGCGTTCGATACTTTCGTGATGTAAGAGTTAAACAACCACAACTCGAATGCGTCGGCCAGGTTTTTATGCTGCGCGTCGTTTTGCGGGTTAAACCAGATAGCATTCTCGGGATTGTTGCGGAACACTTTCACCAAATCGCTGTACTTGAAAGTCGCGATGGGCGTCTCGATGCCGGAAGTATTCGAAGGCAAGGTTGAAGGGACGAGCAAGGTAATGGTCTTAATATCGTGATACATCCGCGACCGTTTCTTGTCGAAAATCATATCCTCCTTCAACTCCATCTCATACAAATCCTTGTAACGGTATTCGTTGACAGTTTTTGGAGCAGCTATCGGAGCCGCCGCCGGAGCGGCTGCCACCATAATGGTTTTGCCTTTCTTGTCCTTCATCACGTTGCCTTTAGCATCGCGCTTAGCAACCATCTTAGCTTTGGTCTTGGCCGGCTTAGCCGGGGCGCCCCAGCCATCATCGGCCGCAGCACCACCCCCACCTAAATCGCTTTCGCTAAAGCCAGCGGCTTTTTCTTCGGCGCTAAGCTCAAATGACTTGTCGGCGTAGGACATACGGCCCGAAACTTCCTGCGGATTATAAGTCGAAGTCAGCGAATCGCTCTTGTAAGCTTGCAACTCGCCACGCTTCACGGCCTCCATGATGATGCGGCTGATTTCTTTGCCCTCCGAGAACATGGGCTTGTTCTGCTTTTCGCGCAAATCAACCTGCCGCCAGATAGTCTTGCGAAACATTTGGTCGGAAGTCGGAATCGGGCGCTTTGAGCCAGTGCTGGTAGCCGTGGTGGCCTGCTCCTGCGCGGAAGCTGAGTAAGCTATACCTAAACCCGCGGCAAACGCGGCAAACGTGCGAATGAATTTCATATCTGGAGAATGCAAAACGGTGGCTGATAGTTCGCTAACGGACCGCTAGCCTAGCTTATTACAGCAGGGGAATATTCATGGTTTTTGACACGCTCACTGGCTCCACGTTGCCCTGGAAATTCTGGCGCTGCACCTCTTTCACATCCACATAAAGGCGATCACCTTCGCGGTACGAGTTTACGATATCGCTCAAGTCAGCCTGCGGACCGTTAACCGTGCGGGTGCCGCCAACAGGACGCTTGCCACGTACTAACGTTACCTCGTACCGGGCTACCCGGTAGCGGGCATCATCGGGAAGGAACGTAGCGAAGCCCGCATCCGGAATAGCGCGGAGTTGCATGTTGCGAACCGCCGTGCCGGGAGTACCCTGTTTGTCGTTAGCCTCACGGCCACCCACGAATATTTTGACTTCGGGCTTAGGGATTGGCCGCACTTGAAAGGTTTGTGAGCCAATGGGGTTGCCACCGCTCGACACGCTTAGCGTCACCTCCCGTGAATTCGGTACCAGCGTAACCTCACCTTTTTGAGCACCTTTAATCGTAGTAGCACCTGAAGCTGAAAAGCTCGGCGCATACTGCGAACCCAACGCGGGCACGTTCACTGTCAGCTTGTTGCCGCACTTGAAGTACAAGGCCTGCACTGAGGCCGACTGAATCTGCATTACCGGCTTGGTGATGGTGTAAGGCACCTGCACCTTAAAAGTCGTGTCGCGGCCGTTGTTATTTACGCGAACTGTGCCGGTCCAGGAAGCCTTGGCGTTGCCTTCCTTATCGAAGGCACCGGGCCGGGCCGTAAACTCTACTTTGCCGCGCTGCGTCGAAGCATCAACTGACAGCGGCGAGCCGTTCAGCGTCATGCTAGGCCGTAGGCTGGAGGCCGATGCGGTCAGAAAAAGTTCGGCTTTGTACTTGGTGCCAGCGGCCACGGTGTTCGACTCAGCGCTGGCGAAGGCCCCGATTTTATCAAATACGATAGTTTTGGCGCCTACTTTTTCTGCTTGCTTCTGCAATGCGTCAGCCTCATACTTCAACACTTCGGTTTCTTTCTGCGAAAGCACTGCCAAAGCAGCTACCAAGGGCGTGTTCTCAAAATTCAATTCGGCGAAGTTCTTATTCTTCTGCTCCGGGTCGATTATCATCTTATCCTCTTTCGGATCAAGTGCCAGCGGCGCGGCACCGGGCACATACTGCCCGATGTACCCCGAGTAAGCGTTCAGCTTGTCCTTGAGGGGGTAAGCCAAACCGTTGCGGGCACCGCCGAGCATGGTGATGGCCACCTTATCCTCGGCGCTCATGTTCTTGTACTCGTTTGAGCCTTTGGCATTTTCGGTCGAGGAAACCAGCTTGTCACGCACCTCGCGCAGATAAGCGACCATATCCTTGGTGCGGGTGCGAATCTCTTCGCTCTGCGCCAATACCGTTTTGTCACGAGCCTGGTTCTGGTTTTTCACCACGGCAGCCTGAATGCCCTTCACCGTACCATCGGCCGCGGCTGAGGTTTTATCGTTAACGCCCAGCAAGCTGTCGTCAAGAAATTTGAATTTCAGCAAGATTGCTGAGTTTACTTGGAGCGCCAGCAGAGCAGTCAGCACGAGGTACATCATGCCAATCATCTTCTGCCGGGGCGTTTCTTTTGCACCTGCCATAGTTCTGGTTATATATCCTGTAATATGAATCGGGAGGAGCCGCTTTTTAATTGTAATTCAGCCTAGCTGCCGGCGCGCATGGCGTTTAGCATGTTGCCGTACACCCGGTTGAGCGAGGTCAGGTTGCCGGTCAGGTCCGAGACCTGCTTTTGGAACTGCTCGGTGTCTTTGCCTGCCTGCGTCATGTTGTTCATGGCTGCCGAAAGCGTGCCGTAGAACTGGTTCATGGACTTGAGGTGCGTGTTGGCGTCCTGCAACTCCATTTCATACACTGCATTCAGCGCGCCCAGGTTTTTGGTTACGTTCTGCACCTGCATGTGATACTCTTTGGCGTCAGCCGTAGCGCTCGACATAGCCGTCACCGCCTCTACCGTATTGGAGTAAGATTCGTTGATGCGCTCCAGCGAGGTAGCGGCGGTGCGCACTTTCTTGGTATACTCATCCGTAGCGTTAGTAGCATCGCCGAGCTGCGTGAGCTGGGAGGTGGTGGCGCTCAGGCGGTTCAGACCCTGTCCCAGATTGGCAATAGCCTCGGGGGTTACGTTAGCATCCTTCAGCATATCGTCGAGCTTCTTGGTGAGGCCCTTGCCGTTCGACTGCTCCACAAACTTGTTGCTGCCAGTCGAAGGGTCATAACCTTCGCTCAACTCCGGGTACACCAAGCTCCAATCGTGCTCTTTCGGATTGGGTTGAAATGCACTCAAGAAGAAGATAACGGCCTCCGTACCCAAACCAACCATCAGCATAATGTCAGCACCCTTCCAGTGAAGAATCTTAAATAGTGCACCAATGATAACCACTGCGGCGCCGATGCCATATATCTTGGGCATCAGCGTGTCGTATAGAAAATTTCCTTTAGCTGCCATGTCGTTAGTAAATTAAAAAAAGTGGAAGGGTTAAATGAAGACGGAGGAATGATTAATGGTTATTAGTTCAGGTTCCGGTTAGTGCCCATGCCAATCTGAATCATGGAGCAACGGAAGCCGATATAAGAGCGAGCGGAGTCCTGGTATTCAAAATTGCGAGTGCCGGTTTCGAGGAAATAGGAAATATCTTTCCACGACCCGCCGCGCACCACTTTGCGGGGCTCATTGTCGTCCGGATTGGTTGGATTCAGGTCCCATACCACCGGCACCGAAGCTTCCATGTAAGCGTCATCACACCACTCAGCTACGTTGCCCGACATGTCATACAAGCCAAAGTCGTTGGGGAAGAACGAGCCGACTTCCGAGGTGTAAGCAAAGCCATCCGAAGCATAGTCGCCGCGGCCGGGCTTGAAGTTGGCCAACATGCAGCCCTTGCTATTGCGGACGTAAGGACCACCCCAAGGATACGTAGCCAAGTCGCGGCCACCGCGGGCAGCGTACTCCCACTCCGCCTCCGAAGGCAGACGGAAGTTGGGGTCGGGCGCAAAGCCCAGTTCCTCGTTCGACGTGTTCTTGAATTTGGTGCGCCAGTTGCAGAAGTACTTGGCCGCAAACCAATCAACACCTACCACCGGGTAATCATCAAAAGCCGGGTGAGTATAGTAATATTCCAGCAAGGGGTCACCCATGTGGTAGGTGAAGTCGCGCACCCACACGGTCGTGTCGGGATACAATTCTGTCATCACGTACTCTTCGCCGAGTACGTCAAGTGAATCCTGCTTGATGGCGTCCACAAACTGCCGGTACTCATTGTTGGTGATTTCAGTCTCGTCCATGTAGAAGCCGGCGATGGTTACCTGCTTGTTCATGTTTACCATCGAGGCCGAGATGTCCTGGTCGGTCTGGCCCATGTGGAAAGTGCCACCGGGGCAAGGCACCATACCCAACGGAACTTCCTGAGGATTGAAGATGGGCCGGTCTTCGGCACCCACCAAGTCACCCTGAAATTTCTTGCCGAAGCCGCAACCACCCAACGTGGCGCTAGTGACAACAAACAGGGATAATGCTAAAATCTTATTCATGGGTAGGGAGTGACTGAATTAATAGCTGAGTCGAAATGCTAGAAGTAAACAGGCTGACAAAGCTACGCCGTTTCAGGTCAGCGAGCAAATGTACTAAAAAAGTATGGAGTGAAGAGCAAATACTTGCTGAAGCAGTTAAAGCAAGGATAATTATTTTTTGAATAGAACTCTGCTAAGAAATAACAGGCTCAAATCTGTCAACGCTAGAAGCTGTAGCGGGGGGTACGAACGGCGGGGCGCACAAATAAAGCAGGCTTAGGCAGCCGGTACGTAAACATTATTTCGTGCGAGCCAAAGGCCCGGGCGTATTGGTTAAAAGCAATAAAATCGAATGCGTACCCCAAACGCATGGCATTATCTTTCGCAAAACTCAGGCCAAGCAATCCGGATATAGATTCATCATAGCGAAAATTAGCACCAACCCAAAACCGGTCGTCGAGCGTAGCGCGGGCGCCAACATCTACGGAATAGTTTTTCGAGTTGCTAAACGCCGAGTTACTGGAAGCACCACCTGGCAACACGGCTTTTACTAGCACCATCGGGGTCACGACAACGGCATCGGTGGCCTCGATATTGTATCCAGCCGTGAAGTAAGCATGATTCTCATTGATATAAGAAGAAATCCCGTATTGATTGGCAAAGCGGTACTCTGAGCGCAACAAGTTGTTGACGCTGAGGCCAGCGTAGAACTTAGGCGCCTCATACCAGACCCCAGCACCAGCATCAAACTTCCGGTCCGAGGCATTGAGCGGCACCGAAGGGTCGCCCTCATCAACTGGGCGGAACCGGCCCGCGCCGAGATGCGTGTAAAGTCCCTGGATGCCAAAGCCCAGCTTGCCAGCGCCCACTTTAACGTGCTGAGAGTAGGAGAGCGCCGCGTTGGACATTTTTTGCTCCCCAGCCTGGTCATAATAAACTACCAGCCCTACCCCCCCCCTCACGGCCAGGATGGGCAACGACACGCTCACCATACCGGTGCGGGGCGAGCCATTAGCATCGCCGGGGTAGCCTCCGTAATTAAAGTACTGATAGCGGCCAATAAAATTCACCTCGCCTTGTTCCTTAATGCCAGCGTATGCCGGGTTGAGATACATACCGTTGAGCCCATAGTGCGTGAACTGCGGTTGTTGCTGGGCATAGGCAGCTGTGCTTGCTACGGCCAACAGCAGCAGGGTAGCAAGTAGCGTAGGTTTCATAAGGGCGGGCGAACGAAGCGAAAACTGAAAAAAGTTTCCGGATGAATGCAAAACAGCGAATCCCAAATGTAACGGAAAAGCCTCGTTGGAATTATCCTGACACAAAAACAGCCGGAAAAAGTGCCGGCGGTCATTGCTTTTTAGGACTTTGCTAACGTAAGTTACCGCTCGGATGGTTTCGCGGCCTGCTCATCTTTATCGATTGCGGCGCTAGAGGGGGGTAGGGCCCTGATGCCGGCGGATGTAGGCTTCGATGGCTCCTGTCATGGACGGCGCATTGGGCAGCGGGGCTTCGATATCTAGCTCCAGGCCGGCATCGCGCACGGCTTTGGCCGTGGTGGGCCCGAAAGCCGCGATGCGGGTGCCGTCCTGGATGAAATCAGGGAAGTTGACGAACAGCGAGCTGATGCCCGACGGGCTGAAGAAGGCAATGCAGTCGTATTTCACTTCGGCCAAATCGGACAGGTCGCTGGCCACAGTGCGGTAGATGACGGCCTCGGTGAAGCGCATATTGTTGGCCCGCATAAACTCCGGAATGTCGTCCTTGCGGATGTCGGAGCAGGGGTAAAGGTAGTTTTCGCCCTTGTGTTTCTTGATGACATCGAACAGGTCGGCGGCCGTGCGGGTGCCTACAAACAGCTTGCGCTTGCGCAGCACGATGTACTTCTGCAGGTAGTTAGCCGTCTGCTCCGAGATGCAGAAATACTTCATTTCGGCCGGCATCTCCAGCTTGGCTTCCTGGCAGATGCGAAAGAAGTGGTCGACGGCGTTGCGGCTGGTGAAAATGATAGCCGTATAATCAGGAATGTTGATTTTCTCGCGCCGGAAATCCTTGTACGAAACGGGCTGCACCTCAATAAACTCCCGAAAATCGACCTGGATGCCATACTTTTCAGCAATCGAGAAGTAGGGCGAAACGTCGGTCGTGGGCTTGGGTTGGGTAACCAGGATGCTGCTAATGCGCTTGGCGTGCCGGCCGGCGTCCGGCGTATCTGCACTCTCGGCCATACGAAAAGAAAAAGGTACTGCTAGAACGATAGAGAACGGGAATGGGAACGGCACGAACGATGATAAGCCGGGCCAGACGGCAGTTCATTAAGCAAACACGATGAGCTTAAGAATAACGGCTAATGGCAGAATCTCAGTTGTACAAAGGTAGGCAAACAATTGAAGAGTAAGCAGGGAGCTGTGCCGGTGCAGCGTGCGGGCCACCCGCAAAACGGTGCCGCTGAGCAGGAGCAGCACCACCGCATTGGCCACCCAGTTGACGGGCGCCGGCCGGGTCGCGTTGAAGCTGATATAGAGCACCAGCACCAGCGGCAACCCTAATCCGGCTAGCAATAGGCTGCGCAAAAACTCCCGGTAGTGGATGTTGACCAGCCCCTGCACGTCGAAGATATAGCCCATCAGCTCCAGAAACAGGTACTTGCCGAGCACCAGCCCAGCGATGAGCAGCGTGTAGAGCAAGACGCGCACCACAATGGCCGACTCGGGCACGTCGAGCAGCTGCCGCACCAAGGGCAGGTTCTGTAAGTTGGTGTGGATGGCGACCAGCAGCAGGGCCAGGGCGAAGGCGAAGAGCACTACCAGCAGCAGGTTAAGCAGCGTAAAGGCCGGCCGGGTCAGAAAGCTCTGCTGGTCGGGGGCGCTGCCGAACAGGTCTTCTACCTGAAAAATGCGGCTCAGGCCGGGGCGGTAGCTGGCGCGCAGGCCGCCATAGCTCAGACCCAGCAGCAGTACGCAGGTCAGGAACACGTTCTCGCCCTGCTGGCCGGGGCGGCGGGGCCGCGCCGCTAGCGGCGCGGCGGCCGGCTGGCCGGGCCCAGCCAGTGCCGCCGCGCCGCTGCTGAACGAGGCCAGGTCGGGCGAGCCCTCGGGCTGCCAGACGGCTAGTAGCATAGGCCCGGCCGGCGCGGGTGTGGGCAGCAGGCGGGCCAGGTCAAGGGAGTAGGTGGTGGCGGCGCGGGCCGTGAACACGAGCTGATTGTTGAGCAGCAAGCTCAGGCCGGGCTGGGCGGCGAAGCTGATGCGGAAGGGCTGGCCGGGCCGCAGGCGCAGCCACTGGTAGTAGGCGCGGGCCGGCGCGTGATAGCCGGGCAGATACAGAATCAGGCGGTTGCGGGCCGCATCGTGCAAGAGCCATTCGGCCGAGAGGCCCGCGGCCCAGCGGGGGGGTAGGGGCTGGTACTCGGCGGCCAGGGCCGGACGCGCGGCCAGCAGCACTAGCAGCCCCAGCAGTCCAAAGCGCAAACTCCGTAAGCTGAGTCTGCAAGCCCATTCCCTACCCCCCCTCCGCTGTTCAGGTCTCCGCATTAGTCCGGGCTTTGCTGGCTAAGAAGGGGGTAGGGATTAGGACGAAACCAGCGGGCGCTGCCGGGCCGCCAGCCGGCTCTGATACACGCCCAGGGAGATGTTGAGCAGCACCGAGAAGCCCACCATCGTGCCAATCAGGGCCAGATTGCCGAGGTAGGCAAAGCTGATGACGAAGAGGATAACCAGGATATTGAGCAGCGCCAGCAGCAGCACCGTACTTATTTGGGAGAAGCCCATCGCCAGGATGCGGTGGTGAATGTGATTCTTGTCGGGCGAGAAGGGCGAGCGACCCGAGAGCATCCGCAACAGAAATACGCGCAGCGTATCGAACAAGGGCACGAACAAAATGCCCAGCGCCACGGCCGGCGAGGCCTGCCCGAACGGCTGCCCCACGCGCAGGCCCATCTCGATAAATTGAATGGTGAGAATCGAGATAATAAAGCCGCACACCAGCGAGCCGGTGTCGCCCATGAAGATGGTGGCCCGGTGGAAGTTGTAGCGCAGAAAGCCCAGCATCCCACCAATCAGGCACACGGCCACCGACACGTAGTTGCCGAAGCTGGGGCCGCCGTAGGCGTAGAAGTAGTAGCCCAGCGTGCCGGCAATGAGCAGCACGATGGTGCCGGCCAGCCCGTCGAGGCCGTCAATCAGGTTGATGGCATTGGTGATGCCCACGATGACGACGAAAGTGAAGGCGTAGCTCACGCCCACCGGCAGCGTGCCGACGCCCAGAATGCCCTGGAAGCTGGTGATGCGCACGTCGGCCATAATCATGACGACGCCCGACGCCAGCAACTGCCCCACGAACTTCTTGGCCACCGAAATACTTACCAAATCATCTTTCAGCCCCACAAAAAATAAGACGATGCAGCCCGCCAGCAGCTGCTGCACGCCATTGCTGAGGTCGGCGAAGATGGTGAGCGCCGACATAAAGCCCGCGAACACCGCCACGCCGCCCAGCCGGGGCGTGAGCGACTGGTGCACGGTGCGCCCGTTGGGCGTGTCGAGCATGTTTTTGAGGTGGGCAATATAGATGATGGAGGGCACCGCGAAGAGCGAAACCAGCAGGGCCCACATCCAGGCCAGCGCTAAGTTGATGGGTAAATGCATAGCCTAGTTCTTAAAGAAGTACGGAGATAGATAATAGCGGAAATCAAGTTGGCGACAACGTGCCCAGGGCAGACTAGCTGTGCAAAACGCCGGCCTGGTTGAGCAGACCGATGTGGATGAAGTTGGCGGCCACGATGGAGTCGGGCACGAAAATGTACTTTTTGTCGAACACCTGCCGGCCGCGGTAGTAGCTCACCCAGTACTGATTATTGAGGTGAAACAGAGCCGGGTCGATGGGCTCGATGGGCACGGCGGCGCGGGGTGGCACCTGCTCGTACACGTAGCGCAGCGTCGAGGTACGCACCTGCTCGCCGTCGTTCTGCGGGCCGTAGCCGTTGGCGCTGATAATGACGTTTTCGAGGGGGTAGGGATTGTGGTTGAGCAGGTACACCTGCCAGCCGGGCTGCTCGTCGCTGACGGCCGCCGCCGCGTCGGGCACCACCGCCACGGACACGCCCTCCACCGGGTCAAAAGGAATATCGTGCTTCACGGACCACAGATTTAACTGATTTAAATGAATTAGAACGGATTATTTGGGGTTCCGCGCCGCGGAGGGGGTAGGGAATACTGGGTTAGCTTATCTGTATCTGCACTTAGCTTAGGCTTGGACTTAGCTTAGCTCGGCGCCGAGCAGGGCGGCCAAGTGCGGCAGCAGGCGCTCCTGCACCTCCGTTACCGGCACGGCGCGGCCCAGTTCCTGGCTCAAGGAGGTCACGGCTTTGTCGGCGATGCCGCAGGGGATGATGTGGTTGAAGTAAGTGAGGTCGGGGCTGACGTTCAGGGCCAGGCCGTGGAGCGTGACCCAGCGGCTGCACTTCACGCCCAGGGCGCAGATTTTGCGCGGACGCGAGGCATTTTCTTCAAAGTCCAGCCACACGCCGGTCAGACCCGCGATGCGGCCGGCGCGGATGCCGTAGTCGGCCAGAGTCCGGATAACGGCTTCTTCCAGTGTGCGCAAGTACCAGTGGATGTCGGGGCGGAAGTTGTCGAGGTCGAGGATGGGGTAGGCCACTAGCTGCCCCGGCCCGTGGTAGGTGATATCGCCGCCCCGGTTGATGCGGTGGAAGGCCGCCTCGTGCCGGGCCAGGCCCGCCTCATCGAGCAGGAGGTGTTCGGGCTGGCCGCTTTTGCCCAGCGTGTAGGTGTGCGGGTGCTCGCAGAAAAGCAGGTGGTTGGGCGTCGCCTCCGGGGTTGTACCAGTGGCTTCGGCCAGGCGGTTGCGGGTTTTAATGGCCAGCGTGTCAGCTAGTAGGGCCTCTTGCAGCTCCCAGGTCGGCACGTAGGGCGCATGGCCCAGGCGCTGCACCCGCACCTGCCGGTTGGGCCGGGTCGCCGGCACCGGGGGGGGTAGGAAAACGGCGGGCGAGTCGGGGACGAGGACCATGATAGTAGCTTACGGAGCCGGGCAGGGGTAGGGATTTCGACCGCGCTGCCGGCCGCCTGATATATAGTATAAATAACCTAACTCCTCCGGCCGCCCAGCGGCTGAAAAGCTCGCAAAGGTACTAGCTTTAGGCGCAGCTTGAGAAGCTCCCTATCCCCGTTATGGCGCATCTTCCCCACGAGCTGGGCCGGGCCGGCGAGGCCGCCGCGGCTGACTTTCTAACTGCCCTGGGCTTTGAAATCTTTGCCCGCGGCTACCGCCACGGCCGCGCCGAGGTAGATTTGGTGGCGCGCCGCGGCCAAGAGCTGCTAGTGTTCGTGGAAGTAAAAACCCGCTCCGGCGGGCAGTTCGGCCCGCCCGAAACCTTTGTCTCAGCGCGCAAGAAGGAGCTATTCCGACTGGCGGCCACGCACTTGCAGGAGACGCTGGACTGGCGCGGCGACATCCGCTTCGACATTCTGGCCTTGACCATGCTCAGCCAGGGCTTTCGCATTGAGCACTTTGAGGATGCCTTCTATTAAATGGGGGGTAGGAAAAAGTAACGTCATGCTGAGCACAGCGAAGCATCTCGCCCGGATAGTAATTCAATCGTTGTTTCCCATTGATTACTTCTCCTAGCGAGATGCTTCGCTGCGCTCAGCATGACGTTCTCTTCCTATCCTCTCCAGACCTCAATACCCTACTTCCCGCGCCCGGCTGGGCGGCGCTGGCCCGGCCGGTCCTCGGCTTCGGGCTGGCCGCGCTTGTCAAGACCCTTTTCCTTATCGAAGATGAGGGTGCCGTTGCGGTTGTATTCACGCACGAGTTCGGGTTCAGCCACCTCGGGGTCAAAGCCGCTCTCGGCGTACTGATACTCGTAGTGGCGGCGGTTGCGGAAGCCCCAGTATTTGGTCCAGGTGCCCACCCGGTGGCCATTCTCAAACTCGCCCGACCAGTCGCGCTGCCCGTTGGCCAGAAAGCGGGCGTAGTCGCCTTCGAGCTTGCCATTCACGTAGGGCACCACTTCCTGAGGCAGGGTGCGGCCGGCGTCGTAGTAGCTGATGTTGGCGTCGCGCGGGTAGCCCTGCTCGTAGTGGGTCTTGCTGAGCAGCACCCCGTCGCGGCCAAACTTTTCCCAGCGCAAATGGCGGGTGCCGAGGGCGAAGAAGCCGGTTTCGATGGTCTGGTTGTTCTGCACCTTCTTATAGGGGCCGTGCAGAATCTTGTCGGTGGCCGGGTCCAGTTCGCGGGTGGCCTTATAGATGCGGCGCTTCTTGCCGTCGTAGTAGTAGCGGGCCGGCGCGTAGGGATTGGGCTGCTGGAAGGTGCGCAGGTAATAGAAAATCTCAATTACCTGGCTGCGCCCGCTGCCGCCCGACTTCACGTAGGCGCGCTTAATTCGCTCGCCCAGAAACACTTTCTTCTTTTTGCGGGGCTTGCGCTGCGTTTCTTTCTCTTTTTCCTTGGCGGCGCGCTCTTCGGACTTGCTCAAGGCCAGCTGCTTGCGGGCGGTGCTCAGCGAGGGGCCTTTGCGCAGCGAGTCGGCCGTGATGGTGAGCGTGTCGCGGGGGCTGGCGGTGGTCACCACCGATTCGGGGCGGCTATTAAAGGAAACGGCTTTGCGGGTGCAGGCGGCCGGGGCCAGCGCCAGCAGCGTCAGCGAAAGCAGCAGAAAGACCGGAGCGGGGAAGTGCCGAAAAGGAAAACGCATGAAGAAAGCGGGCAGAGGTCGCGGCAGCAAACGCAAAGGTAGCGGCATTTGGTGCCCGGCTTCGCGCGCGGCAGAGGGGGTAGGGATTTAGCGGCGAAGCTCAGCCGTCTATCTAGCAGGTGAGTGTCGGCGGGCCGGGTTTGGGCGGTGCGCGGGCCGGGCTGACCGGGCACTACGAGAATAGCCTAAGCGAAATTTGCGCTACTTTTAAGCCCGGAATCTATTCCCATCTCCCTTTCTTCTTATTATGACGGTTAAATCTTTACTGCTTGCGGGCGGGACGCTGCTGGTGGGCGCGCAGGCGGCCTCGGCCAGCGGCTTCCAAGTCAACTTGGGCGGCCAGAAAAACAACGGCATGGGCGGCGTGGGTGTGGGCCTGTCGCTCGACCAGGCCGCCATGTTTTACAACCCCGGCGCCCTGGCTATGGTGCGCGAAAACGGCGTGCAGCTGGGCGCCAACTTCGCCCTGGCCCGCGTCAGCTTCCGCAGCGCCGACGGCGGGCCGCAGCGCGAACTGGAGGACCAACCCATCGTGTATCCGTTTAACTTCTACGCCAGCTTCGGCCCCAAGGACGGCAATTTCCGGGCGGGCCTGGCCGTGTACACGCCCTACGGCAGCTCCCTGAGCTACGGCAGCAGCTGGGAGGGCCGCTACTCGCTCACCGAAATCACGCTGCGCTCGGTGTATGTGCAGCCCACAGCCTCCTACGCCATCACGCCCACGCTGAGCGTGGGCGCGGGCCTGACCATTCTGGTGGGCGGCTCGGTGAACTTGCAGCGCGACCTGCCCCTGCCTACCGGCGATGGTCACATTGAGCTGGACGGCAAGGCCAAAACCAAGTTTGGCTACAACGCCGGCATCTTCTTCAAGCCCTCCGACAAGCTGAGCGTGGGAGTAAGCTACCGCTCGAAGATTAACGCGCAGGTAGAGAACGGCGACGTGACTTTGTCGGGCCTGCCGACGGCCGGCGGCGCCTCGGCCCCGGTGACGGCGCAGTTCACGGCCACCAGCTTCGGCGCCACGCTGCCGCTGCCGGCGCTGGCCTCCATTGGCATCGGCATCATGCCCACCGACAAGCTCACCGTCGGCCTCGACGCGTCGCTGACGTTCTGGAGCGACTACCGCAACCTGGACTTCACCTTTAGCGGCAACAACGGCAATGCCGGCCCCAGCACCGACGCCAACAGCGGCCTGGTTGGCAACCGCACGTTCTCCTCGTCCAAGCGCAGCTACCAGGACGCGCTGACTTTCCGCCTCGGTGGCCAGTATGAGCTGGACGAGAAGTTGACCGTACGCGCCGGGGCGGCCCTGGACCTGACGGCCGTAAAGGACGGCTACGTGACGCCCGAAACGCCCGACGCGGACCGGACCATCCTCACCGCCGGCCTCTCCTACAACCTGAGCGAGAACTTCGGCATCGACGCCTCTTATCAGTTCAACAGCTTCAAGGAGCGCAGCCAGACCCAGCAGGACCTGCTCGACAATGGCACCGCCGACCGGGTGGCCGGCACCTACAAAACCAACATTCACATCCCCGGCATCGGGCTGCACTATAAGTTTTAATTCCGAGCGCTGGTAGCCGCCACTCCCGGTCTTCACCTGCTCTTCCTCTGTCTCTATCTAATATGAAAAAGTTTTTAACGTATGCCACCCCGGCGCTGACTTTGCTGGGGCTTACGCTCGGCGGCTGCCAGCCCGACATCGACGAGCCCAAAGCCAGCGCCGGCGGCGCCGATTTCAGCCGCTACATCGCCGTGGGCAACTCCCTTACGGCTGGTTACGCTGACGGGGGGCTGTACCTGGAAGGCCAGCAGAATTCCTACCCCGCCCTCTTGGCCCAGCAGTTCGCCGAGGTCGGCGGCGGCGCGTTCACGCAGCCGCTCTTCACCGAGGCTCAGGCCAACGGTTCCGGCTACCTGAGCTTGACTGGCTTTACGGCGGCGGGCACACCCATTACGACTCCTGTGACGACCAACCTAGCCGTGCGGGCCGTGACGCCACAAATCCTCTATACTAAGTTTACGGACCCCATCAACAATCTAGGCGTGCCTGGCATTCGGATGTCCGATATTCAGACGGCGGGCTACGGCAGCAACCGCGGCAACGCCTTCTTTGAGCGCATCACGCCCGATGCCACGCCCACCCAAACTTACTTGCAGCGCGTGCAGGCCACGGTGGCAGCCATCAACCCCACGTTTTTTACCGAATGGCTGGGCAACAATGACGTGCTGGGCTACGCAACCAGCGGAGGGGCCTCGACAGCGCCCAACAACTCACTAACTTCGGTGGCGACCTTCACGGCGAGCACGGCGAGCATTCTGGATGCCCTGACGGTGGGCGGGGCCAAAGGCGTGGTGGCTACTATTCCAGACGTTACCGGCATCCCGTTCTTTACCACTGTGGGACCAACCCTCCGGTCAACGCTAACGGCCAACAGCGTGCCGGGCGTCGTGACGCTAACCGGCGCGGCCCCCGGCAACGCCACGTCGGGCAACCGCAAGCAGATTGCCGCCGCCGATATTCGCAACGCGAGTGGCGGCCGGCAGCTGTTTACCCTGACCTCCGCGTCCTTCCTGGGTCTGTTGGGGCGGCCCACCGGCGCTCCCTGGCGCGCGCTGGTACCCCGCGCTTCCCTCAGCGCCTATCTGGCCGGCTATGCCATCGACACCACGGCGGCGTTTGGCGTTACGGCCGCCAACCCAATTCCGAGTGCTTTTGTGCTGGATGATGTAGAGCAGGGCCTGGTAGCCACCGCCACCACCGCGTTCAATGCAGCCCTTACCACGGCCGCCAATGCCCGCGGCCTGGCCATTTTCGATGCCAATGCTTTTTTCACGCAGGTGGCCCGTGGCGGCTTGGCTATTAACGGTGCGAACAACAGCGCCGCCTACATCACCGGCAACCTGTTCTCGCTCGACGGTGTGCACCCTACGCCCCGCGGCTACGCCGTCATCGCTAACGAGATGATTCGGGTTATCAATGGCAAGTACGGTGCCCACGTGGCGGGAGTCGATGCCACCCGCTACCGCGGGGTGAAGTTTCCGTAATCAGCTTGTAATCTGACTTGCGAAAACGCCGCTCCCGACCGGGGCGGCGTTTTTTTATGCAGCAACCCGAGCTGGCGGATTGGTCGGCGTAGCGTTCCTACCCCCCTGTTTAATCTTAAGCCTGCCTTATTCCGGCCGGGAGGTTCTGACCCTCCCGAGCTTTATGCCTCGCTGCGCGTGGCCTGCCTTTCATGGGGCGGGCCGCACGGTGTTAGATCATTGTCAAATTTATGGAGGGCTGGTAACTTAGGCCTATTATTTGTATATGCCATGACTATCAAGGCGTTAGTAACCTAGTTTGTATGAAAATCTTTACCTTTTTTCTTACTTCTCTCCTACCCCTGCTGCCAGCAGTGAAGCCACGGGAAACTCAAAAGCTTATCTCGCAGCCTTCAGCTCAACTGCTGATGGAAAGCACCTGGCACCTGACCAACTGGCAAACTATCACTGGCGCCGACACGCTGGACCGGCAGGCGCTGCTGCGGCCGTGCCAGCGCGACGACCAGTTCAACTTCGCCTCCACCGGCGTGCTCGTGCGCACCGAAGGCTCTTCGGCCTGTCCCGGCAGCCTGCCCCGCGCCACTGTGAACATGCGCTCGTGGAGCCTTGATGCGACCGGCACCAAGCTTACCCTCGGCGTGGGCGGCGTGGGCACCGTCAAGGCGACCTACGACATTGTGCTGCTCAGTACCGATGCCTTGCAGCTGCGCTACACCCGAGTAGCGCAAGGCGTAGCCGTGACCGAGCTGCTCAGCTACCTGAACTGACAACTTCGCGCAGCCGCGCCGCGATGAGTTGGGCGTGGTGGCGGCCATTCTCGATAAACCAGCGGCTGGTGTGCAGCCCACCGCACACCGTGCCGGCCAGGTACACGCCGGGCCGGGCTGACTCGTGCGTGGCAGGGTCATGGAGCGGTGTGCGCGCTTCGTCATCGGCGATGGGCACATCCAGCGCCGCGAGCAGGGGATAATCAGGACGGTAGCCGGTGAGGGCGTACACGAAATCAGCCCGGACGCTCAGCGGCCCATCAGGGGTGCGGATGTCTACGGCGTTGGGCCGAATACCCACAATTTGAGTGCTGAAGTGCGCTTTAATGCGGCCTTCGGCAATGCGGTTAAGCAAGTCGGGCCGAATCCAATATTTCACTGACTCACTTACTTCCGGGCCGCGCACGAGCAGCGTGACGCGCGCCCCGGCGCGGGTGAGTTGCAGGGCAGCCTTGGCGGCCGAGTTTTTGGCGCCGATAACCACGACCTCGCGCCCGACGTGAGGGTAGGGCTCTTTGTAGTAGTAGCTCACGTGGGCCAGGTCGGCGCCGGGCACGGGCAGGCGGTTGGGCACGTCGAAAAAACCCGTGGCGATGACCACGGCGCGGGTGTGAATTTCGCCTTTTTCGGTTTCAATGGTGAAGTCGCCAGCTTCGCCTTCGAGACGCACGACGCGCTCATACAGGCGCAAATCCAGCTTCTCGGCCACGGCCACGCGGTGGTAGTAGTCGAGGGCATCTTCGCGCAGGGGCTTGTAGCCACTGGTCGGGAACGGGTAGCCGCCGATTTCGAGTAGCTCGGGCGTTGAGAAAAACTCCATGTTGGTAGGGTAGCCCACGATGGAATTGACCAGCGCGCCCTTGTCGATAACGGCCGTGCGCAGGCCCTGGCGCTGCGCTTCCAAGGCGCAGGCTAGTCCGACGGGGCCGGCCCCAATCACGAGCACATCGAGCGTGGGCGAGTTGCGGGCCGAAACCGGGGGCGCCGGGGAAATAAGCAGGTCTTCTAACATGATACTTTTAACCCCAAACCGGCCGTAGGGGTTTCCGGGCGGGTTTCACGCCTGAGCGAAAATCCCTACCCCCCCTTCCGCTGGCAAAGCGCTATCAGCTTCTGCGTCATCTGCGCAAACCTCCGCGCCCTCTGCGGGCTAATGCTACTAGAACAACCCACCCCAGTACCTTTGCCCTTATGCGCACCTGCGACCTTTGCGGCGAGACCAACTCCCGTCCTCTACCCTTCTACTACGCCTTCGAGGGCCAGCGCCTGCAAGGCACGCAGTGCCGGCAGTGCGAGCTGATTTTCCTCGACCCCCAGCCCACGCCCGCCCAGCTCGAGAGGCTCTACGGCAAGGAATATTTCACCGAGCGCCCCAACTACGACCGCACCCAGCAGGACGTAAAGTTCATCGAGGAAGGCGAGAAGCTGGACCTCAGCCAGCCCAAGCCCGACAAGTTCGTGGACTACATGCAGGCCAAGTATCCGGGCCAGAAGTTTCGCTACCTTGAAGTGGGCTGCGGTCCCGGCTACACCCTCAAGAGCCTGCAAAGCCTGGGCTGGGAAACCCACGGTCTTGAAATCTCGGCCCACGCCGCCGACTTCGCCCGCCGCCAGCTCGGCCTGCCCGTCGTGACCGGCAACATCGAAACCACCGAAGACTTTCACGAAAACCAGTTCGACCTCGCCTACATGGGCGACGTGCTGGAGCACCTGCTCTCGCCCAGCGCCGTGCTGGCCAAGTTCGGCCGCATCCTGAGCCCCGGTGGCCTGCTCGTGCTGGCCCTGCCGAGCGTACTGAATCTGCCCACCGTGCGCCTGGGCTTCGCCGCTTACGGCCTGCTGGGCCGGCAGCGCAAGATGGACATTCCGCCCTATCACCTCTACGAGTTCACGCCCGCCACTATCACCAAGCTGCTGCGCAAGCACCACTTCGAGGTAGTCGAGCTGTTGAACCCGGTGAAGCCGCCGCAGCACATCCGCCTGGGCGGCAGCCTGCTGGAAAAAGCCGGCAAGCTGGCCGGGCAGTACCCGACGTATTACTTGAACAAGCTCACCGGCCGGTTTGGCGACCGAATGTTCGTAGTGGCCCGGAATGGGAAAGGGGGGTAGGAAATTGGCATTCAGCCGACTTTCCCCGGCCGCGCGTATAGTACGCATCCAGTTCACCACATTTTTTACCATTATGGCAACCTCAACCAACACCCCCAAGCACACTGACCCGGCCACCAAGAATAAGGAGCAGAAAAACGAGACCGAGCAGAAAGATAAGCCTTCGGGCAAGACGAAAAAGACTCAGAAGAAGTAGGTTTTATGGCCACGAAAAAAGCCCGGAACGCTTAAGCATTCCGGGCTTTTTTATGGAGCTTCATCCAAATGCAGCCTGACTATTCGGCCAGCCACTGCGTAGCCCGATACTCGCCCGGCCCGAAGAACAGCCGCAGCAAGTCGTCGGCCATTTTGGGACCATTAGAGCTGTTAGTTAAAAATACCAGGCTTTCCTTTTTGCCGGGCAGCGTCATGTAAAGGCCCTTAAAGGCGCCGTTGTCGCCCCATTGCCACTGGGCTATGCCCTGGCTGGTGGTGGCTAAGCCCACGCCGCAGGCCCAGGCAATAAACGGGTCGGTGGCCGTTGCTGGCTTGCCGTAGCGGTTAGCTTCGTTAGCGGGTAGGAGTAGCAGCTGCGCGGTAGCGGGTTTCAGCCCCCGGCCACTCATCAGCGCTTGCAGAAACCGGCTGTAGTCGGACGCAGTGCTGAGCAGGCTAAAGGCCGCGTAGGGCTCCGGGAAGTGATTGATGGGCACCGGCTGGCCCTGGCCGTCGTGGCCCGCCGCGGCGTTGGCCGCGAATTTCTCGCGCCATGTGAAGCTGCTGTGCGCCATACGCAACGGGCCGAATACTTCCTCCTGGGCCAGCGTCTCAAACGACTTATTGGTGAGGTGCTCCAGCGTTTTCTGCAAAAGCACGTAGCCCTCGCCGGAGTAGTTCCACCAGCTGTCGGGCGCATATTTAAGGCGCAGCGGGGCCGTTTTCCACTCCGGGCTCGTTGGGTTGGCCACCCAGTTGGGTAAGCCCGTGGTGTGCCCTAGCACCATGCGAGCCGTGATTTTATCGGCATTTGGCGCGCCCTGAAGGCGGGGATAGGGGTAGTAGCTCAGCAGCGGCTTGTCGAGGCTGAACACGCCCCGGTCGAGCAAGCGCAGGGCCACGTAAGCCAGTACAGCTTTCCCCAGCGAGGCCGCCTCAAAAATGGTAGTAGCATCCACAGCCAGCGCGCTGCCGGCCGTGCGCTGGCCCAGGGCATAGGCTTGTTTCTTAACGCCATGAGTGTACACCAGCTGCATACCCGGCACGCTGGCCTTCTGCATCAGGGCGGTAAGAGTGGCTGCGGTGGGTACCGACTGGCCCCAGCTTGCTGAGCACTGAAGTAAGAGAAGTAGTACGAGTAGTCGTCTCATGACTGAGGTTTGGGTAAAATGGTCGGGATTCTCAGCCAATAAATCAGAGCAAGCGGTTAATGTGCTTGCAGCCAGTTGCGGCTCGTGCCAATTTCTACTTCCACCGGTACGCCGCGGGGCAGGGGGTAGGGCGCTTATCATCCCCAGGCGCGCAGCAGGCGCCGTACCAAGATGATTTCACCGGTGTGGTAGGCCGTGTGGTCAGCAATAAGCATGGCCTCGCGCAGGATAGTTTGGCCGGAACCATGTGGCAACGGGACCAGCAGGTCGGTATCTGGCGCGTTTAGCAGGCTTATAAAGCGTTGGCGGTCTCGCTGAATTTGGGCCAGCGTAGCTTGCCACGTTCTCTCATCGGCAGTAGCATCTTTAGCCGGCCAGTACCCGGCTGGCCACTCCGGCGATTCGTGCTTGGAGTCAAGGCAAAACTCTAAAATATCCCACTGCGCAATGCGAACGTGCTCGGTCAGCTGCCAGATACTGTAGGGTGTGCCGGCTACGTGCTGATTCCAGATTTCTGGCGTCAGGTCGGCGCAGGCGTCCTCAAAAGTGACGTGGGCGTTGCCTTTGACAAGTAAGTCAACAAGCTCCGTCACCACGGCTTGCTTAGTGGTCTTATCCATGAGATTAGATGCTATAGGAATGCTGCTAATGCGCTTGCAGCCAGTTGCGGCCCGTACCGATTTCCACTTCCATCGGCACGCCGCGGGGCAGGGGCAGGGCGCTTATCATCAGCTCCCGAATCTTGGGCGTGATGAACTCCACTTCCTTGGCCACGGCGTCGAAGACGAGTTCGTCGTGGACTTGCAGAATCATCTTGGTACCGAGCTTTTCCTGCTCCAGCCAGTCGTGGATGGTAATCATGGCCTTCTTGATGATGTCGGCGGCCGTACCCTGGATGGGCGCGTTGATGGCGTTGCGCTCGGTGAAGCCGCGTAGCGTGGCGTTGCGCGAATTAATGTCGCGCAGGTAGCGGCGGCGGCCGAGCAGCGTAGTGGCGTATTCCAGTTCGCGGGCGCGGTTGATGCTCTCGTCCATGAACTTCTTCACCGCCCCGAACTCCTCAAAATACGCCTCGATGATGTCCACGGCTTCCTTGCGGCTGATGCTCAGGCGCTGGGCCAGCCCAAAAGCCGAGATGCCGTAGATGATGCCGAAGTTGACGGTTTTGGCCTTGCGGCGCATCTCGCCGTCCACGGCTGAGAGTGGCACGTTGAAGACCTTACTGGCGGTGCTGGCGTGGATGTCCTGGCCCAGCCGGAAGGCCTCAATCATGGTCGGGTCGCCGCTGAAGTCGGCCATGATGCGCAGCTCGATTTGGGAGTAGTCGGCGGCCAGCAGCACGTGCTGGTCGTCGCGCGGCACGAAGGCCTTGCGGATTTCGCGGCCCTTCTCAGTGCGAATGGGGATGTTTTGCAGGTTGGGATTCGTGCTGCTGAGACGGCCGGTGGCCGTGACGGCCTGGTTGAATGAGGTGTGCACCCGGCCGTCGTTCTTGTTCACGAGTTGGGGTAGGGCCTCGACGTAGGTTGACCGCAGCTTGGTGAGTTGGCGGTACTCCAGTATCAGCGCGGCCACGGGGTGCTCGGCGGCGAGCTGGCTCAGGACCTCTTCGCCGGTGGCGTGCTGACCAGTCTTGGTTTTCTTGGATTTCGAGCCGCCCATGCCCAGCTTGTCGAACAGGATTTCGCCCAGCTGCTTGGGCGAGCCGATGTTGAATTCCTGGCCGGCGGCGGCATAAATCTGCGTTTCCAGCTCCTTGATGTAACCTTGCAGCTCGGCCGAATACTCGTTCATAGCGCCAGAATCGATGCGGATGCCCTCGTACTCAATAGCAGCCAAGACTGGCACGAGCGGGTTTTCCACGTCGTTGAGCAAGCCGAGCAGGTTGATTTCCTTGAGCATCGGCTCAAAGACGTGCTTGAGCTGCAAGGTCACGTCGGCGTCTTCGCAGGCGTAGTCACTCACCAGCGCGGGGTCGAGGTCGGCCATCGTCTTTTGGTTCTTGCCTTTCGGACCAATCAGCTCGATAATCGACACTGGCTGGTAGTGCAAATACGTTTCGGCCAGCACGTCCATGTTGTGGCGCATATCGGGCTCGATGAGGTAGTGGGCCAGCATCGTATCAAACAGCTTGCCCTTGATGCTAACGCCGTAGTGCTTGAGAATGGTGAGATCGTACTTGATGTTCTGCCCAATCTTGAGGATGCTCTCGGCGTTGAAAAACGGCTGAAACTCCTCCACCAGCGCCTGCTGCGCCTCGAAGCTGTCCTGCGGCACGGGCACGTAGTAAGCTTCGCCAGGCAGCCAGCAGAATGAGAGGCCCACGAGCCGGGCCGTCATCGTATCCAGGCCCGTGGTCTCCGTGTCGAAGCTGACTTCGGCTTGCTGCAACAGAAAGTCCAGCAGCGACTTGCGCAGCTCCGGCGTGTCGATTAAGTGGTACTGGTGCGGCATGTCGGCCAGCGTGCGGCGCGGACCGTGGTAGGGACTGCCGTGCTGGCCGGTTTCGCCCTCCTCGGCGCCAATGGCCACAGCCTCATCGCCCGGATTGCCAAACAGCGAGGCCTGGCCAGTTGCCGCCACCTTGGGCCGCCGCGCGCCGCGCCCAACCGGGCCGGCCGGCGCCCGGTCATCCCTACCCCCCCCTCCGCCGTCAAGGACCCGCGCCGCCAGCTGCCGGAACTCCAGCTCGTCAAATAGCTCCCGCAGCCGCGCCTCGTCCGGGCCTGACATGGCCAGTTCGGTGGGCTCGAACGGGATGGGCACGTTGACGTGGATGGTTGCCAGGTCCTTGCTCATCAGCCCCTGCTCGGCAAACTGGCGCACGTTCTCCTGCTGCTTGCCCTTGAGCTGGTCCACGTTCGCAATCAGCCCTTCGACCGAGCCGAACTGCTTAATCAGCGCCTTGGCCGTCTTCTCGCCGATACCCGGAATGCCCGGAATATTATCCGACGCGTCGCCCTGCAAGCCCAGAATATCAATCACCTGCTCGACGCGCTCAATCTCGAACCGCTCCAGCACGTGCTGCACATCCAGCACCTCGGCCGCGTTGCCCATGAAGGCGGGCCGGTAAATCTTGATTTTCTCGGTCACGAGCTGGCAGTAGTCCTTGTCGGGCGTCATCATAAACACGTCGAAGCCCTGGGCCTCAGCGCGCTGCGCGAGCGTACCAATCACGTCGTCGGCCTCGAAGCCATCGACCATCAGAATCGGGATGCCGAAGGCCTCGACAATCTTTTTGATGTAGGGAATGGCGATGCCGATGTCCTCGGGCATCTTCTGGCGCTGGGCCTTATAGTCGGCAAAGGAATCGTGGCGAAACGTCTTTTTCTGCGCATCGAAGGCCACGCCCAGGTGGCTGGGCTTTTCCTTTTGCAGCACCTCGACCAGCGTATTCGTGAAGCCGAGCACGGCCCCGGTGTTCATGCCCTTGGAGTTGACGCGCGGGTTTTTGCTGAACGCGAAGTGGGCGCGGTAAATCAGGGCGAAGGCGTCGAGCAGAAAGAGCTTAGGGGCGGCGGGCTGGTCAGTGGTCGGGGTCATGGGGCGAAAGTACGGCGGGCGGGGGGTAGGGATACAGGGGCAGCGCGCCTTGGCGCTTGTTTTCGAGAATCAATCTTCTAGGATTTATAACTTTTCCGTTTGCTGACCGCAATAGAAGCTGGGGTATACGAGACCACAATTTATCTGGTAAAATAAGTTGCTCTTTAATATGTATCTGCTATAACATGGCATGAGCTTTTATAGTATCTTCGCTACAACTCTAGTATTCAAATTTATTAATGTTATCATCAAAGCTGTTTTTTGTCTTATTCTTACTTGGCTCCTACCCCCTGCTCGCGCAGCAGCCCCCTTCGGCCGTGGCCTGCTTCGACAGCACCCTGGAGCAGGCGCGCCGGCTCTGGAAAGCCAATCCGACCCGCGCGCTGAGCCGGGGCCGGCAGGCGCTGGTGCTGGCGCGGCAGCTGCCCGACCCCCAGCGGCAGGAGCAGTGCCTCGCGTTTCTGGCTACCGCGGCCGACTATGCCGGCGAAGCCGAAGCTGCCCTCCACTACGGCCAGCAGGCGCTGGCCCTGGCCCGGCAGCGCGGCGACCTGGTAGCGGCCAGCCTGGCCTGTCGCAGCCTGGCCGCCACCCTGGCCGGCCGCCACGATACCACCAGCGCCGGCCGCTATCTGCGGCTGGGGCTGCGCCTGGCCCCCGGTGGACTGGCCGGGAGCGGCGCCCGCGGCGAGCTGCTCATTGGCCTGGCCACCCTCGATTACGATGCCGGCCGCTTCGGGCCGGCCCTGGGCCGGGCGCTGGTGGCCCGGCGGCTGATTCAGCGGGCGGCGCGGCTTAGCTTTCCGGGGCTGTCTATGGCCGAGGGACTGCTGGCGGCCTGCTACTCCGACTTAGGCGATGAGCAGCAGGCCCGCCAGCTTATCGGCCTGACGCTGGTGCGCAACCGCCGGCTGGGCCAGCTGCCACAGGTAGTGGAAAATCTGACCACCCTCGCGCATTCCCTGCTCAAAAACCAACCGCAAGCCGGCCTCGATACCCTGCACGCCGCCTTGTGCCTAAGCCGCCAGCTCCAGCTGCGGGAGTGCACGCTGAGCTGCTACCAGGAATACTACCGGCATTATGCCCAGCTGAGCCGCTACCAGGACGCCTACGTCTGGCTGGAAAGCTACCGGGCGCTCGACGACAGCCTGAATCACGGGCAGCAGCAAACCACCCTGCTTCGTCTCAACAGCCAGTATGAGGCCCGCGCCCGCGAGCAGCAGATTCTGACGCTGAGCCAGCGCAACCGCATCGCGGCGCTGGAGCGCAGCCAGGAACAGGCCCGCAGCCGCCAGCTGCTGGGCCTGGTGGCGCTGCTGGCGCTGGGGCTGGGCGGGACGGTCACGGCTGTTTGGAAGCTCAAGCGCCGCGACCAGCAGCTGGCCCACCAGAATACGGCCCTGCAAGCCGCTACGGCCGCCGCGCAGGCTCACGCGGCAGCTCGCGACCGGCTCTATGCCATCGTGGCCCACGACCTGCGCGGGCCGGTGGCCTCGTTCAGCGGGGTATCGCAGCTAATTGAGTTGTACCTGGAGCAGCAGGACGGCGCCGGCCTCAAGCAGGTGACGGCCCTGGTACGGCAGACCGCCCGCAACCTGAGCGAGCTGCTGCAAAACCTGCTGGGCTGGACCCTGAGCCAGACCGGCGAGCTGGCTTACGCGCCGGAGCCCATGCTGCTGGCGCCGCTGCTGGCCGAAATCCAGCACCTCTACACCGCCGCCGCCCACCGCCGCCGGCTGCACTTCGAGCTGGTCCCTACCCCCCCCGGCTTGCACGTGTGGGCAGATTCGCGCATGGTGCTCACCATCTTGCGCAACCTGGTGGGCAACGCCCTCAAGTTTGCCCCCACTGGCGGCCACCTGCGCCTGAGCGCCACGCTGCTGCCCGACGCTGTCGGCGGGCCAGCCGTATGCCTGGAAGTGGCCGACAACGGCAGCGGCATGAGCGCCACCCAAATCCGGGAGCTGCTGGGCACCGCACCGGGCGCCGCGCCGCCCCCGCCAACCCCCGACCCGCGCGCCGGCACCGGCCTGGGCCTGAGTTTGTGCCTGGCCTTCGTGCGCCGGCAGGGCGGTACCCTGGCTATCGAGAGCGAACCGGGGGTAGGGACTACGGTGCGGGTGTATCTGCCGGTGCAGGCTCCTAAAGCGGTGGCGGTGGCCGCTCAAGCGGCAGGGCAGGCGCAAAAGCTAGCCGCAGTTTAAGACAACTATTTCCTATTTATAATCAATGAGTTAACCCAACGGCTTCTTAAAAGTACGACTTAGGCAACGGGGCGTTAGCGCAGCTTCGCTACCAACTCATCGAACCCAGCGGCCCGCACGTAGGCCAACTTGGCCTTGCCCACCCGCCGGCTTTCCAACAGTCCAAGGTCGGCCAACTTCATAAGGTCGGTGCGGGCCGTCTGGTAGGTTACATCAAAACGGTCTTGAACTTCTTGAATGGTCCAGTCGGCTTGAGGCTCTCCCACCAGTTCCTGCACCATACTCACCTGTCTCATATTGAGCCCTACCAGGTGGCGAAAGTCTCGTAGCTGCTTCTTCTCGGCCACTTTGCGCTCGATGTACTGCTGCAAGCTGGTAAAGGCAAGGTCTAGTGTTTTTACTTGGTAATTAATAAAGTAAGTGAGGTCGTTACTATCGTACTCGGTAAACAGATAAGCCTTGGCATACTGGGCTGCCGACTGATGAATAATACGAGAAATCGACATATACTCAAGTAGCCAGTAGCCCTTGCGCAAGAGGTACCAGTAAAACACGGCCCGCGCAGTCCGGCCGTTGCCATCGGCAAACGGATGGATGTAGCCTAGCAGAAAGTGCAGAATAGAGGCCCGCACGATGGGATGAACAAATCCGCGGGCGGCGCTCGCCTTCGGGTTCATGGGTTCCTCATTGGCGAAAGCGCAGTACCACTCCATCAAGGCCGTCAAATGCTTCTGAGGGGGCGGAATGTGCACCACCTCACCAGTAGTGAAGTCCTCCACCCGCACCTCGTCGTTCAGCCGAAATCTTCCCGCGTGTTCGGGGTTAGCCAAGGTATTCAGGGTCATTCGTTCCTGAATCTGACAGAGCATTTCGGGCGTCAGGTTTTCGCTTTTATGGGTCAGGATGAATTGAATGGTCTGATAGTTATTGTAAATCATGCGCTCCGACTGGTTGCGCGGCTTGCGCTTCTTACGCAGCATGTCCTTGGCGACCTCGCGCGTGGTAGCGGCGCCCTCTAACTGGCTGGAAGCAATAGCTTCTTCCATGATGGAACTTACCAAATAGCGGTTCTTATCGTCGGCTGGAATCAGCGTATCCGCCTGCAAAATGCCGCCCATGTATAAGTCAAAGCGGTGAAGTTTTTCCACGGTCGGCTCCGTGACCTGGTAGTGAAATCGACAGTCCGGCACGTTGGCCAGCCGTAGTTCTTTCAAGCTACTCTGCCGATTTATTTTGGCAATAGCCCAGATGTCGGCCGCTGGTACACCAGTTGGTAGCGGCCGGTGCTTTAACTCGGTCCAGTACCAGTACTCATGATTAGCACGTCGGGCTAGCTTCATCACATCCGCATTCTGGAAGTGACGAAAGAAGTCGAAATTATCAACTGCTGCAGTTACTACAGGAGGGTACTCTAGATTCATGTTTCAGAAACTACTAATTTCATGATGAATTAGTAGTTTCTACAAAAATAACACTGTTTTATAAAAAATACTAACTCACCATGAAATTAGTAGTTTTTAGTAGTTTGCGCACCGAAAATTTCGGTTCAGCAAACACCTCCGCTAACTTAGAATCAGGCGTCAAGTTTGTTTACGTTGTCACTTGACAATGCGCAAAAACCCCTATCCACTTGCGGACAGGGATTTTTGCATGTTGCACCTGCTTCTACCGCTACCAGTCGCCGCCCGCGCCGCCGCCCCCGGAGCTGCCGCCGCCGAAGCCGCCAAAACCGCCTCCTCCCCCACCCCCGAAACCACCGCCGCCTCCACCAAACACGCCGCGCCCACCCGAGAAATCGCCGAAGATGATGGGCGGCATGAACCCACCGCCAAAGCCCCCGCGGTTGCGGTTGTTGCGGTTGCCCCCGCCGCGGTTCAGAAACCAGAATACCAGTATTAAAATCAGAATAATAAGCCAGAAAGGCGGGCCGCCCCCGCCGCCATCCGGGTTGCGGACGCGGGCGTTGGCGGGGTCGGCCTGGTACTCGCCTTTAGCCAGGGCAATAATCTGGTCGGTAGCGCGGTCGAGGCCGGCGTAGTACTGGCCCTGCTGAAAGGCGGGCGCCAGGGTGTTGCTCACGATGCGCCGGGCCAGGGCATCGGGCACAGCGCCCTCCAGGCCGTAGCCGGTTTGAATCCAGGCCTTGCGCGGCTGCAACGAGACGAGCACGAGCAGGCCGTTGTTCTTACCGGCGCGGCCGATGCCCCAGGCCGTGAACAGCTCCTGGGCGTAGGCGGCTACCTCCTGGTCGCCGAGCGTGGGCACGGTTACGATGGCAATTTGAGTAGAGGTGCTATCGTCGTAGGCCACCAGCTTTTGTTCCAGCGCCTCGGCTTCGGCCGGCTGCAACAGGTTGGCCAAGTCATTGACCAGGCGGGGGGGGGTAGGGCGGGGCGGCACACCCTGGGCTTGCAACAACCCCAGGGGCAGCAGGAATAGCGCCAGCACCATAACCCAAACCCACGCAGCCCCACCAGCCCAGGCGGGCCGCAGACGGCGGGGGTTGGCGGCGGAGGGGGGGGTAGGGACGGGCGAAAAAATCAGGCTCATGGGCCGGGAGGCGGGCCGGCGGGCCGGCCGTAAGAAATAGAGTCGTCCAGCTCATTCTGGTCGGTGGCCGCGTCGTAGGGGAAAAATCTTTGCAGCTGCTCGCCCACCATGCGCACGCCCCGGCCCAGGCCATCGACGTAGTTTTCCTGCCGAAACTGGGCCAGCACCGTTTCCTTGGTGGCTTCCCAGAAGTCGTCGGGCACGGCCGCATTGATAGCCGCGTCGCCGATGACGGCAAACTGCCGGTCCTGCCAGGCCAGGTAAAACAGCACCCCGTTGCGCTGAGCCGTGCGGTGCATCCCCAATTCGGCAAATACCTGCGCGGCGCGGTCGAGCGGCTCGGGCGTGGGGCAGTGAGCCTCCAGGTGTACCCGGATTTCGCCCGACGTCGTGATTTCCGCCTGCCGAATGGCCGCTACCAAGGCCGCCTCCTGAACCGGAGTAAGAAAGTTGGTCATCTCCTGTCTGTCATCCTGAGCGCAGCAAAGGACCTTATCACCGCCGCGCCGTTAGGTTAGTAATTCTGATAAAAGCCGCCGTGATAAGATGCTTCTTTCGTCAGCATGGCAGACACTTAAAACTGCACCGTGGGCGCCCGCTGCGAAGCCGCGTCGGCCTCGAAAGCCGTTTTGGGCTGGAAGCCAAACACGCCGGCGAAGAGGTTATTGGGAAAGGAGCGGGTGAACGTGTTGTAGTCGGTGGTGAGGGCGTTGAACTTGTTGCGCTCGACGTTGATGCGGTTTTCGGTGCCCTCAATCTGGGATTGCAGCTCCTGAAAGGCGGCACTAGCCTTCAGCTCGGGATAGTTTTCGGACACGGCCAGCAGGCGGCCCAGGCCCTGCGAGAGCTGGCTTTGGGCGGCCTGAAAGCGCTGAATGTTTTCGGGCGTAAGCTGGTCGGCGTTCAATTGCACCGAGCTGGCCTTGGCGCGGGCCTCGATGACGCTCGTCAGGGTGCCTTGCTCGAACTTGGCGTTACCCTTGACCGTGTTCACGAGGTTAGGAATCAGGTCGGCCCGGCGCTGGTAGGCGCTCTGCACATTAGCCCACTGGCCTTTCACGGCTTGGTCGCGCTGCACCATGCCATTGTAGCCGCACGAGGACTGCGAGAGCAGGACGACGAAACCAGCGAGGTAGAGAAGGATACGATTCATTTCAACAAAAAGTAGAGAAGGGTTGGGAAGAAAGAAGGTTGAGCCATTTCCTTGAAACCCCGGCGGGGGCCACACGGTTGAGGCAGGCTCGGCGCAATGGTACGTAGCGGGGCGGCTACGGTTGTAGTAGCCGGAAAAGCCTATTTATTCCTGCCTTATTGAAAAGCCTGCCACCGCGCCCCGCGCGAGCAGCCGCTCGAAAAGCAGTATCTAGCAGCTTCTTGCTTCGGTCCGGCCACTGCGGCGCTTTCCTACCCCCCTGTTCTTTCATTTTTCCCGCCAACCTTCCCGTGAAAGCCGTTATTCCCGTCGCCGGCATTGGCTCGCGCCTGCGCCCGCACACCCACACCCAGCCCAAAAGCCTGGTGCCGGTGGCCGGCAATACCATCTTGGGCCACCTCATTGACCGCCTGCGCGACGCCGGCTTTCAGGAGTTCGTGTTCATTATTGGGTATTTGGGCGAGAAAGTTGAGAGCTACGTGCGCCGCCATTACCCCGCCATCACCAGCACTTTCGTGGTGCAGGAGCCGCGCGAGGGCCTGGGCCACGCCCTCTGGCTGGCCCGCGACACCTTCCGCCACGACCCCGACGGGGTGCTGATTCTGCTCGGCGATACCATTGTGGATGTTGATTTGGGTGAGCTGCTGCGCACGCCCGGCTCAGTACTGGCCGTGAAGGAAGTCAAGACGCCGAGCATGTTCGGGCTGGTCGAGACCAATCAGGGCGGCACCGTGCGCAAAGTCATTGAGAAGCCGCGCATCCCGAAATCTAACTTCGCCCTGGTCGGCCTCTACAAGCTCGCCTACCCCGAGGCGCTGGCCCAGGCCCTGGAATATATCATCGACAACGGCGTGCGCACTCACGATGAGTTTCAGCTCACCGATGCGCTCATGCGCCTGATTGAGGACGGCGAGCAGATGACGACCTGCCCCGTCGACAACTGGTTTGACTGCGGGCGCAAGGAAACCCTGCTCGAAGCCAACGCCAAGCTGCTCAACCGGCCCGAGTTTCTCGACGGCCGCGACTACGCCGCCCAGTTTCCGGGCGCCGTCATCATTCCGCCCGTCAGCATCGGCCACGGCTGCCAGATTGCCCACTCCATCATCGGCCCCAACGTGGCCATCGGCGACAAGACCATCATCCAGAACACCATCCTGAGCGACTCCATCATCGGCTCGTACTCCGAGCTGCGCTCCGCCGTCATGCACGACTGCATCGTGGGCTCCGACGCCTCCTTCCGGGGCCTGAACCACAGCCTGAATATTGGCGACAACACCGAGATTGATTACAGCTAGGGCCAGCCGCACCGGCTTGGGCCAGCTGGGGGGGGGTAGGGAATGGGACGGCACTGATTTCGCTCTCCCAGTAGTACTTTGCTGCTCTCACCAGCCAAAGTATCTGGCTATCTAGCCGCCGCTCCGCGCCCTCTCTATTATTGCTCCTTACTCAGTGGGGCGCTCCGCATATGCTTATGTCTACTCCGCCGGAAAAAAAATGGGATTGGGAGCTTGGCACCCAGACCAGCTGGTGGGGCACGAGTCTGGCGGCGCTTTGGGCCTATCGCCACTTAGCTATGGGCTTGGTTCGTCGAGATTTCCTGCTCATCTACCAGCAAACTATTCTGGGGCCGTTTTGGGTGCTGCTGCAGCCCGTTCTGACGCTGGTCACTTACGTGCTAGTGTTTGGCAAAGTAATCGGAATCTCAACTGGCCCTATTCCACCGGTGCTGTTTTACCTGGCGGGCATTGTGCTCTGGAACCTCTTCAACGAGTCATTCATCAGCATTTCCGCTACTTTCCGCGACAATGCCCAGATATTTAGCAAGGTATATTTTCCGCGGCTCATTATTCCCATCGCGCGTCTTAGCGGCTATCTACTGCACTTCACAATTCAGTTTAGCCTACTCGGTGTGCTGCTGGCGTATTATGTATTGCTTGAGCAGGTACCGATACCCACCGTCCAAAGGCTACTGCTAGTGCCTTTGGCGCTGGGCCTGGCGGGCGCTCTAAGCCTAGCCTTAGGCTTGTTTTTCGCCGTGCTGACGGCCAAGTACCGGGACATGGCCAACCTGCTCAGCCTGAGCGTGCGGCTGTTCATGTTCCTAACCCCGGTTATTTATCCGGTCAGCTACGTGTCGGAGCGGTGGCGCTGGGTGGTGCAGCTCAATCCCCTGACGCCGCTGTTCGAGCTGTTTCGGCTGGCTCTGCTCGGGCAGGGGGCAGTGACGCTGCCTCAATTTGCGTACAGCTTCGTCTTCACTGGAGCGCTACTCCTGGCGTCACTGCTTATTTTTAACAAGCAGGGAGATAAATTAATTGATATTCTGTGAGCGCTCATGTCCGACGTAGTTATTCAGGTTGAACAGCTCTCGAAGGTGTACCGGCTGGGTACGATTGGCACCGGCTTTCTGCTCCAGGACCTGCAACGCTGGTGGACGACGACGGTGCGCCGGCAGCAGGACCCATTCTTTCAACTGCCTGACAATCCTCAGCAAGCATCGAGTCAGGCGCTGTGGGCGCTGCGCAACATTAACTTTGAGGTAAGGCAGGGCGAGGTCTGGGGTATTATCGGTAACAACGGGGCGGGCAAGTCGACTTTGCTTAAAATCATTTCCCGCATCATTCGCCCGTCCCGGGGGGTAGTGCGCGGGCGGGGCAAAGTCAGTAGTTTGTTGGAGGTGGGCACTGGCTTTCACCCGGAACTGTCGGGCCGCGAAAACATCTTCCTGAGCGGCTACATCCTGGGCATGAGCAAGGCCGAAATCCGGGCTAAGTTCGATGAAATTGTGGCTTTCTCCGGCGTAGAGGCATTTCTGGACACGCCCGTCAAGCGCTATTCGTCGGGCATGTACGTGCGCCTGGCCTTTGCCGTCGCCGCCCACCTGGAGCCTGACATTCTCATCATTGATGAAGTGCTGGCCGTCGGCGATGCCGATTTTCAAAAAAAGTGCCTGGGCAAGATGCGGGAAGTGGCCCGCAACGAAGGCCGCACCATCCTCTTCGTGAGCCATAACCTGCCCGCTGTTAAAAATCTCTGTGACCACGGCCTGTGGCTGCAGCAGGGTCAGGTGCAAGCGTCAGGGGACATTGCCCACGTCGTTAACCGCTATCTCGTAGGCGCGCAGCACGTTCAGGCCAGGCAAAGCTGGGCGCAGCCGGCCGAAGCCCCCGGCAACGACCTAATTCGGTTCCGGCAGGTCGAGTTGATTCCCCACCTAGCCCAGCCGGAGGCGCCCCTTGACATTCGCACACCGCTGACAGTCAAGTTTCAATTCTGGAATTTCACCGATAACATTCTCATTAGCACTCACCTGACGCTGTTCTCCTACGACGGCGAGTGCGTTTTCGACGTGGCCTCCGTGGCGACGGTCTGTCAGAAAGGGGTAGTTAGCGGCGAGTGCACTATTCCGGGCAATTTTCTTAACGATGGAGCTTATTACATCACGCTCTACGTGCTCAAAGACACTACCACCAACCTGTTCGATTTTGAGCAATGCCTGAGCTTTGAGTTGGACGATTACCGAACCGGTACCCAATGGTACGGCAAATGGTGGGGGGCAGTGCGGCCGCAGCTGCCCTTTCAACTCACGCAGACCGAGATGAGCCTGACCTGAAAATGACTAGCAGCCTGTACCCAAGCTACACAATTACCCACGTCGATTTGGCCAGCCAAAAGGCGTTGCCGGAACTTAATTATCAAGGCCAAGGCAACTACATAGTATTCTGGTGGAAAGAAATTGCTTTGGGGCATTTATTCATTGAGCCGAACTGTCCGCTCTCCGAGCAAACATACCACGAAACCCTATTAAACGTTATTAAACCCACTCTTGAGCGATACGCCGCCAGGCATTCTCTTGAAAAAGAGCCTTGGGCAAACTGGGTGCTCCAGCGGAATTTTAAACGGTGGGACACCTGGCTTAACTCGGTTTTTGTGGACTGGCGCTCCACAGTTATTCCCCAACAAGTACCTGTCTCGGTTATCATCTGCACGCGCAACCGGGCCCCTTCTCTTCAACTCTGTTTAGAGTCCTTACGCAGAATGGTGTGTCAGCCAGCAGAAATAATTGTTGTGGATAATGCCCCTTCCGACACTAGTACTCTAAAGGTTACAAAGGCTTATCCCAATCTAAAATATGTAGCGGAAATAGCACCCGGCTTATCCTACGCTAGAAATACAGGCGTGAAAAAAGCAGCCTGTGACATTATTGCCTTCACAGATGATGATGTGCAACTGCACCCTGATTGGCTCTACAGAGTCTGGGAGACGTTTCTAGACGAGAAAATTGTGGCTATGACTGGTTTAGTCATAGCTGCGGAGCTACAAACGGAAGCACAGCAGATTTTCGAAAAGCACTGGAGTTTCAACCGAGGCTATGACGATGTGCATTACGACATTCACTACTGGGCCAAAAGCTTACGGACAGCACCTCCAGTGTGGGATATTGGGGCCGGCGCGAATAGTGCTTTTCGGAAAAGCGTCTTCAAGGAAGCAGGTTTATTTAATGAAAAACTGGGGGCCGGTGCGTCCGGATGCAGCGAAGACTCTGAAATGTGGTTTAGAATTCTTATCCAGGGGCATAGCATTCATTATAACCCAAGAGCCGTTGTTTATCATACCCATCGAAAGAGACTGACCGATTTGGAGCGTCAACTCTTCTACTATATGCGCGGGCACGCGGCGGCGGCGCTTATTCAGCACGAGCAGCAGCCACAGGCCGGCTACGCTCGTCATTTGTGGCGAATGCCCAGATACTACGCTTACTTGCTCCGAGCCGGGTTTCCTTTTTATCGTTTTCGCAGCCGCACGCTGTGGTCCGAAGTCAAAGGGCTAGTTTCTGGGGTAGTATTTTATTATCAGAATCGGGGTTCTTAGCCGCTACTCTAATGATGAATTTGCCAACGCCAACAAAATGGCCACTAGTGTCGGTAATTATTCCTTGCTACAATCATGGCGCCTATTTGCCGGAAGCGCTGGCTAGCATTCAACAGCAGGATTATCCTGCCGTTGAAGTGATAATTATTGACGATGGCTCGACCGATAATACTAAACAGGTGGCACAACACCATTCTTGGGTCAACTACATTTACCAGAACAACCACGGCCTCTCAGCTGCCCGAAACGCAGGAATAAGTCATAGCCGCGGCGCTTACCTGGTATTTCTGGATGCTGATGACTGGCTCTTGCCAGGAGCACTGCGCGCTAACGCTCATTATCTGCGGCTAAGCCCCTCTTTGGCTTTTGTGTCGGGAGGCCACGATAAAGTATTCACTGCTACGGGTTTGATTAAGGACGATACCCAGCAGGTCTCAGATAATCACTATGAGCACTTGCTGCGCGGAAATTATATCGGAATGCCGGCTGCGGTCATGTATCAGCGCTGGGTTTTCGATATTTTCCGATATGACCCCACCCTGAAAGTTTGTGAGGATTATGATTTGTATTTGCAGATTGCCCGCGCACATCCCGTGGCTCACCATACCCAGCGAGTTGCTGCCTACCGGCTTCACGGCACCAACATGTCCAGCAATATTCCTTTAATGCTGCGCAAAACCTTAGCTGTGCTCAAACGACAGCAACCACATTTACAAACCTCTTCTGAACGTCAGGCTTTCACCCAAGGACAGACAATCTGGAAAGCTTATTACTGCGCTGAGCTTTATCAGAAGTTAAAGGCAAGCAAGCGGCCTGCTACCCTAGCTGAACTCGCAACCCTCGGCGCATTTACCCCCCTCGCTCTTCTTCGCTACTTTCTGCCCCCCCATGTGCTTCTAGTAAAGAAGCTACTGAAGAGCTAGCTGAATGTAGCCAGGCCGTGCTGGCTATAACCGAGCTAAAATAGTCATATCAAGCGCTGAGCAGCAGGCGAAGTCCGTGGTCAATAACCTTTAATAATTCTCTATTATTTAAGTCAAATCTGAGTAGTTTGTGACGATGATACCTGATTAAAATATTCACAGGCCGGCGATATACTCCAGAAATTTCTCTTTTTATTATGTTAAAAAATTCAATTATTCTAACAAAGTTATAATATTCACTCTGACCTGTATAAGCCCCTTTGGCATGGACTCTGTAAACCCCCATAATATCCCTGATGTACTTAGCTTCACCATGTTGACACAAAGCAAAATAGAATCCTAAGTCTGGGAAAGGAAGTTCAAAAATCCATTTAGGCAAACTTTCAGTTAATATATTTCGATGCACAACTGATAATGCATGAATGGGATTATTCACTTTGATAAAATCTTCAATAAAAAGAGTATCGTCTGACCTATGCATCAGGGGGTGTCGAGCGTCATATAACGAGTTATTATCTTGATTTAGAATTTTCACCCTGTGAAAGCAAAAGGAAAATTTCGGGTTGTCTCTCAAAAAAACAACTTGCTTTTGCAACTTATTAGAATCCAACCAGTAGTCATCTCCGTCGAGCCATGCCACGTAGCTCCCCGTGCAGAGCCGGTAAGACGCCCAAGTCATAGGCACCATGCCTAGGTTTTTTTCGGGTAAAAATAATTTGATTTTGTCGGGATACTTTTCTTTGTAAGATACTACAATTTCCCGTGTCCGGTCGGTTGAGCAATCCTCACCAATGACTAGTTCATAAGTGAAAGTGGTGTTCTGCTGTAGCACACTTTCAATCGCTTCGGCAATAAATTGCTCGTGATTGTAGGTTGTAATCCAAACACTTATATCGACCATTCAGAAGGCGCCAGAAAGAAGGTTTGAGGACGGCAAAGGGGGGTAGGAAAGATAGCGTGTTTATCTGGACTTGACGCCATAGTACATGCCCCGGCCAAATAAGCCCTGTGCATCGTACTGCACCGGCACGCCAGCCGCCTCAATCGCCTCCTGGTATTCGGTATCGGTCCACAGGCCCATTACATGGTCCTCGGTGAAGCTAGTGACTCCGGCCGGGGTGCCCACAACGTAGTGAATATCAAAAACCGAAGTGAGCCCGCGCAACTGACTGGTGTACATCCAGGCAATCTTAAGGTTCGGCTGGTCGACGAAGTTAGCCGTGAGCTTATCCACCCAGTACTTCTCTGGCGTTATCCAAGGCTCAATAACAAGCAAGCCGCCCGGATTTAAGTGCCGGCCGAAACAAGCTACGGCGTTGCGCAAATTCCCGACCGTCTGCACGTATCCAATGGAGCTAAATAAACAAACAATCACATCAAAGGTCGTGCGCAAGTCAAAATTGGTCATATCCTCCTGGTGCAGAACTACATCAGGGCAGCGCTTTCGGGCCACTGCCAGCAGATCCGAACTCAAATCCAAGCCTGCTACCTGATAATATGCCTGGAGGTGTTCCAAATGCTTGCCCGTTCCGCAGGCCACATCCAGCAGGGTTTTGGCCCCTGGGCTACGCTGCTCGATGAGGCGATGCAGTTGACTACAAGCGGCGCCATAATCCTTGAAGTGATAAAGCGCATCGTAGTACTCGGCGGTTTTTGTAAACATTGCTATTGCTCTAGTTGACCAGAAAACATTGAAGCGTAGTGAAAAGCTATTTGAAAAGTCTCGCTCGCGTTAACACGCTTAATAACTCAGCTTAATAGCTTACTGGTTAATTATACTTGATGGACTCAGGCGATACCTAACTGGCAGCGGCTAGTATTCAGAGCCCGGCACTTCCAAAAAAGAAGTGCTTCGGACGAATCATAGCGCTCTGTCTCCGCGCCGATAGGGAGGGAAATAGCCTTCTTTATTTAGTGGGTCTACTTGCTCTTCTCGGCACAGGTCAGCATATAATACTTCGTTATACACTTGCTTTAAGCATATTAGCGGCAGAGTTGCCGCCCCGAAACGCTGTTTAAAGTGCGCAATTGAATCGTCGGCCGTTGCCCCGCCTCCTAAGTTTAGGTAAGAGATACCCTTGCTCTTCAGTTGAAGCATTCCGTGCCAGAACAAGAAAGCTGTTTGGTTCTGATATCCGGGGAGAGAAACGTTGAAGAAATAGTCGGCTATAGTAGAAGTAGAAGCAAATACCGATACGGCTTTTATTTCTCCTGCCTCTTGGAAACCCACAAGCATCACCTGCTCCAAGTCTAAAAGATATAAAAGGGTCGGCAGCGAAAAGTTATAAACTGGAGCTGCGTTTTTTCGCGTTATAAAGGTGTGGTATTGAGCGATAAAAAACTTTTTTAGCTCTTTTTTTTCAGTAATGACGCGATGCGCTTCTCCTTCCCACCCTCGCAATTGCCTTTTCCTGTTTTGTGACAGCCTTTGGTAAAGCTCTGCGCTACTTAATTGCAGATTCAGGACATATACTGAATTGTAATGATAAATATCGGTCGCTGAAAGATACGTTTCATCCACTAATAGCGGGTTTAAGCCGATGTAGCCGCATACGTACCCAGCCTGGCTGATGAAACGCCGCCAGTAGTCTGGAAAATCCGAAAAGTCTTTAGTGCCTGCAAAGCCCGAAAAACCGTACGGCGTAACGATATCCGTATAACCCTGGTATTTTCGTTCAGCTAAGGGGCAAACAATTCTGAGGTCGCCGCTTTGCAATAGATACAGATACGTTGCGTAGCCCGTAGTTAGCTGCATAGCGTAGCAATTCTCCCAGGTATGCCCAAAAGCATGGGGAATATTCTGAAGGGCCTCTTCCCAGGCTGCTCGCGCCGATAATGGAATTAGCTCCTGGCGCACGGTCCTTATTGGACTAGTATGTTCCATCAAGGTTAAGGTATATCATAAACGACAACTTATTAGCCACTCTCACTCAAGCTGATACTCTTTCAGCATGGCTTTCACCATTTCCGGTGAGTTATGCATCAACACATCCAGAATAGATAGGCCTGGCACATAACTGGGCGAAAAGTGAGAATAAGGTGGCAAAGTCGGCTTCAGAAAGCTTATGTGAACGTGGTTGGCTTCAAACACCCTGCGTTCATATAACTGCGCCCCTCCCGCAGGATTAATATAGTGCGTGGCATGCTCCTGCCGGCAGATGGCCAGAATCTTATCCTGCGCCCGCAATTGCTCGGTGGCGTAGCTTGCGGAGCTGGCAATTAGCTTGATATCAATTTCTAAGTACTTCAACAAGACAAGCAGGCTTTGATACACCAGCCGCGAAATATGAGTTTCGTTCGCAGTAATTACCTGCTGCACCAGGGGAAATACGGCGCTGAAGTAGGGGGCTTTTCTATACGACTGCTCGAGTGTCTTTAGAAATTTGCGCTGCCATCTGGTTTCATAACAAATTTCTATATCATTAATTAACTTATTTTGTGAAGCCTTGCGCAACGGAATCGTAAACGGGATGATATGGCCGTTCATTAAGAGCCGGTTACGGTTTATCCAGCCCCGGTTGATATAATGCACATCATCGAGAAGAATAAATGTATCTACCGCACCTATCAACTGAAAGTAGCCGAAGTAAGGGAAAATGTAAGGCTGCATTACAGCTAAGCGCATATTACAAAGCATTTTGGAAGGTAGCTGCGCTGCTAGCACAGCTAACTTGTGCCTCATGAGCAAGTACATTAGTGAAAAGAAAGCCAACGCAACTTCGCTGGGTAACTATGCAACTACAACGAAACAAATTATCTAATTAAACAGATTTCTACTTGAGCTTACTTCTTACAATTTTGAGGTTGATATTTAACAATTTATAATAAATTGATGGATGATTACTCATGCTAAGTGAACGTTTCACTTGGGCATAAGCTAAAGTCCAGTTGCCGGTTTCTTGAAACACTTCATAAGCCACATCAATGTTATAAGAGGCGTAATATTTTCTCGCTATCCGTGATATCCTAGCCCGCTCATGCTGCGGCAAGTGTTTCTCAATTCGTTTTATCACGCGCGATAAGTCACTGATTATCTGACCAGAGCGCGCTTTTTCCCAAGAAATTGAGCCTGAATGAACCCGGTACTCTGCTAATAACTCTGGCGAGTAGGCAAAGGGGTAGTGCCGGGCAATCCGGACCCACATTTCCCAGTCCTCCCCGTAGCTAGTGCCGTAGAAGCCGCCCAGCTTTTCATAGACGGAGCGGCGCACGGCAATGGCAACGTACTGGGTATAAACCTGCTGCGCAATGCGCAGTAGCCAGTTGTCTAAAAGCCCTTCGGCGGGGTCAACTAGCGGTGGCGTATACCTTCTGATACCACTTTCGTCAATAAAAGCATGGTGACTGAAAGCCGCGCCAACTAGCGGATATTTCTCAAAGAGAGAAGTCAGCTTCTGGTAAAAGCCTAGCAACACTCGGTCGTCGCCGTGCAGCAGATGCACAAGGTGGCCGCGCGCATGGTTGATACAAGTCTCGAAATTGCGCAGGCTGCCCACGTTTTCCGCTTGCCGGAAATATTCAACCCGGCCCGCCCCTATTTCCAGTACCAGGGCTTCGACATCGGCGTCGGTGCTGGCGTCATCTACTACCTGAATCTGCATGGCCTGCGCCCCCATGTCCTGAGCCAGTACGCTCTGCAAGGCCTCGCACAGGAACGCCGCGCAGTTATAGACCGGAATCATCACCGACCACAAGGGCCGGTCCGGTGAGTCAGGCAAAGCGGCAATAAGCGGAGCAGTGCTGGGAAACCGCTCAGAACTAGTAGTCATGCTGACTGAAAGCGTATGTAGTCGCGAGGGCAAACTTACTCTTTAATTCTCAGGCTCTACGGGCAGTCATCAAGTAGCCGCCGGTCCGGATGAGGTACGAGCGCGAGGCCGGATTGGCTTTACTTGCGAGCGCCGGAAGGCTTCTGGCAAGCCAACGTCCGCAAGCAGTCCGCCCCTAATCCGCCAGCATACATTGGGGCCGGAGCGCCCACTAGCGCGAAGCCGGCCCCTACCCCGCTCCGGCCGAGCAAAGACCGGCTTAAACGCGCCAGAGTAGAACTTCGTCTGGTTTTATTACCGGATTCGCCTTACTTTTCCGCATGAAAAAAGGGTTTGCCGTGCCAATCAGGGCGCTGATTGGATTGCTATTACTGCTGAGCGGGACGCCGGCCGCACGGGCCCAGACAGCCCTGGGCCAGCCCTCGCTCGACGAGGCCAAGGTGCAAATCTGGTGCGCCACGCTGCGCTTCGTTTATGAAGATACCGGCCACCCGCAGCTGCGCAACGGCCTGCGCTGCGAGGCTGGCAACCTGGCCGCGCTCGAAGCCAGCATCCGGCCCGACAGCCAGCGGGTGTACAGTTTACTTTACCAGCCCATTGAGGGGCGCGGGATTATTTATCAGGGCAAAAAAGACAACCCGGCCCAGCTGGCCGCCCTTACCAGGGCCATTATCAGCCGGCTGCGCTCATCAGCGGCCCGGCGCAAAGACCCGGCCCGGCTCGCCCGGCTCACGGCGCTCGAAACGGCCCTCACCACCTACGTGAGCAGCGGCACGCCCCCCGGCGAGCTGGCCGCCGCCGCGGCCCCTACCCCCCCCGATACCACCAATGCCGCGCCGCCCGCCGCCGGCCTGGCCGAAGCCGCCGAGGCCGCCGCCCCTGCCGAGGCCCGTCGCCCGGCCCCTACCCCCCCCGATGCGGCCGGCTCGCTTATGAGCCGCCTCTTCGCGCCTCTGGCCCTGACGCTGAGCTTGCTCAGCCTCGTGCTCTTCGGTTTGCTGCGGGCCAGCGTGAGCCGGCTGCTGCGCCGCCAGCAGCAAGAGGTGACGGCCGCCGCCGCCGCGGCTCAGCAAGCCCAGCTCGCCGCCGACCAAGCCACCCGCGCCACGGCTGAGGCCGCTGCTTCGGCGGCGGCAGCCGCCGCCACGGGCGCCCAGATTGCGGGCGGCGCGTCGGCTGCCGCCCGCGCCGCCAGCGAGCTGCCGCTCGCGCTCGGCCAGCTCACGGCCGGGCAGCGGGCCGAGGTGGAAGCGCTTATTCAGCAGCGGGTAGCGGCCGAGCTGGCCCGCCGACTGCCAGCAGCGCCGGGCCCCGGCCCCGCGCCTACTACAACGGAGGCAAATGGCTAAGCTTGCGCCGGGGCTGAGCCGGGTGGCTTAGGCTGGCCGCTCACTTTCGCCACGACTCTGCTTCGCTCAGGCCACCGCTTTTTTTCATCTTCTCCACCTTCACGCCCGCTTCTTTTTCGCATGAGACGTACTGCTTTAGTTGCCGTGCTGGCCGTGGCGGCCGTTTGCCGCGCTACCGGCGTGCTGGTGCCCCAGGCCCTGGCCGGCCGAACTTCCGTCCTCAACCCCACTACTTCTTTCGGGCCGGCCGCGCCCACCCCGCTACGGCGGCCGGCCCGCGCTTCCCTACCCCCGTGCAGTACCCCGACACCCACCAGACCGACCACACCGACGATTATTTCGGCACCCCGGTCCCCGACCCCTACCGCTGGCTCGAACAGCTCGACTCGGCCGAAACCAACGCCTGGGTTGCCGCCCAGAATGAGGTCACGTTCGGCTATCTAGCGCAACTGCCTGGCCGCGACCAAATCCGGACGCGGCTCACCCAGCTCTGGAACTACGAGCGCTACGGCGTGCCGCAGCCGGAGGGCGAGTGGTTGTACTTCACCCGCAACGACGGCCTGCAAAACCAGGCCGTGCTGTACGCGCAGCGCGACGCGCCCGGCTCCCCGGCCGAGGTGCTGCTCGACCCCAACACGTTTTCGGCCGATGGCACCACGGCCCTGACGGGCCTGTATTTCAGCGCCGACCACCACTACCTGACTTACGCCACCTCGGCGGGTGGTTCGGACTGGCAGCGGCTGAACGTGCTGGATTTGCGCACCCGCCAGCCGCTGCCGGATGAGCTGGACTGGGTGAAGTTTTCGGGCGCCGCCTGGACCCAGGCCGGCTTTTACTACAGCTCCTACGGCGCGCCGGAGGCCGGCGAAAATGGCCTGGCCGCCCGCAACGAGTTTCACAAGGTGTATTTCCACCAGCTCGGCACGCCCCAGGCCAGCGACCAGCTCGTGTACGAGGACCCGGCGCTCCCGCTGGTTTCGCACTACGCCGGCGTGAGCGACGACGAACGGTTTCTGCTCATCCACCGCGCCAACGGCACCTACGGCACCCGCCTGGCCGTGCGCGACCTGCGCGACCCCGCGCAGGCTGATACCTTCATCACCATTGGCAGCAGCTTCGACTTCGATACTAGCGCCATCGGCAACGTGGGCGGCCGGCTGCTGCTCTACACTGACTACCGGGCGCCGCGCTTCCGGGTAGTAGCCGTGGACCCGCAGCAGCCCGACGAAGCCCATTGGCAGGACGTAATTCCGGAAGCCGACTACAAGCTCGAAGGTGTGAGCCACGTGGGCGGCAAGCTCATTGCCAGCTACTTGAAGGATGCCAGCAGCCTGGTAAAAGTGTTTAGTGAACAAGGCGAGTTTGAGAACGACGTGCTGCTGCCCGGCCTGGGCACGGCCAGCGGCTTCGGCGGCTACCGCGACGCGACGAGCGTGTACTATGCCTTCACCTCGTTCACGTTCCCAACGACCATTTACCGCTACGATTTGGCTTCCGGCCAAAGCACCCTGTTTCGGGCACCGCAAGTCGATGTGAACCCCGCTGACTACGAAACCCGGCAGGTTTTCTACCCCTCAAAAGATGGCACGCCGGTGCCCATGTTCATCACTCACCGCCGGGACCTGGCCCTGACCGGGTGCCTCCCGACCTACCTCTACGCCTACGGCGGCTTCAACGTCTCGGTCACGCCCGGCTTCAGCCCGGCGCGGCTGCTGTGGCTGGAAAATGGCGGCGTGCTGGCCGTGGCCAACCTGCGCGGCGGCGGCGAATACGGCGAAGCCTGGCACCGAGCTGGGATGCGCGAAAGCAAGCAGAACGTGTTCGATGACTTCGTGGCCGCCGCCGAGTATTTGCAGGCCCAGGGCTACACCGACGCCGCCCACCTCACCATTGCGGGCGGCTCGAACGGCGGCTTGCTGGTGGGCGCCGTTATGACGCAGCGCCCGGATTTGTGCCGCGTGGCGCTGCCCGCCGTGGGCGTGCTCGACATGCTGCGGTTTCAGCGCTTCACCATCGGCCACGCCTGGGTGCCGGAATACGGCTCGGCCGAAGCTAGCCGCGAAGAGTTTGAGTACTTGCAAGCCTACTCGCCGCTGCACAATCTGCGCCCGGCCGCCTACCCCGCCACGCTCGTCACCACCGCCGACCACGACGACCGGGTGGTGCCGGCCCACTCGTTCAAGTTCACGGCCGCCCTGCAACAGGCCACTACCGGCCCCTACCCTACCCTCATCCGCGTCGATGTGAACGCCGGCCACGGCGCCGGCAAAAGCACCCGCCTTCAGATTGGAGAGTGGACCGACGTGTTTGCCTTCACCTATGCTAATCTGGACGCGCGTCTTTAAAAGCAAACCGAAAGAACGTCATGCAGAGCGCAGCGAAGCATCTCGCTAGGGGAAGTAATCAAATCGTTTTAGAAACTGATTACTCCCCCTAGCGAGATGCTTCGCTGCGCTCTGCATGACGTTCTTTCGGGTCATCAGTAACTACTACGGGTCATCAGTAACTACTAATCATTGATACCTGAAGCCCTTCGTAACTTGCGGGTCCAAATCCCCGCTGCTTCATGAAAAAATCCTTCCTGCCCGCGCTGCTCGCCGCCGCCCTGCTGCTCGCCCTGCCCGCCTGCGACTCGCCGGCTTCCGGCACCGACGAGGACATCGCCACCGTGCCCCTACCCCCCCTGCCACCCAAATCGGACACCAGCGGCGGCAAGCCCGACGCCAACGTACCCCGCGAGCTGAGCGCGCCCAACGCCACGGAAGACATCAAGAAGATGCAGCCGCAGATGTAATCAGGCAGTGAACAGTTATCAATGAGCAGTGAACAGTGCCCATCCGGGTCTTTTCATTGCTCATTTTTATTTACCACTTCTCGCTGCCCTACCCCCCTCACCCGCTGCTAACTGCTCACTGTTCATTGACAACTGAAAACTGCCTTCTCCGGCGCGGTCGTGAGGCCGATTTGCCCCAGGTGCTGGCCCTCATCCGGGAGCTGGCCGCCTACGAGCGCGCCCCCGAGGCCGTGACCAACACCCTGGAAGCCATGCGCCGCGACGGCTTCGGGCCGGCGCCCATCTTCGGCTTTTTCGTGCTCGAAGGCCCCGACGGCCGCCTCGTGGGCCTGGCCCTGTACTACACCGCCTACTCCACCTGGAAGGGCCGGATGCTCTACCTGGAAGACCTCGTGGTGACCGAGGCGGCGCGGCGCGGCGGCTTCGGGCGGCTCTTGTTCGAGGCCGTGGTGGCCGAGGCCCGCGCCACCGGCGCCCAGCGTCTCAAGTGGCAGGTGCTCGACTGGAACGAGCCCGCCATTACGTTCTATAAGAGGCTGGGCGCCAACGTCGAAAGTGAGTGGCTCAACGGCAACCTCACGACCGAGCAGCTCGCGGGCTTCGCCGTGTCGGCGGCGGCGCAGGCTGTGGCGGCGCCCGTTTCCCCGGCCGCGCGCAGCGGGCTTTGAAGAGTTTAATTCTGAATGTTGAGGGTTAAATGAAGGTGGTCGGGGTGGGCGCCGGGTTTCGGAAATTCCCTACCCCCCCAAATTGCCCGAACCCCAGCAAGGCGCGGAAACCGACTGAACGGCTCCGCGGCCCGGCTGGAATTCGGGCATTTTCCTACCCCCATCTAATTTCAGCAACTCACTCGCCCAGCCAGGCCTTTTCATTCCGTCTTCAACCTTCAAAACTCAACCTTTCAAAGCCGCACCAGGCGCTGGCTGCCGTGGCGGCCGGTTTGCGGGTCGCGCCAGGTGAGCACGTAGAAGCCGGGCCGCAAGCCCGCTACGCTCAGGCTCAGCACGTTCAGCTCGGCGCGCAGAGGCGTGGCTACGGCCCGGTGGTAGCGGCCCAGCTCATCGTAAAAGACAAAAATGAGGCGCCCGGCTTCGCTGGCCGGATACAGAAACCGCAGCTCGTTGCCTGCTACGGGGTTGGGAAACAGCTGGGGACCTTCGGCCAGCACCTCGGCGCTGAACGCCAGCGGGGCCGTGCTGTCGAGCGTGCCGTTGAGCGTGCCATCGGGGCGGCGCAGGCGCAGGCGGTAGTAGTGCAAGCCGGCGGCGGGCTGCGGGTCGGCGAAGGTGTAGCGGCCATCGGCGCGGCCGGCGGGCAGCGTGGCCAGCGCCTGCCAGGCCAGCGTGTCGCCGCTCAGGCTGCGCTCCACCACGAAGTCGGCCAGGAAACACTCGTCTTTGGTGCTCCAGCTCAGAGTCGGGACGGCACTTAAGGCCGTCAGGTCCAGGGCCGTTAGCGGGGCCGGCAGCATGGGAGGCCGCCCGCAGCCGCGGTTCACGAAGCTGCGGCGGCGCAGCACGAGGCGCCCGCCGGCCACGTCGCTGGCCGGGTCGAGCCGCCGGGTGTTCTGGCCGCGGGCGACGCCGAAATGCATCACGGCGCCGGGCCGGATGATGTGCGAAAGCTGCTGGGCGTGGCCCAGCTCGTGCACGGCCACGGTTTCAAAGTCCAGCTGCGGCGTCACGGCCCCCGCCGGCCCGAATTGAAAGCTGGCGGCGCTGCTGAACTGCATATCAATTTCCTCGACCGCGAACACCAGCTCGCCGGCCGGGCCGAAGCAGCCATTGTAGTAGGTGGTGGTGCGGCCCAGCACGCCGGTGGGCAGGGCTGCGCCGTCGGCATCAAAGCTCACCACGTTGCGCTGGTCGCTGGCGGCGGTACTGGGCGGCGCGGGGGGGGTAGGGTCTTCGTCCCAGTTGATGCCGGTCTGGCAGCGCCAGCTGGTCAGCGCCCGCCGCCAGGCCGCGGCGGCTGGGCTGGCCTGGAACGCGGCCGTGAGCTGGAAGCTCAGCCCGCCGCGCCCGTTGAGCGCGACGTGGCCCGGCTGGTCGAGCTGCCGGGTTTCGGTGGCCTGGGCATTGGCAACGGCAAAAAGGATGGTGAGCGCCTGCGGGCTGGTCACGGGGTCCTGGCCGGCCGCCACCACGCGCACCCGGCCGCTGCCGGCGGGGTGGCTGTCGGCGTTGAGGCTGGGCACGCGCACCTGAATCTGGCCATCGGTCCAGCTCAAATAGTCCTCGTCGCGGGCAGCAATGAAGGTGCGGCCCCCGTCGTCGGCGTTGGCAAACTCAACCTGCCCCGTGCCGCGGCCGGCCCCGAAGCCCGCCCCATTGATGGTGAGCACCGCGCCCGTGCCGGCCGTAAGCTGCGTCGGCGAGAGCCCATCCACGGTGGCCGCCTGGGTGTCGCGGCGGTTGGTCTGCCGGGTCTGCCGGGCTTGCTGCGCCGCCCGTAGCGCCGGGTTGGGGCGCAGCACGCGGCGGGCGGCGAGCGGGCCCACCAGCGTTTGGTAAAATGCGGCGTCGATGGCCGGGTAGCTTTCAAATGGCGCCGACCCGGTTACAGTACCCAAATCGTATTTAATGAATCCCTGCTCGCTGCCATATACGGCCCACGTTGGGCCGGCGGGGGGGGGTAGGGATGGAGACCAGGGTGCCGGCATCAGGAAGAAGATGCCCTGCTCGCCGGCTTGCAGGCGCAGCGTGTTGGTGAGCACTTCGCGGCGCTGGCCCACCGCGCCGCCTTCGGTGAGCAGCGTCAGGGCGGCCGTATCAGCGGGGCTAAGCGCGCCTTTGAGGATGCTGAACGGGCGCAGCCGGTGACGGGTGAAAATCCGGCCCCGCGCCGCATCATAGTAGCTTATCGCATCGAGCACCTGCCCCTCCACGATGAGCGCCGCCGTGGCGCGCTGGCCGGGGGCCAGGGGTTGGAGCAGGCAGTGGCCGGCCGGGCTTCCGGCTGGCTGCGCTCCGATCCGCCAGCTGATTGCCAGGCAGGCCACCAGCAGCCCCAGGCCCCTGCTAAATACAAAACGGCAACGAGCGGTATCCGGTAAAATCATGCGCGCGAACGGAGATGGCAGTGGTGGAGCTGGCGGCCAGAGCCGCCGGAATAGGGGCGAACCTCTAAGGTATCATCATCGGGCTGAATGCCGGGCCCGCGCGCATCGCGGATTGCGCGGGGCAGGTTGCGCAGGGTGCTTGCCCACCGACGACACCAAAGAGTTAAACGAGGCGGCGAACCAGTTAACTGGCGCATTCATGGTGTATATAAATCCTTTGATAGAAGCCTTTGATTTAAAAATTTAAGTGGCCGTAGATTTGTGAAGTATTAATCGGATTATAAATTTAGCCAATTGGCCCCCGGCCACGTCCGCCCGTGCTGGCTTTGGTTTGCGCCGGTTTCCATTTAGCCTGATAACCCGAGGCTTCGGGCGCGGCGGCCGCGCGGGGGGCTGTTTGGGGCCGCTACCGGCTGTTTTCTGTTTTAACCCCAACTTTTCTGCTCGTTACCATGCGTTTTTCCCTGCTCTCTTGCTTTATCTGCGGTAGCCTGTTAGGTGGCTGGCAGCCGGCGTTTGCCCAGCGGGCGGCCCCTACCCCCCCGGCCGCGGCCCGACCAGCCGCCGGCCGCCTGGCGCTGGCCCCAGCCGCGGCAACTACCGCCGCGGCCCCAGCAGCAGTTGCCGCGCGCCTGGCCTGCTCGCGGCTTAACGGGCAGGTGCTGGGCCTCGGCGGCAAGCCGCTGGTGGGCGCCACCGTCACGGTGAAGGGCACCCAGCACCTCTACATCACCAACTCCGATGGCCGCTACCTGGTGGCGGGGACCGTGTATCAGGGGCAGACGCTAGAAATAGAAGCCGCCGGCTACACCGCCCGCGATATCATTCTCACGGACTGCACCGCCCCGGTCGTGGGCCTGGAGCTGGCCCCCGGCACCCGCGTGAAGAAAAACGGCAAGCGCGCCGGCCAGATTACGCGCTTCGGCACGGCCGACATGCAGTAGCGCAAGCGGGCCGGCATAACCACGCAACTGCCCGCGTAAAGGCCACTACACGCGGAGCCGGTGGGCGGGCTGCCTGGCGCTACCAACCCAGCGTTCGGGCGAAAGCCGCTATCCTCTCACGGGGATGGCGGCTTTTTTACTGTGAGCCCCCCGGCTGCCAGCAAGGGTTTCCGGGTGACGAGCTAGCCATGAGAAGCCAAGCTATCAGGTTTTGCTAGAATTAAAACAAATTATACATTTTATTACTGAATAAATCCTATCTTTCGGCTCTTCGCAGCTACTGCGGTCCGGCACCCTTCGTCCTCCGGGGAGGGGGTAGGGATGAGCTGATGGCGGGCTCAGGGTTGCTTTTCTACTACCGCGATGACTGTTTCTACCCCAACGGTCTTGGTTGCGGCGGCGCCCACGCTGTTTCGGCAGGGGCTGCTGGCGTTGTTTCGGGAGCACTGGCCGCAGCTGGCCCTCACGCTCACGGCCGATGCAACGCAGGTCGCGGAGCTGGCTGGTCAGCGGCCCTTTCGGCTCATCGTGCTCGACGGCGCCTTGCTGCCCCGGTTCACCCTGCCGGCGCTGCTGGGCCGGCTGCACCGCGCCCGACCCAGCCAGCGCCTGCTGGTGCTGGCCGACCCGCGCCCGCTTCTGCCCGGCCCCCCCCCGACCAGGCCCAATGCCCAACTGCTGGTGCCCCGCCACGTGCTCCCGCAGACGCTGACTGCCGCGCTGGCCCCCTGGCTGGACGCGGCGGCTGCCGATGCCGCGCCCGCCTACCCCCCCCGCCGCGCTCAAGCCCACCCACTGCCCGACCCATTCAGTCCGCGCGAGCTGGAGGTGCTGCGCCTGGTGGTGGACGACCATTGTAACGAGGAAATTGCCGACCGGCTCTGCCTGAGCGTGCGCACCGTGGAAAGCCACCGCCGCACACTGCTGCACAAGGCCGGCACCCGCACCCTGGTGGGCCTGGTGGCCCGCGCCGTACGCGAGGGCTGGGTGGCCTGAAAGTTCAGTGCTGGCACTGATGCGGGAGGGGGTAGGAAAGCCGTGCTTTGCTAGTGAATCAGCACCAAGCTCCTGGGCTGAATACTCTTCGCTCAGCTTCCCGTCTTATGATGATCCGGAACAACCACGCGCGAAAACAGGCCCGCGTTCGCCTCTCTCACCCTCAACCTACCCTCTATTCCGCATGAAACGACTCTTGAAGGCGCTCAGCCTGGTTCTGGGGATAGGGCTGAGTGGTTGCGCCCATTATCAGGTTGTCCGGGTGAAGGAGGGTGAGGACCCGGAAGGAATTCGCTACTACCGTCCCGCGCCCTACCTGCTGGTGAGCGAGGCGGCCACGGAGCAGGCCGCGCTAGCCGCGCCTGCCACGGGCCAAGCTCCATCAGCGGGTGGTAAGGCGGCCATCCGCACCGCCGAGCCCGTGCTGAACTACAAAGTGGAGTATTTGCCGGATTTTAACGAGGTCTATGCTATTCAGCGGCGCGGAGGCCTGGGCACGGTGGATATGGACATCAAGCTAGCCGGTGGTTGGATGCTGACGGAGTTCGGCAGCCAGACCGACTCAAAGGTCCCCGAAATGCTCACGGCTATTGCCGGCATCCTGCCCACCGTGCTGGGCGGGCTTAAGCAACAAAACAGCTTTGCCGCTCCTACGAACGGCAAGGGCACCCTGGAACCCGGCCTCTACAAGATAGAGATAACTAAAACGACGGTCAAGCTGATTCGCGTGACTGAGCCCGACTGAGGGCGCTGGCCGGCCGCTCGCTCACTTCCTCTTTTGCCCGGTGGCCGGCCTTGGCGGCGGCCTGCTGTCTGCCGCCAGCGCCTCAGCCAAACAGGCCCGGCGCCGCTTCCCTACCCCCCCCGCCCGGCCCAACCCGCTCGGCGGCGCTGGGGGCGGGCAGTTCGGCGGCCAGCAGCAGCGGGGCGGCCACGATGGCGTCGAGCAGGCGGGCGGCGTCGGGGTGCAGGGCCAGGGTGGCTTCCAGGGTCCAGAGCAGGCGCAGCAGGTCGAGGTCGAAGGTCCAGGCCGGCGGGCGCAGCGCATCCAGGGGCGAGGACGAGCGGCCGGCGCGCGCCAGCAGGCGGTAGCTGAGCCAGCTCTCGACCACGCGCAGGCCCGACACGCGGAACCGCCACAGGGCCGGCGCCAGGCCGCTGAGCTGGCCCACGGCGGCGCCGTCGCGCCGCAGGTGCAGGGTTTCGGCGGGCTCGTCGTAGCGGTAGGCGGCGGGGTAGGCGGCGGAGGTGGCCGGCGTGCCCACGGCCAAACGAGCGCGGCCGGCCGTCGCCGCGCCGGCCGGGCCGCCCGCGTGCAGGGCCAGCAGGCGGCGGCCCAGGGCCACGGCTTCGGCGAAGAGCGTTGGGTCGCGGGTGAGGGGTAGGCGGGGGCCGGGTGTTTCCAGCTCCGGCCGGAACAGCTCGACGTAGCGCGGGCCGGCCAGCAGGGCGTAGGCATAGGCCAGCACGTCGGGCGCCGCGACGGCGTGGACGTAGGTGGCGGCCAGCAGCGGCAGCAGCCCCGCCGGCAGGTTGGGCTGCGTGCCCGCCGCGTCGCGGTAGAGCGGGATGACGTGTTTTGCCCCGAAGGAGCCGCGGAAGCTGTCCATATCGGGCAGCAGCTCAGTAGCAACAACAGCCGGGCCTTCGCCTAAAACACCCGTCAAAAAGCTCGTCAAATAAATCTGCTTGGGCCCATGCGCGTGTTGCAATTCAGGCCGCAGGTAATCGCCGACCCGGCTATCAACTAGCGCCCATTGCCGGTCAAAGCTTCGATAGGCAATTAGTTGCGGCTCGGGAAGCGGTTCGCTGGCGTTCAGGCGGGCAAGGGGGGGTAGGCGCCGGGTGGGGTCAGTAAGGCTGGCGTAATTGCCGGTGATGAGCCGGTCGCGGCTTTCTTTGAACAGCGCTGACTTTTGCGCGGCTGGCGCGGCCAACAACGTTTCCCAGCGGCGGCGCAGCAGCTCCGGCGTTTCGGCAATGGGCCATTTGCGCTTAAACTGCATTCCGCCGCTCTGCCACGGAAACACGTCCGTCAGCTGGGGCCAGGTGGTATAGGAGGAGGTGGCGGCGGGCAGCAGCGGGGCGGTGAGGGCGGTGGGGCAGTCCTGCCAGCTCAGCGAGTTGAAGCCCTCGATGGCGCCGAGTTGGGCGAGCTTGTCGGCGGCCGTCCCGGTAAGGCGGCAGTAACGCACGGCGGCGGGCTGGCCGGGCACTTTGGCGGGCGTGCGCAGCCCCACGGCGATGCAGACTGGCGTCTGGATGACGAAGACGTTGTCGGTGTGGCGGGTGCCGCGGCTGTCGCCTTCGAGGTCGATTATCCACAGCTCCTCGAAGGTTTCGCGCATCACCTGCCGCATCCCGGCGAAGCCCGGCCCCTGCAAATACGACGAGCCGGTGATGAACGAGACGATGCCGGGCTGCTGGTTGGGCGCCGGCCCAAACGTTTTCCACAGGGCCCAGCGCCAGAAGTACACGTAGTCGTTGTAGAGGTTTTTGGCGTGGCCGCCCGCGCCGAGGGCTTTCAACGGCCGGAGAAAATCCTGAAGCAGCGGCGCGGGCGCCCCCGGCGTGTTGTCGCCAAAGCGCACCCAGCCGCCGTGGCGCGGACCGGCCGCGGCGCCGGCTTCGGCAGGGTCGCGCTGCTCGCGCCGGTAGGGCGGGTTGCCGATACAGACCAGCACGGGCGTGCTGTTTTTGATGCGCTGGGCCCGCTCGTGCTCGCGGCCCAGGCGGCGGTAGCTCAGGGGCAGGGAACCCGGCGCGGCGGCGTGGGGCGCCTCCAGGGTGTCGGCCAGCAGCACGTGGGGGCCGGTGGCGGGCAGCGTGCCGCCGGCGGCCAGCACCTGCTGGGTCAGGCGCAGGTGGGCCACGGCGTAGGGCCCGACCAGCAGCTCGAAGGCGTAGAGGTTGCGGGCAGCCGTGGTGGCGGCGTGGGCGCGGGCGCCGGGCCCGAACGTGGCGCCCACGCGGGCCAGGCCGTGGCGCAACGCCGCCAGCAGATACGTGCCGGTGCCACAGGCCGGGTCCAGCGTCGCCACGCCCTCATCCACGAAGCCCAGCGGCCGGCCCAGGCGCTCGCGCAGCAGCTCATCCACCAGCCGCACCTGCGCCTGCACCACTTCCACGGGCGTGTAGTACACGCCGCGCTTCTTGCGCATCTCCGGGTCGTAGGCGCCCAGGAAGTCCTCGTAGAAATACAGCCACGGGTCGGTTTCGGCGCCGTCGTCCGCGCCGCTGGCGCTGTCCGCGCCGTTGCTGGCGCCGCTGCTGGTAGCGCCGCTGCTGCTGGTAGCGCCGCTGCTGCTGGCCGCGCCGCCCGCACTTTCCCTACCCCCACCCCCGCCGCCAAACAGCGCCGGCCGCACCGCGCCAATCGTGCGCTGCAAGAGTTCGAGCGGCACTTTCACCTGTTCGCGGGCGGCGCTCTGGCCCAGCACGTCGAGCGTGTCGGCGAGCAGGCCGTGGCCCTGGCGCAGAGTTTCGGCCGCCACGGTCGGCGCCAGGCTGGGCGCGCCGCTCACGTGGGCCAGCAGCAGAGCGTAAGTCAGGGTCTGGGCGTAGGCGTCGGCAAACTGCGCCGCGTCGGCGTCGGGGAAGAAGTACAACTTCCATTCCTCGTGCAGCGCGCCCAGCGCCGAGCCGGCGTCGGCGGCCAGGGCGGCGGCCACGTCGTCGCGCAAGAGCCGGCAGAGCGGCGCCACGACTTGCGCCAGGGCACGGGGCTGGGTCGGCACGTAGGGCTGCCAGCCCAGGAAGTCGCGCAAGAGTTGGTCGAGGGCGGCGGCGTTGGTGGCCGTGGCGGCGGCCGGCCCATCCTGGGTCACGTCGCCACTCAGCCGCACGGCCTCGCCGCTGCGCTCGCCGGTGCGGAACAGGGCCCACTCCTGCCCGTCGGTATAGAGCAGGTTGGGCAGGTTCTGAAACTTGGTCCACTGCTGCCGGTCGTGCGCGTCCGTAAACCGCTTCGGATTCGCGCCCTTGCTCGGCGCCTTCAGCTCCACGTGCCCCGTCAGCAGCCCGCCACTGAGCACGCCCAAATCCGGCCGCCCGATGCCCGGCAGCTGCACCTCAGCCAGCGCCTGCGTCCCGGCGTAGCCGTGCAACAGCTCGGTGAGCGGCGCCAGCAGCTGCACCTCCGGCTGTGCCCCGACCTGCGCCGCATTAGCAAACGCCGCCGTGACGCGGGCAGTAAAGGCTTGCAGGGCGGCGAGGGGGGTAGGGGCATGAAGGGGGGTAGGGAGGTGGGGGAAGTTGGGGCCGCTTGTGATTATTAGGCCAAATCCGCCGGCCGGCTGTAGTGACATTTGTAGTGACATTTGTAGTGACATTGAATGTCACTACAAATGTCAAGCAGTTGTTATATTGGTGCTTACACAGCATTTATTGTGACATTTGTACACTTTAAGCGGGTAGGCCCAATGCCGTCACGTAACCGAGTCTTGGTCAATCGGCTTTGGTTAGCAATATGTAGCGGCCGGTTTTGTTGGCTCCGACAAACACAATCCGCTCTGCGTCTTGCAGGGCGGCAACGTCGCGCTTTGCGGTGCGCTCCGTGACGTGAAATTTCTCGCTCAAGGCCGCGGGCCGCACGTTGATGCCCCGAGCTACTTGCTGCAAAAACCACTCTTGCCGCTCGTTTGTGGTGACATTTATGGTGACATCTGTAGTGACATCGGATGTCACTACAGCTTCTTCACCAGCCGGAATTCGTAACTCTGGATGCGGTAGCAACCGGGCCCGCAACACGGTGCCTTTGTCCTCCCACACCGGCAGGGCGTAGCCCAGTTGCCGGGCGTCGGTTTCGATGCGCTCATACCCGGACCCCCAATTTTCCATGATGGTGAGCTTGTGCAGCACGCCCGCGATAACGGGGTTGCGGGCGCGGCTCACGCCGTTGCGAAAATCCTCCTCGCTCAAGCCTACGGGCCAGCCGCCAGGATTCTCTACCTCAATGCGGTTGCTGAACACCGCCACTTTGATGGTCATGCCGTGACGGCTGTAGTCGGCGTGGGCCAGCGCATTGACCAGCACCTCGCGCAGGGCGACGGCCGAATATTCCGGCACGTCCTGCCGCCGCAGCGTCTCACCCGTGATGCGGGAAGCCGTGCGCGTGTTGCGCCGCACGAAGCGGGGCACCTCCTCTAGTGCCGCCATGATGGACACGCCTCGGTCGTCGGGTTCCAGCTGGTCGAGAAACTCCGCCTTGGAAGAGCCGGCAAACCGAGCCGCCTGCACCCGCGCATCGGGAAAGCAGCGGGCACGGGCGGCGGGCGTTCCGAAAAGAATGATTGCCCCGTTGGTAGGCAGCCAGGTATCGTTGGAGCGCACCAGCAAATGCAGCGTTTCCATTTTAGCGATTGTCAGGTCATAGCCGATTTCCTGAAACAGCTTACGGGCCGCTCGCTGGTCAACGTCAGCCAGTGTGGCTTGAGCGCACACCTGACTATCGAAAGTGCCCGCTTGCGCCTGCCGCAGCAGGTCGGCCCGCTGTTCGGGCGTGGCCAGCCGATTCGTTGAGCCGTGGCGTAGGTACACACCATTTTCCGGGCCTTCCCGCTTCACGTAAAACATGCCCGGAAAGCGAGGAACCCGCACTACCAGAAAGTCCCGCTCATTTTCCGTCACTATCTGAAAGTCAGGAGAAAACGCGGGCTCAATGCTGTCCGCAATCAGGTTGGCAAGCCGTTCCTCCTCCCTGGCCGCGTTCGAGATTCCCAGCGGCCGGCGGTCGTCGGTGATGCCGACCACTAAGGTTCCGCCCGTGGTGTTGGCAAAAGCTACAACGGCGCGCAGCACTCGTTCAGGCGAGGATAAGTTCTGCTTGAACTCTAAGGTCCGGCCTTCAGTGCGGCGCAGAAAATCGGCGATGGCGGGCGTAGTTCTACTTCTATATCAGTCCCTACCCCAGCTTCTTGTACCGAACCCGCTTAGGTGTCACATCACCAAGGCGCTTCTTCTTAGCTTCCTCGTAGTCCGAGAAGTTGCCCTCGAACCAGACGACTTCCGAGTCGCCCTCGAAGGCGAGGATGTGGGTGGCGAGGCGGTCGAGGAACCAGCGGTCGTGGGAGATGATGACGGCGCAGCCGGCGAAGTTTTCCAGCGCGTCTTCCAGGGCGCGGATGGCGTTCACGTCCAGGTCGTTGGTGGGCTCGTCGAGCAGCAGCAGGTTGGCGCCCTGCTTGAGGGTCATGGCCAGGTGAACGCGGTTTTTCTCGCCGCCGCTCAGCACGCCGACCTTCTTTTCCTGGTCGCCGCCGGTGAAGTTGAACTTGCTCACGTAGGCGCGGGAGTTGACGGGCCGGCCGGCGAGCAGCATGGTTTCGGTGCCGCCGCCGGTGATGGTGTCGAACACCGACTTGCTGCCGTCGAGCGTGTCGTGCTGCTGGTCGACGTAGGCGGTTTGCACGGTGGGGCCGACCTCGAACGTGCCGGCATCGGGCTGCATCTGGTCGGTTATCAGCCGAAACAAGGTGGTTTTGCCCGCGCCGTTGGGCCCGATGATGCCCACGATGCCACCCTGGGGTAGGGAAAATGAGAGGTTCTCAAACAAGAGCTTGTCGCCGAACGCCTTGCGCAAGCCTTCGGCCTCAATGACTTGCGCGCCCAGGCGCGGGCCGTCGGGGATGAACAGCTCCAGCTTCTGCTCCTTGTCCTTGGCTTCCTCACTGGCCAGCTTGTCGTAGTTGGCCAGGCGGGCCTTGCCCTTGGATTGGCGGGCCTTGGGCGACATGCGCACCCAGTCCAGCTCGCGCTGCAAGGTTTTGGCGCGCTTGCTCTCCGAATTCTCTTCCTGGGCCAGGCGGGCGGTTTTCTGCTCCAGCCACGACGAGTAATTGCCTTTCCACGGGATGCCCTGGCCGCGGTCCAGCTCCAGAATCCAGCCCGCCACGTTGTCCAGGAAGTAGCGGTCGTGGGTGACGGCGATGACCGTGCCCTTGTACTGCTGCAAGTGCTGCTCCAGCCAGAGCACCGACTCGGCGTCAAGGTGGTTGGTGGGCTCGTCCAGCAGCAATACGTCGGGCTCTTGCAGCAGCAGGCGGCACAGGGCCACGCGGCGCTTTTCGCCGCCCGAGAGCGTGCCCACGGTGGCCTCCGGCGCGGGCGTGCGCAGCGCGTCCATTGCCCGCTCCAGGCGCGAGTCTAGTTCCCAGGCGTCGAGCTGGTCGAGCCGCTCCTGCACGGTCCCTTGCCGCTCCAGCAGCTTGTCGAAGTCGGCGTCTTCGGCCCCGAAAGCCTCATTTATCTCGTCGAATTCCCGGAGCAGAGCCACGGTTTCGGCCACGCCTTCCTGCACGATTTCGAGCACCGTTTTGGTGGGGTCGAGCTGCGGCTCCTGCTCCAGAAAGCCCACCGAGTAGCCGGGTGAAAACACGACTTCGCCCTGAAACTGCTTATCGACGCCGGCAATAATCTTGAGCAGGCTCGACTTGCCCGAGCCGTTGAGGCCGAGCACGCCGATTTTGGCGCCATAGAAAAACGAGAGGTAGATGTTCTTAAGAACTTGCTTCTGGGGCGGGTAGATTTTACTCACGCCGGCCATGCTGAAGATAATGGTCTGGTCGCTCATTGCCTGAGGTGCTGAGGTGCTGATTAATGATGTGCCGATGCGGGAGCATCCCTACCCCCTCGTTCCGGCCAAAAGGCAAAGAACGGCAAGCCGGCCGGGAGATGCGGCGCGCCGGCGGCGCTATTCCTACCCCCTGCCTAGCCTCGTAGTGCTTTAGCCAATCATCCAATCACCTCGCCAGCACCTTAGCCGCTAAACAATCCGCCAATCATCTTACCTGCACATTAGCACATCGGCTGTTTTCGCGTAAACTTGTGCTTCTTTGCCCCGTTAGCAGCCCGGCCGGATTTTTTGGCTGCCCGCGGCTGTTTACTTAGTTGATTACATGGAACAATTAGACCCCTTGGTGGCTGAGGCCCGGCGCTTTGGCTACGTGGAGGACAGTGCCGTGTGGCTGCGCCCGGTGCTGGGCCAGCCCGCCCGCCGCATCGGCTTGGTGAAGGAAACCGAAGAAGCCGCGCTGCGCTACTTTGCTCAGCGCTACGCCAGCTTTCAGGCCAAGGTCGAGGAGCTGCTGCGGGCGATGGCCACGGCCGAGAACCGCGGCTCCTTCCTCATGAAAGCGCTGCACCTTAAGGAGTTGACCGTGCGCTACGACGCCCTGGGCGACTTTGAGACGCTGCACCGCCGGCTCGGCGAAGCCGAGGCTGACATTCAGCAGAGCGTGGCCCGCAACCGGGAAAAGAACCTGGCCACCAAAGTCAGCCTCATTCAGGAGGCCGAAGCCCTGCGCGACACCGTGGAATGGGTGACGGCCAGCGAAAAGGTCAAGGACTTGCGCCAGGGCTGGCTCAAGACCGGCCCTGTGGACAAGGAACTGACCGACGAGCTGGAGACGCGCTTCCAGACGGCCGTGCAGGTGTTTTTCGATCGCCGCAAGGCGTTTCAGGCCGACAAAAAGGCGATGGGCAACCGTGCCCTCAACCGCTACAAGGAGCTGATTCGGCAGGCCGAGGAGCTGCAGAACTCCGAGCAGTTTGAGACGGCTTCGCGCCAGCTCAAGGCCTTGCAGCAGGCCTGGCGCGAGGTGGGCGGCAGCCTGCCCCGCAAGCAGGCCGGCGAGCTGTGGACGAGGTTTCGGGCGGCCAACAACCACTTCTTTGAGCGCCTCAAGCAGCACTTGGCCACGGCCCGGCCCGAAAACGACGCCGCGCCCGGCCCCGGCGCCACGCCCGAGCAGGTGCTGGCCCGCAAGCGCGCCCTGGCCGAGCAGGCTGAGGCCCTGCTGGCTGTGCCGCCGCAGGAGGCCATCAGCCGGGCCAAGGTGCTGCAGGCCGAGTGGAAAAAGGGCGGCACCGTGCGCGGCGAGGAGTCAGACCGCCTCTGGCAGCGCTTCATGGTGGCCTGCGACAAAGTATTTGAGCTAAGCGCCCTGGACTACTACTTGCGCAAGCGCACCGGCCAGCCCCTGCCCACGGCGCCCGCCGAGCTGGCCCAAACCAAAATCACGGCCCTGCGCGAGTTTCTGAAGCAGGACCGGCAGGAGCTGGAGACGCTGCAAGCCAACTTCGACAACCTCAGCCCCACGCCCGCCAACGAAGCCTTCCGGCAGCTGCTGCAAACCAAAATTCGCGGCTTCGAGCGCAAGGTGCGCACCAAGACTGATTTGATTGAGCTGTTTAGACCGCAGATTTAACGGATTTCAACGGATTGAACAGATTAATCGTGGTTTTGCGTGGATAAAACGTCATTTTTTAACCTGACTGAACAGGGCGGCCAATAAGGCTGAACCACAATTAATTCATTCAATCCGTTGGATTCCGTTAAATCTGTGGTCTAACCTTCCGGCCGGTTTCACGTTGTGCCGGAACCGTCCCTTACTTTTGCCAACCTTTTTTCCGGAGCTTACTCCCTTTTATTATGTACTGGACCCTCGAACTCGCCTCCTACCTGGAAGATGCGCCCTGGCCGGCCACCAAGGATGAACTGATTGACTTCTCCATTCGCTCCGGCGCCCCGATGGAAGTGGTCGAAAACCTGCAAGCCCTGGAGGACGACGGTCAGCCCTACGAGAACATCGAGGAAGTATGGCCTGACTACCCCACCAAGGAGGACTTCATGTTTAATGAAGACGAGTATTAATCTGAGTTATGAGTTCTGAATTATGAGTTATGAGTTGGATAATGACCGTGCTGCTCAACTCATAACTCATAATTTAAAACTCATAACTTCCACGCTCCGCGTGGAAAATCTGGTTGCGGGGTACCCTGGTCGTCAGGTGCTGCTCCGCAACCTTTCTTTTTGCCTGCCGGCGCCGGCCTTCGTCGCCATTGTGGGGCACAACGGCAGCGGCAAAACCACGCTTTTCCGGGTCCTGACCGGGCAGCTGCCGTACGAAGGCCGCGTGCAGGTGTATGGCCGCGAGCGGCGCTCCCTACCCCCCCCGGCCGCCGCGAGGCTGCTGGGCTATCTGCCGCAGCGCGGCCCTCTCGATTTCGCCATTCCGGTGCGCGAGCTGGTGCTCATGGGTCGCTACCGCCACCACGGCCTGTTCAGCTCCTACTCAGCCCTGGATTACAAGTTGGCCGATGCGGCGTTGCAGCAAGTGGGCATTGCGCATTTAACCCAGCGCAGCTTCCCGGAGCTGTCGGGCGGCGAGCAGCAGCTGGTCTGGCTGGCGCAGCTCAGCTTGCAGGACGCGCTGGTATATCTGCTCGATGAGCCCACCCAGCAGCTCGACGTGTACTACCGGCGCCGCGTGTTTGAGCTGGTGCACGGCTGGGCCGCGGCCGGGCGCACCGTGCTGTGCAGCACCCACGACCTCGACAGCCTGCTGAATTTGAGTGGCTTTTTGCTTAATCTGTCGGAGCCTGCCCCCCAGCTACGCCCACTCAGCCCCGAAACCGTGCGGGCGGCGCGGCAGCTGCTGGAAACAAGAGCGTAGAGTACGGGGCTTGCTTCCGCCCGGCATCTGCGCCGATTTGTTAATAAATCCAACGATTGACGTTCACGCGGCGGGCGGGGGCAAGCCCCGCGCCCTACCCCTGCCGCTGCCCCGGCCGGCCCCGCAACACCTGCGCAATGGAGCGCATAAAGGGTCCTGGCGTCACGGAGTTCATCACCCGCAGGTTGTCGGCCCAGGAAGTTTCCTCATTCAGAAACTGAAAGATGCGCTCCACCGGGTTGCGCTCAAACAGCTCCCGGAAGATGTCGCGCACGGTTTCGCCCCGGCGCTGCATGATGTCGAGCAGCAGCGTGTCGAAGAGGCGGAACTGCCACTGGTCGCCGGTCGCGTCGGCGGGCGGCTGGCCGGTGGCCGCCAGCGCCGCTACCAGCCGGGCCGAGTGCGCCTGAATGCGGGCAAAGGCGTAGCCGGTGCTGGGCTTGGCGCGCCCGGCGCGGGTGCCCAGGTTGAGGATGCGCGGCCCGGCCCGCGCCGGCAGCGGGTGGTCGCTCATCGGGATGTCGCCGGTTTCTTCGGCCGTAATGCGATAATTCCCTACCCCCCGTGTGCCGGCCAGGTAGTCCCGAATGGCGTTTTCGTAATCGGCTTTGGGAAGCCGCGTGGCCGAAAACAAGGTGTACTCGACCAGCGCCCGCCGCGCCGTAAACGGCAGCACATAGATAAAGCGCGGCTCGTGGTGTTGCGGCCCCCGAAAATCCATGAACTCAACCACCTCTGGGTCAAACACATCCTGGTCGGTTTCGACTTCCCAGCCCACGAAGTGCTGCAATAAGTAGCGGTGCCGGTCGGGCCGCGGCGCGAATTGCGGGGGCCGGCTGTCAAAGGCGTAGCGAGCCCGAAATTCCCTACCCCCCTCCGCGCGAGCAACCACGTCGGATGCCTCATTTTCCAGGCTTTCTACCGAAATTTTCAGGCGCGTAAACTGAACGTTGCCAGCCAGCTTCTGCTTCACAAATTGATAAAAATCCAGCCCCCGAATGGTGAGGTAGCGGTAGCGTCCTAAATCGAAAACCTGCTCAAATCCCGGTGCCCGAAACGCCGCCTTACGCCAAGTGCGGATGGCAATTTCGTCAAACAGCGTGGGCTTATCGGTCCAGAACGACCAGGTGCGGTCGTTCTGGTCTTTGACTTCGGGCTCCAGCAGCAGCACGGTTTTGCCGGCCAGCCGCGGCTCCCGGCTGATATGATACGCCAGGCTCAGTCCCGCCGCCCCGGCGCCGACAATCAGGTAATCGTAAACCACAGATTGAACGGATTTCAACGGATTAAACGGATTATTTGGGGGCCCGCGCTGACTAAGACAAACTCACTTGACAGTTAAACAAGCGGAACCACAAATAATCCGTTTAATCCGTTGGAATCCGTTCAATCTGTGGTTAAAAGTTCGGCGACAGCAAATACTTGTGGTAGAAGTCGTCAATGATTTTGACCGCTTCGGCGGCCGTGTCCACAATCTGCACCAAGTGCAAATCCTCGGGCGAGATGTTGCTCTCCTCAGTCAGCATAATGCTTTTAATCCAGTCAAAAAGGCCATTCCAGTAGGCTGAGCCGACGAGCACAATCGGGAAGCGGCCGATTTTCTTGGTTTGAATGAGCGTCAGCGCTTCAAATAACTCGTCAATCGTGCCAAAGCCGCCGGGCATCCCCACGAAGGCCTGCGCGTACTTGACGAACATCACCTTGCGCACGAAGAAATAGTCGAAGTTGATGATTTTGTCTTGGTCGATGTAGATGTTGTGCTGCTGCTCAAAGGGCAGCTCGATGTTCAGCCCCACCGATTTGCCGCCCTCCGAGTGGGCGCCCTTGTTGCCAGCCTCCATGATGCCGGGCCCGCCGCCGGTGATGACGCCGTAGCCGTGGCGCACGAGCTTGGCCGCAATTTCCTCGGCTAACTGGTAATACGGATTATCGGGCTTGGTGCGCGCCGAGCCGAAGATGCTTACGCAGGGCCCAATCTTAGAGAGTTTCTCAAAGCCCTCCACAAACTCAGCCATCACCTTGAAAATCTGCCAGCTATCGGCAATTTTAATCTCGTTCCAGTCCTTATCAACGAAGGCTTTGCGCAGGCGCTGTTTTTCCTCATCGGGCAGACCTTCGAGCACCGCCGGGCCGCCGGGCTGCTCCATCTCGGTGATGGTCGTCAGCTTGTTATCGTTGATGTTGGGCTGCTTGATAGTTTTGCCGCTGCCGGCATTCTGGGTTTCGTCGGCGAGCTTGGTGGTGCTGATTTTGGCGGATTTCGTGAGCTTGGGCATAAGGCGAATCGAAGGAAAAAAGAAGGTCGCCCCGGCTGGTGCAGGGCGACCAAAAATAAGGAGCGCAAGTTACCGGATTATGAGCGAATAGTAGTATTGCCGAGCCCTGGCGAGCCAGCAGGGGGGTAGGGAGTCAGGAGCCGAAAGCCGGTCATGCTGAGCTTGCGAAGCATCTCGCCAGGGGAAGTAATCAACTTCTGCAATGATTGGATTAGCGCCCGACGCGAGATGCTTCGCTGGGCTCAGCATGACCGGCTTTTTGCGCAATTCCCTACCCCCCTACTTCGCCCGAATGGCAATGACGGGGTCCATATTGGCGGCCAGCACCGCCGGCACGATGCCGGCCACGATGCCAATGCCCACCGAGACGAGCAGGCCCAGTATTACCCGCGCCGCCGTCATGGTGAGGGGTAGGGCATCCTGCGGAATCAGAGTGATGAGCCAGACCAGCGCCACGCCGGCCAACCCGCCAATCAGACACAGAAAAATGGCCTCGAACAGAAACTGGAACAGGATGAAGTAGTTTTTGGCGCCCAGCGACTTCTGAATGCCGATGATGTTGGTCCGCTCGCGCACCGAAACGAACATGATGTTGGCAATGCCGAAGCCGCCCACCAGCATGGCAAACGAGCCGATGACGGCCCCAATCAGCCCGATAGCGCTGAAAAGCTTAGTAATCTGCCCGGCAATCATCTCGGGGCGGTTGAGGGCGAAGTTGTCTTCCTGCCGGGGCTTGAGGCCGCGAATGTTGCGCATGACGCCCTTCATCTCGTACTCTAAATCGAGCAGGCCCACGTCCTCATTGCGGCCCTTCACGCCGATGCGGGGCTGCGGGCCACCCATTCCGTTGGTGCTCAGGCCGAAGAGCTTGGTGAAGGTGCCGAATGGAATCAGCACGTTAGTGTCGTTGCTGGGCGTGTCGAGCAGCTTCTTGCCTTCCTTTTCCATGATGCCGATGATGACAAACGTCAGGCCGGCGGTCTTGAACTCCTGACCCAGCGCGCCGCCCTGCGGATACAGATTCTGGGCGATGGTGGCGCCGATGATGGCCACCGGCCGGGCCGCCTCCATTTCCTGATTGGTGAAGTAGCGCCCCTGGTCCAGCGGCACGGCGCTCACCACGCGGTAGTCGTAGCTCACCCCCTGAATAGCGCAGTCCGAGACGGAATTCGAGCGCACTTTAAGCGTGTTGCCGCCCTTGGCCGCGAAAATGGCCACGCCCTGCTTGTTGGCGCTGAGCTGCCGGCGCAACTCCTGAAACTCGCGCGGCGTGGGCACGGGCCGGTTGAAATACTTCCACCAGGGGTAGTCGGGCCCAAAGGTCCAGGGCCACTTCTCCACGTAGATCACCTTGTCGCCCACAAAGTCCATGCTGCGGCGCACGTTGGCCTCCAGCGAATCCACGACCGTGAAGACGGCGATAATAGCGAAGATGCCCACCGTGACGCCGAGCAGCGAGAGCGTGGTGCGCAACAGGTTGGAGCGCAGGGCCTGCCACGCGAAGCGCAGGCTTTCCAGGGAGAGGCGAAGGGCGAGCATGGGGGTAGGGAATGGGCAGGAATTAGTGCTGCAAGCCAAGCTACAAAGAACGTCATGCAGAACGCAGCGCAGCGGAGAGAAGCATCTCGCTCGGGGAAGTAATCCAACTATTATTCAATTACTTGAATTAGTCAGCGGGCGAGATGCTTCTCTCCGCTGCGCTGCGTTCTGCATGACGCTGTATTACACCTGGTTTGACTTCCCCACCAAAAAAATCGTACTTTTGCATCCCGAAAATATCGTAGCTTCCCTAACTACTGCCTAATGGCGATGAAATTATCTGAGTTCAAGTTTGAACTCCCCGAGGGCTCGGTGGCCCAACACCCGGCCCGCAACCGCGACGAGAGCCGCCTGATGGTGCTGCACCGCGACAGTGGTCGCATCGAGCACCGCACGTTTAAAGATATCCTGGACTATTTCGTTGAGGGCGACGTGTTTGTGCTTAACGACACCAAGGTTTTTCCGGCCCGCATGTACGGCAACAAGGAGAAAACCGGCGCTATTATCGAGGTGTTTCTGCTGCGCGAACTCAACAAAGAGCTGCGCCTCTGGGACGTGCTCGTGGACCCGGCCCGCAAAATCCGGGTGGGCAACAAGCTCTACTTCGGCGAGTCCGATATGGTAGCCGAAGTCATTGACAATACCACTTCGCGCGGGCGCACCATCAAGTTTTTGTTTGATGGCACCGACGAGGAATTCCGCAAGGCCTTGTACGAATTGGGCGAGACGCCCATCCCGAAGGACGTGCTGCTACGCGAAACCGAGGAGGCCGACAAGGAGCGCTACCAGACCATCTACGCCGACAAAATCGGGGCCGTGGCTGCGCCATCGGCGGGCCTGCACTTCACCCGCGAGGTGATGAAGCGCATGGAAATCAAGGGCATCGAGACGGCGGCCGTGACTCTGCACGTGGGCCTGGGCACCTTCCGCAACGTGGACGTGGAAGATTTGACCAAGCACAAGATGGATTCGGAAAACTACATCGTGGAAGCCGAGGCCTGCACCATCGTCAACAAGGCGCTCGACGCCAAAAAGCGCGTCTGCGCCGTGGGCACGACCAGCATCCGGGCGATGGAGGCGGCCGTGTCGGCGCACAACCGCATGAAGCCCACGCAGGGCTGGACCGACCGTTTCATCTTCCCACCCCACGAGTTCAAGATTGCCAACTGCCTGCTGACCAACTTCCACACCCCGGAAAGCACGCTCGTGATGCTGGCCGCCGCCTTCGCCGGCTACGACATCCTGATGAATGCCTATAAGGAAGCCATCAAGGAAGGCTACAAGTTTTTCAGCTACGGCGATGCCATGCTGATTCTGTGATTCCATAGTAGTCGGCAGCTTGTAATTAGCAGATAGATTCTTTCCAAAACGCCCGGTTGCTTTTCAGCGGCCGGGCGTTTGCTTGGCACCCGGCGTTAAACCCTAACTTTTTCTGCGTCTCGTGGCTGACTACCGCCTACCCCCCTCCGATTCCCAAACGCCCCGCTTCGCCATCCTCGTGGCCGGGGGCAGCGGGCTGCGCATGGGCGCGGCGGTGCCCAAGCAGTTTCTGCTGTTGCGGGGCGAGCCGGTGCTGGCCTACACACTGCGGGCCTTTGCCGCGCCAGCGCTGGGCGTGCGGAAAATAGTGGTGGTGCTGCCGGCCGCCGAGCTGGATACCTGGCAGCGCCTGGGCCGGGAGCAGCAAGTATCCCTACCCCCCCACTTGCTGGTGAGCGGCGGCGCCACCCGCTGGGCTTCGGTGAAGGCAGGCCTGGCGGCGCTGAAAGGCCACGCCACGGGCCTGGTGGCCGTGCACGACGGCGTGCGCCCGCTCGTGCCGCTGGCCGTGATTGAGCGCACCTACGCCGCCGCCGCCGTCCACGCCGCCGCCGCCGCCGCCGTGGCGCCCAAAGATTCGGTGCGGCAGGTGGCGCCGCACGGCTCCGTGAACCTGAACCGGCAGCGGCTGCGGCTGATGCAAACGCCCCAAACCTTTGAGATTGACCTGCTGCGCCGCGCCTACGCCCTACCGGAGCTGCCGAGCTTCACCGACGACGCGACCGTGGTGGACGATTTGTGCCGCGTCGAACTGGTGGAGGGCGACTACCGCAACCTGAAAATCACGACGCCCGAGGATTTGCTCTTGGCCGAGGCGCTGCTGGGGGCAAAGTAGCGCCGGTCGTAGCCCGCTGTTCGGGCCATTCGGCGGAATTGAGGGGGTAGGGATTTTCAGGTTGCGGCGCCGTCCTCGGCGCGGCGCGCAGAACAAAATCCCGCCCTACTTTCACTTCATGGAATACACCTCGCTCCTCTACGAGCTGCGCCCCGATGGCGTGGCCACCATCACCCTCAACCGCCCCGAAGTATTCAACGCCTTTAATGACCCGCTGAGCTACGAACTGCAGGATGCGCTCAAGCAGGTGGCGCGCGACGCGGCGGTGCGGGCTGTGGTGCTGACCGGCGCCGGCCGGGCCTTTTGCTCGGGACAGGATTTAAAAGCAGCCCAAACGACCGAGAAGCGCTCGTTCTACGACTCGCTGCACCAGCGCTACAACCCCATTATCCGGGCCATGCGCGGGCTGCCCAAGCCCATCGTTGGCCGAATTAACGGCGTGGCAGCCGGGGCAGGCTGCTCGCTGGCGCTGGCCTGCGACGCGCTCGTGGCCAGCACCGAGGCCTCGCTGATGGAGGTGTTTATCAACATCGGCCTGGTGCCCGACTCGGGCTCGTCGTGGTTTTTGCCGCGGCTGGTGGGCACGCTCAAGGCGTTTGAGCTGTGCGCGCTGGGCAGCAAGGTTTCGGCTGAAGAAGCCCTGCGCCTGGGTTTGGTCAGCCAGGTGGTCGGCCCCGAGCAACTGGACGAAGCCACCTACGCCCTGGCCGCGCGCTACGCTTCGGCGCCCACCAAAGCCATTGGCTTGCTCAAGCAGATGCTCAACAAGGCCGGGGTAGCCACCCTAGATGAGATGCTGGACTACGAAGCACACTGCCAGCAGATTGCGGGCGAAAGCGCCGATTATAAGGAAGGCGTGGCGGCGTTCAGCGAAAAGCGCAAGCCGGTGTTCCGGGGCGCCTGAGCCCGCTGGCTCAACCCGCTTTTCGGGGCGGCGTATAGCAGGCCAACGGCCCCAGCGGCTATTTTTCTTTCCTATTATACTTGCCATGACCTTCTTTCTTCGGCGCCTTACGTGGGCCCTACCCCTGCTCACGCTGCTGGCTTGCTCGTCCAACAACTCCGGCACTGCCGACCCGGTGGAGGCGGCCCGCAATCGCAACGAGAAGAAGATTGACACGGCCGACATCACTAAAAAGCAGGAAGCCGACGCCAACTTCCTGGTCAATGCCACCAGCAACGCGCTGCTGGCCGTTGAGCTGGGCAAGCTGGCCCAAACCCAGGGCAGCACGGTGTTCACGCGCACCTACGGGCCGCGCCTGGTGCAGCAGCGCCTGGAGCTGCTGCGCGCCCTGCAAGGCTTGGCCTCAGCCAAGCAGCTGGCCGTGCCGGCCGACCTGGGCGAAGATGCCCGCACCGCCTACCACGAGGTCAGCACTCAAACTGGCCTGCCGCTCGACAAGCGCCTGCTGGCGCTGGCCATCAAAACCCAGAAGCAGGATGAGGATGCCTTCGATGATATGCGGGAAGATGCCTACGATGGCGACATCCGGGCGCTGGCGGCCAAATACCTGCCCGCCGTGCGCGAGCAGCTGGCCGCCGCTCAGGAGGTCGAGGACCACCTGACTGAGTAGCCAGTTGCTGATTTGGCAGAGCTGCCACCTGATTTAAGCAGGCTCGCTAAGCCGTTTTTTGAAGGCTCCAAAGCTATTTTTCTTAGTAAGCTCAACCATTAGGCCTACTAACGCGGATAACCTCCCTGCTTGCCTTGCGTAGAGCAGATAAACAACTCAACCATCGCCACCTATTAATCTTTTTCTTATGAAACGCCTCCTCTTGCCAATGCTAGCCGCCGCGCTGCTCAGCACCTCTGCTTGTAATAACGCCGAGAAAGCCACCACTGGTACCACGACTCCCGAAACGGCGGGCGGCAATGCCAGCGACAACGCCATGAATTCGGCGACGAGCGGTGACGCCACCACGGCCACCATGCCGGCTAATGCCAACAACCCTGATAACATGGCCAGCTCGGCCGGCACGGCCCCCGGCGGTGTAGCTGATGCGGGTGGTTCGGGCATGACCGATGCCAGCATGGGCGACCCGAATGGCCCTACCGGTCCTCATAAGGACGACCCGGAATTCATGAAGACTGCCGCTCATTCCGACCAGAATGAGATTCAGCAAAGCAAAATGGCCCTGGCTAAAGGCGTAACTGGTATGGCCAAGGATATGGCCAACAAGATGATTGCCGACCACACCAAATCGACGGCCGACTTGAAAGTTATTGCCGCTAAAAAAGGCGTAACCCTGCCCACCGACATGGACGCCGAGCACAAAGCCCTGGTGCCGACGATGCAAAAGCTAAGCGGTAAGGAGTTCGAAGCCAAGTACATCGCTCAGATGGACGCCGACCACCAAAAGACGGCCAACACCATGATGGCCCACGAGAAGATGACGCAGGACGCCGACTTGAAAGGCTTCATCGGCAAAACCTTGCCCGTAGTGCAGCAGCACTTGGCAATGGCCAAGAAGGGTGAAGGCATGGGCAAGATGTAGTTATCGCCCTTCCGAGCTAGTCAGAATTGAGTTAATCGCTAAAAAGCCGCTGTGGGTTTCCACGGCGGCTTTTTTGTGGGTCCCAAATCCCTACCCCCCTCCTACGCCGCGTACTTGCTCGTGCGCAGCTCCTCGGCCAGGAAGCGCGCCGTGTGGCCTTTGCCGGACTTCGCCACTTGCTCTGGTGTGCCCTGCGCCACGATGGTACCGCCCCCGGCGCCACCTTCGGGGCCAATGTCGATTATGTGGTCGGCGACCTTAATCAGGTCGAGGTTGTGCTCGATGATGAGGACGGTGTTGCCCTTGTCGACCAGCTTTTGCAGCACGTCGCTCAGGTGGCGGATATCCTCGAAGTGCAGGCCCGTCGTGGGCTCGTCGAGGATGTAGAGGGTTTTGCCGGTGTCCTTTTTGCTCAGCTCCGTGGCCAGCTTCACGCGCTGCGCTTCACCGCCGCTGAGCGTCGTGGCCTGCTGGCCCAGGGTCAGGTAGCCCAGGCCTACATCATTCAGCGTCTGAATCTTGCGCAGAATGCGGGGCTGATTCTCGAAGAAATCGACGGCCTTTTCCACGGTCATGTCGAGCACGTCGGTGATGGACTTGCCCTTGAAGCGCACTTCCAGGGTTTCGCGGTTGTAGCGGCGGCCCTTGCAGGTTTCGCAGGGCACGTACACGTCGGGCAGGAAATTCATCTCGATGGTGCGGATGCCGGCGCCCTCGCAGGTCTCGCAGCGCCCGCCCTTCACGTTGAACGAGAACCGACCCGGCCCGTAGCCGCGAATCTTCGCCTCCGCCATCTCGGCGAACAGGCTGCGAATCTCCGTGAACACACCGGTATAAGTCGCTGGATTTGAGCGCGGCGTGCGGCCAATCGGCGACTGGTCCACCTCAATCACCTTGTCAATCAGCTCCAACCCTTCGATGGCGCCGTAGGCCAGCGGCTCTTTCTTGGCATTAAAAAAGTGCCGGTTCAGAATCGGGTACAGCGTGTCGTGAATGAGCGTCGATTTGCCGGAGCCCGACACGCCCGTAACAGCTACCAATTTACCGAGGGGTAGGCGCACCGTGACGTTGCGCAGGTTGTGGCCGGTGGCATTTTTGAGCACAATTTCGCTGCCGTCACCCTTGCGCTTTTGCCGGCGCAATTCGATGTGGCGCTGCCCACTCAGGTACTGTGAGGTCAGCGAGCCGGAGTTAAAAATCTCCTGCGGCGAGCCGCTAGCCACGATGTGGCCGCCGTGAATGCCCGCGCCCGGCCCGATATCGAGCACGTGGTCGGCGTGCAGGATCATATCCTTGTCGTGCTCTACGACAATCACGGAGTTGCCGATGTCGCGCAGGTGCTGTAGGGCCTTGATTAGCCGCTCGTTATCACGCTGGTGCAGGCCAATGCTCGGCTCGTCCATGATGTAGAGCACGCCCACAAGCTGCGTCCCAATCTGCGTGGCAAGGCGGATGCGCTGGCTCTCACCGCCGCTCAGGGTGCGCACCGAGCGGTGCAGGTTGAGGTAGTCCAGCCCGACTTCCAGCAGAAAGCCGATGCGCTTGCGAATCTCCTTGAGCAGCTCGCGGGCAATGACGTTCTGCCGCTCGCTCAGCCGCTCTTCCAGGCCCACGAACCAAGCCGCCAGCTCGCTCAAATCCAGCACCGACAGCTCGCCGATGTGCCGGCCGGCTAGCTTGAAATGCAGACTCTCTTTCTTTAATCGAAAGCCCTGGCACTCCGGGCAAGTCTGCGCCGTGGCGTACTGCTGAATCCACTCCCGGATGTTATCGGAATCGGAATCCATCTGCCGCCGCAGGAAGGGAATGATGCCCTCAAACGGCTCGGCGTAGATAGATTTGTTGTCGTCGGCCTCGTCCTCGGTAATGCCGTGCAGCAGGCGCTTTATCAGGTCTTCGGGCAGCTTTTCGAGCGGCGTGGTCAGGCTGGCCTTGTGCTTTTTGACGATGAGGCCGAGCTGCTGGAAAATCCAGATGTCGCGAAACTCGCCCAGCGGCGCGATACCGCCGCGGCTGATGCTCAGCTTCTTATCCGGCATCACCGAATCCTCCGTGATTTCCTGCACCTCACCCAGGCCGTGGCAGGTCGGGCAGGCGCCGTAGGGCGAGTTGAAGCTGAACGTGTTCGGCGCCGGGTCGTCGTAGGCGATGCCGGTGGCCGGGTCCATCAGGAAGCGCGAGAAAAACTGCGTCCTACCCCCCTTGGCTTTGTCAACCCCCTTCTCAGCCTCTGGGTCGAGTACCAGCATGGTGCCCTTGCCGTGGGTCAGCGCGTTCTGCACCGAGCCAGAGAGCCGAAACCAGTCGTCTTCCTTGGCCACGAGCCGGTCAATCACGATTTCAATGTCGTGGATTTTGTAGCGGTCCACCTGCATCTTGGGCGTGATGTCGAGCAGCTCGCCATCGACGCGCACCTTGGTGAAGCCCAGCTTGGCAATTTTCTGAAAATCCTCGCGGTAGTGGCCCTTGCGGCCCTTCACCACCGGCGCCAGAATAATCAGCTTTTTGTCCTGGAAGTGCTTGAGGATGTAGTTGATAATCTGGTCGTCGCTCTGCCGAATCATCTTCTGCCCCGTCGCGTAGCTGAACGCCTCGGCCGTGCGCGCATACAGCAAACGCAGGAAGTCGTAAATCTCAGTGATGGTGCCCACCGTCGAGCGCGGGTTGCGCGAAGTGGTTTTTTGCTCAATGCTGATGACCGGGCTCAGCCCCTCAATCTTGTCCACTTCCGGCCGCTCCAGCCCGCCCATGAACGAGCGGGCGTAAGCCGAAAACGTTTCCATGTAGCGCCGCTGCCCTTCCGCGTAAATCGTGTCAAAAGCCAAGCTCGACTTGCCCGAACCCGAAATACCGGTGAACACCACCAGCCGCCCGCGCGGAATTTGCACACTCACGTTCTTCAAATTGTGCTCCCGCGCGCCGTACACCTCGATAAACGGCGCTTCTAGGTCGGCACCTTCGCCCGCCACCGGCGCCGGCAGCTGCCCGCTGATGCGGCTCTGGTCGTGCCCGTTGTGCCCGGCCTGGCTGAGTTGGCTCGCCATCAAAGCCACTTCCTCGGCCGAGACAGGTTTGGCGGCGGGCGCCTTCTTGCCGTTGGCCGCTGGGCGGGGGGTAGGGTTAGCCAGCTTGTCCTGCTTGGCTTGCTTCTTCGATTTGTAAGCCGCCGTGTCGGCGCCCTCGTTGGCCTTGCTCTGCCGGATGGCCTCCTTCACGGCCTCTGTGGCGGCGGTTTTGGACGTTTGCGCCGTAATTTCGGCCAGCACATCGGCTATCGCTAAATCAGCCTGGGCGGGCTTGACAGCGGCTTTTTTGCCAGCTTTGGGCTTGGGAGCCGACTTGGTAAGAACGGGCGCGGCAGCGGATTTTTTGGCCATTTACGGGCGGAGCGGATAAGTCTGCAAAAGTACGGCAAAGCCGCCCCGAAAGCTAGCCGGAATAGCTTCGCAGCTAAGCCGTTTGGCGCAGCCGAAACTAGTTCAGGTTGGGGCGTCGGGGCACAACCGCCGCCGGCCGCTTTTCGTGCCGGACAACTGGAAGGAGAGCAGCCCAAACGCTCTTTCTAATCCCTACCCCCTCGCCTCTGTCAACCCGCTCCAAGTGCCAGCGTTGGTTTGGCCTTATTGTTGGAAAGCGGCCCCCTAGCCAGCCGCTGGCCGTTTCACCACCACATTTCCCGCTTTTTCATGGCTCGTCTGCCCCATTTATTTCTCGGCGGCCTGCTGGCGCTGGCCGCCCTGACGGCCGCCCAGGCGCAGGTGGTAGTCGTCAGCTCGCCCAGCTGGGGGCCGGCCGTTCCAGCTTCGGCCCAGTATTACTACCTGCCCGAAGTGGGCGGCTACTACGATTTGCGCGCCCAGCAATACCTCGTGCGGCGCGATGGCCAGTGGCAGCGCCTGAACCAGCTCAACGGCTCCAACCCCACTTCTTGGCACCCCGTCGTGATTGACTACGTGGGCGCCGAGCCCTGGAGCCGCCACGACGAGTACCGCCGCCGCTACCCCGCCAGCCTGCCGCCCGGCCAGCGCAAGCGCCTCGAAAACGGCAAGGCCCTACCCCCCGGCCAGGCCAAAAAGTACCGCGACGACCGCAACCACGATGATGACCAAGGCAAGAAGGGCAGAGGCCACGGCAAGCATTAGCCCGACCTTCCCTACCCCCTGTTTCCACCCTAGCCGCCGCGCCCCGCAACGGGCGCGGCGGTTTCGCGTTCAGTCGGGCATGGAAACTAAGCCCACTTATCAGCCCGTCAGCTGCTCGTTCTACGATGAGTTGGAAGCCCGCGCCACGCTCGGCCAGCCCTGTACGCTGCGCTACCGCACCGGGGCCGATGCGCCGCCTGTAACGTACCGGGGCATTATTGCCGACCTGTTTATCCGCGACAAAGTGGAGTGTCTGCGCTTGGCTGATGGCTTCGAGCTGCGCCTCGATACGTTGCTGGCCGTGGACGACAAGGAATTGCGTAACTACTGCTGACGCTCAACGGAGTAAAAACTACTGAAAGCGCACCTCAAAGCTGCCTTCCTCAATAGTAGCAGTTTGGTCGGCGGGCGCTTGCAACACTCCCTCAAACGTGCCGGCGATAAGCCGTTGCGCGGCGTCGTAGCGCGTGATGATAAGTCGGACCGGCGACGTGGCGGCACTACGATACGCGACGCCTACGCCTTGGTCATAGTGCAACAGTTCGACGTAGCCGGGGCCGGACATGACGAGCGAAGTATCAGGTGGAGGATTACCTAATTCGTAGTGCCCTACCCCCCTGAAACCCGTCAGGGTGATAGAAAGGACACCAGGGCGCAAATCGTTAGCCCGTATCCGCAGCACCCGGTCGGACCCGAGGCGGGCGTACAGCGACGTATCGGATAGGCTATCCGGCAATGGACGGCGTTCAGAGCGGCTGTTGTAGGAGCCGTCGAGTGAGTCAGTTGCTGCGCTCAACTCAAAATGAAGCGTATTGAATACGCGGGCAGCCAGCGCGGCCTCGTGGCGCTGCTGGCGGCGGTAATCACGCACTTGTTCCAATAAGGAAGCCTGCCACTCTTTGGTTTGCTCCGGCAAATACGTTAGAGGAGGCGTAGGGACACTGACTACAACCCAGGTAGAATCAGGCTGGTCAGGCGGCAACTCGGTCAGGAAATTAAAAAAGGGCGATAGGGGCCGGACAATAACCGGGCGATACTGCGGATACAGCGGGGCCGACCGATATTGTACAGTGGCGTTGCCTCGCTTGAATAAAACTTGAGTAATTATGGCATCTTGCCTCGATGACTTAGACAACAAATCCCTCAGGACCAATGCGGGCACGATAGCATAGTAGCTTATTATGAAAAAAAGAAGAAAATTCAGGCACAGCAACACCAGCAACACCTTTAGCAGCAGCTTTACGACACCCCGGCTTCCACGCACTAGTTCGCGCAACAGCCACTGAACGAACGGTGACGCGGCGCGGGCAGCAAAGTGGTTGGGGCCAGTACCAATGAGCGTCAGCAGGGCCGCGGCAGCGCCGGTTAGTAAGGCGTAGTTGAATTGACTAAACTCAAACCAGGGCAACCAGCAAAGCAACGTCGCGCTAAGGCTGCCGGCCCAGGTCCAGCTTAGGGCTCCCGGCGCAATTATTTTCAGCTTACCTAAAATTCGTGTGGGAGAAGGCACCAGATGGTAAGAGCAGGTTGTAATGTTCACACGGATTATCCCGCTTCTCAATCAGTCTTGCAGCCTGACCAGCTCTACTCCTAAAACGCGGCGCTGCCGGGGAAGCGCGGGAAGGGAATCACATCGCGGATGTTGCTCATGCCGGTCACGAACAGCACGAGGCGCTCGAAGCCTAGGCCGAAGCCGGCGTGCGGCGCCGTGCCGAAGCGGCGCAAATCCAGGTACCACCAGAGGTCGTCTTCGGGCACGTGCATCTCCTGCATCCGGGCTTGGAGCTTCTCCAAATCTTCCTCGCGCTGCGAGCCACCGATGATTTCGCCGATGCCGGGAAACAGCACATCCATTGCCCGCACAGTGCGCCCGTCCTCGTCCAGCTTCATATAGAAGGCCTTAATTTCCTTCGGATAATTCGTCAGAATGACGGGCCTTTTGAAGTGCTTCTCGACTAAATACCGCTCGTGCTCACTTTGCAAATCGGTGCCCCAATCGACGGGAAACTCGAACTTCTGCTTCGCGGATTTCAGGATTTCGACGGCCTCGGTGTAGGTCAGGCGCTGGAAGTCGTTCTCGACCACGAAGTTGAGCCGGCCCAGCAATTCCTTGTCGTACTGCTCCTGCAAGAAGGCCAGGTCGTCGGCGCAGTGATTCAGGGCGTACTTGACCAGGCTTTTGAGGAAGTCCTCGGCCAGGTCCATGTTGTCTTCTAATTCATAGAAAGCCATTTCCGGCTCCACCATCCAGAACTCGGCCAGGTGGCGGGCGGTGTTAGAGTTCTCGGCCCGGAACGTGGGGCCGAAGGTGTAGATTTTGCCCAAAGCCAGGGCGGCAATCTCGCCTTCGAGCTGCCCGGAAACCGTTAGGTTGGTTTGCTTGCCGAAGAAGTCCTCGGCGTAATCCACCGAGCCGTCGGCCGTGCGCGGCGGGTGCTCCGGCGGCAAGGTCGTCACGCGGAACATCTGCCCCGCGCCTTCGGCGTCGGAGCCAGTGATGATGGGCGTGTGGACGTAGAAGAATCCGTGGGCATTGAAGTAGTTGTGGATGGCAAACGCCAGCGCGTGCCGGATGCGCAAGACCGCGCCGAACGTGTTGGTGCGGGGCCGCAGGTGGGCAATCTCGCGCAACGCTTCGAGCGAGATACCTTTCTGGTCACTTCCGCGCTTTTGGAGGGGGTAGGAAGCCGAGTCGGCCTGGCCGATAACGGTAATTTCCGTGGCCTGCACTTCCACGGCCTGCCCTTTGCCCTGCGAGGCCACGAGCTGCCCGCGTACGGCCAGGCAGGCGCCGGTGGTCACGTCCTTGAGCGACTCTTCGGGAAACTGCTCGGCAGCAGCCACGATTTGCAGGTTATGAATCGTGGAGCCGTCATTGAGGGCGATGAACTGCACGTACTTATTGCCGCGGCGCGTGCGCACCCAGCCTTTGACAAGCACCTCGCGGTCGAGGGTGGCAGCGGCCAGCAGTTCTTTGACGCCGGTGCGGCGCAGGGTTTCAGTAGCCATAAGGTCGCGGAAATGAGCGGGCAAAGGTAGGCGGAATGGGCGCGCATCAAAATGCGCAGCGGCGCACTTGGCGCGGGGCTGTGCCTCGTGCCAACTACTATCCGGCCTCCGGCCGGAAGAACGATGACGCCAGCACGACAGCCCGGCTAATCGACGCTACTGGCGCGACCCAGCTGAAGGCTAGGCAGCAGTCGGCACGGGGCACAGCCCCGCGCCAATTTCCAGGTCCGTTCCCTACCCCTCAATATTTCCGCTTTCTTTCTAGTAAGCCTACCCCTACATTTGGGGGCGGGCCGCAAAAGTCCGGCCATCCTTGCTGTCTTTTTGCCCTCTCCGCCCGCCATGCAACGCCTCGACCTCAAGCAGCTGCTTTCCCAAAAGCTTAGCCCTCAGCAAATTCAGTTCATCAAGCTGCTGCAAATTCCGACGGCCGAACTCGATACCCGCATCAAGGAAGAGCTGGAAGTAAACCCGGCCCTGGAGGAAGATGAGGCCGACGACGCACCCGAAGAGGCCGAGCGCGACGACGATGACGGCGACGCGGACGACCCGGACGCGGAGTTCGACAACCCCGATAACACCCTGGATGAGGACTTCGATGGCGATGGCGGCAGCAGCGAGCAGCCGGAAATCGAGCTGCCGACCCCCAAGGACGACGACGGCCCCGCCGACACTGCGGAGACGGCCGACACCGCCGAGCTGGACCTGAGCGACTACCTGCACGATGACGAAATTGCGGGCTACAAGATGCAGGGCGACGGCCCCGGCGAGGAAGAAGAGCGCGAAATGCCGCTGGCCGACAACAGCGCCTCGCTGCACGACGCCCTGCTCGACCAATTGGGCTTCGCCAACCTCAATGAGCGGCAGCAGGCCATTGGCGAACAGCTGATTGGCTCGATTGACGGCGACGGCTACATTCGCCGCGATTTGGCGGCCATTGCTAATGATTTGGCGTTTTCACGCAACATCGAGGCTACTGTATCCGAAATTGAGGCGGTGCTGCGCGTGGTGCAGGGCTTCGACCCGCCCGGCATCGCCGCTCGCGACCTGCCGGAGTGTTTGCTTTTGCAACTGGAGCGCCGCCCGGCCGATGAGGCCACGGACAATGCCCTGCGCATCATCGAGCAGACATTTGAGGAATTTAGCAAGAAGCACTACGCCCGCATTCAGCAAAAGCTGGACTTAGAGGAAGATGAGCTGAAGGAAGCTATTGGCGTCATTCTCAAGCTCAACCCCAAGCCCGGCGGCACCGGCCCGACCGGCACCGGCCGCGGCGGCATTCAATACCTGATGCCCGACTTCATTCTCACGAACGACAACGGGCAGATGAGCCTGACGCTCAATGCGCGCAATGCGCCGGAGCTACGCGTGAGCCCGGCCTACACCGAGATGTTCCGGACCTACGACAAGGCCGCCAAGAAGGACAAAAAGATGAAGGAGGCCGTGACGTTCGTCAAGCAAAAGCTCGACTCGGCCAAGTGGTTTATCGACGCCATCCGGCAGCGGCAGAACACGCTCTTACGCACCATGAACGCCATCGTGGAGTTGCAGCGCGAATTTTTTGTGGAGGGCGATGAGACCAGGCTGCGGCCGATGATACTCAAGGACATTGCCCAGAAAATCGACATGGATATCTCGACCGTGAGCCGAGTAGCCAACTCAAAATCAGTGCAAACTGAGTTCGGCATTTATCCGCTCAAATACTTCTTCTCGGAAGGTATTGCCACTGACTCGGGCGAGGACGCGAGCAGCCGCGAAGTAAAAAGCATCCTGAGAGACCTGATTGAGAAGGAAAGCAAGGAGCGCCCGCTCTCCGACGACAAGCTGGAAAAGATGCTCAACGCCCGCGGCTACAACATCGCGCGCCGCACAGTAGCCAAATACCGCGAACAGCTGAATTTGCCGGTGGCGCGACTGCGCAAGGAGCTATAGGCAGCGCACCGCAGAGGCTGAAGGCTGGCAGCCGGTCGGCACGAGCGCCAGTTGGCTTGGCTTTCGCGCTGGCAAGGGGGGTAGGGAATTAGTCAGGCTTCCCCGCGACAGCCGCCGCTCGCGGCCGGTTAGCGACAGCGGGCAGTTTCCGGAGGGTCAGGGGGGTAGGGCTGACTAAGGCTCAGCTTAAGCTTCTCTGGTGCCGCGAAATTACTTTAGATTCTTTTTATAATCATACTAGCACGCTTGTTCTTTACGGGCATCCAACCAGAGGCAGCGTACATTGCCGAACCTGCTGATAGCCCTATATGATTGATTTGGCGCGGTTTGTGCGCGGCTGCGAGCTGATGCGTAAGCTTACTTCTATGCTAGACGCTGGGGCTAGTGGTCAGTGCTAAGCTTCACAGTACTATTTAGAAAGCCGCACTCGGCGTATCTTGCTGGCTCCTGCTGCCGGCCCCGCTTATGATTATGCTACCCCCTGGTTCTGCTTCTGCCCCTGCTGCCCCGCCTGGCCTGGCGGCTGAGCTAGCTGAGCTGCGGGCGGCACTGCGGGCCGAGCGGGCGCGGCGGGCGCAAGCCGAGGCCGAAGTAGTCCGGCTGCGGGAGTTGGCGCAGTTGCTGGCGCTCAACCCCAACCCCGTGCTGCGCCTGGCCGCTGATGGTACCGTGGGTTTCGCCAATTCTGCCGCCGAGGCGCTGGCCCTGGAGCTGCGCACCAGCGGCCCGAGCGTGCTGCGCCCGCGCTTGCAAAGCGCCACCACCGAGGCCCTGCGCACTGGCCTGCCGCAGGTGCGGGAGCTGCGCAGCGGCGGCCAGGATTTCGTGCTCTACGCCGTGCCCGTGCCCGATGAAAGCTGCGCTCTGCTGTATCTGACCAACATCACGGCCCAGCGCGCGGCCGAGCAGGAGCTGCGCGAGCAGCAGGAGCTGCATGAGCTGACCTTGCGCCACCTGCCGGCCTCGGTGAGCGTGCTCGATGCCGACCAGCGCTGCCGCTACCACAACACCAACGACCCCGCGGGCCCTGACCAGCCCGACTGGCGCATTGGCCACACGTTCGGCGAGTTTTGTATGCACTATGGGCTGCCGTTCACACTGGCCACCCGTCGTCGCCGCCTCTTCGAGCGGGCCGTGCGGATGCGGGCCGCCGTGGAATGGGAAGAGCAGTGGCCTACGCCCTCGGGCTCGCAGCAGCCCACCTTCTGGCTGCGCTCCTACCAGCCCGTGTTTGCTTCCGACGGCCGCCTGCGCCTGATGATGAGCTACGGCCTCGACATCACCCGCCGCCGCGAAGCCGAGGAAGCCACCCGCCGCAGCGAAGCCGCCGTGCTGGCCCAGCAGGCCTTTACCAGCCTCGTGCTCGACACGCTGCCGAACGTAATCTTCGTGCGCGACGCCGAGGGCCAGATTGTCTTCAGCAACGCCGCCATGCGCGAGGCCATCGCGGTGCTCGACCAGAATATTGAGGCCGAAGGCGCCCGCGCGGGCGTAGCGCAGCAGGAAAGGCAGCGCCACGCCGACGCCGACGTCCAGGTGCTGCAAACCGGCCAGCGCATCACCACCAGCGACGCTCTCACGCTGGCCAGCGGTGAGGTGCGCTGGTTCCAGACCATCCGGCAGCCGCTGCTGCTGCCGGGCGGCGGGCCGCCGCAGGTGCTGGGTGTGAGCACCGACATCACGGCCCTCAAGCGGGCGCAGCAGGCGGCCGAAGCCGCCGCCTCGGCCCGCGAGAACTTCCTGGCCAACATGAGCCACGAAATTCGCACACCGCTCAACGGAGTGCTGGGCATGGCCGGCCTGCTGGCCGGCACGGCGCTTGACACCGAGCAGCAGCAGTTTCTGAGCGTGATTCGCAACTCGGGCCGCAACCTGCTGGCCGTGCTCAACGATGTGCTGGACATGGCCAAAATCACGTCGGGCAAGCTGGAGCTGGAGCACATTGCCTTCGACCTGCCCACGGCCCTGCACACGGCCGCCCAAACCCTGGCTTTCCGGGCCACCGAGAAAGGACTGGCATTTGAGCTGAAGCTGCCGCCCATCCTGCGGCGCCCGGCCTGGGTGAGCGGCGACCCCTACCGCCTCACGCAGGTGCTGCTCAACCTGCTCTCGAATGCCATTAAGTTTACGCCCCAGGGCCGCGTGATGCTGGAAGTGCAGGTGCTGCGCCGCCGCCGTCAGCACTTGCAGCTGCGGGTGCTGGTGCGCGACACCGGCCCCGGCATTGCGCCGGAGCGGCAGGAAGCGGTGTTCGACTCCTTTGCCCAAGCCTACGCCAGCACCGCTCGCCAGCACGGCGGTACCGGCCTGGGCCTGAGCATCTCGCGCGGCCTGGTCGAGCAGCTGGCGGGCGGGCCGCTGCTGATTTGCAGCGCCGAAGGCCAGGGCAGCACGTTCGGCTTCGTGCTGCGCCTGCCGCGCGTGGCGGCGCCGGCCGCGCCGGTGGCCGGCAACGTCCCGGCCGCTGCCGTGCGCGGGCGGCGGGTGCTGCTGGTCGAGGACAACGCCGTGAACCGCGAGCTGGCCCGGCTGCTGCTCGTGCGCCACGCCGTGCGCGTCGACCAGGCTACCAACGGCACCGAGGCACTGGCCTGCTTCGACGAGCACCGCTACGACGCCGTGCTGATGGACATTCAGATGCCCGGCATGAACGGCCTCGAAGCCACCGCCCACATGCGCCGCCACCCCGACCGGGCGCGGGCCGCTACGCCCATCATCGCGCTCACGGCCAACGCTTTCCGGGCCGATGCTGAGCGCTACCGCGCCGCCGGCCTCGACGATACGCTGGCCAAGCCCTTCGAGGAAAGCGAGCTGCTAGCCAAGCTGGCCTCGGTGCTGCGCCCGCCAGCTTTGGCGCCGGGCCCGGCGGCGCACGCCGCCGACCTGCCCGTCGACCTGGTCCTGGAGCCGGCGCCAGTCCCGGCGCCGCCTACCCCCCCTGCTCCCGGCCATGCCCGGCCCTACGACCTGACCTTGCTGCGCGAAACCGCGCAGGGCAGTGCCGCCTTTATGAGCCGCATTCTGGCCGCATTTCAAGCCAACACGCCGGCCAGCCTGGCCGAAGTGGCCGCCGCCCGCGTCGCGGCCAACTGGCCGGCCCTGGCGGCCGTGGCGCACCGGCTGCGGCCCACGCTGCGCCTGTTGGGCGCCACGGCTCTGCTGCCCGCGCTCGCTTTGCTCGAAGCCCCGGACACGCCCGACCCGGCGCGCCTGGCCGCCGCCGCGGATTTTGAGCACGGCTTGGCCGAGCTGCTGCGCGAGCTGCCACGGGAAGTCACGGAGGCGGCGCTGGCTGAGGGCTGAGGCAGGAGCGGCAAGCTTCTCCCGCGGCCGGCGCGGCAACGTCATTGCGCTAAATCCCTACCCCCCTCGCGCAGCAAAAAGCCCCACCGCAAAGATGCGGCGGGGCTTTTGTAGAAAAACCAGCATTCCCTACCCCCCCTTACGGCTGCAAGGTGAACGTGCGGGTGACCGAGTTGAACGGACCGGGGATGAGCGTGCCACTGCTGTCGACCAGCTCCAGCTTCACCGTGTTCTGGCCGATGGGCAGGCCTTCCATCATGTAGGGCAACCAGCGGTCGAGCATGAACTCGGTGCCATTGATGGTGGCGCGCACGTTGTTGCCGCCGGGCTCCAGGGTGGTGTTGACCAGGTAGAAGTCCAGCATCACGCGCTGGGTTTCGGCCGGGCCGGTGTAGGTGTCTTTGGGGCGGCTGTAGAACAGGTGCGGGGCCCGCAGGTCCACGTTTAGGGGCGTGGGCGGGGCTTGGCCCACGTTTACTACGCGCAGGTCGTAGGCGCCGCGGTGCTTGAGGCTTTCGTGGTAGGAGCGAGAGAGGAAGCTCAGCACTACGTGCTGACCGTCGGCGATGGGCTTGCTGAACTTGGTCTCGTAGTGGGCCGAGTAAGGCTGATTATCCACGATGTTGTGGATGTGCTGGCCCTTCATGGAGTTAGCCATCTGGGCGGCGTGCTCAGAGCCCGTCATCTGGGTGAGGCGGAAGTTGGTCAGCTCATAGCTGAACGGCACCGCGCCGCTGGGCTGGGTGGCGCCGGGCGGCGGCGAAGTCAGGCGCAGCTGGGCCTCGGTGTACTTGGGCGAATCGTCGAAGGGCGTCAGGTTGATGCCGTTCTTTTGCATGGTCGGGAGGCCGGAGCTGCGGCGCGGCGCCGAAGTGCCGGCGGGCGAAGTGGCCGAGCTGCTGGCGTTAGCCGCCGCGTCAACGCCTTGTTTCGACGTGTCGCAACTACCGAGGACGGCCAGGCCAGCCAAGGCGAGAGGCAGGCTGCGGAGCAGCCCCAAAGAAGTTTTCATAAATGAAAAAATGGTAGAGGAAAAGCAAATAGGCAGGGATAGCAGAGGCCGGCGTTTTGTTTAACTTGCGCCAAAAGCTGTAAATCAGCCCCAAAGTAACCTCAAAATTTATTATGCCAGCTCAACAATATCCGCTGCCTGACCACATTCCTTCCCTCGACCTGGCCGATTTTCGCTCCGCCGACCCGCAGCGCAAAGCCGCCTTCGTGCAGCAGCTCGGCGAAGCCTACCAGAGCATCGGCTTTGTGGCCCTGAAAAACCACGGCCTCAGCGGCGAGCAGACCCGGCAGCTTTACGCCGATGTGCAAGCCTTTTTCCAATTGCCCGACCCGGCCAAGCAAGCCTACGAAGTGCCCGAGCTGGCCGGGCAGCGCGGCTACATCAGCAAGGGCAAGGAGCACGCCAAGGGCCGCAACACCGGCGACTTAAAGGAATTCTACCACGTGGGCCAGGAAGTGGAAGACCAGACCGACCCCGTGCGCCACGAGTACCCGGCCAACATCTGGCCGCAGGAAGTGCCTGGTTTTCAGCAGAGCACCTTCCGCGCCTACCGCACCCTGGAAGCCGCCGGCCAGGACGTGCTGCGCGCCATCGCTTTGTACCTGGAGCTGCCCGAAAACTATTTCGATGATAAAGTGAAGAGCGGCAACTCCATCCTGCGGCCCATCCATTACTTCCCCATCGAAGACCCCGATGCGGTGCCCGCCGACGCCGTGCGCGCCGCCGAGCACGGCGATATCAACCTGATTACCTTGCTCATGGGCGCCTCCGCCGATGGCCTGCAAGTCCTGCGCCGCGACGGCCAGTGGATTCCCATCACGGCCCTGCCCGACCAGATTGTGGTCAACGTCGGCGACATGCTCCAGCGCCTCACCAACGGCGTGCTGCGCTCCACCATTCACCGCGTCGTGAACCCGCCCCGCGAGAAGATGAACACCTCGCGCTACAGCATTCCTTTCTTTATGCACCCGCGCTCGGAGATGAGCCTGGCCGCGCTGGCACACTGCATCACGCCCGACAACCCGAAGCACGAAGCCGACATCACGGCCGGCGAGTTTCTGAATGAGCGGCTGATTGAGCTGGGGTTAAAGAAAAAATAGGGGGTAGGAAAAAGACGAAAAAGACCGTCATGCAGAGCGCAGCGAAGCATCTCGCGTGGGGAAGTAATCAATGGCAAACAACGATTGGATTACTATCCCTGGCGAGATGCTTCGCTGCGCTCTGCATGACGGTCTGCTAGTATGAGTGCCCCTTCCCTACCCCCCTCGCCCGCCGAAGTCTCGCTGACGCCCCCGCCGCGCCGCTCGGGCAAGCGCACGCGCCGGGTGCGGGGCTTTATTTTCCTGAAAGATGTGGCCGGGCTGGCTTGCACAGCTTTTGGCGGACCGCAGGCGCACTTGGCGCTGTTCTTTCGGCTCCTGGTCGATAAGCGCCGCTATCTCAGCGCCGCCGAGCTGCTGGAGCTGCAAGCTTTGTGCGCGCTGCTGCCGGGCCCCACCTCAACCCAGACCATCACGGCCATCGGCTTCCGGCTTGGCGGGCCGAACCTGGCCTACCTTACCCTGCTGGTCTGGTGCACGCCGGCGGTCATTATCATGACCCTGGCGGGCCTGTTCATGAGCCGGCTCGACCACGCCTACACCATGCGGCTGGTGCAGTTTGTGCAGCCCGTGGCGGTGGGGTTCGTGGCGTTTTCGGCGTACCGAATTGGGCAGAAAGTTATCCAAACGAAGACCGCCGTGGCGCTGGCCGTAGCCTCGGCGATGGTGGCGTATTTTTTCCAGACGCCCTGGGTCCTACCCCTGCTGCTGCTGGCGGGCGGCGCCGTCACGACGCGGCGCTACCGCCGCCACGCCGTGGTTGAGAATAAGCAGCCCATGCGCATCGAGTGGGCCAACTTCGCGCTTTGGGGCGGCACGTTTCTGGTGGCGGCGCTGCTGGGCCACTACACGCGGCTGCTGCCGGTGCGCCTGTTCGAGAACTTCTACCGCAACGGCTCCTTGGTTTTTGGGGGCGGGCAGGTGCTGGCGCCGCTCTTCTTCGCCGAGTTCGTTGAGTTCAAAAACTACCTTACCGCGCCGGAGTTTTTGTCGGGGCTGGGGCTGGTGCAGGCCCTGCCGGGGCCGAATTTCTCGTTCGCCTCCTACATCGGGGCGCTGGCGATGCGGCCGGCGGGCAGCACCTCCGGGCAGGTGCTAGGCGCGCTGGTGGGCGCGACGGGCATCTTTTTGCCCGGCACCTTCCTCATCTTCTTCGTCATCCGCTTCTGGGACCAGCTCCGGCAATACCGGGTCGTGAAAGCCTCGCTGGAAGGCATCAACGCCGTCAGCGCCGGGCTGGTGTTTGCCGCCACGCTGCTGCTCTACCATCCGCTGCCCGACCGCCTGCTGGCGCTCCCTACCCCCCTCGCAAACTGGAACGTGCCCCTGAACCCGCTGCTGGTCGGCCTCACGTTTCTGGTCTTGCTCTGGGAGCGGGTGCCGAGCGTAGCCATCGTGGGGGCGGCGCTGGCAGCGGGCGCTTTTATCAATTAGCAGTTGACAATGAGCGGTTAACAGTGAGCAATTGACAATGAGTAGTTGGTAATTGCTCATTGTCAATTGACTTACCGCTCGCGGATGATTTTAAAGAATGCTTCCCGGTAGGTTTCGCCCACCACGATGGTTTCCTGGCCGATGGTGAGCGTATTGTCATCGATAAGACGCAGGTAATTGAGCGAGACGATGTAGGACTTGTGCACGCGCAGGAAGGGCGGCTGCGGCAATTGCGTTTCCAGCTCCCGCAGGCTTTGGTAGGTGACGAGACGCTGGCCGGGCAGGTAGATGGAGACGTAGTTTTTCAGCCCTTCGATATAGAGAATATCGGCGTGCGCGACCCGCTGAAACTTGTTTTTGCTCTCGCCTTTGACGAACATGTAGTTGGGCGAGGGGGGTAGGGAAACTGGTGGCGCGGCTAGCGCTGGCGCGGCGCTGGCCCCGGCTGGCGGCGTGAGCAGGGCGTAGGCTTTCTGGGCGGCGCGCAAAAACCGGTCGAAGGCAATGGGCTTGAGCAGGTAGTCCACCACGTCGTGCTCGTAGCCTTCGAGCGCGTACTCGGGGTAGGCGGTGGTGAGGATAACCTTGCACTTGGGGCCGCAGAGCTTGAGAAACTGCAAGCCGGTCAGCTCCGGCATCTGAATATCAAGAAACACCACGTCGGCGCGACCTTCCTGCACCCACATGAGCGCCTCGAGCGGCTTGGTGGTGGTGCCGGCCAAGGTCAGAAACGGCACCTTCTCGATGTAGGCGGCCAGGATGCGGGTGGCGTAGGCTTCATCATCGACGGCGATACAGCGCAGCATGGGCGGGCGGTTAGGGGGTAGGCAATTCCAGCCGGGTCTGGTGCACGGCGCCGTCGTCGTGGATGGTGAGCGAGTGCCGGCCGGGGTAGAGCAGCGCCAGCCGGCGCCGGAGGTTGGCCAGGCCAATGCCGGTGGTGGCGTCGCGCTGGTGCTGGCCGATGTGGTTGCGCACCTCAAACAGCAGGCTGTGGTCGGGGCGCAGGTGCAGCCCGATTTCGATGGGCCGGTCGGCCGCGTCGGTCACGCCGTGCTTGAGGGCGTTTTCGACGAACGGAATCAGCAGCAGCGCCGGTACCCGCTGGCCATTGAGTTGACCTTGCAAGTCGAAGTTTACGAAGAAGTTATCCTCAAAGCGCAGGCGGTAGAGCGACAGGTAGTTTTCCAAATAGTCAACTTCCTGAGCCAAAGCCACAGTGTCGTCGGGGCTCTCGTGCAGCATGTAGCGCATCAGGGCCGAGAGCTTGAGCACGGCCTCGGCCAGCGGCTCGGAGACGGGGTAGGCCAGGGAGTAGAGGTAGTTGAGCGTGTTGTAGAGGAAATGCGGGTTGATTTGGGTTTTCAAGAACGCCAGCTCGGCCTGGGTTTTCTCCTGCTGGAGCAGTTGCAGGGCCAGTTGGTTTTCGCGTTCTTTCTCGCGCAGGAACGCCTCCTTAATTCCCCACACGGCGGCGGCCAAGGCTACCATCGGTAGAATAAAGTAGGCGTTGTCCTGTAAATAGTAGCCCAGGGTGAGCCCCGGCGCGTAGTTATGAAAGCCAAACAGCAGCGGCAGCAGCACTTCTTCCAGCCCGTAGCGAATAACGACGAACACGATGGGCGTACTCAGCAGCCCCGGCACCAGCAGCACCCGCCGGCCCCGGCGCATTCCCAGCGGAAATACGAGCAGCAGGCAGTAGTAGAACAAGCTTATCAGGCTGAACCAGAACGTGAGCTGCACCAGTAGGATTTTGTAGAGGCCGGGCGTGATGGGCGCGTTCCGCAGGGCTTGCCACCACGAGGTGTAACCGGCTATCAGCCCCCAACCCAGCATCTGATAAAGCAAAAGGCGCGCGCGGTTCATGGGCCAAAAGTAGCGGGCGCCTCATGCGCAGCGCAGCTTATTATTCCAACCGGGTCAATTGCGGTACGACTCCCCGTCTTGCGGGGACGTAGCCGCTTTGCAGGCTTTTTGGCGGATTGGAATACGGTTTAACTGGGTTGGGATAATAAATTTTCGGCGGGGTGGCCGGCCCAACACCTTTGTCGCATCACCTTCACCAACTGCCCTTATGCTACTCTTCGCCTCCTCGTTTCGCCCCCTGCTGGCTGGCCTGCTCCTCGCGCTGAGCTTGGCCCTACCCGTCGCTGCGCAACCGAAAGCCGGGCCGCCCAACGCTAGAATCAAGGTTTATCTGGTCGGCACGTTCCACTTCAACGGCTCAAATGATGTTAATAAGGGCAGCAAGACAGACATGAGTAATGCGAAGAGGCAACAGGAGTTGGAGGATATGATCGGCCGCCTAGCCAAAACCAAGGCCGATAAAGTTTTCGTGGAGTGGATGCCCAGCCGGCAACGCTTCGTGGATAGCACCTACGCGCTTTACCGCCAAAATAAATTCACGCTCGGCAACAATGAAGTGTACCAAGTGGGCTACCGGCTGGCCAAGCGCCTGAACCGCCCCCGCGTGTACTGTGCCGACGCCGACGGCGTATTCGACTATGAGGCGGCTACTGCTTACGCCAAGGCGCACGGGCAGGAAAAATTGCTCGCCAGCGCGTTTTCCAATTCGGAGCCCGACAGCGTGGGGCAACTAATGGCCGCGCGTGTCGGCACCCGGATTGGCGTTGGCCCCGACCTACAGGACCCGCCCGGCGAAACCTTGTTAGCTAAGCTAATTCGCTACAACTCGGCGCGGTTTGCGCAGGCAAACATGGATAGCTACCTGCTCACCGGCGCCCGCGTGGGCGGCGGCGACAACTACGCCGGCGCCGACCTGGCCGGCGAATTCTATAAGCGCAACATGCGCATCTACACCAATCTGCTGCGCGCCGTGGACGTGCAGCGCGATAAAGCTATCATCCTCATTATCGGGGCCGGCCACGTCAGCTTCCTGCGGGAGCAGCTCTTGTACAGCTCTCTGTTTGAAGTGCAGGATGTGCTGCCGCTGCTGACGGCCAAGTAAGTAGTCGAGCTATTAAATTCCCTACCCCCCTCTGTCATCCTGAGCCTGCGAAAGATCTTACTACGCTCGAACGATTTGCTGTAATCAGATTACCGCGTCGTACCGGCGCGAGAAGGTCCTTCGCAAGCTTGGGAGGACAGAGGGGGGTAGGGCTTCTTGCTGCGCAACTACTCGCCCATGATGAGCTGCTCCGGCAGGTTGAGCAGGTAGTCGCCGTAGCCGCTTTTGCGCAGGGGCTCCGCGATGCGGCGCAGTTCGTCGGCCGTGATAAAGCCCTGGCGATACGCCACTTCCTCGATGGCGCCTACTTTCAGGCCCTGGCGCTGCTCAATCACGCGCACGAACTCACCGGCCTGCATCAGGCTCTCGAAGGTGCCCGTGTCAAGCCAGGCGGTGCCGCGGCCCAGGATGCCGACCTTGAGCGTGCCGCGCTTGAGGTATTCGCGGTTTACGTCCGTGATTTCATATTCGCCGCGCGGGCTGGGTTTTAGGTTCCTGGCAATTTCGATGACGTCGTTGTCGTAGAAATACAGGCCCGGCACGGCGTAGTTGCTCTTAGGCCGGGCCGGTTTTTCCTCAATGCTGAGGGCCCGGCGGTTCTCGTCAAACTCGACCACGCCGTAGCGCTCCGGGTCGAGCACGTGGTAGGCGAAGACGACGCCGCCGTCGGGGTCGCTGTTGGTTTTGAGCAGCTCTTCCATGCCCGCGCCGTAGAAAATGTTGTCGCCGAGCACGAGCGCCACCTTGTCCTGGCCAATGAAATCAGCCCCAATCACGAACGCCTGCGCCAGCCCGTTGGGTATCTCCTGAATGGTGTACTGGAAGTCGCAGCCCAGATTCTGGCCATCGCCGAGCAGCTTCTGAAACTGGGCCTGGTCGTGGGGCGTGGTGATGATGAGCACCTCCCGGATGCCGGCACTTAGCAAAATCGAGAGGGGGTAGTAAATCATCGGCTTGTCATAGACCGGCATGAGCTGCTTGCTCACGGCCAGCGTGAGTGGGTGCAGGCGCGTGCCGGAGCCGCCGGCGAGGATGATGCCTTTCATGGGGGGTAGGGAAAGTAGCCTGGACTCTGCGAGTTGGGGCGTTAAAAAATGGTTAACGCCCGGACTCACAGAGTCCAGGCTACAAACTAATTGCGCTGCTGAATGAAATCCTGGTTCGCCTTAAACCATTGTAACGTCTGCCGCAAGCCTTCCCGGATGCGCACTTGCGGGTCGTAGCCGAGCAGATTTTGGGCTTTGGAAATATCGGCCAGCGAGTCTCGAATGTCCCCCGCCCGGTCGGGCCCGAAAACCGGCGCCAAGTCCGAGCCTGCTTCCTGGCGCAGAATATCATACATCTCGACCAGCGACGTGCGGTCGCCGACAGCAATGTTGTAGACCTGATTGATAGCGTCTGGATTCGTGGTCAGCGCCGCGCGGATGTTGGCCTGCACGCAGTTTTCCACAAACGTGAAGTCGCGGGTCTGGCCGCCGTCGCCGTTGAGCGTGGGCGACTGATTGCGCAGCAGCGCGTCGATGAAAAGCGGAATCACGGCCGCGTAGGCGCCGCCGGGGTCCTGGCGCGGGCCGAAGATGTTGAAGTAGCGCAGGCCGATAATTTCCTGCCCGTAGGTGCGGCCGAACACGTCGGCGTACAGCTCATTGGCGTACTTCGTCACGGCATAGGGCGAGAGCGGCTTGCCGATGCGGTCCTCGACTTTGGGCAGGCCCGGATGGTCGCCGTAAGTGCTAGAGCTGGCCGCGTACACGAAGCGCCGCACGCCCGCATTTTTGGCGGCCGTGAGCATCTGCACGAAGCCGCCCACGTTCACGTCGTTGGTCAGCACCGGGTCGTTGATGGAGCGCGGCACCGAGCCCAGCGCTGCCTGATGCAGCACGATATTAACACCCGCGCAGGCCGTGGCGCAGGCCGCCGCGTCGCGGATGTCGCCGTCCAGGATTTCCAGATTTGGATGGCCGGCAAACAGCGTCAGGTTTTTGTGGAACCCATTCGAATAGTTATCAAACGTGCGCACCTTTTGCGCGCCGTATTTCAGCAGATACTCCACGATGTTGGAACCAATGAAGCCGGCCCCGCCCGTGACGAGAAAAGTTAAATTGTCTAGAGGCTGCTCGTGGAAGGGTTGGTCGTACATAGGGGGGTAGGGTGCGGGGCTTGCCCCCGCCCGGCACTCGCGCCGGTTGGGTGTCAGGTAATAGGTGTCGTTCAGGCGCCGGGCGGGGGCAAGCCCCGCCCCTACGCACCGTACTGCTTTAAATTATATTCCTGATACGCCCCGCTGGTCACGCTAGCAAGCCATTCTTCATTGGCCAGATACCAATCCACGGTTTGCGCCAAACCCTGCTCGAAGGTTACGCTCGGCTTCCAGCCCAGCTCGCTCATGATTTTCGAGGAGTCGATGGCGTAGCGCATGTCGTGGCCGGCGCGGTCGGTGACGAAGGTGATGAGCTTGCGGGAGGTGCCGGTGGGCTGGCCGGTTTTCTCGTCCACCACATCGCAGAGCAGCTGAATCAGCTTCAGGTTCTGCCACTCGTTCACGCCGCCGATGTTGTAGGTGTCGCCGAGCTTGCCCTGGTGGAACACGGCGTCGATGGCCGTGGCGTGGTCTTTCACGAAGAGCCAGTCGCGCACGTTCTCGCCCTTGCCGTAGACCGGCACCGGCTGCCCGGTGCGCAGGCGGTGAATGGCGAGCGGAATCAGCTTCTCCGGGAAGTGGTTGGGCCCGTAGTTGTTCGAGCAGTTCGAGAGCTTGACGGGCAGGCCGTAGGTATGGTGCCAGGCGCGCACGAAATGGTCGGAGCTGGCTTTGGAAGCTGAATATGGCGAGCGGGGGTCGTAGGCCGTTTCTTCGGTGAACATCTCGGGCCCGAAATCCAGCGAGCCGTACACTTCATCAGTGCTGACGTGGTAGAAGGTATGGCCCTCATAGCCATCCGGCTTCCACAGGTTCTTGGCCGCGTTCAGCAGGTGTACCGTGCCCAGCACGTTGGTGCGCACAAACGCCAGCGGGTCGGTGATGGAGCGGTCAACGTGGCTTTCGGCGGCGAGGTGAATCACGGCGTCGGGCTCTTCTTTGGCAAACAGCTCGTCGACAAACGCCTGGTCGGCAATATCGCCCTTGACGAAGCGGTAGTTCGGCGCGTTTTCAATGTCGCGCAGGTTTTCCAGGTTGCCGGCATAGGTCAGCGCGTCAAGGTTGAGAATCTGGTAGTTGGGGTATTTCTGGACGAAGAGGCGCACGACGTGCGAGCCGATGAAGCCGGCGCCGCCGGTGATGAGAATTTTCATAGTGCTTATGTAATATCTGCGCAAAGAGCCGGTCATGCCGAGCACAGCGCAGTGGAGTGAAGCATCTCGCTCGCGTAAGTAATCAACGGCTACTAACAGTTGGACTACTGCTGCCCGCGAGATGCTTCACTCCGCTGTGCTCTGCATGACCGGCTCTTTGCGTTCTGCATGAGTTCTTTATATTCCCTACCCCCTCCTATTTCCCCAAGGCCTGCTGCCACTTCCAGGCGCTGGCCAGCGAGTCCTCCAGCGAGGTTTCCGTCGTGAAGCCCAGCACCTCAGTGGCCTTGGTCACGTCGGCGTAGATGGCGGGCACGTCGCCGGGGCGCGGCTCGCCGATGCGGTAGTTGAGCTTCTGGCCGCTGGCTTTCTCAAAGGTCTGCACCACTTCCAGCACCGAGTTGCCGCGGCCGGTGCCCAGGTTGAAAGTTTCCACATTGTCGCTCTCGCCCGCCAGCAGGCGCTGCACGGCCACGACGTGGCCCTTGGCCAGGTCCACGACGTGGATGTAGTCGCGGATGTTGGTGCCATCGGGCGTATCGTAGGTGTCGCCGTAGATGGTGAGCTGCTCGCGGATACCGGCAGCGGTCTGCGTCACGAAGGGCACTAGGTTCTGCGGTACGCCCAGGGGCAGCTCGCCGATTTTGGCCGACTCGTGCGCGCCAATCGGGTTGAAGTAGCGCAGCAGAATGGTGCGCAAGGTGCCGCCGGGAGCGTGCACGACATCAGTGAGAATGTCCTCGCAAATCTGCTTGGTGTTGCCGTAGGGCGAGTTGGCCTTCTTGGTCGGCGTCGCCTCCGTCACCGGCAGCGCGTCGGGCACGCCGTACACGGTGCAGGACGAGGAGAAAACCAGGTTGTTGACCTGAAAACTGCCCATCACCGTGAGCAGGCTTAGCAGCGAACCCAGGTTGTTGCGGTAGTAGTGCAGCGGCTTGGCCACCGACTCGCCTACGGCTTTGGAGGCGGCGAAGTGAATGACGCCTTGCAGGTCTTTTTCGGCCTCAAACACCCGCCGCAACGCCGCCTCGTCGGCCACGTCAAGCTCGTAGAAGGGCGTTTCCACGCCCAGGATTTCGCGCACGCCGGCCAGCGCCGACTGCTGCGAGTTGCTGAAGTCATCGGCAATAATCGGCTGAAAGCCGGCCTGATACAGCTCGACCACGGCGTGGGAGCCAATGTAGCCGGCGCCGCCGGTTACGAGGATTTTGGTACGTTGTTCGGTCATATTAGAAGTTTTAGATTCCCTACCCCCCATTCGTCATGCTGACGAAGGAAGCATCTTATCACCAGAGAACGAGCACTAATCAGTTGGTTACTGCCTCGTTCTAACCTGATAAGATGCTTCGCAGGCGGACGCCAGATGAGCATGACGAATGGGGGTTAGGGATTTCAGATTGTATTCGTTCTACAGGCTCCAGTACTGCATCTCGCGCACCTTGCCGCGGTAGAGGCCCTTGATATCAACGAGCACGGATTTCTCGCCGGTAATCGATTGAAAATACGCTTCGTCCTTGCGCACGTAGGCTTCGTGGCTGACGGCCACAATCACGGCGTCATAATCCTCGCGTACCTCGGCGGGCGCGGTGAGGCGGAAGCCGTACTCGTGATGCAGCTCGTCGGAATCAGCGTGCGGGTCCACGATGTCGACGTTGACGCTAAAGTTTTTTAATTCCTGAATCACATCAGCCACCTTGGAATTGCGGATGTCCTCCACGTTTTCCTTGAACGTGGCGCCCATCACCAGCACCCTGCTCTTGGCCACGTCCTTGCCCTGCCGAATCATCATCTGCACGGTTTTGCGGGCGATGTAGGCGCCCATATTATCATTCGTGGTGCGGCCACTCAGGATAACTTTCGCGTCGTAGCCCAGCTCTTTCGCCTTGTACGTCAGGTAGTACGGGTCGACGCCGATGCAGTGGCCGCCTACCAGGCCGGGCGAGAAGCGCAGGAAGTTCCACTTCGTGCCGGCCGCTTCCAGCACCTCGTAGGTATTGATGTTCATGCGGTCGAAAATCATCGACAGCTCATTCATCAGGGCGATGTTGACGTCGCGCTGGGTGTTTTCGATGATTTTGGCCGCCTCCGCCACCTGAATCGAGCTGGCCCGGTGCACGCCGGCGCGCACCACCAGCTCGTAGAGCTTGGCGATGATGTCGAGGCTTTCGGCGTCGCAGCCAGCCACTACTTTCACAATCGTCGCCAGCGTGTGCTCCTTGTCGCCGGGGTTAATGCGCTCGGGCGAATAGCCCACCTTGAAGTCCGCCTGAAATTTCAGACCCGAGAGCTTCTCGAGCACCGGAATGCAGTCTTCCTCGGTGCAGCCGGGGTAGACGGTGCTCTCAAACACCACGTAATCGCCTTTTTTCAGAACTTTGCCCACGCTGGTGGAGGCGCCAAGCAGAGGCTTCAAATCGGGTTGGGCGTGCTCGTCGATGGGGGTAGGAACGGCCACGATAAAGAACGTGGCCTGGCGCAGCACGTCGAGCGAGTCGGTGAAGGTGATGTCGCAGCCCTCAAAGTCCTGCGCCTCCAGCTCGCCGCTGGGGTCGATGCCCTGGCGCATCTGGTCGATGCGCTGGGCGTTGATATCGAAACCGATAACCTTGAGATGGCGGGCAAACTCAAGGGCAATAGGCAGGCCTACGTAGCCAAGGCCGATGACGGCCAGCGTGGCCTCTTTGCGGATTAATTCGTCGTACACGTCTACTGGTTGTTGCTGTAAGTATTATTTTTTGGCAAAGTGGCCGTTTGCCGAATAGTCTTCCGAATAAACTGTATTAGTGGTGTGGTCTAACTCATAAGCGTCGCCAGTCGCGGGGCAGCGGGCGAAACCGCTCTGGTCGAAGTGCAACTTCTCACCGTAGGCACTTATCCAGCCGCGTTGCTGGGCGGGGGCGCCGTACACCAAGGCAAAATCCGGTACGTCCCTGGTCACCACGCTGCCCGCCCCCACAAAGGCGTAGCGCCCCAGCTGCACGCCGCACACAATAGTTGCATTGGCCCCAATGCTGACGCCGCGCGCCAGGAAAGTGGCTAAGTAGTGGCCTTCACCGCGGCGGGGCACCGCGCTGCGCGGATTTTTCACGTTCGTAAACACAGCTGAGGGGCCGATGAACACGTCGTCCGCACAAACCACGCCATCGTAGAGGCTCACGTTGTTCTGCACCTTCACGTTGCGCCCCAACCGCACGCCGCCGGCCACGAATACGTTCTGGCCTAAGGAGCAGTTTTCGCCCAGCTCGCAGCCCGCGCTCAGGTGGCAGAAGTGCCAGATGCGGGAGCCGGCGCCCACGCGGCAGCCCTCATCGAGGATGGCGGTGGGGTGGGCGTAGAAGTCGGCAGCGTTGGGCTCGGCCACGGGGGTAAGCAGCGGGGTTCAGCCGGCAAAGGTAAGGCGGGGTAGGGCGTTGGGCAGAAAGCAGGGGGGTAGGGTTGTATTTTTGGGAACCTCTAACCCGCCTTTTTTAACTTACTCATGGGCCTGCCCGCCTGCGTTTCGCCCGAAAACTACCTGCGGCTGGAGCGCGAAGCCGAATTCAAACATGAGTATTTCGATAGGGTAATTGAGGCAACATTGGCGAGCCAGGCGGGAATGGGGCGGCAAGCTAAAGCGGAATCGGGTAGGGCGCGGGGCGCGCCCCCGCCCGGCCGCCGCGCCGCCCTGATTCCTGTTCAACGACGGGCGGGGCGCGCCTCCCGCCCCTACTGTCCGCCATCGCGTCGCACCGGGCCGGGTCCTACCCCCCTGCTGGCTGCCCGCCGTCCCCGGTTTTGTCATTTGCATGAATAGCTCCCTACCCTCCTTCGCCGCCCCAACGCTGGCCGCACCCGAAACCGCCGCCGCGCCCGCCCGCCGCGGGCCGGCGCGGCTACTGGCCCTACTGGCGCAGGCGCTGCTGCTGGGCTTCACCTACGCCAAGCTGCTTTTCCATCCGGGCCAATATCTGATAATTGACCAGTACGACGGCATCAAGAGCTACTTCTCCATCGCCTCTTTTCTGCGGCAGCCGCTGGGCGACGGGATGCTGGTGCGCGGGCACAACTACCCGTTTGGCGAGTACATGTACTACACCGACAGCACGCCGCTGCTGGTGGCGCCGCTGCACTGGCTCGTGCAACTGGTGCCGGCGCTGGCACCGTATGGATTGTATCTCTACGACTTATTTATTCTCAGCAATTTGTTGATCAGTACCTGGCTGCTGGTGCTGATTCTGCGGCGGCTGGCGGTGCCGACGGCCCTGACGGTGCTGCTGGCCGTGGCCCTGCCCTGGCTGGGCCCGCAAACCATCCGCCTCAACGTGGGGCACATGAGCCTGGCCTACACACCGGCTATCTTGTTTGTAATCTGGCGCTTACAGCACCTGCACGCCGCCTGGCGCCTGAATGCGCCGCTGGGCCGGCAGTTTGGCTGGCTGGGGGTAGGGATTGTGGCGTCGTCGTGGCTGCACTTCTACTATTTGCCGCTGCTGGGCGGCACGCTGGGTTTTTTCGTGGTGGGGCTGCTTTATGAGAGCAGGCGGGCCGGCCGGCCCTGGCGCGGACTGGTAGTGGGCACGGGCGCCACGCTGCTGGCCAGCCTGGCCCTGACCTGGGGCCCGCTGCGCTGGCTCGACCCGCGCTACGCCGAGCGGCCCGTGGGCAGCAGTGGCTACGACTGGATTGAGTGGCGGTTTCAGTTCACAGGGCTCTTTCAGGGCTATGTCTATAATAAAATCCGCTTTCCCTTCGAGCGCATGGGACAGGTGCCCTATGAGTCATCGGCTTACCTGACGAGTTTCGTGCTGTTTGGGCTGCTGCTGGTGGCGGGGCTGCTGCTAGTGGGGCGCCTGCCTGCGGCGGCTCGCCTGCCAGCCGCTGTGGCCGATGAGCAGGCGCAGTTTCTGAAATACTTGCTGCTGGCCAGCTTGCCGCTCGCCTTCATCGCGCTGGGCGAAAATATTGAGCTGGACAACAGTGGCTACGTGGTACACAACTACCTGAATGTGTTTCGCTGGCTGCGCAAAATCACGGAGCGCATCACACAGTTTCGGGCGCTGGGGCGGTTTATCTGGCCGTTCTGGTGGGCCCTGGTGCTGGGCTTCGGCTGGTATGCGGCGCGCTGGCGACACCTGCGGGGCCTGCGCTGGGCGCTGCTGGCGCTGAGTGCGCTGCTGATAGTTGATACCTTGAATGCCGCGCGGCACTTCCGCACGGCCACGCAGCGACCCAATCTGTTGGCGGCCTCGGCGGTGGCCGCCAGTCCCGCGCAGCAGCTAGTAGGCTGGGCCGAGAAGAGCCGCTACCAAGCCATTTTGCCCCTGCCCTACTTCCACGTCGGCACCGAGCCCGAGGGCGGCGCGGAGCTGAACGTCGACCCCGACGACCCGCATTGCAACACCACGTATCAGCTCTCGATGGCCACGGGCCTGCCCCTGATGTCGCACAAGGCCACCCGCGCCATTCGCTTGCAGGCCCAGCAGCTATACGCTATTTTCCGGCCCGGCGGCCCCGACCCCGCCCTGCTCGCCCGCCTCGACCAGCGCCCCATTCTCGTTTTCCTGGATTCGGCCTACTACGACGGCCGCAACAACTACTACCGCGACCAACTCAAGGACCGCCCCGAGGGGCGAGCCGCCTTCGAGCGTGCCCCAGACTTCATCCGCGAGCAGCACCTGCGCCGAATAAGTCACCAAGGCAATTGGTCGCTGTACGAATGGTTTCCCAAGGGTAGGAAATGAAGAATGAGGCCTAAAATTCAGAAGGTCAGTAATTCCCTACCCACTCCCCCTCTATTGCACTGGCCCAATCAGCAGCAGGCGGCGAGCTTGCTCCTCGGTCTGGCCGGCCCAGATGGCGGGGATGACGGCGCCCTGCCCGGCTGTGTCGGCCCGGTAGAGCCAGCCGGGGGTAGGCGCTGGCAGGGTCACGCCGCGCAGGCCGGGCATTTCGAGGTAGGTATTAGGGTCGAGCTGCCGGAGCCAGGCCACGGCGTACACGAGCCACAGGTCGCGGTAAGTGGAGGGCTGGGTGGCAAACCACGAAATCTCGTCCAGCCCCCAGAGCCAGGGCCACTGCCCCGGCTGGCCCGGCCGGGCGGCCGGGCCCCAGTTGTCCAGCTCGACCAGCGCGGGCTGCTGGCGCACGAGCCAGCCACCCGGCGCCCGGCCGCCCCGGCTGAGGCGGTAGATGGCATCGGTTGGGCCCTTGTTCTCGGCAATTTCGAGGCGGGCGCCGTGGGTGCCGGCCCGCACCGTGTCCAGCTCGGCGGCGCGCAGCGGGTAAGCGTGGAAGTCGAAAAGCAGCTGGCGCAGCGAATCCGGGAGCGGATGAGCCGGGTCGGGATCGTAGAATTCGCCGTGAGTGTGAGCGTCGCAGAGCACGAAGCCCCGGTTGCGGGTGCGAGCGTAGGCACGCACGCGTTGCAGCAGTTGCCACCAGCCACGGTGGCCGGCGTCGCGGCGGTTCATGAGCATGACCTGGCCGAAGTGCAGGGCCTCAATGCCCGCATCGAGTTGGCGGCGGGCGCAGTGATAGAACCAGAGCTGGGTTTCGGGCCGGCTCATATCCGGCATGCCAGGGGCCTGGCCGGGCGGGCGGCTATCCCAGCGGACATGGCCCGAATCGACAGGGCTGAAATAGCCCGGATACATCATGTCGGCGAAGCGGAAGTTGCGCCGGGGCACGGCCAGCGTGTCCTCGCCCACCTCTACTCGCAAAGCATTCGGCACTAGCAGGTTGCTGACGTGAGGCCAGAGAATTTCGAAGATGGCGCCCTGCACCACCATGCTTGGCTGGGCGTGGTGCAGCTCGGCCACGTGACGGCGCAAGCTGTCATACACGGCCTGCTCCTGGGTGGGGCTCTCGGGCGTGTACCAGAAGCCGCCTACCCGCCCAGCGAAGCGGGTACCGGCGGCCCCGGCCCAGGTGGTGAACGCGCGCCACTCGGCGGGCTTGAGGCCACTATGGTCCTGAATGGTCATGGCGCGAGCCAGGAAATGGCGCGTCAGCGAATCGGAGAGGGGCAGGGAATTTTGGGCGGATGCGGCCAGCGTTTGAGCCGTGGCTACCGGGCCGGGCAGCCGGAGCAACGCCAGCGTGATGATCAAAATTCTTACGGCCGCACGCATCATTTCCTACCCCCTGCTTAGCCGGCCAACTCCGGCCGGGCGTTTCATTAGATTGCTATAACCTCAAAATAGTCGGCTAAAGTACGCCCGAAGCTATAACGCGAAACAGCGTTTCGAGGCGCGTGGCGCATCGGCGCAGTTGAGTTGAATTACGCCCATTTTCTGCCGGGGGCTAGCCGCGGCCCGCGCCGCACAACTCAGGTTTGCGTTATCGTGGCTGCTCAGTGGGGGCCGGGCCATATGATACCGACTTCCCAGGCGTCGTTGGTGAAAGCGATTTTGCGGTGGCGCTGCTCGGTGTCGGCAAACTCGTTTTTGCGCGAGAGGTAGCCCCAGTGCCAACAGCACGGAATAGAGGTAATTCAAACGGCGGTTGGTAGTCATGCAAAGGGTAGGGAATTAGCCGCGCCGCGCCGACTGGAGCAGATGCCAGTCGGCGCGCCATGCTGCCAGCCGGTAAAGCTTCACCAGCCCAATAATAATGACCAGGGCAAACAAGACAGCGGCGAACCACGATTTAAAAAAGATAGAATTGTGGGCCAGGACCCCAATAAAGCGCATGGTATTCTCCAGGTTGAGAAAATAAGCGGCAGAAGCCAGACCATAGGGCAGGTAGTCGCGGCGCAGGAAGGCGTAGGCAGCCAGAAACAGGATGGCCGCGTGCCAGTAGCGCTCGTGCATCTGGGTGTTGAAGAAGCAGAACAAGAGCGGAATCAGCCCGCAGCTGAGCAAGGTCAGCGCCAGGTCAGGAGCGAGGTCAGTCGCCGGAAGGGCGGGCGGGGGGAGGGGGGTAGGAAACGGAGCCACTGCCGCGCGCGGGCCGGCGCGCAGCTGGCGGGCGGTGGCCAGCAGCAGCGGCAGCAGGGCCAGCGCCGAACTGCCGCAGAACAGCCCCAGTCCCCAGCCCCGGTAACTCAGCCCGGCAAAGGGCAGCGTATCAACAAAGCTGAGCCGGCTGGGCACTAGCAAATGCCAGAAGTTGTAGGCATTCATCCCTACCTGCGGGTAGCGCTCGGCCGCGCCAACGTTAATGGCGATGATGCGCGGCAGGGAATTGTACGTCCCGGCCCAGCTAAAGGGAGCCAGCAGCAGCAGCCCCAGCCCAGCCCCCGCGCCTGCCGCCCACAGCAATTGCGCCGGCCGCCGCCAGAGCAGCAGCCACAGCAAGAGTAGGGGGGGCAGGAAAATGACCGCTTGGGTTTTGGTGGCCAAGGCCAGCACGAAGCACAGCACGCTAGCCACGCTGCGCTGCTGCACGGCCAAGACCACCGCCCCGAACACAAAAAACGTGTAGATGGCGTCGACCTGGCCCCAAATCAGGGTATTGTACAAGTAGCCAACATTGAGGAGCAGGAGCAGCGTCAACCCTAAATGGCGGTCTTTTTCGGCCACCAGTGACGCTGCCCAAACCGCGCCCGCAAAATCAAAAATCAGCGTGAAGCCCTTAAGCAGATAATGATAGCGCGCAATGGCCGGCAGGCTGCCGGCCAGCTGTCCATACGTCCACAATACGTAGTGATACAGCGGGTTGTAGTTGTTGTCGGGCACCTCATAAACGCGGCTCAGCCCGTGCTGAAACCCGTAGCTGGTCCAGGTAATCCAGAATGGAGCGTCGTAGCCGGTGGCCGGGAGCAGGAACAGCAGCAGCCCAAATAGCAGCGCGAGGCACGCAGCCTGCTGACGGCGCGAGAGAGTAGCCATACGATACAGAGGAGGAAGAATAAGTCGGCTGGCGCGCGGCAGGCAGCAGCTTCAAGGCTTGAGGTGCCTGTCTGACTCACCGCGCCGGCCAGAGGTTGCAGCGCGCCTCAAAGGCTAAGCCGGTACGGGCCACGAACTGCTCTCGGCACTCTTGGGCGCGGCGCCCAGCTGGCGGCCTTGCCGAGCGGCGCGCAGGGTCGCCAGGCGGTAGAGCTTCACCAGGCAGATAATGATGGTGAGGGCAAATAAGGCCGCGCTGAACCAAGGTCTCAGAAAGAAGGAAGTATACTTGAGCAGATTCAGGTAGCGCAGCACTCCTTCCAGGTTGAGAAAATAAGCGGCAGAAGCCAGACCATAGGGCAGGTAGTCGCGGCGCAGGAAGGCGTAGGCAGCCAGAAACAGGATGGCCGCGTGCCAGTAGCGCTCGTGCATCTGGGTGTTGAAGAAGCAGAACAAGAGCGGAATCAGCCCGCAGCTGAGCAAGGTCAGCGCCAGGTCAGGAGCGAGGTCAGTCGCCGGAAGGGCGGGCGGGGGGAGGGGGGTAGGAAACGGAGCCACTGCCGCGCGCGGGCCGGCGCGCAGCTGGCGGGCGGTGGCCAGCAGCAGCGGCAGCAGGGCCAGCGCCGAACTGCCGCAGAACAGCCCCAGCCCCCAGCCCCGGTAACTCAGTCCCGCGACCACGGTGGCGTCAGAGAGGTCCAGGCTTAGGTGGGTGGGCAGCAGACACCAGAAGTTGAAGGCGCCCATGAACACGACGGGATAGACCTCGGTGGCGCCCAAGTTGATAGCGACGATGCGCGGCACGTAGTTGTCGTAGCCGAACCAGATGAAGGGCGCCAGCAGCAGCGCGAGCAGCGCGGCACTCCCTACCCCCCCCAGTAGCAACCGGCTAGGCCGGCGCCACCACTGCGGGGCCCAGAGCAGGAGCAGCGGCGGCAAGAAGATTATGGCCTGCGTTTTGGCCGCCAGGGCCAACACAAAGCACAGTAAGCTGGCCACGCTGCGCTGCTGCACGGCCAAGACTACCGCCCCAAAGGCGAAGAAGGTGTAGATGGCATCGACCTGCTCCCAGATGAGCGTATTGTACAAGTAGCCGATGTTGAAGAGCAGCACCAGCACCAGCCCAAAGCGCCGCTCGCGCTCCCCCACCAGTGAGGCCGCCCAAAACGCGCCCGCAAAATCGAACACCAGCGTGAAGGCCTTGAGCCAGTGGCGATAGTGGTCGATTCTTTCCTTGCTGCCTGCCAGCTTGCCAAACGCCCACAAGATGTAGTGGTAGAGCGGGTTGTAGTTGTTGTCGGGCACTTGGTAGACGTTGCCCAGGCCGTAGTCGAAGATGTAGCAGGCCCAAGTGTACCAATAGTGCACATCACCGCCGTGGCCGGCGCGCGGCACCAGCAGCAGCAACATCCCAAAGAGCAGGACGGTGAGGGCGGCTTGCTGGCGTAGAGAGTACGTGGTCATGGAGGGAGAAAAATAACGAGGCTGCAACCCAGCTGCCGTCAGATAAGTGGGCTAGTTAGGGGCAGTGATTCTAACGACCTGCTGGCCGAACTTCGGGCGCCGTGACGGCGGCGGCAGGCACCGGCGGCGCGGGCGCGACGCCAAAATCCTGCGGGCCGTGGTCAGTTTCGGCGATGATATAGAGTGGGCGCTGCCGCACGTTGGCACTGAGGCGGGCAATGTATTCGCCGATGACACCCACAGCGATAAGCTGCACGCCGCCCAGAAACAGAATGCTCATCATTAAAGAGGCCCAGCCAGGCTCATAGTCGTGGCGGGCCAGGCGCGAATACAGCGTGTAGACCATCAGCAGAAAAGCCACGCCCGACACGGCGAAGCCCATGAGCGTGGCGGCCTTAAGGGGTGTATCGGAGAAGCCCGTGATGCCATCGAGGGCGAAGCTGAGCATCTTGCGGTAGGTGTAGCCGGTTTCGCCGCCGGCCCGCTCGGAGCGGTCGTATTCGACGAAGGTCTGGCGGTAACCGACCCAGGCAATCTGGCCGCGCAGGAACTTGTGCTGCTCGGGCATCTGGCGCAGCGCCAGCAGCACGCGCCGCGAGATGATGCGAAAGTCGCCGGTATCGACGGGGATTGAAATGCGGGTGATATTGGCCAGAATTCGGTAGAAGGCCTTGGCCGTGAACTTCTTGGCCTGGCTCTCGCCCTGCCGCGAGCGGCGCTTGGCATATACCACGTCGTAGCCCTGCCGGAACCGGGCGTAGAGGTCAACAATCAGCTCCGGTGGGTCCTGCAAGTCGGCGTCAATAATGACGATGGCCGCGCCCTGCGCTTGGTCGAGGCCAGCGGTGACGGCAATCTGGTGGCCGAAGTTGCGGCTAAAATCCAGGTAGCGCACGTGCTCGTCGCGGGCGGCCAGGGCCCGGAGCAGGGGTAGGGATTGGTCGCGCGAGCCGTCATTGACGAAGATGAATTCGTAGCTCACCCGCATCATGTCCATCACGCCGCGCAGCCGCGCATACAGGGCATCGATGTTAGCTTCTTCGTTGTAGATGGGAATGATAACAGATAGCTCCACGCGGATGGCAGGTGAGAATGATGAGCACATGAAGTGAGGGCCGAAGCCCGGCAAGCGGCGAGCCGGCTTCGCTGGCATCCCGCTCAGACTCGTGATTAGTCCAGTAGTCTAGTCAAGCGCTTTACCTGCGTAAAGGTAGGCGCCCGCAGAATGTGCCGCGCAGCGCCACTTTAGCATTCCCGGCGAATCCGCTACTTTTGCGGAGTTTTCCGCTTACCCATCCGGTTATTTTGTCTGTATTTACCACGGCTATTTCGGGGCGGCTGCCGCAGCTAACCCGGCCCTATCACGCGGCAGCGGCGGGCTTGTTCGTGGTGCTGGGGGCGTTGCTTTTCGGACCCTACCTGAGCAGCCTCCCCGAAGGCACGCACGTGTGGGCGCAGACTGACCGGCTGGCGCTGGCCCTGAACTTCTACGATTTCGGGTTTGACTTCTGGCATCCGCGTACCTCCTCGCTGCAATCCATTGGCGGCATCACGGGGGTTGAGTTTCCCCTGCAACCTTATTTGGCGGCTCTCGGCGGGCTGGTGGCGGGGCGAAGCCATATTGTGACGGCCTTTCGGGTGCTCGACGTGACCATGAACGTGGTGGGACTCTGGTATTTATTCCGGCTGGTGTTTGAGCGTACCGGCAGCTTCGCGGCGGGCCTGCTGCCGGGCGCATTTCTGCTGGCGTCGCCCACTTTCACCTTTTACGCAGCCAGCGCGCTGCCTGACCCATTCAGCTTTTCGCTCACCCTGGTAGGCTATTACTACTGGCTGCGCTTTTTTGATCAGTCGGCGCGCTTTGCTGATTTGCAGCGGGCCCTGCTGATTTTGGTGCTGGCCGCCCTCGTCAAAACCACTAGCGGCCTGCACCTAATGGCCGTATCCGGCATTACGCTGCTCTATGTTTTTTTAGAGCCCGACCGCCTCACCCCGCGCGACCGGGTGCGGCTGCTGCTTACGCTAGGGGTAGGCGCCGCGCTCCTCATTGGCTTTTACCTGCACAATCTCCAACTCAACACCACCTACCAGTCGCACCAGTTTCTGGCCGCCGCGATGCCGGCTGAGGGCGTAATTACGTGGCATGAATATATGCGTGTTTATAAGGCCAAAGAAGGCGGCTGGCGCTATGAGTACCTGCTCCCTTCCCAGTACTACGTGCTGCTGGCCGCGGTGCTAGTGTGCCTGGCACGGGCCCGCCGGGCCTGGCAGCACTTCCGGTTCCTGACTTTACTGGTGCTGGCGTCGCTGGCGGTTGCCTGGCTATTCTATCAGCTGATGGGCTCGCTGCTGGCCGTGCACGACTACTACGCTATCTGCTCGTTTCTGCCGCCCGTGGTGCTAGTGCTGCTGCTAGCCGTGCTGCTGCTGGTGCCGCCCCCCAGTTCCAGCTATCCAGGCCGAGCTGGCTGGGGCCGGCCGGCTTTGACTGGGGGACTGTTGCTACTGGCCGGCTACCTGACCCACGCCAGCTTCGGTCACTTTGCCAGCCGCATGAGCGATAACTATCCGACGCTGAGCGATGGCTACACCCACCGCTGGATGCGGGGCGGGGCGGCCTTGCTCCAGCAAGCGGGGGTGCCGGCCCAGGCGCAGGTGCTGGTGCTCGATGACTACTCGTCGAATATTTCGCTCGTGTACTTTGACCGTCGGGGCCGCACGACGCTACACTATCGGTATGACATGAACGTGGCCGGCTTGGTTAAGTACATGTCGGCCGATAGCCTGGACTATCTGATTATGAAGCCCGACACCTACCAGCGCCTGACGGCGGAGCCAACCGCGCTAGCCGAAGCTTTTGCCCCGGTGCTCCACCAGTCGGCCGTGGTCGTGTTGCGGCGGCGCCATCTTGAACAAGCAGCGTGGTAAATCAAATCTGGGTTTCGACTATGCGCCTTGCCCGCAAGCTTTTTCCCCGCCCGTGGCCCAGCGGTGGCCGGTGGGAGCCGCGCGGTACCTGGCGACGGCTGGGGCTGAGCGGGCTGTTGGCGCTGGCGGCCTGCCAACCCCGCGCCGGCCGGCAAGACGTGCGCGAGTGGGTGGTGTTCGCCGAAGATTTCGAGCACTTAGCCGGCTGGCTCCCGCCTGACCCCACGCTCACGACGGAGCGCGCCCACTCGGGCCGCTACGCCGTCAAGGTTGATAAGGAACACCCATTTTCCATCACCTACCGTCTGACGCTAGGCGAGAAGTTCATGCAGCGGCCCCGGCTGATGCGCCTCAGCGCCTGGGTGTGGGTGACGGGCCCCGACGAAGCAGCCGAACTTGTGCTGGTTGGCAACTCGCCCGACGCGCCGCCCAACGCGCCGCCCCAGGTAACCAGCCAGCTGTTTTTAAGCGATTATTGGCCCTATAAGCGCTGGACGTATATCAGCCGCGATGTTCCGCTGCCACCCGAAGTTTCTGCCCGCACCGGGCTAGTGGTCTACGTCTGGCACAACGCGGCTAAAGATGCTGTGTTTACCGACGACTGGCAGCTAACCGAGATTCACTAACGCTCCGACTTATCACCAACTAAGAGGGGATAAGGAAATACGGGCTTTACTGATTTCTGGCCCTCACTCGCTCCTCTCCCAATTAGCTAAACTGTCCGCCATGCTTGCTTTTTCTTTTTTCCGCTGGGCTGGGCTGCGGCCGCTGGCCAGTGGCCTGTTCCTGCTGGCTGCCACCAGTTGCGGCGCTGACCAAGCCACGCCGGCCAAAGGCGATGTGCTGGTCAGCACTGATTTTGAGAATTTGGCGGGTTGGATGGGCACTTCACCCAACCCCTCGCTCAACCGGGAAGAGGCGCACTCAGGGCATTATTCGATTAAAGTTGACGGCAGCACCGAATACAGCGTGGGCTTCTCCAGCACGCTGGGCAACCTGCGCGACGTGCGCGTGCGCCGCGTCAGGGTGCGGGCGTGGGTGTTCATTCCCAGCGCCGAAGCGTCCGGGCTACTGATAACTCAAGTCGGCAACGGCGGCGGCAGCAAGCCTTTGGTATGGGACGCCTTTGATTTAGTGAAGGCCGTGGCCGGCAACTACGACGAGTGGGTAGAAGTGAACCGGGTAGTTGACATTCCCGATGCGGCGACGGCCGCCACCGGCTTTGGCATTTATTTGTGGCGTAACAACCCCAGCTCGCAGCCCATTTATCTCGACGACCTGACTGTGACCGTAGAAGCCCCTGGCGCCTAGCGCTAGGCCTAGCGCCAGGCAACGGAGCCGGCTTTCTTTCTACGCTATTTAAGTTTGCTTGACTGTGGCCCTGCGCCTACCCCTGCCTAGCTCTATCATGAGGCCCCTGCAGGCCCAGCCTTACCATGTGGCGGCGGCCCTGCTCTTCGGGGTAGTGGCCGCCGTCTACTACGGGCCGTTTCTACGGTGGCTGCCCACCGGCCTCCACACCTGGGCGCAGTCTGACCGGCTGTCGCTGGCCCTCAATTTCTACGATTACGGCTTTCGTTTCTTCCAGCCTCGCACCTCGTCGCTGGTCTCGATTGGGGGCGTGACGGGGGTTGAGTTTCCCTTGCAGGCCTACGTGGCGGCGCTGGGCGGGCTCGTGGTTGGGCGCAGCAGCATCGTGCCGCTGTTTCGGCTGCTGAATGTGGCCGTGGTCGTGCTGGGGTTTTATTACTTATTCCGGCTGGTTTACGAGCGCACGGGCCATTTCGTGGCCGCGCTGGTGCCGGGGTTCTTTTTGCTGGCCTCGCCGTTTTTTGCGTTCTACGCCGGCAACTTTCTGCCCGACCCGTGCAGCCTGAGTTTGAGCTTCGTGGGCTACTACTATTGGCTGCGCTTTTTCGACGAGCGGCGCTTCGCCGATTTGCGGCGGGCCCTGCTGGTGCTCACGCTGGCTGGCCTGCTGAAAACCACCACCGCTCTGCACTTTGGAGCCGTGGCCGGAATTACCGTGCTATGGGTCTACCTGGAGCCGAGCCTGTTGACTGGCCGGCAGCGCTGGCAATTGCTGGGCTGGGCCGGGCTGGGCACCGGCCTGATAGTGGCGTTTTTCCTCCACAACCAGCACCTCAACGAGGCGTACCGCTCGTGGCAGTTCCTCGCCTCGCCCAACCCCATTCAGAGCCCCAATGATTGGCATGAGGTAGGGCAGTCGCTGCGCCGCGACTGGCTGCCCGAGTACGCCACCCGCACGCAGTGCTGGCTGCTGGCCGGGTGCGCGGGGCTACTGCTGGTGTTCGCGCGGCCCAACCTGGGCCGCTACCTGCCCCTGAGCCTGCTGCTGGTCGCGGCGGTTGGCATCGCCGGGTTGTTTATGCTGCTGATGGGCCGGCAATTTATCGTGCACGATTATTATGCTATCTGCTCCTTTGTGCCGCCGGCAATGCTGCTGCTGCTGCTGGCCCTGCTCAACGTGAGCCGCTACGCGGGTCGGGCGCGCCTGCTCACGAGCGTGGGGCTGGCGGCGCTAGTCGTGTTTCTGGGCAGCAGCGGCTACCGGCGCCTGCAGCGCCGCATGAGCGACGACTACCCACCTTTCTCGCAGTACTACACCCACCTCTGGATGCGGGGCGGGGCCGAGCAGCTGCGGCGCGTGGGGGTACCGGCCACGGCCAACATTTTGGTTATCAATGAAGCCATCAACACCGGCTTGGTGTACTACGACCGGCGCGGCATTGCCTGGCAGCCCGCCGACCCCGCCGCCGTCACGGCCTCGGAGTTCCTGAGCCGCATGGCCGCCGATAGCCTCGACTACTTGGTGATGCCGCCCGCCATGTATGCTCAACTGGCGCCGCAGCACGCAGCGCTGGCCGAGGGCTTTGAACTGCTGGACCGAACGCCGGCTGTGGTGCTGCGCCGCCGCGACCGGTCCCGGCCCTGGTAAGCGGCGCAGCTTGCCAATCCCCTACCCCCATTGCCGGCCCTACAGTAAGCTAACAGACCCGCGCCGGCCCTTTATCTGTCCTGCTGTGCCAGTTTCTTTCACTCCGCCGCCAGCTGCCAGGGCCTTCATTTACGAGGCTCTACTAGTCTTGCTAGGGCTGGCTTATTTCGTGCTCTTTTTCCGCCTGGGCTCGGCGCCCCTGATGCTGTGGGATGAGTCGCGGTTGGCCGTGAACGCCGCCGAGATGCTGGCCCGGCGCGAGTGGCTCGTCACCACGTTCGGCCAGCAGCCCGACCTGTGGAACACCAAGCCGCCGCTCATGATTTGGCTTCAGGCGCTCAGCATCAAGACGTTGGGCTACACTCAGCTGGCAGTGCGGCTGCCTTCGGCGCTGGCCGCGCTGGCTACTATTTTGCTGGTTTTTCGCTTCGGCGCCCGGCAGCTGGGTAGCCCGCTACTGGGCTGGCTGGCGGCGCTGGTGCTGCTCTCTACAGCGGGCTTCGTTTGTGAGCACGTGGCGCGGACCGGCGACTACGACGCCCTACTAATAGGCTGGACCACGCTGGGCACGCTGGCGTTCTCTCAGTATATGCGCACCCACCGGGCGGGGCTGGGGCTGCTGGCGGCGGCCGCCTTCGCCCTGGCCGTCCTCACCAAAGGCATTGCCGGCGTGCTGTTTGCGCCCGCGCTGCTGCTGTTCACGTGGCGCAGCGGTCAGCTGGGGTGGCTGCTGCGGCAGCGGGCGTTTTATCTGGGTCTTGGGGGCTTTGGGCTGGTGATAGCCGGCTATTATGGCCTTCGGGAGCAGGCGGCGCCGGGCTATCTGGCCGCCGTATGGGCCAATGAGCTGGGAGGCCGGGCTTTGCAGGCACTCGATGGTCATCAGGAACCCTGGAGCTGGTACTGGAAGCTCTTAACCACCATTCACTTCAGCTTGTGGCTGCTGCCGGCCATCAGCGGGTTGCTGCTGGGCTTGCGGCAACCCCGGTTGTCGGCGCTGCGCGAGTTTGCGGAGTTGGCTGGGTTGGTCGTGGGCGGGCATCTGCTGCTCATCAGCCTAGTCCAAACCAAGCTGGAATGGTACGTGGCGCCGATTTACCCGTTCCTGGCCCTGCTAGCCGCCATGGGCCTGACCTTTATTCACACCGCCGTTATTGGCTATTTTCAGCTGCGGCCGCCCCGGCCCTGGCAGCTGCTGGCATTTGGGCTGTTGGTTTGCTGGCTGCCTTACCTAGCCATCCTCAACCGGCTCGATACCCAGTTTCAGCGGCGCTTTGCGCAGGGCAACCAGCAGTTTGGGCGCTACCTCGCCGGGCAAGCTGCGCAGCAGCCTACCCTCACCGCTTACACTATGCTGAGTTCTGAGAACAATAATGCGCCCCTGGACTGGTACGCCCTGGCTATGCAAGCAGCTCATGGCCACCGCGTTGAGCGGCGGTATGGGTCGGCTGCCACCAGCCTTCGAGCTGGTCAGACTGTGGTGGTTTGCGCCCCCCGACTGCGTCAGCGCCTGGAGAGTGCCTACGCCACAGAGCTGCTTTTCGCGCAGGATTCCTGCGCCACACTACGAATCTTAGGAGCCCTGGCGCCTAAGTAGGCCAGTTTTTCGGCCGAAAAGGATGCTCAATAATTCAACGCTTCACGGCCTGAGGCTGACTGTTATTCCTGAGCTAATTCCCTACCCCCTCCCGACTCGCTCAACCCATCGGCTCCGCGCTACCGCCCCAGCAACCCGTATTTGAAAATGCAGTAGAGCGCCCGGAGCCCGTCGCGCCAGCCAATTTTCTTGCCCTCGGCGTAGGTGCGGCCGTAGTAGCTGATGCCCACCTCGTAGATGCGCACGCCGGGCACGCGGGCCACCTTGGCCGTCACTTCGGGCTCGAAGCCGAAGCGCTTTTCCTCCAGCTTGAGGCCCTGAATGATGTCGCGCCGGAAGAGCTTGTAGCAGGTTTCCATGTCGGTTAGGTTCAGGTCCGCAGTCATGTTCGACAAGAACGTGAGCACGGCGTTGCCGATGCTGTGCCAGAAGAACAGGATGCGGTGGGGGTTGCCGCCCATGAAGCGCGAGCCGAACACGACGTCGGCAGAGCCCTTGAGCACGGGCTTGAGCAGGGCATTATACTCATCCGGGTCGTACTCGAGGTCGGCGTCCTGCACAATGAGGTAGTCGCCGGTCGCCTCGCGAATGCCCGTGTGCAGGGCGGCGCCCTTGCCTTGGTTCACGGCGTGCTCCAGCAAACGCAGGCCCAGCGCCGGGTAGCGCCGGGCGTAGGCCCGAATAACGTGGGCCGACTCATCCGTCGAGCAGTCATTAACCAGAATGATTTCCTTGCCAATATTATTCACCAGGCACAGCTCGCGCAGCAAATCCAGAATCTGCTCAATGGTGCGGGCCTCGTTGTAAACCGGAATGATGATGGACAGCGTGTCGATTTTAACCAAAGCAAAGAGCAGTTAGCGGCGGGTAAAAGTAATGCGCGGCGGCAACGAGAAATAAAGTGCGTCAGTGAAGAATATGAAGTAAAGAATCGCGGGCGAGCCCCGTAGGGGCGACCTATCGCTACAAATCAGGACAGAAAATAACAATGCCCCGCGAGGCTTCCAACTGGGCGAGGGGGTAGGAAACCTACCGATGGGCCGCTTCGCCGGGACCAACCACGCATTCCTGCTTGACGCAGCTCGGGCCTACCAGCTGCCTCAGTGGCGTGCGCCCGCCGTTCACTGGCAGGCGCACGCCACTGAGGCAGCCGGCGGGCGGGGGGGTAGGGAACTGACTACCTCACGCAGCTAGGTTTCGGCGCGGGCCAGCAGCGTAATGGCGCGGCCCTGGGCGGCCAGCGCCGCGGCCACGGCCCGACCAGTGCCCGGCGTGGTGCCGCCCACCAGGGCACGGTAAGAAACAGCCATTGCTTTGAGTCATAGGTTAAAAGTTATGAGTTGAGGGCGGCCAGTGGGTAGCTGCAAATGGCGGCAACTTGCGCGCAAAAATGCGAAATTGGCCCCCGCTCAAGGCCCTACCCCCCCTTCCCGCGCAAGCCGCTCGCGCCAAAAGCCGGTGCCTTTGCCCACTCATAACTCCTGACTTTTAACTTATAACTCAAAGCATGACCCGCCCCTTCAACCTCACCGCCTGGATAGCTGAGCACCGCCACTTGCTGAAGCCGCCCGTGGGCAACCAGCAGGTATTCAAGGATAACCAGGACTTCATCGTCATGATTGTCGGCGGGCCGAACTCGCGCAAGGACTACCACGTGGACGAGGGCGAGGAGCTGTTCCTGCAAATCGAGGGTGCGATGACGGTCAAGATTATCGAGGACGGGCGGCCGGTCGATATTGAGATAAAGGCGGGTGATATGTTCCTCTTGCCGCCCGGCGTGCCGCACTCGCCGCGGCGGCCGGCCGGCACGGTGGGCCTGGTGCTGGAGCGCTACCGCACGGCCGGCGAGCGGGACGGCTTCCAGTGGTACTGCGAAAACTGCGGGAATAAACTCTATGAGGAATTTGCCGAAATCACGGACATCGTGGCCCAGCTGCCGCCGATTATGAATGCGTTTTGGCAGAATGACGACTTGCGCACGTGCCAGCAGTGCGGCACCTACATGGCAGCGCCCGCGCCGGTGGCATAAAGGCAGATGCGCAAAAAGAGCGTCATGCTGAGCGCAGCGAAGCATCTCGCGCGGGGCAGTAATTCAATCGTTGTTTATCGCTGATTACTGCTGCCCGCGAGATGCTTCACTGCGCTCAGCATGACGCTTTTTTAGTCCCTACCCCCTTCCGCCGCCCGTGCTCGCCATCGACATCCACACCCACGCGCTGCCGTAGCACTGGCCCGAATCCCGGATGCTGGGCCAGAATGCGCTGGACTGGCTGGGGCTGAGCCGGGCGCGGTTCGCCGGGCCCGAGGTGGCCGCTGCTCCGGCGGGCCGGCGGGCGCCGCGTTAAATTTGCTTATGTCATCCCCTCAGATTTCCCATTCCCTACCCCCCGCCGCCGAGCTGGATGCCGCCGACCCGCTGGCCCGCTTCCGCTCGGAGTTTCATATCCCGCCCAATCCCGACGGCACGGGGGAGTGCGCCTACTTCTGCGGCAACTCGCTGGGGCTCTTGCCTAAGCGGGCGCGGGCGGCGGTGGAGGCCGAGTTTCGGGGCTGGGAGCAGCACGGTGTGGAGGGCCACTTCCACGGCACCTCGCCCTGGCTGCACTACCACGAAACCCTGACCGAACCCACCGCCCGGCTCGTGGGCGCCCGGCCCCTGGAAGTGGTGGTGATGAACTCGCTGACGGTGAACCTGCACCTGCTGCTGACCTCGTTCTACCGCCCTACCCCCACCCGCTACAAAATCCTGATGGAAGGTGGCGCCTTCCCCTCGGACCAGTACGCGCTCGAAAGCCAGGCCCGCCTGCACGGCCTCAACCCGGCCGCCGCCATCGTGGAGCTGCGGCCCCGGCCCGGCGAGCACACGCTGCGCACCGCCGATATCGAGGCGAAGATTCAAGCGCTGGGGGAGTCGCTGGCCGTCATTCTGATTGGCGGCGTGAACTACTACACCGGGCAGGCCTTCGACATGGCCGCCATCGCGCGGGCCGGGCACGCGGTGGGCGCTGCGGTGGGCTTCGATTTGGCCCACGCGGCCGGCAACCTGGCGCTGCACCTGCACGACTGGGACGTGGATTTTGCCTGCTGGTGCTCCTACAAATACCTCAACTCCGGCCCTGGCGGCACCTCCGGCGTGTTCGTGCACGAGCGCCACGCCCACCGCAGCTTTCAGGAGCTGCCCCGGCTGGCCGGCTGGTGGGGCCACGACCCGGCAGATAGATTTGAGATGAAAAAGGGCTTCCGGCCCATGCCCGGCGCGGCGGGCTGGCAGCTGAGCAACGCCCAGATTTTCCCAATGGCCATCCACCGCGCCGCCCTGGAGCTGGTGGATGCGGCCGGCGGCATGGCCGCGCTGCGCGCCAAAAGCGAGCTGCTCACGGCCTATCTTGAAGCGCAGATTCGGGCGCTTTCCCTACCCCCCTCGGCGCTGGAAATCATCACGCCCGCCGACCCGGCGCAGCGCGGCTGCCAGCTTTCAGTGCTGGTGCACCGGCGCGGGCGGGCGCTGTTCGACCACCTGGCCGCCCAGGGCGTGGTGGCCGACTGGCGCGAGCCCAACGTCATCCGCCTGGCGCCCGTGCCGCTCTATAACTCCTTCGCCGACGTGGACCGGGCCGGCGCGGCGCTGCGGTCATTTTTTTAATTAACAATGAGCAATGAGCAATGAATAATTAACAATGAGCAACGGCGGATTGCCTCCTTTAAATCTGCTTTTCGTAAGCATCGTTCGACCACGAAGCAGCAGCGGATTTTAAGGTAGCTTGGCCTGACCTGTCTAATTGTTCATTGCTCATTATTAATTACTCATTGACTATGCCCGAGGATTACGCGGCCAAGATGGCCCTCAAAACCGATGCTGCGCTGCGCGAATACGTGACGGGCCACTACCAGTACCGCGAGGAGGCCGTGCTGGCGGCCCTGGCCGAGCTGCGTGCCCGCGGCCAGCCCGCCCCCGAAGAAGCCGCCCTGCGCCCCGGCCTCGAAGCCGGCGCCGCCGCCCGCCGCACCCAGGAGGAAGCGCCCCCGCTGAGCCAGCCCAGCCCTACCCCCCCCGGCGCGGCCGAAGCCGCTGAGGCGGCCCCGGCCGATGGCCCGGCCCTGTACTCGCCCACTACTATTGTCTTGTTTTCGGTGCCCTTTACGATGATAGCCGGCGGCGTGCTGCTGGGCCTGAACCTGAGCCGGCTCAAGCGCTGGCGGGCGCTGGCGGGACTAGTAGCGTTTATTGTAATCTATCTGATTATCACCGCGCTGGCCCTGCAATGGGCCCTGCCGCGCTACGGCCTGCGCTCCTGGTACGGGCCCCTGTTCAACTTCCCGGCCATACTGGCTTACGTGCTCTGGTTCTGGCCGCGCTACGTGGGGCGCCGCAACTTCCCGAGCCGGCCCTGGCTGCCGCCGCTGCTGGTCTGCCTGCTATTGCTGCTGGGCGCCCAGCGCCTGAACAGCTACCTCATCAAGCGGCAGCCGCCGGAGGTGCGGCAGCAGTTTGAGCGCCTGATGCCTGATTAGGCCATTCATAAATCGGGACAACAAAGAGGCAAGAGCCAGCTTCAAAGCGCTGTCTTTGGTTTGCTCACTGCGTCCGCTTACGCCGCTGCAACCACTCATGCTGTTCAGGCATTGATGTGCTCTTCGACTCGCATTTCCTGACTCTCTGTCGAGGCCGGCATTCTGCTTCAGAAACCAATCAATTTGGTCAACTCAAAGCAGCACCACCTTCAGCTTTTCGGCCAGCACCACCCGCAGCTACGCCTGACAGTTTGGTGTGACGATGCGAGTGCTGCCTACTCCGACCTCCGGCGGGAGCTACGATCTTTAAGTTGCCCACTCTAACTGCTTTGCCAACCCATCCCAAAATCTCTCACACCCTGCAACAAGTGCAGTGCAAGAAAACACTATTCGTCATTTGCAACGTCGCTTGAGTGAGTGCGGTGAGCAGGGTTTGTACTCGCTGATTACGCTCACAAGTTCATTGCGCGCTTTAGAGTCACCAGCGTTGACGCGGACCATCCAAATTGAAAACTATCAAGGACTTGTCCCTTCAATAATGGCGTTTGTCCTTCGAATCAGCCCGTTGGTGTAATATTCTTAAAAGGGGAAGATTTAAAGAATATATTTGAGAAAACGTAGCACAAACTACTTTCTTTCAAAATACTTCGCCTTTTAACATCCGAACTTTCAATATGCCCAGCTTTGAAATCATGACCGGTTGTAGTACTCCTCTGTAAAGTAGCTGGACGCCAATTACAAATCATGGATGAAAAGCAAAAGCCAATCATGACATCTCCTATGACACGTACTTTTTTCTCTCTTGCCCTAGCCGCCACTATTTGCCAAGCCCAGGCGCAAGCCACTCCTAGCATTGGTGATACTAGCCGTCAGACTCTAGTAAAAAGAGATAATATAAAAGCGCGAGCTACACAGGCGCGAACTGTTTTCAGCATTGGGCCCCGCGTGGGGCTAAATATGGCAACCGCTAAGTATGCTGATAATGATACTGGTTATCCAACTCACTTCTCTACTGCTGCGGTTCCGCGTTTGGAGGCCGGACTACAAGCAAACATTTGCCGCCAGCATGTTGCATTACAGGCTTCCTTGCTGTATTCACAAAAGGGATTCCAATTGAACGGTGGCTACGAAAGACCTTATAAAGATCAAATCGACTTTGCCATTTTCCACGAAACGTATTTTCTTAACTACCTGACTCTGCCAGTAAGTATTGCTTATACTCAAAAAAGCAACAGTCAAGGCTTTCAGGGATTTGCGGGTGGCTACGCAAGCATTCTACTAGGAGGGCGAGTGAAGTACGATAATGTGCTGGGAGTTGTAGGAATTTCTCGTAACATTTATAAATTTGAATCCTCCATTCGTGCTGGACGGTATAATAAATATAAAGACGACTCATACTACTCTCAGCGCTATGATGCTGGACTACAGGCAGGTGCTGGCTACCGGTATGGCCACGCGCTGATGCAGGTATCTTATAGTGTGGGATTAGCTAATCTAGGCGCAAGATTTATTGTAAACAACATCCCTCTAAGACGGCCCAGCTACTACAGTAGGACGCTTCAAGCTAGTTTAAGCTACTTAGTTGGCGCTGCTAAACCAAGCGGGCATTAAGTGGACAGTGTCAGTGGGTGAGACAACTCACTTGCAGCCGCAAATTTCTCCTTACGCTGGTTCATTTTTTCACTGTCACTTCTCAATGAAGTGGCCTAACCCGTCATTGCCCATGAAAAAGCACGTTTATTTCTCCTGCCTTATTGCCTTCATGATTTTTTGCTTGTGCCATGTGGCTCATGCACAGACCACAGTTACGTTCACTACTCAAGGTTTTAGTCTTGACCTTGTAACGGATGGCGCTACCATTTCCAACGGACGTTGTGTAGCTACGCTACCCGATAGGGTAGCTACTTTTCAAGTAAGCTTATACAGGCCAATCACTTTTATTCAGGACGGCTACGTTGTTATTTATTCTGGCGTCACTGGGCCCTTACATCGGCTTATTGATGATGCGGATGTAGCAACTAGTGCGCAAAACACTTCTTTGAGTAATACTAACAACCGTTCTTGGGGAGCAGTTAACCAAAGTTTCGCAACGATCAATGTCAGTGGAATATTCCGCACTCGGAATATTTTGGCAGGCGATGTGAATCTGTATGCTGTGTTTTTCTCTCCCGTCTCAGGAGTTGCTAAGCAGATAACGGTGAGTGCTCCCATTAAGATATGCACCTCCTCAACGCCGCCGCCACCGACAACCCCACCACCGCCACCGCCATCCTCACCAACGCGCCCGCTGAGCGATTTTACCCCTTGTGGACGAGATATTTCAATCTGCGGTGACCAGTGTGTTGCCAAAGGAGCTGTTCCTGCTATTATTAAAGGCCGTATACTAGCTGATAAGGGGTACCGCAATAGTGGATACTATTATCCTGCCAATACTGACTGGGCTGACTACTATAAGTCAGCCGTCGCAGCAGGGACTACCCAGTTTGCCGAAGGTACTGAATACGAGTGGGTTCAATGGCAGTATAGCAACAATCAATACAACTGGTTCGACATCAATGGTGCAACTAGTGCCTCGTACTCACCTGGTACCATTAGCCAAACAACGTATTTTAGAAGGGTGTCTACTCACTACCGTGATTATGAGATTGGCGGAAGCCGAACCCATTGGTACACGAGCAATGTAGTAACAATTCGGATTCCGGCATCAACGCCATACGCAGCCAAGGGCAGGTATAATGTTTGCGGTACGAGTACAGTTGATGTCGCTGTCAACCCAGCACCAGATGCGGCTTCGTACACTTGGTACTGCTCGAATCCAAGCGTGAAAATTAATGGCCAGGGGGGCTCCCCCTACACTTCAGCTAGTATAAGCGTTCAGATAACCTTACCAGCCGGCGCGGTCCAAGGCACCTCGTATACTATCAACGTATATGCCACCGGGCCCTGTGGTTTGAGTTCTCCTTCCTCCGTTTTTTACGTCGCTGTTGATTGCTCTACGCCAGCCCCATCTAATGTTTCATTCGTTCCCAACAGTTACGGTACTACTTGCTTACAGCACTTCAATGTAAGGGCAGGCATTTCTCCAGGGGCCACCAGCTATACGGCAACCTTACAGGGCGGTAACGTATACACGGGCCGCTCCATGACGGTCGCTGCTAACCCGAACGCCTATTATGTGGACTTTCCTTTTGACATAGTAGGGCCGCTATCAGGTATTTACGCCAGCGTCACGGCAACCAGTGCAGGTGGCACCTCGCCTCCGACTACTAGCTCACCACAAAGCCTACCCGGCCGCACCTGCGGGTACGTAGTTGCCCCTGACGAAAACGTCGATGCCCTGCTCTACCCAAACCCCGCGACCGACCAAGTAACGCTACGGGGCGGTGCCCAGGAAGCCCAGGCTGCTTTCTACGATAGCCAGGGCGTGTGCCGCAAGGTTGTGGCCTTACCGGGCGGACAGGATACCCAAGCTGTTGTCAACCTGCGTGAGTTGCCCGCCGGCCTCTACTACATACACATCTCGGCCAAAGACAAAGCGCTGAAAAAAGCCCAGTTGATTATCGAGCATTAACGAACACTAAGCGCTGCCGGCTCTCAGCCAGAACGCCTACTTATGAGTCCTGACTTCCGTTAGGACCCGTAAGTAGGCGCTCCGCTTAGAAGAAGGTTAGGGAACGGCGACGTAGGTGTTCTTCCGGACGGCGGTCGTCGTGCCCTGCATTTGGGTCCACGTTAGCTTCAACGAGGTCGCTGTTAATTCGTCCACGGTGTTCGCGACGGTATATCCTCCCACACTAATCGTCAGCTGCGTCCCGTCGTTAGCTAAACTCCAGGTACCCAATTCAGTTTGTGGGTTGGAAGGGTCGCATAGCGTTGGGCCTTCGTCGTAAACGCAGGTGTTGGGTTCCGTGAACTGCAAAAAATTATCTCTGACGCAGGGCGGGGCCGCCGCGTACTGGTCGACCGTCCCAAACAGCGGCCCGCTGTCAACGCTGCTGCGCAACTCCCACCGCTTCCCCACCAGCAGTTGAGTCGGGGTTAAAGGCGCCGGGTCCTCCTTTTTCCCTTTACAGGATGGGAGTAGGTTAAGTAATATCAGCGAAAAAAAGAGTGGATAGTGTTTCATTGCTCATTTTGATTAGGTAGATGTGGATGCAATATAAAGATAGAGGCGGCTGAAATTTTGGTGTGTAACTGCACCAATAAAAGGGCTAAACTTTTAGCTGGGGCCATCAACACCAGAATACTACTCACCGCACTGCATATACTTTGCAACTCCTTTGCCCGCGAAGCGGCCCCGCCGTAATAGCTTCGTCGAATAACCTTGGGCTGCTTTTCCAGGTTGCCGCTTCCATGCCTGCCCCCCAATTCCCTACCCCCCCGGCTGCCGCCGAACCCCTCACCGTGATGGGCGCCGGCCTGGTCGGCTCCTTGCTGAGCCTGTACCTGGCCCGGCGCGGCCACTCCGTGCAGGTAATCGAGCGCCGCGCCGACCCGCGCCGCACCGGCGTTCAGGAGGGGCGCAGCATCAACCTGGCCCTCTCGGACCGGGGTTGGCGGGCGCTGGAGGGGGTAGGGATTGCCGACGACATCCGGCGCGTGGGCATCCCCATGTACCGCCGCGTGATACACGACGCGCAAGGGCAGCTCAGCTTTCAGCCCTACGGGCAAAACGGGCAGGCCATCTACTCGGTGTCGCGCGGCGGCCTCAATCAGGCGCTGCTGGATTTGGCCGAGGCCGACGAGCGCATCAGCCTGCGCTTTCAGCAGCAATGCCGGCACCTGGACTTGGAGCAGCGCCGCCTGCATTTGCTCGACACGGCCACGCAGCAGCCTCATGATGAGCCCTATACCCGGCTCTTCGGCACCGATGGCGCGTTTTCGGCCGTGCGCGCCGCTCTCCAGAAAACCGACCGCTACGACTACTCGCAGCATTATTTAGAGTATGGCTATAAGGAATTAAACATCGAGGGCGGGCCCAATGGCGAGTGGCTGCTGGAGAAAGAGGCGCTGCACATCTGGCCGCGGGGCGAGTTCATGATGATTGCTTTGCCCAACCTCGACGGCTCGTTTAACTGCACGCTCTACTTTCCTTTTGAAGGCTCCAACTCCTTTGCCGCGCTCGAAACGCCGCAGCAAGTAACCGATTTTTTCCAGCGCGTTTTCCCCGATGTGCTGCCCCTGCTGCCCGACCTGACCGGCGAGTTTTTCCGCAACCCAACTTCTTCGTTGGTCACGGTGCGCTGCTTTCCGTGGGCCTACCGCGACGAGGTGCTCCTGCTCGGCGACGCCTCGCACGCCATCGTGCCCTTCTACGGGCAGGGCATGAACGCCGGCTTCGAGGACTGCACCGTGCTCAACCAGCTGCTCGATGAGCACGGCGACGCTGCCTGGCCGCTGGTATTCAACGAGTTTCAAACCCGGCGCAAGCCCAACGCCGACGCGATGGCCGACCTGGCCGTGTACAACTTCACCGAGATGCGCGACCGGGTGGCCGACCCGCGGTTTCTGCTGCAAAAGAAGATTGAAGGCAAAATCGCCCAGCAGTTTCCGGGGCACTGGACGCCGCTCTACTCCCAGGTCACGTTCTCGCACACGCCTTATGCCGAGGCCTGGGCCAATGGCCAGCGCCAGGACCAGCTGATGGCCGAGTTTATGGCCCACATCCAGACCGAAGCCGACTACGAGCGCCCCGAGGTGCAGGCCCTGCTGCGCGAGAAGCTGGCCGGCGGCGCGCCAGCGACGGCCTGAAGCTGGGCGCCGTAGCGCCCTACCCCCTCCTTGCGACCCAAGGGGGGGGTAGGGCGCGGCGACGCCGGCCCGGTACGAAACCGCTCGGTAGGCAGCCCACCGCCATAGTAGAATAGTGCTAAAAAGCTGGATAATGAGCGGAGCGTTTAGCTGCGGAGCGCTGGCTCATTGATTTAAAGGCAGTTTGTGTTTTTTGCCCGCCGGACGCGCCGACTATTGGCCTGGTTTTTCGGAATCTGCGGAGCTAATTTTGCCCGGTTACCAGCTTATTTTCCATCCACAATTCTATCCTTTTACTTATGCTATCCGCCTCTGCTACCCCGGCCGCTCCGCTGCGCTGCGTGGTCATCGACGATGACGAAATCAACCGCCTCACGCTCGAGCACTACATCAGCCTGACCGCCGGCCTGAGCCTGACGGCCTCGCTGGTCGATGGCGTGGCCGGCCTGGCATATTTTCGCGAAGGCCACGGGGTCGATGTGCTATTTCTGGACGTGGAGATGCCCCACCTCAACGGCATTGAAATGCTGCGGGTGCTGCCCAACCCGCCCGAAGTCATCATCACCACCGCCCGCGAGCAGTTTGCCGTCGATGCCTTCGAGCTGCGGGTGACCGACTACCTGGTCAAGCCCTTCGACTACGCCCGCTTTAGCCGGGCCGTCGAGCGGGTGTTGCCGCGTTCGGCCGCCGCGCCCGCCGCCGCCGAGGTGCCCGGCGCCCTCAGCTCGCCCGACCTGTTTGTGAAAGTTAACAACCGCATGGTGCGCATCAATTTCGACCAGGTGGTGTACGTCGAGGCGTTGTCCGACTACGTCAACATCGTCACGCCGCAGCACAAGTACATCGTTTACACCACCCTCAAGGCCCTGGAGGCCCGGCTGGCCACGCTCTCGAATTTTGCGCGCGTCCACCGCAGCTATCTGCTTAACACGCAGCTTATTGAGGCCATTGAGGACAACACCGCCCTGCTGCGCGGCGGGTTCCACGTGCCGATTGGCAAGTCGTACCAGGAAGGATTTTACAAGGGTTTGCAGCGGATTTAACTCCGGCCCATTCCCAGTAGGCAGCAAGGTCCGGGCACCGCTTTTCAGAGCGGTGCCCGGACCTTGCTGATTAAAAGCGTTTGCTGCCAGCAGACCTTTCGCCAGCTTCGCTGGGGAGCAGAGCGCCAGCTCATAGCGAGGCTATTGACACAGACTGGCAGAAGCTTTTTCGTACCGGCCGGCTACAAGACTATAACCTGAATTATCCGGCGGCGCTTCGGGCAGAAATGCCACCGGCCCCCGGCCAGGCGCTGCAATCAGCTGCCGTGTACCGGTTTGGGGGCGTAAGCAGCTTTTTCACCAAAGCAAACCGCTCGTCCTGCGTCCGCTGGCGTTCGCTGGCCGAAGCAGGTTGCGGGCGGCGGTAATCAGCTTTTGCAACGATTGCGTTACTTTCCCTGGCGAGATGCTTCGCTGAGCGAACACCAGATGAGGCTTGACGCGCGACTTGCCCCCTGCTTATTCCTCCTTCAGCACTATGGAAAACCAACCCGCCGCGCCGGCCTACGTCATCGGCGTCGATTACGGCACCGACTCGGTGCGGGCGCTGCTCGTGGACGCGCGCACCGGTGCCGAAGTGGCGCAGGACGTTTACTACTACCCGCGCTGGCAAACGCTCCAGTACTGCCACGCCGCCCGCAACCAGTTTCGCCAGCACCCTTTGGACCACCTCGAAGGCCTGGAAACGACCGTGCGCAACGTAGCCCGGCACGTGCCGGCCGCGCACATCGTGGGCCTGGCCGTGGACACGACCGGCTCGACACCCGGCCCGGTGGATGCGCGGGGTCAGCTGCTGGCTCTCACGCCCGGCTTCGAGGACAATCCGAACGCCATGTTCGTGCTCTGGAAAGACCACACCGCCCTAGCCGAAGCCGCCGAAATCAACGCGCTGGCGCGCAGCTGGGGCGGCCAGGACTACACGCAGTTTTCCGGGGGCATCTACTCCTCGGAGTGGTTTTGGGCTAAAATCGCCCACGTGTACCGCCAGGATGCGGCCGTGGCCGCAGCCGCGCACTCCTGGCTGGAGCACTGCGACTGGCTGACCTTGCAACTCACGGGCGGCGAGCTGACCACCTTCAAGCGCAGCCGCTGCGCCGCCGGCCACAAGGCCATGTGGCACGAACGCTGGGGCGGCCTACCCTCGGAGGAGTTTCTGACCCGGCTCGAACCCCGGCTCGCCGGCCTGCGCGCCCGGCTTTACCAGGACACGTTCACGGCCGACCAGGCGGCTGGCACGCTCAGCCCGGCGTGGGCCGAGCGCCTGGGGCTGACTTCGGCCACGGTAGTGGGGGTAGGGACGTTCGACGCTCACGCGGGCGCCGTGGCCGGCGAAATCGAGGCCTATTCGCTAGTCAAGGTGATGGGCACCAGCACCTGCGACATCGTGGTGGCGCCCACGGCCGAAGTCGGCGACCACCTCGTGGCCGGCATCTGCGGGCAGGTCGATGGCTCGGTCATTCCGGGGATGCTGGGGCTGGAGGCGGGGCAGTCGGCGTTCGGCGATTTGCTGGCCTGGTTCCGGCAGCTGGTGGAGTGGCCTTTGACGGCCGTGCTGCCGCAGTCGAAAGTGCTCAGCGCCGAGCAGCAGGCGGCTTTCCGGGCCGAGATGAGCGAGAATCTCTTGGTTGAATTAAGCAAAGCCGCCGCCCTGGTGGACCCGGCCGAATCGGGCGTGCTGGCTCTGGACTGGGTGAACGGCCGCCGCACGCCGGATGCGAACCAAGCATTAAAAGGCGCCCTGATGAACCTGACAATGGGCACGTCGGCCCCGCAGGTATTCCGGGCGCTGGTCGAGGCCATCTGCTACGGCTCGAAACAGATTGTGGAGCGCTTCGAGGCCGAGGGCATCCCGATTAAGCAGGTCATCGGTATCGGCGGCGTGGCCAAAAAGTCGCAGTTCGTGATGCAAACGCTGGCTGACGTACTTGACCGGCCCATCAAAATTGCCAAATCCGAGCAGGCGCCCGCGCTGGGCTCGGCCATGTACGCGGCCGTGGCGGCGGGCATCTACCCCGACGTGCTCGCGGCCCAACGCGGTATGGGCAGCGGCTTCGCCGAAACCTACCTGCCCAACCCGGCGCGCGTAGCCGATTATCAGGCGCGCTACCGGCAGTATCAGGCGTTCGGGCAGTTTGTGGAGCAGGCCACGCTGGGCTCGGCCGAAATCCCTACCCCCCCTTCCGCCACCAATCAACCCATTTTCGCCGCCCACGCATGAGCCCCTATCTAGAACTAAAGCGCGAGTGCTACGAAGCCAACCTGCAGCTGCCGCAGCTCGGATTGGTGCTCTTCACCTTCGGCAACGCCAGCGTGGTAGACCGCGAAAAGGGCGTGTTTGCCATCAAGCCCAGCGGCGTTCCCTACCCCACCCTGCGGCCCGAAGACATCGTCATCGTCGATTTTGAGGGCCAGGCCGTGGAAGGCGCCCGGCGGCCTTCGTCCGACACTAAAACCCACGGTGTGCTCTACGCGCAGTGGGAAGGCATCGGCGGCATCGTGCACACCCACAGCACCTACGCCACGGCCTGGGCCCAGGCGCAGCTCGATATTCCCATCCTGGGCACCACCCACGCCGACCACCTCACCACCGACGTGCCCTGCGCCCCGCCCATGAGCGACGAGCTGATTCAGGGAGACTACGAGCAGCAAACCGGCTGGCAAATCCTCCATGAGTTCGAGCGCCGCGGTTTCTCGCCAAGCGAGGTCGAGATGGTTTTGCTCGGCAACCACGCGCCTTTCACCTGGGGCAAAACCGTGGAGAAAGCCGTCTATAACAGCGCCGTACTAGAAGAGCTGGCCCGCCTGGCTTACCTGAGCTGCACGCTGCGGCCGGAGGTGCCGCGCCTCAAGGACGCCCTAATTCAGAAGCACTACGAGCGCAAGCACGGCGCCAATTCCTACTACGGGCAGTCGTAACCGTAGCGTGGACGCTGCGAGTCCGCGCGGAAACGACACCCGCCCGATACCAAACTACCTACGCGCGGACTCGCAGCGTCCACGCTACTTCCTACCCCTTCGCGGACTCGCAGCATCCACGCTACATTCCTTCCCATGCTAATCTCCCACTACGAAGCCTGGTTTATCACCGGCAGCCAGCACCTCTACGGCCCTGAAACCCTGGAGCAAGTTGCCCGGCACTCCCGGCAGATTGCCCAGGAGCTGGACACCCGGCTGCCCATCAAAATTGTGTTTAAGCCCGTGCTGACCGGCCCGGACGAGATTTACAAGCTGGTGCAGGAAGCCAACACGACCGAAAACTGCCTCGGCCTGGTGGCCTGGATGCACACCTTCTCGCCGGCCAAGATGTGGATTCGGGGCCTGAATATTCTGCACAAGCCGCTGCTGCACCTGCACACGCAGTTCAACCGCGACATTCCGTGGGCCGACATCGACATGGACTTTATGAACACGAACCAGTCGGCGCACGGCGACCGCGAGTTTGGGTTCATCAACACCCGGATGCACGTGCGCCGCAAGGTCGTGGTGGGCCACTGGCAGGACGCGGCCGTAGTGCAGCAGCTCGACGGCTGGGTTCGCGTGGCGGCGGCCTGGGCCGACTGGCAGGGCGCCAAGTTCATCCGCTTCGGCGACAATATGCGCTACGTGGCCGTGACCGAAGGCGACAAGGTCGAAGCCGAAATCAAGTTTGGCTACTCGGTAAATACCTACGGCGTCGGCGATTTGGCCGCGGTAATTAACGAGGTGAGCGAAGGCCAGATTGACGAGTTGATTGGCATTTATGAGCAGGAATACGAGCTGGCCGAGGCGGTGAAAAACGGCGGCGCCCAGCGCGCCTCACTGCGCGAGGCCGCCCGCATCGAGGCCGGGATGCGCCAGTTCTTGCAGGACACCGGCGCCAAGGGCTTTACCGACACGTTCGAGGACTTGCACGGCCTGGCGCAGTTGCCGGGCATCGCCACGCAGCGGCTCATGGCCGAGGGCTACGGCTTCGGCGGCGAGGGCGACTGGAAAACGGCGGCCCTGGTGCGGGCCCTCAAGGTGATGGGCACCGGCCTGCCCGGCGGCAACTCCTTTATGGAGGACTACACCTACCACTTCGCGCCCGGTAATAACCAGGTGCTGGGCTCGCACATGCTCGAAATCTGCCCCAGCATCGCCGAGGGCAAGGTGAAGTGCGAAGTGCACCCGCTGGGCATCGGCGGCAAGGCCGACCCGGTGCGGCTGGTGTTCAACTGCCCCGCCGGCCCGGCCCTGAACGCCACCATCGTGGATTTGGGCAGCCGCTTTCGCCTGATTGTGAACGAGGTAGAAGCCGTGGCGCCGGAGCAGGATTTGCCCAAGCTGCCCGTGGCCCGCGTGCTCTGGCGCGTCAAGCCCGACCTGGCCACCGGCGCCGCCGCCTGGATATTAGCCGGCGGCGCCCACCACACCGGCTTCAGCCAGAACCTGACGGCCCAGCACCTGGAAGACTTCGCCGAGATGGCCGGCATCGAGTTCGTGCTCATCGACGACGACACCCGGCTGCGCACGTTCCGGAATGAGCTGCGCTACAATGAGGTGGCGTTCCGGGGGTAGGCGGTGTCTCTGGCGCGGATTACCTTAAATTAACTCACTACCAGATTCCCATTTTTGAAGCTGTTTAGGAAGTCGAAAGAACGTCCTGTTGAAAGACCGTTAACTAACGCTATTTTCCCTACCCCCCCCCGGCTGGCCTGAATGCCGGGCGGGGGCGGGTCCCGCACCTTACGTGGCGGCCGGCATCGTCTGCTGCTCCGGCGTGGGCAGCGAGGCCAGCACTCCGACGCCCATCGCCACGACGGCCACCGCCGCCATCGCCAGCCGCAGGCTGGATATCTGGGCCAGGAAGCCAATCAGCGGCGGCCCCAGCAGAAAGCCCAGGAAGCCAATGGTGGAGACCAGGGCCAGCGCCACACCCGGCGAAACCGCCGTGGAGCGGCCCGCCGCGCTGTAGGACAGCGGCACCACGGAGGCAATGCCGAAGCCAATCAGCAGGAAGCCCAGCACGGCCGGCACCAGATAGGGCAGGCCCACAACCAGCAGCAACCCCATGACTATCAGGCCACTGCTGAATTGCAGCATCCGCGTCGGGCCGTAGCGATGGGTGAAATAATCGGACAGAAACCGGCCCAGCGCCATCGTGCTCATGCACGCCACGTAGCCGGCCGTGACCAGTGCCGCATCGGGTTGCACCACTTTCTGAAAGTATACGCCCGCCCAGTCGAACATGGCGCCCTCGCTGAGCATTCCGCAGAAGGCAATCAGGCCGATGCGCAGCAGGTAGGGGTCGGGGCGGGTGAGCGAGAAGCCGCCGGTTTCGCCCTCGGCCGGGCCCACATCCTGGCGCAGCGTGTGGGCCTGCGCCCAGGCCGCTAAGGCCAAGCACAAGCCCAGCACCAGCAGAAAATGCCGTAGCGGCGGCTGCCCCCAGCTGATGAGTAAGGTGCCCAACGCGCCGCCTAGAAACCCCGCCAGACTCCAGAGCCCGTGAAACGTGCCCATGATGGGCTTAGGGTAAAACTGCTGCACGCCAATGGCTTGCGTATTAACGGAGATGTTGAGCAGGTTGCCGGCGAAGCCGAACAAGGCCAGCGCGCCCGCCAGCGGCCAGAACGAGTCCGCCCAACCCAGCAGGGGTAGGAAGCCGGCGTAGAGCCCCGACGCCAGCAGCACCGTGCGCCGGCTGCCCCAGCTCGAAACCAGCCAGCCTGCCAGCGGCAGCGACACCAGCGAGCCGGCCGGGATGGCCAGCAGCAGCTGCCCCAGCTGCCCGGCGTTCAAGCCCAGCTTCTGGCTGATGTCGGGGATGCGCGAGGCCCAGCTGGCGAAGCACAAGCCCGGCAGAAAGAAAAAGGCGCTGACGGCCAAACGGATTTTAGCGGGAGAATCGGACACCATATACAATTGCCGGCAGGGCGGAAAGGCGGCGCAAGCGCCCGCTTGTACGGCTGCTTTGGCAAGGAGGGTACTGACTGCGCCCTTTTAATACGCCCGCGCTGTCGGCGAACTCTTCACTTCGTGGCCCCTACCCCCCCACTTGTCATCACTACGCGCTTCAGCGTGCCGCTCTTGTTATAGCACATACTATCAATGACTTAGAGACTATCTGGTGAAGAGTATAATGGATTGACTAAAATTATCTCTCGCCCCGATAAGCAATCAGGTGGTCGCCCTCCGAGGCGGACCTCCCCACCGGCTCTCCCTCTCCGCAGGAAAGGGGGCCGGGGGGTGGCTCACGCCAGCGCCGCCAACACCGCCTTCAATCCCGCCTCCGCATCGGCGCCCAGGTGCACGTGCAGCGTGCGGCGGCCGGCGTCCTGCAAGGCCAGCAAGTCGCCGGCGGCCTGCGCGTTCTGGAAGGTGCCGAAGGTATAGGAGCGGCCCGGCAGGACCACGTCCTGCGGGTGGTCCTGGGTGAACTGCACGAACAGGCCCGTATTCGGCCCGCCCTTGTGGTATTGCCCGGTCGAGTGCAGGAAGCGCGGGCCGTAGCCGGAGGTTGTGGCGATGCGGTGCTGGGTTTGCACCCGTCGGCGCAAGGCTTGCAGGCTCTCATTCAGGGCTGGGCTTTCCGTCAGGTAGGCCTGAATGTTGAGGAACGCGCCCGGCCCGGCTTGAGCGAAAAAGGCGCGCAGCAGCTCCGCCGCGCTACCGCCCCCGACGCTGGCGTAGTAGGCCACGCCGCTTTCGGTCACTTTGGGCGCCTCGCCCTCCGGCAGATGACCCTGCGCTTCGACTTCCTTCATCAGCTGGTCGGTGGCCGTTTTGGCAGCCTGCACGTTGGGCTGGTCGAAGGGGTTGATTTGGAACACCGCGCTGGCGACGGCCGTCGCCACTTCCCAGCGGAAAAACTCAGCGCCCAGGTCCAGCGCATCCTTCATTTTGATGCTGATAACCGGATGGCCGGCTTCGACCAATGCGTTCAGCTTGGCCTCGTTCTCGGCATCCACCTGGCCCTCAAAGCCCACGTACACAAACACCCGGTCGGCGCCGTAAACGTCAGCTTCGCCCAGCGGCTCGCCCGCCACCGGCAGAATACCCTTGCCTTCCTTGCCGGTGCTTTCGGCGATGAGCTGTTCCAGCCACAAGCCCAAGTCGGCCAGCTTATCGGGCACCACGAGCGTGAGCTTGTCGCGGCCCTGCTGAGCCAGCACGCCCAGCGCGACGCCCAGTTCCAGGCCCGGATTTTCACTCACCGGGCCGTAGGCGCCGCAGGCGCGCATCATGGCTATGGCGCGGGCCAGCAGCTCGCCGATGGGCAGGCCATAGAGCGCGGCCGGCACCAGGCCGAAGTACGACAGGGCCGAGAAGCGCCCGCCCACATCGGCGAAGTTGAGGAAGACGCGGCGGTAGCCCTGCTCGGTGGCCGCGGCCACGAACTTCGAGCCGGGGTCGGTGATGGCGACGAAGTTTTCGCCGGCCCGCGTCCCCTTGAGTTGCCGAACCCGGTCGTAGAAATAGTCGCCGAACGCCAGCGGCTCGGCCGTGGTGCCCGATTTGCTGGCCACAATAAACAGCGTTTCGGCCAGCGGCCCGGCGGCTTCAATTTCGCGCACCGTGCCGGGGTTGGTGGTGTCGAGCACGGAGAGCGGCAGCCCGTTTTCGCCCGGCTCCAACGCGGCCCGGAACACGAGCGGCGTCATCGTGCTGCCGCCCATGCCCATCACCACCACGTGCCGGAAGCCGGCCGCCTTCACCTCGTTCACGAACATCTCAATGGCCGGTACCGCCCCCACCATCGTCTCGGCCACGCGCAGCCAGCCCATGAAGCTGCGGATGCTCTGCTGCGCTTCCGGGTCCTGGGTCCACAAAGTGGCGTCTTTTTTCCAGAAGCCGGCGGTAAATTCCTGGTTGTTAAGCTCCTCAACCTTCGCTTGCACCACGTCCTGATACTGCCCCAGCTGCATAGTCGCCGGGGCCGCGGTTTCGGCCAGGGCCTGCTGCCGCTTCGCTTCCAGCGAGTCCATGAGCTTGCCGAAGGGCTCTGTAAATTTTTTGGCGCCATCGACTTCCAGATGGTCGGTCAGCTCCGCCAGGTTCAGGCCCAATTCCGGCAGGCGGCGCAAGACTTCCGCCGCTTTTTCCAGGCCTTCTTCAAGGCGGTTGGCGGGCCGGCCGCGCTGCTGAAATATATCGAGCGTCTCGACCGGCACGGTGTTCACGGTCTTGGGGCCGATGAGGTTTTCGACGTATTTGAGGTCGTCGTACTTCGGATTCTTGTTGCCCGTGCTGGCCCACAGCAGGCGCTGCGAGTCGGCGCCTTTTTCGGCCAGCTTCGCCCAGCGCGGGCCGCTAAACAGCTCTTTATAAATCTGATACGCCTGCTTGGCGCTGGCCAGCGCCACTTCGCCCACCAGGCTGTGGGCCAGCTCGCCCCGCCCGCCGCCTTCGGCCGCCAGCTTCTCCAGCAGCGGGTCAATCAGCACGTCGATGCGGCTCAGGAAAAAGCTGGCTACCGAGTCGATGTCGGCCACCGGCAGGCCCGCGTGCAGCCGGTCTTCGAGGCCCGCCAGGAAGGCTTCGGCCACGAGGCGGTAGCGGTCCAGGCTGAAAATCAGGGTCACGTTGACGTTGATGCCCTCGGCGATGAGGCGACGAATGGCGGGCAGGCCTTCGAGCGTGGCCGGCACCTTTATCATCACGTTGGGCCGGTTCACGGTTTGCCAGAAGTGGATGCCCTCGGCGATGGTGCCCTCGGTGTCGTTGACCAGGGCCGGGCTCACTTCCAGGCTCACGTAGCCGTCGCCGGCGTTGTCGGTGCTGTCGTAGAGCGGGCGGAACAGGTCGCAGGCGTGCTGCACGTCGGCCACGGCCAGCGTGGTATAAATCTCATCGGCCGTTTTGCCTTGCAAGGCCAGGCTGCGAATGGCCGCGTCGTAGTCGTCGGAGCCGGCAATGGCTTTCTCGAAAATGGCGGGGTTGGACGTGACACCGCGCAGGCTTTCCTGGCTGATGCGGCGCTGCAACTCCCCGTTAATCAGAATCTTGCGGCGAATAAAGTCAAGCCAGATGCTCTGGTCGAACTGGCGGATGTCGGCGAGTGGGTTCATGCGGGAAGAGGGGGGTAGGGAAACGAAGCCGGCCCAAAGGTCAGGAAAGAACTTCTTTGGGCGCTGCTTCGGCCTTAGACCCGCGCCGCACGGCGCGGGCCTAAGGCCGATTTGGCCAGGAGCGGGGGTAATTATTGGGCGGGCCGGCCGCGTAGCTTTGCGGTGTTTACCCGTTAAATTCTGCTTTCGCCTATGCCCCCCAGCGCTAAAAAGAACAAGCCCGCCGCGCCCGGCAGCCCGGTTTCGATGGCCGACTTGGCGCGGGAGCTGGGCGTGTCGATGACGACTATTTCGCGGGCCCTGAGCGACCACCACAGCATCGGGCCGGCCATGAAGCAGACGGTGCTCAAGCTGGCCAAGAAGCTCAACTACCAGCCCAATCACCTGGCGGCGGCTTTGCGCAAGGGCAAAAGCAAGCTGCTGGGCGTGATTGTGCCCTACATCGAGGGCCGGTTTTTTGCTTCCGTCGTGCACGGCATCGAAACCGAAGCCAGCAAGGCCGGCTTCAGCGTCATCATCTGCCAGAGCAATGAGGACGCCGCCCACGAGCGGCGCAACGTGGAGACGCTGCTCAGCGCGCAGGTGGCCGGCATTCTGGTTTCGCTGGCCCGCACCACGGCCGATGCTCAGCACTTCGAGAAAGTGCGCAAGCGCGGCATTCCGCTGGTGTTTTTCGACCGCACGCTGGAGGGCGACCACGTAAACGCCGTAGTGCTCAACGACCGCGAGGGCGGCTACCGCTCGACCCGGCACCTGCTGGAGCAGGGCTGCCGCCGCGTGGCGCACTTTGCCGGGCCGCAGCACCTGAACATCTACAAAAACCGCCGCCAGGGCTACCTCGACGCGCTGCGGGAAGCCGGCCTCAGCCCCGACGAGGACCTGATTGTGTACAGCAACATGAGCGTGGCCGAAGGGGCCGGAGGCATGGCGCGCCTGCTGGCCCTGCCTCAGCCGCCCGACGCGGTGTTTGCGGCCGGCGACTCGGCGGTGCTCGGCGCCTTGCAGGAGCTGAAGCGGCGCGGCCGGCATGTGCCCCAGGACGTGGCGCTCGCCGGCTTCAGCAACGAGGGCTTCACGGCCATCACCGAGCCCATGCTTACGTCGGTCGACCAGCGCACCGAGGAGATGGGGCAGGCGGCGGTGCGGCTGTTTCTGGAGCTGTTTCGGGCCGAAGCCGGCACGTTCGCGGCCCGCCAGGTGGTGCTTCAGCCCCAGCTCTTTATCCGCGAGTCTTCGCTGCATAAGAGGGGGTAGAGCAGCCCACTTCCGTTTAGGCTCCGGCTGACTTCCCCGCCGACCGGGCGCCGACCAGGCGCCGGTGCCGAACCAAAAAGCTGCGCGAATTGCTTAGCTAAAATTGAGTTCTGCGCTTGCCGGAACGGGAGCTTAACCGGCGACAGGGGGGTAGGGAAGTATGATTTTAAGATGAATTTGTGAGTTGCACACTGCTGCTTTGGGCGGCGGTGGCACCGGGCGGCAGCTCATCTGTGGAGGCGAGCGCCCCGCCGCGCGCGGCCACCCAGCCGGGCTTGCTGCACCACCGCCGCGCGCCGAAAATGTCTGGTGGCGGTTGACCGGGCCGCCGTGTGGGGTTTGCTCCTGGGCTGAGGCGGCGGCACAAGCTATTGTTTCTTCTTACGTTAGTAGCTCGAACTGACCGGCCGCAGTATAGGCAGGCTTTATCGTAGGGTAACTATAATTTTTCTATTTTTTGGCCGGGTTAATTATGAAGGTTACCACGTGTTATCAAGCTATTTTTAGTCTGGGCCTGACCTTGGCGGCCGGGCCGGCGGCGCGGGCGCAGCACGCCATCTGGGCGGCGAAAGTAGTGGCCGTGTCGTCGCAGAAAGCGCAGGGCAAGGAAGCCTACTCGCCCGAAAAAGTGCTGGGCACGCCCAACGCTTTGCCGCTGGGCCAAATCAGTGACCAGGGCTGGATTCCGAAGAAGGAAGGGCCAAAGGAGTTTATCGAGGTGCGCTTCGCCCGCTCCCTGCTGGCCCAGCAGGTGACGGTGGTAGAGAACTTCAACCCCGGCGCCATCACCAGAATTGAGGTGGTTGATACCCGCGGCGAGCGGCATGAGGTTTACAAGAACGAGGAGCCCGGCCCGCTGCCCGAAACCTTCCGCACGCTGCAAGTGCGGTTTCCAGCCGCCACCTACCGCACCATTGGGGTGGTGGTGACCATGAACACGGCCAAGGTGGAGGGCATCAACCAGCTCGATGCCATCGGCATCGCCGACGTGACCGCCGACATGGTGCGCCAGGACTTCAAGCCCGCCGCGCCCACCGCCGCCGACCTGGCCACGTTCGACTCGACGCTGGTGAACCTGGGCCCGAACGTGAACACCCGCGCCGTGGACACCCACCCGGTGATTTCGCCCGACGGCCGCACCCTGTTTTTTGCCCGCCAGGGCCACCCGCTCGACGTGGGCGGCGCCGACGACCCGCAGGACGTGTGGGCCGCGCCGCTGCGCGATGCGGCCAAGAAATCCTGGGGCCCGGCCCGCAATCTGGGCGGCCCCATCAACACCGCCGACGACCCTAATGGCCTGGCCTCAGTGTCGGCCGATGGGCGCTCGGCCATCCTTATCGGCGTCTACACGCCCGAGGGGCCCATCGAGCCCAGCGGCTTCAGCCTGACCCGGCGCACGCCCATTGGCTGGAGCCGGCCGGAGAAGATGAACATCGACGACTTCTATAATAAGGACAAAGAGCACATCGACGCCTTTCTTTCGACTTCGGGCCGGGCCCTGCTGATGGCCGTGGAGCGCAACGACGGCCTGGGCGGGCAGGATTTGTACGTCAGCTTCCCCAATGCCGACGGCAAAAGCTGGAGCAAGCCCCGCAACCTGGGGCCAGAAGTCAACACCAAGAAAGCCGACTTCGCGCCCTTCCTGGCGGCCGATGAAAAAACCCTTTACTTCGCTACGGAGGGCCGCGGCGGCTACGGCAAGTCCGACATCTTTTACTCCAAGCGCCTCGATGACTCCTGGACCAACTGGAGCCCGCCGCGCAACCTGGGCTCGGCCGTAAACTCGCCCGATTTTGATGCTTACTACACCGTGTCAGCGGCCGGCGATGATGCTTATTTGGTGTCGGCCCGCAACGGCACCGACGGCTCGAAGGACATTTTCCGCATTGCCCTGGCGCCCAAGTTCAAGCCCGAAGTCGTGACGCTGGTCACGGGCCGGGTGCTGGATTCTTCGACCGGCAAGCCGGTGAAAGCCAAGATTATCTACGAAAACCTGCTCACGGGCGAGGAAATCGGGGTGGCCGAAACCAACCCGGTGGACGGCTCCTACACCATCGTGCTGCCCAGCGGCGTGCAGTACGGCTACCGCGCCGAGGCCGAGAGCTACCTGGCCGAAAACGCCAGCCTCGACGCCACCAACAAGGACCAGTACACCGAGCAGCAGCAGGACTTGTTCCTGATTCCGTTCGCCGTGGGCCAGACCATCAAGCTCAACAACATCTTCTTCCAGCAGAGCCGCTACTACCTCTCGCCCAGCTCCTACCCCGAGCTGGCCCGCCTGATTCGCATTTTGAAGGAATACCCAGGGGTGGAAATCAAAATCTCAGGCCACACCGACAACCAGGGCGACGAGGCCCTGAACCTGAAGCTGAGCGTGGACCGCGTGACCGAGGTGAAGCGCTACCTCATCAGCAAGGGCATCAGCGGCGCCCGCATCACCACCGAGGGCTACGGCGGCTCCAAGCCCCTGGCCAGCAACGAGCAAGAGGAAACCCGTCGCCAGAACCGGCGGGTGGAGTTCACCATCACCAAGAAGTAGGGGGTAGGAAGCAGTATGAATCCCGAAGCCGGAGCGGTGCCTTCCCTACCCCCCTGCCCGGCAACCAGGTCTCCGGACGCCACAAAAAACCCCGTGCCAGGCCGGCACGGGGTTTTTGTGTTAAAGCTGCTTCTCAAACTCAATAGGCCCTGGCGAAATACGCCCGCCGCGCACTCGGCCGGCCTGTCACGATGCACACGCCATCCTCGTCCGGTTCGCCGAAGGCCAGGCAGCGCACGGTGGCCTTGGTTTCGGTTTTAATCTGCTCTTCGGTTTCGGAAGTGCCGTCGTAGTGGGCCAGCACGAAGCCGCCCTCACCCTCCAGCGCGGCCTTAAATTCGTCGTAGGTTTCGACGCGGTGGGTGTGCGCGGCACGGAAGCGCCTGGCTTTCTGGTAGATGCTGGTTTGAATATCAGCCAGCAGCTGGTCGACGCTCTGCACGATGTCGGCCAGGGGCAGGTGCAGCTTTTCTTTGGTGTCGCGGCGCACGGTTTCGATGAGGCCGGCGTCGAGGTCGCGGGCGCCGATGGCCAGGCGCACGGGCACGCCCTTCAACTCCCACTCGGCAAACTTGAAGCCCGGCCGCTCGGTGTCGCGGCTGTCCACTTTCACCGAGATGCCGCGCGCAATCAGCCCCATCTGAATGGGGCGGATGCGCTCCAATAGCGCGTCCAACTCGCCGGTTTTGTAGATGGGCACGATGACGACCTGGATGGGCGCCAGGCGGGGGGGTAGGACCAGCCCCTCGTCGTCGGAGTGCGCCATGACCAGCGCGCCCATCAGGCGGGTGCTCACGCCCCAACTCGTGCCCCACACGAATTCCCTACCCCCCTCCTTGGTTTGGAACTGCACGTCGAAGGCCTTGGCGAAATTTTGACCTAAAAAATGGCTGGTGCCCGCTTGCAGGGCCTTGCCATCCTGCATCAGCGCCTCGATGCAGTAGGTTTCCTCGGCGCCGGCGAAGCGCTCGTTCTCGGTTTTGGCGCCCTTCACCACCGGCAGGGCCATGTGCTCTTCCACGAACTCGGCGTAGACGTCGAGCATCTGCCGGGTTTCGGCCAGGGCCTCGGGGGCGGTGGCGTGGGCGGTGTGGCCTTCCTGCCACAAGAACTCGGCCGTGCGCAGAAACAGGCGCGTGCGCATCTCCCAGCGCACCACGTTGGCCCACTGATTTATGAGCAGCGGCAGGTCGCGGTAGCTCTGAATCCAGTTTTTGTAGGTGCTCCAGATGATGGCCTCCGAGGTCGGGCGCACCACCAGTTCTTCCTCCAGCTTGGCGGCCGGGTCGACGCGCAGCTTGCCGGGGTTGTCGGGGTCCGATTGCAGGCGGTAGTGCGTCACCACCGCGCACTCCTTGGCGAAGCCCTCGGCGTTCTTCTCCTCGGCCTCAAACAGGCTTTTGGGCACGAACAGCGGAAAGTAGGCATTCTCGTGGCCGGTGCGCTTGAACATATCATCGAGCTGCCGCTGCATCTTCTCCCAGATGGCGTAGCCGTAAGGCTTAATCACCATGCAGCCGCGCACGGCCGAGTTCTCAGCCAGGCCGGCGCGCTTCACTAAGTCATTGTACCAAAGCGAATAATCTTCCTGGCGGGTAGGCAACTTTTTGCTCATAACGGGCATCTACTAAAAGGCGGAACAGGCGCGGGGAAATAGTTCCCAAACCTGGTACGGGTTTTGATTTTAACAAGAAAGAAGATAAAGTTGTCGTCTTCCGGGCTCAAAGATAGACCGCTGCCGCAACCGGGTTTAAGCCGGGCAGGACCAACCCAATAAATCAGTTCGCGGCCAGGCATCGGAACCGGCCGAAATTCCGTTAAGGGCGAGCAGGTTTAGGGACCAGTTTATTTGTTTGCTCGCAACTGTTTGCCGGGTGCTCGTTGTTTAGGGAATAGCTGCCGTCGCGCTGGCAAAACAGCTTGCCGATTCTGCCCCGCTCGGTTAAACCTTCGCGCTCGAATCAGGTCCGCTACAAGTCTGTCAACTGCTCTCGTGCCGGCCCGCATTTGTCGGTTGTTTCTTTACCGTTGCCTGTCACTTTTCCTTTGTTTTTTATCATGAAAAAGCTGCTCACCGCCTCATTGCCCGCGCTGGCCCTGCTTGCGCTGGGCGGCTGCTCCGCCACTCGCTCCGTCGCCACGACGGAAGATGACGGTGTGTATTACTCCTCGAAAGACCGTACCACGGCTGTGGTGCGCCCGGCGCCCGCCGCGTCGGCGGAGACTGCCCCGGCCGCGTCCGAAATTGATAACGATGGCGAGGCTGCCAACCCCGACTACCAGGCCGCCGACACCCGGCGCCAGGCCCGCAACGCGCCCGAATACTACGACGATGGCTATTCCAGCTCGTCGTATGATAATGACTCGCGCTTCCGCCGGCCCTACGCCGGCCCGACCGTGGGCCTGGGTTACTACAGCCCGCCGGTGGTGTTCGCGCCTGCCGTTGTCAGCTATGGCTTTCCGGCCTACGGCGGCTACGGCGGCGCTTTCTACGACCCGTACTATTCGTCCTTCGCGAGCCCATTCTATAGCCCTTACGCGTTCTACGACCCCTTCCTCAGCCCTTACGGTTACGGCTATGGCGCCTCTTTCGTGAGCATTAATATCGGCTTTGGCCGGCCCTGGGGGGGCTATGGCTACGGCCGGCCCTACTACGGTGGCTACGGCGCCTACGCCTACGACCCCTACTACGGCGGCGGCTATGGCCGGGGCTACGGCAACGACGGCTATGGCGCCTACTACGGGGGTAGCCGGCAAGTGATTCGCCCTAATGGCAGCAGCTACGCCAACACCAGCAACCCCGTGCTCGTGGGCCCGCGCCGGGGCCGCGGGGGCGACGTGCTGGCCGGTCGCGGCAACGCGGTAGCCGCGCCGGGCAGTACGCCGGCCCCCACAGCTGGCCGCGGCCGGCGCGGCGGAATAGTAGCCAGCCCGGACGCCCCGCTTGGTGGTCTGACCGCGCCGGCTGCGCCGGCCTCCTCGGCCGTGGGCGACGCCAGCTATGGCCGCCGCCGGGTGAGCAGCGATGGCACCGCTCCTAACCGCCCCACAGCCATCACCGACCGCGACCAGCCCGCGGTTACCGGCCGCCGCAGTGAGGACGCTGCCGCGCGCCTGAGCCGCACCGAAGCTACCCTTTCTACCCCCCCCGCTGAAGCCAACGTCGAGAGCCGTTCGCGGCGTCGCTTGCGTGGCGTGAGCGAGGGTAGTACTACCACTGGTAACGAAGCCGGCCGCGTGTATGAGCGCAGCCAGCCAGCCGATGTGCAGCCAATGGAGCAGCGCCCAGCGCGCCGGACCCGCATCTACGAATCGGCGCCCGACAACAGGCAGGGCCAGACCACCCGCACCTACGAGCGGCCTGCCGAGCAACCCCAGCCCCGCCGGACGTATGAGCGGCCCGCCGAGCAGCCGCAGCGCACGTACGAGCGCCCCGCGCAGCAGGAGCGCACCTATGAGCGGCCTTCCCAGCCTTCGTATTCGGCGCCGTCCTCCAGCGGCGGCAATAGTGGTGGCGGCGGGGGCAATAGTGGCGGCCGGCGTGGGGGCCGCTTCTAGGCCCCGGCAACTTGGCCTGACCAGCTTTCTTCCTGATTAACCTCAGAGCCGGCCCCACGGCCGGCTCTTTTTTGCCCTTTCCCTGCCCTTTTCTTCAGCCTTCTTCTGCCCTTTTTTCTATGAAACTTCTCGCTTTTCGGCCCGCGCTGGCCTTGGTGCTGACTACGGTTGGCGCCCTCAGCGCGCAGGCGCAAAGCCCCTACGTGGGCCAGGCCCTGGATTATTCGCGCCTGCAGTTTGGCGGCCCGGCCCGCACCCAGGGCCTGGCCGGCGCCAACGTGGCGCTGGGCGCCGACTTCGGCAACCTGAGCAGCAACCCCGCCGGCCTGGGCCTCTACCAGAAGTCGGAGCTGCACTTGGCGCCCGGCCTCGGCCTGGGTTCCGGGGAGGGGCGCGGCAACGGCGGCCCCCGGACCGCCGACCAGAATAGCTTTCACATCGGCAGCGCCGGCGTGGTGCTCACCAACCGCCGCCCCGACGGCGACGCCGCCGGCAACGGCTGGCGCGGCGGCTCCTTCGGGCTGGGCTTCACCCGGCAGGCCGACTTCAACAAGGCCTTCCGCTACACGAACTCGACCAGCGACGACCGGTCGTTTTTTCAGTATTTGAATGAGCCGGGCGGTTACAGCGATATCAACAGCCCCGACTACCAGCAGGCCGTGGCGGACATTGCCACGCAGTACGACGACGAAACGTACACTTCCCTCGAAGGCCTGGCCTACGGCAATTATCTCACGAATATTGAGCGAATACGTCGTCCCGGCGGGCCCGTCGGCGACTCGGTGCTGGTGCTGGATGCAGTGCGCCGTTCCGGCCCCATCACCCAGAACGAGTCGGTGATAAGCAGTGGCTCGTTGTCGCAGTTCGACTTGGCGTATGGCGGTAGCTACCGCGACCGGGTTTACGTGGGCGGGGGGGTAGGGATTGTGTCGCTCAACCACGAGCGCACCAGCATCTTCAGCGAAGACTCGGAAGGGGCGCAGGATTTTGAGACCCGCGACCGGGTGAAAACGACCGGCGCCGGCATCAACGCCCGCCTGGGCATTATCTACCGGCTCAGCGACTTCGTGCGCCTCGGCGCCTCGGTGCAGACGCCGACCTACATCCGGCTGACCGATACCTACTCTACCTCCCTTACGGTCAATAACGACTTTCTGCCGCCCGGCTCCGGCCTGGGCAACTCGCTGAGCACCGTGCCCGGCACTTATAATTACAGCCTTGTGACGCCCTTCCGCGCCAACGGGGGGGTAGCAGTCCTGGTAAACAAGTACGGCTTTCTGACTGGCGATATAGAGTACGTGGGCTACTCGCAGGCCCGCTACAGCAGCAACCCCAATGATGCTGACGGCGACGACTATTCTTTTCAAGGCGAAAACGCTGACATCAACGACTTTTATAAAAGCACCGTGAATGTGCGCCTGGGCGCTGAGGGCCGTTTCGATATCTTTCGGCTGCGAGCTGGCTTTGCCCACTACGGCGACCCCTACCGCAACGGCTACATCGGGCGGGCCCAGCGGTTCTATACGGCCGGCGCCGGCCTACGCCAGGGCAATTTCTTTTTGGATGTGGCCGGCGTCTATAGCACCTACAACCAGCAGCATTCATCCTACGCGCTGGCTCGAGACCCTCGCCAGCCGCAAGTCGTTCGGGAGCCGGTTATCGACGTGACCAACAAGCGTTTCACCACGACGCTAACCGCGGGCCTGACGTTCTAAAGCCGCGCCACTTCCCTACCCCCCTCGCCGGGTGCGAAGCCAGCGCCAGACGTTGGGCAAGCGTGTTACCGAAAAGCAAAAAGCCGCCTTGCAGTGCTGCAAGGCGGCTTTTTGCTTTTAAACAATGGGTACTTCCCTACCCCCCCTTTGCCCTACGGGGGGGGTAGGGAATCAGCAGTTCAGCCTAGCCCGGCGTTTTCAGCACTCGCACCAGCAGCTCCAGCACGGGATAGGGCGTCAGGGCGAGGCGGCGCACGGTGAACACGCCCACGTGATTATCGACCGTGCGGAAGGCTATCACGTCGTTCCGGGCGAGCACGCCGGTGGATGGGGCCGGCGCGGCAGCCTGAGTGAAAGCCCCAGCAATGAGCGTCGGCGTGGCGAGCCGCACGAAGGCGACACTGTCGAGCGCAGTGCGACGCAACACGGCGCGGGCGGTCCGGTCCGGGTTTTCATACACGACCAGGGAAGTTGCACCGGGGCGGTACACGAGGTCAATAAGCTGGCGGCCAGGCGCGCTGGCCCGGATGGCCGACGCCGGCAGCGCCAGCCCTGGTAGCAACGCCACGAAAGGACGCGCCGGCCGGGCCGGCGCCGTGGGAATGCGCAGCGTGTACTGATGATAGTCGGCCGTTGAGTCACGGTTGATTACGCGCACCCGGAAAGTGCGCGTGGACATGTTGTTACCGTCGGAAACCGTAAACTCCCAGCGCTCCCTGCCCGAAGTAGTGCGGGTGCCAAAGGAATTTTGATAGACAAGCTGGCGCCGGGCTGCCGCCGCGGTGAACGTGGAATCGAGGTAGACGAGGGAGTCTCCAGGCACGTTGCGTAGCGGCAGGGCCGGGGTGGCGTACACCTGTGGCACCGGGGTCGGCTCATACCGCACCGTGACGCGAAAGTGGGTCAGGGCCAGCTCGCTCGTGGTATCGACCGAGGCATAAAGGCGGGAACTGAGCGTGTCGCCGGGGCCAGCCGTGCGGTCGCTGGAGGTGAAGCGCGACGAGCCGATGAAGTCGAGCCGCACCGGCCGCGGCTCCTTGGTGCAGGCCGTGAGCCCGGTGAGGGCAGCTAGGAATAGTGAAAGAGAAAGGCGCATAGCGAGTAAACGAACGTCAAAGGTCGGGCGCCGGCCGCGCACCGCCGGCTTCTGCGACTTCTGCGACTTCTGCGCTTTTCTTCCGCGTCCTCGGCGGGCTAAAGTTGCCGGGTGGTCAACGCCAGGAAGCTAATGTCTCCAGGCAAGCAGGAAACTTCCAACCGCCGTTTACCTTTAACGCGACAACAGCCCGCCCTCGTCTTTCTCCCGTCTCTTTTCTCCATGAAATTATCCTCCCTGACGCTGGCCCTGCTGCTGGCCGCCAACGGCCCCGCCCTGCTGCCCGGCCTCACCACCGCGCCCGCCGCCGCCCAGCAAAAGCTGCCCCTGACCCTGGAGGACGTCTTCGCCAAGCCCACGTTCCGCGCCGCGGCCGTGCCGGGCTTCGACTGGATGCGCGACGGCCGTTACTACGCCGCCCTGGACGAGGGCAGCCTCGTGCAGCACGAAGTGGCGACCGGCAAAGCCGTGCAAACCCTGGTGCCGGCCGCCGACCTGAAACTAGACGGCAAGCCGCTGGCCGTGGACGGCTACCGCTTCAACGCCGACGAGCAGAAAATCCTGTTCACGACCGACACCGAGCCCATCTACCGCCACAGCTCCAAGGCCAGCTACTACGTCTACGACCGCGCCAGTAAGAAGCTCACGCCGCTGAGCGCGGGCGGCAAGCAGAGCTACGCCACGTTCTCGCCAGACGGCCTGCGCGTGGCCTTCGTGCGCGACAACAACGTGCTTCTGACTGACTTGGCGACGATGCAGGAAAAGGCCGTGACCACGGATGGGATTAAAAACCAGCGCATCAACGGCAGCACTGACTGGGTGTACGAGGAGGAATTCAGCTTTGCGCAGGGCTTTTTCTGGTCGCCCGACAGCAAGTATTTGGCTTACTACACCTTCGATGAAAGCCAGGTGCCGGAGTACGACATGCAGCTCTGGGGCAATTTATATCCGAAGGAATACCGCTTCAAGTACCCCAAGGCGGGCGAGAAAAACTCGGCCGTCGGCGTGAGCACCTACGACGTGGCCGCCGGCCGCACTCAGAAGATGGACGTGGGCCCGGAGCCCGACCAGTACCTCCCGCGCGTGACCTGGACGCAGACGCCCGGCCAGCTCAGCATCCGCCGCCTCAACCGCCTGCAAAACAAGCTCGAAGTCATCCACGCCAACGCCGCCACCGGCCAGGGCCGCGGGGTGCTGACCGAAACCGACCCCGCCTACCTGGAAGTGGCCGATGATGACTTGCGCTACTTGCAGGGGGGTAGGGAATTTCTGTTTGCCAGCGAGCGGGACGGTTTCCGCAATCTGTACCTGTATAACATGAGCGGCAAGCTCACGCGCCAGCTCACCAAGGGCCGCTTCGACGTGAGCGAGGTCGTGGGCGTGGATGAGAAGAACGGCTTCGTCTATTACACCAGCCCCGACCCGTCGCCGTTGCAGCGGCACCTGTTTCGGGTGAGCTTGAAAGGTGGCAAAACCCAGCGCCTAAGCGAGCCGGGGGCCGGCACCGACGCCGTGAACATGAGCCCCGACTGCCGCTACTTCCTCAACACCCACAGCAGCGCGGGCGTCCCGGCCGTGGTAAGCCTGCGCGAGGGTGCCACCGGCAAGCTGGTTAAAACCCTGGAGGACAACGCCCCGCTGCGCCAGACGCTGAGCCAGTACAACCTGGGCGCGCTGGAATTTATCTCCTTCAAAACCAGCGAGGGCGTACAGCTGAACGGCTCCATGCTCAAGCCCGCCAACTTCGACCCCAGCAAGAAATACCCGGTGCTGATGTACGTCTACGGCGGCCCCGGCTCGCAGACTGTGGCCGACAACACCGGCGCGGGCGTCTCGTTTCGCAACTACCTCTACCATCAGCTCTTAGCGCAGAACGGCTACCTCGTGGTGTCGGTCGATAACCGCGGTACCGGCGCCCGCGGCGGCGCCTTCCGCAAGACGACCTACGCCAACCTGGGCAAGCTCGAAACCATCGACCAGGGCGAAGCCGCCAAGTACCTGGGCACCTTGCCCTACGTCGACAAAAGCCGCATCGGCATCTGGGGCTGGAGCTTCGGCGGCTACATGACGGCGCTGGCGATGACGAAGAACGCCGACCTCTTCAAGCTGGGCATCTCCGTGGCGCCGGTCACCAACTGGCGCTACTACGACAGCATCTACACCGAGCGCTACCTCAAAACGCCCCAGCTCAACGCCGCCGGCTACGACGACAACTCGCCCGTGCAGTTCGCCCAGAACCTGAAGGGCAAGTACCTGCTCGTCCACGGCACCGGCGACGACAATGTGCATTTCCAGAACTCCATCGCCTGGGTCGATGCGATGGTGAAAGCCAACAAGGACTACCAGACGCTCTACTATCCCAACCGCAACCACGGCATTTCGGGCGGCAACACCACGCTGCACTTGTACCGGCAGATGATGAATTTCGTGCTGGCGAACCTGTAGGGTGAGAACAATGGTGTTAGCTAGGCTACGAACATCTCATATCTGGTAAAGCAACTGAACAGTAATATTTTAATGATAATTATTTTATTGTTATTTTAGGAAAATGATATTATTTATCAACATTGACATCATACATTTACAAGCAGACACAGTTAGGGAAAGTTAATGAGGATGTGTCTACTTCATTAACCTCCGCAATAAACCACTCATCATTTCTCACTTTCCCATGAAAACCAACTTATCTCCTCTCTCTCGGCTAGGTAGTCTATTAACTTTATGAACAACGATGTTTTTAATAAGCTGCGACCGTGATAAGTTAGCTAGCGAACTTCCTCAACCATCGGCCTCCAACACAAGCGCCGACGTAAGCGCTAACGCCAACGCAAGTGCCAACGCCAAGCTCGAGAACGTAGCCAGAGCACTCGCTAAAAGCCTTGGTGAAAACGCTTCCGCGCGGGGGCTTCTGAAGAAAGAAGCTTTAAAGCAATTTGACGGTGATTACGACGTACTCTACGCCGAACTTGTGAAACAAGTGCCGGCGTTTGGGCAACAGATGGAGAAAACCGTCAAGACCGAAATCGAAGGGCAGGTGGTTTCCGGAATGGCTCCTACGTTGCGGGATGTTCCTAACCTAAATATCTCCGTTCCGATTAACATCGACAAATGGGATGTTGCAAGCTACTCTCCGCTTGTCGTATTCATTCCGGCTGGCTATAATGACCGCGTGAAAAAGCAGCGGTTGAAGGCTTACGATAAGGATGGTAAGCTTCATTGGCTCGACGCCGATAATGCCCCTGATTTCCCAATTATCGTCGTTGGTCCAAGCGAACGGGTCACCGTTGATGCCCGTGGCAACTTACAGAACCCCAAACAAGGTTCTCCTTCCGATATACTCCTGCCTAGTGACCCCGATGGCGGGGGCGGAGGTGGGGGAGGTTGGACACCGCCTGTCTCCTACGTACGGGTGGACAAGCGGACCGAGTACTTGAAGTCTTTGTGGCTGGAAGACGTTAGTGAGTACGAGACCTACATTCTAGGCAAGCCTGAAATTCGGCTCCAGATTATGGCTCCCACTGGTGGTGCCGGAGGCACTTCTATTCTGGATGTCATGTACACCATGACCCGAAGCGAGATAGAGAGTACTTGGCGCACCAACACGGCCCTGTTTCTATGGGATAAAGCTGTATATAGCAATGCTGTAGGATATGCATGGTATGAACAGGACGGGGGCACCATCGCCGACGTAAAATTATCAATTGGCTTCGAACTGCTTGGGGTGAAAGCTACCAGGGAGGTTACTTTCAAAATCGCAAATGACGACGACAGAATTAGTGTAAGTTCCATGCATTTTGACTTTGAGCCGTCGGCAGGCGGCTATTACACTGGTGGCACCGGTGGCATTAGAGAATTTCGCTGGGTTCTTGAAAATCTCTAGTCAATGAGCACCAGAGCTATTTTCTCAGCGGTGGTTGCCGGTTGTCTACCAATTGTGCCTAGCCGAAACCGCGGCCCGGTGGTTAGCTGGCTGGCCGGTTGTACACTGGCCTTGCTGGCCTCTCCACTAGCCGCGGCTGGCCAGCAGTTGGAAGCAGTTGGGGCCGCTGTCAGTGGCAACGTTACGCAAACCCTGGCTACGCCGAAGGTTATTCCCATACTGCCCTACGCGCTGGCGACGGACGAGGACCTTTCGCGCTACGACGAAGTTGGCTATCGGCTGAGCGCCTATGCACGCTGGCAGGTAGGAGACTCCCGCTTTTTCGCGCAGCCGGAGTTAGCTTATACCTCCACGCGTGGGCAATCCTATTTGGTGCTATATGATTTAAATGGTCCAATTGGCCCGTCTTATTCTACCTTTGGGCACCGGATATGGCGCTGGGAAGCAGCGGCTCTCGGCGGGCTGCGTACCAGCCGGCGCACCTACGTGCTGGCGGGTCCGGTGCTGGTCGTTAATCGGCGTGATGCTCTGCTGGAAGTTCGGCCTACTTCTCCTCCTGATCCTCCCACAGCCACCATCTACAATAGCCTGAATCAGAGTGTAGAGCGATTACAGGTGCTGGGTCAGGTAGGGGTGGGATTTGTTGCCGGACGTTTCGATTTCAACCTACGCTATGAGCAGAGTCTGACGCCTTATTCGCGGCGTTTTCTCTTCGAGAACAACGTTTATCCCTACCGGCAGCACCTTCGGCAGGGTATTTTTACTGTTGGCTTTCTTGCATACAAGAAAAAGTCATAGCTGCGGCGAATTATGATTTAAAAAGCCGACTACTACTCGTAGTCGGCTTTTTTCAAGTGTGTCACCACCGCTTTCCTTGCATCAGGTTAAGCATATTTCCTACCCCTAAATTTTCATCCTCATCTTCGCAGACAGAACAGCATAATCCCTACCTCCACCAGCACAACCAAGCATCCAATCAGGACCAGCCAGTCGGGCTTAAAGCCGTCGAAATACTTCGCTCAGGCCACCAACATTAGGATGAAGACGGCCCCGTACATGGCGTAGGTTTTGCCGAAGCTCAGCTCCTGCCGCGTCGCCACGACGCCGTAGAACACCAGCAGTGCCGCCTGGCTGCGCTAGGCCGACGCCCGCACCATGCGCGCCCGGCCAAACATATCCCCTACCCCCCTTACGTCCGTGAAACCCTGCTGAGTCAGGAGCGCCACGGTTTCGGCGCTGAACGCCTCGTTGATTTCCAGGTAGAGGCCGCCGCCCGGCCGCAGCAGCGCCCGGCCCAGCGCGGCCAGCCGGCGGTAGAAGAGCAGCGGGTCGTCGTCGGGCACGAACAGGGCCGTGGCGGGCTCCCAGGCCAGCACATTATCGCGCATCAGCGCCCGTTCCGACTCGCGCACGTAGGGCGGGTTGCTCGCCAGCACGTCGAGCGTGCCGGGCGCGAGGGCGGGCGTTTCATTTAGAATGTCGAGCAACTGAAACTGGACTTGCGGCGCATACCTGGCGGCGTTGCGGCGGGCCACGGCCAGCGCTTCGGCCGAAATATCGACGGCCAGCACCTGCGAGCGGGGTAGGGCACGGGCCAGCGCCAGGGCCAGGCAGCCGGAGCCAGTGCCCACGTCCAGCACGCGCAGGCCGGGCCGGCCCCGCAGCTCGGTTTCGATGAGGCGGGCCAGCTCCTCGGTTTCGGGGCGCGGGATGAGCGTGGCGGAAGTGACCTCCAGCTCCAGGCCGGCGAAGTGCGCGGTGCCGAGCACATACTGCACCGGCTCGTGCGCCAGCAGGCGGGCGGTGAGGGCCGGCAACTGCCGGACTACTTCTTCTGGCACCAAGGCGGCGGCCCGCATCCGGCGCTGCAAGGGGCTGAGTTGCAACAGATGCTCCCCAACCAAGTCGGCAATGGCGTCGGCTTCCGGGGCCGGGTAGATGGCCTGGAGCGCGGCGGCAAGGTCGGCGGTGAGCTGGCGGAGAGTCGTGGGCAATGGAAGCGGGCTTTGTACTAATTATGGCCGTCCGGCGCCGCCACGAAGTAGCCCGGCGACTTCCCTCGTCCCGTCATCGGGTCACTGCGCATGTTAAATGGGGAGGCGGGGTAGCCTTCAGCTGGAAGAGAGGGGGTAGGGAATTGCTCGGACAGCCTGGCCGGCCGCGTCTGCGTATCATTCCTCCAAAGCTACCCTATCTCCTCCCACCCCGTGCCCAACTTCACCGACTCCGACCACTTTTTCATGCGCCGCGCCCTCGACCTGGCGCTGCGCGGCGGCCAGGCCACCCGTCCCAATCCGCTGGTTGGCTGCGTCGTGACGCACCAGGGTCGCTGCCTCGGCGAGGGCTGGCACGAGCGGTTCGGCGGGCCCCACGCCGAGGTGAACGCGCTGGCCGCCGTGCCCGCTGCCGACCGCCAGTGGCTGCCCCAGAGCCGCATCTACGTCACGCTGGAGCCCTGCGCCCACCACGGCAAGACGCCGCCCTGCGCCGACCTGCTCATCCGCGAGGGGGTAGGCGAAGTGGTGATTTGCAACCGCGACCCCAACCCGCTGGTCGCCGGCCAGGGCATCGGCCGGCTGCGCGCCGCCGACATTCAAGTTGAAACCGGGCTGCTGGAAACCGAAGGACGCTGGCTCAATCGGCGCTTTTTCACGATGCAGGAAAAGCAGCGGCCCTACCTGGTGCTCAAGTGGGCCGAAACCGCCGATGGCTTTCTGGCCGGGCCTTACTTCCAGCCGGTACAAATTAGCGGCGAGCAGGCCCGGCTGCTCACTCATAAGTGGCGCACCGAGGAAGCGGCCATCCTGGTCGGTACCCGCACGGCCCTGCACGACAACCCCCGCCTCAACGCCCGCGAGTGGCCGGGCCCCCAGCCCGTGCGCGCCGTTATCGACAAAAACCTGAGTTTGCCGCCCACCCACCACCTGTTCGACCAGTCGCAGCCCACGCTAGTGTACACTTACCGCCAGCGTGCTCCCTGCGAAAACGTCGAATACATCACCCTCACGGAGCCCGGACACGGCCCCGGCCAAGTGGTGGATTTGCTGCCCCAGATGCTGGCCGATTTGCACCGGCGCGGCTTGCAGTCGGTGCTGGTCGAGGGCGGCCCGACGGTGCTCAACTCCCTGCTGGCCCACGACTTGTGGGATGAGATGCGCGTGTTTCGCAGCCGGGCCAGGCAGCTCGGCGCCGGCATTGCCGCGCCCAAGCCCGGCCTGAGCGGCTTGCAGGGTCTGGAAAACGCCGGCGACGATGAGCTGTTAACTTGGCTGAACTCCTAGAGCACAGAATTCTGCCGGCTTCTGACCTCGCGAAACTTTGCTGACTCCGCGAACCGAAGGACAACGCAGTTAAACTTTGCGCTGAATAACTCCCGCTCGAACCCAACTATGGCCGAAGACCTCACCCTCACCGCCACCACCAAAGCCGCCCGCTACGCCGAGCTGCGCCCCCAAATCGAAGCGCTCACTACCGGCGAGCCCGACCTGACCGCCAACCTGGCCAACACCGCCGCCGCCCTCAAGGAAGCATTTGGCTTTTTTTGGGTGGGTTTTTACCTCGTAAAAGAAGATGAGTTGGTGCTGGGCCCGTTTCAGGGACCGGTGGCCTGCACCCGCATCCGGCGCGGACGGGGCGTGTGCGGCGCCAGCTGGGCGCGGGCCCAAACGCTGCTCGTGCCCGATGTCGAGCAGTTCCCCGGCCACATCGCGTGCAGCAGCGCCTCGAAATCGGAAATCGTGGTGCCCATCATCCGGGGAGCCGGCAACGTTGTGGCCGTGCTCGATGTTGACAGCGACAAGTTGAACGACTTCGACGCCGACGATCAAGAGGCGCTGGAAGCGCTGGCGCCGCTCGTGGCCAGCTGGTTTTAAATGCCTAATGCCTAGTTGTCGGTCGAGTTAAGAGAATGTCATGCTCATCTGGCGTCCGCAAAGCGAAGCATCTCGCGCGGGGAAGTAATCTAAACGACTAAACGACGATGTAGTTAGTGCCGCCCGCGAGATGCTTCGCTTTGCGGACGCCAGATGAGCATGACATTCTATAAGCCGCTTCCATACCTGACAACCAGTAATTAACAGCTAACAGCCCATGAAAAAGCACTTCCACCTCCTCGGCGACTGGCGCCGCAACGTGCTGCTGGTGGCCGCCGCCGGCAGCCTGGGCCTGACCTTGCCCGCCTGCTCCGGCAACGACAGCAGCACGACCAGCAGCGGCACCGGCGCCGACTGGGGCGACCAACCCGCCACCCAGGCCGCCCAGACCTACAGCCAGGGCGTTATCAGCGAACTGACTGAGGTGCAGCCGGGCCAGTGGAAAATCACGGCCGAGCGCCCCGCCGGCAAGGAGGAAGTGGCCGCTATCCTGCGCCACTTCGATGGCAAAGTTGATACGCTGCAAGGCCAGGCCCTGCAGCGCCAGATGCAGGACTACAGCCGCGCCAATCCCGAAAACCGCAGCGGCAACTTCAGCATGATGAACGTGCTCATGTGGGGCGGCATCGGCTACATGGCCGGCCGCTTCCTCACGCCCAATCCCGGCTACTACGCCAACCCCGGCGTTTTGCAGCGCAACCAGGGCTGGCGCGCCAACGTGGCTCAGGAGCGCCAGAACCAGGGCCGCAGCTTCTTCGGCCGTGGCTTCAGCGGCCCCCGCGCCGCCGGCAACGCCGGCATCGCCGAGAGCCGCTCGACGGTGCGCAGCTCGCCGCGGCCCAGCTTCCGCAGCAGCGCGCCGGCCGGCCGCAGTTCCGGCTTCGGCAGCCGCGGCCGGTCGGGTGGCGGCGGGTTTGGGGGGTAGGGAGTTTCAGTGAGCAGTTGGCAGTGAACAGTGAGCAGTGTTGTTCAACTTCCTTGCTGGCTGCGGGCGCCGATGGCCCCGCTGGCACCCGCAGACGATGGTGTCGCCCCGCTGGGGCTCCGACCGTCTATATACTGGTTGTACTACTAATATGCTGCCCCACTGGGGCTGAACGTCTCACGGCTTACTATTCACTGATAACTGCTCACTGTTAACTGATAACTAAAAAATGATAAACCTCCTACCCCTGCCCGGTGACGCAACCCCCGCCGTGCGCGCGCTGGGTTGGGACTGGGCCATCGAGGAAGCCTGTCAGAACTACGTGGCCCGCGAAGCCGTGCAACTCACCGAGCGTGAGGCCGAAAGCCTGCTCGAAGCCGCCGACACGCTCTACGACATGCTGGTGCAGGCCATCCCAGATCCGATTTCAGAGGAGTTTCTGCGCAAGCTGGCCATTCCCGAGAACCTGTGGGCGGCCGTGCGCCACTCCTGGGAAGACGAGCGCCACTGGCACCTCTACGGCCGCTTCGACCTGGCCCTGACCGCCGACGGCCCCAAGCTGCTGGAATTTAACGCCGACACTGCCACCAGCCTGCCCGAAACCGCCGTGGTGCAGTGGGCCAGCCTGGTGGCAGCTGGTCAGTCGGAGGAAGGGCGCCAGGCCAACGGCCTCTTCGAGGGGCTCGAAGACCAGTTTCGCCACTGGCGCGCGCTCAACAACGATTTGGCGGACAGTCTCTTGCTGGTTTATCTGCCCGGCAGCGCCGAGGACGAAGCCAACTGCGCCGTGCTGGCCGAAGCCGCCCGCGCCGCTGGCTTTCCTACCCCCCACCTCTGTCCCATCGACGATATGCGCGTCACCGTCGAGGGCGCCGACCGCGGCGTGTGGGCCGAAACCGGCCCTGAGCAGTGGCAGAAGTTCGACTTTCTCTTCAAGCTCGTGCCTTGGGAGATTCTGGCCGAGGAAGAGCCCGACCTCACCGCCGACCTTGTTCAGCTTACCCTTTCGCGCACCGTCGTCATCGCCAACCCGGCGTACAGCCTGCTGTTTCAAAGCAAAGGCCTGCTGGCCCACCTCTGGGACACGTTTCCGCACCACCCGCTGCTGCTCGAAGCCAGCCTTCAGCCCCTGCCCGGCCACCATGTGCGCAAGCCGTTCTTCGGACGCGAAGGGCAGAACGTGGCCGAAATCGAAACGGCCGACGCGCCCGAACCCAAAGCCGAAGTGTCCGGCGACTTCGGCCAGCAGCCACAGCTTTACCAGCGTTGGGCCGAGCTGCCCACCGACGCGCAAGGCCGCCGCTACCAGGCCGGCGTGTTCTGGGCCGGCGAGGCCTGCGCGCTAGGCTTCCGCCGCGAAGCCGGGCTAATCACCAACCTCTCGGAGTTCGTGCCGCATTTGCTTGTCTGAACCACGGATTGGTCGGATTGGTCGGATTTCGAGGACGATTTCGCGTCAGCTCTATCTGAATTTCCTACCCCCTCTGAAAGAGCAAAGGCCACCCATGCGAGTGGCCTTTGCTCTTTCCTTAAAAATCGTCTTACGAGCCAAATCGTCCTCGAAATCCGACCAATCCGATAAATCCGTGGTTCAGACTTTAAACTGGCATACTACTGTTTCGCCGCCCTTCACTTTCTGGCCCAACTCAACTTTCACCTCGGCGTCGAGTGGGATAAACAAATCGACGCGCGAGCCGAACTTGATGAAGCCGAACTCGTCGCCCTGACTGACCTCGTCGCCCTCGTTCACATACCACACAATGCGGCGGGCCATCGCGCCGGCAATCTGCCGGAACAGGACCAGCGGCCCGGCTTCGCTTTCCACCACCACCGTGGTGCGCTCATTCTGGGTGCTGCTCTTGGGGTGCCAGGCCACGAGGTAGTTGCCGGGGTGGTATTTGAAATATTTGACGATGCCCGACACCGGATTGCGGGTGATGTGCACGTTGATGGGCGACATGAAAATGCTGATTTGCCGCCGCGCGTCGCCGAAGTATTCCGGCTCCTGCACCTCCTCAATCACGACCACTTTACCGTCGGCGGGCGCGATAAGCAAGTCTTCATTGGTGAAGCGGCGCCGGAATGGGCTGCGGAAGAACTGGAGCAGCAGCAGAAACGCCAGCGCCGAGCAGACCGCGAAAATCTGGTTGAACAGCCGGGAAGCGTTGTACTGAAACAAGAGTAGGTTGGTGGCTACCAGCACCAGAATCGTGACGAACAGGATGCGGCGGCCTTCTTTATGAATCTTCATTAATCGCAGATGGAGCAGATGGAGCAGCGAATATCGCGGACGCAAGCGGCGCGGTTAAGTAGCTAGAACTGAAATGGCCGGCCAGTAAGCCAACAGGGCAAATTACGGCCGCTAGCCGCAAACGGCTGCTGGCTGATACCAAAAAAGGCACTAGCCAACCGGCTCGTGCCTTTTCGTTCAAGCAAAACAACAGCGAACCAGCCATTATTTCTCCCGTCTGCTAATCTTTTAATGTGAGTATCTCGGCGTTACCCGCGCCTGCCAGGCCGGCCGAACCGCAATCACCGCAAACCAGCGCGGGACATCCCTGCCGTCAGTCATCTGACATCCGAACATCATCCGCGTTAATCCTTGAAGTCCACAACATCTGCGCTTCTAGAAGCCCCCGCGGTACTTGTACGTCTGGGCGACCTTGTCAATAGCCACCACGTAGGCGGCGATGCGCATCGGGATTTTATATTTCTGGCTTGTATCATACACCTTATTGAAGGCGTCGGTCATGATGCGGTCGGCGCGCTCGGTCACCATGTCGAGGCTCCACTTGAAGCCCTGCTTGTTCTGCACCCACTCGAAGTACGACACCGTGACGCCGCCGGAGTTGGCCAGGATATCAGGCACTACGAGGATGCCTTTGTCATTGATAATGGGGTCGGCCGAGGCCGAAGTCGGGCCGTTGGCGCCCTCCACGATGAGCTTGGCCTTGATGTCAGCGGCGTTGTGCTCGGTAATCACATCCTCCACGGCGGCAGGCACCAGCACGTCCACGTCGCAGATGAGCAGCTCGCTCGGGTCGGGCATGAGCGTGGCGCCGCTGAAGCCTTCGAGGCGGCCATTATGGGCGTTTTTGTAAGCCAGCGCTTCGTCGATGTTGATGCCGTCAGCATTCCAGTAGGCGCCGGAGATATCCGATACCGCTTTGATTTTCAGACCCTTGTCAAACAACAGCTTGGCAGCCCAGGAGCCCACGTTGCCGAAACCCTGCACGGCCACCGACGTGTTTTCGGGCTGCATGTTGAGCTTGGCCAGCGCGGCCAGCGTCGAAGTCATCACGCCGCGGCCGGTGGCTTCGGTGCGGCCCAAAGAGCCGCCCATCACCAGCGGCTTGCCCGTGACCACGGCCGGCGAGGTCATGCCCACAGTTTTCGAGAACTCGTCCATCAGCCAAGCCATTTCGCGCGGGCCGGTGCCCATGTCGGGGGCTGGAATGTCGCGGTCGGGGCCAAACACGTCCTTCAGCGCCACGGTGTAGGCGCGGGTGAGGCGCTCGACTTCGCCAGCACTCATCTCCAGCGGGTTGCAGATAATGCCGCCCTTGGCCCCACCGTAGGGAATATCGACCACGGCGCACTTCCACGTCATCCAGGCGGCCAGGGCTTTTACCTCATCCAGGTGCACGTGCTGGTCGTAGCGGATGCCACCCTTGCTGGGCCCCAGGATGGTGTTGTGAATGACGCGGTAGCCCTCGAACACGCGCACCTTGCCGTTGTCCATCGTCACGGGAATATGCACAATCACCTGCTTGTCAGCGGCTTTGAGCACTTCGTAAGTTTCGTCGTCGAGGCCGAGGATGTCGGCCGCCGAGTCGAAGCGCGACATCATCGATTCGAGCGGGTTTTCGCGGTCCAGCTTCGGGGCTGGCTCTTTATAAACGGCGGTGGCGGTAGCCATAAGCAGCGGGTGGTTAAGGGTGGGAATGGGGAATCAAAGGTATAATAACATACTACGCAGGGGCCGGCCGTTTGGCGGCGCGCGGCGGCAAAAACAGGGCCACGCTGGCCACATTTCTTTCTTTTTCGCGTCGCCCGCCGCCACTATGTGGCAATCAACCGCCTGTTTCAGTTAATCCCTACCCCCTCTCTTGCGGCCTTACTGCCCGGCCAGCAGCTGCAAGAGTGCCAGCACTGGCAAGACCAGCAGAAACGCGTCGAACCGGTCGAGCAGCCCGCCGTGGCCGGGCAGAAACGTGCCCGAATCCTTCACGCCCGCGCTACGCTTGAGCATGGACTCGGCTAAGTCGCCGAGCGGACCGAAGATGGCCACGACGCCCGCCGCTACCAGCCGGTGCGTGAGCGACAAATCGGGGATGAAGCTGCCCAGCACCCAGGCGATAATGAGCGTGAGCAACGCTCCGCCGGCCCAACCTTCCCAGGTTTTGGCGGGCGAGATGTTAGGCGCCAGCTTGTGCTTGCCCCAGGTTTTGCCGGCCGCGTAGGCGCCGATGTCGGACGCCCAGATAAGGAAGAGCAAGCAGAACACGCGGCGGTAGTCGTAGCCGTTTGCTTGTGTAAAGGGCAGAATATTAAGTAAGCTCATGGACAAGCTCACGTAAAAAATACCTCCCAGCGTGGCGCCGATATTAATGAAAGGCTGCCCATTGTTCGGCCAGCGTAAAATTTCATTAAGAACTAACACCACGGCCAGCAACGCCCCAGCTATCAGCCACAAGAAAAAGGTTGAGCCAGCTTGAAGCAGCCACAATCCTGAAGGCAACAGCACAGCCGGTTGTGATTCGCTTAACTGCGGATAAATAGTTGAGTTATTTGTCCAATTGAAAAGCTGGCTGTAATACCAATTTCCAGCAGTCAAATGAATGGTTGCGAAAACTATTATGCTTGCTATAATTCCAATCCAAGCCGCTGGCTTATACCCACACGCCCGCATGATGCGGTAGAACTCCTTGAGCATCACGGCCTGCGTGGCGGCGAAGAACAGCCCGAACGTGACCGGCCCGAACCAGACGCAGCCCAGCAGCCCGACCGCGCCGATGACGCCGTAGATAAGGCGCAGGCGCAGGTTGCTGGGGGCGGCTTTAGCCGGGGGAGGGGGGGTAGGGATTGGCGCCAATAGAAAAATGATTTTAGCGAACGGCAAACGTAAAGTCGGGGGCTGTTGCCGTCAGGAGCGCTTATTTTCCACGGCCGGGCCGACGTTGTGAACAGCGGGCGGCGCTAATTTTCCGGTCTCGTCCCCGCGGCTGATGATGTGCGCTTCGGCAACCGCGGCGGGACGCAGGCGCCGATATAGCTCAAAGAGCAAACCAGCGCTGAGCACGGCCGAAACCACGACCAGCGGCCAGGGCAGCGACTCGGTGTTGTCGGGGTTGAAGTCGGCGCCAAGCTTGCCCTGCTGCTGTAGATAAAGCAGCAGGAGCTGGAAGCCGTTCTGGGTGAAGTGCGCGGCCATCGGCACCAGAATGTTGCCGCTCCACTGATACAGGTAGCCCAGCACCAGCCCGAGCACGAAGCGCGGGAAAAACCCGAAAAACTGAAAGTGGATGGCACTGAAGATGGCCGCCGCCAGCCAGACACCCACGTGCGGCGAAAACCACTGCCCCAGGTTGCGCTGGATGACGCCGCGGAAAAACAGCTCCTCGGCAATGGCCGGCACCACGGCCACGACCAGCACCCCTACCAGAAACCGGCCCGGCGACGAGAACTGCGTCAGGTACTTGGTCAGGGTCTGGGCCCGGTCCTCGCTGGCGCGCGCCCAACCCTCGAAATCGCGCAGCACGGCCGGAAAATGCGTCTTGGCGTTCCACTCGACCAGCGCCGACATGACCGGCAGCATCAGAATGATGAGCAGCCCCGCCGCCAGCAGCGCCCAGGCCGGCACCGGCCGGCGCGGCGCGAAATAATCAACCCAGCGGCCGCCCGAAAGCAGCGCCAGTGCCGAGGCCGCGCCGCCAAACCCCACCAGCAGCAGCATGCCCTGCGAGACCATCGTGAAGTCCCAGCCCTGCCGGAAGCTGGCCGGATTCGCCATCACGGCGCTCATGCTGGCGCCGCCCAGCGTGAGCTTGGCGTAGAGGGAAACCAGAAAAACGCCCACGCAAAAGGCGCCCAGCATCAGCCCGACGAGCAGCAGCAGGTTCAGGGCCGGGTGGCGGGCGGTGGGCGGCGGGACAGAACCTTTCATGGGTGGCGGCTGGTTGCGAAGGGCGTAAATTTGCGTAAAATTAGTTGAGTGGGGGTAGGGCGCGGGGCTCGTCCTCGCCCGCCGCCCGCGCCTACCCCCCTGTTTGACTGCAACCCCCGCCGTTCAACGCCGGGCGGGGGCGAGCCCCGCACCCTACTTTATGGTTTCTATCGGTAACATTCAACTCTCTGATTTCCCCCTACTGCTCGCCCCGATGGAGGACGTGTCGGACCCGCCGTTCCGGGCCGTGTGCAAGGCCAACGGCGCCGATTTGATGTACACCGAGTTCATCTCCTCGGAAGGCCTGATTCGGGACGCGGCCAAGAGCCGGCAGAAGCTGGATGTGTTTGATTATGAGCGCCCCATCGGCATCCAACTCTTCGGCTCCGACGTGGCGACGATGGGCGAGTGCGCCCGCATCAGCACGGCCGCCGGCCCCGATTTGATTGATATTAACTACGGCTGCCCGGTCAAGCAAGTGGCCTGCCGGGGCGCGGGCGCGGCCCTGCTGCGCGACATTCCGAAGATGGTGCAGATGACCAGCGCCGTGGTGCAGGCCACGCACTTGCCGGTGACGGTGAAAACCCGCCTGGGCTGGGACGAAACAACCAAAAACGTGGGCGACGTGGCCGAACGCCTGCAAGACATTGGCATTCAGGCGCTCACCGTGCACGGCCGCACCCGCGTGCAGATGTACAAGGGCGACGCCGACTGGACCCTGATTGCGGCTATCAAGAACAACCCGCGCATCAGAATTCCCATTTTCGGCAACGGCGACATCGACTCCGTAGAAAAGGCGGCGGACTACAAAAACCGCTTCGGCGTCGATGGCATCATGGTGGGGCGCGCCAGCATCGGCTACCCCTGGGTGTTCCGCGAAATCAAGCACTACCTGGCCACCGGCCAGAAGCTGGCCCCGCCCACGCTGGAAGAGCGCGTAGCGGCCTGCCAGCTGCACTTTGAGAAAAGCCTGCAATGGAAAGGCCCGCGCGCCGGCATCTTCGAGATGCGCCGCCACTACGCGCACTATTTCCGCGGGCTGGAAGGCGCCAAACAGTGGCGCACGCGCCTGGTCGATGCCGAAACGCCGGAGGTGGTGCGGGAGATTCTGGCGGAAATTGCGGCGAGTGAGGCCGTGCTGGTGGGGTAGGATTCTGATTCTTGTACCTTCGCAACTATGGAAGCTATTCAACTGCACGCCCGCGCTGAAGCTGGTAAAATCTCGGTTGATTTGCCGGCCGAACATTTGAATTTAGCCAACGCTGAGTTTTTAGTTTTGCTGGTGCCGTATGTGCCGGCCCCTACCCCCCCTACCCGCTTCAAGCCCACTGATTGGGAGGCGCTGCGCAAAGCCTACGAAGCATTTGAAGGCCATGACCCGTACCCGACCGTTACGGACCCGGTAGCCTGGCAACGGGAGATACGGGGTGAGTGGGACCGGGACGAAACGCCCCAGCCATGAGTCAACGCGTGGTGGTATTGGACACTAATATTCTGGTTGCCGTGTCCAAGCAGCAGTTTAATCCAGCGATTCTGGGCCAGCACTACGAGGTCGTTCTGACTTCGGTAGTGTGCTGGGCGGAAGCCCTGGGGTTTGCTTTTCCAACTCCGGCTGAACAGGGCCGGATGGAGCTTTTCCTGCGTGGCCTGGAGGTGCGCCCTTTCACGATGGCGGAGGCGCAGTTTGTCGTGCAATACCGACGGCATCCGCAGCGCAAAATCAAGCTGCCCGACGCCGCCATCCTGGCCACGGCCCGTGCGGCCGGCGCGACCTGCTCACCGAAAACCTGAGCGATTTCGGCGGCCTCGACCCGCAGGTGCGCTTGCTGCGCCTGGCTGATTTATAGCCGGGCATTTTTCCTCTATTCATGGCTGATTCTACCACGGTGCCGGCCGCTTCCGCTTCTTCCACGCGCACGGAGCCTTCGGCCCAAGCGGAGGGGGTAGGGAAATTCAAGCCCGCCAAAATCCCTACCCCCCCTTCGCCCGCCAACCCCACCACGCCGCTGGCCTGGGCCTTGCTGCTCACACTGGCGCTTATCTGGGGCACGTCGTTCATCCTGATGAAGAAGGGCCTGCTCGTGTTTTCGGCCCTGGAACTGGGTGCGGCGCGGGTGAGCGTGGCGGCGCTGCTGCTCTTGCCGTTCGCGCTGCGCGAAGTACGGAAAGTGGAGCGCAGCCGCTTCAAGTGGCTGACGCTGAGCGGCGTGGTCGGGACGCTGGTGCCGGCATTCCTGTTTGCCTACGCCGAAACCAAGCTGGCCTCGGGGCTGGCGGGCGTGCTCAATGCCCTCACGGCGGTGTTCACGCTGCTGGTCGGCGCGCTGCTGTTCGGGCAGCGCCTGACGGGACCGCGGGTGCTGGGCATCGGGCTGGGCCTGGCCGGCACGGTGGTCTTGATGCTGCTGGGCGGCAGCGGCGGCGCGGCCACCCCCACCGGCGAGGGCAACGCCTGGTACGGCCTGTTCATCGTGGCTGCCACGCTGGGCTATGGGCTGAGCGTCAATGTTATCAAGAAGCACCTCACCGGCCTGGCGCCCGTCACCATGACGGCCGTCATGCTGCTGCTCATCGGCGGGCCGGCGCTGGCCTATCTGCTGGTAGGCACGGCGTTTCTGCACAAGCTGGCCGCGGTGCCCGGCGCCTGGGCGGCTTTCAGCTACGTTGCCCTGCTGGCCGCCCTGAGCACGGCCCTGGCCATGGTGCTTTTCAATCGCCTCATCAAGCAGTCCACGGCCCTGTTTGCCGCGTCCAGCACCTATTTGATTCCCATCGTGGCCCTGGGCTGGGGCGTGCTCGATGGCGAGGCCTTCAACCTCTGGCATGGGGTAGGGATGCTCATTATATTACTTGGTGTGCTGATTATTCACCGGGCGAAGTGAGTTGAAAGAGAAGTTAAAAGTTGACAGTTAAAAGTTAAAAGTCCCTACCCCCTCGCTTGGCTTGAAGCTGAATGAGGGGGTAGGGACTTTTAACTGTCAACTTTTAACTCACATAAGGCCACTGCTGAAACTTCGGCGGCAGCCCGGCTTTCAAGCTGTTGCGCTGCACATACGCCACCAGCCGGCGCAGCTCAGCCGCATCGTGCACCACGTAGTCGTAGGCGCCCGTCTGCCAGAAATCGGCTTCGGGCGGCAGCCGGGGGCGCACGAAGCGGCGGCAGAGCTGCCCCGTGCGCAGATGCAGCAGCTCCAGGGCCTTGGAGAGCGAAAGCCGGTTGCTGGCTGGGCAGTGCACCACGGCGTGCACGTGGTTGGGCAAAATGGCGAAGCCCGGCACCTGAAAGCCGCTCTCTTCCAGCATCATAATTTCGCCGGCCAGGGTTTCGGCCATCGGCTCGTATTCTGCAAACCAGGCCGGGCCAACCGTGGGCCGGTCGAGCGCCGCGTCAAACTGCGCGAAAAACTGCTTCTGGGCGCGGCGCTGGGCGGCGGCCAGCTCGTCGGCGGTTGCGCCAGCGTTGCTTTGCTCGCGCAGTTGCTGCTGAGCTTCGAGCTGGGCGGCGCGCAGGGCGCGGCCCTGCGTGGCACTCAGGCTGCGGGCCAGGCGCAGGGTCGTGAAGATGGTTTCGCCGGTTAAAGCCACGGGTTTCTAAGGTTAAACTGTTCGGTCGCATTTCAAGGACGACTACTCAAAGTCAATTCTCGCACAGCTGGTGCGAGAATTACTCCAACCAGTGGTTGGAGAATTTTCCGCCAGCAACTACTGCAACCAGCGGTTGCAGTAGTTGCTGATAACACCCGGACCTGAAAATTATCGAGTTTCAGCCTGAGCACTCGGCCAAGCTGAATCTCTGCCTGACCAGACAACTAGCTTTGCCTCATGCCGATGCTCCGACCCTTGCTGGCGCTGCTGCTTCTCAGCCGCCTCGCCGTCGCCCAAAATTCCCTACCCCCTCCTGCCCGCCTCGACTCCGCCGCCCACGCCCTGAGCGTGGCCGAGTTTCAGCGCAATCTGAACCACGAGTTCAGCGACCCCAAGGAGTCGCCGCTGTCGGCAGCGGAGCGACAGGCCTTCCAGTCCCTGTCCTACTACCCCGTCGGCTACGGCTACTACGTGGTGGCCCGGCTCGTGCGCGACTCCACGGCAGCGCCTTTCACGATGGTCACGAGCACCGACCGGCGCCCGCTCTACCGCAAATATGGCACGCTCTACTTCATCCTCGCTGGCCAGCCGCAGCAGCTGAGCGTCTACCAAAGCCTGGACCTGCTCCAGCGCCCCGGCCTGGAAGACTACCTGATGGTGCCCTTCACCGACCTCACCAATGCCCACGGCAGCTACGGCGGCGGCCGCTACCTCGACCTGCGCCTACCCCCCGCCGGCAGCACCATCCTGCTGCTGGATTTCAACCGGGCCTACAATCCGTCGTGCGCCTACAACCACGCCTATTCCTGCCCCGTGCCACCGGCGGAAAACCGGCTGCGCGTGGCCGTGCCAGCGGGCGTGAGAGATTAGGAAAAATATAGAATAGGTAGAACTCATAGCCTACTTTAAAGCTGCCACCAAAGAATCTAGAGAATCATAGCGGTTGGACCTTGGCATCCCACCTTCTTTAATAATCAATGTGTAACCGTCGCTGCCCTGCCTATGAGGCCGATAGTTATGTCCCAGCACGTACCGACCTTCTAATATCAATGCTACCCGGACTTTCAGCGGCATCCCGTCCACATCCGACACGCCTAGTAGCTTATTATGAATAGCATCGTTGGTGATATGAGGCCCTTTAGGGTCAATGGCCCACAGGCATTTTTTAGTCCACAGTAAGAAGTCTGGGAAAAACTTAGTCGTGCCTTCACCGATTTCAGCAATGGGAATGTAGTAGCCGGTTTGCGCCGGATTACGGCACCAATCCAGTCCCAGATTATCCAATGCGTCAGCTACTAACACTTCAAACCGGTTCAAGCCGTTGTACTCAGCATGAAGGGCGTTTTGGTAGGTTCGCACCTGGTATTTTGCCCGCTTAGCGGTATCATCTACTGCTAAGTTAGGAGCGACCAAGTTGAACGGTTTTAATTCATACGGGTCGTCAGGCTCGTATTCCAAGCGGAAATAGCCATTCAATTCCTGCTCAACTAGGCTTAGGTTTCGATTAATTGTGAGCATAGCTCGTGAGCCATATTGCATCTTCTGCTTTAAGGCTTTTTCGTCTTTTATATCGTGTGAGAAGCACGTACTATTGGGTCTCACGATTCGCCCATCAGTGGCATTGAGGCGTTCAAGCAAGTAATTCCAGACCCGAATCTCGGCGTTGTCGGTACGCTTCTCCTCTTTTTGCAGGCTCCCATCTTCCGCATTGCGGTGCATGTCAAACACGCGAGTTTTCACCCGGCCAGGGGCCCGCAAGTCTTCCGGGGCAAACAGCGGCACATGGTCGGTCAGTACTTTATCCAGCGCCGCTAAATCTTGGCCGAATGATTCAAGCACCTGCGGAATCTTTCGTTCTTCCCGCGTCGGCACCAAGCGCGAAGGCGGGACTTTACCGCCTCGGTTATTCAGCGCGATAATTTCGTAGCCCTCCCGTTCCATCTCCTGCTGCGTAGCCCTTACCAGTGAGGTAAAGTCTTCGTCAGGGACATTAAAGTAGAAGTAAGCAGAGTTTAAATCGCCGTCAGCAAAAGGCGTAGCATTTGGTTGACGCACAAAGCGCCCGATTTTCTGCGATATATCAACCATCGACTTGCCAATACCGTCCAGGTAGGCCACGTAAGCCCACGGCTCGTCCCAACCTTCGCGTAGCGACAAATTCCAGATGATATGCGTGTAGCCATCAGCCCGCAAGCTTTCGGGCGTTTTCTTCGCCTTGTGCGTGTCGATGAGCGGATTCCAGTTCACGCTAGGATTCGCATCCCGCATCGCTTTATCAATGGACGAGAGATGAACCGCAATGCGCTCCGGCCCTACCCCCAGGTCGCGGGTCAGAATCTCCCAGACCTCCAACCCGGCCAAGGTCGAATTTACCACGCCGCACCAGATGGGGCTTTGCGATGCACTGGCCGGTAGCTTGCGGCTCAACTCTACCCATTTATCGTTGGAATCCTTCACGGCATCGCTCCGGGTCGTGTTGCAGTCCACCAAGTAGAGCCGCGTCTTTAGCAAGCCAGCTTCTACTACTTCCGTCGTGTTCACCTTTACCGTCTGCCGGGCCTGGGCGGCGGCTTTTTCGGGACCGGTTTTGCCCGGCATCAACTCAACTAACGCCGGAGGCAAAGGCGAAGCCGAAGCCAACACGAAGGCGCGCGGCCGCAACTCAGTCAGGCGCGTAAATTGATTATTGGTCGCGCCGTGGGCCTCATCATATACCACGTACAATGGCCGGTGCCGGGCCTGCGGCCCCCGGCCAGCCAACATTTCCCAGTATGAGGTGCCGCCCCGCTCCCGATGCACATTCAGGCTTTCGCCGGCCGGGTCCTGGTTGAACAAGGCGACCGTAGCCAGCAAAATGGTGAGGCCGCTTTTAGCCTCCACGATGCTGCTCCACTCGGTTTCGGTTAGGCGCCCTAGCTCGCGTACTTCGGCGTTTTCGGGCAGCAGGGCAGCGTAGCTACCGCCCGCGCTTAGGTTAGTGGCCGTTTGGGAGATGACGGCGCCGCGGTTGGTCGTCCACAAAATGATGGCATCGCCCAGCGCGGCTGCGGCTACGGCCAGCATCGGCGTCTTGCCGCTGCCTGTGATGGCGTTTAGCCGGCACAGGAACGGGTATAGCTCCGCCGTATCCGAATCATAATGAGGCTTAAACTCGTCTGACGGAAATGAGGTCAGCATCCGAGTCAGCTCGCCAGCGGCTCTGAGCTGGAAAGGTTTGAGAGTGTCGCGGGTCAGTTGCACAAGAATAAACTTAGTAGTCGTCGGTAGCGTCAATTTCTTCTTCCAGCAGGTTGAGGCGAGCTAGCAGCGAATCTGGAATTTGCTGAAACCGGTACAGATTGTCGTTCAGCGGCGACACGTTCGCCACGGCATAGATGTACACGGGCTTGCTCACACCGGCTTGCCGGGCCTCTTCCATGATTTTAGACCGAATTTCCTTTGTTAATGCCTGATGTCCGCGTATCGGGCCCCGCTCCCAGACCAGTGCAATCCCAAAGCCCAGCCGGGTTTTGCCAATTAGGTATTCGTAGCCGTCCATGCGGCAGTCCTGCCGGTTAGAATCTTCCTCCACGATTTGCAGAATGATATCAGCCAGGTTTTCCCGGTCCGATTCCATCAGCATCTTCTTATCTACCGTGCGCTTGGCCTCGAAGAATGTGAAGCCGCCCGGCAAAGCGGGGTGCTCTTTGCCATCGGCCCAGCGCCCGGCCAGCAGCCGCCGGATGCGCTCCGCCGTGAGCCGGTCCGTGTACTCGTCACGGGGTAATTTCTTGTTCGTAGGGTCACCGTTTTCTACCATGACAAACCGCCGCCTACCCCCATCTTCGGCATTCATAGCCAGCACCGCGTGGCCCGTCGTGCCACTGCCTCCGTAGGGGTCAAAAATTTTAGCTTCGGGGTTATCCCACGTTGCTAGCGCAAACAAGCGTTTTAGAATTAGATGGTCTTTGGGATGATTGATAGCATCGTCAAATCCCAACAAGGATTTTAGGGTCATCACCGACTGCCGGGCGTCTTTTTGAAGAACGGAAGTAATCACATCATTCTCACGTCCTCCAAATAGGTATTTTTTGATTTTTGGGGTTCCTGCCCCCTTCCAAACAACTAAGTCATCATCGACTAGCTTCTGGAATGCCTCTAGATTTGCAGCTCTCCAACCTTTGTCTGGTGTTCGGACTACTTCTCCAGTCTCAGCGTGTTCCACTCTAAATTTTGGGCCACCCGGTTTAGGGTATGTAGCATCCTCCTCCACGAAAGGGCCTAACTCAACGTGCCTGCTGTCCACATGAACATATTGTCTGATTGTCCAGAGAGGACTGTTTTTATCAATTCCTCGAACAAAGTCTTTGAGTCCCTTGGAGATTTCAGCAGTGTTATTTTTATAAAGCTCACATAAACGGTGAAATTCATTTAGGAATGGCGCTAGCCCTGGCTTCGGCTCACGCCATTTTCCCTTCTGCTTTATTATCTGGTCGAGAGCTTCTTTATCCCGCGCCCAGACCAGCATATATTCGTGGCCTTCGGAGATGTAGCTCGCGTCATTCTTGCGCGACCGTTCCCAAATCAACGTTGCCAAACGATTTTTTTCGCCGAACATTTCTTCCAGCAGCATCCAGAGGCGGGGCAGTTCGTGCTCATCAATACTCACAATGAGTACGCCCGTGTGTTTCATCAGCTTGCGCGCGGCCCACAGACGCGGAGCCATGTGGTTTATCCATTTGGTGTGCTTCGAGGCATCATCCAGGCTCACGCCTTTCTCTACGTAGTTGGCCGTTTTCTTCAAGCGGGCTTCTTCGGCGCGGCTAAAGCGGTAGTTGTCGTTATAGATAAACGTATCCTTGCCGGTATTATAGGGCGGGTCGATGTATACAACATCAAATCCCGTCGTCGGCCCACCGCGAAACTCCGTGAGCAAGGAGCGCATCACGGCCAAATTGTCGCCATCAATAATGCGATGCTCACCGCCCTCTCCCACCGGGTAGCTGCGCGCGTCATCCCGCTGCAATTTCACCGGCTTCACAATCTCGGCCAAGAAGCGGTTGCGCCCCCGCCACATCAGCGCCGCATCATTGGAGCCTGTTTCAGCAATATGGCCGAAGGCAGTAGTCAGACGTTTTTCCTCTTGCAACTCTTCCACCATCTGAATGAGTTGGTCCTTCTCAAGCGTTTGTAGAATAGGAAAATCAGTAGTGTTTTTAGTCTTCATCGGGTACAGTCGAGTTGTTCTCAAAGGTACTTGATGCTATTAAAGCTAGCAAACGCAAAAAGCCCCGGCCGCCATAGCAGCCGGAGCTTTTTGCGTTTTCCGAAACGACTCCCTACCCCCCTGCCTCGGCCGGGGCGGCAGCGCCGCCGCGGCCGGCGGCCACTTGGCGGCGGGCCTGGCGGTAGGCGGCGACCAGCTCCGGGAAGTCGTCTTCGAGCGTGTCGAGGCGGGTATCGAGGCGGTCGAGGGTGGCGCGCAGCTCCGTGACCAGCTTTTTGGCGGTGGTGCGTAGTGTGGAGCCGGCAATCTGCTGGCCGCGGGCGGTGCCGATGAGCGGGCGGTAGGCGGCGGCAGCCGTGTCAAGCTCGGCCAGGTGCTGGGCCGTGACGCGCTCCGGGGCCAGCTCGGCGGCCAGCGGCTGGGCCGCGGCGCGCACCGCGTCGAGGGTATCGGCCAGGGCCGAGTCGCGCAGCTTGTCCAGGCCCGATTTGGTGAGCACCGCCACGGCGGCCAACTCCGGGCGGGGATGGTCGAGCTGCACGGCCCGCAGGCCCTTAATCACGCGCAGGGCCGCCGCTACGGCCGTGGCCTCGGCAGCGTCTTTGGCATCGGTGTAGCCCTGGCTGCTGAGGCCCTGGCGCTGGCCAGCCACTTGGTCGAAGGCGGCGAGCTGGGCCGTGAGCTGCTCGAAGTCGGGCAGTAGGCGCGGAGCTTCGGCTTCCCAGGTCGGGCGGCTGGCGGCTAGCTGGCGCTCGGTCTGGCGGGCCATCGTGTAGTAGTTGAGTTCTTGGTCGGTCATAGAGATAAATAAGTAATGGAAGGGAATTGAAGTTGACGGGTTAAAGCTACTGCGCCGCCTACGCGCCCGCAAGCGGCCGGCTGCGGAGTTGCGGGAAGCTCAATGGCGGTTTCGGAGCAGTTGAGAGCCGTTTCGCGGCCCCGCGCCCGCTGGCGGGCGGGTCGGCGGGCGGTTTCGGCGCCCAAAGTATAAATTTCGCCAGAGCGCGTATGAATTTCGCGGAGCGAAGAAGGGGTTGCGTGGGGCGAAGGGGTATTTTCGCCTTACCAACCAGCCTTTCCCAGCGACGTAGGGTGCGGGGCTCACCCCCACCCGGCATCCGCGCCAATTCGACGACCACTGTTCGACGCTGGGCGAGGACAAGCCCCGCACCCTATGGCCCGGTTCAGCTTGGAGTTGGCGTAGCCCTACCCAAACCTAGCCCAAGCAGCCGAGCAGCAGGCCCAGCCCCCACTCAGGCCAGCAAATCCTTGCGCTTACTCCTGAAACAGGGCCAAATACTCCGAAAACACAAACATGCGGTTGCGCTTATACCCCGTTATCTCGCGCAGAATGCCTAGCGTTTCCAAGTCCG
>NZ_CAXTEF010000004.1:161-188548 GCF_964243305.1 uncultured Hymenobacter sp.
CTAACTTGCCGGCCGTGCCGCTGCTTTTGCTTCGCTTCTCCCAAATCGACCTCGCCGCCTGGGATGCCTGCGTGGCGGCCAGCCCCAACCGCGGCGGGCTGCCGTATGCTTTTGCGTGGTATTTGCAAATCACGGCCGGCCGCTGGGATGCCGTGGTGGAGCCCGACGGGCGCGGCGGCTACCGCTCGGTGCTGGTGCTGCCGGTGCGTCGGCGGCCGTGGGGGCGCCAGGTCGTGCAGCCGCTTTTCACCCAGCAGCTCGGCCTGCTGCTAACCGCTGAAAGCCAGCACCGCGACCTGGCCGAGTATCTGGTCCTGGCTGTTTCCTACCCCCGCTTTTATACCCAGCTCGGCGCGGCCCAGCCCTGGCCGGCGCTGCCGCCGGCGCTGGGTTTTTCGCTCAGTGAGCGGCGCACGTATCACCTATCGCTGGCCCCGCTCTACCCTGCCCTGCTGGCCAACTACTGCGCCGACTACCGCCGCCGCCTGCGCCGCCTGCCCGGCCCGCTAGTTGGCGCCCCGCATGACGAGTTCAACTCACTTAATGAGCCCAATCCGGTGCGCGAAACCGCGTTCGCTGAAGCCATCATCAGCTTATTCCGCCAGCACAAAGGCGCTGAAATCGGAAGCCTGAAGCCGCGCCACTACCGCCTTTTGGCGCGCCTGATTGCCGGGTTGCAGCGCCACGGCCACGCGCTGCTGCTGGAGCTGCGTGCCCCCGAAACCGGCGAATTGCTGAGCGGCGCCGTGTTCGTGCGCCTGCCGGAAGTCATCATCTACCTGTTCTCCGCCACTTCCCCGGCGGGGCGGCAAGCGGCGGGCCCGCTGCGCCTGCTCGACCACGTTATTCAGCAGCACGCGGGCACGCCGGGCCTGGTGCTCGACTTCGAGGGTAGTATGCTGCCCGGCGTTGCCCGATTTTTCGCCAACTTCGGGGCCGCGCCCGTGCCTTACGCGGCCCTTACTTCCACCCGCCCACCCCGGCTTCGCCTGCTAAAATGGATGCGTCCCTGACTTCTGAATCTGCCGCCGCGACGGCCGGAATCCCTACCCCCCCTGCCGCCGCCAACCCCGCCGCCGACGACGCCCGGCTGCACATCGTCTGCGCCGAGCCCAGCATTGCCAACCATTTCCTGGCCGAGCTGCGCGACAAGGAGATTCAGAAGGACAGCCTGCGCTTCCGCCGCAACCTCCAGCGGCTGGGTGAAATCATCGCCTACCGCATTAGCGCCCACCTCAGCTACACCGACCAAACCGTGCAGACGCCGCTGGCCGCCGCCACCGGCAAGCTCCTGCACGACTTCCCGGTGCTGGCCACGGTGCTGCGCGCGGGCCTGCCGTTTCACCAGGGCTTTCTCAATTATTTCGACCAGTCGCCCAGCGCCTTCGTGGCCGCCTACCGCATCGAGGGCACGGCCCAGGTGCAGGTGCAGGTCGATTACCTCTCGGCGCCGCGCCTCGATGAGCGGGTGCTGATTCTGGCCGACCCGATGCTGGCCACCGGCAAAAGCCTCGTGCAGACGTACCGCGCCATGCTGCGCTTCGGTTTGCCGCGGCAGGTGCACATCGCGGCCGTCATTGCCTCGCCCGAAGGGCTGGACTACGTGCGGCGCGAAATTCCCGAAGCCACGCTCTGGGTGGCCGCCGTCGATGAAAAGCTCAACGAGCAGGCCTACATCGTGCCCGGCCTCGGCGATGCCGGCGACTTGGCATTCGGCTCCAAGATTTAAGTGGGAGCTTAGGATAAAAAGGCGGTCATGCAGAGCGCAGCGAAGCATCTCGCGTGCAGCAGTAATCTAATCGTTGCAAAAGCTGATTACTTCCCCGAGCGAGATGCTTCGCTGCGCTCTGCATGACCGTCCTTTTCCTACCACACAGCTTCACTACCACCAACACAACCGGTACCTTTACCAGCCCTACCCCCACTTCCGAAACCAACCGCCCGCCGTGCTGCCCCAGCTTGCCAAATACGCATCCGTATTCCTGATAAGCATGGTCAAGTTCGTGGGCGGACCGCTGGCGGGCGCCTCGCTGGGCCTGGGCTTCGCCGAAACGCTAGGCCTGACGGTGGCCGGCATGATGACGACGGTTATCCTGCTCTCGGGCGTCGGGCGGCGCTGGGTGCGCCACCGGCAGCAGCAGCGCCGCCTGCGCCACGAGAAGGTTTTTTCACGCCGCTCGCGCACCATCGTGCGCGTGTTTCAGCGCTTCGGGATGCCCGGTCTGGCCCTGTTCACACCCATTCTGTTCACGCCCATCGGCGGCACCGTCGTGGCTACGCTGCTGGGCGTGCCGCGCCCGCGCATCTTGCTGCACATGCTCTGGAGCGCCCTGCTCTGGGGCGTCACACTCACCTTGCTCAGCGACGAACTGGCGCACTGGCTTCACCGGTAGGAGCAGGCTGGGCCCGTGCCGCCTGCGCCGGGGAAGCGGTCCGGTCCGACGGCTTTTTCAGCTGTCCGACTGGTTGAAAGGCGCGCCGCTTGCTGGTTGTTATCAGGAACAGCCTTGCCGAATTAGCATCCCGAATCGTGCAAGCTGGCCTCACGACCACTGGTCGGACGCCTCCGGCGTCGGACCGGACCGCCTCCCCGGCGCAGGCGGCGCTACCGGCCAGGCTACCGGCCGCGCCGCTTCAGGGCCTTGGCGCCGGGCGCCGAGGCGCCTTTCTTGCCGGGGTGGGCCTTGCTGCCCTTGCGGCTTTTGGTGCGGCCGGCCACGAACACCTTGCCCGTCCGCTTGTCAATCGTCTCGCCGGGCTTAATCCACTCTTTCTTCTCGTGAAAGGCGCCCTGAAACGAAGGGTCGAGCTTGCGGCGGCGCTCGTCCAGCTCGCGGCCCATCGCCTGCTGCTCCTCAAAGGGCGTCTCCTCGACCTTCACCTCCGCGGGCAGGGGTAGGGATTCAATCTTCTGATTAATCAGCTGCTCAATCTCGCCCACGTGCACCATCTCGGCCTCGTTGGCGAAGGTGATGGCGGCGCCCGTGTGCAAGGCTCGCCCGGTGCGCCCGATGCGGTGCACGTAGTCGTCGTGAATCAGCGGCACGTCGAAGTTGATGACGTGGCTGACCTGCGGCACGTCGATGCCGCGGGCGGCCACATCAGTGGCTACCAGGTAGCGCACTTCGCCGGCGCGAAAGGCGTCCATGCTGTTCATGCGCGCGTTCTGACCTTTGTTACCGTGAATCACACGCACCTCGCCGGCCGGCGCCTTGCGCTCCAGAAAGTGCGCCACCTGGTCGGCGTGCTCCTTGGTGCGGGCGAAGAGCAGCACCCGCGTCATCGTATCCTGATTGGTGTGCAAGAGGTGATGCAGCAGGTTGATTTTGGTGAGCAGGTTGGGCGTTTGATACAGCGTCTGCGACACCGTGGAGGCGGTTTGGGCGGGCGGCGTGACTTCCACGCGCACCGGAAACTCCAGGAATTCCTCGCTCAGCAACGTCACGCGCTCCGGCATCGTGGCCGAGAACAGCACGTTTTGCCGCTTGCGCGGAATCACCTCCAGGATGCGCCGAATCTGCGGCATGAAGCCCATGTCCATCATCTTATCCGCCTCGTCCAGCACCAAAGTTTTCAGCTCCTTGAGCACCAAATCACCCTTCAGATAAATCTCCATCAGCCGGCCCGGCGTGGCAATGAGAATATCCAAGCCTTTAGCAATGGCCTCAATCTGCGACTTCGGCCCCAGTCCGCCGTAGATGGCCAGCAGGCGCAAATCGGTGTGCGCAGCCAGCTTTTGCAGGTGCGTTTCAATCTGAATCGCCAACTCGCGGGTCGGCGCCAGGATGAGGGCGCGCGGGTGCTGGCCCTGCGCGTACTTCACCTTCATGAGCAGCGGCAGGCCGAAGGCGGCGGTTTTGCCGGTGCCGGTCTGGGCGATGCCCAGCACGTCGTGGCCGGCCAGCAAGAGCGGAATAGTTTGGATTTGAACGGGCGTGGGATCAGTGAATCCGGCCTCAGCGACGGCGGTAAGTAGCTGTTTATTAAGCTTGAAGTCAGCGAAGGAAGGCGCGGCGGGAGTTTCGGGAGTCATGGGGCAAAGGTACGGCGCGCCGTAGCGTGGACTCTGCGAGTCCGCGCGTGGGCGGATTAGTTAGGCTGACGTTCGGATATCGTTCCCGCGCGGACTCGCAGAGTCCACGCTACTGCCCCACGAACTTTTCTTGCCCATTCCGGCTTCCTTTTCTATCTTTGCGCCAGCAAAACCAAACCTGGTAGATATAGCTCAGCTGGTTAGAGCGTCGGATTGTGATTCCGAAGGTCGTGGGTTCGAGCCCCATTATTTACCCTTATTTACTGCCTGAAAAGTCCCCGGAAAAGCTTCCGGGGACTTTTTTTATGGTCGGCGCCGTTGTGCCGCCAATTCGCATTTTCCTACCCCCTCTTTTCCCCAGCACTTATAGAGATGAGCTTACTCATTATCGGTTCCGTGGCCTTCGACATCCTGGAAACGCCTTTCGGCAAGACCGACAAAATCCTCGGCGGCGCGGCGCCCTTCATTGGCCTTGCCGCTTCCTACTCGGTAAAGCCCGTGAACCTGGTGGCCGTGGTGGGCGATGATTTTCCGCAAGCCGATATTTTGCTGTTGCAAGAGCACGGCGTTGACACCGAAGGCCTGCAAATCCGGGCCGGCGAAAAGTCGTTTTCCTGGTCGGGCAAATATTCGCAGGACCTGAGCACCCGCGAAACCATCGCCACGGAGCTGAACGTGCTGGCCGATTTCGACCCGGTTATCCCGCATTCCTACCTCGACTGCAAGTACCTGATGCTCGGCAACTTGTCGCCACAGGTGCAGCGCCTCGTCATTCAGCGCCTTGTCAACCGGCCCAAGCTGATTGTGATGGACACGATGAACTTCTGGATGGACAGCGCGCTGGAAGAGCTGAAAACCACGATTGAGATGGTCGACGTGCTTTGCATCAACGACGAGGAAGCCCGCCAGCTTTCGGGCGAGCACTCGCTGGTGAAAGCGGCCAAGAGCATCATGGCGCTCGGCCCCAAGTTCCTGATTATCAAGAAGGGCGAGCACGGCGCGCTGCTCTTTCACAAGCACAAGGTGTTCTACGCCCCGGCCCTGCCCCTGGAAGAAGTATTCGACCCCACGGGGGCCGGCGACACCTTCGCCGGCGGCTTCATCGGCTACCTGGCCGCCACCGACGACAACAGCTTCGAGAACATGAAGCGCGCCGTGATTCACGGCTCGGCGATGGCCTCGTTCTGCGTCGAGAAGTTCGGCACCGAGCGGCTGCTGCATCTGAGCCCGGAGGAAATCGAGGCCCGCGAAGCCCAGTTTGCCGACCTCGTGCGGGTGCTGCCCGAAACGGCCATCGCCAACGTGCCGGCCGTTTAGGGTTGGGCTGAAGAAGAGGGGTAGGGAATTGGCGGGTGGCAACCCTTTGGCGGCCGTGCGGGTACAAGGCAGCATCCGTTCACCTTATCTATCCCGCGCCATGTCTCTCAAGAACATTCCCCTCGACCTCAGCGAAGAAACTTCGGGCCAGACCAATTCCAAGAACCAGCCTAAAGGCGACGGCGACTCATCGGAAGTGCAGAACCTGAATCAGAATCACCTCACCGAGCAGGGCAACGAAACCAAGGGCAGCACGCCCGGCGGCAACTTCAACGAGGTGCGCCACACCCAGACCAACAAGCCCCGCAGCAATCCGCAAGGCAACGCCCCGATGTCGCAGGACAAGACGAACGCCGAGAAAGGCCCCGGCAGCCACGCTGATTAAGTTTTTAGCGACTTACAAAAAGCCCCGCTGGATGTTCCAGCGGGGTTTTTCGTTGTATGCCCACCAACCAACGCTGGCGCCAGGGCGGCATCTCTCACCGATTGGCAGGCCGTGGGCCGTGAAAAACGGCCCGCGCCATTCTTACACTTCGGCGTCGGAGAACACGTCGGTCCAGTCCATAGCCAGGCCGGGCAGCGTGTGGCAGGGAATGGCGCCCGGGCCGGCGTACTCGCCCACGAGGCGGTAGCGGCCCGAAGCCTCGTCGCGCACGAAGGCGGCCAGGCTGCTTTCCTGCGGCGTGACTATCCAGTATTCGCCCACTTCGTTTTCCTCGTAGAGGTCGAACTTGTCCTTCCAGTCGCGGGCGGCCGTGCCGGGCGACGTAACCTCAATGATGAGGTCCGGGGCGCCGAGGCAGCCCCGGCGCTCAATCTTAGCTGGGTCGCAGATGACGCAGATGTCGGGCTGCACCACGGTGTGGATGGCCGTGTCGGCAGGACGGGGCGAGGTGCCGCGCTTTATCAGGCGCACGTCGTAGGGAGCGATACGCACCTGACAGGCGTGCCGCCGCAAATGGGCTTTGAGCAGGAAGTGCAGCTCTCCCACGAGCGCCTGATGCTGGTCGGTAGGGGCGCTCATGCGGCGCATGACCTTGCCGCGCAGCAGCTCCACCAGCTCCGTGAACTGCCAGCTCAGGTAGTCGGCGTAGGTGTAGGTGCCGTTGGGGTCGAGGTCGGCGGCGGAAGTGATGAGGATGGCCATAAGTTAAAAATACGCCCCCGACCGGCAGCGTGACTATATGTACACGCTCGACAGCCTGTTTACGAGCCCTGTGTCGGGTCGAACTGCCACCCGCACGCCCTCAGACGGACTGGTAGATTTTGGCATACCGATGCTGCGGACTTGCCCAGCTTCATGGGCGACATTACAGGTACGCTGGCAGTATCCTATGCGGCGTGGGACAACCCTGACCTGCAAAAAGTTGCTACGCTGAATGATATTGTGGAGCTAGAATACCTCATTACCTCGTCCCATAATGACTTAGCATCCGATGCCGAAGGCTTTGGCTACTACGACTTGTGGAAGAATGTCTTTCGAGGTCGGCAGGAGGTAACGCTCTCCGAGCTATTAACCCGCTACTACTCCCCCAATTTTACCACCCATACGTATCGGCAGCGCTGGAAGAGCTTTTGCGAAATGCAAAAATTCATTATTCCCGCTGTGGAGTTGAATAAGTATAAATGAGTGCCTGACATAACTGATAGGCAATCTTCTTTTATGGTAGCACTCAGAAACAGAGCAATAAATTATTATACGTTTGGCTACTTTGCGGAAGCTGGCCTTGGAAGGCGATTTGCGCTCGGTCTTTTTACGACAACTCGTGGCTACTTCATACGCCCTACTGAGCCGCCAACCTTAGCCCCGGAACATATTGACCTGGTTCTGGGAAACGCTTTAACGCAAGTCAAGAGCCTACTTATTGCTGAAAACTCATGTCAATTAAGCTCCTAAAAGCCTTTACCGGGCGCAAATCCTTCTGGTTTGTGGTGGTCCTCGTGGTCGCAGGTCTGTTCTTCGCTATCAGTTTATTGCCCTAGTTACTCGTAGCTACGGAGGAAAAGGCGCGGCGTCAGGGTGCCCCCGACTACGGCGTATTGCATCTGCGCGGCCTGTTAGCCCTGCAACTCCTGGTAGAAGCGGGCATCGGTTATGGCCTGCTGCGCTATCTGCCGCGCACGGGGAGCTTCTATCTCGGATTACGGGTGATCGTGGTGGGGCTGCTGGTGGTGGCCTTTTTACTCTGGGCGCTATGGCTGGTAGGGAGCTTTGTGTTTACGGGCCTCGGCCCGAACCCCGAGGGCTTATTTGGGTAGGTTAGCCGCTCGCCCGAGCTCCTGCGTCCCACGTGTTTTTTCTACTTTCTTTTTAGTGCGTTACGTTATGACGTCATGACGTCAAATTCTTATCCTCGTCTTTCCAATCTATCCAATTTCAATCAGTTACCCACTGGATTGCAAATGTTGCAGCCGGCGGCCAATGCGGCGTTTGGTGTGCTAGAAAAGGTGCATTATCGCAATTTGCTGGTGCAGCTAGGCAGCAGTGCATCCTCACTTGCGGAACCACAACTAATCCGCTTTAGTCGTTAAAATCAGTTAAATCAGTAGATTAAAACTCCCAGCCCAGCCACCTGGCAAACCCCGTCCGCTGCGCCGCGTCGGCCTCGGCCAGCTTGGCAACCTCGTATTTGGGGCCGAAGCTCTCGCCTTCCTGCGCGGCCAGGGTCACGGTCAGCAGTCGGTTTTGGCGAAACACGCTGACCTCATACTGCGCGGCGCCGCTGGAAAGCAGGCTTTGCAGGTTCATGGTTACACGGCGGCCGTTGACGGCAATCAGCTCGTCATCTACCGTCAGGGCCGCGGCGGCGGGCGAGTTGGGCCAGATGTAGCTGACTTCGGTGCGCTCGTTTTTCAGCACCGTGCGGAAGCCGAACTGCCCTTCCGAGGCCGACACGTTTTCGCTGCTAATAAGCTGGCAGCCCACTTTGCGCAGCGCGTTTTGCAACGGCTCGATGAGCGGCGCGGTGCCGTCGATGAACTGGTCGAAATAGCGCTTCATGTCGCGCCCGGCCACTTCGCTCACCAGGCGCTGGTAGTCGGCCTCGGTGTAGCCGACGCCGGTTTTGCCGAACTCCTCGTACAAGCGGCGCATCACGTCATCGAGGCTGCGGGCATGGCCGGAAAGCTGCCGCAAGGTCAAATCAAGCAGCAGCGCGGCCAGCGCGCCTTTGTGGTATACCGACACTTTGCGGTCGGGCACGCCGGGCCGGTAGCCGTCGAGCCAGAGGTCCATGCTGGCGTCGGCCAGCGACAGATTGTCGCCGCCCGCGTCGTCAAAATGCTTGCGCAGCACGGCGTTCAGCTCCTCAAAATACTGGTCCGGCGTGCGCACCTGACTGCGCGCCAGCAGATATTCGCCGTAGTAGGTCGTGATACCCTCGGCGATGTAGCAGGTGCGGAAGTAGTTTTCGCGACTGTAATCATACGGCTGCAGCTCGGCCGGCCGGATGCTCTTGATGTTCCAGGTGTGAAACAGCTCGTGGCAGCTCACGCCCAGCAGCTCCTTATACAGGCCGTCGCTCATCAGCAGCTCGGCCGGGCCCAGCACAATCACGGTCGAGTTGGCGTGCTCGACGCCGTGGTAGTGCTTGTAGGGCAGAAACTGGTTCAGGAAGTGGTAGTCCTTGACCGGCAGTGAGCCGAATAGCTTGAGCTGCGCCTCGGTGAAGGCCTGAAAATCGGCCAGCAGAATGTCCCAGTTCAGCACCGCTTCCTCGCCCTGCGCCCAGACGTGAAAGCGCCTACCCCCCGCCTCATACTCAAAGTGCTCAAGTGTCGGGCTGGCAATGAGCGGCGAATCCGCCAGCTGGTCGAAGTTCTGAGCCGTGAGCACGTGCGGGCTGGTCTCGGGCAGGCCGCAGGCTATCTGCCAGTTATCCGGCAAGGCCAGCTCCAGCGTGCATTCCTCATCCTCGCGGCCCACGACGTACAGCAGCGCCTGCACCGGGTTCAGATACAGCTGCGACGCATCGAGCCAGGAGCCGCCGGCATCCATCTGGTGCGCGTAGAAGTTGTAGCTGACCTTGAGCTGCTTGCCGGCCGCGTCGGCCACTTCCCAGCGGTCCTTGGTTGTCTTGCGGGGGGGTAGGGATAGGCCCGTGGCCGCGTCCGTAACGACGACTTTCTGGATTTTCTGCGCGAAGTTTTGCAGCTCGTAGCGGCCGGGCCGCCAAGCGGGCAGCTGCAAGGCCAGCGGCGCGGGCGCCTCGGCCGGCACGTCGAGCGTAAGCTGAATTTGCAGGTAAAAAGTAAGCGGATTGTCAAAAGAGACGTGGTACTGAATCATCGGGCAAAGCAGAGTTAGAGTAGAGTTAAGGCGCAGAAGCTACAAGGGTACTTACAGTTTTGTACGTGAAAAAAGGCAATTCAAACACGTATCCTGAGTGCCTTCTAAGTCAGCGCGTTCAGATTATTTGCACGGCTTAATCGAAACCCGTACCTTTGCCGGCCCAACTCGAATCCCGACTTTTCGCTTTATCCCGATGAAACGCACCTACCAACCCTCGCAGCGCAAGCGCCGCAACAAGCACGGCTTCCGCTCGCGCATGGAAACCGTCAACGGCCGCAGCGTGCTGGCCCGCCGCCGCGCCAAAGGCCGCAAGCGCCTCACCGTCAGCGATGAAGGCCGCCACAAGCGCTAGAGTTTAGTACTTGGTTGTTGGTGCTTAGTGCTTGGTGATATCACTAAGCAGTTTTTGTATATGCCAAGCACCAAGCACCAAGCACCAAGCACCAGAAGACACACCTTCCCGAAAGAGGAACACCTGTGCCGCAAGAAGCTCATCGACGAGCTTTTCAGCGGCCGGGGTTCCTCTTTTGGCGTTTATCCCCTGCGCCTCATCTGGCTCCCGGCCGCGGCGCCCGGCCCGGGTCCCCCGCAGGTGCTCATCAGCGTCAGCAAGCGCACTTTCAAGCGGGCCGTGGACCGCAACTACCTCAAGCGCCTCATCCGCGAGGCCTACCGGCTGAATAAATACCGGCTGCTGGAAGCGCCGGGCGGGCATCCGGTGGCCGTTTTGGGCATCTTATACACCGGCAAGGAGCAGGCTCCGCTGGCCCTTGTGCAGAAAAAATTAATTTCCGGGTTTCAGCGTTTGCTGGCCGAATCAGATGCGCAACCTACGGCCTAGGTTTGGTATCTTCACGGCAGGTTATTGGTCGCAAGGAATACGCGCAAACAGGCGGTCATGCTGAGCTTGCGAAGCACCTGGCGTGCAGCAGTAATCTGGATGGCTGAACAATGATTGAATTAGTGCTGCACGCCAGATGCTTCGCAAGCTCAGCATGACGTTCTAACTGCCCCCGCCGCCGACCCAAATTAATCAGCTATTCGATATATGAACCGCAAGAAGCTCCTCCCCCTGCTGGCCCTGACCGGCGCCTCGCTCTTCGCCTTTCGCCCGGCCGGCGACAACGAGCGCTTCTTCGAAATTGCCAAAAACCTGGACATTTTCGTCACCCTCTTCAAGGAGGTGAACACGTATTACGTGGACGAAATCACGCCCGCCAAGCTGGTCAAGACCGGGATTGATGCCATGCTCAAATCCCTGGACCCATACACGAACTACATCCCCGAGGACGATATTGAGGACTACCGCACCCTCACCACGGGGCAGTACGGCGGTATCGGCATCTCGACGCCCGTTAAGCGCGGCGGCAAGATGGTGGTGCGCACTGTGTATGAGGGCTACCCGGCGCAGAAAGCGGGCCTGCTCCCCGGCGACGAAATCATCAGCATCAACGGCGTCAGCATCGAGAAAAAGTCGGACGCCGACGTGAGCAAGATGCTCAAGGGGCAGGCGCAGTCGGTGGTAAAGCTCGCCGTCACGCGCTACGGGCAGGACAAGCCGGTGGAACTGACCATTACTCGCGACCGAATCCAGGTAGAAAATGTGCCCTACGTAGGCATGATTTCGCCGGAAATCGGTTACTTCCGCCTGGGAGGATTCACCGTCGATGCGGGCCGTGAGGTGCGTGCCGCCGTGGCCAAGCTTAAGGAGCAGGGCGCCAAGAAGCTGGTGTTTGATATTCGCGGCAACCCCGGCGGCTTGCTCAATGAGGCCGTGAACGTGTCCAACCTCTTCATCGACAAGGGCCTGGACGTGGTGAGCACCAAGGGCAAGGTCACGGAGTGGAACAAGACCTACAAAGCGCTCGACACGCCTTTGGACACCCAGATTCCGATTGCTATCGTGACCAGCAACCGCTCGGCGTCGGCCTCGGAAATCGTGTCGGGCGTGCTTCAGGACTACGACCGGGCCGTGGTGGTGGGCGAGCGCACCTTCGGCAAGGGGCTGGTGCAGGCCACGCGCCCGCTGAGCTACAACTCGCAGCTCAAGGTGACGACCGCCAAATACTACATTCCCAGCGGGCGCTGCATCCAGGAAATCGACTACGCCCACCGCGCCGAGGATGGCGGCCTGACCAAGTTTCCCGATTCCTTGCGCACGGCCTTCAAAACCCAGGCCGGCCGCACCGTGTATGACGGCGGCGGCGTGGCCCCCGACGTGGACGTACCGGACCGCGAAATTGCCGACATCACCCGCGTGCTGCTCCAGAAAAGCTACCTTTTTGACTTCGCCACGCGCTACCGCGCCGAGCACGCCAGCATCGCGCCGGCCCGTGAGTTCAAGCTCGCCGAAGCCGACTACCAGAAGTTCATCGCCTATCTGCAAGGCAAAAACGTGAGCTACAGCACCGACGCCGAAAAAGTCCTGGCCGACCTCACCAAAAAGGTGAAGGAAGAAAAGCACTACGACGACGTGAAGGCCGAGCTGGAAGCCATGCGCCGCAAAGTCAGCACCAACAAAAGCAACGACCTCGTGCGCTTCAAGCCCGAAATTAAGGAGCTACTGGAGCAGGAAATCGTGTCGCGCTACTACTTCGAGAAAGGCCGCACCGAAGCCGGTTTCGATGATGACCCCAACATCCTGGCCGCCGTGCGGGTGCTCAACGACCCCAACCAGTACGCGGCGCTGCTCAAGCCCACGGGTCACGCGGCGAGTTCAAGGAAGTCGGCAGGAGTAGGGAAGTAGGCATTGCTACATTTCTGCCACCCCTCATTTTCAGCTTAATTTATATGACCGCTGACCAATGTCTCGACCAGCTCGAACCGCTCGTTGCGCAAGTACTGGCAGTTTCGGACCGCCACACGGCCCAACTCAAGCAACTGGTGAATTTTGCTATTCAGCAAAGCGAGAATATGGATTTCGTTTTGCGGACTTTACTAGAAGTGAAAGAGCAGTTGCAAATTATGAATGAGAAGCAGCAGACTCTAGACAGCAAACAACAAATGATAGATGGAAAGCTGCAAACAATAGAGGATAGGCAGCAGGGCATGGACACCAAGCTTGACCGGATTCTCGGCTTGCTTGGCGGGAGCGGCAAATAGAATTGGTGCATCACTGTTGTCCATCGTTACATCTCACTATTCAAACCCACGAGCCACACGGCCAGCGCGCGCAAGTCGGCGGGAACACCGAAGTAGGTAAGTGAATATTTGATAGTTCGATTTATGAAGCTGTATCACATCGGACTGTTGTATATTCTGCTTTTGTGCGAAGCATGTTCAACTCAATCGAAGCAGAATCTACCAACTGCTCAAGTCAAGGTGCCAATCGATTCACTCGCATGGATTGATACAGTTAGATTCAATAACAAATTGACGGACAGACAGCAAAAGCTAGTCTACCTCGTTCGAAATAATGAAGAAGACTACGAAAAACTGAAAGACACAAACAGAGTCGCGTTGCGCTTTTTTTGGTGGCGGGCTTTTAATCCCTATGTAGTAGTCCGTGTCGAAAATCGACCTCAGATATATGATTCCAGCGGTGTGCGCAAACTTTATCAAGAATGGTTCGCGCTTTATAAAGAAGACATCACTCAGCTTAACGATGATTGCCCAGTCCGCAAGGAGAATAAATGCTTTGGCAAGCCTTTTCCATTTGTGCATCAACAACAGGTCGCTATTTTACCATTAAATGAGACTACAGCAATTATTAATAAGCTGAACACCATTGGTTTTTGGCAGATGAAGCCTGAATATAATCGTGGTATACACACTGACGGCTCTAACTGGATTTTAGAAGTCTATTACAAAGGCCGCTATAAGCAAGTCGAGGTTGATTTGTCAGCGCACCCCGTGAAGGATGTGTGCCTGGAGATGTTAAGGTTGACTGGGAAAAAGCTGGACCCAAAAGAGATTTACTAAGTAATCCTATTCATTATAAAAATTACCGCGCGTCCCTACTTTCACTATTTCGACCAACAGCACGGCGTCGAAGATGGAATACAACACGCGGTAGTCGCCCACGCGAATCCGGTAGCCTTCGCGGCCTTTCAGCTTCAGATAACCATACGGGCGCGGGTTATCGGACAGCATTGCAATTTCAGTTTTTACTTGTTGGGCAATTTTAAGCGGCAGTTTCTTGAATTGCTTGGCAGCTTGCGGCGAAAATTCAACTCGGTATCGTTTGGGCGCGGGCGGTTCCTGATTGGGTTTGGGTGGGCGCTTCACGTAGGGCTAGGTAAGCTTGGCTTGGTGTAACGCCTCGTACTCCGCCATTACCTGCTCGAAGGGGATGCCCTTTTCCGCGGCAATACTTTCAAGATATTCGGCGCGAGCTGCGTCAAACTCTCGCGCCTCAAACTCTTCTTCCTGCTCCTCTATTTTCTGCACAATGCGCCATTTGATTGCGCCGGGCAGCGCATTGAAAAGAGCCATGAACGCTTCGGCTGTTGTTTCGATTGTGGCTTTCGGTAGCTTTTTGGCGCGGGCAGGCTTGGACGGCGCTGCCTCGGCGGCGGGTTTGGCGGCTGGGGCGCGGCGGCGTGGGGCGGCGGGTTGAGGAGCGGCGGTTTCCATGAGAAAGAGCGGGAATAAGCGGAGTAACCAAAGTTACTTCGGGCCTGGGGTAAATCCCTACCCCCTCGCGTTGGTCATGCTGAGCCTGCGAAGCATCCTCTCGCCGGGGAACGAAGCTAGAACAGTTAATTACTGCGTCGTCCCAAGGTGATAAGATGCTTCGCAGGCTCAGCATGACCAACGCGAGGGGGTAGGGAGTTCAAATGAAAAGTCTCTAAATTCCTGTTAACCAATCTTCACAGCGCGGTGTCCATCACCTCGTCCCCATCATCAGCCATCGTTTTAGCTAGCTTTTCGATGTTGAGGCTGCGGGCGGAGGCGTCGAATATCTCGCGGTAGGTGCCGCGGCGGGCGTACAGCTCATCGTGGGTGCCGCGTTCGACCATCCGGCCCTTTTTCATCACGAAAATGCAGTCCGAGTCCACGATTTGGGCGAGGCTGTGGGAAATGATGACCACGGTGCGGCCCTGCTTGATGGCGTCGAGCGAGTTCTTGATTTGCTCGGTGGCGATGGCGTCGAGGCTGGCGGTGGGCTCGTCGAGGAAAATGATGGGCGGGTTTTTCAAGAACAGCCGCGCGATAGCGATACGCTGTTGCTGGCCGCCAGAAAGCTGCTGGGCATCCGATTGGTACTGGCGGGGCAGGTCCAGAATCTGGTCGTGCAGGTAGGCCTGTTTGGCGGCGGCTTCGATGTCGGCCTGGGTGGCGGTGAAGTCGCCGTAGCGGATGTTTTCCTCGATGGTGCCCTTGAAGATGTGGTTTTTCTGGAGCACGAGGCCGATGCGCTGGCGCAGGGCCTGGGTGTCGTAGTCGGCCAGGGGTAGGCCGTCGAGCAACATCGTGCCTTCGTCGGGGGCGTAGAACTTGCAGAGCAGGTTGATGAGCGTGCTTTTGCCGGCGCCGCTCAGGCCGACCAGGGCGGTGGTTTTGCCCGCCTCAATAGTCAGGCAAACGTCGTGCAGCGCGGGCGTGCCGCCAGGGTACGTGAAATCGACATTGTAAATCTCGAACGTGCCGCGCACCTGGCCGGGCGCCAGCGGGCCGGTTTTTTCGGCCGCGTCGTCGGCGTCGAGGATGGCGAAAAAGCCTTCGGAATACGTCAGGGCCTCGTTCATCTCGTCGTAGATGCGGTGGAGCTGGCGGATGGGCGCCGAGACGTTGTTGAAAAGCAGGATGTGGAACATGATGGCGCCAATGGAAATCTGGCGGTCGAGCACGAGGTAGGCCGTGAGCACGATGATGACGACCACGCCGATTTGCTCGACGAAGGTTTTGAGGCCGTCGTAGCGGAAGTTGGTTTTGCGCGTCACGAGCTGGGCCTGCACTAGCTTGGCCTGGGTGTCGGCCTGCTTTTCGCCCTCGTAGGCTTCGCGCACGAAGCTTTTGATGACCACGATGGAGTCGATAATGCTGATGAGGCCGTGGTTTTTCTGCTCACGTAGGCGTTGCAAGCCGCGCCGCACGCCTTGCAGCCGGTCGGCTTGCCGGAAGCTGAGCCAGAAATACACCGGCAGCACGGCCAGCGCGACCATCCCGACCCACTTGTTGGCCACGAACATGATGACCAGCGCCACGATGGCGTTGGCGAAGAGGGGTAGGATGTCGATGAAGAAGTTCTGGACGAGCTTCATCAGGCTTTCCACGCCGCGGTCGATGCGGGTCTGGAGCTTGCCGGTCTGGTTTTCCTCGCTCGTGAAAAAGCCCAGCTCGTAGCTCAGCAGCCGGCTGACAGCGGTTTGGGAGAGCGTGCTGGAGACGTTGATGCGGATTTTCTCACCAAAATACTTCTGGCCGAAGGTGATGAAGGTGTTAATGATTTCCTTGCCCAGCAGGATGCCGCTCACGATGCCTAGCATCCGCCAGCCGGCGGCCAGCCCCAGCCCGCGGTCGAGCAGGCTCTGCACGTGGTCCACGATGTAGCGCAAGACGAACGGGTTGACCTGCGCGGCCAGCGAGCCGACCAGCGTGAGCAGCAGCGTGGCGACGACCAGCGGGCGGTAGGGCCGCACGAAAGGCAGCAGGCGTTGGATGATTTGCCAGAGGCTCATATCGGCGGCGAGGGGGGTAGGGAAGGCAGCGCGGGTTAGACGGGCGGGGTATGATGGAGGTTGTTGGCGCGGGGGAACCTCACCCCCCTACCCCCTCTCCAAAAAAGAGGGGGCGCCGGTCATGCGCAGCCAGAGCCATAAGTGAATAGCCATAAGTGACTTGTGACTCGGCTGCTCATTAAGGGCCCAGGCTTCGAGTTACTCAGCCACCTAACTTTGCTTTCTCTATTAATTACCCGCTTGGCCGACCTGCTACTTTCCCTCGATACCTCTTCGCCTATCTGCTCGGTGGCCTTGCACGCGCTGGCCGATGGCCGCCTGCTGGGCCTTTCGGAGCTGCGGGTGGCGCAGTCGCACTCCACGCACCTGACGGTGCTCATTGAGCAGTTGCTGGAGAACACTGGCCATTCCCTACCCCACCTCGCGGCCGTGGCCCTGAGCGACGGGCCGGGCTCCTACACGGGCCTGCGCATCGGGGCGGCGGCGGCCAAAGGGCTGTGCTTCGCGCTGGATATTCCGCTGCTGGCCGTGGGCACGCTGGCGGCACTGGCCCGGCAGGTGGCGGGCGTGACAGCTTCGGCTGAAGATTACTTACTTTGCCCGATGCTGGACGCGCGGCGGCAGGAGGTGTACACGGCTATTTACCGGGCGGATGGCGCGGAGGTGCTGGCCCCTACCCCCCTCATTCTAAGCGAAGGCGCGCTGGCCGAACATTTGGCCCAGTCCCGCGTGTTGTTCTTTGGCGACGGCGCCGCTAAGTTTCGGGCGCTGCTGCCGGCTGATTTGGCGGCTACGAACGCACGTTTCTTGGCGGGCGTGGTGCCGTCGGCAGCGGCGGTTGGCGGGCTGGCGCGGGCGGCGTACCAGCGGCACGAGTTTCGGGATGTAGCCTATTACGAGCCGTTTTATTTGAAAGAAGTTTACACTACCACGCCCCGCGCCTGAGCTTGCGCGCTAGTGCCGGTAGCCCTGCCAGGTGCCGCCGTAGCGGTAGCCGGGCTGGGTTTTAGCTTTGATACAGCAGCCCTCACAAACAAAAACCCAGCTTTTGCCTTCTCGCTGCGTTTGTATCCGGTACAGCGTGGCAGCTTCCGTCTGGCAATAGGCGCAAAACTTAGTTTTCATACCTGATGGCTCGTCATTAATTTCTGCTCTTACCGCTGTATTGGGCATCCTGTTTCTTATTTATCATCCCGCTATCTGCTTATGGAACCGCTCTTCGTGAACCGCGTCGCCAATTCGGGCCTCGTCACCCTGAACCTGGAAGAATTTATTCATGCCGGCGAGCGGGTTGTGTACGACATCAAGGACAACCTTTTCCACGGGCTGATGCTGCGCGAAAAAGACTTCCGCGAGTTCATCAAAACCCACGACTGGACGCAGTTTAATGGCCAGAGCGTGGCCATCATCTGCTCGGCCGATGCCATCGTGCCGACCTGGGCCTACATGCTGCTGGCCATCAGGCTGCAAGCCCACGCGCACCGCTACGTGTTCGGCAACTTGGAGGCGTTGGAGCAGGCTTTGTTTCAGGAAGCCATTGCCGGCATTCAGGTGGAAGAATACCGCGACGCGAAAGTAGTGGTGAAGGGCTGCGGCGACCAGCCCGTACCCACGTTTGCCTACGTCGAGATTATGCACAAGCTGCTGCCCGTGGCCGCCAGCGTGATGTATGGCGAGCCGTGCAGCACCGTGCCCCTATATAAAAAGGCGAAAGTGGCGGCCGGCGTGGCCGAGTAGTTAGCTGTAGCGCGGACTTGGTAGTCCGCGCTACTCAGAACTTATAGCGCACCTGCGCCTTCACCTCCGAGCGCTCGTTGCCCTGAATTTCCTCCAACCCGGAGCCAACCGTGGTTTGGTGCCGAAAGTGCGTGTTGGCGTAGCGCAGCCAGAGCGTGAAGTGCTGATTGACACTGATTTGGGTTAGCAAATAAACCCGCGTGCCCTGGCCGGAGAGCGCCGGAATGGAGACGGCATACAGAATATCCTGCTCGAATACGTACTGCCGGGTGTCGTAGTCGTCGGTATCGAAGAGGGCATAGCGAGCTGAGATTTTCAGCTTCCGGGAGGGCTGCACGCTCACGTCCTGGGCCAGGAGGTAGCCGCGGCGCCAGGGCAGGCCGATATCGTCGCGCAGTTGGCTGGCTTGCAGGCGGGTGCGCAGTTCCAGGGCGGGCAGGGGCTGGGTGTTGAGGTAGAGCAGTAACGAGCGGCGCGTTTGCGGCGCGGGCAGGGGTAGGGGCCGGGCGGGGTCGCTGGGTAGGTTATAGGGCTTTTCGCGCTGCCGGACTTGCAGGTAGAGCAAACTGGTTTTCGAGGGCGCATAGGCCAGCCGCAACAGCGCGTCGTGGCCGCGGCTGGGCGCTGTCACCTGGTAGCGTAGCCAGGGAAACCGGAACTGGTCGTAGTAGGCGCTGACTTCCCACTTAGCGGCCGGCCGCACTTTCAAGCCCAGGTAAAGGCCGGTTTCGTTGATGTTGCGGGTGTTCTCGCTGAAAGCGTTACCGTAGAGCGTGTGAAAATCGGGGGTGAAATGACGGGTCAGCACGGCCGCATCCACGTTGGCGGCCAGGCTGGCGAGCACGCCATTCACTGTCCCTACCCCCCCGCTAGCGCTGCGTGCCGTTTCGCCAAACCAGAGCAGATTGCGCCAGGCGTAGCTGTAGTGCAAGCCCAGGCTCAGGTTGTTCTGGCCCCGAAACTCAAATCGATTATAGGGCTCATCGCGCTTAAGCAAGGGCGTATCGAAGTGGGTGCCAACGACCGTCAGGCCGGCCGAGAAGCGGCCCTCACGGCTGCTGAACTCCAGGTTGCCGCCGCCCACGGTTTCGGCCAGGCGCTGGCGGTTGGCCTGCTCCGTGGCCGTGCGGTGCAAGCCCGTCAGCAAGAGGCCGGAGCTGAATTCATCGACCGCGGCCAGCGAATCAGCCCGCTGCTGAAGGTTAGCATCAACGTGCTTGTAAGAGGCAAACGCCGTGGCTGCCACGCGCGCCGTGAGCTGATACGTGGCCGCCGCGCCCCGGAAAAAGCTGTTTTCGAGCAGCGCCGCGTAGGGCCGCACCCCCACCGACGAGCGCCGCAGCGTCGTAATCGTCTCCGCGCCCTTGCCCACGGCCAGGCCCGACGAGAGCAGCAAGCCCTGCCCGAATTGCAGCTGGTAGTCGCCCAGTGCCAGCGTCCGCAGCTTACCCCGCTCCTGCACCACGAAGTGCGCCGACACATAATCGGCCCCAAACTGCCGCCGGCCCGGCCGCCAGGCTAAGGGCTCGCCGGCATCTTTTTCGGCCGTGACGCCCAGGCTGAAATCGCGGCTGTGGCTGACGCGGTAGCGCAGCACAAGCTTGTCAGGCGAGCCGAGGTAGCGCGTCGTGGGCCGGCCCTGAAACGTGTCGGAGGCCGCGTAGCCTTTGCGCGCTTGGAGCACCCGCTCGTAGCGCAGAAACAAGGCGTTGTTATCCTCATTTTTAATGCGCTGCCAGAGCGGCCCGCGCTGCCCATTGGCGTCGGCGCTGCTCACCACGACGAAGGGCGCCACGCGGTAGATAGTGCGCAAATCAAACCCCGGCACGATTTGCAGCTCATACAAGCTCAGCAGCTCGCCGGTGGCGGCGCGGTGAGCCAGCAGCGCGCCAATCTGGGTTTCCGACAGCAGCAGCAGCGCCCGCAGCTGCTCGCGCGTGGCCGTATTGAGGTTGAGCGGCGTTTGATAGTATTGCAGCAGCGTCTCGTACAAATCCTCGTAGGGCACTTGGTCGGAGGTGATTTCGGCGAACAGCTCCTGCGTCAGCCGGTCGAGGTCGGGGGGGCGGCGGGGGTAGTCTTGCGCTTGGGATGAATCAAAAATGAAGAATGAGAAATGAGGAATGAGCAGTACTCGAAGCCAGCCGCTACCGCTGAGGCCGCGGCCAAGGCTAGCCACCATCAATTTCCCTACCCCTCCCCCGCCGGAACATCCCTGTTTGCGCCCCGCGACACCCTGCGCGCTAACCCTGCCAAGCCCTGCGCGCAATAGTGCCTGGCCCACTAGCACGGAAAACCAATTTTTCATCGCTCGCTTTTTTCAAAGCGCAAACTCAGGCTCAGCTGCTGGCTCAGGCCCAGCGCCGTCTGCCAGGCCGCGGCGTAGTCAAAAGCATAGCGGCCGAAGCGCAAACCCAGCCCGGCCGTGGTTTGCTCGCTCAGGCTGGCGAAGCCCAGGCGGGCCGCCAGCACCGGCACCAGCTGGTATTCCAGGCCGGCCTTGAAATTGGCGGCGCGCTCTACCTCTTTCTCCGTTTCGACGCAGAGCAAAACCGACTTCGCTGGCCGGTATGCCAGGCCGGCCTTGAGCACCGTGGGCACCCGCTCATCCAAGTAATCAGCCAGCCGGGCCTGGTTTAAATTGTAGAGATAAGCGCCAAAAGTTAATTTTTTGGGCAGCATCTCCACCTGTCCGCCCAGGCTGGCCAGCAGCACGCGCCGGCTGCCGAGGCCTTCGAGGCTGAGTTGCAGCACCTCCAGCCGGGCACCCACGGCCACCAGTCCCAGCCGGTAGCCGTAGCCGGCCGCCAGCCGCGTCTCATTATAGAGCGCCCCACCAAAGCGCTGCGCCTCCAAGCCGACCACGCCCCGCCGGGCGCGGGGCCCGGCGCTTTCGGCGGCGCGCTCGGTGCCGCCCAGGGGCAGGGCCACAACCAGTGCCGCCACGTTAAGCGCAGCGCTGAAATAGCGGTTTTCGGCGTAGGCGCCCCCGGTCGGCTGGCTCAACTCGCCGAGGCCGGCGGCGTTGTTGCCCACGGCCCACACCTCACCGGCCAGCGCCACGGAAGCGTTGCTCAGGCCAGCGGCGCGGGCGCCGTGCACGCCCGGCCCGCTGGCCTGCGCCCGCGCGGCATGGCCTAGCGGCGCGGCGGCGCACAGCCCAAGCAAAAGTCGAAGAAAGATAAATCGCGCAGGCTGAGGCAGTAGCCGTCTAATCATAGCTGGAAGATAGGATGCGGCCCGTAGCTGGTCGGACCCGCCCGCTATTTTCTTAGTTTATTTATCTTCTACCTGATTTGCGTTATCCGCCGCTGCCGCTCATGCCCCGCCCTACCCCCCCTTCTTCCCGCACTGAAACGGTTACGTATCAGAATCAGCCGCTCACGTATCAGCTGCATTTTCGGCCCCGGCGCACGCTGGGCTTCGTGGTGCGCCCCGATGGCAGCCTGCACGTGAGTGCCCCGCGCGGCACCGCCCCGGCCTGGGTGGCGGCGCAGGTGCTGCGCAAGGCACCCTGGATTGTGAAACACCAGACGGCCTTCCGGCAGCGCCCACCCGCGGCACCGGCCCGCGTCCCCGAAGCGGGCACTCCGTACTATTTTCTGGGCAATCCCTACCCCCTGCTTTTAGCGCAAAGCCCGGCCACCGCCGTCACGCTCACGGCCGGGGCGCTGCGCGTAACGGCGCCCGAATCCCTACCCCCCGCCCAACTGGCAACCCTGCTCGATGACTGGTACAGGCGGCAGGCGGCCACCCAGTTTGCCGAGGCCCTGGCGCAGGTCTGGCCGCTATTTACCGAGTTCAGCCTGCCCCGCCCGGTGCTGCTGGTGCGGCCCATGCGCACGCGCTGGGGCTCGTGTACGCCACGCACGGGCCGCATCCGCCTGAGCCGCGACCTGGTGCGGGCCCGCCCGGAGTGCATCCGGTATGTGCTGCTGCACGAGTGCTGCCACCTGCTGGTGCCCAACCACTCGGCCGCCTTTTATGCCCTGCAAACCCGGCTGCTGCCCGACTGGCCGCACTGGAAACAAGAGCTGAACGCGCTGCCGCGGTAGGGCTGTTTGGAGAGGAGCGGCCCGGCAGCAGGCAGGACCCAGCCAGTTATCCGGCATCGCTGAATTTATGAACCACCTTTTTCGCTGCCTCTTGCTCGGCCTCATCTGGTTTTATCGGCACCTGATTTCGCCGCTCACGCCGGCCAGCTGCCGCTACGTGCCCACGTGCTCGGCCTACGCGGCCGAGGCCATTGGCCGGTATGGGCCCTGGCGCGGGGGCGGGCTGGCCCTGCGCCGCATAGCCCGCTGCCACCCCTGGGGCGGCCACGGCCCCGACCCCGTACCCTAGCGCTGGCCCGGCCCGTATAGCGAGGCCCACCGGGCACCGCGCCTGGCGAATAAGCCGCTGCTTTTGATTTACTTTTCTCTGATGCGCATTCCCATTTTCCTCGGCAGCCTGAGTCTGCTCGTGCTCACGGCCGGCTGCTCGCAGGCCCAATCCGACCAGGCCGCCGAAACCAGCACCGACCAAGCAGCTACCACGGACGGCGCCAAGGAAAAAGGCAAGGGCAAGAAGAACAAGGGCAAAACCAAAAGCAAAGACGCCGCCGCTGTCGCGGGGCTACGGCGCGTGGGCTCGCTCAAGGGCGTGGTGCCCGAAAGCTCCAGCCTGTGCCCGGCCCCGCAGCCGGGCACCTACTACAGCTTCGGCGACGGCGGCAATCCGTCCATCCTTTATCAATTCGACGGCACGGGCAAGCTGCTCGGCACCCTGGAGCTGGGCGCGACCAACGACGACTGGGAAAGCCTGAGCCGCGACGACCAGGGCAACTACTACCTCGGCAACTGCGGCAACAACGAGAGCCGCCGCCGCGACCTTTCCATCTATCGCCTGCGGCCCGACCAGCCCAACCAGCTCCAGCAAATCAGCTTCCGCTATCCCGACCAGACCGAGTTTCCGCCCAGCAGCAAAAAAGCCCAGAACTTCGACTGCGAGGCCATCGTCTGGCACGCCGGCCGGGTGTACCTGTTCACGAAAGACCGGGCCGGGCGCACCAGCAAAGTGTACAGCGTGCCCGCCGCGCCCGGCGACTATGAGGCCCAGTTGGTCACATCCCTGGCCATTGCCGGCGAAGTGACCGACGCCGCCCTGCGCCCCGACGGCCGCCGGCTGGTGCTGCTCGGCCGCGAAGAGCTGTTCATCCTCGACGGCAGCTCCTGGCAGGAAATCCTCAAAGCCACCCCGCGCCAGATATCATTGGCCGGCGCCGGCCAGACCGAAGGCTGCACCTTCAAAGACGCCAACACGCTGCTGATTTCAACCGAGCAGGGCGGCCTGTTTGAGTATAAGCTGCCATGAGTTGAGTTAAAAGTGAAGAGTTAAACGTTAAAATCCCTACCCCCTGGTCTGGCTTGAAGCCGAATAAGGGGGGTAGGGATTTTAACGTTTAACTCTTCACTTCTAACTTAAACGCTCTACCCCTTGCGCGGGGCGGTAACCTTGCCGGCGTCGGCGGCTTCCTGCTCGTCGAGGTCGCGCGGGGCGTAGCCGTAGGGGTTGTTGGGGTTTTTGCCGGCGCGCAACAGCACCGCGATGCCCACAAAAATCATCGGAATGCTCAGAATCTGGCCCATGTTCAGGGGCAGCTTGTCTTCAAATGCCTCCTGGTTGAGCTTGATGAACTCGACGAGAAAGCGTTGCGTGAAGAGCAGGACGACGAACAGCCCGAAAATCAGCCCGCGCGGGGTGCGCTCCTTGGTGCGGTTCCAGAGCAAGTACAGGAAAGCGAACAGCGCCACGCAAAACAGCCCTTCGTAGAGCTGCGAGGCGTGGTGCAGCTCATTCTGAATCGTGAGGTTGGCGGGCGTAGCGCCGTGCAGCTCGGCATAGCGCAGAAACTGGAAGCCCCAGGGCACGTCGGTTTTGCTGCCGATAATTTCGGAGTTCATCAGGTTACCCAGCCGGATGCAGGCCCCGCCCGTGGCCACCACCAGCACCAGCCTATCGAGCACCCAGAGGTAGTCAAACTTATTGTTGCGGGCAAAAAGCCAGGCCGCCAGCAAGATGCCAATGGTGGCGCCGTGGCTGGCCAGACCGCCCTCCCAAATCTTGAAAATCTCGGGCCAGTGCGCGGCCGTGAAGTAGTAGTCGGGCGCGTAGAAGATGACGTGCCCCAGCCGCGCCCCGATGATGGTGGCGATGAGAATGTAGACGAACAGCGTATCGACCCAGCGCGGCGACACCCGCTCGGCGCGGTAGATGTGGTTGAGGATGTAGAGCCCAATCAGGAAGCCCGACATAAACAGCACCCCGTACCAGCGGAAGGTGAGCGGCCCGAGGTGGCCGATAATGGGGTCCACGGACCAGGGAATGGCGGCGAAGAATGGGCTCATGGCACAAAGGTAGGCGTAAGGCGAAGTTTCCCTTGGCGCGGCCTTCGGACCGCCCGGCGGCACCACTACGCGAAGGGAAACTTCGCGCTACAGCCCGGCCAGCTCCTGAGCGAAGCCGCCGCTCAGAATCGGGAAGCGCAGCCAGGAGCGCGGGTCCACATTGTAGTCGTCGAGGTGAAAGCTCGGCGCGTAGCGCTCGCGCTTCCACTGGTTGCGGCTCCAGAGCTGGTAGAAGCGGCGCACGTAGGCGCGCAGCTGCTCCGGGTCGAAGCCGGTGCTCTCCGTTTCCAGCGCGGCCAGCACCTGGCTGGGGCTGAGCCGGTCGTAGAAGGCCAGGCGCTCGATGCGGTTGAGCAGGGGGTAGGGCATCAGGTCGCGCTCATCGGTTTGCTTATCCTCCAGGGGGCGCAGCTCGGCGGTGGGTTGCAGGGCGTTGACGTGGCGCAGGGCGGCGTAGCCCAGCTCCGTTTCGGCCCAGCGCAGCCATTTCTTCACGAAATCTTTATCGACGCCCGCGATGGGCGAGATGGAGCCGGCCGTGTCGCCGTCCATTGTGCAGTAGCCCACGCTGGCCTCCGAGCGGTTAGAGGTGGTGATGAGCAGGCAGTTCTGCACGTTGGCCAAAAGCCAGATACCCGGCGCCCGCACCCGCGCCTGAATATTTTGCAGGGCCAAATCGTCGGTTTGCCAGGTCAGCTCCCGGCCCAGCGCGCCCTCGATTTTGCCCACGTAGCCCGTCACCTGCTCGTCAATCGTCCAATTGAAAAACCGGGCGCCGAGGCTGTCAGCCAGCTCCTTGGCCGAATTAAACGTGTCGTCCGAGGAATTGACCGTGCCCTGATACGCGCAGGTTAGGAGCTGCTGCACCAGCTCCTGATTTTGAGTTGAAAGTTGAGAGTCAAAGGTTAAAAGCTCCGACGCATCTTGCCTATTTCCTACCCCTTCCTCCCCTTTTAACTCGTCCCTTTCAACTTTTAACTCCTTCACCACCTGCCGCGCCGCGCCGCCCGCGCCGGCCTGTTCCACCACGGTTTCGGCCGCGGCCGGGAAGCAGCCGCTACGCCGCTTGAACTCCTCGACGCCCAACTCCTCGACGCCCAGGCGCACCATCTCGGCCACGCCCACGGCGCAGAAGCACGAGTCGGCGCCGCCGCTGAGACTCAGCACGAAGCCGCGGCTGCGCGCCTTGCGCAGGTAGTCGAACAAACCCAGGCTCATGGCTTGGTTGAGTTCGCGGTATTCATCGGGGGTAGGGAGCTGCGCAATGGTTTCGGCCGGCGCCACTTGCTGGCTGAAATCTACGTCCACGAACTCCAGGTCGACTTCCTTGAAGCTCAGCAGCTGGTTGCGCAAGAGCAAGTGGCCGTTGCGGGCCACGATGATTTCGCCGTCGTAAATGACGCGGCCGGCCTCGTTGCCGAGCAGGTTGGCGTAGAGGTAGGTGCAGTTGAATTTGCGCGAGGCATTGAGCACCAACTGATAGCGCACGTCGGTTTTGCTCATCGCGAAGTGGCTGGCCGACGGATTCACAATCAAATCCACGCGTCCCACGAGGCGGCAGGCGGGCCGCACGTCGTCGGGCCGCCAGGCATCCTCACAAATCTCAAAGCCGAAGCGCACGCCCTGGTGCTCAAAAACCAGGTCGCCCAGCGGCCAGGTTTCGCCCTCAAACGTCACGATCGTGGTCTCGCCCGCCGGCCAGGGCACGAAGAAGCGCGTCTCGTAGTGCACGCCGTCGTTGGCCAGAAACTGCTTGGCCGCGAAGCCCAGAATCTGCCCGTCGCGCAACACGGCGGCCGTATTATAGGTGCGGTGCGCCAGCCGCACCGGCAGGCCCACGACCACGCAAATCCCCTCGGTCCAGGGCCGCACGGCTTGCAGCTGCGCCAGCGCCGCCGCCGGCAGCCACTCGCTCAGAAACAAATCCTCGCAGCCGTAGCCGCTGAGGCACAGCTCCGGCAAACACAAAATCCCTACCCCCCCTTCCTTCGCCAAGGCGATGGCGGTGCGGATGTTGCGCAGGTTGTTTTCCCAGTCGAGTGGAATCTGATTCAGGGCGGCGCCGGCAATTCTCATAAACCACGAAAAGTTAAACTTATTTAACCAGTGAAACGCAGGTCAGGTTGTGCGCAAATTAACAAAGCGGCGTTCTGCCCACGGCCAGCTAGCCGCGCTGAACTGCCTCGTGAAGTAGGCGCTCCGCGGTATAGCGCGGCTCGTAGCCCAACTGCTGGCGGGCTTTCTCGATGCTGTAAACCTGGTCGATGGAAGCGGGAAATTGCCAACCGAGCTGCTCGTAGATGACCGCTGCCTGTGGCAGGCGCTGGTCGATAACCTGGCGCGGCGAGTGCTTTAGCCTGCCGACATCATCGCGCTGAAACGGGCTGCCAGCCGAGATATTAAAAACCTCAAACTCCGAAAACCGGTGCTCCAATGCCAGTAAATGACCTAGTGCCCCGTCGCGCTCGTCCAATCCGCGGTAGAGCCGATTGTTGGCGGCCAAGTTCGGCGGCTCGGGCAGGAAGCGCGAGACGCGCAGCACGACCGTTTCAAGGCCTTCTTGCCCGAAAAAATCCCGACACAGGGCCTCCGCTGCCTGCTTGGTGATGTCGTAGATGTCGCGCGGTTCGGGCCGGAGCGTCTCCTCTACCCACACGGCTTGCTCGGGATGCACCATCGCCTGCCCATAAATGGACGTGGTGCTGGTATAAATAAACTTGCCAACGCCGTGCTGGCAGCCGGCCTCCAGCAGATTGAGCGTCCCACCGATATTGGTTTCGACAAACTCGGCCCGGGGGTAGTGCAACTCGTAGTGCCGACCGTGCAGCGCGGCCGTATGCAGAATAGCCCCTACGCCCCGCACGGCTCGCTGCACGGCGGCGGCCTCCCGAATGTCGAGCAACAAGTCAGTGGTTGTGGACGGCAGCAAATCGGCGCCGACTACCTTATAGCCGCGGGTGCGCAACAGCAGAACAATTTCCCGCCCCAGCCGCCCGGCCGCTCCCGTCACTAGCACTGGACCGCTTATGTTCATTGCTGCTTTAAAGAAGTTAAAGAAGTGCTATTGTCCGCGGCCTGCTCTCGGCCCTACCCTACCCCCAGCGCCTGAAGTGCCCGTTCCGCCGCCAACTGCTCGGCCTGCTTCTTACTCAGGCCCATGCCCGTCGCTACGGCCTCGTCATCGAGCAGCACTGTGGCCGAGAACTCCATTACGCCGCCGGGGCGGGGCTCGCCATTGATTTCGTAGCGCAGCACCTTACCCTGGCGCTGGGCCCATTCGATGAGCTTGCTCTTGTAGTTGCTGGTCGTCGTGGCCAGCGAGTGCACGTCCACGAAGGGCTTGACGAGGCGGTTGAGCACGAACTTGCGCGCCGCCTTGTAGCCCAAATCCAGGTAAATGGCGCCCACCAGGGCTTCCAGCGCGTTGCCGTTCACCGAGCGCGAGCGGGCCACGCGGGTCTGGGCGGCATCGAGCTGCACGAGCTTATCGAGGCCGAGCTTGAGAGCCAGCGCGTTGAGGCTTTCGCGGTTCACGATGCGCGAGCGGGTTTCGGTCAGAAAGCCTTCCTGCTCATACGGGAACTTGCGGAACAGGTATTCTGCCACCACGGCGCCCAGAATAGCGTCGCCGAGAAACTCCAGCCGCTCGTTGCTTTGGTGGCGGCCCGGCAGCCCTTGGTCGCGCACGGCCGAGGAGTGCGTGAACGCCAGCTGGTACAGCCGCACGTTGTCGGGCTCGTGGCCCGTCACGGTCATCACGGCCTGCCGAAACTGCTTATCCGAGCCGAGCAGGCGGCGAAAAAGACCGAAAAGCGGAAGCGGCATTACAAGATGAAGTCTGGGGGTAATTCCTCAAAAACAGAACGTCATGCGGCGCGCAGCGAAGCATCTCGCGTGGGGAAGTAACTCAATCGTTGTGGGCCATTGATTACTAACCGGGCGAGATGCTTCGCTGCGCGCTGCATGACGTTCTATTCTTCTCTATTCCGCGATTTTCCGAAAAACCACGGTCGTGTTGTGCCCGCCGAAGCCGAAGGTGTTGCTCAGGGCCACGTTCACCGGGCGGGCCTGCGCCGTGTTGGGCGTAAAGTTCAGGGCCTGATTGATGTCCGGGTCGGGGTTGTGCAGGTTAATCGTGGGCGGCACCATAGCGTGCTGCATAGCCAGCAGGCAGGCCACCGCCTCGATGCCGCCGGCGCCGCCCAGCAGGTGGCCGGTCATGCTCTTGGTCGAGGAAATGTTGAGCTGCGCGGCGTGCTCGCCAAACACCTGCTCAATAGCTTTCACCTCGGCGCCGTCGCCGAGCGGCGTGCTTGTGCCGTGGGTATTGATGTAGTCCACCTCCTCGGCCCCGATTCCGGCGTCGCGCAACGCGTTCTGCATCACCAGCACCACGCCGGAGCCGGTGGGGTCGGGCGCCGTGATATGGTAGGCATCCGACGACATGCCGCCGCCAATCAGCTCGGCGTAGATGCGGGCGCCGCGGGCGCGGGCGTGTTCGTATTCCTCCAAGACCAGCGCGCCGGCGCCCTCGCCCAACACGAAACCGTCGCGGTCGCGGTCGTAGGGCCGGGAGGCGGCGGCCGGGTCGTCATTGCGCTCACTCATGGCCTTGAGGGCGTTGAAGCCGCCAATGCCCGACTCGGTGATGGCCGCCTCCGAGCCGCCCGTCACCACCACCTCGGCCATGCCCAGGCGCAGGTAGTTGAAGGCCGCGATGATAGCGTCGTTGGACGAGGCGCAGGCCGACGTGGTGACGAAGTTAGGCCCGCGAAAGCCATTTTTAATCGAAATATTGCCCGACGCGGAGTCGGCAATCATGCGCGGAATAAAGAAGGGCGAGTAGCGCGGCGTGCCGTCGCCGCGCCCGAACTGAAAGCATTCTTCCTGCAACGAGCGCAGCCCGCCGATGCCGGAGCCCCAGATGACGCCCACCCGGTTTTTGTCTACGCCGCCCGTCAGCAGGCCCGCGTCGGCAATGGCCTCGTCGGCGGCCACGACCGCGAACTGCGTGAACAAGTCCATCTTGCGGCCCTCCTTGCGGTCAAAAAAGTCGTCGGCGTTGTAGCCTTTGACTTCGCAGGCGAAGCGGGTCTTGAACTTGGTGGCGTCGAAGCGGGTGATTTCGGCCGCGCCACTCGTGCCCGCGCGCAGGCTTTCCCAGTAGGCCGGGGCAGTATTGCCCAGGGGCGTGAGAGCCCCGAGGCCGGTGACGACAACACGTCGGATGGACATGACCACAGATTTAACTGATTTTAACGGACTGTTGAGAATTCCGCTCGTTTAGGCAACCTTCATTCTTAAATCAACTCATTTAAGCAGCCTGGCCAATAAGTGGCAATTACTGCCAGGCGTAATGCTGCCAGGCGCCAATCAGGCGGCCCCTACAAATGCCAAAACCGGCCGGCAGCAAGCCGGCCGGTGCATTTGAAGAGTGAGTGGAAGTGCTACTAGCTCAGATTAACTGATTATTCAACGAACCGCAACGGCGGGCGGAACCCCAAAAAGTCCGCGCTATCCGTCGAAATCAGTTAAATCGGCGGTCTTATTTGGCGTGCTCTTCGAGGTAGCTGATGGCCTGGCCTACGGTGCCAATGTTCTCGGCCTGATCGTCGGGGATGCTGACGTTAAACTCTTTCTCGAACTCCATAATCAGCTCGACCGTGTCGAGCGAGTCAGCGCCCAAGTCGTTGGTGAAGCTGGCTTCGGGAGTTACTTCGGAGGCTTCAACGCCCAGCTTGTCGATGATGATAGCCTTTACTTTTTCTGAGATTTCAGACATTTCCGTAGGAGGTTAGGAGAATATGAGGGCGCAAAGTAACGCTACTTTCCCGAACAATGCCAAGCTCAGCGCTGCCCGCCCGGCTTATAAGATTTGGGGCCGCCCGCTAGCCCGCCGCCCGCCGCCGGTGTAGATTTGCGCCGGGCGCCCCGCTCTGCTTGCCATGAAAACCTTCACCCTGGAAGTCGCCTTCGACTGCGACTTCGACTTGTTTGGCCTCGTTTCCAGCTCCCGCGACTACACCCTGGCCTGGACCCTGAACCGGACCCTGCGCCTGCGCCTCATCCGGCAGCCCGACCTCGTGGTGGACCTGCTCAGCCAGGGCCGGCTGCTCTTCAGCCACTACCTGCACGTCACCGAAACCCTCACCTTTCGCCTGCTGCGCAACCGCTCCCTGACTTCCTCAGCCCTGAAAAAGCCTTTTCTGGCCCCCGACTACAAGCAGTATGACTACCTGCTGCACATCACCAACGGCCAGGGCTCGCTGGCGGCCGACGAGCTGCTGCCCACGCTCGCCGTACTGCCGGCCGTGCAGTACGCCGGCCCGGTGGAGGTTGAGGGATTGAAATACAAGGAGAATTTTCAGTTTTAACTTTTTGAATCGAAGAGAACGTCATGTTCATCTGGCGTCCGCCCCGCGAAGCATCTCGCTCGGGGCAGTAATCAGACCTGGCCTTACGGTTGGATTAGTTACCCCAGCGAGATGCTTCGCTGGGCTCAGCATGACGTTCTTTACCAGCTCAAATCCGACCCAAGCAGCCCCTACCCCCCTCCCTTTATGGAATCTCGCCAGACCTACAACAAGACCAAAATCGTGGCCACGGTCGGCCCCGCCTCCAACACCTACGAGCGCCTCGGTACCCTCATCCGCGAGGGCGTGGACGTGTTCCGGCTCAATTTCTCGCACGGCGAGTACGAGGAGCATCTATCGGTAATCAACACCGTGCGACGCCTCAACAAGGATTTGCGTACCAACGTGGGTCTGCTCCAGGATTTGCAAGGGCCCAAAATTCGGCTGGGCGAAGTAGAGGGCGGCAGCGTCGAAATCAAGCGCGGCGACAAGATTAAGCTGGTTTGCGGCGAGAAGGAAATCACGACGGCCGAGCGCCTGAGCACCATCTATCTGGGGCTGGCGCGCGACGTGAAGCCGGGCGACCAGATTCTGCTCGACGACGGCAAGATTGAGCTGAAAGTGCTGGCCACGGACCGCGAAAAGGAAGTGGACGTGGAAGTTATTTACGGTGGCACCGTCAAGCCCCGCAAGGGCATCAACCTGCCCGACTCGGATGTGTCGGCGCCGAGTATGACCGAGAAAGACATTGCTGACCTCAAATTCGGCCTGGAGCACGACGTGGATTGGGTGGCGCTTAGCTTCGCGCGCCGCGCCGAGGACATCCGCTTTATCAAGCAGCTCATTGCCGAAAGTGGCAAAACGGCCCGCGTGGTGGCCAAAATCGAGACGCCCGAAGGCCTGCGCAACCTCGACGAAATCATTGCCCTGAGCGATGCCGTGATGGTGGCCCGCGGCGACCTCGGCGTGGAGGTGAGCATGGAGGAGGTGCCGATGGCCCAGAAGATGATTATCGCCAAGTGCAACCTCGCCGGCAAGCCCGTCATCGTGGCCACGCAGATGATGGAGAGCATGATTTCGGCCCCGCGGCCCACCCGCGCCGAAACCTCGGACGTGGCCAACGCCGTACTCGACGGCGCCGACGCCGTGATGCTCTCGGCCGAAACCGCCGTCGGCGCCTACCCCGCCGAAGTAATCCGGTCGATGGTGGGCACCATTTCCAGCGTCGAGAGCCGCAGCCCCACGCTGTTTAATAAGTGGTGGTCCATTGACCCCAACGCCCCGACGTTCATGGTCGACAGCATCCTGTCGGCCTCGTGCCACCTGGCCAAAAACACCAACGCCAAGGTCATTACCGGCATGACGCACCGCGGCTACACGGCCTTCCAGCTGGCCAAGTACCGCCCCAAAGCCAACATCTTTATTTTCACCGATAACCGCCTGCTGCTCACGGCCCTGAGCCTGGTGTGGGGCGTGCGCGGCTTCTACTATGACCGCCTCGTGAGCACGGATAACACCATCTCCGACATCCGCAACACGCTCCTTACCACCGGCCACCTGCAGGTCGGCGACGTGTTCATCAATACCGCCTCCATGCCGATTCAGGACAAGGGCCTGGCCAATATGGTGAAGGTGAATGTCGCGTAATGTCTGAACCACGGATTTATCGGAATTAAGCGGATTAGTCGGATTTCGGGGACGATTCCGCTCCTAAGCCGAAGATGAAAAAGGCCACTCGATTGAGTGGCCTTTTAGTTTTTGAGGGGGGTAGGGATATCAGATTGAGCGAAGCGGAATCGTCCCCGAAATTCGACTAATCCGCTTAATTCCGATAAATCCGTGGTTCAGATAACTTGCAAGCGCCACGTCAGTGGCGCGGCACCGGGCGCCAGCAGCTGCACCAGATACAGCCCGGCGGGACGCCCGGCCAGCGGCACTGGCAAAGCGGTTTGGCCCGCGCCTACTGACGTGCTCCACACGCGGCGGCCTAGCGCGTCGGTAAGGCTGAGCGTGGTGTCGGGCCGGGCGGGCGCGGCCAGTGTGAGCGTGGCCGCGCTACCGGCCGCCGGGTTGGGGTGGAGCGTGGCCGCCGCGGCGGCGCGCGCGGCGCGGGCCGGCAGCAAGGTTACGAAGTCGCCGCAGGTGCCGCACTCGCTGCGCTGGCCATTGGAAAGCTGGCGACGGGAGCAGGCCAGATTATCCTGGTACACATAGACGAGACCAACAGCAGGCGCAAATCCTTGGAGCCACGCTAGATAATCGATGCCGGGCACGAAAACTTTCAGCGCAACGGACGTCCCCGATTGCGGATACAGCCGGACGTTGCTAACCGAAAAGTCCGTCTCTTGGCAACCGGATGCACGGCTCATAATAATTGGCAAGCCAGCTTGGATAGCTTGCCGGTCCGACTGCCCCGCACTTGCCCGCTTGTATTCCAGCGTAAACAAACCGAGGTATGGAAACTGCGGCGACTGGCCCGTGCGTAGCGAAATAGCCAAGCGCTTTGTCGTGACGGGGGTGAAGCTCGTGGTGTTAGTGGAACCGCAGTCCAGCCCGCTTACCGCCTGATGGCGGATTTGCTCCAAATAAGTGTAACTCAGACTGTCCGTCGACTGCTGACGGGTCAAAATCCGGCGCAAAGTATAGGTGATAAAGCACGGAAACGGGTTTATCCAATCCTCCGTTCTAAACCCAAACTCATCCCCCGGCTGATAGTTAAACAGCACAGTCGGCGAGTAGTATTTTGACTCGCCGATGGGCACCGGCACGTCGGCCAGGTAGAGCGGCTGGCTGCCGGGCTGCCCGCGGTAGAGGTTGCGCGGCAGCTGCACGGCCCCGTGGCGGCGGCTGAAAACGAGCGTATCGCCGTCCGGCTGCGTGCGCAAGGTCAGCGTTAAGTCGCGGACGCCGGGCAGGATTTGACGCTCTTCCCGGCTTGCGACGCGCGCCGTGCCGGCCCGCTGGCCAGCGGGCTGCTCGTAGCTGCTGCCGACGGCGCCCTCGGTTTGCAGCGTCCACTGCCGGGCCGGGCCCAGGGTGTCGGCGTCTAGAAAAAAGGTGTAGGTGCCCGAGCCGGGCCGGAACCGCATCCGCGCGCCGAACAGGTTATTAGTGGTTGGCACGTAGCGGCTGCCATCCAACTGCCGCAGTGTTCGGTTGAAGCGGTACACCGAGTCCGGCCCGTCGGCATACACCGAATCCACGCGCAGCGTGAAGATGATATCCGCCTTGGCGGTGCGAAACGCATACACCAGCCCCGGCCGAAATGGCCGCCACGCCGTGACCTGTGCCATTACGCCTGGCAGTGAAGTTAACACCGATAGCCCGAGCAGCGGCAACGAGTACAAGCATTTCATGCGCTTCGCGGAAAAAGCGGGGGTAGGAAGAACCAGCAAGATACATCGCGCAGCCACTATATCCTCAGGGGCTGAACGCAAAAAGCCCCGCACCTTGCGGCGCGGGGCTTTTTGTGAGAGAGCGTGAAGCCAGGCGTTGGGGCGGCGCGGCCTGACTTCACTAGAGCCCGTTACGCGCTGAGCGCATTGACGAGCTTTGTCAGCTTGCTTTTGTTGTTAGCAGCTTTATTCTTATGGATGATGTTCTTCTTGGCGAGGCGGTCGAGCATCGACGATACCTTCTTGAGCAGCTCCTGCGCGGCGGTGGCATCAGTGGTTTGACGCAGGTTTTTGATGGCCGTGCGGGTAGATTTGTGCTGGTAGCGGTTTAGCACGCGCTTGGCTTCGTTGCTGCGGATGCGCTTGATAGCCGACTTATGATTTGCCATGAAAAGAGTAACTATGGGAGCCGGCGGGGCCGGAACGGATTCGCTTGGGCGGGCAAAGGTACGATTGGTTTTGGGAAATGCAAGCCATTAAAATCAGGAAAAAGAACGTCATGCAGAGCGTAAGCGAAGCATCTCGCTCGGGGAAGTAATCAAAATGACTGAACGATTGAGTTACTTCCCCGAGCGAGATGCTTCGCTTACGCTCTGCATGACGTTCTTATGGCATGACGTTCTTGTAGCTTACAATTCGATTTTCGTCCCCTTGCCTCTCCTGCCTTCCACCTACCGCCCACCGGCCTACCTGCTCGGCAGCGGCCACTTGCAAACCATCGTGCCCGCGCTGCTGCGCCGGGTGCCCGATTTGACGTACCGCCGCGAGCGGATTGAGCTGCCCGACGGCGACTTCCTCGCCCTGGACTGGGCCGCCGCCCAGCCAGCCCCTACCCCCCCCTCCGCTCGCAACCCCGCCCGCAAGCTGGCCATCATCTCCCACGGCCTGGAAGGCAGCTCCGACCGCGCCTATATCCGCGGCCTGGCGCGGACCCTGACCCGCGCCGGCCTCGACGCGCTGGCCTGGAACTACCGCTCCTGCGGCGAGCCCAACCGCCTGCTCCGCTCCTATCACCTCGGCGACACCGGCGACTTGCACCACGTCATCGGCCACGCGCTGGCTTCCGGGCGCTACGATTGTGTGTACCTGACGGGCTTCAGCGCCGGCGGCAACGTGACCCTTAAGTATTTGGGCGAAGACGCCGGCCGCGTGCCGGCGGCCGTGCGCCGGGCGGCCGTGTTTTCGGTACCCACCGATTTGAAAGCCAGCTCCGTGCACATTGCCCGGCCCCAAAACCAGGTGTACCTGCGCCGGTTTATGAAAACGCTGCGCCAGAAAATCCGCGACAAAGCCGCCCTGCTGCCCGGCGAGGTTGATTTGACTGGCCTGGAGAATTTGCGCGACTTCCCGCAGTTCGATGACCGCTACACGGCGCCCATGCACGGCTTCGCCTCGGCTGATGCGTACTACGCCCACGCCAGCTCCGGGCAGTACCTGGCCGGTATCCGGGTGCCCACGCTGCTCGTCAATGCCGAGAATGACCCCTTCCTACCCCCCTCCTGCTTCCCGAGGGCGGCGGCGGCGGCCAGCCAGTTCGTGTTTCTGGAAACGCCCACCGATGGCGGCCACGTCGGCTTCGCCGAAGGCCGGCCGGATGGCGCGTATTACTCGGAGCGGCGGGCCGTGGCGTTTTTGCTAGCCGAATGAATCAGAAAGGCGCTTCTATTTGCCGGCCGGAATGAACACAACTTTCTTCGTCTCGAAATATTCCTCCTGAAAAAAGTCGCTCAGACTGGCCGTCCGCGCGGGCAGTCCAGACTCGGCAATTTCCTGGCTCAAGTCGCCGCCCTTGAGGTAGTAAAGGCCGGCGCCCGGGGCGGGGTGCACCTTGTAGCTGCGCGCAATCCAGGGGTGAAATTCGGCCAGGCGGGCCACGGCCCGGCTTACCACGAAGTCAAATTTGGTTTTGACCTGCTCGGCCCGGATTTGCTCGGCCGTCACGTTATCCAGCCCCAGCGCGCCGGCCATAAACTGCACGGCCCGAATCTTCTTGCCGATGCTATCGACGAGGTGAAACTGCACCTCGGGAAATAGGATGGCTAGCGGCAGGCCCGGCAGGCCGCCGCCGGTGCCCACGTCGAGCACGGCGCTGCCGGCCGGGAACTGCACCACTTTGGCCAGGCCCAGACTGTGCAGCAGGTGGCGCTCCTCCAAATTCTCGATGTCGGGGCGGGCCACCAGGTTCACTTTCTCATTCCAGGCCCGGAACTCGGTTTCGAGCTGCGCGAACTGCTTTTTCTGAAGCGGCGTGAGGTCGGGGAAGTAGTGCGTGAGGAGAGACATAAGGGGTAGGGTGCGGGGCTTGCCCCCGCCCGGCGTTGGCGCCGCTCAATTCTTGATTACTACAACGATTGGTGCTCACGCGCCGGGCGGGGGCAAGCCCCGCCGCACCCTACAAAAAAGCCCCGACCTGCGCCGGGGCTTTTTGTTATTCAAAATCAGGCTTAAATCACGTGCTTGTTGTCTTTCACCATGTCAAAAAGCAGCTCACGGGCGCGGTGCAGCTGGGCCTTGACGGTGCCAAGCGGCGCTTTTAGCTCCGTGGCAATTTCCTCGTAGCTCAGCTCATCGAAGTAGCGCAGCGAGACCAGGCGCTTGTACTTCTCGGGCAGCCGCGAGACGACGTGCTGCATAATTTCAATTTTCTGGTTTTTAATCGTCGTCTCCTGCGGGTTGAGGCCCTGGTCGCGAAAGTCGATGGTGATTTCGTCGCCGTTGTCGATTTTAATGGCCGAGTCAATGCTCATCGTCTTGATTTTATTCTTGCGAATAAAGTCAATGCAGTTATTGGTGGCGATGCGGAACAGCCAGGTGCTGAAGGCGTACTCGGGGTTGAACTTGTGCAGGTTGCGGAAGGCCTTGGCGAAGGCCTCGATGGTGAGGTCTTCGGCGTCGTCCATGTTGCGCACCATCTTGAGCACCACGTGGTAGACCGGCTTCTTGTAAATCTGCATCAGCTCGGCATACGCCTTTTCGTCGCCGTTGTCGACGGCGCGGCGGATGAGCTTGAAGTCGTGCTTGGCCTTGGCCGAGAACTGCTTCTGAACGTCGGGGTTGTTTACTTCCATTGGAGACGGCGGCTGAAAAAGAGGGAGATTCCCAGCGCGAGATAGGAGATGAAATAAAGGAAGTCGAGCAACGGCAGCAGCACCAGCGGCGGCCGGCCAGCTTGCAGACGCCGGTTCAGGCGCCTATAAACCGCCAGTATGACTAAAGTTCTAAAAATTCCGACCAGGGTCAAAGTTACCCAATTTTGGGCAGATAATACGAGCCCCAAAAGCCCACAATAGTACGCCATATTAGCACTCAAAAACAGCCCCAGCCGCAGGCGGTCGGCGAGAGGGTAGGCGGGCCCGGCCGAGAGGTGGCGGCGCTTCTGCCGCCACCACGCCGCCCAGGTTTCGGCGGGCCAGCTGCTGGCTTGGGCCGGGCCGTCGGCCACCACAGCCACCCGCAAACCCCGCTTCACCGCCGCCTGCACAAACAAGTCGTCGTCGCCGCTGAGTTGTTTTAAATGGCTGGCAAAACCTTTCGTGGCCTCAAAGGCGGCGCGGGTGTAGGCCAGGTTGCGTCCGACGCCCATATAAGGCTGCCCGCGCCAGGCGAAGCTCAGGTACTGGGCGCCGGTGAGCAGCGTTTCGTAGCGGATAAGCTGGTTGAGCAGGCCCGGCCGGGCGGCGTAGGGCGAGAAGCCGAGCACGAGGTCCGCCCCGGCTGATTCCCTATCCCCCCCTTGCGGGCTGAAGCCGCGCTGCATCAGGCGCAGCCACTGCGGGCTGGCGGGGCGGCAGTCGGCGTCGGTGAAGAGCAGGCGGGCGTGGCGGGCGGCGCGGATGCCGAGGGTGAGGGCGTACTTTTTGGGGGCCAGGCCGGGCGGCGGCGCGCGCACGGTCACGAGGCGGAATTTATGAGGGTAGAGCTGGACGTACTGCTGGGCCAGCAGCGGCGTCTCGTCGGTGCTGCGGTCGTCGATGAGCACGATTTCAAAGCCGGCAGCATAATCCTGGGCCAGCAGCAGCGGCAGCAGCTCGCGCAGGTTGTCGGCCTCGTTGCGGGCGCAGACGATGACCGAGACCGGCTCCGTGTCGGGGCCGGGCTGGTCGGCGGGTGCCTCGGCCGGACGGCGGGCGAAGGGTAGGAAATAGTAGCCCGCGTAGCCGAGCTGCACCAGCACCGCCAGCAGCAGCAGGGCCAGGCCGGGCGTGATGGTCAGCTCAGGCAAGGGGGGGGGTAGGGAATCGGGCCAGCAAAAGTAGGCGCGGCAGGAGCAGGGGCTACCTTTGCGGGGAAAATCTGTCATGCTGAGCTTGCGAAGCATCTTATCCCCGTCGGACGACGCAGTAACTAATACTATACTGTTCGTTAAGGCGGGATAAGGTGCTTCGCAAGCTCAGCATGACAGATTTGATTTTCTGCCTTTCTGAATGACGTTCGACCTACTTACTACCGACCCGCAGACCAAGGCGCGGGCGGGCCGGCTGCAAACCGCGCACGGCGCCATCGAGACGCCGATTTTCATGCCCGTCGGCACGGCGGGCACCGTGAAGGCGGTGAGCCAGCAGACACTCAAGGCTGACGTGCAGGCGCAGGTTATTCTCGGCAATACCTACCACTTGTATCTGCGGCCGGGCTTGGAGGTGCTGCGGGCGGCCGGCGGCCTGCACCGGTTCAACGGCTGGGACCGGCCGATACTGACTGACTCCGGCGGCTACCAGGTGTTTTCGCTCTCCAACACCCGTAAAATCAAGGAGGAAGGCGTCACGTTCCGCTCGCACATCGACGGCTCGAAGCACCTGTTTTCGCCCGAGGGCGTGATGGACATTCAGCGCGTCATCGGGGCCGACATCATCATGGCCTTCGATGAGTGCACGCCCTGGCCCTGCGAGTACGCCTACGCCCGCCGCTCGCTCGACATGACGCACCGCTGGCTCACGCGCTGCATTCAGCGCTTCGACGGCACCGACGGCCTTTACGGCTACGAGCAGACCCTTTTTCCCATCGTGCAAGGCAGCACGTTCAAGGATTTGCGCGTGCAGTCAGCTGAGTTTGTGGCCAACCAAAACCGCGCCGGCAACGCCATCGGCGGGCTGAGCGTAGGCGAGCCAGCCGAGCTGATGTACGAGATGACGGAGCTGGTTTGCGATATTCTGCCCCCCGACCGTCCGCGCTATCTGATGGGGGTAGGGACGCCGGCTAATATTCTGGAAAACATTGCGTTGGGCGTCGATATGTTCGACTGCGTGCTGCCCACGCGCAATGCCCGCAACGGGATGTTGTTCACGAGCCAGGGCATTATTAACATCACGAATAAGAAGTGGGCCACCGATTTTGAGCCTATTGATGCGGCCATTGGCGGGCCGGCCAGCACGTTCTACTCGCGGGCCTACGTGCGTCATTTGTTCCAGAGCCAGGAAATGCTCGGCCCGCAAGTTGCGTCGGCGCATAATCTGACATTTTATCTCTGGCTGGTGCGGCAGGCGCGCACGCAGATTCTGGCCGGCACGTTCCGGGAGTGGAAGGAGCGCATGGTGACGCAGGTGATGACGCGATTATGAATCGCAGATGGTGCATATGAATCGAGATGAACGCAGATTCGTTCTGGCGTTGGATGATGTTCTGATGTCTGATTCGTTTCGATTGACTTTAATTAAATAATAGTACCGTTAAAATATCATCCACTAGTCGAACATCATCCAACGCCAGAACATCATCCGCTAGTCGAACATCATCTGCGTTCATCTCGATTCATCTGCACCATCTGCGATTCATGAAGCTACTCGACTGGTATATTATCAAGAAGTTCCTCAGCGCGTTTTTCTTTACCGTGCTGGTGCTCGTGTCGGTTATCTGCGTGATTGACTTCACCGAGAAAAACGATAACTTCATGAAGCACAGCCTGCCGATGGGCAAAATTATCTTCGGCTACTACGTTTACTTATTTCCTTATTTCGCCAATCTGCTCTCGCCGATTACGGTTTTTATTGCCGTGGTTTTCGTGACGGCGCAGCTGGCGGCGCGCACCGAGATTGTGGCCATTCTGGCCTCGGGCGTGAGCTTCCGGCGGCTGCTGCGGCCCTACGCCATCGGCGGGGCGGTGGTGGGCGTGGTCATTTTCGCCTTCGTCGGCTGGATACTGCCCATCGGCAACAAGACGCGGGTGCAGTTCGAGAAGGATTACGTCAAGAACCCGTACCGCTTCAAGGAGCGCAACATCCACATCCGCGTCGGGCCGAAAAGCTACGCCTACATGGAAAGCTACGACAACACGGCCAACGTGGGCTTTCGCTTTGCCTTGGAAACCATCGACGGCACGCTGCTCAGGCGCCGGATGACGGCCGACGCCATCACCTGGGACTCGACCAAGCACGTGTGGCACCTCACGCAGCAGCTCGTGCGCACGTTTCGGGGGCCGCAGGACGAGACGCTGCTCACCCTGCCGCCGCGCGACACCACGCTCAACCTGTTTCCGAAAGACTTTGCCAGCACCTACCGCCTGGCCGAAACCCTGACCTTGCCGGAGCTGAATAAACTAATCAGAACCAAGCAGGAGCGCGGCGCCGACGACACGCAAACGTATCTGAGCGAGAAGTACGAGCGCTATTCCTACCCCTTCGCCATCATCATTCTGACGCTCATCGGCGTGATTCTGAGCGCCCGCAAGTCCCGGGCCGGCGTGGGCGGGCAGATTGCGCTAGGCTTCGTGCTGGCGTTCGTGTTCATCATTTTCGTCATCTTCAGCCGCAACCTGGCCCAGGTCGGGCAGCTCTCGCCGCTGCTGGCCGCCTGGATTCCGAGTATGCTGTTCTCGGGCATCGGACTGGCGCTGTACCGATTTGTGCCGAAGTAGGGGGGGTAGGGAAATTAAGGGAATAGGCGGTCATGCTGAGCGCAGCGAAGCATCTCGCGTGCGGCAATAATCGGCTCAGCCAAACGATTCCACGCGAGATGCTTCACTGCGCTCAGCATGACCGCCTTTTAAGCTCCAAATCATCATCATGATCAAAGACTACCTCAAGCTTCATTTCATCGTCCTGCTGTGGGGGTTCACGGCCATTCTGGGCAAGCTGCTGAGTTTGCCGCCGGTCGAGATTGTGCTCTGGCGCACGGGGCTGGCGGCGGCCGGCATCGGGCTGCTGCTCACGCTGCGCGGGCAGCCTTTGCGCGTGCGTGGGGCGCAGTTGGCGCGCCTGCTGGGGGTAGGGACGCTGGTGGCGGCGCACTGGATTACGTTTTTTCTGGCCGCGCGCCTGAGCAGCGTGAGCGTGTGCCTGGCCGGCATGGCCACGCTGGCCCTGTGGACCTCGCTGCTGGAGCCGCTGCTGCTGCGCCGGCCGGTGCGCGGCTACGAGGTCGGGCTGGGGTTGCTCACGATGGGGGGCCTGTACCTGGTGTCGCAGGCCGAGCTGGACCAGCTCGCGGGCCTGCTGGTGGCGGTGCTCTCGGCAGGGCTGTCGGCCTTGTTTAGCGTGATTAACTCCAGGCTCACGCAGCAGCATTCGCCCTTGCAGCTCACGTTTTATGAGATGCTGGGCGCCAGCCTCAGCATCGCTCTGTTTCTGCCGTTCTACAGCCGCTACTTCACGCCGGGCGCGGGCCTGCACCTGGGCCTCAGCGGCCTCGACTGGCTGTGGCTGCTCTTGCTGGCCGGCGCCTGCACCGTGTATGCTTTTTCGGTTTTCGTCGAGCTGATGAAGCGCCTGACGCCCTTCACCGTCAACCTGACCATCAACCTGGAGCCCGTCTACGGCATCGTGCTGGCCGTGCTCATCTTCGGCGACAAGGAGCGCATGGCCGGCGGCTTCTACCTCGGCACGGCCGTGATTCTATTGAGCGTGCTGATTCATCCGCTGGTGGCGCGGCGGTTTAGGAGGAGTGAACAGTTAGCCGTGAACAGTTAGCAGGGAGGCGCTTAATAGTGAACGTTTGGCGCTTAGCCCCCGGCGGGGCGGCCCATCGGTAGATTCCCTACCCCCTCTTCCGTGAGCAAAGCCCCAGCGGGGCGACCCAATCCGCTTGCGCAAGTGGCGCGGTTGCGATGAGTCGCCCCGCTGGGGCTTTTCGTTTTTCCTACCCCCTACTTTCTACCGATGGGCTACCCCGCCGGGGCTCTCGTTCAAACTGTTCACTACTCACTACCTAAAGCCGGCCGCGCCACACCAGCCACTCCGGCCGGGCGGCCACGTCGGGCGCTTCCTCGCGGCCGGGCCAGAGGCCGTACACGGCTGAGCCGGAGCCCGACAGGCTGGCGTAGGCGGCGCCGGCGGCGTAGAGGGCGCTTTTCACCTCGGCCAGCACCGGATGATGCGGCGTGAGGGCCTCTTCAAAATCGTTGGTAACGGTCTGGCGCCACGTCTCAATCGGCCGGGCCAGGGCGGCGCGCAGCGCGTGGCGCGGCGGGCGCGGCGTGATGGCGGCGTAGGCTTCGGCGGTGCTGATGTGCAGATTAGGATAAATCACCACGGCCGCCGTGCCGGCCAAGTTCAAGGCTATCGGCTCGAATACATCACCTTTTTCCAGGGCCAGCACGGGCCGGTTTTCGAGAAAAAACGCGCAGTCGGCGCCCAGCCGGCGGGCATAAGCAAGTAATTTATCCGAAGGCAGATTCAGCGCAAACAGCTTATTTAGAGCGCTTAGCGCAAACGCGGCATCCGACGAGCCGCCGCCCAGGCCCGCGCCGATGGGCACGACTTTGTGCAGGTGCATCTGCACGGGCGGCAAGTTAAAGTCAGTGCGCAGCAGCGCGTAGGCGCGTAGGCAGAGGTTGGTTTCCGGCGCGCCCGGAATGGGGCGGCCGGTGAGGGTGAGGGGGGCTTCGGTCTGGCCGGGGGGGGTAGGGAGGATTTCCAGCGCGTCGGTCCAGGGCAGGGGCACGAACACCGATTCGAGGTTATGGAAGCCGTCGGGCCGCCGCGCCGTGACGTAGAGGCCCAGGTTGAGCTTGGCGTTGGGGAAAGTGAGCAACTGAATTACGAGTTATGAATTACGAATTACGAGTTATGACTTTCAGGCGCGGCCATTCACTCATTTATTTTCCTATCGGTTGATTTAAAGCTAAGCGCCGTCCGGCAATCTACTTTTGCACTTGTCGGCGGCAGGCCAAAATTCAGCATTGGAAACGCAAAACTCCTTTTACCGTCGCCGCGGCAAGCGCCTGCTCGACCTGGCACTGGCCGGGCCGCTGCTGGGGCTGACTTTGCCGCTGCTGGCGCTGGCGGCGGGCCTGGCGGCGGGGCAAAACCGGGGCGCCTGGCTGTTTCGGCAGGCGCGGCCGGGCCAGGATGGGCGGCTATTCACGCTCTATAAAGTTCAGACCATGACCCAGGCCCGCGACGCGGCCGGCCAGCTGCGGCCCGACGCCGAGCGCCTGCCGCCGCTGGGCCACTGGCTCCGGGCCACTTCTCTTGATGAGCTGCCCCAGCTCTGGAACGTGCTGCGCGGCGAGCTGAGTCTGGTCGGGCCGCGCCCGCTGCTGCCGCAGTACCTGCCGCTGTATTCGGCGCGGCAGGCGCGGCGCCACGCGGTGCGGCCCGGCCTCACGGGCTGGGCCCAGGTGAACGGGCGCAACGCCATCAGCTGGGAAGAAAAGTTTGAGCTGGACATCTGGTACGTCGAGAACGTGTCCTTGGCCCTGGATTTGCGCATTCTTTGGCGCACGGCTGGCCGGGTGCTGCGCGGCAGCGGCGTAGCCGCGACCGGCGCGGCCACCATGCCGGCCTTCACGGGCACGGCCTCATCGGCCGTTGGACCGCCCGGCAAGGCCGCGCCGGCTGCCGCGCGCCGTGCCTGAATTCCTGCTATGAGCCCGCTCCCTACCCCCCCTTCTCCCGCCAATACCGCCGCGCCCAGCCCACCGGCGCCGGCGGCTGCCCGGCCGCGCCTGGCTATTTTCGGGGCGGGCGGGCTGGGGCGCGAGGTGCTGGCGCTGGCCCACCAACTCAACGAGGCGGCGCCCACCTGGGAGCTGTTCGGCTTTTTCGACGACCAGCCGCCCGCCGCCCCCGCCCGGCTGGGCCTGCCCTACCGCGGCACCAGCACTGACCTGCTGGCGCTGGGCCGGGCGGCCAACCTCCCTACCCCCCTGCACGTGGCCATTGCCGTGGGCAATGGCCGCCACCGCGCCGCCGTGGCCGAGCGCCTGCGGGCCGCTGGACCCGAACTGTGCTTTCCCAGCCTTGTTCACCCCGGCGTGGCTTGCCAGCCCTACCAGCGCCTGCAAATAGGCCAGGGCTGCCTGATTCAGCAGGGCTGCATTCTGACCACGGACGTGACGCTGGGCGACTTCGTGCTGCTAAACCTGGGCTGCACCGTGGGCCACGACGCCCGGCTCGATGATTTTTGCTCCCTCATGCCGCACGCCAACGTGGGCGGCGGCGCCCACCTGTCGGCGGGCGTGTACCTGGGCACCAACGCCACCGTTATTCAGGGCGTGCGGGTCGGCGCGCGCACCATTGTGGGCGCGGGTGCCGTCGCGGTCCGCGACTTGCCGGCCGACGTGACGGCCGTGGGTGTACCGGCGAAGGCAATTATGAGTTATAAATTATGAGTTGTATCTACCTGATTAATAATCAATTCGTAACTCATAGTTTATAACTCACAGCTCAAACAAATGCGCAGTCAGGACCACGACCGGCTTTACCTTTCCCCGCCGCACCTGGGCCGGCACGAGCTGAACTACGTGCACAAGGCCATCGAGGACAACTGGGTAGCGCCGGCCGGGCCCAACATCACGGGCTTCGAGGCCGACATCTGCCAGGCCACGGGCGCGGCCCACGCCGTGGCGCTGGTGTCGGGCACGGCGGCCATTCACCTGGGGCTGGTTCTGCTCGGCGTCGGGCCGGGCGATGAGGTGCTGTGCCCCTCATTCACGTTTGTAGCCACGGCCAATCCCATTCTGTACCTGGGCGCCACGCCCGTCTTTATCGACAGCGAAGCCGATACCTGGAACCTGTGCCCAACGCGGCTGCGCGAGGCTATCATAGATAGAATCAGACTCGGCAAAAAGCCCAAAGCCCTCATCCTGGTGTACCTCTACGGGATGCCCGCCAAGCTAGCGGAAATCCTGGCTTTGACCGCGGAGTTTGGCATTCCGGTGCTCGAAGACGCGGCCGAGGCGCTGGGCGCCCACTACCAGGGCCGGGCCCTGGGCACGTTCGGGGGGGTAGGGATTTTCTCGTTTAATGGCAACAAGATTCTGACGACCAGCGGCGGCGGCGTCCTGGTTACCAACGATGCTGCCCTGGCCCAGAGAGCCCGCTTTCTAGCCACGCAAGCCAAGGATGAGGCGCCGTATTATCAGCATTCCGAAGTTGGCTACAACTACCGCCTCAGCAACCTGCTGGCTGGCATCGGCCGCGGCCAGATGGAGCTGCTGGCCGAGCGCGTGAAGCGGCGCCGCGAAATCTGCGGCTGGTATCAGCAGCACCTGCGTCCGCTCGCGCCGTCCCTGGCCGTGGCACCCGCCGCCGAGCCGCCCGGCGCCCACGCCAATCGCTGGCTCACCACCATCCTGCTCGCGGGCGCCGACGACTCTCTCGCCGGCGAATTCCCTACCCCCCCGCTCACGCCCGAAGCCCTGCGCCAGCACCTCGAAACCCATAACATCGAGAGCCGCCCGTTCTGGAAGCCGCTGCACTTGCAGCCGCTGTTTCGGGCCGCGCCGATGTATGGCGGCGCGGTCTGCGAAGACCTGTTTGCCCGCGGCCTGTGTTTGCCCAGCGGCACGGCCCTGACGGAGGCGGATTTGCAACGGGTGGCCGGGGCGCTGGCGGAGGGGGTAGGAAAAAGGTAGCGCGGACTTTGTAGTCCGCGCTACTGTGGCAGCTCCTTTACCAGCTGCAAGCCCAGCGCCGGCAGATGGTCGAAATCATTATCAGCGGTATGCAGGGGCAAATCTAAATCCAGCGCTGTGGCCGCTATCCACAGGTCATTCTTGCCCATGTTGCGGGCGCTCAGGCCGGCGGGCAGCGGCTGGCCCAGCAGCTTGCCCTGGCTGTAGGCATCTAGCCGAGCGTAATAATCAGTAAGATGCTGCCGCACGAATGCCACCGGGTAGCTTTCAATCAAGTGCTGTAGAAATGCTACGCGCTGATATCCCCAGTTATTTTTCAAGGCAAACGCTTTTAACTCACCAACCACCACAACTGGCAAAATAGCTTGTGTGGGCAACACCTGCTGCCACCGAATGTGCGCGATGACAAAATTCGTGTCACAAACCACGGGCGGAGGCTTCGCGCTCTTCGCGCAGAATTTCGTCCATCAACCGATTCTCCTCCTCGGTAAATCCGAGGTCAGGAATCTCCAGCGGCTTTTTGCCGCACACAGTATCAAGAAACCGCTGCACACCCCAGCGCTTAATGTCTGTGGTTGAATATTCATTTATCCGGCCCGGTCGCAGGGGCGGAATGATGTCGGAATCGGAGATGATTTCAATAGGCATGGCAAGGAGCGGATGTTAAGCAAGGGCAAGCTACAAACTTCGTCACCCGGCCCCGCGGTTCCGGCGGGCGCAACATCGGGCTTAGCTCAAGTAAGCCAGCTCGCCGGTCAGCAACCCGCCTCAGCTGCGGGCCCCTACCCCCTCCGTGAGCTTCTCCACCGATGGCGTGGTGGTGGGCACGTGCTTGGCCAGCACCCGGTTTTCGCGCTCGAACACGCGCATCAGGACAATGAAATAGGAGAGCAGCAGCGGGCCGATGGCCAGGCCCACGATGCCGAACACCTCGACGCCGCCGATAATGCCGACCAGTGTAATCCAGGGGTGAATGTCGCCCATCTTCTTGCCCAGGTAGATGCGCAGCACATTGTCGACGTTAATAATCACCACCACGCCCACGATGAGAATGCCCGCGCCCAGCCCCGGATGGCCCTGCGCAAACTGATAGAGCGCCGCCGGCCCCCAGACCAGCGGCGTGCCCAGCACCGGAATAAAGGCCACGAACACGGCCACCAGGCCCCAGAACAGCGGGTCGGGCACCTGGAAAATCCAGAGCGTGAGGCCCGTCAGGGCACCCTGAATGATGGTGAGCAGGCCCTGGCCGAGCACGTTGGCGTTCACGTTGTTTTTCAAGGACTCGCTCAGCTCTTCCTGGGTTTTCTCGCGGAAAGGCAGGTAGCGGTGCAGCCCGCGCAAGAACGCTTCTTGCTGCGAAAACATGAAGTAGAGCGTGAACAGCATCAGGCCCACGATGGCGATAAACTGAATCAGGCCGCTGGCCAGCGACGGCAGCCAGCCGCTGACGCGCGTGGCGCCCTGCTGCAAGAGCTGGCGCGTGTTCTGCGGGTCCGTTATCTTGAACTTGGTCAGGTCTTCGAGGCGGTGGACGACGGCCAGAATCTGGTCGGTGTTGCGGGACAGATTCGCCAGGCGCCCGATGAGCAGCGTCGTGAGCATGTAGAACGGTACGATGAGCACCACCAGCGAGAGAAGAATGAGCAGCACCGTGACCAGCGTGCGGTTCCAGCCGCGGCGGTGCACGAGCGCCGTAAAGATGGGCCGCAGCACGACGTAGAGAATGCCCGCGCCCAGGAAAGAAGTCAGGTACTGGAGCAGCCCGAACAGGATGAGCGCGGCCAGCACCAGGAGCGAGCAAATCAGCAGCAGGTGCCGCTGCGGGGGCGAAAAGATATTTTCTTCGGGTTCGGGCGTAAGGGAGGTTGGTTGCATAGAGGGGGGTAGGAAAGCTGACCAGGCGCGGCGCTGGCCGTTCGGAATACGAATTATGGCTTTCCGGGGCGATGCGGCCCGGCTTATTTTCCCGCACGGCAGCAGCGCAAACTTTGTAGTTCGCGAATGGGCGATTTTAGATTGTTCGACAATTGTTCAACTCGCGGACTACAAAGTCCGCGCTACTGCCCTACCCCCCTCCCCTACTCCAAGGCCTGCGCCAGGTCGGCCAGCAGCTCGTCGGCGTCCTCCACGCCCACGCTCAGGCGCAGCAGTCCCAGGCTGATGCCGAGCTTGGCGCGCTGCGCCTCGGTCAGGGCGCGGTGCGAGGTGGTGAGCGGGTGCGAGCAGCACGAATCGACGCCGGCCAGCGAGGGCGCGAACGGAAACAGGCGGGTGCGCCGCATAAAGCTGTTGACGGCGGCGCGCTCGTCGGCCAGGCGCAGGGTCACGATGCCACCGAAGCGGCCGGCGCCCTGCCGCGCCGCCAGCGCGTGCTCTGGGTGGGCCGGCAGGCCGGGGTAATATACCTGCCGCACCGCCGGCTGCTGGCTCAGAAAATCGGCGACGAGCTGGGCATTGGCGCAGTGCTGAGCTAGGCGCAGGCGCAGCGTTTTGAGGCCGCGCGCGGCCAGCCAGGCTTCCAGCGGGCTGATGGTGAGGCCCACAGTCGCGCCAATCTGGCACAGGCGAGCAGCATCGGCGGGGTCGGCGGCTACCACGGCGCCGGCCGTCACGTCGGAGTGGCCGGCCAGGTATTTGGTTATGCTGTGCAAGCTCAGGTCGGCGCCCAGGGTCAGCGGCCGGGTGAGCACGGGCGAGGCAAAGGTGTTGTCGACCACCAGCTTGATTGCCAGCGCCCGGCAGGCGCCGGCCACGGCCGGCAGGTCGGCCACGCGCAGCAGCGGGTTGCTCATCGTCTCGCAGAGCAAAAGCCGGGTGCGGGACTGGCAATAGGCTTGCAGTGCCTCCGCGCTATGCAGCTCGGCAAACGGCACATAGCTCACCGTAATAGCCAGCCGGCTCAGCTCCTGGCTGAGCAGCGCAGCCGAGCCGCCGTAAATGTCCTCGGCGCAGAGCACATGGTCGCCGGCCCGGCAATAGCACAAGATGGCCGCGAAGATGGCCGCCATGCCCGAGCCCGTCACGACGGCGCCGGCACCCTCCTCCAGCGCGTTGATTTTGGCGGCCAGCTCCTCGGCGTTGGGGTTGCCGTTGCGCGAATAGAGGTAGCGGCTGCCGGGCTCGCTGAAATACGCCTCCACGTCGTCGAGGTCCGCGAATTTGAACACCGACGTCTGATAGATGGGCGTGATTTTAGGATTAATTATCATAAGGCAAAAGAAGCGGGTTGCTACTAAAAATGGCCCGAAATGACGACTGGGCCGCGTGGCCCGCGCGGCCCAGTCGTCATTTCGGGCCCTAGCGCTGGCTCACCGCCCACCGAATCTTCCTGGTCCCCGCCCTGCCTCCGCCCAGCGGGCGAAAGGGGGGTAGGGAATGCGGCTTTTTATGAGTCAGGTAAAAACACCCGCTTCCTGTTGCTTAAAAATCAGAAATAGAGCAGGTTTTAGTTGAATAATACCGAATCAGAGTAGCTTTGCAGTTGGTCAATTTTTATCTTCTACCCTTTTCTTTCTTTCCATGAAACACCTGTTGACTCTCTTGGGAATGAGCCTGGCGTCGATGCCTTTGCTGGCGCAGTCGCCGCCGGCGCTGCGCCCGGATTTGCACCGGGCCGGGGCCGCCCAGCCGCCGGCCGTGGCCGCGCTGCGCACTACCCACCACTCGCCCCTCAGCCGCGACTTGCAGCAGCTGTTTCAGTACGCGCAAGGTGCCGGGCTGGGCGGCAGCCGCACGGCCAGCGCCACCACGGCCCTGCGCACGGCCTTCCCGCTGCTCTCGGTAAACGCAGCCGGCGGCAGCGCGAGCAGCAACAGCGGCCCTTCGGTGGTGCTCGTGCGCATCACGGCCCGCAACGTGGCGGCCCTGCGGCCGGCGCTCGAAGCCCGTGGCTTCGTCACGATTGCCGAGCGCGGCAAGCTGCACTTCATCGAGGGTGAGCTGCCCCTGAGCCAGCTCGCGCCGGGCGCCGCTGGCATCGGGGCGCTCACGGGCCAGGGCCTGCTGGGCGTGCGCGCCATCTGGCAGCCCATGACCAGCGCCGGCCGCTTCCAGAACCAGGCCGACTACGGCCTGCAAGTGAACCGGGTGCGGGCGGCCCGCCCCACCGGCTACGACGGCGCCGGCCAGCGCATCGGGGTGATGAGCGACTCCTATAATGCCCGCGGCGGCGCGGCGGCCGGCGTGACGGCCGGCGAGCTGCCCGCCGACGTGCAAGTGCTGCAAGACCGGGCCGCCGGCCAGGGCACCGACGAGGGCCGGGCCATGATTGAGCTGGTGCACGACCTGGCCCCCGGCGCGGGCAAGGCGTTCAGCGCCATTTTCCGGGGTGAGGCTGACTTCGCCGACCAGATGCTGCGCCTGGCCGACCCGACGCTGGGCAACTGCAACATCATCGTTGATGACATCTCGTACCTGGCCGAGCCCATGTTTCAGGATGGCGTGGTGGCGCAGGCCGTAAATGAGGCCAGCAACCGCCTGGGTGTCACGTATTTCGGCTCGGCTGGTAATGGCGCCGACGAGTCCTGCGAGTACGTCTCGCCGGTGTTCAAGCCCGTCTCGGCCGAAGCCGGCGCCGATGCCGAGCTGGACTTTGGTGCCAGCTTCGCCGCGGCCGGCGCTTCCGATACGCGCCAGCATTTCAGCATTCCCAAAGGTGCCACGTTCTTCCCGATTTTGCAGTGGAGCGACCCGTTTTATACGACCGACGGCGTCAAGTCGGACCTGGACATGTACCTGATTAAGACCCGCTCTAACGGCGTGGTGCTCCGGGGCGATACAGTGGCCATCAGCAACGACGACAATCTGGCCAGCCAGACGCCGGTAGAGGGCATTTCCTACACCAACAACAACGACACGGACACGGAATTTGACCTGGTTATCGTGCGCTACGGCGGCACGGCCAACCCGGCGCGGGTGAAGTATATTTCCTACGGCGACCTTATTTCCGACGACCCCGACGACGGGGGCATTCAACTCGAATATTTCACGCGCAGCAGTACCGTCACGGGCCACCACGCGGCCATCGGCAACATCTCGGTAGCGGCGGCGCCGGCCTACTTGCGGCTGGTAACGGAAGATTTCACGTCCAAAGGCGCCCCGGTTTTTCTGTTTAATCCCGACGGCAGCCCGCTGGCCGCCGCCGAAATCCGCGCCAAGCCCGACTTTACCTCTATTGACGGGGTGAGCACCTCATTTTTCGGGCAGAAATTTGACGGCCAGGACCCCAAGGATGGTTTCCTGTTCTTCGGCACCTCGGCGGCAGCTCCCAACGCGGCGGCCGTGGCGGCGCTGCTGCTCCAGGCCCAGCCCAACCTTACCCCTGTGCAAGTGAATGAGCGCCTCAAAAACACGGCCCGCGACATCGGCGCCGCCGGCTTCGACGCGCTGGCCGGCGCCGGCCTGATTAACGCCTACGACGCCATCTTTGGCCCGCAGACGCCCGCCGCGGGTCCGTTCGCCGAAACCTTCGACACGCCGGGACTCTCGCGGGCCTGGGAGCTGCAAGGCGCTTCCTACGGTCGCATCCTGGTGCGCAACGACTTCGGGCCGGCTTCCGGGCCGGGCCACCTGGTGATGGATGGCATTTTGGCCGCCGTCGGTGTGTCGGAGCGCCGCAACATTGCTTCTCTGCGGCTCAATTTGAGCGCCGCAGCCCCCGGCGGTTGGGTGCTGAGCTTCAAACACAAGAAGTTCGCGGGCGAAACCGACGAGGCTATGGCCGAAACCTTCACCGGCAACCCCAACGTCGACGGCGTGGCGCTGAGCGTGGACGGCGTGAACTGGTTTAGCCTGACGCCGCTGACCGGCACGGCCGCCACCACCAGCTACCAGACCGTGACGGTGAACCTGACGGAGTTTGCTGCCAGCAAGAACCTGACCTTGGGCGCCGACGTGCGCATCCGCTTCCAGCACTTCGGCAAGGGCGAGGTGGATACGGCGCCCGTGGCGGCCCGCGGCGGCCGGGCCTTCGACGACGTAACCGTGAGCGGCGCCAATGTGGTGCAGGCGCCGGTGGCGCAGTTCAGCTCATCTTCGACGGGGACGCCGCTGTGCCCCGGCAGCACCGTGCAGTACACCAACGCCGCGCTGTTTGCACCCACCAGCTTCCTCTGGACCTTCGAGGGTGGCACGCCCGCTACCAGCACCGACCCCAACCCCGTCGTGACCTACAACACGGCCGGCACCTACCGCACCACCCTGACCGTGACCAACGCCAGCGGCAGCTCGACCCGCACGACGGAGAGCGTGGTGGTTATCTCGGACGTCAAGCCGACGGCCAACTTCCGGGCCCGGCAGGCTCCGATTTGCCCCGGCAGCAGCATCAGGTTCACTAACCTGTCGACCAACTGCGCCAGCACTTACGCTTGGACCTTCGCCGGCGGCACGCCCGCCACGAGCACCGAGATGAGCCCGACCGTGACCTTCGCCACGGCCGGCACCTACACCGTGACGCTGGTGGCCCGGAACGCCAACGGCGAGAGCGGCCCCAAAACCTTCACGGTGGTGGTGCAGGGCGCGGCCCTGGCCGTGCCCTACGCCGAGAACTTCGCCAGCGGCATCCCCGCGGCCTGGGGCGTGCTCAACCCTAACAACGACCTGACCTGGACCGCGGCGCCCAACACGCTGCTCAAGGACGGCACCCGCGGCACGGCCGTGCTCATGCCCTTCTTCAACTACGTAGCTCAGGGCCGCCGCGACTCCTTGCAGTCGCCCACGTTTGATTTGCGGGGGCAGCCCCTTGCCAACCTGCGCTTCGACCTGGCTTACGCCCCGGCTACCCCGGTGGCCGACTACAACGACTCGCTGGCGGTGTTTGTGTACGCGGCCTGCACCAGCACGCCGCTGGCCCGCGTCTATCTGAAGTCCGCCACGGGCGAGCCGGGTGGGCTGGCCACGGCCTTGCCGCGCCCCAGCACGCCCTACACGCCGACTGCCACGAGCCAGTGGCGCCAGGAGAGCGTCAACCTGAACGCTTACCTGGGCCAGCAGATTTACCTGCGCTTCGTGGCCTACAATCAGTTCGGCAACAATCTCTACCTGAGCAATATTCGGGTGGATAATACCGCTGCGCTGGCCACGCGTGCCCAAGCCGACTCGCCGGCGCTGCAAGCCTTTCCCAACCCCGTGGCCGGCGGCGCCCGGCTCACGCTGGATTTGCCCCAGGCCCGCGGCACCGCCACGGTGCGCGTGCTCGACGCGCTCGGCCGCGTCAGCTACCAGACCCAGCTGATACTAAATCCTAGCGCCAGCACCCGGCGCGTGCTCACCTCGCCCGTAGCGGCCGGGCTCTACACCGTGCTCTGCCAGACGGCCGATGGGCAGCTCTACTCGCGCCGCGTGGTAGTGGAGTAAGCCGCCTGGCTTAATACAAAAAGCCCTGCCGCGCTGTGCGGCAGGGCTTTTTGTATTAAGCCAGGCGGCTTGGGCGCTGCTTGCCAGATTCCCTACTCCCCTTGTTCCCGGCCAAGGGTCGGCGCCGGCCGGCGCCGGCCGCGGGCAACTCAGAAGCTACCAATGAGCGGATACAAAAAAAGCCTCCCTAGTTATTAGGAAAGGCTTTTTTCGCTTAACTGAAGCCCGACCTCAGGCGCCCGCCGACTCGGCCAGCACTATCACGCTGTTGCGCAACACTTCCACCACGCCGCCGCTGATGCGGAACGCCTCGCGGCCGGTAGCACCGGTCAGCATTACGTCGCCGGCCTGCAGCGCCGAGATGAGCGGGGCGTGGTTGTCGAGCACTTCAAACTGCCCGCCTACCCCCGGAAATTTGGCCGACGACACTTCGCCCGCGAATACTTTCCGGTCAGGGGTGATGATTTCGAGATGCATATTTTTTCTGTCATGCTGAGCTTGCGAAGCATCTTATCACGTTCGCGCCGCTCGGGTTATTATTTCTGACAAAAGCAGCTGTGATAAGATGCTTCCTTCGTCAGCATGACAAACGGGATTACTTCGCTTCCGCAATCAGGCGCTCACCTTTCGTCACGGCGTCCTCGATGGTGCCGACGAGGTTGAAGGCGGCTTCGGGCAGGTGGTCGTGCTTGCCGTCGATGATTTCATTGAAGCCGCGGATGGTGTCCTTGATATCTACCAGCACGCCGGCCAGGCCAGTGAACTGCTCGGCCACGAAGAAGGGCTGCGAGAGGAAGCGCTGCACGCGACGGGCGCGGTTCACGGTCTGCTTGTCCTCCTCCGACAATTCGTCCATGCCCAGGATGGCGATGATGTCCTGCAACTCCTTGTAGCGCTGCAAAATCTCTTTCACGCGCTGCGCGGTGTTGTAGTGCTCGGCGCCCAGCACCTCGGCCGAAAGAATGCGCGAGGTCGAGTCGAGCGGGTCCACGGCGGGGTAAATGCCCAGCTCGGCGATTTTGCGGCTTAGTACGGTCGTCGCGTCCAGGTGAGCGAACGTGTTAGCTGGGGCCGGGTCGGTCAGGTCGTCGGCCGGCACATACACGGCCTGCACCGACGTGATGGAGCCGCGCTTGGTGCTCGTGATGCGCTCCTGCATGGCGCCCATCTCGGTGGCCAGCGTGGGCTGGTAGCCCACGGCCGACGGCATCCGGCCGAGCAACGCCGATACTTCGGAGCCGGCCTGGGTGAAGCGGAAGATGTTGTCGATGAAAAACAGGATGTCGCGGCCGGCGCCGGTGCCGTCGCCATCGCGGAAGCTCTCGGCGATGGTCAGGCCCGACAGGGCCACGCGGGCGCGGGCGCCGGGCGGCTCGTTCATCTGCCCGAAAACCAGCGTGGCCTGCGACTTCTCCATCTCGGCCATGTCCACTTTGGTCAGGTCCCAGCCGCCGGCTTCCATCGAATGCTTGAACTCGGTGCCGTAGCGGATGATGTCGGACTCGATGAATTCGCGCAGCAGGTCGTTGCCCTCGCGAGTGCGCTCGCCTACCCCCGCAAACACCGACAAGCCCGAATAGGCCTTAGCGATGTTGTTGATAAGCTCCTGAATCAGCACCGTTTTCCCTACCCCCGCCCCGCCGAACAAACCGATTTTGCCGCCCTTCACGTAGGGCGCCAGCAGGTCAATCACCTTGATGCCAGTGAAGAACACCTCCGAGGTCGTCGCCAAATCCTCGAAGGCCGGCGCGCCGCGGTGAATGCTCAGCCGGGCCTGGCTGCGGGGCTGCGGAATGCCATCGATAGCCTGGCCGATAACGTTGAAAAGCCGGCCTTTCACGCCATCGCCGGTGGGCATGGAGATGGGCGAGCCCAAGTCACGGACTTCGGCGCCGCGGGTCAAGCCCTCGGTCGAGTCCATCGCGATGGTGCGCACGCGGTCTTCGCCCAAATGCTGCTGGCACTCCAGCACTACCACCTGGCCATTGTCCTTGGTAACTTCGAGGGCATCGAGGATATTAGGCAGCTTTGCGTTTTCACCCGCGAAGCTCACGTCCACGACGGGACCAATGACCTGGGTGATTTTGCCGGTATTCGCCATTATAATGTCATTAAGTAAATCAAAGAGGAAGCTCTTTCCGGGTGCAAAAGTACGGCGCCGGGCGGGCTTTTGCAAGGTACGCGCGAAGGCGCTTGGCGCCGAGCCCGGTAAAGTAAGCTAGCCGAAAGACGGTCATGCTGAGCTTGTCGAAGCATCTCGCGGGCAGTACTAACCCATGATGAAAGAACAACGATTGAATTACTTTCCCGCGCCAGATGCTTCGCAAGCTCAGCATGACCGCCTTTCGACTTACCTACAAAAAATTTCGCCACACCTCTTGGCCTTAAATTTTTCGCCGCTTACCTTTGCGCTCCCAAACGGCTCCTCCGCCTTTGGGACTTTGTCCGATGGTGTAACTGGCAACACGCTTGATTTTGATTCAAGAAAGTCCAGGTTCGAGCCCTGGTCGGACAACGACAAAGCTCACGTAAAAGCAAAAGGCGCTGGCCTTCTCCGACAAGGGGAAGTCGGCGCCTTTCGCTTTTTATTCCCTTCGCCTACCCCCCCTTCTGCACATGGACCCGCAAGTAAAAATCTTCACCGGCAGCGCCTCCACGGAGTTAGGAGCCAAAATCGCCGCCGCTTACGGCTGCTCCCTCGGCGACCTCACCCTCCAGCGCTTCGCCGACTCGGAGATGGGGCCCAGCTTCAACGAGAGCGTGCGCGGCTGCGAGGTGTTTCTGATTCAGAGCACCTTCCCGCCCGCCGAGCACCTGATGGAGCTGATGCTGATGGTGGATGCCTGCAAGCGGGCCTCGGCCCATAAGGTCAACATTGTGATGCCCTACATGGGTTACGCCCGCCAGGACCGCAAGGACAAGCCCCGCGTGAGCATCGGCGCCAAAGTCGTGGCCAACATCATCCAGAGCGTGGGCACCGACCGCCTGATGACCTGCGACCTGCACGCGGGCCAGATTCAGGGCTTCTTTGATATTCCCGTCGACCACCTCGACGCCTCCACCGTCACGGCGCCCTACATCAAGTCGCTGAACCTGGACAACCTGATTTTCGCCTCGCCCGACGTGGGCGGCGTGGTGCGCACCCGCGCGATGGCCAAGCGTTTCGGTGCCGAAATCGTGGTCTGCGACAAGATGCGCCTGCGAGCCAACGAAATTGCCTCCATGCAAGTCATCGGCGACGTGAAGGGCGCCAACGTCATCTTCGTCGATGACATGGTCGACACGGCCGGCACCATCTGCAAGGCCGCCGAGCTGGTGATGGAGCGCGGCGCCAAGTCGGTGCGCGCCGTCATCACCCACCCGCTGCTCTCCGACCCGGCCCATCAGCGCATCCGCGACTCCGTGCTCACCGAGTTGATTACAACCGACACGATTCCGCAGCGCGAGGCCAATGAGAAGATTCACGTCATTTCCCTGGCCGAGCTGTTCGCCCACGCCATCCGCAATGTGGTCACGCACGAGAGCATCAGCTCGCTGTTTGGGTAAGAGACACGGCGATGTTAAGTAAATGTCTAACTTTGGCGAATGTTAGACAATTATCTAACTTCGAACTATGCCTGTTATTATCACAGGGGACATAATCAGTTCGAGTAAGCTAGCCTTGCCGAAAAGACAGCAACAGCTCAATGAGCTGTTGAGAGGTCTATTTACTGATTTACGTGGAATATGGCGACGCAAGGAGTTGCTACGGGCCGAAACCATTCAAGGCGACTCTTTCCAAATTTATTTGCTTGATGATAAGGAAGCTATACGAGCAGCACTGCTAATAAAATGCTTCTGCTTGTCTCAAAGCAAAGTTGGTAGCACCTATCGCTTTAATTGCCGCTTGAGTATTGCGATAGGCGCTGTCACGCTGCTTCATCCCAGTTCATTAGCTAAATCCGGAGGGTTAGCTTTTGATTACTCTGGCCGCGGACTGAAGGCAATTTCGCGAACCGGCTCCCAGCTTGTCTTCGAGTCTATAGAAATAGCTTGGACGCAAGCAATCAACATGGGGCTAGCCTTAGCTGATGAGCTATTAAGCCGGTGCACCCCAGCTCAGAACCAAGCAGTGCTTCTTAAGCTTTTCTACCCCCAGCAAACCCAGGAATGGCTAGCTGGCCAGATAGGTATTGGTCGCTCAGCCTATTCTCAACGCCTCAAGCAGACTGGCTGGACTGCTCTGGAAATGCTGCTTACTTACTACACCGATACGGTCAAATCCTAGCTCCATGACGCGGCTTGATTACGGGATTGCCACTGCGGCTTACCTATTTCTGGCATCACCTGCTGGTTGGCTCATTGGCTCGCTCATTCGATACGTGGGCGGAAGCTCATTTCCTACCGATGAAGGCACTAAGCGCATGGGATTCTGGATTGGCTGCACCGAGCGACTTATTATTTTGACGTTCATCCTGGCAAATTACTATGATGCTGTTGGGCTGTTGATTGCGGCTAAATCAATCCTGCATGTCAGTGACCAACAGGCGCGGAAGCAGACTGAGTATGTGCTACTGGGCACGTTGCTGAGCTTGGCGGTCGCGGTGGGGGTAGGGGAAAGCTTGAAGTTGCTACTGCCCACACTTGCTGCCACCAAGTAAAAACCCTACCTTTGCGGCCCGTTTCGGCATAAGGATGCTGGGGCGGTAACTCATTCCAAACCAATTCTTTTTATGAAAAGCCTCGAGATTGTAGGGTTTAAAAGAGCGAATCTCGGTAAGACGGACGCCAAGGCATTGCGCCTCGACGCCCAGGTACCGTGCGTGTTGTATGGCGGCGAGGAGGCAGTGCACTTTTCAGTGCCGGCCATCCTGTTCCGCGAGCTGCTGTATACGCCCGAGGCGCACATCGTGGATCTCAACATTGAGGGCGCCACCTACCGCGCCATCGTGCAGGAAGCGCAGTTTCATCCCGTGAACGAAATGCTGCTGCACGTCGATTTCCTGGAGCTGGCCGGGGGCGGCAAGGAAGTGAAGATGGACATTCCCGTGAAGTACGTGGGCGTCTCGCCGGGCGTGCTGGCCGGCGGCAAGCTGGTAAGCAAGCTGCGCAAATTGCGCGTAAAAGCGTCGGCCGAAAACCTGCCCGACTACGTGGAAGTAAACATTTCTGACCTGGAGCTGGGCAAATCGGTGAAAGTGGCCTCGGTGCAGACCAAGAACTACACCATCCTGACCAGCCCGCAGGCCCCGATTGCCACCGTCGCCATCCCACGCGCCCTGAAGGGCGAGCTGGCCGCCGGCAAATAAATCGCAGATGGTGCTGAGCAGATGGTGCTGATTAATTGTGATGTCGCAGATTGAAGCTGCCTCCTTACAACGTCTTTGATTCAGCACGACTTAAAAAGAAAGCCGCCCCTAAGCAGGGGCGGCTTTCTTTTTAAGTCGAGCGCATAACTTTATTCCCTACCCCCCTCTCAGCGGCAAAACTGCCTTAAAGCTTGTCATTTGCTGAATCTATAAAACTCAACTAATCTGTGATTTCGTGAAGATTCTGGTTCTTGGTCTGGGCAATATTGGTCCCGAATACGCGGACTCGCGCCACAACATTGGCTTTATGGTGGCCGATTTCCTGGCCACAAAATATGACGCGCCCCGCTTTGAAGTCGGGCGCCATGCGTTCGTGACCGAAATGCGGCATAAAGGCCACTCGTTGGTGCTTGTCAAGCCCACCACTTATATGAATTTGAGCGGCAAAGCAGCAGCGCATTATTTGAGCAGCCTGAAAATTCCAGTCGGAAATATGGTCGTCGTAACGGATGATTTAGCGTTGCCGTTCGGCAAATTACGGCTGAAAGGTCAGGGCTCGGCCGGCGGGCATAATGGGCTGAAATCCATCCAAGAAACGCTGGGTACCAGCGAGTACGCCCGACTGCGCTTTGGCGTGGATGCCAATTTTGCAAAAGGCCGGCAAGTGGATTATGTGCTTAATCCTTTTTCGGCTGATGAGCAAATTGAGTTGCCCACGCGCATCGAAAAGGCGGCCGATGCCGTGCTGGCGTTCGGCGCGCTGGGCCTGGAGCGCGCTATGAACGTGGTAAATGTGAAGTAGCTTCTCAGCTTATGGCTCTAACTTTTACTTACAGACTCGGAGAATATGGTTGGGCCGAGGCCCACCTCAGCGACGAAGTGCATACTTTGGTAGGTACGGTTTCATATTTGCATGACACCGTAACAAATATTGTTGAGGCTGCCCTGTCCCTATTGCTCGACCCAGCGACGCCTCAACGCATTGTATTTATGGACGAGCCTGGCGAATTACAGCTACTACTAACACCTGCCACGGATGGCTCGGTAGATGTCGTATTACGCTGGTATGACGATTGGGAAAGTTGGGGCATGCACCCAGAATACCAATTCAAATTGGTTTGGGAAACCACCACGAACGCAGTCAATTTTGCACAGATTGTTAAGAAAGTACTGGATGATTTATGGATGAAGTATGGCGCTGAACACTATAAAGCGCGTTGGCTTGAGCACGACTTTCCAATAAGCCTTCACGAGAAGCTAAATTGTATTTTAGCCGAGTAGCCGGTTCACTACACCACGCCGCTGCCGTTGCGCACAGCGGCACCCGGCTGCATTAGCGCCAGCGAGCCATCCGCATTCTCGGCCAGCAGCAGCATTCCCTGGCTCTGAATGCCTTTAATCTCGCGCGGCGCCAGATTTAGCAATACCAGCACCTGCTGGCCAATCAGCGCTTCGGCAATAAAATGCTCAGCAATGCCGCTCACGATGGTGCGCTGCTCAAGGCCGGTGTCAACTGTGAGCTTGAGCAGCTTCTTGGTTTTGGCTACTTTCTCGGCGGCCGTGATGGTGCCCACGCGCAAATCCATTTTGCCGAACTCGTCAAAGCTTACGTTTCCCTTGGCCGGCGCAACCGGCGTAGTCGCCAACTGATTGGCTTTTTTGGTGTCCAGCAGCTTCTGCACCTGCGCCTCCACCGTGGCGTCTTCAATTTTGGCGAAAAGCAGCTCGGGCGCCTTCAGCTGATGAGCGGGGGGTAGGGAATCGGGGTGGGCGGCGCTTTGCCAGTCGCCGGGCGCCAGGTTGAGCATCGTGGCCAGCTTCTGGGCCGATTCGGGCAGGAAGGGCGTGAGCAGCGGCACGAGACCGGCGGCTAGTTGGAGTGCGACGTGCAGCACCGTGGCGGTGCGCTCGGCGTCGGTTTTAATCAGGTGCCAGGGCTGCGTGTCGGCCAGGTATTTGTTGCCCAGGCGGGCCAGGTTGAGCACCTCAGCCAGCGCGTCGCGGAAGCGGTAATTTTCAATCAGCTCGCCCACGCGGCCCGGAAATTCGGCCAACTGGTTTAATGCCTCCTGGTCAATCGGCTGCAACTCATTTCGGGCCGGGACTTTGCCTTCGAAGAACTTGTGCGTGAGCACGGCGGCACGATTCACGAAATTACCGAGCGTAGCAACTAATTCGTTGTTGTTGCGGGCCTGAAAGTCCTTCCAGGTGAAGTCATTATCCTTGGTTTCGGGCGCGTTGGCGCAGAGCACGTAGCGCAGCACGTCGGCCTGACCAGGAAAATCCTGCAAATATTCGTGCAGCCAGACGGCCCAGTTGCGCGAGGTGGAAATCTTGTCGCCTTCCAGGTTCAGAAACTCATTAGCCGGCACATTATCCGGCAAAATATAGTCGCCGTGCGCGCGCAGCATCACCGGAAATATGATGCAGTGAAAAACAATATTATCCTTGCCGATAAAATGCACCAGCTTGGTGCCGGCGTCTTTCCAATACAGCTCCCATTCATCGGGAAAAGCTTCTTTCGTGGCCGAAATGTAGCCGATGGGCGCGTCAAACCACACGTACAACACTTTGCCCTCGGCGCCGGGCACCGGCACCGGCACGCCCCAATCAAGGTCGCGGGTGACGGCGCGCGGGTGCAAGCCCTGGTCAATCCAGGATTTGCACTGCCCGTACACGTTGGTTTTCCAGTCGGCTTGGTGGCCCTCCACTATCCATTCGCGTAGCCAGGGCTCGTACTCATTTAGCGGCAAAAACCAGTGTTTGGTGTCGCGCAAAACCGGCGCCGCGCCGCTCAGCATCGAGCGCGGATTAATTAATTCGGTCGGGCTGAGTGAGGTGCCGCAACGCTCGCACTGGTCGCCGTAGGCATTTTCGTTGCCGCAGTTCGGGCAGGTGCCCACGATGTAGCGGTCGGCCAGAAATTGCTGGGCCGACTCATCGAAATACTGCTGCGTGGTTTGCTCGATGAATTTGCCGTCGGCGTATAACTTCTCGAAAAAACCGCTCGAAACCTCGCGGTGCGTGGCAGACGAAGTGCGCGAATACACGTCGAATGAGACGTTGAAGTCGCGGAAGGAATCCCGAATCAGGGCGTGGTATTTATCGACAATCTGCTGGGGCGTGACGCCTTCTTTTTGGGCCCGGATGGTGATGGGCACGCCGTGCTCGTCGGAGCCGCAGATAAATTTCACGTCGCGGTTCTGGGCGCGCAGGTAGCGCACGTAGATATCGGCCGGCAGATAGACGCCGGCCAGGTGGCCAATGTGCACCGGGCCATTGGCGTAGGGCAGGGCGGCAGTAACGGTATAGCGTTGGGGAAGAGCAGCCATCGAAAGTTTAGAGAGCAAGAGTGTCGCCAGCAGAATTGGCGCAAAGTCGGCGGCAATTCTGGTTTAATAACCGGAAATTGGAAAAGGTAAATCAACCTGATTTACAAGGGCAGCGTTTGCTGAATAATTAATTTTATATTTGAGCGACTTATTTAGTACTAAGCACCCGAATACTTCCTTCATCTCACCAAACTTTCTTTATTTCCTAATGAAAAAACCTGCTCAAGCAGCCGAAAAACCGGCTAAGCGCGCGAAACGCTCGCCCGAGGAAAAAGCGCAGCGTAAGTCGGCCAAAGACAGTGGCCGCGCCTCTGACTCGATGACCGACGACCGGGCCGCTAAGAAAGCTAGTCAGAAAAAGTCGCTCAAGTCGGCCGCCAAAGAATTGCAGAAAGAGCTTAACAACCGCATGAGTGAGGTGGTGATTCGCATTCGCAAAGAAACGAAAGCCAAGCTGAAGGAAGTGGTGAAGGAGGCCACGCGCCGCCTCGACGTGGATACGGAGCGCATGTTTGAGCAGGCCCTGCACACCATCGTGCGCCACTACGACTCTATTTCCACGTCGTCATCTTCCGCAGCCGCCAATGGCGCCGCTGACACCGGCAGCAGCAACGGCCAGCAGACTGAAGCGGCGACCGGCGGAGCAGCCGGTGCTGGCAACGAAGCCCGCTCGGACAACGGCAGCGTCCGCACTGGCGCCCGTGGCCGCCGCAAGGGTCCGACACTGAATAAAGACGGCAGCCCCCGCAAGCCGCGCACCCCGCGCGCTGCCACAGCCGGTACGGACGCTAATAATACGGGTACCAACGGCGCCGAAACCGCGCCGCGCCGCCGCGGCCCCAAACCCGGTACTCCACGCCGCAGCGCCACCCCGGCCGCCACTAGCGCCGACGCCAAGCCCAAAGGCCGCCCCGGCCGCAAGCCCCGCGCCGCCCCAGCCGATGTTGCCAGCACCGGCATTTTGGGCACCACGGCCAGCGACAACGGCGCCGGTGAAGACAACGCGTAGGCAATTCCCTACCCCCCTCCAGAGTAAGCAACCATCGAAAAAGCGGCTCGCTGCTGGTATTACACCAGCAGCGAGCCGCTTTCTTATTACCCGAAAGCCTTTCCGTTACTGCGGCGCGGTGGTGGCGGCCGGAATCTCGCTTTGGCGCTGCACGCGGGTTTCGGGCGTGGTGGTGTTGGGGTCGTTGGTGTTGATGGTTTCGAGGCGCTTGCGGCGGTTGATATCGGAGGCCTGCTCGCCGAGGCGCTGGGTGTTGGGCGTAGCGTCAGGCACGGCGCTGGTGCGGGTGTTGCGGCCGTTGTCGTAGATGGCCTGGCGGTCGGCGTCGGTGCGCACTTCGGTGGGCACAGCGCGGGCGGCGCTGCTTTCGGCCGTCTGCTCGGTGGCGGTGCAGGCGGTGAGGCCGGCCAGCAGCAAGGGGGTAGGAAATAAGCGGAGGAGGCGTTTCATACGCTTGTAACGGCGCCCAAATCAAAGTGGCCGAACGACTGGGAGGTCGTCCGGCCACCGAGTTTGATATGCTAACTGCGCGCAACTTATTTCTTCTCGAAAACCAGGGCGTTGCCGTCCATGCAGTAGCGCTGGCCGGTGGGCTTCGGGCCGTCGTTGAAAACGTGGCCGAGGTGGCCGCCGCACTTGGCGCACACAATCTCGTCGCGGCTCATGCCGAAGGTGTCGTCGGAGGCGACTTTGACGCTAGCGACCGTGGCCGGCGCGAAGAAGCTGGGCCAGCCGGTGCCCGACTCAAACTTGGTGTCGGAGACGAAAAGCAGGTTGTGGTCGGCGGCGCAGTAGTAGGTGCCGGCGGCGTGGTTGTCGTGGTATTTGCCGGTGAAGGGCCGCTCGGTGCCTTTCTGGCGCAGGATATAGTACTGGTCGGGCGTGAGCTGCTTCCGCCACTGGGCGTCGGTTTTCTGCACTGCAAACTCGCCCGGCTGGCCGGTTACGGGCCGGGGCTGGGGGTAGGACTTGGCCGGGCGGGCGGGCACCACGCTGGCGCCTTTGGGGCCGGTGGCGGCCAGGGCCTCGCCGCCGCGCTGCTGCGAGCAGGCGCTGCCCAGCGTCAGGGCCGAGAGCAGCAGGGTTAAAAAGGAATTACGCATTTGAGAATCAGGATGAAGAAGATAAGCGGTCAACATACGGCGTCGCCGGTCAGTTCGGCTGAGCGATTAGACGCGGGACCGACTGCGACCTTACAGCCGGTTCTGGCCGGACGAGGGGGGTAGGGAATGAGGGAACCGCTAGGCCCGGCGGCCGGGTTAAGACGTGGTTATCCCTGATACTTAATATGATTTGCGCTTAAAAAGCCGTACCTTTGCGGCCGCAAACAAGACCACCTATGGCCCAGAACATTCGTAATATTGCCATCATCGCGCACGTTGACCACGGCAAAACGACCCTCGTGGATAAGATTATCCACGCTTCCAAGATTTTCGACGCCCACCAGCACTTCGACGACCTTATCCTCGACGATAACCCCCTGGAGCGGGAGCGCGGCATCACCATCGTTTCCAAGAACGTCTCGGTTCGGTATAAAGATGTTAAAATCAATATTATTGACACGCCCGGTCACGCCGACTTCGGCGGCGAAGTAGAGCGCGTACTGAAGCTGGCCGACGGCGTGCTGCTGCTCGTGGACGCCTTCGAGGGCGCCATGCCGCAGACCCGCTTCGTGCTCGGCAAAGCCATCGATTTGGGTTTGAAGCCCATCGTGGTGGTGAACAAGGTGGACAAGGAAAACTGCCGGCCCGATGAGGTGCACGAGCAGGTATTCGACCTCATGTTCAACCTCGGCGCCTCGGAGGACCAGTTAGATTTCGTGACGCTCTACGGCTCCTCGAAGCAGGGCTGGATGAGTACCGACTGGAAAGAGAAAACCGACAACATTATCCCGCTGCTCGACGCCGTGGTGGCCTCGATTCCGCCCGCGCCGGTGCTAGAAGGCACGCCGCAGATGCAGATTACCTCGCTCGACTACTCGTCGTTCGTGGGCCGCATCGCCATCGGGCGCGTGCATCGCGGCACCCTGAAAGAGGGCGCCAACATGAGCTTGATGAAGGCCGACGGCTCCATCAAAAAGGTGAAAATCCGGGAGCTGCACGTGTTTGAGGGCCTGGGTCGCGTGAAAGTGGACCAGGTGAGCAGCGGCGAAATCTGCGCCGTGTCGGGCATCGAAGGCTTCGACATCGGCGATACGCTGGCCGACGCCGACAACCCCGAGCAGTTGGAGCGCATCAGCATCGATGAGCCGACGATGAACATGCTGTTCACGATTAACAACTCGCCGTTCTTCGGCAAGGAAGGCAAGTTTGTGACCTCGCGCCACCTGCGCGATCGGCTCTTCAAGGAGACCGAAAAGAACCTCGCCCTGCGCGTGGAGGCCACCGACAAAGAGGACACGTTCCTCGTGTTCGGCCGCGGCATTCTGCACTTGTCGGTTCTGATTGAAACCATGCGCCGCGAGGGCTACGAGCTGCAAGTCGGGCAGCCGCAGGTCTTGTTCAAGGAAGACGAGAACGGCAAGCGCCTGGAGCCCGTCGAGTTGCTTGTGGTGGACGTGCCGGAGGAGTCGGCCGGCAAGGTGATTGAACTGGTGAGTATGCGCAAGGGCGAGATGACCATCATGGAGCCCAAGGGCGACTTGCAGCACCTGGAGTTCAGCATCCCATCGCGCGGCCTCATCGGCCTGCGCAACAACGTGCTAACGGCCACCGCCGGCGAGGCCATCATGAACCACCGCTTCATCGATTACGAAGAGCACAAGGGCCAGATTCCGGGCCGCATTGCGGGCTCATTGATTTCGCTGGAAACCGGCCCCGGCACGGCCTACACAATTGACAAGATGCAGGACCGCGGCTCGTTCTTCGTCGACCCCGGCGAAGAAGTGTACGCCGGCCAGGTAATCGGCGAGCATACCCGCCCCAACGATCTGACCATCAACATTCAAAAAGGCAAGAAGCTGACCAACATGCGCGCCTCGGGCACCGACGACAACGCCAAAATCGTCCCCAAGCGCCAGTTTTCGCTCGAAGAGGCGATGGAGTACATCCAGAAGGATGAGTACCTGGAGGTGACGCCCAAGGCTATTCGGATGCGCAAGATTCTGCTCGATGAGAATGAGCGCCTGCGCTACGCCAAGACGGCGGAGTAAATCGCGGATGGTGCAGACTGGTTGAATTTCGCAGATTACTCTATTAGGTTGATTTTGAAAAGGCGCGACTTCGGTCGCGCCTTTCTCATTTAGAAACTTATTTGATTATCACATTCATTTTTTACCATGAATCAAGACACATTACAGCAATTCGTACAGCTTTTCACTCTTACTGATAATGAGGCAACGGTCCGTGTAAGCGAACGCTTGATTCTGGCCTTGCACGACTCCATCGCTTATCAGGAGCAAGACCTGTATGCTGACGAGTTAGAGCAGCGTGGCATAGTGACAGCGTTGCCGGAACAGGAACTACGGGACATTGCTTTGATTGACGCGCTACAGAGTGAGGGACTGCTATGGGAAAGCAGTATGCGCGAGGCAACCGATGCGCTGGCCGAAGGCATTAATGACATTTTAAGTATTCAGCAGCGTACAGCGCGCCTGAATGAGTCGGCACTCGCTGGTCGCCGAAATACTGGCCCCGAAGTACTGGATTATTTGCAGGATGAGCTAGAGCCGCTAGGCTTGGCGCTGGTGCTATTCCAGCTTGACAGTGACTCTTACCCGTTGAGCGTAGTGACGGATGCGCAGGCGGTGAATTTACGTCGGCTTGCCAAAGAAATGGGTTTCAACCTGACAGTATACTAATCCTGATACGAGCGGCGCGAACATGTGCGCCAGCAAGGGGTTAGAAGCTCTTAGCTCCCCTGTGACCCTACCCCCCCTCATGCGCCAAACCTGGCGCAACCTGCTCTTTGCGCACTGGCCCGTGCCGGCGGCGCTGCTACGGCCCTACCTACCGGCGCGGCTGGAGGTAGACACGTTTGAGGGGCAGGCGTGGGTGGGCGTGGTGCCGTTCACGATGAGCGGCATCCGGCCGCTGGGGCTGCCGGCGGTGCCGGGCCTGAGCCGGCTGCACGAGCTGAACGTGCGCACTTATGCCACGCTCGACGGCGCGCCGGGCGTGTGGTTTCTCTCGCTCGATGCCACCAACGCGCTGGGTGTGTGGGCGGCGCGCACGTTTTTTCACCTGCCTTACTTATACGCCAACATTAGCTTCGGAAACACCGAAACCGGCCGGCGGATGGAAGCCAGGCGCACCCACCAAGGCGCGGCGCCCGCCACTTTCCGGGCGGAGTGGACGCCGGGCACTTTCCTACCCCCCTCCCGGCCCGGAACCCTGGCCTACTTCCTCACCGAGCGCTACCGGCTCTTCACGGCCGGCCCGGACCTGGCCCAGGGCCTGCGCGGCCACGACCTCTGGCAGGGCCGGCTCTGGCACGCGCCCTGGCGGCTGCGCGCGGCCGAGCTGCACACGTGGGAATCGACGCTGCTCGAAAGCCACGGCCTGCCCACGCCCGCCGGTCCGCCGCTGCTCTACGCCGCCGATGCGGTGGACGTGTGGGTGCGGGGGTTCGGGCGGGTAGGAGGGGGTAGGAAATCCTAGCAAAGCCCGGCCGGGAAGCGGACGCAACAGGGAAGCAACTGTACTTTCGGGGTTCCTATCCCCTACCCCATGTCTTTTCTGAAACTGCTGGCCGCCACGCTCCTGCTGCTGGCCGCCGGCCCGGCCCCTGCCCAAACCCGGCAGGACTACCTGCTCGCCACCGACTGGAAATTTATCAAAGGCGACCCTGCTAACGCCGCCAGCCCGGAGTTCCGGGATGCCAAATGGCAGACCGTGAGCGTGCCGCACGACTGGGCCATCGCCGGGCCATTTGATGGCAACAACGACCTGCAAACGGTAAAAATTGAGCAGAACAACGATAAGACCGCGACCCCGAAAGCGGGCCGCACCGGCGGGCTGCCCTTCATCGGCACGGGCTGGTACCGCCACAAGCTGGCGGTGCCGAAGTTCGGGCCGGGCCGGCGGGCGGTGCTGCTCTTCGACGGGGCCATGAGCAACGCGCACGTCTTCGTCAATGGCCGGGAAGTCGGTTTCTGGCCCTACGGCTACAACTCGTTTTCCTTCGACATCACCGGCTTCCTGCGCCCCGACGGCGGCGAAAATACGCTGGCCGTGCGGCTCCAGAATCAGCCGGAATCCTCGCGCTGGTATCCCGGCGCGGGCCTCTACCGCAACGTGCACCTGCTTGTGACTGAAGACGTGCACATTCCCGTCTGGGGCACTTATTTGACCACGCCGGAAATTAAAAGTGAGTACGCCAAAGTCAGACTTAGAACTAAGGTCGAGACGCCCGGCGGCACCTTTCAGCCACTGCGCCTGCTCACCGAAGTCCGCGACGCGGACGGGCAGGTGGTAGCCACTACGACCACCGCGCTGACCGCCACCGACGGGCAGGAGTTTGAGCAAAACCTTGTGGTGCCCACGCCCCGGCTGTGGTCGCCGGAAACGCCGCTGCTCTACACGGCGGCGTCCAAGCTCTATGCCGGCGAGGTGCTGAAGGACGAGTACACCACGCGGTTCGGCATTCGCTCCTTCCAGTTTGAGGCGAACAAAGGCTTTTCGCTCAATGGGCAGCCGCGCGACTTCAAGGGCGTGTGCAACCACCACGACTTGGGGCCGTTGGGCACGGCCGTGAACGTGGCCGCCCTGCGCCGGCAACTCACCTTGCTCAAGCAAATCGGCTGCGACGCCATCCGCACGACCCACAACATGCCCGCCCCGGAGCTGGTCAGCCTGGCCGACGAAATGGGCTTTATGCTGATTGTGGAGGCCTTTGACGAGTGGAAAACGCCCAAGGTCAAGAACGGCTACAGCCAGTATTTTGATGAGTGGTCGGAGAGAGATTTAGTGAACATGGTGCGCCGCGACCGCAACCACCCATCGGTCATTCTGTGGAGCATCGGCAATGAGGTGCCCGACCAGTGGGCGCCGGGCGGCAACAAAATCGCCAAGCGCTTGCAGGACATCGTGCACCGCGAAGACCCCACGCGGCCCGTCACGGCGGGCCTCGACCAGTTCGACGCGGCCGTGGGCAATGGCTTCGCCGCCGTGCTCGACGTGCCGGGCTTCAACTACAAGCCCCACCGCTACGCCGAGGCGTATGGCAAGCTGCCGCAGGGCTTTCTGCTGGGCTCCGAAACGGCCTCAACGGTCAGCTCGCGCGGCGTGTACAAGTTTCCGGCCGTGCCAGCCAAGGATAAAAAGTACGACGACAACCAGTCCTCGTCCTATGATTTGGAAGCCTGCAACTGGTCGCAGACGCCGGATGAGGAATTTGTGGCGCAGGATGACATTCCTTATGCGCTGGGCGAGTTCGTCTGGACCGGCTTCGATTACCTCGGCGAGCCGGCGCCCTACGACGCGCAGTGGCCGTCGCACAGCTCCTACTTCGGCATCCTGGACCTGGCCGGCCTGCCTAAGGACCGCTACTACCTCTACCGCGCCCGCTGGAACCCCACCCAGCCCACGCTGCACCTGCTGCCCCACTGGACCTGGCCCGGCCGCGAGGGTCAAGCCACGCCCGTGTTCTGCTATACCAATCACCCCTCGGCCGAGCTGTTCGTGAACGGCCAGAGCCAGGGCCGCCAGACCAAAGGCCCTTCGGACCGGCCCCAAACCCGCTACCGCCTGATGTGGCCCGACGTGAAATACGCGCCCGGCACGCTGAAAGTAGTGGCCTACGACGCCCAGGGCAAAGCCGTGGCGACCGAGGAAGTGCGCACGGCCGGCCAGCCCCACCATCTGCGCCTGGTCGCTGACCGCGCCGCCCTTGCTGCCGACGGTCAGGATTTAGCTTTCGTAACCGTGCGCGTCGAGGATGCCCAAGGCAACCTTTGCCCCGACGCGGCCCCGGAGCTGAGCTTCAAGGTGAGCGGCGCGGGCCGCTTCCGCGCCGTCGGCAACGGCGACCCGACCAACCTGCAACCCTTCCAAAATCCGCAAATGCGGGCCTTTCACGGGCAGCTCGTGGCCATCATGCAGGCCGGCGGCAAGGCCGGACCGCTGCGTTTGCAAGCTTCGAGCAAGGGGCTGCGCGGGGCGACGGTTGAGGTGCAAGTCGGCGGCGCGCAGTAGCGTGGACTCTGCGAGTCCGCGCGTGGGCCGTTTGGACAAGTCGTTCGGGTGTCGTTCCCGCGCGGACTCGCAGCCTCCTCGCTCCATTTCCCTACCCCCCTTCCGTGGCCAGAATCAGGCTGAGGTCCGGCAGGATTTCGCCGGTTTGCTCCATGCTGCGGTAGGGGCGCACGAAGCAGTAGTTCCAGCGCAACTCATCGTAGCGGTACGAGCTGCGGGCGTTGATGTCCTGGGCGCAGGTATCGTCGAAGCCACGCAGCAGACAGAGGCGGCGGACAGCAGGCAGCCAGGCCGCAGGAGTTTCCAACTGGTAGCGAATCCCGTATCTTGGCTGAAAATTATCCTCTGAAAGCAATGGAACCCTATAAGCGCGACTTGCCCGAAATCGTGGCCGAAATTCTGATTGAGCAGCACGCCATGCGGCAGGACATAAATGCTTTGCGAGAGGAAATGACCTTTGTGCGCGAAGAGGTAAGTGGCCTGCGCGAAGAGGTAAGTGGCCTGCGTGGTGAGGTCGGCGGCCTGCGCGGTGAGGTCGGCGGCCTGCGCGGTGAGGTCGGCGGCCTGCGCGGTGAGGTCGGCGGCCTGCGCGAAGAGGTAAGTGGCCTGCGTGAAGACATGCGCGAAAGCTCGGCCCGGATGGAAAATCTGGTTTCGGTGATGACTAATGCCATCCTTGACGCAATGAACCGGCAAGCTGACCGCTACGACAACACTAACCGCCGGGTGGACGACCTGGAAGGCCGGGTCGAGAGTCTGGAAGGCCAAGCCGCCCAACAGCCCGGCTAATCCCTACCCCCTTCCCGCTGCCGAACGGCCTCAAAGGTGAGCACGGCGGCGGCCACGCTCACGTTGAGCGAGTCGATGCGGCCGCGCATGGGAATGATGATGGTGTGGTCGCAGGCCGCGCGCAGCCCGGCGCTCAGGCCGTCGGCCTCGGTGCCGAGCACCAGGGCCGTGGGGCCGCGAAAATCGTAGCTGGTGTAGGCCTGCGCCTCGGGCGCGAGGGCGGCGGCGTAGGTTGTAATCTGATTCTGCTTCAGAAAAGCCAGCACTTCGACCACCGGCGCGGCCACCACCGGCACCGTGAACACGCAGCCGATGCTGGCCCGGATGACATTGGGATTATACAAATCGGTGCGCGCGTCGCCGATGAGCACGGCATCGACCGGGGCGGCGTCGGCGGTGCGCAGGATGGCGCCCAGGTTGCCGGGCTTCTCGACGGCTTCGAGCACGAGCACCAGCGGATGGGGGGGTAGGCGCAGCTCGGCCAGCGTGCGCTGCGGCGCCGGCGCCAGGGCCAGCAGCCCGTCGGAGCCTTCGCGGTAGGCCACGCGCTCGAAGGCAGCGCGCGCCACCTCGACCCACTCGGTGGCAGGCGCCGGCAGGCGTTGGCGCAGCTCGCGCAGGGCCGCCTCGTCGCTCAGCTCCGGGCAGTAGAACACGGTGCTAACGGGCAGGCCCGCGCCGGCCGCGATGGTTAGCTCGCGGTGGCCTTCCAGCAGCAGCAGCCCCAGCGCCCGGCGCTCGCTGGCCTTCTGCTGGAGCCGCAGCAGCTGCTTGATGCGCGGGTTCTGGGGACTGGTGATTATCAATGGGTGAATGAGTGAGTGAATGGGGGTAGGGCCTGCTGCAAAGAACGGCATCGGCACTTGTTCAGGTCTGGCGTTCTTTGCAGCCTACCCCGCCTACCCCGCCTACCCCCGCCTACCCCCGCCTACCCCCGCCTACCCCCACTCACCCACTCACCCACTCACCCACTCACCCACTCACCCACTCACCTACTCACCCATTGGCCTTAAAGCTGAACTCGAAAATCCTGCTGGGCTTCGCCATCGCCACGGGCGTGCTGCTGCTGACCACGGCGGCCTCGCTGCTGAGCATCCGCGGGCTGGGCGTGCAGACGCGCCGCGTCGAGCACACCTACCAGGTGCTCGAAACCGGCGAGGTCATCACCGGGCTGCTCAAGGATGCGCAGGCCGGCGTGCGCGGCTACCTGCTCACCGGCGACACGGCGTTTTTGCGCACCTACGGCCGCGCGCCGGCCCAGCTCGAGGTGGCGTTGGGGCGCATGAAAAGCCTGACCGCCGACAACGCGCCCCAGCAGCAGCGCCTCGATTCGGTGCAGCCGCTCATCGGGCAGGAGCTGCGCACTTTGCAGCCACTGGCCCGCCCCCAAACCGCCCTGACCCGCGCCACCACCCAGACCCTGCTCGACACCGACCGCCAGACCGTGCAGCGGGTGCGCGCGCTCATGGGCCGGGTGCGGGCCAATGAGCTGGCCCTGCTGGCCGAGCGCAGCCAGCGCCAGGAGCTGTTCGAGGACACGACGCCCCTGTTCGTGCTGGCCTCCACGGTGCTGGCCGTCGTCATTATGCTGGGGCTGCTGCGCCAGATTGGGCGCGAGCTGCGCGACAACCGCCGCCTGCAAGCCACGCTCGCCCGCACCCACGCCGACACCAGCCGCCGCATTGGCCTGATTAAGGAGCTGGCCGAGCAGGTCGTGCAGGGCCACTACGACGTGAAGATTCCCGACTCAGGCCAGGACAACCTCGGGGATTTGGCTTTTTCGCTCAACCGCATGACCCAGACCCTGGACGAGGTGTTTTCGGCCCTGGCCCAGCGCAACCAGGAGCTGGACCAGTTTGCCTACGTGGCCTCGCACGACCTCAAGGCGCCCCTGCGCGGCGTGACGACCATCGTCAAGTGGATTGAGGACGAATTGCAGACCGAACTCTCGCCCCAGCTGCGCCGCTACCTCGACCAGATGAAGGGCCGCCTGGCTCGGCTCGAGGACCTCATCGACGGCCTGCTGGCCTACGCCCGCGCCGGGCGCACGGCCGGCACCCCGGAGGAAGTGGCGGTGGCGCACCTGGCCCGCGACGTGGCCGAGCTGGTCGTGCCGCCCGGCTTTGGGCTGGCGCTGGCCCCCAACCTGCCCGTGTTCGTCACCGACCGCCTGCGCCTGGAGCAGGTGCTGACCAACTTATTCAGCAACGCCGTGAAGTACCACGACCAGCCCGCGGCCGGCCACCTGCGCCTGAGCGCCCGCGACCTGGGCGCGGCCTACGAGTTTCGGGTCGAAGACGACGGCCCCGGCATCGCCCCGGAGCACCGCGACAAGGTTTTTCTGCTTTTCCAGACCCTGCGCGACCGCCACACAGCCGAAAGCACCGGCCTCGGCCTGAGCATCGTCAAAAAAATCATCGACGAGCAAAAAGGCAGCGTTCATATTGAGCAGGGGCTGAACGGACGCGGCGCGGCCTTTGTCTTCACCTGGGCGAAAAATCAGTGAACAGAATGAACAAACAAGCACTCAGGCTCAGCCCCATGAAGCATCGCGCGCGGGGAAGTAATCAGCTTCTGCGACGCTTGAGTTAGCTCACCCCGCGCGATGCTTCGCGGGGCGGACGCCAGATGAGCCTGACGTTCTTTCCGAACTTATCACTAATTATTAATTGAAATTATGCGCTCAGTTTTACTGGTCGAAGACGACTTTTTTGACACGATGACGGCCCAGAAGTCATTTGAAAAGTTCAGCGTGCCCCACCAGCTCTACACCGCTTTCAATGGCGAAGAGGCGCTGGACCTGCTTTTGGGCCGCAACAGTCAGGAGGCCATCCGGCCGCTGCCGGAGGTGATTCTGCTGGACTTGAACATGCCCCGCATGAATGGGCACGAGTTTCTGGCCGAGCTGCGCGCCAACGACGAGCTGCGCGAGATTCCGGTGTTCATCACCACCACCTCGGCGATGGACGTGGACCGGCTGCAGGCCGAGGGCCTGGGCGTGGACGGCTACATCCTCAAGCCTCTCGACTTCGAGACCAGCCCCAACCTCGTCGACAGCCTCAACCTGCTCGAAAAGCTGCTTAAATAAGCGAAGCGAAGGGAGGCGGGCGCGGCAATGCCGCCGCCGGATGCTATCTTGAGCGGGCTTATGAAAGCGTCTTATCTCGTGCTCATAGGGCTGGGGCTGGGGATAGGGAGCCAGCGCACCCTGGCCCAGACCAGTGATGCCCCGCGGCAGCTCGGCAACCCGCCGCGCGTGCCGCCGCCCACTCGCCCGCTGTCGCCGCCCCCGCGTCAGCTTAGCCCGGCGCCGGCCATCCCGCCGGCCGGGGCGGCGCCTGCCCTACCCCCCACCGCGCCGCCAACCCCCGGCTATAGCAGTAGCGAAAGCCGCCGGCCGGCCCCGCGCTACCAGGTGGGCCTCAAAAATGGCCAGCTTTTCAGCGCCGCCGAGGTGAGCCAGCAAAGCCCGCTCTTCGGGCCGACTTTTTTGCTGCTCGATGGGCAGCAGCGCCTGAGCCTGGAGGCTGTGCGCTTCTACGAGGATGAAACCGGCCACTACGTGCGCGCCAGGCCCGTGGGTACTCTTCGCGAGACGACTTACCGCCGCGTGCTGTCCGGCCGGCTGAGCCTGTATCAGCCCCGGAATGCTATTTTCGGGCAGCTGGCCGGAGGCGCGGCCATGCTGGCTTTCGGAGGCCCCGGCCCGGCCGCCCTGACGGATTATCGCCGCGTGGCACCGCTTTACTTCGGCAAGGATGATGGCCCCGTCCAACACCTCAATCACCACAACCTGACGCCGGCCATCCAGGATAATGTCCGTGCCCAGACGCTGGAAACCCGGGCCCACCGCTACGAGCTGGGCAACGCGGCGGCCACGGTGGTGGGCAGTGGCCTGCTGCTGGCCGGCCTGGTGCGGGCCCTCCAGCAGTTGGGCGGCGCCAACCTCAACGGCCGCCTGACCGGCGGCCTGCTGCTGGGCAGTTTGCCGGTGCTGGCCGTACCACTGGTGCTGAAAAACCAGCCCGCCAAAAACCGGCGCCAGGTCATTGCCCTCTATAACGCGGGCTTGTGAGCCGAGGGGGGGGGTAGGGAATGCGGCCGGGGGCCGGATAACTGTCAGTTGCCGCCGAGCGTATTGTAGGTATGAAAGCTACCTCCGCACCGCCGGCTGATTTTGCCCTTTTGCAAGCGAAAGCGCTGTTGGTACACGAGCGTCTGTGCCAGGAATACGGCGCGCCGTTCCGGTTTTTTAGCTCCAAGGATGCGTTGAGTGAGCTAATTAGCGCCCTGCTTTCGCACCGCACCAAAAACGCCGACTCGCACCGCGCCTACCAGCAGCTGATAGCGGCTTTCCCGACCTGGGAGCAGGTGCGCGACGCGCCCCTGGCTGAGGTCGAAGCCGCCCTCAAGCCCTGCACCTGGCCCGAGCAAAAGGCACCCCGCATCCAAGCCGTGCTGCGCGAAATCTCGGCCCGCTGCGGCAGCGAAGCCCCTTGCGCTCTCGACTTTCTGGCCGAGATGCCCGTGGCCGAGGCCCGCGCCTGGCTCGAAACGATTCCGGGGGTAGGGCGCAAAACCAGCGCCGCTACGCTGCTTTTCAGCACCTTACGTATTCCGGCCATGCCCGTTGATAGCCACCATCACCGCGTGGCCCAGCGCCTGGGCCTCATCGGCCCCAAGGTGAGCGAGGCCAACAGCCACGCCATCCTGGAGAGTTTCCTACCCCCCGACTGGGACGCCCAGCAGGTCTACGACCACCACGAGGCGTTCATGTTTCACGGCCAGAAGTGCTGCTACTTCAGCGGCCCCGCCTGCGGGCGTTGCGTCGTGCTGGACCAGTGCCCGTTCGGGCAGGGAAGAATGGGGAAAGGCAGTGAGCAGTGAGCAGTAAGCAAAAAGAGCGTCATGCTGAGCTTGTGAAGCATCTTATCACGCCAGGGCGAGCAGTATATCATTGATTATGCTTACTTTATCCTGGTAAAATGCTTTATTGCGCTCAGCATGACGTTCTTTTTGCTCGCCACAAAATGATTCTGCACTGGCGCGCCGAATCCAACGCCCGGCAAAGCCAGTTCCTGCACGCTTCAGATGGCCGCTCCGGCTCACGGCGGCCATACCAACAACACTGCTGGTCCTGCTGGCCGCTACCTTCGGCGTCCCCAAAAGCCAGGTAGCACTGCTCAGAGGGCACACGACGGCCTTCAGGAAATGGAGAATGAAGATTTGAGCGGGGAGCAAGGACCAGCCGGCTGGAGCCAGCGGCTGGGCTGATTTTTGCCGGGAGGCAGCGCGCCGGGTTGCGGCGCCTTGCCGCAGTAACTTCCGACCGAATCATTCGCCAATCCATGTCCGCCGACCTTCAGCCGCTGCTCGACGCCCTGCAATTTTCGCCCAACAACCTCGCCTTGCGCCAGCACCTGGTGCGCCAGCTCAACGGCGCCGACCGCCACCAGGACGCCGAAACCCTGTGCCGCGAGGGCCTGCGCCAGTTTCCCACCGACGCCGCCTTGCAGCTGAGCCTGGCCGAAGCCTACTTCGCCCTTAATAAGCACTCGGCGGCCTTTGTGGTCGTGGAAGAGCTGCTGAGCCACGATGCCGGCCACGCCGCCGCGCACCTACTGCACGCCCGCCTGCTGCTGGCCGCCGGCCAGCCCGCCGATGCCCGCGCCGCCTACGAGCAGGCCCTGACCCTCAACCCCGGCCTGGCCGACCGCGACCTGGGCCAGCAGCTGGAGCAGGCCGCGCCGGCCCGCCGCGTCCCTACCCCCGCCGCCGGCGCCTATGGCTCTCCGCCTACCCCCGACTCCGACGACGAGGCCGAGCCCAGCGCGCAGGCCCGGCTGCTGGGCCTGGAAAAGCCGAAAATCAGGTTCGCTGACGTGGGCGGCATGGAAGCCGTGAAAGAGGAAATCCGCCTCAAAATCATTCACCCGCTGCAATTCCCCGACCTCTACAAGGCCTACGGCAAGGCCAGCGGCGGCGGGCTGCTGCTCTATGGCCCGCCGGGCTGCGGCAAAACCCACCTAGCCCGCGCCACGGCCGGCGAGGTGCAGGCCAGCTTCATTAGCGTAGGCATCAGCGACATCCTGGATATGTGGCTGGGCAACAGCGAGAAAAACCTGCACCAGCTCTTCGAGCTGGCCCGCGCCCAGGCCCCGTGCGTCCTGTTTTTCGATGAAGTGGACGCCCTGGCCGCCAACCGCCACGACCTGCGCCAGAGCGCCGGGCGCACGGTCATCAACCAGTTTCTGGATGAGCTGGACGGCGCCACCCGCTCGAACGAGGGCGTGCTCATCATGGCCGCCACCAATACGCCCTGGCAGCTCGACCCCGCCTTCCGCCGCCCCGGCCGCTTCGACCGCATCCTGCTCGTCACGCCGCCCGACGAGCCCGCACGCGCCGCCATCCTCGACATCCTGCTGCGCGGCAAGCCCTTGGCCGCGAGCATCAGCCCCGCCGCCATTGCCGCCCGCACCGCCGGCCTGAGCGGCGCCGACCTGAAAGCCGTGGTGGACATGGCTGTGGAAACCAGCCTGCGCGCCGCTATGCGCGCCGGCCGCCCGCTGCCCATCGAGCAAAGCAGCCTACTCGACGCGGCCAAGCAAGTGAAGCCCAGTACCAAGGAGTGGTTTGCCACGGCCCGCAACTACGCGCTGTACTCGAATGAAGGCGGGCTGTACGATGATATTTTGGTGTATCTGGGGGTGAAGAAGCCGGGCAGCTGATATGACGCCGAGCACTTGGTCGCCCGCGCAGCCGCCGGCCTGGTTTGAGCAGGCCCGCCACCTGGCGGCGGTACGCCGCTACCAGCTAGCCGAGGAGCTGACCCGCCGGGAGTTAGCGCAGAACCCCCGCTCACCGCTGGCTTTTGTCGTGCTGAGTATGCTGCTCTGGCAGCAGGCCCGCTATGACGAAGCCGAAGCGGCGGCCCGCGACGCGCTGGCCGTGCAGCCAACTTACGACGAGGCGTTTTACTTCCTGGCCCTGAGCTGCGCCAGTCAGGGCCGCTCGGCCGAAGCCAGGGCCGCCATTCATACGGCCATCGAGCTGGACCCGGCCTCGGCGAAATATTACGCCCTGCGCAGCCGGTTTGAGTTGGAATGGCACTACGCCGCTCAAAGCCGGGCCACCGCCGAGGAAGGCCTGCGCGTAGAGCCCACCAACCTGGAGTGCCTGCACCGCCGGCTACTGGCCCTGCGGCAGTTGAGCGAAACCAGCCTCGCCGAGGAGACTGCCCGCAACATGCTAGCCCTGGACCCGGAGTGTGCGCCGGCGCATCTGGCGCTGGGTGAGCTACTGCTGAGCCAGGCCGACTATGTAACCGCAGAAGCCTACTTCCGCGCGGCATTGCGTCAGCAACCGGGCCTGGCAGCCGCCCGACAGGGCCTGTCCGAGAGCTGGAAGCAGCGTTACTGGCTTTCCCGTCGCCTGGCGCGGCTCGATGCTTGGGTGGCGCGCGCGGGCCAGTGGCTTACCGCGCGGGGGTTGGGCGGCCACCTGGTTCTGCTGCTGGGTTTCGTGCTGGTGGTGCCGGTTGTCTGCCTGCCGCTGTGCTTGGCCTACGGCTGGTCGTATCTGCGCTGGCGCCTGGCGCCGGCCATACTGCTGGTGCGGGGCCGGCCGCTGGGGCAGCCGTGCTGGCAGTGCTGGTACCGGCTCATTTGCCCGGCGTGGCGCTGGCCGTGGGGGTGCTGGCGGCCTACGGCTTCTGGCGCGAGGTATGGGGCGAGCCGGCGCCCGAACCAGAGCGCGATCACGTAGAGTGGTTCTGGCTGGGAGCCGGCGCGGCCGTTGTCCTGCTCTTTTGGCTCGATGATGCTCCCCCATCGGCCCGCGCCCGATTGGTGCTGTTTCTTTACGGCACGGGCCTTAGCTTCATGACCTTTATCAAACCCGACGCCTCCCGGTAGCGCCTGCTGTTTGCCTCTCTACATGTCATCCGAAAGCACTTCCACCGACTACCTGCCCCGCGTCCAGCTGCTGCTGAGCCAGCACCGCCCCGCGCCTGCCGCTGAGATGCTGCGCCGCCAGCTCGCCCACGACCCGCACGACTTCGTGGCCCACGGCCTGCTGGCCCTGTGTTTAGTGGAGCAAAACCAGCCCGCCGAAGCCCAGCAGGAAGCCGAGTTGGCCATCCACTTGGCGCCGGAGTATGACTTTGGGTTTTACGTGCTGGCCCTGGCCTGGCACCGGCAGCACCGGCTGAAGGAAGCGTTGGCCGCTATCAACGAGGCCTTGGCCCTGGACCCCAACGACGCCGACTACTACCACCTGCTGGGCTCGTTGCGGCTGGAAAGCGGGCAGTGGCAGGCCGCGCTGCAAGCCGCCCAAACCGGCCTGCGCCTCGATGCCGAGCACGCCGACCTGCACGGCCTGCAGGCCCGCGCCCTGGCCCGGCAGGGCCGCCGCGACGAAGCCGGCGTCGCCGCCCGCTCGGCCCTGGTCTACGCCGCCGACAGCAGTGCCACCCAGGCGCAGGCCGGCTGGGTCGCCCTCGAAACCAACCGCTGCCAGGAAGCCCTGGAGCACTTTCGCGAGGCGCTGCGCCTGGACCCCAGCTCGGAGTTTGCCCGCGAAGGCCTCGTCGAAGCCCTCAAGGCCCGCTACTGGGTCTACCGCACCTTCATGCGCTTCGTGTACTGGTCAGGCTCACTCAGTGACGGCGCCCGGCGCGGCCTCTTCATCGGGGCCTACGTGGTGACGCGCTTCGTGCGCCCGCTGCTGCCGGTTTACCTGGTGTTCGTGTTTCTAAGCTGGTTTTCCGATGTCATTTTCGAGAGCCTGCTCCGGGCAACTGCCTACGGCCGGCTGGCCCTGAGTCAGGAGCAGACCCGGCGCTCGAACCAGTTTCTGGGCTTGCTGGTCGGGGCTGCCGGGGCCGGCGTCGCGGCCGGATGGCAGCCGGCACTGCCCGGCCCCGGCCGGCTGGCGATGGTTGCGCTAGGGCTGCTGTTTCCGCTCATCGGCACCTCCCGCCTCCCGGAGGGCACGCCGGCCCGTAACCGCTCGCGCTGGGCCGGGTTGGGGCTGGGAGCTGTGGGCGTGCTGAGCGTGATACTGGCCGTGGCTGGCGTTGAAGGCCACGGAGTGCTGTTTAGCGCGTTCCTGCTGGGCACCCTGGCTTATACCTGGGTTTTCGCGCTGCGCTAAGCGCAGCTTAAAGCGTTAGCCTCAGCAGCTTCAGAGCCCAATTCCCTACCCCCTGCTTTGCGGCTCAAGCACCAAATGCCCCGCTACCTTTGGGCCCGGCCCATCACGTTGTCCAGGTATTTCTGGCCGTTACCGGTGTTGAGCAGCAGCACCCGCTCCTCGGCCCGCAGCCAGCCGCTGCTGAGCAGGCGGCGGGCGGCCATCCAGACGGCCGCGCCCTCGGGGGCTACGAACAGGCCCTCGTGGCGGCCCAACTCGCGCATTCCAGTCAGCATGTCTTCCTCGCTGATGCTGACCACGGTGCCGCCGGATTCGCGCAGCACGCGCAGCATCATCGCCTCGCCCAGCGGGTGCGGCACGGCCAGGCCGTTGGCCAGCGTGGGGCGGCCGTGGTAGTCGTGGCAGTTGGCCTGGCGGCCTTCGTAGGTTTCAAGCAGCGGGCAGCAGTTTTCGGCTTGCACCGCCACCATGCGCGGCAGGGCCACCTCCGGCGCGAGCCAACCCAATTGTTTCATTTCCTGGAACGCTTTCCAGATGCCGATGAGGCCGGTGCCGCCGCCGGCGGGGTAAAGCAGCACGTCGGGCAGGCGCCAGCCCAACTGCTCGGCAATTTCGTAGCCCATCGTTTTCTTGCCTTCGAGGCGGTAGGGCTCCTTTAGGGTCGAAACGTCAAGCAGCTCGCCGCCGGCGTTGCGCTGCCGCACCCGCGCCCCGCAGTCGCTGATAAGGCCGTCGACCAGCTCCACGTCGGCGCCGTACCAATAGCACTCTTCCCGGAACGAGGCCGGCGTGTGGCGCGGCATCACGACCGTGGCCGAGAGGCCAGCGCGAGCGCAGTAGGCGGCCAGGGCTACGCCGGCGTTACCGGCCGTCGGGATGATGCAGCCTTCGACTCCTAGCTCTTTGGCTTTGGAAATGGCCATGCTCAGCCCCCGCGCCTTGAACGAGCCGGTCGGGTTCTGGCCTTCGTCTTTCAAAAACAAAGCGTCGAAGCCGTATTGACCGGCCAGGCGGGGTAGGGAAAGCAGCGGCGTCAGGCCCTCGCCCAGGCTGACGCGGTTTTCGTCGTGGAGCAGGGGTAGGAGCGCGGCGTAGCGCCACATCGAGGGCTCGGCTTGGTTGATAACGTCCTTGCTGAGCGGCTCAGTCAGGTCGTAGTCGGCGACCAGCGGTACGCGGCAGCAGGCCGACGTATGCTGCATTTCAAAGGCCGAATAGACGGTGCCGCACTGCGAGCAGTGCAGGGATGATAGCCGCGAAAGCGGCGGGGAACTGACGAGTTTCATGCCCCAAAGTACGGGAGTGGGCCAGCCAGGAGATGCCGGACAGGCATGGCATTTTGGAACAGGCTATGCCGGTTTGGAATAGTAGCGCCGCGTGAAATTCAGAAAATCCCGGTAGGGCGCATTGTTCTCGGTGCCCTTGCGCTGGATAAAGTTGAACTCCCGCTGCAAGGTCAATCCCTTGACCTTCACCTCAAACAGCTCGCCGGAAGCCAATTCCTTCACCACTGCCTGCCGGGGTAGGAAAGCCAGACAGGTATCCACGCGCACAAAATTCTTGAGGGCCTCAGTGCCGCCCAAGCGCACCCGCACGGGCAGGGCCTCCAGCTTAATGGCGTGCCGGGCCAGGGCAGCTTCCAGCACCGCGAGCGTGCCGGAGCCGGCCTCGCGCAGGGCCAAGGGCGTGCTCAGCAGGTCGCGCACTTCCAGCTCGCGCCCGGCCAGCGGGTTGCCGGCGGCGCACACAGCTACCACGTCGTCGGTGAGCAGGGGCGTGTAGGTGACGTGGCTGACTTTGTGGATGCCCTCGATGATGCCCAGCTCAATCTCGTGGTCGAGCAGGGCGCGCAGAATATTGTCGGAGTTGCGGTTTTTGAGGCTGAGCTGCCGGTTGGGGTGCTGGCGCAGATAGGCGGACACTACTGGGGGTAGGACGTAGAGCGAAATCGTGGTGCTGGCCCCGATAACCAGGTGCAGCGGCGGCGCGAACTCCGGGCTCAGCTCGCTCATCTCCTGGTGCAGCTCCTGCTGCAACTGCTTGGCTTGCAGTAGCTTTTGGTACAGCTTGCGGCCCGCCGCGGTGAGCTGCACGCTGCCGCCAAGCCGCTCGAACAGGCCGGTTTGGTAGTGCTCTTCCAGCGCCTTTACTTGCTTGCTCACCGCCGACTGACTCAGAAACAGCGCCTGCCCGGCCTTGGTGAAGCTCAGCAGCCGGGCCACTTCCAGGAAGACTTCGTGCGATTGGGAGAGCATAAATCAAAGGTAGGCGAGGCATTACGTGACCTGCTCCGCGTCCTTTCGTGCCGAGTTTCGCAGCGCGAAAGCGCCGGGTTTCGCGGGATCATTCAACAACGCGCTGGCGCAGTCAGAATAGCACTGCGCAGCCTGGCGCGAAATGACGCGGAGCAGCCTCACCGCCCAAAATCCCAGCCCTACGTAAGCAAGACCGTTTTTTGGCCTTACCTGCTTATGCCCACTGCTGCCCTGGCGCCGCCCGCGCCCGCCTCGCCGCTGGCGCCACTCCAGATTCCGATGTTTCGGATGCTGTGGCTGGCCTCCTTCGTGTCCAACCTGGGCACCTGGATGCAGAACGTGGGCGCCGTGGGCCTGATGACCGAGCTGACGCCCTCGCCGGTGCTGGTGGCGCTGCTGCAAACCGCCTCGGCCCTGCCCGTCTTCCTGCTGAGCTTGCCCGCCGGCGCCCTGGCCGACCTCGTGGACCGGCGCCGAATGCTGCTGCTCACCCAGCTCTGGATGGCGACGGTGGCGCTGGTGCTGGCCGCCGTCACGCTGCTGGGCTTCACCACGCCCAGCTTGCTTCTCTTGCTCACGTTTCTGCTCGGCCTGGGCGGGGCGCTCAACAATCCGGTCTGGCAAACCGTGACGCCGGAGCTGGTGCCGCGCGACCAATTGCCGTCGGCCCTGGCCCTGAACAGCGTGAGCTTCAACCTGGCCCGCTCGTTCGGGCCGGCGCTGGGCGGGCTTCTGATTGGCTATTTCTCGGCCGGCGCGGCGTTTTTGCTTAATGGACTCTCGTTTTTGGCTACTATTTATATGGTCTGGCGGTGGCAGCGGGCGCCGCAGCCGACGGCTAGCCTGGCCGGCGAGCGGGTGCTGGCCGCCATCCGGGGTGGGGTGCGCTACGCCCGGTTTGCGCCGCCGGTGCAGCACATTCTGGTGCGGGGGGTAGGCTTCACGTTCGGGGCGTCGGCGCTGCTGGCCCTCATGCCGGCCGTGGTGGCGCGCCGGCTGCTGCTGCCCACTTCCTTCTATTCGGTGCTGCTCTCGTGCATGGGGGCGGGCGCCGTGCTGGGCGCCGTGCTGCTGCCCCGCCTCAACCGCCGCCTGGGCATCAATGCCCGCGTCACGCTGGCCACGGGCATCTTTGCCGCCGGGCTGCTGGGCCTGGCCTACGTGGACAGCCAAGTGGTGCTGGCGGTGCTGCTGGTGCTGGTGGGCCTGGCCTGGATGCTGGCTCTCAACTCGTTCAGCGTGGGCGTGCAGACGGTGGTGCCGCGCTGGGTGCAGGCCCGCACCATCAGCCTGTATCTGCTCACTATTCAGGGCGGCATGGCGCTGGGCAGCTTGGTCTGGGGCACGGCGGCCAGCCGCTGGGGCCTACCCCCCGCCCTGAGCGGCGCGGCCGTTTGGCTGGCTCTGAGCACCTTGCTGGTTCGTCGCTTCTCGCTTCTTGAGAATGCGGAGAGCTTGGATTTCACGCCCGTCCGGTTGCGCCCCGAGCCGGTGCTGGCTCAGGCCGAGCCGGCGCCCGACGCCGGCCCCATTATCGTGACGACCACTTACCACGTGACGCCTGCCGACCGGCCCGCCTTTGCCGGAATCATGGACCAGCTCAGCCGCATCCGGCGCCGCGAGGGCGCCATCCGCGTGGGCCTCTACGCCGATTTGGCCGACCCCACGCGGCTAGTGGAGTATTTCATGGTGGAATCGTGGGAGGAATATGAGCAGCTCCACGACCGCGGCGTGAGCCGCGAAGAAGCTGCCGTAAAAACCCAGGCCCGCCAGCTCCATCAGGGCCCGGACCTGCCTGTGGTAGCCCGCCTGCTGGCCGAGCATCCGGCGGCGGGGACAGCCACTCCGCCCGGCATGGTGCCCGGCAGCACCCGCCTCGTGGCCAGCACCGCCGGCGAAACCACGGGCTAAGGCGGCGCTATTCCCTACCCCCACTACAAAGCCAGCAGCGCCCCGAACACGCCATTCACGACCTGGGCCATACGCGCGAAATCCAGCGTACCGATGGTATCAGTGGGCTGGTGGTAGTTGGGGTTGCGCAGAAAGGAGGTGTCATTAATCATGACGGCCTCGTAGCCCTGCGCCCAGTAGTTGCGGTGGTCAGAGAGGCCGGCCAGGCCCATATTTTCGGGCAAATTGATGCGCTGCACATCAAGGGTGCCGGCGTGGGCTTGCATCAGCGTTTGGACCTGCTGGGTGATTTTCTCCTGCCCCATCTTGCCCACAACGATGATAAAGTTGCCGGTGCTGGGGTAGAGCTTGGCCAGCGCGTCGTCGGGGAAGTGCTGGGAGCCGGGCCGGTCGTTGAAGTAGCCAATCATCTCGTAGCAGAGCATGGCGCGCACCGGCACCTTGGCGGCCCTCAGCGACTTGGCGTGCACGGCGCTGCCCATGTGCTCAGTGGCGAAGTAGGGCGGTTCCTCGTTGGGGTAGGCCACGAAATCGATGCGGTGCTTCAGCGCCGGGTTGGTCGGGGAGGCTAGGTGTAGCAGGCGGGCGGTTTCGAGCAGGCCGGCCACGGCGCTAGCGTTGTCGTCGGCGCCGGGCTGCTCGCCGCACACGTCGTAGTGCGCACCGACGATAATACGCTCGGCCTCGGGCGGGCCGAACGAGGCGATAATGTTGCGGTAGCGCCGGCCGTCGGCCTCGAACGCCTGCTCCGTGACGGGGACGCGCAGCTTCTCGAAGGCGCCTTTGATGTAGTCGGCGGCGCGGTTCAGGGATTCCAGGTTGCGGTAGGTGCGGGCCGGGTGCAGGTTGGTGAGGAAGGCAACGTCGGCGTAGAGGCGGCTTTGGTCGGCGGGCATGGGGCAGGGAATTGGGTGAGCCGGCGAGCTATACTGTTAATAAAGTCGGCGGTCTTTAGCTGAGTACGGACGGCTTGCGCCGCCAGGCGGTCCGGTCCGACGGCGCAAGCCGTCCGACCGGTTGTCGTCACGATAGTAGAATAGTAGAACAACGGCTGCCTGATGGCGCAAACGACAACCGGTCGGACGGCTCGCGCCGTCGGACCGGACCGCCTGGCGGCGCTAAATACCCCTGTTTTTAATCTAGAAAAACCAAGATTCTCGCTACCTTCCGGCGCCCTTACGCTCCTGCTTATATGCGCCATTTTTTCCGGCCCAGCTTGCTGCTCGCCGCGCTGCTACTCACCTTTTCCTGCTCGAAGAAAACGCCGGAGCAACAGGCTACGAAAACCGCCGCCGCAACCGATGGTGACGAAATAGACCCTTACCAAAACGTGGTCTTCACCTTCGATGAGGGGGTAGTAAACGAAGACCAGCTAGGCCGCTGGGACACCACGCAACTCGTGCGCTTCACGCCGGCGGTGCGGGGCAAATTCAAGTGGACCGGCGACCGGGAGCTGACGTTTTCGCCGCTCGCGCCCTTCCGGCCCAGCACCGTGTTTGCTGCCGCGCTGCGGCCCGAAGCGCTGCCGAGTGGCAAAAAGCTGACGCTCAATCGGACGAAGTTTCACACGCCGTTTCTGCGCATGGAGGCGCCGCAGGTGTTCTACGGCCGCTCGCAGCGGGCGGCGGGCACGGCCGAGCTGCAAGCCAACCTCGTATTCAACTACCCGGTGCGGCCCGCCGATTTGCGCCCGCGTCTGGAAATCAGCCAGGACGGGCGGCCGGTAGCGTTTGAGCTGAGCGCGGCCGAGCCGGACAAGCTGCTGGCCGTCACGTTTGCGCAGGATGTGCGGCCGGGTGCGCCGCTGCAAGTGGAAGTCGCGCCCGGCCTAAGCGCCGTGGCGGGCGGACGGCCCACTTCCCTACCCCTCTCCCAGCTGGCCGAGGTGCCCAACCCGCAGACGCTGGAAGTGCGCGAGCTAACCGCCTCGCTGCTCAACGGCGAGGCCGTGGTGACGGTAAGTACCAACCAGCCCGTGGCGGCTGATGAGGTGCAGCGCCAGGTGAAAATCACGCCCACGGTGGCGTTTGCGGCCGAGGCGCAAGAAAGTGGCTTCACCCTGAAAGGTGGCTTTGAGGTGGGCAAAACCTACCAGGTGAGCTTGCCGGCCGGGCTGCGCGGCGCGCTCGGCGGCACTTTGGAATCGGCGTTTAGCCAGGGCGTTTCGGTGGGCGACACGCGGCCGAGCCTGGAGTTTGCCAGCGGCGACCAGGCCCTGTATCTGGACGCACTAGGCAGCCGCAACCTGGGCCTGCGCATCAACCAGATTCAGAAAGTGAAGGTGACGGTGGCGAAGATTTACGCCAACAACTTGCAGCAGCTGCTAAAGGGTGAGCCGGAATATGGCTACGAATCGGGCGACGATGACGATGAGCCCAGTCAAGGCGAGGACGGCGAATACATCGACCGCAGCTACCGCTACTACGACGTGGAAAGCCTGGGCAACGTGCTGAGTGAGCGCACGATGTCAGTGGACGCGCTGCCCAAATCCGGCGGGCTGCGGCTGCTGAATCTGAGTTTGAAAGACCTGGAGTTCAGCGGGGCGCGCAAGGGCTTGTTCGTGATTCGGGTGCAGGACACCGAGCGGCTCTGGCTGCGGCAGGACAAGCTGGTAGCCGTGACTGATATCGGCCTGATTGTGAAGCAGTCGGCGCGGGGCACGACCACGGTTTTCGCCAACTCCATCCAGACCGCCCAGCCGCTGAGCGGGGTAGCGGTGCAGTTCGTGAGCACGAATAATCAGGTGATGGGCAGCGTGACCACGAACGCCAGCGGCGTGGCGCAGTTCGACTCGACGGCCGAAACCAGCCGCTTCCGGCTGGGCATGATAACCGGCGTGCGGGAAGCGGATTTCACGTTTCTGAATTTGCAGGGCAGCCGGGTCGAGACCTCACGCTTCGAGGTCGGTGGGCTGACCAACAACGCGGCGCACTACCAGGCGTTCAGCTACGGCGACCGGGATTTGTACCGCCCCGGCGACACGATTCAAACCAACACCATCATCCGCAACGCCGATGACTGGCAAACCCCGCCCGCCGGCCTACCCCTCAAAATCCGGCTGCTGCTGCCCACGGGCCAGGAATACAGCAGCTTGCGCCAGAGTCTGAGCAAAGCCGGCTCGTTCGCGACGCGTTTTATCCTGCCGCAAACTGTGATGACCGGCGCCTACACGCTGGAAGTGCTCACCGGCAACGACGTGCTGCTGACCTCGCGCCAAATCAGCGTTGAGGAGTTCATCCCCGACCGGCTGAAAGTAACCGTGACGGCCGCGCCCACGACCGTGAAGCCCGGCCAGCCGCTCACGGCGCAGATTTCGGCCGTGAATCTGTTTGGGCCGCCGGCGGCCGACCGCAAGTTTGAGGTCGAGTTTTCGCTCAAACCCAAGGCGTTTTCGGCGAAGAAATACCCGGATTACAACTTCACTATTGAGAGCGGCGAAGGGCCGCGCCGCAACGAGGACACCGGCGAAGAAACGCCCGCCAGCAGCCCGGCGCAGCGGTTCGAGAAAACCGTGCGCGAGGGCGTGACCGACGCGGCCGGGCGCGGCACGGCCACGTTCGCGGTGCCCGAACTGCGCGACCTCGGCACGCTGGAAGGCGCGGCCTTCGTGACCGTATTCGACGAAACCGGCCGGCCCGTGAACCGGCTGGCGACCTTCGAGGTGCAAACCCAGGCGGCGATGTTCGGTATTCAGAAGCTGCCCGATTTGGTGAGCACCCGCCAGCCGCTGACCGTGCGGCTGCTGGCCCTGACGCCGAAAGGCGCGCCGACCACGGCGCCAGCCCAGGTGCGCGTGGTGCGCCGGCTCTGGGAAACCGTGTTGGAGCGCCAGGGCGGGCGCTACGTGTATAACTCGCAGCGGCGCGAACAAACGATATTGACTCAGCGCATGGGGGTAGGGAATGCGAGCGAGTTTCGGTTTACGCCGCTGGCCTCGGGCGAGTACGAGGTGCGGGTGAGCCGGCCGGGCGCGGCGGCCTACGTGGCGGAGTCGTTCTACGCCTACGGCTACGGCGACACGCAGGCCAACGCCTTCGAGGTCAGCACCGAAGGCGAGGTGAGCATTGAGGCCGACAAGGCCAAATACCAGCCGGGCGAGACGGCCAACCTGCTGCTGAGAACGCCGTTTGCGGGCCGCGTGCTCGTGACCGTGGAGCGGGACCGGGTGCTGGAACACTTCTACGTGAACACCGACGAGAAATCGGCGCAGGTTAAGGTCGATATCAAGGCCGGGCACGTGCCGAACGTGTACGTGACGGCCACGGCCATCCGGGCGCGGGGACCGGGCGCGGCGGCCGTACCGCTGAACGTGGCCCGCGGCTTCGTGCCGCTGAGCGTGGAAAAGCCCGATTCGCGCCTGCCCGTGACCATCGCGGCGCCCACGCAAAGCCGCTCCCAGACCTTCCAGACCGTGGAAGTGACGACCAAGCCCGGCGCGCAAGTCACGCTGGCAGTGGTGGACGAGGGCATTTTGCAGCGCAAGGATTTCCGCACGCCCGACCCGCACGGCTACTTCTACCAGAAGCGCGCCCTGGAAGTCAACGCCTACGACGTGTACCCCTTCCTGCTGCCTGAACTCGGCACGAGCAGCAGCGGCGGCGACGCGGCCGACCTGCGCCGCCGCACCACGCCCGTGCCCAGCCGCCGCGTGCGCCTGGTGGCCAATTGGAGCGGCGTGCTCACGGCCGATGGCGCCGGCAAAGTGCGCTACCGCCTGCGCGTGCCGCAGTTCAGCGGGGCGCTACGAGTGATGGCCGTGGCCTACCAGGGCGACGCGTTCGGCAACGCCGAGCAGCAAATGAAGGTGGCTGACCCGGTGGTGATTTCTACGGCCCTACCCCGATTCTTGAGCCCAGGCGACACGATAGACGTGCCGGTGACGCTGACGAACACGACAAAAACCAAGCTAGCAATTGCTATTACTGATGAGTTGACTGGCCCACTTCAAGCCGTTGACGAGAGCTATGAGGGTGGCGTTGATGGCATCCCAATGCGAAAGATTATAGGACCAATGAGTAAGGCCATTCCAGTTCTACCTAATGCTGAAGAAAGAGTTGTATTTCGTGTGGTCGCAAAACAAAGTATTGGGACAGCCAAGGTGCGTATTGTTGCCGAAGCCTATACAATTACAACTGGAGCAAGAACTAAGGAAACCTTCACTGAAACCATTGAACTCCCCATCCGCCCCGCGGCGCCGTTGGAAAAGCGCACCGGCAGCGGCGAGATAGCCGCCGGGCAGCCCGCCACGCTCAACCTGAAAAACGACTTCCTGCCCTTCGGTCAGCGCAGCCGGCTAGTGTTGAGCCGCTCGCCGCTCACGGCGTTTGCCCAGGATTTGAGCTACCTGCTGCAATACCCCTACGGCTGCCTGGAGCAAACCGTGTCGGCCGCGTTTCCGCAGCTCTACTACGCTGATTTGGCCGCCACGCTCCAGCAGAAAAACGGTGCCGGCCCCAAGGCGCAGCGCTACAACCCCAACTACAACGTGCAGCAGGCCATCCGCAAAATCGAGGCCCAGCAGCTCTACAACGGCTCGTTGAGCTACTGGCCCGGCGGCGACTACGACAACTGGTGGGCCACGGCCTACGCCGCTCACTTCCTGCAAGAAGCTCAGCGCGCCGGCTTCGCGGTCAATAAAACCGTGCTCGACAAGGTGCTGAAATACCTGCAATTCCGCCTCAAAAAGCGCGAAACCGAGCCCTATCAGTACGTCGACGCCAACAACCTGGCGCGGGAGCGCACCATCGCCAAAAAGGAAATCGCCTACTCGCTCTACGTGCTAGCCCTGGCCGGCCGCCAAGACCCCGTGGCCGTGAACTACTACCGCGCCAACCGGCCGCTGCTGGCCCAGGATTCGCGCTTCCTGCTGGCCTGCACCCAGGCCCTGACCGGCAACCAGCGCGAATTCCGCCAGCTCCTACCCCCCCGTTTCGGCGGGGAGACGGCCGCCGGCCGCGCCCTCGATGGCTCATTTTACTCGCCCATGCGCGACCAAGCGCTCGTGCTCAACGCGCTGCTCGAAACCGACCCGACCAACCCGCAAATCAGCCCGCTGGCCACCCAGCTCAGCCGGCAGCTGCGCGGCGGCGGCTACTGGAACACCCAGGAACGGGCCTTTGCGCTGCTGGCGCTGGGCAAAATCGCGCGCAAAAACGCCGGCAGCACCGCCACGGCCCGCCTGCTGGTCAATGGTAAGGCGGCGGGCCAGTTTACGGGCAAAGACCTGACGGTGAACAACGTGGCCAACCGCGCCCTGAGCTTGCGCACGGCCGGCACCGGCCGGCTCTACTACTATTGGGAAGCCGAGGGCATCAGCGCCGCCGGGCAGGTGCGCGAGGAGGACGCCTACCTGCGCGTGCGCCGCCAGTTCCTGACCCGCGACGGCCAACCCATCGGCGCGCCCAGCTTCCAGCAGAACGATTTGGTCGTCGTTAAAATCACCCTCGCAGCCGCCGACGCGGCCGGCACCGTGAAGAACGTGGCCATCACCGATTTGCTGCCCGCCGGCCTCGAAATTGAAAACCCGCGCCTCGGCGCCGTGCGCGAGCTGAGCTGGGCTAAAGACGCCGCCCAGCCCGACTACCTCGACGTGCGCGACGACCGCATCAACTTCTTCACCACGGCCACGGGCACGCCCAAGGTGTTCTATTACCTGGCCCGCGCCGTGAGCAAAGGCACGTTCAAGCTCGGTCCGATGAGCGCCGACGCGATGTACAACGCGGCGTACCATTCCTACAATGGGGCCGGCACGGTGCGTGTGCGGTAGAGACACAATATTTTGTGTCTCATCGTTGAACGACTCGCCTTCAACGATTTGTATCGCGCCTTCTTTATTGTTCAAACTTAATGTTCAACGACGAGACACAAAATGTTGTGTCTCTACCCCCTATGGAAGACACCAACGGTTTATTTCGGGAGCAATACCGCATTAATTCAGCGCGCCGGGCGGGGTATGATTATAGCCAGGGTGGCAGCTATTTCATTACTATCTGTACCAAAAACCGGCAGCCTTATTTTGGCGAAATTCAACCAGCTACCACCAGGGCCGACGCCTGGCTGGCCGGCACGCAGCTGGCGGCGCGGGCCTGGGAATGCTGGCAGCAGATACCTCAGCATTTCCCGTTTGTTGAAGCCGATGCGTTTGTGGTGATGCCAGACCATATGCACGGCATTCTAATTATAAATCGACCCGCCGACTACGCCGAACAGGCTGCTCCGCATTTCGGCCCGCAGTCGAATAATCTGGCTTCCATAGTGCGGGGCTTTAAAGTCGGCGTGAAAGGTTGGGCCACTCAAAACAAGTTGCCGTTTGAGTGGCAGGCTGGCTATTACGACCGGGTTATTCGCAATGAAATCGAACTCGAAAAGAGTCGAGCCTATATTCAATCCAATCCCAACCGCTGGGAATCAGACAAGCAAAATGAGTTGAGTATTTTCCGGTAAAATAGCTAAAATGTGTTTGTCAATCTGACGCGAGACGGGTAGAGACACAATATCTTGTGTCTCGTCGTTGAACGATGACATTGGAATGGCGCAGTGCAGACTGTTCAACGACGAGACACAAAATATTGTGTCTCTACGCCGCCTGACGCCATTTAATACTCAGTATGCACCTGCTCTACCTGGTCTTCGGCCCCAACTCCAAGAATCACGCGCAAGCCGCGTTTTCGATGCTCACGTTTTTGCGGCAAAGCGCGGCGCTGACCGGCATCACCATCCTGACGGATGCGCCTGATTTTTACCGGCATTTAAGCGGCCATATCACCGTCGTACCCGTCTCGGAAGCGACGCTTGAGGAGTGGAAAGGCGAGTTTAATTTCTTCTGGCGCATCAAGATAAAGGCCCTTGAATACCTGGCGCGGCAGCAGCCGAACACGGCGCTCATGTACCTGGATTCGGACACGTTTCTGCACGGCTCGCTGGCAGAGTTGAGCGCCGCGCTCGGCCGGGGCGAGGCGCTGATGCACGAGCCGGAAGGCGCATTAGCGGCCCTGCGCAGCAAAACCGAGCGGCTGATGTGGCAGCAAACCAAAGGGCAGACGTTTGGCGGCGTTTCCATAAAGCAAACGCATGAGATGTGGAATGCCGGAGTCGTCGCGGTGCCTGCCCGAAATGCTTTGTCGACCATCGCCCTGGCCCTGCAAATCTGCGATGAGTTGTGCCGGGCGCAGGTCACGCCGCGCCTGATTGAGCAGTTCGCGCTGGCCGTGGCCCTGGCCGAGAAGCAGCCGTTGCACACCGCCCGGCCCTACATCGGCCACTATTGGAGCACCAAGGAGCAGTGGCAGGAGCACATCGGCGGGTTCTTCATCGAGTCGCATTTGCGGGGCCGCGGCGTGGCCGAGGAGCTGGCGGCGCTGGCTGATTTCAATTTTGGCGCGACGCCGGTGAAAAGACTGGAAAAGAACACCTTGCTTCGCGTGCAAAAACTGGTCGGCAAATTGTTCCCGGCGCGGGAAGTTGTTTATGCGGGCACGGAGTAACTTTATTTCCTACCCCCCTTCCGCCGGCCAGCTTCCCAAGCCGGGCTTGGTATTTTTAAGGATGAAACGCCGCGTCTGGCAACGTCTGCTGCTCGGTTTCGGCGCGCTGCTGGCGCTGGCCGGGCTGCTCGACCGCTGGTTTCCGCTGCCGCCTACCCCCCTTTATTCGCCCATCGTGCTCGCGGCCGACGGCAGCATTCTTCACGCTTACTTAAATCCGACGCAGAAGTGGCGGATGAAAACGGAATTAGCGGAAGTTACGCCGGCGCTGCGGGCGGCCATCATCGCCAAGGAAGACCGCTATTTTGAGTATCACTTCGGGGTCAATCCGCTGGCCATCGTGCAGGCCGCCGGGCGCAATCTGTTTGGCAGGGGGGGTAGGACGACCGGCGCCAGCACCATCACGATGCAAGTAGCGCGGCTGCTGCAACCCAAAGAGCGCACGTTAGGAAACAAATGCAAGGAAATGCTGCGCGCCGTGCAGCTGGAGGCGCATTTGAGCAAAGCGGAGATTTTGCAGCTCTACCTGAATCTGGTGCCCTATGGCGGTAACGTGGAGGGCGTGAAGTCGGCGGCGCTGCTGTATTTCCAGCAGCCGCCGGATTACTTATCCCTGGCCCAAACCGTGACCTTGGCCGTGATTCCGAACCGGCCGCGCACGCTGGTTTTGGGGCGAAATAACGCCGAGATTCTGGCGGAGCGCAACCGCTGGCTGCGCTATTTTCAGCAGCAAAAGCTGTTTCCTAATCAGGTCATTGAAGACGCGCTAAACGAGCCGCTCGATGCCGCGCGGCACGCCGCGCCGGCCCTGGCGCCGCACCTGGCGCGCCGGCTGGTGTCGCAGTTTCCGGGTCAGGCCATTATTCATTCGACCTTGCTCAAAAACCAGCAGGCCAAGGCCGAAAGCCTGACCTGGAACTACGTGCGCCGCCTGCACGAGCTGGGCATCACGCAGGCAGCCGTGCTGGTGCTCAACAACCGCACCCGCGCTGTGGAAGCCTACGTCGGTTCGGCCGACTTTGCCGACGCCGCCAGCCTGGGGCAGGTCGATGGCGTGCGGGCCGTGCGCTCGCCCGGCTCCACGCTCAAGCCGCTGCTCTACGGGTTGGCTTTCGACCGCGGCCTGGTGACGCCCAAGCTCAAAATCCCGGACGTGCCCAGCAACTTCCAGGGCTTCCGGCCCGAGAACTTCGACCGCCACTACAGCGGCGAAGTGACCCTGGAGCGGGCCCTGACTTATTCGCTCAACATCCCGGCCGTGCGGGTGCTCGCGGAAGTCGGCGTGCCCGCTTTCACCGCCAAGCTGCGCGCGACGGGCTTCCGCAGCGTGGCGCGCAGCGGGCCGCGGCTGGGGCTGAGCACGGTGCTCGGCGGCTGCGGCGCCACGCTGGAAGAGCTGACGGGGCTGTACGCGGCCCTGGCGGATGGGGGCCGGTGGCGAAACCTTCGGTTTTTGAATGAAGAACTAGGAATGAAGACCGAAAAATCAGCAGTAAAGAACCGAGGCGCGCTGGCCGCACCAGTTGAAAATTCTTCATTCTTCATTCCCAATTCTTCATTAATAAGCCCCGCCGCCGCCTTCCTACTCACCGACATCCTGGCCCAGCCCCAGCGGCCCGACCTCCCGGCCGCCTACCAGGGCAGCCGCCATTTGCCCAAAATCGCCTGGAAAACCGGCACCTCCTACGGCCGCCGCGACGCCTGGAGCTTGGGCTATAACCGCGACTACACCATCGGGGTGTGGGTCGGGAATTTCTCGGGCCAGGGCAGCCCGGCCCTGACCGGCGCCGACGTGGCCTCGCCCCTGCTCTTTGAGCTATTTAACTCGCTGGCTTACAACTCGCCCAATAACTGGTTTGCGCCGCCGGCCACGCTGGATTTCCGGCTCGTGTGCGCCGAAACGGGGCTGGTGCCGGGCGAGTTTTGCCCCAACCAGCTGCTCGACTATTACTTGCCCGGCGTGAGCAGCGCCGCGCACTGCCAGCACCAGCGGCCGGTGCTGGTTTCGGCCGATGGGCTGATGAGCTACTGCCGCGCCTGCGTGCCGGCCGCCGGCTTTCGGCAGGAGCTTTTTGCGAATTTCAGGCCTGAAGTGCTGGCCTTCCGCGAAGCGGAAGGACGGCCGGCCCGCCGCCTACCCCCTCATAATCCTGATTGCCGACTGGTGCGCGCCGATGCAGAGAACGGAGCCGCCGCGCCGCTCAGCATCACCTCGCCGCAGGCCGGCACCGAGTATGTGCTCACCCGCGGCGAAAAGCAACAGCTGCTGCTCAGCTGCGCAACGGATAACAGCGTGCGCCAGGTGTACTGGTACGTGAACGACCGGTTTCTGCGAGCGGCAGCGGCTACGGAGCGGGTGTTTTTCCGGCCCCCGGCCGGGCAGCTGAAAATCAGCTGTGCCGACGACCACGGCCGCAACGTGGATGTGCGGGTGCTGGTGCAGCAGCTATAGCGCGGGCTCTGTAGTGCCCGAATGCGTCGGAAGGTGGCGCAGATTTCCTACCCCCTCGTCGGTGCCAAGCCGCCGGGCTGCGCCAGCGGCTATTCCGCGTCGTAGCTCAGGCCCACAATCTCTACTACTTCTTCCTGCGGACCCAGCTTCAGCAGCACTTGCTGGCCCAGCCGGGCGCCCTGCACGGCCCGCGCAATGGGCGCCACAAAGGCTACTTTGCCCGCCGCCACCGACGCTTCGTCGACGCCCACAATCGTGAATTTGCGCTCAAACCCCACCTTGCCGCCGCGCACGGTGCGCACCGCGACCGTCGCGCCGAAGCGTACCTCGGCCGGGGGCGACTGGGGCGGCTCGACGAGGCGGGCGCTGCCGAGACGCTCTTGGAGCAGGGCCAGCCGGCCATTATAGAGCGAGAGCTGGTGGCTGCGGTCGGTGTCGTTGTCGCGGTTGGCTTCGGCGGCGGCGCGCTCGGCTTCAAGTTGGGTTAGCTCGGCGCGCAGCTGGGCCAGGCCGGCGGGCGTGACGTAGTTGGGCTGGCCGGGGGGTAGGGCCGCCCGCGGCGGAATCAGGGGCGGCGTCTGCGCGTCGTCTTCTTTGGTGAATCCTCGGCTCATAGTGTCGCAGATGGTGCAGATGGGATGGATAGCGCAGATTTCTGGCAGCGCGACATTTAGCAAACCCTTTCGCCGGTCGACTGACTCAGGCTGATTTGTAGGGGCTTTATTCCAGCTCTTTGCGGGGCCGCCGCAGGCCGGCGCTGATTTCCTTGCCCTCAATCTGAGCCTTGTTCTTAATCGGCTCGAACCGCATTTCGCGGGGCTGCTTTTCGCTCAGATATTTCCAGTAGCGCAGCGGCATGTGGCGGCGGTGCAGCTTGAGGTTGCGGCGCTCGGGGATGTTGACGTGGTCGAAATACGACTGCCAGAGCAGCTTGAACAAGGGCTCGCGCTCATCGAGCACGGTGGCCGAGACGGTGGTGCTTTTCAGCCGCGCTGCGCCAACGGCCTCGAACTGCACCACGTCGGTGCGGGTCAGGTCATAGTATAAGCCGTAGCGGCGGCGCTTATCAAAGATGAGCCAGCGCTGGTCGGCGTAGCGCTTGGTGAAGTGCTCGGCGATGAGCGGCAGCACGTCGAAATCAGGGTCGATGGTGGCGTGAAACAGGTCGTCGCTGGTTTTCTCGAAGCGCACGAAGGCTTCCATACGGTGCTTTTCGCGGTACATCTGCTGGGCCAGGCGCTGCACCCGGCGCACGTTGTCGTCGGCGTAGTTCTCGCTGATGTCCTGGGCAGTGCGCAGGGCCAAATCGGCGTAGCGGAAAATCAGCAGCTCGCGGTCCTCGGCTTCGCTCAGAAATACGTGAAACAGGCGCGTGCGGGCGTCTTTATCCAGGTACTTGAGCAGGCCTTCCCACACGCGGCTGGCCGTGGCCTCGTGGGTTTCAATAAACACGGGCGCCGCGAACAGTCCGCCCTGCGCCTGCCCTTCCGGCTGAATGGAATTAGGCGCCGCCTTGCGCTCATAAATGGCAAAGAGCACCGTCAGCAGGCCCTCAAAGGTGCCGTCGTAGGTGTAGTCGAGCGGCGCGGCCGTGAGCGGCGGGGCCTTGGGGCCCGAGGGGGGGGTAGGGAGTTGGGGGGCAGACGCCGGGCGGCGGGAGGGAAGTTTGGCCATGTAGGGGGCGGGGCTTAGCTGCGCTGTCCTTCGGTTGTCCCCGCCCGGCGCGGGAACAAAATCGTTAAATAAGTAACCTAACGCTGATAATCTGACGGCGCAAGTGTCGGGCGGGGACAACCGGAGGACAGCGCAGCTAAGCCCCGCCCCTACAAAAACGCCAGCAGCAACCTATTCACTTCGGCCGCTTCCTCGTGCTGCACCCAATGGCTGGCTTTGAGGTACGTCAGCTGCCCATCATCGCAAAACTCCAGACTTTGCCGGGCCAAATCTGCCTCCAGAAACGCGTCTTTCTCGCCCCAGATAATGTGCAGCGGCCCCGTCACCCGGCCCGTGCCAGCCAGGCGCCGAGCGTGGCGGGCGGCGGCGCGGTACCAGTTTATCATGCCGCGCAGCGCACCGGGCTGCCGCCAGGCCTGCACATACTCGACCAAATCAGCATTCGAGAACGTGCCGGGCCGGCTCGTGCGGCGCAGGCTTTGGCGGCCAAGCCAGTAATTGCGCAGCCGAATAAAGAACTCGGGCAGCAAGGGTAGCTGAAAGAAAAACACGTACCAGCTTTTGCGCAGCTGCCGCCGGTTTTGGCGCAGCGCCCGGCCCAGCACGCGCGGATGCGGCACGTTCAGCACCACGGTGCGGCTGATGCGGTCAGGATGGTTAGCGGCCAGGTGCCAGGCCACGGCCGCGCCCCAGTCGTGGCCGACGATGGCGGCCGTCTCGCGGCCAGCGGCGTTAATCAGGCCCACAATGTCGGCGGCGAGCTTGTCGATGGTGTAGTCGCGCACGCGGCGCGGCTTGTCGCTCAGGTTGTAGCCGCGCTGGTCGGGCGCCCAGACGCGGTAGCCAGCTTCGGCCAGCGCCTCAATCTGCCGGCGCCAGCCAAACCAGAACTCGGGGAAGCCATGAAGCAGGATAACCAGCGGCCCGGCCGGCGGGCCGCACTGCACCACGTGCAGCGTGAGGCCGTTGGTCGGCACCTGGTGATGTTCGAGGGGGTAGGGCATGAGGGCAGTACCGGCGCCGGGCCGGGCGGGTTGCCTATTACCGGCTGATTATTAGGCGCTTTGCAGCGCGGGCTTGCTGCGGAATAAGAAAGCGCGAACCAGCGGCTGCAACTTGTCCTCCAGGAGATAGGCCACCAGGGTAGTGAACCCAAAATAAAGCACGACCCGAATTCCAAACGACGCTAAAGAGCCCGAGAAAAAGGTGATTCGGTTGAAAAGCAGCAGCACAGGTATGTGAAACACGTAAAGCGCATATGAAATACTGCCTACCCAAGTCAAAAACCGCACGCCGTAGGCGGACACGGCCTCGAGCACTTTAACAGGAAGGCGTAGCAGCCAGCTGATGCCGTAGCACGCCAGCGGCGCAATCAGCCTGATGATGTCGGACCGCTGCTGAACGGTGTAGCAGATGGCAAGCAAAGGCAGTGCTTGCAGCAGCAAGACTACCTGTCTTTTGTAGCGGAGCTTATTGTTTATAAACAGAATAACGCCGACAAAGCAGTACGGCCAGTAGGAGAAATCCGCGAACGTAAACGCTATCTTAAACCAGTGGCTAATGTCCCCATCGTAGGGAAAGCCGATTACGTACCCGTAATGATGAGTTGACAGGCGTTCAAAAGCCAGGGCAAAGCAATTGAAATAAGGAATTGTGAGCAGCAGAAATAAATAGCTCAACAGCTCCCGGCGGCTTACCGGCCGGGTCTCCTTCTGCGCGAAGTGCCGGGCTACTACCACGCCCGACAGCCAAAATGCGAAGCCAAAACAGTAGGACGTAAGGGATGGCGTGTGGAAATGCGCCGCGTAGAAATAGTTGGCAGTGCCGATGACCACCGCTAAAACGCCAACTCTTACAGCGTTCAGGCTAAGATAGGAAAGGGGAATAAATGCCGCGTAGAATAAAACCTCATAGTGCAGCGACCAGATGGGGCCGTTGTCTAATAGCACATTGGAGAGAAAGACGTCTATAAAGGTGAGGTTGCTTAGGATCGTAAAAAAAGAATGAGCGGCCGCGCTTACCAGCAGGGCGGCGACCAGGCTCAGAACGTAAATGGGATAAATTCGAGTAAACCGCTTTTTGACGTACTGGCCGGTAGTGGAGGAGGTGAGGCGTTGTTTGGTACTGATGGCAATAACAAACCCGGACAGCACGAAAAAGACCAGCACCATCAGATGTCCCCCGTCGTAGAGCGCCGTCAGCTTACCGGGGAAATAGTTGGGGTCCAGAAATTTACCGTAGCTGATAACGTGCGAAACCACCACTACCAGGGCCGCGAACCCTCGCAACGCCTCCAGGTCATACTCTATTTTCGGGGGGGCTGCTATCGGCTGGTCTTGCATAGGTAGTGCGGAGGAGAGACGAGGTTGGACTCTCTTCCCGCAAGCTACAACGAGTCAGAGGACGGAAGCTCAGTAGTTGAACTCCTGCTTCACCCTGTATCGGAAGTCCCAGATTCAGGCAACTGGTTTGGCAGCCACCCAAGCCCAGGTCTTGTACTCAGTCATTGACTTCGGGCTGCCGTCCAGAAAATTAGGTGGGCACCTACGCCGCCTGCGCCGGCGCGGCCGCCGAGTTCAGCGCCCGCGCCTCATCGTGGAGCTGGCGCACGAGCGGCAGCAACTCGCTCAGCCGGCAGCAGCAGGAGAGCCGGGCCACTTTGCCGGCCTGGTGCAGCAGGTGGGGCCTGGGTTCCTGGGCCAGGGTGAGTTCGGCGGTTTCGGGGGCGGCTGACGCGACAGCAGCGCGGTAGGAGATATTCATGGGGGTAGGGATTGGAGTTGACGAGCAAGAAAGGCGGTCATGCAGAGCATGTGGCGCATCAAGCCAGGGACGATGCATCTCGCTCGCGGCACTAATCAGCGGAACCAGACGATTAGATTACTACCCCGAGCGAGATGCTTCGCTGTGCTCTGCATGACGTTCTTTTCTAAGGTGTTCTAACTGGCCTGGGCAAACAAATCGAGCTGCTGCGTGACCAGCGCCGAGCGCACCGAGCCGGAACCGAACAGAATCTGCCGCCGCACGGTCTGCTCGTCGAAATCGCGTTGCACGGCGGCATCGTTCTGGCCGCGGCAAGTGAGAAAATACTTGGCCCGCTTGAGCACCACGCCAAACTTGTGCAGGTGCTCAGTCGTGAGGCTGGCGAAGCGGCGGGCGGCCACGATGCGCTTGGCCGAGCGGGCGCCCACGCCGGGGATGCGCAGAATCATCTCGTAATCCGCCGTATTCACATCGACTGGGAAAATGTGGCGGTTGCGCAGGGCCCAGGCCAGCTTGGGGTCAATTTCAAGGTCGAGGTGCGGGTGCGTAGGGTCCAGGATTTCGTCGGCGTCGAAGCCGTAGAAGCGCATGAGCCAGTCGGTCTGGTAGAGCCGGTGCTCGCGGATGACGGGCGGCTGGGTGAGCTGCGGCAGGCGCGCATCATCGGTGACGGGGATGTAGCCGGAGTAGTACACGCGCTTGAGGCCGTAGCCTTTGTAGAGCGAATCGGTCAGCTTGATGATGTCGTGGTCGGTCTCGGCGCTGGCGCCGACGATGAGCTGGGTACTCTGCCCGGCGGTGGCGAAGGCGGGCACCTTCTTGAACAAGGCTTTCTCGTCCTTATTCTGCTGGATGTTGTCCCGAATCTGGCCCATCGGCGTCAGGATTTCCTGGTAGTTCTTCTCCGGCGCGAGCGTGGTGAGGCTCAGCTCCGAGGGCAGCTCGATGTTGACGCTCAGGCGGTCGGCGTAGAGGCCGGCCTCGTGAATCAGCTCCGGCGAGGCGCCGGGGATGGTCTTGACGTGGATGTAGCCATTGAACTGATGCTCGGTGCGCAGCTTTTTGATGATGCGCACGAGGCGCTCCATCGTATAGTCAGGCGAGGAGAAGATGCCGGAACTCAGGAACAGCCCTTCGATGTAGTTGCGGCGGTAGAAGTTAATGGTCAAATCCACCACTTCATCCACGGTGAAGGCGGCGCGCTTCACGTCGTTGGAGCGGCGCGAGACGCAGTAGGCGCAGTCGAAGATGCAGTGGTTGGTGAGCAGAATCTTGAGCAAACTCACGCAACGGCCGTCCTCGGTGTAGGAGTGGCAGATGCCCATACCCTCGGCGTTACCCAGGCCTTTGTTCTCGTTTTTGCGCTTGCCGCCGCTGCTGCTGCACGAAACATCGTACTTGGCGGCGTCGGCTAAAATGCTTAGTTTCTCCTGAATTCGCTCGTTCATCCGGGGCAGGTTCTTATCGGGCCTAAATGTAGGAAATTGTTGCCGAAATGGCGGTATGCTTTAAGCTAATTTTCTTGGAAATAGTTCGATAACAAGGAGGGCAAGGCGAGGAAAAAGGCGGTCATGCTGAGCCCCGCGAAGCATCTCTACCGCTGACTAACTCAATCGTTGCTTGCCATTGATTGCTGCTGCGGTAGAGGTGCTCCGACTCCGCTGCGCTGCGCGGATGCCAGATGAGCGTGACCACCTTTTTAACTCAATTCTCCCTACACACCCACTGCCCCCATTTCCTACCCCCCTACCTTCGTGTAAGCCTGAGCTTAGCCCACTATGCGCCGCGTTGTTTTCCTGTGTTGGTTTCTGCTTTGCGCTGCCCGGTACGCCGCTGGCCAGACGGGCTTCGACCCGCGCGCGGCCGTGCCGCCCGACTCGCTCAACACCCGCCTCAACCGCGCCGGCATCCGGCCCGACTCGCTGCGCCGCCGCTTCGATGAGGAGCGGATTCTGACGGGCCTGAAAAAATACACCAAGCGTAAAACCATTGCCGGCAAGGCGGCGGCGGCCGTATTTCGATTCACCCAGCGCCAGGAAGAACGCACCGGCCTCGATGCCCAGCTGCTGGACCGGCAGTTCGACCAGCACAACTACAAGGTTATCAGGCGCATCAATATCCGCACGCTCGATGCATTCGGCTACTCCTTGCGCGACTCGACCCGGCGGCCGGGCTCGTTCTGGGAGCGGGCCGGCAACACGCTGCACGTGCGCACGGCCCCCAGCCGGGTGCGGCAGGTGCTCACCTTCCGGGTGGGCCACCTGCTGGAGCCACAGGATTTGGCCGAGTCGGAGCGCCTGCTGCGCCAGACCGCCGAGCTGCTCGACGCGCGCGTGCTGGTCAACGAGCGGACGACCACCCGCGACAGCGTAGACATTGAGGTGGTCACGACCGACGTGTTCAGCCTGACCGGGGGCTTCGATCTGGGCGGGGCCGCGGCGGGCGTGGTGCGGGTCGGCGACCTCAACTTCCTGGGCCTGGGCCACAAGCTGCGCAACCGCTACCAGTACGGCCGCTCCCTACCCCAGGCCTGGAGCTACGAGGGCTCCTACGTGGTGCCGTTCCGCAGCTTTCTCACGGCCGAAGCCCGCTACCGCAACCAGTACCAGGACCAGACCGGGGGCGTGTCGCTGCGCCGCGACTTCTACTCGATTACGACCAAGTACGCCGGCGCTTTCTCGGTTGATTTCTACGACCGCGGCGTGGTGCCGCCCCTGAATCAGCCCACCGAAACCCCAGAGTTTCAGCCCCTGCGCTACGCCACCCAGGATGCCTGGCTGGGCCGCTCGTTCCGGCTGCGCTCCTACGATTTGGGCTATGAGAATCCGGGCCGCCTCATCGTCTCGGGCCGGGTGCTGCGCTCGGATTATAGCCGGCGCCCGGCCTTCGATTCCAGCGCCAGCGCCCCCATCTACCGCAACTCGACCTTGCTCTTGGGCACGGTGGGCTACTCGGTGCGCCGCTACTACAAAGACCAGTACCTGTTCGGCTTCGGCCGCACTGAGGACGTGCCGACGGGCACGCTGCTCAGCTTCACGGCTGGGATGGACCTGAGCCGCGAAATTCCGCGCCGCTACCTGGCCGCGCGCCTCGCGGCCGCCGGCTACAACGCGCGCGCCGGCTACCTCTACGCCAGCGCCGAGCTAGGCGCATTTCAACGCACCGGTGGCGCCGCGCGCGGCGGCTGGGAGCAGGGGCTGCTCAGCGCCGAAACCCTGTACTTCACCCGCCTGCTACACCGCGGCAACTACCAGTTCCGGCATTCGCTTAGCAGCCGCACCACGCTGGGCATCAACCGCTTCGAGACCGAAAGCCTCGGTCAGGGCATTGGGGGCGACCGGGGCCTGCGCGGCTTCCGGGCCGGCCAGAGTTTGTTTCCCACCTCGCGCATGGTGCTCAACTATGAAACCACGATGTTCACGCCGCTCTCCTTTCTGGGCTTCCGCCTGGCCGGCGTCGCCTTTGCCGATGCGGCCTGGATTTCGCAGCGGGCCGGCGGCGGCTCGCCCTTCGGCCGCAGCAGCGTGCCCTACACGGGCTTCGGGCTGGGCCTGCGCTTTCGCAACGAGTTCACGGCCATCCGCACGTTTCAGGTGCTGCTGGGTTTTTATCCGCGCGGCCAGCTCACGCCCAACGGGCTGCGCCTATTTGAAAGCTCCCGCGACGCGTATCAGTTTTCGGATTTCAGCTTCGGGCAGCCGGGCATCGCGCAGTATCAGTAGGGTGGTGAGGTGGTGATTCAGTGAGGGGTTAGGCGAACACCAACTCCCCTCCTTTTTTAAGGAGGGGACGTTTTCACGAAGTGAAAACTGGGGTGGTGCAGGTCGTTGAACGACTTCGGCCGCAAAGCGGGGGGTAGGAAAATAGCCGGGAGTAGTCGTTCAGCTATTGTTCAACGACGCCCACCACCCCAATTTTTGCTGCGCAAAAATGTCCCTTCCTTAAAAAAGGAGGGAAGTTGTTGTTCGCCTACCCCCTCCCCAGCCCGCTACCTTTGCCCACTCCCTACCCCCCTATTCAAGAAATGCAGCTCGGCGACTATAACGACCTGGAAGTAGCCCGCGAAACCAGCATCGGCCTCTACCTGACCTCGGATGATGGTGACCTGCTCTTGCCCGGCAAGTACGTGGCGCCCGGCACCCGCGTGGGCGACGTGCTGCGCGTGTTCGTGTACCGCGACTCTGAAGACCGCCTCATTGCCACCACCCAGCGCCCGCTGGCCGTCGTCAATTCCTTTGCCGGCCTGAGCGTGCGCGACCAGGGCCCGGCCGGCGCCTTTCTGGACTGGGGCCTGGAAAAAGACCTGCTCCTGCCCTTCCCCAACCAGCGGCGGCCGGTGCGGGTGGGCGAACGGGTGCTGGTGTACGTGTACCTGGATGACACCACCGACCGCCTTGTGGCCACCACCAAGTGGGCCGGCTTCCTGTCCGACGAGCCTTTCCAAGGAAGAAGTGGCGAGGAGGTGCAGCTGCTCATTGCCGATGAAACCGACCTGGGCTACAACGTCATCGTCAATGGTACGCATCGCGGCCTGCTCTACGCCAATGAGGTCTTCCGGCCCCTGCGGCCGGGCGACGCGCTGCCCGGCTTTCTGCGCCAGGTGCGCCCCCAGGACGGCAAGCTCGACGTGACTTTGCGCCGCCCTGGCTACGCCGAAGCCCAGGCCGCTACTGACGTGCTGCTCAGCGCCTTGCGCGACAACCAGGGCCGCCTGCCGCTCGGCGACAAAAGCCTGTCCGACGACGTGTACCGCCGCCTGGGCATGAGCAAGAAAGTGTTCAAGCAGGCCCTGGGCGCCCTGTTCCGGCGGGGCCTGGTGGAGCTGGCGCCGGAAGAGACGCGCCTGCGGTGAGGAAGTTCATAAGCCCATTGTAGCATCGCTTTCTTCATTTAAAACTACCTCAACAATGCTCACTTATAGTCAAGTAACCTTCAAAACCCTGCGGGAGCATTTTGGTATTCGGGTCGAAACTATTCCGTTCCTACCCCCCATTGTACCGCGGGCGCTGCCCGACTGGCTGGTGCGCTATTTGGCTATCAACCCCCTGACCCCGACCATCAGCAAGTCCGAAAAAGCCGTTTCGGAAGTGCTCATCGCGCCGGTACTCTCCGCCGTGAAAGAGCACTACGCCGGGCAGATTGGCGTTTTTTCCGGCGAACCGCTCAGCACGGATGAGCTGGTAGGGGTCTGTGACTTTATTATCACGGCTAGTGCCACCGCCCCGCTAGCCGAGCCGCCCATCATCGTGCTGGTCAAAGCCAAGCGGCAGAACATCCTGAGCGGCGTGCCGCAGTGCGCCGCCGAGATGTTGGCGGCCCGTGAGCTTAATCGGCAGGAAAACATTGCCTACCCCGCCATCTACGGGTGCGTGACTTCCGGCATTGAGTGGGCGTTTTTACGCTTGCAGCAGGACCTTGTTCAAGCGGACCCCAGCGTGTTCAATCACCGGGAGTTGGAGCAGGTGCTGGGCGTCTTCGACTACCTGCTAACGCAGTTTGACTTAAAGCGGCAGGCGGTTTAAAACTTAATTACTCCCCTCCCTACCCCCTCTTTGCTACCAAATGCCCAAAACTGCTTTACTCGCCGGGGCCACGGGCCTTATTGGCTCGCAGCTGCTGCCCCTGCTGCTGGCCTCAGCGCGCTACTCGAAGGTGATAGTGGTCGGGCGCCGGCCGCTCCCGCAGGCGCATCCCAAGCTGGTGCAGGTCGTCACGGAGCTGGATAAGCTGGAAGACTTCCGGGCGCAGCTCATGGCCGATGACGTGTTTTGCTGCCTGGGCACCACCATGAAGCAGGCGGGCTCGCGGGAAGCCTTCTATAAAGTTGATTATCAGTACGTGGTGCGACTGGCGGCGCTGGCGGCCGGCAACTTCGCGGCCCAGTTCATGGTCGTCTCCAGCCTGGGTGCCGACGCGCGCAGCCGGGTGTACTACACCCGCGTGAAGGGCGAGATGGAGGCTACCGTGCGGCAAACCGCGTTCCGGGCCATCCATATCTTCCGGCCCTCGCTGCTGCTCGGCGCGCGGGCTACGCCCCGGCTGGCCGAGCGCATTAGCGCCGCGCTGCTGGCGCTGACCCGGCCGCTGCTCGTGGGGCCGCTGTGGGCCTACCGGGCGGTGCCCGCTGCGGCGGTGGCGGCGGCTATGCTGCGCGCCGCCGAAGACGACGGCGGCGGCGTGCGCGTGCACGGGGCGGTCGAAATCGCCCGTGCTGCCTGAGTGGCGGCAGCGCCACCAGCCGGAGTAGCTGGCGGGACAGCGGGGCCTCAAAGAAGCCCCGCTGGCAGGTGGCGAGGCTGCCCGGAAGGCCGGGAAAGCTGATTGCGGATGGGCCGGCGCTGCCAGCTCAGCGCGCTTGGTAGAGAAGGCTGAATGCCTTCTCCCGCGACTTTCCGCTGTCGATATACTGCTGAAGGGCCCCCAAAGCGGTGGGCGTCGCCTTGTAGCCGCTTATCAAGTGACTGAGCAGCGCGTTTTCTACCTCGCGCTGCCGCTGGCACCGGGCGCAGGCCACCTCGGGCGGCAGGCCATCGGGGGCGGATGAAAAATAATTGCTAAACATAATAAATTTTAACTTAATAATATGGATTTTTCAACAAGCACCCCTAAAATAAGGAGGAGCTTAGGGACTAAATAATTTGAACCTCAGCACGAGCTTACGCTCTCACTTTCAGACTCAAATTTATTTATCATTGGCCCGGATAAATTATTTACTCTGCTAATGAAAACAGTTACTCGTTGAACGATTCCGCTGTCCGGACCAACCACCAAACTCTTCAGCCAGCACCTTGAGCGGGGGTTTTGTGAGAATATTGTATAACATATATTATTTTGCGACGCCCGTTCGGAAAGCTCTGATGCAGCATCCGTGCGTCCTACAAGTGCTGGCCCCGGCTCCCGTAAATCAGCTGCTGAAACCACGGCTCTGGCGGAGCGCCCCGGCCCCCGGCCCAGCTGCCACCGGGCGCGGTAAGCGGGCGCGGCAAGCGGCTCCGACGAGTTTCGGGGAAAGCTTGCGCAGAGCCATTGGCCCGGCCGTATCCGGCCGGCAGTCCCTACCCCCCTGGCGGACGCCAACGCCCCAGCAGCCGCGCCCGCCAGCGGCTAGAAGAGGCGGATGCGGTAGGTGACATCGGTGGCGCCGCCGAACAGGCCGTAACCGGCGCGCACGTTGGAGGCCAGCGGGGCAGGCTCGGCGAAGGGGTTGTCGTTGCTGTCGTAGTAGCGGCGGCGCGAGAGGTAAAACTGGTAGGCCTCGGCTGTGATGCTGCTCACCGTCACCTCGATGTAGCCCGGCTCCGGCGGCACGCTGCCCTGAACGGAATAAGCAAGGTAGAAGCGCGCGTCGGTGGCCAGCGTGAGGCGCTGCCCGTTCAAGCCGTCGTCGGCAAACGGAAACAGCTGGTAGCCGTAGCTGCCGCCGGGGCTGGAGAGCTGAAACTGCCCCAGCACCACATCCTGGTCCTGGCTTTCGTAGTCCGGCTCCAGCGCCGACCATTCCGCCGGCTGCCCCTGCCGGTCGAGCACGCGGGCGTAGGCCAGGTAGTAGTTGGCGGTGGCGGGGTCGTCGCGCACGGTCAGGGTGAGGCGGCCACGGTAGCTGCCGGGGTAGTCGTTGGGTCCGGCGGCGCGGAGCACGTAGGCGGCCGTATCAATGACGGCCGGCTGGGGCAGCGTGAGGGTGCTTTCGGCGGTTTCGAGGCCGGGCAGCGTGGCGCGCAGCGTGTAGGTTTGGCCGGGCCGGGGCTGGAAGTTGAGCACAGGGCGGTAAGCACCAGGCAGGCCATTACCGGGCGCGGCACCGGGCGGCAGGTGCCGGTAGCGCTCCACGACGGCGCCGGCAGCATCGCGCAGCTCCACGGTGGCGTCGGCGCGCCCGCGCAGTTCGCTTTGGTCGAACACGCGCTGGCTGTTGCTGAGGTAGAGCTGGCGCCCCTGGTACAGCTCCCGGAAGGATGAGTCCTGGGGCGTGGTGGTAAGCGTGTAGGTGAGGGCCACGCGGGGCGTATGCGGCGGCTCGGGCAAATCGACGGTGGATTCGCAGCTGCTGAGGGCGGCGGTCAGGAGCAGCAGGGAGATTTTAGCCATGATGGAAAGCGCAAGTAAAAATGACGGGCGGGCCACCTTCCCTACCCCCCCGCGCCAGACAGGGGGGTAGGGAATGCGGCCAACTTCCTCAGAATCGAAACGTTTTGCTGAACGAAGGCAGAATCGGAAATAGCGACACCTGCCGGTAGGTTGACTTGTCGTTGGAGTCCCGGCCGAGGTAGATGAAGTAGGGATTCTTGCGGTTGTAGGCGTTGTAGACGCTGAAGCTGTTTACCACTTCGCCCCAGCGCTTTTTCTTGGTCTTGCTCAAATCCAGGTCGAGGCGGTGGTAGGCGGCCATGCGGTAGCCGTTGCGGTTGCCGTAGTCCTCGAAGGTGTCGCCGCCGGAGGGGCCCGGCAGCGAATAGCGGCCCTGCGAGAGCGTGACGGCGTTGCCGGAGCCATACACGGCCGTACCCGAGAGCGTAAACGTAGGGCTGAACTCGTGAATCACGACCAGCTTGACATCGTGGCGGCGGTCATATTTATAGGAAAAAAGGCGGCCCTGATTCAGGTCGGCGAAGCGGCGCGTGCTCCAGGCCAGGGTGTAGCCGAGCCAGCCGGTGGTGCGGCCGGATTTCTTCTGCACGAATACCTCGCCGCCGTAGGCCCAGCCCCGGCCGCTCGTGACTTTGCTTTCGTAATTATCGTCCGACGTGCCGATAAAGTCGGCGCCCTCCCGAAACTCAATCAGGTGGCGCATGGGCTTGTAGTAGGTCTCGAAGCTCAGTTCAAAATCCTCGTCCCGGAAGCGCAGGCTGCGGGCCGCGCCCAGGCTCACTTGCTGGGCCAGCTGGGGCCGCACGCGGGCCGTGGCCGGCACCCACAAATCGGTGGGCAGGCCGATGCTGGAGTTGGTGAGCAGGTGCACGTACTGCGTGGTGCGGGCGTAGGCAGCTTTCAGGGCCCAGTTTTCGGTGAGCAGCAGGCGGCCGGAGACCCGCGGCTCCAGCGACGGATAGAGCTTGCTATCGACCCGAAAGGAATTCAGGCGCAGGCCGGCGTTCACCTTCAGGCGGTCCGTGAGCTTGTAATCGTCCTCGGCGTAGAGGCTGGCCTCGTCGGCGGGGATGCGGCGGCCGGTTCGCACGTTCTCGGTGGGGTCGGTGCTGCCCTTGGTTTGGAAGGCGCCGGGCCGGAACTGATGGCGGATGTACTGCCCGCCGAAGCGCACGTAGTGGGCCGGGTTGGGCACGTAGTCGAAATCGGTTTTCAAGCTCAAATCCTGAATATTCGACAGGTAGTTAAGCGCAAACTTCTCGGTGCGCGACTGGCCCTGCGCATCGCGGAATCGGTCTTCCTGCGCGATGCCGACATCGAACTGATAGCGGGTGTAAGTGAAGTGGGTGTTCACGAACAGCCGGTCGTTCACGATGTGGTTCCAGCGCAGGGCGGCGGTGCGGTTGCCCCAGCCCAGGGCGTTGGTTTGCTTGCTTGACTCGTCGCTGCCGCGCTCATATTCGTCGTTGGCGTAGAACTCATCGTAGCCGGTGTAGCCGCTCAGATACAGCCGGTCGCGGGCGCCTAGTTTCCAGTTGAGCTTGCCGTTGAGGTCGTAGAAATAGTAGCCGGCGCTCACGCCGTCGGACTGCGCCAGGATGAGCGGGCGGGCCAGAATGTCGATGTAGGTGCGCCGGGCCGAGAAGATAAACGAGGCCGTATCCTTCTTGATGGGCCCTTCCAGGGTCAGGCGCGAGGCGATGAGGCCGATGGCACCTTCGCCGTGAAACTTTTGCATGTTGCCTTCCTTGAGGCTGATATCGACCACCGACGAAAGCCTACCCCCATACCGGGCCGGGAAACCGCCCTTAATCAACTCCACGTTCTTGATGGCGTCGGCGTTGAAGACCGAGAAGAAGCCAAACAGGTGCGAGGCGTTGTAGACCGGCGTGCCGTCGAGCAGAATCAGGTTCTGGTCGGGCGAGCCGCCGCGCACGTAGAGGCCGCTGCTGCCCTCGCCGCCGCTCTGCACGCCGGGCAGCAGTTGCAGGGCCTTGAGCACGTCGGTTTCGCCAAACAGCGCCGGCAGGAGCTTGATTTGGTTGATGGGAATGTTAATAGTGCCCATGCGGGTGCTCTCGGCCAGCTTCTCGTCGCGGCTGCCCACCACCTCGACCCCCGTCAGCTCGGCCGAGGCGGCTTTCAACCGGAAATCATACGTAAAGCTGCCCTCGGCCCGCCGCGCCAGCCGCTGCCGCTCGTAGCCCAGCGACGAAACCAGCAGCCGCACCGAATCAGGAGCCGCCCCGCCGCCGCTGAGCGTGAGCGAGTAGAAGCCGTAGGTGTTGGTGGTGGTGCCCTGCCCGCTGGCCGGGTGCACCACGGCCACGCCGGGCAGGCTTTCGCCGGTGGCGCCGTCGCGCACGTAGCCGCTGATGGTGAGCCGGTTGCCGGTCTGTGCCTGGCCCGGCCGGGCGCTCAGCAGCGCGCCGCTCAGCAGCAGAAAGCGAAAAGGTGTTTTCATGCAGGGAAGAAAGGGAAAGCAATGGGCAGCGAAGCTAGCTGAGCATTTGTTTAGCAGGAGCCACCGGCGCGGGTTTGGGTTGCTTAAGAATGAAAAAAGCCGACTGTTCGGGCGAAACAGCCGGCTTTGAGCGGTCCGGGCAACGGCAGTGAATTTGAGGGGGTAGGCAGTAGCGTGGACTTTGCGAGTCCGCGCGGGAACGAGACCTGAACGATACCCGCTCAGCAAACGCGCGGACTCGCAGAGTCCACGCTACTAGCCGCTACTTCTTGCGGTACTCGCTGTTCAAATAGGTCAGCACGGGGGCCGTGATGTCGAGGTCTTTCTGGCCGTAGGCGATGGTGCCGCTGGGCGCGGCGATGAGGATGAGCTGGTAGCCGCGGGCCTTGCCGTAGGCCTCGACCTGCTTGTTGATGCGGCCGAGCACGGTGCTGGTGAGCTTGGCTTCCTCCTCCTGGGCCTGCTGCTGAAGCTGCTGCTGCTGCTGGGCCACCTGCTGCTGCTGGGCGCCGAGCTTCTGCTCGGTGGCGGCGCGCTGCTCGGCCGTGAGGCCGTCGGCCGATTTCTGATACTGCTCGACGGCGGTTTTGAAGCCCGTGAGCAGGGTTTGGTTTTGGCGCTCCCAGCCTTTGGCTTTCGTCTCGAAGGCTTTGCGAGCGTCCTTCATGCCCTGGTAGCCATCGAGCAGCTTGCCCGACTCGACGTAGGCAATTTTGCCTTTGGTAGCGGCCGTGGGTGCGGGCAGGGCCGCGGCTGCGGCCGTCACCGCCGGGGTTTGCTCGGCTACGGGCGTTTCGGGGGGGGTAGGGATTTCGGGGGTTGTAGCGGCGGTCGTAGCGGTCGTGGCCGAATCAGCGGTAGCAGCGGTGGTTGCTATGGCGGCCGGCTTGGCAGCGCCGCCGACGGAGCGGGAGCTGAAATGCAGGAAAAACAGCACGGCTACGGCCACTCCGAGCACGGCGTTGATAACGGTTTGCAAAGAATTCATGAACAGGATAAAGCAGTTGGGCTTACAAAGAAAGGTGTTTTGGCGACGTGGCACTGAGGCTGACCTGGCGCGGGGCTGGGTCCCGTGGCAGGTCAGAAGAGGTCTCCGGCCCACAGGATGCCCCCTGCCGCATGACCCATGAACGACGCGAGCGGCGCAACCCGGCCGGAGGCCGGGCACTAATCGGCACGGGCACAACCCCGCGCCAAACGGATTTGTCAGCTCCCCTACCCCAGCATGGCCAGGTGCAGCAGGGCGTCGCCCTGATTGACGACGGGCATGTAGTTAAGGCCAATGACGTAACCGCTCAGCGGCGACTCCAGGCGCACGGCCTGCAGGCCATACGGGTCGGCCACGGAGCCGAAGAGCTGGCCTTTTTCCACGAAGTCGCCCAGCCCGACGTGGGCCCGGAATAGGCCCGCGAACCTTGCCCGCAGCCAGCGGTGACGCCGGCACACGAGGCCTGGCCGCCCCGGCGCCGGCGCCGCCGGCCCCATGCCCAGGTGGTGCAGCACCCGCAAGGTGCCCGCCACGGCCTCCTCAATGCCGGGCTCGTCGAGGCGCAGGCTCTCGCCGGTTTCGTAGACGATGAGCGGCTTGCCGGCGGCGCCGGCCGCCTCGCGCAGCGAGCCCGGCCGCAGCGCCGCGTGCAAGGTGAAGGGCGCGGCAAAAGCGCTGGCCAGCGCATCGGTGCGCGGGTCGTCGCCGAGCACACAGCGCACTTGCGGGGCGTTGGCGCGGGCCGCGCCGCCAGTATGAAAATCAATGCCATAGTCCACCAATGGCATAATTTCGCGCATGAAGCGGTGGGCCACGCGGCTGGCCACCGAGCCGCGCGGATGGCCCGGAAAGGCGCGGTTCACGTCCTTGCCGTCGGGCACGTCGCGGCTGAAGTTCAGAAAGCCGTAGATGTTGAGAATCGGAATGGCGATGATGCTGCCGCTGGTAGGTTGAAGCAAGTTGCGGCGCACGAGCCGGCGGATGGTCTCGATGCCGTTCACCTCGTCGCCGTGCATCCCGGCCATCAGCAGCAAGCCCGGCCCCGGCGCCGCGGCCCGGATGACGTGCACCGGCACGTCAATCACGGCCCCCGACGGCAGCTTGGCAATGACCAGGCGGGTGAGCACCCGCTCGCCGGGAGCAATGGTCAAGCCATTGAGGTGGAGAAGGTCAGGCAAGGCAAGGGGGGGGGTAGGGAATGGAGGCGGTCAAACTCCCCTCCTTTTTTAAGGAGGGGATGTCAGGCCGCAAGCCTGACGGGGGTGGTGCGCGTCGTTGAACAAGGACGGGCGACCCTTGAGTTAAAACAGGGGGGTAAGGAAGTAGCGTGGGCACCACCGTTCAGGTTTCGTTCAACGACGCGCACCACCCCAGTGGCCGCTACGCGGCCACGTCCCCTCCTTAAAAAAGGAGGGGAGTTGTCGTTCTACCCCGCCACATCCGCCTGCGAATCCGGCGCGGCTTCTTTCTTCGTTTTGGGCTTGGCCGCCGCTTTCTTGCGCTTGCTGAGCCCGGCGGTATAGTCGATGATGCGGCCGGCGATGTCCAGGCCGGTGGCGCGCTCGATGCCTTCGAGGCCGGGCGAGGAGTTGACTTCCAGCACCAGCGGGCCGCGCTTGCTTTGCAGCATATCGACGCCCGCGATGCCCAGGCCCAGGGCTTTAGTGGCGAGCAGGGCGGCGGCCTTCTCAGAGCGCGAGAGCTTGACCAGCGTCCCTACCCCCCCCCGGTGCAGGTTAGAGCGAAACTCGCCCTCGGCGCCCTGCCGGCGCATGGCGCCCACCACCTCGCCATCCACCACAAAGGCGCGCAGGTCGGCCCCCTTGCTTTCGGCGATGAACTCCTGCACGATGATGCGGGCCTTGAGGTTGTGAAAGGCCTCAATCACGCTCTGGGCGGCTTTTTCGGATTCGGCCAGCACCACGCCCAGGCCCTGGGTGCCTTCCAGTAACTTGATGATGACCGGCGCGCCGCCGACCTGCCGAATCATGGCCGGCACGTCTTCGGAGTAGTTGGTGAAGGCGGTTTTGGGCATCCCTACCCCCGCCCGGCTCAGAATCTGCATCGAGCGCAGCTTGTCGCGCGAGCGCACGATGGCCTGCGACTCGACGGCCGTGCGCACCTTCATCATCTCAAACTGCCGCACCACGGCCGTACCGTAGAACGTGACCGACGCCCCGATGCGCGGCACGATGGCGTCGAAGCCGCTGAGCAGCTCACTCTTATAAATAATGCCCGGCCGGCCCTTTTCCAGCACCAGGTTGCACTGCAAATGGTCCACGACCACGGCCACGTGCCCGCGCGCAAGGGCAGCCGCCACGAGCCGCTGCGTGGAGTAGGATTTGGGCTCCCGCGAGAGGATAGCTAGTTTCATCAGCGGCGGCGGTGAATGAGTGATTAAGTGAAGTTGCGGACGGACAAACTAACTAGTAAGCCAGCGCACCAGGAAAAAGCAAACAAAGACAAGAAAAGACAAAACAACTGCACAGGCACGCAACTCAGCCCTTGGCGTCGCTCCCGGCCCTCCACTCAATCACCCATTCACTCAGTCACCGCGCCCGCCGCGCCTTAACTTCAAACCGGCGCGAGAGGTTACGCCGGGCCACATCGACCATGAAGCGACCCTGGCGCAACAGGCTGCGGCCCAGCAAGACCGGGTATTTCATGTCGGAGCGGTCGGCGAGCGAAAACTCGGCCTCAAAGTCTTCGCCGTAGAGGCGCACCACGGCCCGAATCACGTAGCGCTCCTGCACCTCGCCGTTGGAGGAGCGGATGTCGCGCAGCTGAAATTCCTGGAAAGTGAGCGGCCGGCCGTCGAAGCCGGCGTGATCGGGGTCGAGCAGGCGGGCGTGCAGCAGCGGCCCCGCGCCGGGCCGGATTTCGAGGCGCACGTCGGCGCAGTGCAGGGCGCTGGTGTAGGCGCCGGTGTCCACCTTGGCCTCGATGCCGTGCAGGCCGAACGCCGGGAAGTCAAGCAGCTCGCGGCGGCCGAGCAGGCGTTTGGGGAGGCGAAGCATGAGGGTACGGACGGGCTGGGCGGCGTAAGGGGGGGGTAGGGAAATCAGGGCTCAACAAAGAACGTCACACAAAATCACCTGTCATCCTGAGCGCAGCGAAGGACCTTCTCCCGCCTGAACGATTATCGTAACAACGACTCGTTCAACAGTGAGAAGGTCCTTCGCTGCGCTCAGGATGACAGGTGATTCCCTACCCCCCGTAGCTGATGCGAAACACGGCGTCGCCCTGGTCGTCGCTGACGAGCAGGCTGCCGTCTTTGAGCACCAGAAGACACACCGGGCGGCCCCAGCTTTGCTGGCCTTGCAGCCAGCCTTCGGCGAAGGGGGCGTAGCTGAGCACCTTGCGGCCCGTAGCGTCGAGCTTGGCCAGCGAGATGCGGTAGCCGCTTTTCTTGCTGCGGTTCCAGGAGCCGTGCTCGGGGATGAATAGCTGGTTGCGGTAAGCGGCCGGGAACTGCTGGCCGGTGTAGAACTTCAGGCCCAGGGCCGCGACGTGGGCGCCGAGCTTGCGGGCGGGTGCCACGAAGTCGGCGGGTGAAGTGCCGGGGCCCAGCTCCGGGTCCATCACGTCGCCGGCGAAGTAGTAGGGAAAGCCAAAGTGCAGGCCGGCCTGGGGGGCGCGGTTCAGCTCGTCGGCGGGCAAATCGTCGCCGAGCATATCGCGGCCGTTATCCGTAAACCACATTTCCTTCGTGATGGGGTGCCAGTCGAAGCCCACCGTGTTGCGCACGCCGCGGGCCACGTTCTGAAAGCCCGTGCCGTCGGGGCGCAGGCGGTTGATGGTGCCGAAAATCGGCTTTTCGGGCAAACACGAATTGCAGGGCGCGCCCACCGGCACGTAGAGCAGGCCATCGGGACCGAAGGAGATGAAGCGGTAGCCGTGCCACTCCTTGTCGGGCAGCTGATTATACACCACGACCGGCTTGGGCGACTTGCTCAGGGTCTGGGCAATGTTATCGAAGCGCAGGATGCGGCTGATTTCGGCCACGTAGAGCGCGCCGTTGCGCACGGCCACGCCGTTGGGCGAGTTCAGGCCGCTGGCCACGGTGATGACCTGGTCGGCGCGGCCGTCGCGGTTGCGGTCGGGCAGCGCGTACACCTTGCCCGGCCCGTTCGAGCCCACGTACACAGTGCCGTCGGGGCCCTGCGCCAGCTCGCGGGCGCCCGGCACGCCCTGGGCAAAGTAGCTGATGCGGAAGCCCGGCGGCAGCTTGATGAGCTTGAGGCGGTCGGCGGCCTTGGCCGGAATGGCGGGGGTAGGGATTTTGCTGGTAGTGGCCGGCGCAGTCGTTTCAACCGCTTCAGGAGGCAGGGCGGGGCCGGTGGCGGCCAGCCACGCGGGCAGCGGCAAGAGCAATAAAGCCGGCAGGAGACGAGTCATTTTCATACCCCAGCAAACCCCGCTGCCGGACGCAAGGTTGCAGTTTCGCCGCCCGCAACGACCCGCGGCTACTGCCCGCCGCGCTGGCTGAGCAGGCGCGCATACTCGCGCTCGGCGAGGCTGGTTTGGCCGAACAGGCCGTAAGTGCTCAGGCCTTGAATGGCCAGGCCGAAGCCCCAGAAAAGAGCGGTGAACACCGGCCAGGGCAGCGGGTTCGCCTCGCGCCCCGTCGAAGCCCACAGCACCCACAGCAGCGCATTCACGGCCAGGTACACGAACGAGTGGGACTTGAACTTGGCTTGGGCTTGGGCGCGGGCCTGGCGCCAGAGCTGGGCGTCGCGGGCACCAGCAGCAAGGGGGGTAGGGAGGGCAGTGGTCATGGCGAAAAGGGGCTGGGAGGTGAACGATGGGCGAAAGGTAGTCGCCGCTCCTACCCCCTCGCCACTCGCTATTACCGAAGCCGCAGCTGCTCCTGCTGAAACCCTCCAAAAACAGGATAAACTGTTCTCACCTCCCTTAGCAACGCCACCCACCTTCAAGCGCCGGAGCCCTGCCTTGTTCGGCCACGCGCCCGCCAACCTACCTCTACAGCCGCACTAAATGCAGCACGCTGGCGCGAAGGGCCCGGCGAATGCGCAGCAGATAAGGTCCCGGCGGCAGCGGCTGGGCCGAGGCGGCGGGCGCCGGCAAGGTGTCTTCGGGCTGAGTTAAATTCTTCTCGGTGGCTGCCAGCGGGTAGCGCTTTCCCGCCGCGATGGCCGCCGCTCGCAGCCGGCGCGGGACTAACTTGGGCCGAAGCGCGAGCGGGGGCGACTGCCCGGCGGCGGGCGGCAGCACCAGGCGGGGATTGGCGTCGAGGGTGTAGACGGGCCGGCCACCGGTGGCGGCATCCTGGCGGTACTCTACCACCCGCGCGTAGTAGGAACGCTGCGGGTCGAGGGCGGGCAGTGGCGTGGTGCTGGCCACACCATTGGCTATTACGATGGTGCCATCGGCCAGGCGGCTGGCGGGGGGGTAGGCGGTGCCATCGAGGGGAAAAGCGGTGCTGGAGCTGCCAGCCTTGAGCAGCAGCAGGCGGTGGGTGCCGCTGCCATTGGTCCAGCTCAGTTGGGCCGGGGCCGCCCCGGCGGCAGAATCGGCGCGCAGACCGGCGGCGTTCTGGTCGGGCGCGAACAGGTCGTGGGCCGGCCAGCTAGTCGCGGCGGCCAGCCAATCCCAGCCCAGCGCCTGCAGCTCGCGCCAGAACTGCGCCGAGCCATTGGCCGTGTTCAGCAGAATCGCCCAGGTGTAGCCGCGCGCCGTGCGCATCAGCAGGCTGGCTGTGCCGTCGAGCTGCCCGGTGTGGTACCAGTTGTTAGCCCCATCCAGCATCCAGCCCTGGCCGTAGCCGGCCGCCGCCGCCGATGGCTGGGTCATGGCGTTGAGCGTGGCGGGCGCCAGCAGGTCGGGCCGCGAGCCGAAGCCATCGGCGGCCAGCGCCAGCCGGGCCAGGTCGCGGGCCGAGAACAGCCAGCCGCCGTGCGCGCTCATGGCTTCGAGCTGATAGCCGCCGTAGGCGGCCGGCACCTGCTGGCCGGGGTCGTAGCACGAGGTCATCCGGTAGCGGCTCAAATAGCTGCTTTCCCGCTCCAGCCGGTCGGCGGGCCGGTTGCGGCCCAGGTGCGCTTCGAGCACGCCGCTGGGCTGGAGCACGTGCGCGCGCACCCAGGCTTCGTAGGGCTGCTGCGTGACGGCCTCCAGCACCTTGCCCAGCACCAGGTAGCCGATGTTAGAGTAGGCGTAGCGGGTGCCGGGGGCATAGTTGAGGCCCTGGCGCAGCAGGTAGCGGATGAGCGTAGAGTCGCCGACGGGGTTGGGCACGTGCATGACTGCGGCCACGTGGGTCGGAAAGTCGATGGGGTCGCAGCCGTCGTGGTTGTCGCAGCCGACGCGGCGGTCCCAGCCGGCAGAGTGCTCCAGCAGGTGCTGCACCGTGATGTCAAGCAGGCGCGGGTCGTGCAGCTCCCGGCTGTAGGCCGGACCGCTCAGGTAGCCTTCGGGGCCAAAGACTTTGTGCGTCAGGCTGAGTTGCCCTTCCTCCACCAGCTTCAGGATGGCCAGGGCCGTCACGGTCTTCGAGACGCTGGCTACCCGCAGCAGCTGATAGGGCTGCAAGGGCACGGTGCGGGCCGCGTCGGCGTAGCCAAAGGCCCGGTCATACACCAGCCGGCCGTCTTTGGTCAGGGCCACCGAGGCGCCCAGCACGTTCCAGCGCTGCATAAACTGCCGCACGGTTTCGTCGACCGGCGCCAGCTCAGGCACCTCAATTCCGGTTTGGGCCAGGCCGCGCAGACAAGTAAGGCCCAGCAGGAAGAGCGTAAAAAGTAGTTTCAAGCAGCAGGAGCAACGCTGTCAACCCCTCGATTTCCGCTACCCTAGCTCATCGGTTTGACCGAAACAAAATTATTGCATTGGTCTAAGAATAAAATTTCAACGTTTTCGCAATATCTTTAATTTTTCTAAGACAGCATGATTTTTGATAGCTGATGAAGCAATCGGTTCTTTTCGCAATTTTTAGTGCGTACCGCAACGCTACGCAGCTATCAGGTCGCTTAACGACGGGCGGAAATTTTAAAATTACTCCAGCATAAGCTGGCACCGTCCAAAAATCCCTATTTTAATTATTCTGCGAAGAGCAGAACCAACCCGGCAGCATTTGGCCCGCGGGGCTACGCTGCGTGGCTTGTTCGCCGCCGGCCCGGTTGAGGCAAAAACGAGGGGGTAGGGAATTGGCTGCTCAGCCTTATTATAGATTATAGCGGTCAGCTCCGCCCACAAAAAAGGCCTGCTACTTCTCGTAGCAGGCCTTTTTAAAGACTCAAACCGTTGCGCCCATTCCTATGCCGGCACCGCCACACGGTCCCTGGTCGGAGCCTGGGCACCCACCGACACCTTGGCCGGTACCACCGTCACGACCACGTACTTCGAGGTGGGCGTGTTGCTGACCTTGGCCACGCTGTTGATGGCCACCAGCGGGTTGGCCTCCGGGAAGTAGGCTGCTACGTTGCCGCGCGGAATGTCGTAGGGGATGGCCAGAAACTTCTCCACCGTGCGCTGCTGCCCGTCGTAGTGGCTCGTGATGTCGAGCTGGTCCTGGGCTTTGAGGCCGCGCTCGGCCATGTCCTGGCGGTTTATGAACAAGACCCGGCGCTCGTTGTGGATGCCGCGGTAGCGGTCGTTATACTCGTAGATGGTCGTGTTGAACTGGTCGTGGCTGCGCACGGTCATCAGCACGAGCTGGCCGGGCTCCAAGGTATGCTTATGCAGCTCGGTGGTGCTGAAGTTAGCCATGCCGTTTTTGGTCGTGAACTTGCGCTCACGGGGGCCATTAGGCAGGTAGAACCCGCCGGGGTGGCGCAGCTGCTCGTTGAACTTCTCGAAGCCCGGAATCACGCGCGAGATGTGGTCCCGAATCACGTCGTAGTTCTCGGTCATGGCCACCCAGTCGGCCACGTTGGTGCGGCCCGTGGCGCCGAGCGTGGCAATGGCCACGCCGCTCAAAATAGCGACTTCGCTCAGCATCTCGCCGGCCAGCGGCACCAGGATGCCCTTGTTCTGGCTCACCACGCCCATCGAGTTCTCGCAGCTCGTCATTTGGTGTCCTGACTTTTGCAGGTCGATATCGGCGTGGGTGAAGCAGGGCAGCAGCAGGCTGGTTTCGCCGGTCACGAGGTGGCCGCGGTTGAGCTTGGTGCCCACGAATACCGTGAGCTTCTGCTTGCGCATGGCCTCGGCGATGAACTCGGTGTCGGGGCCGGCGGCGAGCAGGTTGCCACCCAGGCTGAAGTACACCTTGATGCGGCCCTCGTGCATGGCCTTGATGCTCTCCACCACGTCGAGGCCATCCTCGCGCGGCGCCTTAAAGCTGAACTCCTTTTCCAGCGCGTCGAGGAAGCCCGAGTGCACCCGCTCCCAGATGCCCATCGTGCGGTCGCCCTGCACGTTGGAGTGGCCGCGCACCGGGCAGGTACCGGCACCGGGCTTGCCGATGGCGCCCTTCATCAGGTGCAGGTTCACGATTTCCTGAATCGTCTGCACGCCGTTGCGCTGCTGCGTGACGCCCATCGCCCAGCAGGTAATGATTTTCTGCTTGGTGCCGATGAGGTTGGCCGCCTCCAGCAGCTGCGTGCGGCTGATGCCGCTCTGCTCCTCAATGTCCGCCCAGCTCGTGCTGCGAATGTTCTGCTCGAAGTCCTCAAAGCCAGTGGTGAACTCCTTGATAAAGGCGTGGTCCACGACCCGGCCGGGGTTGCGGTCCTCGGCCTCGAAAAGGTGCTTCATAATGCCGCGCAACAGCGCCATGTCGCCGTCGACCCGCACTTGCAGGTAGAGGTCGGTAATTGGGGTGCCGTCGCCGAGCAGGGCGCCCACCGCCCGCAGCGGGTTCATGAAGTCCTGCGGATTCTTGAACGCCACCAAGCCGGCCTCAATCAGCGGGTTGATGCTGATAATTTTGGCGCCGTTGCGCTTGGCCTTTTGCAGAGCCGTGAGCTGCCGCGGGTGGTTGGTGCCGGGGTTCTGGCCGATGATGAGGATGACCTCCGCCTCGTGAATATCATTGAGCGTGACCGAGCCCTTGCCCAAGCCCAGCGTCGGGCTCAAAGCCGAGCCGCTGCTTTCGTGGCACATGTTCGAGCAGTCGGGCAGATTGTTGGTGCCAAACTGCCGGGCGAAAAGCTGGAACAAAAACGCCGGCTCATTCGGCACCTTGCCCGAGGTGTAGAACGTGGCCTCATCGGGCGAGCCCAGCGCGTTCAAATTGTCGCCGATAAGCTGGAACGCCTCCGGCCACTCGATAGGCTCGTAACGGTCGGAGTTGGGGCGCTTCACCATTGGGTGGGTGAGGCGGCCGGCGTTGTTTTGGTCACGGTCAGTCAGCCGCGACAGCTCGGCGATGCTGTGCCGGGCAAAGAACTCCGGACCGGCGGCCTTGTCGTCGGCGTCGGAGGCGGCGGCTTTGGCGCCGTTCTCGCAGAATTCAGCCACCGAGCGGTGCTCGTCGGGGTCGGGCCAGGCGCAGGAGGAGCAGTCGAAGCCATCCTTCTGGTTCATGCCCAACAGCGCCTTGGTGCCGCGGCCCACGCCGTCCTGCCCCCAGCTGAACTGCATGGACTTGATGACGGCCGTCACGCCAGCCGCCATTTTGGCGCGCTGCTCCAGCCGCAGGCCAGTAAGCTGCTCCGGCGGCTGGGCCAGCACCGGGTAGCGGTACTTGGCGCCCGCCACGTCGGGCGCGACGATAGGCGCCTCGCTCACGGGGGCGTGGGCGTTGGCCTGATGCTCTTCCTTGGTCGGATTGTCCGCGTTCGGAATCTCGTAGTCGGGCGTGGGCGCGCTGCCCTGGTCGGGCCGCTCCCCGCTCTTGGGGGCGTTGCTGGCCTTTTGTTCCTCTACTTTGCCAGCCTTGCTGGGGTCGGTCTGGGGCGAATCTTCCATTCTTCAGAGTTATAAATTATGAGTTAGAAATGAGTTTTTCAGCAGATGCAGGACGATTATAGAGCTAGCTAATATGCATTATCAGCCAGCGATATGCCAACTCATAACTCATAGATTTATAACTCATAATTGCCTGTCAATGGTGCCAGTCAAGGTCTTTCTCAACCAAGATACGCAGCTTAGCAGTTTCGGAGACAATGATTTCGGCAGAAAATCCAGTTTGGCTGGTGCTGGTCCATTTATCGGCCAGCGGCGCCGGCACGAGCACCGTGATCTGACCGGGGGCGTAGCGCAGGCCAGCAGTATCGGCCTCAATGGCTTCGGGCCCGGCGGGGGGGGTAGGGATTTTGGGGGCGGTGCGCTCCAGCGCGTAGCTCAGCAGCTGGCCGGGGCCGGGGCCCAGCCGCGTGTCGGTGGCAATGCGGCCGGTGGCGGCGAAGGTTTCGACTTCGGGGCCGGAGAGGCGCAGGCGCAGGGTGTTGTCTTCGAGGCGGAGCTTCATGAGTAAGCGGCCAAAAGGTCTGAAAATCAGCAGTTGGGTGGGCGACGAAGACTAATTTAACTTTTGCTATACATTTGCTTAGCTCTCCTCAAAAATGAAAAACCGGCTGCTTTGTTCCATCTTCACCAGTGCGCTGCTGGGCCTGGGCGGCCGGGCGCACGGCCAGGCCACTGATTCCAGCGCCTGGGCCACCGCGGCCAGCACCCTGCGCCAGCGCTACGCGGCGGGCCTGCGCTACGACTCGCGCCTCTACGACGGCCCGGAATACGTCAATTACGTGAAAGGCTACGTCCGGGGGCATCCGTTTTTCGAGTCGGCCGAGGAGCAGGAAGCCACCATCGTCTACGGCGGGGCCACCTACGTGGGCGTGCCGCTGCGCTACGATTTGCTGCGCGGCCAGCTCGTGCTCGCGCATCCGCCCAGCGGCCAGCAGCTGCGGCTGGTCAATGAAAAGGTAGCGCGCTTTCGCCTGGGCGGCCACACGTTCATTCGCCTCGTGGCCGACTCTAACGCCCAGGAATCGGTTATTCGCACCGGCTTTTATGACCTGCTGGTCGAGGGCCGGACGCAGCTGCTGGCTTTCCGCCGCAAAAGCGCGCAGGCGCGCAACACGGCGGAAGGCCGCGAAGGCGAGATAAGCCAGAAAAACGAGTTTTTCCTGCAAGCTGAGGGCCGCTACTACTCCGTAACCAGCGCCAAGCAGGTGCTGCGGCTGCTGCCGGCCGACAAGGCCGCGCTGCGCCAGTTCAGCCGGGCGCAAAAGTTGAAATTCAGCGAGGCCAGCCGCGAACAGTCGCTAGTGGCGCTGTTGCGCTACTACGATTCCCTACCCCCCCGCCTGGCGCCAACGCCCGCCAGCGGCGGTTGAGCGAACCCTGGACCGAGCCCGAATAGGGTTGATTGAAGAGCAAACGTAAAAGCAAACGGCGCGAGTGCCGGGCGGGGGCGAGCCCCGCACCCTACTGTTTATATGACTACCCTCTACCGCATTATCCTCCTTCTACTACTGGTATGCGGCGGCACTTTGCGCAGCTACGGCCAGCAGGCCGAGCCGCTCATCAGCGGCAACTTTCAGGGCCTGAGCGTGACGCAGTTCGTGCGGCAGCTCGAAGCCCAGACGCCCTACCGCTTTTACTTCGACTCGGCCGCCGTGCGGGGGGTAGGGATTAACGTGCGGGCCGAGGCGCAGCCGCTGCGCAGCGTGCTTCAGCAGGCCTTCGGTGCCACGAAGCTGCGCTTTGCCGTAGACGAGGAAAACCACGTGTTCATCACCGCCGGCGAGGCCATTACCACCGCCCTGCCCGACGACTTTTTCCGGCCCGGCGCGGGCGCCGCGGCCAGCAGCCCCGATGACGAGGAGCCCGCCGCGCCGGCTGCTGCGCCCAAGGGCCGCGCGGTGGCAGCAGCGACCGGACCGCTCTACGAGATTGGGAAGGCGGGCACCGACCGCAACGGCCGCGCCACGCTGGCCGGCCACGTGCGCGAGGCCAAGTCGGGTGAGCCGGTAATTGGGGCCTCGGTCTATATTGAGTCGCCCTCGATTGGCGTATCGACCGACCAGTTCGGGCACTTTGCCCTGACCTTGCCGGTGGGCCAGCACGTGGTGTTCGTGCGCGGGCTGGGCATCAAGAACACCGCGCGCCGGATTCAGCTGCGCGGTGACGGGCAGCTGGAAATTGAGGTGGGCGAGGATATTACCTCGCTCAAGGAAGTGGTGATTGAGGCCGAGAAGGACAAGAACGTGGCCGGCCTGCAAATGGGCGTCGAGCGGCTCGACATCAAGACCATCCGGCAGGTGCCGACGGCGTTCGGCGAGACGGACATTCTGCGCGTGATTATGACATTGCCGGGCGTCAAGTCGGTGGGCGAGGGCAGCACCGGCATCAGCGTGCGCGGCGGCGGCACCGACCAGAACCTGATTCTCTTCAACGACGCGACGGTGTACAGCCCCTCGCACCTGTTCGGCTTCTTCTCGGCCTTCAACCCCGACGTGCTCAAGACCGTGGAGCTGTACAAGAGCGGCATCCCGGCCCGCTACGGGGGTAGGCTTTCGTCGGTGCTCGACATCACGACCCGCGACGGCAACAACAAGCAGTTTGCCGGCGCCGGCGGCATCGGCGTGCTCACCAGCCGCCTGACATTGGAGGGCCCGATTATCAAGGATAAAAGCTCGTTCATCATCGGCGGGCGCACCTCGTATTCGGACTGGCTGCTCCAGCGCCTGCCCGACCGTTCCTTGCGTGAGAGCGCGGCCTCGTTTTATGATTTGAGCGCCCACATCAGCCACACGGTTGACGACAAGAACACGGTTTACGCCACCGGCTACCTGAGCCGCGACCGGTTCCGGCTGGCCACCGATACGACGTATGAATACCAGAACCGCACGGCCAGCCTCAAGTGGAAGCACCAGTTCAGCAACCTGCTCTACGGCGTGTTCACGGGCACATTCAGCCAGTATCAGTACCAGATTTCGAATGAGCGCAACCCGGTGAATGCCGCGGCTTTGCGCTTTAATTTGATGCAGTTTGGCGGGCAGGCTGACTTTAGCTACTTCTACAATGCCAAGCACACCATCGACTTCGGCGTGAGCAGCCTGCGCTACCGCATCGCGCCGGGCCAGCTGAGCCCAATGGGCAGCGAGTCCCTGATTAGCGAGAATGAGCTGCCGCGCGAGCAGGCCCAGGAAAGCGCCCTTTACGTGTCGGACCGGCTCGATTTGTCGCCCCGGCTGTCGCTGTCGCTGGGGCTGCGCTACTCGCTGTTCCAGGCGCTGGGTCCGCGCGACGTGTACCAGTACGGGGCCGAGGCGGCGCGCACGGTGGGCGGCATCACCGACACCGTGCGCTACGGCGCGGGCAAGGCCATTGCCACCTACCACGGGCCCGAATACCGGGCCTCCGTGAAGTACTCGCTCTCCGACCGCGCCTCGGTGAAGGCCAGCTACAACCGTACCCGCCAGTACATCCACCAGCTCACCAACACGGCCTCCGTGTCGCCGACCGACACCTGGAAGCTGAGCGACACCTACGTACGGCCCCAGGTCGGCGACCAGGTGTCGGTGGGCTACTACCGGAATTTCAAATCGAACACCATTGAAACCTCAATTGAAACGTACTACAAACGATTGCATGACTTCGTGGACTACAAGAGCGGCGCGGTGCTGCTGCTCAACCGCCACCTCGAAACCGACCTCGTGAACGCCGAGGGCCGGGCCTACGGGGTGGAGTTTTCCATTAAGAAAGCCACCGGCAAGCTCAACGGCTGGCTCAACTACACCTACGCCCGCTCGCTGGTGCAAGTCAATCAGGGCACGCCGAGCGAGCAGATTAACGGCGGCCGTTCCTACCCCAGCAATTTCGACAAGCCCCACGAGGTGACCTTGGCCAGCAACTACCGCTTCAGCCGGCGCTTCAGTGCCTCGCTCAACTTCAACTACAGCACCGGCCGGCCCATCACGCTGCCGCTGGCCAAGTACACCGTCGATGGCGTGCCACGGGTGTACTACTCCGACCGCAACGCCTACCGCGTGCCCGACTACTACCGGCTGGATTTTGCCATGAACATCGAGGGCAACCACAAGGTCAGGAAGCTGGCCCACAGTTCCTGGACGCTGGCCGTGTACAATCTCACGGGCCGCAAAAACCCTTACTCGGTCTATTTCAAGGCGCAGAACGGGCAGATTAACGGCTACCAGCTCTCGATTTTTGGTCAGCCCATTCCGAGCGTCACCTATAATTTCCGGTTTTAATTGAACGCGCTATGTCGCCCTTGATTCGCCATTTCTCAGCCGGCTCACTTCATCAGCCCGGATGCCGGGATACAACTCATTACGGCTTGGCGTCCGGACTACTAAAGGGGGGTAGGGAGTTAGGGGCGTACTTTCCTACCCCGCCTCGCGGCGCTCACGCGGGCAGCCGACGCGAGCGGTTGCGTCTCTACCTCCGCCGTTGCGTTCCGACTACGGTTCTTGCCCTGCTCCTACCCCTACTGCTGAGCATCAGTGGCTGCACCGACCCATATGAGCCGGAAGTCATCAACTCCCCCAAAAGCTTCTTGGTAGTCAGCGGCTTTATCAATCTTAGTGGCGTCACCACCATCCGGCTTTCGCGCACCCAAAACCTGGCGGCCACGGAAGCACCACCAGCCGAAACCGGGGCCACCGTGACCATTGAGGATGCCACCGGCACCCGCTACGGGCTCACGGAGCAAGCAGGCGGCACCTACACCGCGCCGGTCCTGCCGCTGAGCGCCGGCCAGCAGTACCGGCTGCGGCTGCGCACGAGTGCGGGCCGCGAGTACGCCTCGGACCTGGTGGCGGCGAAGGCGTCGCCGCCCATCGACAAACTGACCTGGACGCAGGATGATCGGGGCGTGCAGGTTTATGTAAGCGCTCAGGACCCGGCCGGCACCACGCGCTACTACCGCTGGACCTACCAGGAAACCTGGGAGTTTCAGTCAGCTTACAACTCCTTTTTCGAGTACGTGAACGGCGCCATACAGCGGCGACAGGAGAATATTTATCAGTGCTGGGCGACGGCAAACTCCACCAGCATTCGCCTGAGCAGCACCGCCAAGCTGAGCCAGGATGTGGTAGCCAGCTTCCCGCTCACGCGGGTGCCGCTCAATTCGGCCAAGCTGCACTTTAAATACAGCATCTTGGTCAGCCAGTACGCCCAAACGCCCGAAGAGTATGCCTACTATGAGCTGCTGCAAAAGAACACCGAGAACCTTGGCGGCCTCTACGACCCGCAGCCGAGCCAGCTCACGGGCAACGTGCATTGCCTCACCGACGCGGCCGAAACCGTGATTGGCTACGTGGGCGCCACCGGCGTCACGGAGCGGCGCCTGTTTATTGCCAGTACCGAACTACCACCCCAGGGCCGCTACGAAACCGGCTACGAAACCTGCTCGGCGGATACCATACTGCTGCAAAATCTCTCATTTCGGTTCAACAACGCCGGCTACTTACCGATTAGCGGCGTGGGCGAAGGCAGGACCGGTACCCTCATCGGCTATAGCGGCGCCCCGGCTGAGTGCGTGGACTGCCGCCTGCGCGGCACCAATGTAAAGCCCAGCTTCTGGCCCTAGCGCGGATTGACTGGCCAGTTATATTCAAAATCCCTACCCCCGCCCTTCCGATGACCGCCCGCCGCCCACCGCGCCGTACCCACTCGCGCCCCCTGCCCCGGTTGCTGCTTCTGCTGAGTGGCTGGCTGAGCATTTTGCTGGGCGCCGGGCCGGGCGGCATGAGTCCGGCCTTCGGGCAGGCCGATTCGCTGGCGGGCCTTGCCCGGCAGTTTGCCAGCTACGGCCAGCGCGTGCCGGATGAGAAGCTGTTTCTGCACCTCGACCGGCCGGCCTACGTGAGCGGCGAAACCGTGTGGCTGGCCGTCTACGCCACCGAGGGTAGCACTCACCGGCCGCTGCCGGTGAGCAGCGTGGCCTACGTGGAAGTGCTCAACGCCGCCCAAAAACCAGTGCTGCAAGCCAAAATCGGGCTGCGCGACGCCGCCGGGCAGGGCTCCCTGGAGCTGCCGGCCACGCTGGCCTCGGGCCGCTACACCGTGCGCGCCTACACCGGCTGGATGCAGAACTTCGGCCCCGAAATGTTCTTTCAGAGCCCTATTACCATCGTCAATCCCCGCCGGCCGCTGGCCCGGCCCGCGGCCCGCCCTACCCCGCCGGCCGCGGCCTACGACCCGCAGTTTTTCCCCGAAGGCGGCTACCTCGTGCAGGGCCTGAGCAGCCAGGTTGGCTTCAAAATAACCGATAGCGCCGGCCGCGGCGTGGCCGCCGAGGGCGTGGTGCTGGACCAGGCCGGCGCCAGCGTAGCGCAGTTCCGCACACTGCGCTTCGGGCTGGGCAGCTTTTCCTTGCTGCCCACCAAAGCCGGCGCCGCCTACACGGCCGTCATCAAGCTGGCTAATCAGCAGACTATTACCTGTGCCCTACCCCCCGTTAGGGAACAAGGCTACGTGCTACGCCTAATCGATACCGACCCTCAGGTGCTGCGCATCCTGGTGAAAACACGCGGCGCGGAGCTGGCCAACGAAACCGTGTTCTTGCTGGGCCACGCCGGGCAGCAGGTGCTGGTGGCGGCCGGGGAGCAGCTTTTTGATGGGCAGGTCGCCTTCACGGTGCCGCGGCAGAAGCTGGCGGCCGGCGGCGTTTCGCACTTCACGCTCTTCAACAGCCGCCGGCAGCCAGTGTGCGAGCGGCTGTACTTCCGGCCGCCTACCCAGCGGCTGGCCCTCACCGCCCGAACCGACCAGCGCCAGTACGGCTTGCGCGCGCCGGTGAGCTTGCAGCTGAGCGCCGCCGGGCCGGCTCCGGCGCGCCTGTCGGTGGCCGTGTACCAGCTTGATTCGCTGGCGGCGGGCGGCGGAGCGGATATCGGCAGCTACTTCGGGCTGACCTCGGACCTGAAGGGCACCGTGGAAAGTCCCGCCTACTACCTCAGCGCCACCGGGCCGGAAGCCGCCCAGGCCGCCGACAACCTGATGCTGACCCAGGGCTGGAGCCGCTGGCGCTGGGCCGACGTGCTCCGCGCCCGGCCCGATTCCCTACCCCACCTGCCGGAGCCCAACGGCCCGCTGCTGCGCGGCCGGGTGCTGAGCCGCGGCACGGGCGCGCCGGCCCCGAACATTCCTATCTACCTGGCCACGCCCAGCCGCCACGTGCAGCTCTACACCGCCGTGAGCCGGCGCGACGGCAGCGTGCAGGTGGAGCTGCCCGATTTTTACGGGGCCCGGCAACTCATCGTGCAGCCCGACACCCAACGCGACAGCCTCTACCAAGTAGAGCTGTTCAGTTCTTTCGCGGGGCAGCCCGCAACTGGCCGGCTGGCCGGGCCGCTGGCGCTGAGCGAAGACCTGGCGGCCAGCCTGCGGCGCCGGCTCGTGCAGATGCAGGTGCAGCCCCGCTACTTCGGCGGCCCGGCGGCCCGCTACGATGCGCCGCGCACCGACAGCGCGGCCTTCTTCGGCCGGCCTGATGAGCACTACCGCCTCGACGACTACACCCGCTTCAAGGTGATGGAGGAGGTGATGCGCGAGTACGTGCCGGGCGTGGTGGTGCGGCGCCGCCCGGATGGCTTCCACTTTCTGGTGCCCGATAAAAACTCCAAAAACCTGCTCGACGGCCCGCTGGTGCTGCTCGACGGCGTGCCGGTGTTCGACACCGACCGCATCATGGCCTTCGACCCGCTGAAGGTGCAGCAGCTCGACGTCATCACGACCCGCTACGCGCTGGGCGCCCGGCTCTACAACGGCGTGGTGAGCTACACCACCTACCAGGGTGATTTGGCGGGCTTCACCCCCGACCCGCACGCGCTGCTCACCGACTATGAGGGTCTCCAGGGCCAGCGTGAGTTCTACGCGCCGCGCTACGACACCCCACTCGATAAGCAAAGCCGCCGCCCCGACCTGCGCAACCTGCTCTACTGGAACCCGGCCGTGCGCCCTACCCCCGGTACCGGCGCCCAACTCACGTTCTTCACTTCCGACCAGGCCGGCACCTACCGGGTGGTGGTGCAGGGCCTGACCGAAAATGGCCTCGCCGGCAGCACCAGCTTTGACTTCGAAGTGAAATCCGCGCTGTAGGGCGCGGGGCTGGCCCCGCCCGGCCAACACTCGCGCCATGAGGCAAGTATCTTTTCACGCGCTAAGCACCGTGACGGTTGTTCACCCGCCGGGCGGGGGCCAGCCCCGCCCCTACCCCAGGCGCCAGCCGTGGCAGTAGATGTTATAGCGGCCCTGGCGCACGAACCCCAGCACCGTCATGCCAAACCGCTCGGCGGCCTGCACGGCGAGGCTGCTGGGCGCGCCCACGGCGGCCAGCACGCCCAGGCCCGCCGCCGCCGCTTTCTGCACCAGCTCGAAGCTGGCCCGGCCGCTGACTAGCAGCACGTGCTCGTGCAGGGGCAGCTCGCCGGCCAGCAGCGCCGCCCCGATGAGCTTGTCAAGGGCGTTGTGGCGGCCCACGTCTTCGCGCAAGCGCAGCAGCTCGCCCTGGGGCGTAAACAGCGCCGCCGCGTGCTGCCCGCCGGTTTGCTCGAAGCCGGCTTGCGCGGCGCGCAGCCGCTCCGGCAGCTGGTGGATGACCTCATGGCTCAGGCGCGGGCCGGCGGCCGGCAGCACCGGGCAGCTGGCCGTCTGCACGGCGTCGATGCTGGTTTTGCCGCACACGCCGCAGCTGGAGCTAGTATAGAAATGCCGCTCCAGGCCCTGGAAATCAACCGGCACGTGGGCCGCCAGCTCGGCGCGCACCACGTTGCCGGCTTCCTCGGGCTTTTGCACGTCGGGGCAGGGGCGCACGCCCAGCAGGTCGGTTTTCAGGTGGATAATGCCTTCGGTGAGCAGGAAGCCGGCGGCCAGCTCCTCGTCCTGGCCGGGTGTGCGCATGGTCACCGACAGGGTGCGATGCTCGCGGCGGCCAGTTTCGGGGTTGAGGTAACCGAGGCGGATTTCCAGCGGCTCTTCGGCGGCGAGCTGGTCGGAAGCGGCGACGGCCGGCCCCGCGCCGCTCACCTTGTGAATGGTGGCAAACTCGTAACTGGCTGCGGGCAGCAGAATGGCGGACTCCATAGCAGAGGTGGTGAAGGAAGGGGGGTAGGGAAATCGGAACGCCAGCGGCCAGCAGGCACAAACGCGGAATAAGGCGGGTAGTTTATAGATAATGTACCAGTTAAACAGTAGACTTGTTCCTAAATTAAGAAAATCAAGAAAAGACGGTAGTCATAGTGAGCTTGTCGAAGCATCTCTGCCGGACGACACCCGAACGAAGCGGGAGAGATGCTTCGACAAGCTCCGCAGGACGTTCTATTAACTTTTTGCTAATTCAGGAACAAGTCTAGTACATTGCAGCGGGTGGTTTCGGACTTTTTGGTTTAGCTCTTTGAGCTGCACAGCCGGGGCTTACTGCCTTACTCACCTCTTTTTCCGCCCTTTCTTTCGTTTTTTATTCCGGCGTAGCTTATCTCCTTTTCCTGGTTTCAATGCAAGTGCTTCCGCTTTCGCCAGCCCGCACCGCGCCGCCTCACGCGGCCCGGGACGACGCGGCGCTGGTGCGGGCCCTGGCCCGGCAGGACGATGAGCTGGCTTTCGCCGAAATCTACGGGCGCTACTGGGCGCCGCTGCACGCGCAGGCCTGCCGCAAGCTCGGTGGCACCACGGAGGCGGAGGAAGCGGTGCAGAACGTGTTCGTAGCCCTCTGGCACAAGCGCCGCACGGCCGCCATCGAGCAGCTCGACGCCTATCTGTTCGCGGCCCTGCGCTACCGGGCCATCGACTGCATCCGGGCCCAGCTGGTGCGCCGCGCCCACGCTGCCCTACCCCCCCCGCCCGGCCCGACCGCAGCACCGAGGAAACCGTGGCCGCCGCCGACCTGGCCGCCGCGCTGGCCCAGAGCGTGCGCAGCCTGCCCGGCCACGCCCGGCAGGTGTTCCAGCTCAGCCGCCTGGAGCACCGCTCGGTGGCCGAAATCGCGGCCCACCTGCGAGTTTCGCCCAAGACGGTGGAGTACCACCTGGCCTGCTCGCTGAAGCTGCTGCGCTGCTACCTGCGCGAGTTTCTGGTGAGCGGCCTGCTGGTACTGCTCCAGGCTACTAGGCAGTAGCGCGGACTTAATAGTCCGCGAACCTGCCGCGTGGCCGCTCAACTCGCGGCCTACATGGCCTGCAACGTCTGCGCCACGGGGGGGCTTAGATGTAGATTGATTTCCGATACTCCTCCTTACTATGAACCTGAAAAGCCTGTCCCAGAACCTGACCCTGTGGGTGCTTACGGCCATCGTGGCGGGGGCGCTGCTGGGCCACTTCGCGCCCGCCACGGCCGTGCAGATGAAGCCCTTGGGCGAGAAGTTTATCTGGGTCGTGAAGCTGTTTATTAACCCGATTATCTTCCTCACCATCACGCTGGGCATCAGCACGATGGGCGACTTGAAGAAGGTGGGGCGCATCGGCGGCAAGGCCCTGCTTTACTTCGAGCTGGTGACCACGCTGGCCCTGGCCATCGGGGTGGGCGTGGCGGCGCTGGTGCGGCCCGGCGACGGCGTGGCCGTGAGCCAGCTCGGCGGCGAGCCGCCGGACGTGGGCGAGTTCACGAAGCGGGCGGGCGAGTTTTCCTGGGGCCACTTCCTGGCCGATAACCTGACCTTGCAGGTGCTGCTCATCGCCATCGCGCTCGGCATTGTCCTGAGCAAATACGCCGGCCGCAAGCCCGTTATCGACCGCCTCAAGTGGGCCTCGAAGTACGTGTTTCGCGGCCTGCACCTGGTCATGCTGCTGGCGCCCATCGGTGCCTTCGGGGGCATGGCCTTCACCATCGGCAAGTATGGCATTGCCACGCTGCTGCCCCTGGGCAAGCTCCTGGTGACGGTGTACCTGACGATGGCCCTGTTCATCTTCCTAATTCTGGGCGGCATTCTGCGCTACGCCGGCATCGGCATGTGGAAGTTCCTCAAGTACATCAAAGAAGAGCTGTTGATTGTGCTCGGCACTTCCTCCTCGGAGGCTGGCCTGCCGGGGCTGATGGAAAAGCTCGAGCGCATGGGCTGCGCCAAGCCCGTGGTGGGCCTGGTGGTGCCCACGGGCTACTCCTTCAACCTCGACGGCACCACCATCTACCTCTCGCTGGCCACGCTGTTTCTGGCCCAGGTGTTTCATATCGACCTCTCCGGAACGCAGATTCTGACCATGATGGGCATCCTGATGGTGACCAGCAAGGGCGCGGCCGGCGTGGCCGGCAGCGGCTTTGTGGTGCTGGCCAGCACGCTCACGGCCATGAAAGTGATTCCGGTGGAGGGTCTGGCGCTGCTCTTGGGCGTCGACTGGTTTATGTCGGAGGCGCGCTCCATCACCAACTTTATCGGCAACGGCGTGGCCACGGTCTTTCTCGCCCACAACGAAAACGCCCTCGACCACGCGCAGGCCGAAGCCGCGCTCGGTGGCCGGCTGCGCCCACTGCGCCTGCGCCGCCGGGCCGAAAACCTTACCAGCGGCGAGTTCCTGGCCGAAGTAGCCGAGAAGCACGGCGATTAATAATCAACGGTTAGTGATTAGTGGTTAGTGGCCGGTGAGCCCCATTGGGGCGGCCTGTCGGCCGCATCCCTACCCCCCTCCTCTGAGCCAAAGCCCCAACGGGGCGGCCCATCGGTAGAAAACAGGGGTAGGAAATCAATAAAGCCCCGGCGGGGCGACCCAACCGCTCGCGCATTTGCACGGGCGGGTTGGGGCGCTCCACGGGGGCTTTGGGGCGGAAGAGGGGGGTAGGGATGCTGCCAATGGGTTGCCCCACCGGGGCTCACCAGCCACTAATCACTAATCACTATCTCCTTCGTATCCAGCTTGATTTGGGCGATGAGTTCGCGCAGCAGCTGGCTGACTGACTCCACAAGCGGGTGCAGCGCCTCGGGCTGGAAGCTCCCTTCCCAGCGGTCCAACGTCTCGACGGGGGGTAGGAGGTGCAGGGCCCGCAGATGAATCAGGCTGGGCCGCAGGGTGTGGGCCGCCGTCTTTACCTGCTTGATATCCGCCTCCTGCATCCCCTGGGCGAGCTTGTGCAGGGCGTCCTCGCAGCCCTCCACGAAGGTGGCCAGCATAAAGGCCACGAAGTCCAGGTCGCCCTGCCCCACTTCCAGCAGCTCGACGGTCTGGTAGAGCGGTGGGGCGGCAGCCGGCGCGGGCGGCGCGGGTGCGGCAGGCGGCGCGGCGGGCAGTGGCGCACGCCGGCTGGGCGCGGGCAGCGGCGCTTCCTCAGTTAGCGGCAGCACCCACTTGCTCACCGTTTTGAGCAGCTCTTCTTCCTTGAAGGGCTTGGCCAGGTAGCCGCTCATGCCGGCCGCCAGGCACTTTTCGCGCTCGCCCTTAATGGCATTGGCCGTCAGCGCCACAATCGGCGTGGTCAGCTCCAGCTGCTGGCGCAGCAGCGCCGTGGCCGCGTAGCCGTCCATGACCGGCATCTGGATATCCATCAAAATCAGGTCGAAGCGCTGGTGGCGGGCCAGCTCCACGGCCACGGCGCCGTTTTCAGCCTCGGTCACCTGCACGTGGGCCTGATTGAGAAAGGTCTTGGCAATCTGGCGGTTAAAGCGGTTGTCCTCGACCAGCAGCACCTGCTTGTCGCGCAAATCCAGGCGCACGGGGCTGTCGGGCGGCAGCACTTCCTTGGGCAGCAGGTCGGCGGCCGTGCCCACGGGCAGGCGCAGGGCAAAGCGCATCTCGGTACCCTGGTTTTTCTCGCTTTCCAGGTCGATGTCACTGTCCATAAGGCGCAGCAGATTGCGCGAGATGCTCAGGCCCAGGCCCGTACCGCCAAACTTGCGCGTTACCGACGAGTCTTCCTGGCTGAACTCGGTGAAGATGTTGCGCATAAATTCCGGCTCAATGCCAATGCCGGTGTCAATGACCCGAAACACGACCTCGCCCGCCGCCCCGCCCGCGCAGCCCGCAAACTCATAGTCGCAGAAGATGAGCACCCGCCCGGTTTCGGTGAACTTGATGGCGTTGCCGGCTAGGTTGAGCAGCACCTGCCGGATGCGGTAGGGGTCGCCGAGTACCACGGCCGGCACGTTCGGCGCCAGCTGCGTGACCAGGCTCAGGCCCTTCTCCACGGCCTTGTAGTGCAGGGTCTGCTCGACTTCGGCCAGGAGCTGCGCGGGCTCAAAGCCCACATTTTCCAGCGTCATCTTGCCTGCTTCGAGCTTGGACAAGTCCAGAATGTCATCAATGATAACCAGCAGGTGCTCGGCCGACGTCGTGATGGCCTGCCGGTAGGAGTCCTGGTCGGGGGCGAGCGACGTTTTGGCCAAGAGCTGGCTCATGCCCAGAATGGCATTCATCGGCGTGCGGATTTCGTGGCTCATGTTGGCCAGAAACAGCTCGCGGGCCCGCACCGCCGACTCGGCCGCCAGCTTGGCGTGGCGCAGGGCCTGCTCGGTGAGCACCCGCTCGGTGATGTCGAGGCCGTAGGCCACGATGAGGTTGAGGCGGCCGTCGGGGTGAAAAACGGGCTGCAAGCACCGGAACTGGTGGCGTGTGCCTTCGGGCCGCTGAAACGTCTCCTCGAACGTGACGAGCTGCTGCCCGGCCACGGCCTCCCGAAAACGGGCGTGGCGCTCCTCGGCCAGGCTCAGCGGGTGCCCATACTGGGCGCAGTAGTCGAAATTGTCTTTGCCGATTACCCACTCGCGCCGGGCCGGGTCCTTGATGCCGGTCGCATTCACGAACAGGTAGCGAAACTGGTCGTCGAACACGCCGATGTCGCAGGGCATCTGGTTGAGCACAAATTCGTAGAACTCGCGCTGCTGCGCCAGCTTGTGCTCGATCTGCCGGCGCTCGGTCACGTTGACGCTCGTGCCTACCACCATGCGCAACGCGCCGCTGGGCCCGAGCACGGGCGTAAAATGGCGCCGTATCTGCCGCGGCCCGTCGGCCGAAGGCAGGCATTCTTCCCAGCTCACTTCCATGCCCGTGCGGGCGGCTTCCTCAAAGACCTGCCGGCGGTGCTGGGCCAGCTCGGTGGGGCGCTGCCGGTGGGCACAATAGGCAAAGTCGTCCTTGCCAATTATCCATTCCCGCATTGCCGGGTCGCTGAAGCACCGCTGGTTCACGAACTGATAGCGGTGCTCGGCATCAAATACGGCCACCTCTACTTGCAGCTGGTTGAGGATGGTTTCGTAGAAATCCTGCTGCTCGATCAGCTGCTGCTCGGCTTCGCGCCGGGCCGCCGCGTGCACCAGCGCTTCGGCCTGCGCGGCGGCCAGGGCGCGCTGCAGCTCGGCGAGCTGCGTGGTGGCCGGCTCATAAGGGACCCTCGGCGTCTCGTTCAGCTCGATGGTGGGCGGCGCTGAGGGAGTCACAAACTCGTATTTGTAAGAATCAAGCATAGAATATAACTCATCGGAATAACCAGGTATCAAATATACTAGAATTACACAGTCTAACCCACTTATTCACTTACTGTTATGAATTATATAAATGGTATTAATCCCTCAATTTATTTAACCATAATTCCTACCCCCCCCTCCCGGCCGCAACCCCAGCCCGGACTGCTTCCGGGCCCGGCACTCGCAATCAACGCGTTACTAAACCGGTGCCTGGGCCCCGGCGGCCGGCGGGGCCCAGGCAACCGCTGAGGCAACCGCGCCAACTAATTTTTGCTGCGCCGCGCCTAGCGCCGCTACCGGCCGCTCAACTCCCGCTCAACTCCCGCTCGGCGGCTTGGCGCTCGGCGGGCGTGTTGATGTTGCGCAACTCGTCGGGCCGGGGCGCTTGCAGCAGCTCGATGTCGGAATTGATGAGCGCCTTGCGCGGGCAAGAGTAGCCCAAGCTCAGAAAGCGCAGCAAGGTCGCGTAGCTGCGCGGCTCCCAGATGGTGATGAGCGGCTCCGGGAACTCGTCTCGCGGGCTCTGGAAGGCCGTGGCGGCGCGGCCGGGCTGGCGGTGGCGCACCAGAAACTCCAGCGTGTCGGCCGTGAGGAAGGGCAGGTCGCAGGCCAGCACGAGCCAGGCCGCGTTGGGGTCGGTCTGGAAGGCGGTGAGCAGGCCCCCGACCGGCCCCAACCCCAAGAGCTTGTCGGGCAGCGGCGTCAGGCTGGCGGGCAAGTCGGCCAGCTGCTCGGGCCGGCCGGAGATGTGCACATCCTGGCACACGGCGCCGAGCAGGGCCGCGGCGTGGGCGCGCTGCTCGGGCCGGCCGGGGTAGCGCAGGCGGCTTTTGTCAGTTTGCATCCGCTGGCTCAGGCCGCCGGCCAGCACCAGGCCGCGCAGCGGCGGCACGGCCGCGGCATACCAGCCTCGCAGCCAGTCCGCGATGCCGGCCACATCGTTGAGCCGGCGCTGGGGGGGTAGGGGCCGGCCGGTAGCTGCCAGGTGCGCTCGCAGGTAGTTGGGCAGCTCGGTCTGGCTATCGGTCAGTAGAATGAGCTGCACCTCGGTGAGGCGGTCGAGCTTGCGCTCCAGCGGCTTGCGCGGGTCGAGGATGATGACTTGCTGGCGGGCGCGAAAGTGGTTGCCATTGACGAGCACCAGGCTTTCGTGGGCCAGCAGCTCGGGCTGCGAAAACCGGTCCAGGCCGCGCCGCAGGTTCAGCTGCCGAAAACTGATTTTATCGGTCAGCTCCGCTGAAAAGGCGCTTTCGGCGAAGCCTGGCGCCATCATCTGCGCGGCCGTTTCCTGGTCGTGGCCGGCGTGATCGGCATCGACGTAGGCCACGCGCAGAGCCGGGCTCAGGCGGTGGGCCAGCTCGCGGGCCAGCTGTTGAATCAGGCCGCAGGGCGCGCCCAGGAAAGCCAGCTCGTGGCGGCCAAACTCGCCGAGGTCGGGGCGGGCCAGAGCGGCGTGCTTGGTTTTTTTGGAGATGATGTCGGACATGACAGGGGCTTGGGGTGAAGCGGTGGGGTCGGCTTACGCTAACTAATTTTCAGGGATGGAGTTCAACCCTCCGTCGCCCGTCCGGTGGCGGCTTCTGCCCGGCCATTCCCTACCCCCATGCTTTCCGCCCACGACGCCTTTGCCCTGGTGCTGGCCACGGCCCGCCGCCTACCGCCCGAAACCCGGCCCTTACTGGCCGCTGCCGGCCGCGTGCTGGCCCAGGACCTGCGCGCCGACCGCGACTTTCCGCCCTTTCACCGCGTGGCGATGGACGGCATCGCCGTGGCCCACCGCGCCTGGGCCGGCGGCCAGACCACGTTTACTGTAGCCCACACGCAATACGCCGGCGCCCCCGCCCTACCCCTCGCTGACTTGGCCACCGCCGCCGAGGTGATGACCGGCGCCGTGCTGCCGCCCGGCGCTGACACCGTGGTGCGCTACGAGGATTTGGACCTGGACGAAGCCGCGCGCCAGGCCACCATCCGCATTCCGGCCCCGCCGCGGCCCGGCCAGCACGTGCACCCGCAGGCCCAGGACCGCCGCCAGGCTGACTTGCTCTTGCCGGCCGGCACCCGCCTGGGCCCCGCCGAAATGGCCGTAGCCGCCGCCATCGGCGCGGCCGAAATCCGGGTGCTGGGGCCGGCGCGCGTGGCCCTGGTGAGCACCGGCGACGAACTGGTGGACGTGGCGGCCACGCCCCTGTCCCACCAGATTCGGCGCTCCAACGTGTATGCCTTGCACGCGCTGCTCACGGCGGCCGGGGCGGCCTGCACCCTGCACCACTTCCCCGACGACCCCGGCCAGCTGCACAGCGGGCTGGCGCCGCTTTTCGCGCCCGGCGCCTACGATGCCGTGGTGCTCAGCGGGGCCGTGAGCAAGGGCCGGGCCGACCATCTGCCGGGCATTTTCCGGGAGCTGGGGGTAGAAGAGATTTTTCACGAAGTCGAGCAGCGCCCCGGTAAGCCGATGTGGTTTGGGCAGAAAAAGGATGGCGGGCCAGCCGTGTTCGGGCTGCCCGGCAACCCGGTTTCGACGCTCCTCACCGCCTACCGCTACGTGCGGCCCTGGCTGCGGGCCAGCCAGCAATTCCCTACCCCCCCCGGCCCGGCCAAGGCCTCCGAAGCGTCCTGGCTGGCAGAGCTATGCGCGCCGGCCGTGCTGGCGGCCGATGTGGATTTTCGGCCCCGGCTCACCTATTTCCTGCCCGTGCGCCTCGAAATCGACGCCGCTGGCCGGCGCCTGGCTTACCCCGCTCCCACGGGCGGCTCCGGCGATTTGGCCGGCCTGCTCGGCGCGCAGGGTTTTGTGGAGCTGCCGCCAGAACCCACGCATTTCGCCGCCGGCGAGGTGTGGCCGTGCTGGATGCTGTGACGCGGCGCTTGGCGGGCAATGAGCGATGAACGATGAGCAAACAGGCGGTCATGCAGAGCGCAGCGAAGCATCTCGCTCGCAGCACTAATCAGCTTGACCGCACGATTGGATTACTTTCCCACGCGAGATGTTTCGCTGCGCTCAGCATGACCGCCTTCTTGCATGACCGCCTTTTTGCTCGCCTTGTCCGCCGATAACTACCCGCAAAGCGCAAAGCATCCGTATCTTCGTGCCAGCTGCTTATCCAGAAAGACCGAGGGACTGGGCCCTACGACGTCTTGGCAACCGGGCTTTGAGCCGGTGCCAACTCCCATTCTGACCGGTTTTTCGGTCAGATAAAGATGACAGCCGGAACCCGCGCCTTATCCGCGCGGCTTCTCTTTCTGGATTCGCGGCGCCCTGCTTTGCCCGCGCCTTATTCCTGAAAGACCTCCATGCTGACCGAAACCGACTGTACGACCTCCCGCCTGCCCGACATCCTGCGGCAGCGCCTGCTGATTCTCGATGGGGCGATGGGCACCATGATTCAGCGCCATCCGCTCGCGGAGGAAGATTTCCGCGGTGCCCGCTTTGCCAATCACGACCGGCCGCTGCGGGGCAACAACGACCTGCTGAGCCTGACGCGGCCCGACATCATCCGCGGCATTCACGCCGAATATTTCGCCGCCGGGGCCGATATGGTGGAAACCAACACGTTCTCCGGCACCAGTATCGCGCAGGCCGATTACGGGCTGGAAAGCATTGTGTATGAGCTGAATTACGAATCCGCCCGCCTGGCCCGTGACGCGGCCGACGAGTACTCGGCTCTGACACCGGAGCAGCCGCGCTTCGTGGCCGGTGCCGTGGGCCCCACCAACCGCACGGCCTCGCTCTCGCCCGACGTGAACCGCCCCGGCTTTCGCGCCGTGACCTTCGATGAGCTGGCCGCCGCTTACCTGGAGCAGGTCCGCGGCCTCGTCGATGGTGGTGTGGACGCGCTGCTGATTGAAACCATCTTCGACACCCTGAACGCCAAAGCGGCGCTGTTCGCGGTGCAGAAGTTCTTTGACGAGGGCGGGCGCGAGGTGCCGGTCATGATTTCGGGCACCATTACCGACGCCTCGGGCCGTACGCTTTCGGGCCAGACCGTGGAGGCGTTCTGGAACAGCATCCGCCACTTGCCACTGCTCAGCGTGGGTCTCAACTGCGCCCTCGGCGCCGACCAGCTCCGGCCCTACGTGCAGGAGCTGGCGCGAATTTCCGATGTGCACATCTCGGCCTACCCCAACGCGGGTTTGCCCAATGCCTTTGGGGGCTACGATGAGACGCCCCAGGAGTTCGCGGCCGTGGTGGAAGAGTATCTGAAAGATGGGCTGGTGACGGTGGTGGGCGGCTGCTGCGGCACCACGCCCCAGCACATCGCGGAGCTGAGCCGGCTGGCGAAGCGGTATAAACCACGGCCACAACCCCACCCCCCAACCCCCTCCCCTGCGGAGGAGGGGGAGATTAACGGGATTTCAAAGGAAGACAGAGGCGCCGCCGTGGCTCCCCTCCCCCGCAGGGGAGGGGCCGGGGGTGGGGCTACCCGCCTCGCCGGCCTCGAACCCTTCAACATCACGGAAAGCAGCCTCTTCGTCAACGTCGGCGAGCGCTGCAACGTGACGGGCTCGCGCGCCTTCGCCCGCCTCATTCGCAGCGGCGACTACGATGCGGCCCTGGCTGTGGCCCGCGAGCAGGTGGAGGGCGGCGCCCAGATTCTGGACGTGAACATGGACGAGGGAATGCTCGACTCCGAGCAGGCGATGACCACGTTCCTGAACCTGATGGCCGCCGAGCCCGACATCTCGCGGGTGCCGGTAATGATTGACTCCTCGAAGTGGACGGTGCTCGAAGCCGGCCTCAAGTGCGTGCAGGGCAAGAGCATCGTCAACTCGATTTCGCTGAAAGAGGGCGAGGAGGTGTTCTTGCAGCGGGCTCGCACCGTGCGGCAGTACGGCGCGGCAATGGTCGTGATGGCCTTTGACGAGGACGGGCAGGCGGATTCGTTGGAGCGGCGCAAAGTCATCTGCCAGCGCAGCTTCAATTTATTGAGGGGGGTAGGGTTTCCGGCCGAGGACATCATCTTCGACCCCAACATCCTGACCGTGGGCACGGGCCTGGACGAGCACCGCAACTACGCGCTCGACTTCATCGAGGCCGTGCGCTGGATAAAGCAAAACCTGCCCGGCGCGCTCACCAGCGGCGGGGTGTCGAACATCAGCTTCTCGTTCCGGGGCAACGACGTGGTGCGCGAGGCCATGCACGCGGCCTTTCTCTACCACGCCATTCGCGCCGGGCTGGATATGGGCATCGTCAATCCCAATCAGCTCGCGGTCTATGATGAGGTGCCCAAAGACCTGCTCGACCTCTGCGAGGACGTGCTGCTCAACCGCCGCGCCGACGCCACGGAGCGGCTGGTCGAATTCGCTGAAACTGTCAAGCAAAAGGACGTAGTAGAAGTAGTGGCCGATGCCTGGCGCAGCCTGCCGGTGGCTGAGCGACTCCAGCACGCGCTGGTGCGCGGCATCACCGAGTTTATCGATGAGGACACCGAGGAAGTGCGCCAGCAGGTGGCCCGCCCGCTGGAGGTGATTGAGGGCCCGCTGATGGCGGGCATGAACGTCGTGGGCGACCTGTTCGGGGCGGGCAAGATGTTCCTACCCCAGGTGGTGAAATCAGCCCGCGTGATGAAAAAGGCCGTGGCTTATTTAGAGCCCTATTTGCTGGCCGACAAGCGCGGGCAGGAGCGGCAGACGGCGGGCAAGATTCTGCTCGCCACGGTGAAAGGCGACGTGCACGACATCGGCAAGAACATCGTGGGCGTGGTGCTAGCCTGCAACAATTTCGACATCGTGGACCTGGGCGTGATGGTGCCGCTGGAACGCATTCTGGATGAGGCGGTGAAGCAAAACGCCGATGTCATCGGCCTCTCGGGCCTCATCACGCCCTCACTCGATGAGATGGTGTACGTGGCCGCCGAAATGCAGAAGCGCGGCCTGAAAACCCCGCTGCTTATCGGCGGGGCCACGACCTCGCGGCTGCACACGGCGGTGAAAATCGCGCCCGCCTACCCCGGCGGCGCCGTCGTGCACGTCAACGACGCCTCGCGCTCGGTGGGCGTGGCCGCCGGCCTGCTCGGCTCCGCCGAGACGGCCTACGCCCAGGCCGTGGCCGATGAGTACGCCACGCTGCGCCACGACTACGCCGGCCGGCAGCGCGACAAAAAATTTCTGACCATTGCGGAAGCGCGCGAAAACGGCTTCCAAGCTGACTGGGCAACGGCGCCCATCACTAAACCGAGCTTTCTGGGCACCAAAGTCCTGGCAGATTATCCGCTCGAAGAGCTGGCCCAGTACATCGACTGGACGCCGTTTTTCCATACCTGGGAGCTGAAAGGCCGCTACCCGCGCATCCTGGAAGACGACACGCTGGGTGAGGCCGCGACCCGGCTTTTCGCCGACGCGCAGTCCATGCTGGCGAAGATTATCCGCGAAAAGCGCCTGAGCGCCCGCGCCGTGCTCGGCTTCTGGCCGGCTAACACCGTAGGGCACGACACCATCGAAATCTACGCCGACGACGAGCACCGCGACGAGCCGGTATCGGCGTTTTTCACCCTGCGCCAGCAGTCCGAAAAGGCGCCCGGCATTGCTAATCTGGCATTTTCCGACTTCCTGGCGCCCAAAGAATCCGGCCGGCCGGATTACCTCGGCGGCTTCGCCGTGACGGCCGGCCTGGGCATCGAGCCGCTGCTCGAAGAGTACGAGCGCGACCACGACGACTACTCCAGCATCATGCTCAAGGCCCTGGCCGACCGCCTCGCCGAGGCTTTCGCCGAGCGCCTGCATCAGCGCGTGCGCGAGGAGTTTTGGGGCTACGCGCCGAATGAAAACCTCGGGGGCGACGACCTGATTCAGGAGAAATATCAGGGCGTGCGCCCCGCGCCCGGCTACCCCGGCTGCCCCGACCACACCGAGAAAATCACCTTGTTTGAGCTGCTGGACGCCGAGAATGCAACTGGCATCTCCCTCACCGAGAGCCTGGCCATGTACCCGGCCTCGTCGGTGAGCGGCCTCTACTACGCCCACCCGGACTCGCGCTACTTCGGCCTCGGCCGCATCGGGCGCGACCAGGTGGCGGACGTGGCCGCGCGCAAGGGCATGGCCCTGAATGAGCTGGAGCGCTGGCTGATGCCAAACCTGAACTACGAGCCCACGGCCGTCCCGGCGTAGGGGCGGGGCTAGTCCCCGCCCGGCGTCCGCGCCGCTTAGCAAAATCATTTATAAGATATCGTTCAACAACGGGCGGGGGCCAGCCCTGCCCCTACCCCCATGAAAGTCACTGAACACCTGAGCCGCGCCAACGGCAAGACCCTCTTCTCCTTCGAAGTCCTACCCCCCCGCAAGGGCGAGAACATCCAGACGCTGTTCGCCAACATCGAGCCGCTGCTCGAATTCAAACCGCCGTTTATCGACGTGACGTATCACCGCGAGGAGTTCGTCTTGCGCGAGCGGCCGGGCGGCGGCTTCGTGCGGCGGGCCGTGCGCAAGCGGCCGGGCACGGTGGCCATCTGCGCGGCCATCAAAAACCGCTTCGACGTCGACACCGTGCCGCACCTGATTTGCGGCGGCTTTACGAAGGAAGAAACCGAGAACGCGCTGATTGACCTGCACTTTCTGGGCATCGACAACGTGCTGGCCCTGCGCGGCGACCCAGTGAAAACCGAGGGCCACTTCCAGCCCCACCCCGACGGCCACGCCTACGCCGACGGCCTGATTGCCCAAATCGCGGGCCTTAACAAGGGGCGCTACCACGACCACGACGAAACCTACCAGGCCGAGGGCTGCGATGCCTGGGCCGCCAACTTCTGCATCGGCACGGCCGGCTACCCCGAAAAGCACTTCGAGGCGCCCAACCTGGGCGCCGACATGCGCTACCTCAAAGCCAAGGTAGACGCCGGCGCCGACTACATCGTGACCCAGATGTTTTTCGACAACGAGGAGTTTTTCAAGTTTGAACGGCGCTGCCGGGCGGCCGGCATCCTCGTGCCCATCATCCCCGGCCTTAAGCCGCTCACCACCAAAAGCCAGCTCACGATGCTGCCGCGCACATTTTTCCTCAACATCCCGGAGGAGCTGGCCGACGCCGTGCACCACTGCCCCGACAACGAGGCCGTGCGCCGCGTGGGCGTGGAGTGGTGCCTCAACCAGAGCCGCGAGCTGATGGCCCACGGCGTACCCTGCCTGCACTACTACAGCATGGGCAAGGCCGAGAGCATCCGCAAAGTGGCTAAAGAGCTGTTTTAAGTTAAGGAGCAAGGAGCAATTAACGAATAAGAACGTCATGCTGAGCGCAGCGAAGCATCTCGCGGGCAGCAGTAATCAGCTTCTGCAACGATTAGGTTACTTTCCCCGGCCAGATGCTTCGCTGCGCTCAGCATGACGTTCTTATTCGTTAATTGCTCCTTGTTAATTATCAATCGAAAAAAGCTTCCATGCCAACTGAACTCGACGAGCTGTTTGAGCGCCTGCGCACGGCCACGGCCCCGCTGGAGATTGAGGCGCTGCAAAGCGGCATCTGGCAAATCTGGCTCAGCACCGGCGAGCCCGGCCCGGACAAGCTGTTGGAGGCCGGGATGCGCGCTATGAGCGCCGGCGACCACACGCTGGCCATTGCCGAGTTCGATGAGCTTATCGCCGCTATTCCTGACTACGCCGAGGGCTGGAACAAGCGCGCCACGGCCTACTACCTGCGCGGCGAATACCGGGCCTCGCTGCGCGACATCGCCCAGACGCTGCGCCGCGAACCGCGCCATTTTGGGGCGCTGGGCGGGCAGGCCATCATCCTGCGGCAGCTCGGCGAGGTGCGGCGGGCGCTGCGGGTGCTCAACCGGCTGGCCGGGCTGTGCCCCCACCTGCCTGGCCTGGGCGAGCAGCGCCGCGAGCTGCGCGAGCGCCTGGCCGAAAACCGGGATGGAGAAATAGGGTAGGATTTTTGGGGAAGTGCGCGGCAAACAGTAACTTTCCGCTCTTACCGGCTTCTTGCTAGTAGGAATGGGCAATTTCTAATTTACTGGCACTATTACCTATGAAAAATACAAATTATTTTTACGCTCTTCTATTTATTCTTTTTATTCCGATTCAGGTATTCGCGCAGCAAAACCGCACTACTCAGTGGGAAAGCGGGGTGATGGATAAAAAAGAAAAGGTCGGCGTCTGGGAGTACTACGGCTACACCGCCTCAAAGCGGCAGGTGACCGTGCAGCGCTACGACCACACCGAGAAAAAGCTGCTCTTCTACCGCCCCGTGGAGCAGATGAACTACAACGCGGAGATGACGGCCGGCAACTGGGCCCGCCGCCTCGTAGACCAGCCGCCGCTTTACATTGGCGGTGATGCGGCGCTGGCCGCCTACACCTCGAAAGTGGTGTATCCGCAGCAAGCGCAGGACCAGCAGCTGCAAGGCAAGGTGATAGTAGGGATGATAATTGATACGCTGGGCCACGCTTCGGGGCACCACTTGGTGCAGCGCCTGGGCGGCGGCTGCGACGAAGAGGCCCTGCGCATAAGCCAGAAAATCCCGGACCAGTGGGTTCCGGCCCGCGTGGGCACGCGGGCCGTGCCGGTCGAGTTTGAGCTGCCCTTTACGTTTAAGCTGCTCACGCGCTAGGTCGCGGCGCGCCAAACCAGCAGTCGGCGCGCCTTACCCGCCGCGGGGGGGGTAGGGAGGCCGGTGCGGGCCAAACCAACCCGGAGCCGGAGTGATTCGTTGGGGGTAGGAAACTGGAGGCTTTTGCTGCCCGGTTTCCTATCCCCTTTGCTTTTTTCCTTTTGCTATGCCCCACGCTCTTAGCTGCCGCGCACTGGCGCTACTTTTCCTACCCCCCCTGCTGCTGCTCAGCGCCTGCGACTCGACCCCGCGCGAGCGGCAGGCAGTGGCCCGCGAGGGCCTGAGCAAGCTCGACACCGTGGCCCGCAGCGCCGGCCGCAGCCTGCGCCGCGTGGGCAGCGCCGCTGCCCGCCTTGACTCCAGCAACCGCGCCCGCAAAAGCCAGCCCCTGCAAACCAGCAAGCAGGTGGCCGCCGACCAATACCTGCTAGGCCCCTATCAAAACCAGCTTGGTGCCCTGACGCCCGCCACCATCGGCAGTGCCTACGCCCAACTGCTGCGCCAGACCCGCGCCAGCCGCCGGCAGTGGAGCGCCCGCGACTGGGACTACGCCGCCGACACCTATAAGCGCCTCAACGCCGAGTTGGCCCGCGTCCGCCTCGACCTGCCCGCCCGCGACGAGGTGCGCATTCGCGCCTGGCAGGCCGAGTTCAAGGCCCTGCAAGCCAACCGCAGCGTGAAAGAGCTGCGTACCCTGACCGGCTCGCCCCCAGCCAACGCGCCCGCCGCCCACCGCTGAGGACGCCGGTGTCCGCCGCCGAAACCGAGCCGCCGCCGGGCTACTATAGCTAATTAGCAAAGTTTCTAACTTCATAAACCTGAAACCCCGTAAAAGGCCGCTACCTTGCTGACGCTCAACCTGACCCGGTTAGGCGACCGGCAGCGCAGCGGGCTTTTCGCGTCTCAACTTTTGCCGGGCTGCCTCACTTGCTCACTTCTCACTCTTCATCCAAATCCCTACCCCCCCGCATGGCCGAAAACGCTTCTTCCTTTCTAGACCGCAGCCGCACCGTGGCCGGCCCCGGCTACAACCGCTGGCTGGTGCCGCCCGCCGCGCTCGCCATCCACCTGGCCATCGGGCAGGCCTACGCCTTTAGCGTGTTTAAAAAACCTATGGGCGCCCTCATTAGCGGCAACGTGGACCAGCCCGACGCCCTGGACTGGACGCCGGGCCAGCTGGCCGTGATTTTTTCTATCGCCATCGTGCTGCTGGGGCTCTCGGCGGCCGTGTTTGGCAAGTGGCTCGAGCGGGTGGGGCCGCGCAAGGCCATGCTGGCCTCGGCCCTGTGCTTTGGCGGCGGCTTCCTGATTGCCGCGCTCGGCGTGCACCTGCACAACCTCTGGCTCGTGTATTTCGGCTACGGCTTCGTGGGCGGCATCGGCCTGGGCATTGGCTACATCTCGCCCGTCAGCACCCTGATTAAGTGGTTTCCCGACCGGCCCGGCGTGGCCACGGGCATGGCCATCATGGGCTTTGGCGGCGGCGCCATGATTGGCTCGCCGCTGGCCGTGGCCCTCATGGCCTACTTCAAAGGCCCCAACGCGCCGATGGGCGTGGCGCCCACGTTCATCACGATGGGCATTATCTACCTGCTGTTCATGCTATTCGGTGTGTTCACCATCCGGGTGCCGGCCGAAGGCTGGAAGCCCGCCGGCTACGTGCCCAACGCCCAGCACAGCGCCCTGATTACGACCTCGAACGTGGACGCCGACAACGCCATCCGCACGCCGCAGTTCTGGCTGCTGTGGGTGGTGCTGCTCTGCAACGTGACGGCCGGCATCGGCGTGCTCGAAACGGCGTCGCCGCTTATTCAGGAAACCTTCTCGGATGCGAACCTGGGCGCGGGCCGGGGCGTGACGGCTGCCGCCGCCGCCGGCTTCGTGGGCTTGCTCAGCTTGTTCAACCTGCTGGGCCGCTTTTTCTGGTCGTCGGCCTCCGATAAGCTGGGCCGCAAGCCCACGTACATGATTTATTTCGGGTTGGGCGTTCTGCTCTACGCCCTGGCGCCCACCCTGATGGCGGGCGCCTCGCTCACCTTGTTTGTGGTAGTGTGCTGCGTTATTCTGAGCATGTACGGTGGCGGCTTTGCCACCATTCCGGCGTATCTGCGCGACTTGTTCGGCACCATGCAGGTGGGCGCTATCCACGGGCGGCTGCTCACGGCCTGGTCCACGGCCGGTATCCTGGGGCCACTGCTGGTCAATTACTTGCACGATAATCAGAAGGCCAAGGGCCTGACCGGCGCCGCCGCTTATCAGACCGTGTTTTACACTATGGCCGGCTTGCTCGTCGTCGGCTTCATCGCCAATATGCTCGTGACAGCCGTCAATGAGCGCTACGCTTATAAAGGCGTCGTGACGGCCGCCTCGGCCGGGCACTAAGCTCCCGTTTTCACTTGCCTAATCTCCTCTCAAGATGACTCCGCAAACCGATTCTTTCACGCCCGTGCCTTCCACGAAGGCGGCGGGCTCCGGCGGCTCAGCCGTATTGGCCTGGCTGTTCGTGGGCATTCCCCTGGCCTGGGGCGTTTCCCAAACGTTCATTAAAGCACTGGCCTTGTTCCAGTAAGTAGCGTAGACTCGGTAGTCCGCGCCCGTACCAGTTGAGTTGCCCAAGCGCGGACTACTAAGTCCACGCTGCTGCGAGAAAATCAAAAAAGCACCCGACCGGGTGCTTTTTTGTTACTGGTCCAATCCCTACCCCCTCCCCGCCGCCATGCCCGCCCACGCCATCGTCGTCCTGACTTCCTTCTACAACCTGATGAGCGCCCACGTGGCCCGTACCCGCCTCGAAGCAGCCGGCATCCGCTGCTTCCTGAGCAACGAAACCCGGCCCTACGGCGTCACCATCGGCGGGCAGGTGCGCCTGCACGTGCGCGAGCAGGATGCGGCCGAGGCCCAGCGCATCCTCAGTGAGGACGCAGCCCCGATGTTCGTGCTGCCCGACGAGGAATAAGCGCGCCACCCAGTCCGCTAGCCTTTGCCAAACCATTCGGGGCCGCCGCGGCTTCTAGAGCCGCATTTTCATTTCTCGCTTATGACAACGGATAAGAAAGTAGCGCTCATCACGGGCGCCAACAAAGGGCTGGGCCTCGAAATCGCCCGCCAGCTCGGCCAGCAGGGCATCAGCGTGGTGCTCGGCGCCCGCCAGGGCAAGGCTGAAGCGGCTGCTGCCGAGCTTCGCCAGGCTGGCCTCGATGCTTACGCCGTAAATCTCGACGTGACCAGCGCCGCCGACATTGCCGCCCTACCCCCCTTCCTGGAGGAGAAGTTCGGCCGGCTCGATATTCTCGTCAACAACGCCGGCGTGCAGCACGATTTCGACCAGGAAAATGGTGAGGTGAGCGTCGACTCGCTGCGTCAGACCTACGAAACCAACGTCTTCGGCCCCTACGCCATCACGCAGGCCGTGCTGCCGCTGCTGAAAAAATCGCCGGCCGGGCGCGTCGTCAATCACTCCTCCATTCTGGGCTCGATTTCAGCGATTAGCTCGGGGCAAGGCGGCACCTGGGCCACGCCCGGCTACACCTCCAGCAAGGCCGCGCTCAACATGCTCACGGCCGTAGCCGCCCAACAATTGGCTAATACAAATGTGAAAGTTAACGCCGCCCACCCCGGCTGGGTCGCCACCGATTTGGGCGGCCCCGGTGCCCCGCTCAGCCCCGCCGAGGGCGCCCGCACCGCCGTGCGCCTGGCCCTGCTGCCCGCCGAAGGCCCCACGGGCGGCTATTTTCATCAGGAAGAAACCCTGCCCTGGTAAGTACAAGGAAGTTAAAAGTGAGGAGTTAAAACCAGTTATCTGACTTTTAACTCCTCACTTTTAACTCAAAAAACGCCGTTCTCGCGCCATGATCTGGCTGGGAGAACGGCGTTTTCTACTGCTCCTGCTGGCCCCGACGGGCGCGGCAACGCCAACCCCGGCCCAAATCCCTACCCCCCATCCCACCGCCAACCCGGCTCAACCCACGCCGCTGCCGAACTCGGCCGCGCGGCTGGGCGCGGCGGCCGGGGCCTGATTGGCAGAGAATCAGCCCGTGGTGCTACCGGCGCTGTACTTCGGGCAAAGCCAGGCCCGGTGGCCCGCCGCCCTGCGCCAACGCCCCGGCCCGCGCCTCGAAGTGCAGGGCCACACCGACAACCAGGGCAGCGCCGAACTGAACCACCAGCTTTCGCAGCAGCGCGCCGAAGTGGTATGCCTCTACCCGGCGCCCACAGCGTGGCTGCGGAGTGCCGGCGGCCCCGAGGCTACGGCGGCGCTCCGGCGGCACCCAGCCCGTCGCTAAGTCGCCAACAACGCCGACCCCACCCAGCGCCCGCGCAACTGCCGCGCGGTACTTGTGCCGCTGCCGTGAGAACTAGGCGAAGACGCCCTACAGGCCAGCCGGAGCGGTTTGGCGCGGCCGACAGAAATTATTAGCTAGCGCTTCGGAACCTGCCGATATCGTGGCACGTGTTGCCTAATTTGCAAGGCAATCAGCCCTTGTTTAAATTGCTACGCCCCTATCAGCTCATTTAATGAAAATTCTGACGTTGCTGTTGCTGCTGGCACTGCTGGGCGCGCAGCCGGCCCTGGCCCAGCGCCTCGTCATTAGCGGGCAGGTGGTGGAGGCGGCTAGCGGCGAGCCGGTGCCGTTCGCGTCGGTGTTCGTGCCCGGCACCAGCAGCGGCGCCACAGCCAACTTGGGGGGTCGCTTTCGGCTGGTGCTGGCGCTGAGCGGGCCCACGCCCGATTCCATCGCGGCCTCGGCGCTGGGCTTTGCTACCCAGCGGCGCAAGCTCGCAATCGATACCAGTGCCACCACCCAGACCGTGCTTTTCCGGCTGCGGCCGGGCGGCGTGGCGCTGGCCGAAGTCGTCGTCTTGTCGCGCCAGCCCGAAAACCCGGCCTTCCGCATCCTGCGCGAAGTGCAGCGCCACCGCCCCCAGAACGACCGCGCCACGCTCCAGGCCGCCGAGTTCGACTCTTATAACCGCACCGAAGTAGCCCTGGCCAACCTGCCCGCCCGCCTGGCCAAGCGCAAGGCCGTGCAGGACATGCGGGCGCTGGCCGTGCGCCGCGGTGCCGCCGCCGCCGCCGACCCCGACGCGCCTCTGCCCATCTTCGCCTCCGAGGTCGGCTCGCGCATGTATCAGAAATACAGCCCCCTGCGTCGCCGCGAAGACATTCAGCACCGCCAGATGCGCGGCCTGGGCCCGCGCGAAGGCTCGGTGCTCTCGCAGCTGCTGGGCTCTAATATTCAGAACTTTGACTTCTACCCGAACTGGCAGAATATCCTCAGCAAGGACTTCATCTCGCCCATCGCCGAGGGCGGGCGCCTGACGTACGACTACGAGCTGGTCGACTCGGTGAATGTTGATAAGGATTGGTGCTATCAGATTGCCGTCAAGCCCAAACGCAGCCACGACTTGGCGTTTCGGGGCACTATTTGGATTACGGCCGGCACCTACGCCCTGCGCCGCGTGGACCTGGTAGCCAACGCCAATGCTAACATCAACTTCATCACCGATTTGCGCATCTTCCAGGACCTGACCCCGCCCGACCAGGGGCCGGGCCTGCCCACCCGCACCCGCCTCGTGTTCGGGGTGCAACCCTACCAGGGGCAGGCCGCCATGCGCGTGCGCCTGACCACCATCAACTCCAACTTCGCCCGCAACGTAGCCCACGAAGCCGGCTTCTACGATGTGCCGGTGAACGTGGCCGGGCAGGTGAGCGACCCGCTGAGCGCGCCCAGCGGCCCTGGCGACGACGCGCTGACCAGCGCCCTGACCGGCCAGGGCCCCACCGGCCCCGGCTACTTCGACCAGCACCGGCCCGACACGCTAAGTTTGAGCGAGCAGCAGACGTTTGCCGTGCTCGACTCGGCCAAGCAGCTGCCCTCGGTGCGCAATGTGCTCGACTACGTGGAGCTGTTCGTCAACGGCTACAAGCGGGTGGGCAAGCTGGAGCTGGGCCCGATACTAAACACCTACGCCTACAACGATTTCGAGGGCCACCGCTTCCGGCTGGGCTTCCGCACCACGCCCGACATCAGCAAGCGCACCGTCACGCAGGGCTACCTGGCCTACGGCACCCGCGACGGGCGCTTTAAGTACGGCCTGAAAACCAGCCGCATCGTCGAGCGCCGCCACTGGACGGTGCTGAGCCTGGAATACCGCCACGACGTGGAGCAGATTGCCTTGCTCGACAATGATTTTCTCTCTGACAACAACCTGTTCGTGGCCGCTTCGCGCTGGGGGCGCTTCCGGCAGGGCCGGCCGGTGCTGCGCGACCTGACGGCCGTCTCGGCGCAGCGCGACCTGTTTCACGGCTTCACCCAGACCCTCACGCTGCGCCACCAGCACTTCAATCCGCAGCACGATTTCGCCTATTATCCCGGCGGCGAGCCCCGGCCCGCGCCCGGTCCGGGCCCTACCCCCCCCGGCCTAGGCCGCGAGTTCAACCTGGCCGAGGTGGTGCTCGAATCGCGCTACGCCCGCGACGAAAACCTGGTGCAGAGCGAAAACCGCCGCCGCGCCATTGGCCTCAAAAAGTGGCCCGTGCTCACCTTGCGCTACACCATCGGCCTCAACCGGGTGCTCGGCGCCGACTTCGGCTACCACAAGCTGAACCTGCTGCTGACCCATAGCGTGGCCACCGGCCAGCTCGGGCGCCTGAGCTACCGCCTCGAAGGCAATTACATCCCGACCCCGGTTCCCTACCCCGTCCTCAAGACGCCGCTCGGCAATCAAACGCCCTTCCTGAATCAGAACTCGTTTAATCTGATGCGCTACTTCGAGTTCGTCACCGACCGCTCGGTGTCGGTGCGCGTCGAGCAGCACTTCGAGGGCCTGCTGCTCAATTCCCTACCCCTGGTCCGGCGCCTGAACTGGCGTCTGGTGGGCTCGGCCAACCTGCTCTACGGCGACCTGAGCGGCGCCAACCGCCGCCTCCTACCCCCCACCGACCAGGCCGGCCGGCCCCTCACCCGCCTCAATTCGCTGGGCCGGCTGCCCTACGCCGAAGTCAGCTACGGCGTCGAGAACATCTTCAAGGTAGTGCGCCTCGATTTCCTGCACCGCGTCACCTACCGCCACCTGCCCGGCGCCAACAACTTCGGCATCAAGGCCGGCTTCCAGTTCCGCCTTTGAACAGATTAGATTCATTCCCTACCCCCTGCCGTTGGCGCAGCCAATAGATAAATAAGCCGAGCAGCAACCACCCCGCTGGGTCAAGCCCCGAACCGCCCTGGCTCAGCCATAAAGCACGAAGAAGCCCCTTCCAAAACAAGTAGTCTCACTTGCTTTAAAAGGGGCTTCCCAGCTTGCTAAGCAAAGGCGCACGCGCCTTCACTTATTACCTTAAAACTGCGTGACGGCGCGCAGGGCGTTGATGCGGCCGTAGCCGTAGAACTCATCGCGGCCGGGCTTGCCTAGGTCGTCGGCCGAGGCCCGCAGCGTGGCTTCCACGCGGGCGGGGTCCATGTGGCCGCCGTTTTTGCCGATGATGAGGGCCGCTACGCCGGTGGCGTGGGGCGCAGCCATGCTCGTGCCAGCCATCCAGGTGTAGCCGCCGTTCTTGGCCGTGCTCAGCACCATGTCCAGGGCCCAGGTGTACTGACGCACGCCGCGGAAGACTACCAGTTCATTGGTGGGGTAGGCGAAGTCGCCGCCGGGAGCCGCGAAATCGATGGCCGACGTGCCGTAGTTCGAGTAAGAAGCGAAGCGGTCCAGGTTGGTGGTCAGCGGCGCATTGGCCCAGCCTATCGGGGCCGTCGAGGAGATAGAGATTACACCCGTCGCGTCAGCCGGGATGTGGGCCAGCGACTGGTCCTGGTTGCCGTTGTTGGCGTCGTTGCCGGCCGAGGCAATGATGGTAACCCCCTGCCGGGTAGCGTAGCCAGTGGCTTTGCTGATGGCGACCAGCAGCTCCTGCGTGGCTTTAGTATCGTTGATGATAAAGTCGTCCGACAGGTCGGTGGGCGTGCCGTTGTCGTCCAGGTACCGGCCATTGCGCGGAATGGCTGCGCCCAGGCTCATGTTGATAACGGCCGCGTTTTGCTGCACTGCGTACAAAATGCCTTGGATCATCCAAGAAAACGAGCCCGAGCCAGAATCACGCAGCACCTTGACCAACAGTAGCTTGGCTTTCGGGGCAATACCAATCACGCCCCGGCTGTTATCGACGGCGGCAATGGTGCCGGCCGTGTGGGTGCCGTGGCTGGAGCCCGCGCCCCGGAACTGCGCGCCTTCGCCAGTCACGAAGGAAGCACTGCCAACAATATTGGGCTGCAAATCGGGGTGGGTCAGGTCGAAGCCGCTGTCGAGGTCAGCCACCACGACGCCCTCACCCTGAGCGCCGGTGTTCCAGGCCTCAGGTGCCTGAATGGCCGTTGCGCCCCACTGAAGCGGGAAGAAGGGGTTGCTGTCGCCAGTGCTCGCCGGGTTGGTGTTGTCGGCTGTTGCGTCCACCGAGCGCTCTTTTTGCGGGTCGAAACCCTGGTAGGTGAAGTCGCGCACCACTGAGCGCACGCCCGAAATGCGGGCCGCTTTGGCCGCGAAGTTTGGGTCATCGGAACTGGCCGTAGCCAAGCCGATTTCGCTCAGCAAAGCCGTCACGGTGCCGTTAGCCGACTTGGTTTGCTCGGCAATGTCAGCGGGCAGCTGGTCGCCGCTGGCAATGATAATGTAGTTTTTGGCGTGCAGCGTCACCGCGGCAGCATCCTGGCTTACGGCCTGCTGCGTCGTGCGGGCAGTCGTATTGTCGGTGGGCTGCAAATCTTCTTTGCTGCATCCGAAGGTAAAGAGCAGGCCCAGGCCCAGCACAGGTAGAAATTTGTGAGTGGAGAACTTATTATTCATGTACTGAAGTAAGTGGTGGATGTTGCGCTGACAGACGTTGAAGAATTGCAGTAAAGTTTCCCAAAGTTTAAATTTATTTCTTAAATCACCTAATTATTTCAGGATAAATAGTAACTACAACTTTTGGTTATTTAATATTATAAGCAGGCCCACATAGCCTAAAAAACCCGAAAATGACACTATATATACTAAAAATTAATTTAATTTTACCTCGCTTGCCAATAAGCAAACTGTTTTACTTTCTCCTGCTACAAACAGTCACTTAATTAAATGTAAATTAATTAAGTGACTGTTTGTAGCAGTTATACTACTTAATTTTCAAGAACAAAATTTCAATGTCTGATTTCCCTACCCCCCTTAACTGGCTCAACGAGGCCCAGACCTTCGGCCGCCTGCACCTCGTGCAAGCCGATATTACCCGGCTCAATACCACGGCCATCGTCAACGCCGCCAATTCCAGCCTGCTCGGCGGCGGCGGAGTCGATGGCGCTATTCACCGCGCCGGCGGCCCGCAGATACTGGTCGAGTGCCGCGCCATCCGGGCCCGGCAGGGTGGCTGCAAAACTGGCGAAGCGGTTATCACGACGGGTGGCCGGCTGCCAGCCGAATACGTCATTCACACCGTTGGCCCGGTCTGGCAAAACGGCCGCCACGGCGAACCGGAATTACTGGCCGGCTGCTATCGCCACAGCCTGCGCCTGGCCGCCGAAAATGAGTTGGAAAGCGTGGCTTTCCCTGGCATCAGCACTGGCATTTACGGCTACCCGAAAGCCGAAGCGGCAGCCATTGCCGTGCGCGAGGCGCAGGCATTCTTAGCCGAAAATGACTTCCCCGGAATAGTAGTTTTCGTGGCTTTTGATGAGGCCAGCCGACAGTTGTATGAGCAGGAACTGAGTAGAATATCCACTTAATCTGCATTTCCTACCCCCTGCTGTTTGTCATGCTGACGAAGGAAGCATCTTCTCGCCGGAGAACGAGCGGCAATCGTTGATTACTGCGTGTTCTGACCTGATAAGATACTTCGCAAGCTCAGCATGACAAACGGCAGGGGGTAGGAAATGCCCGCCAGCTTTACACTGCCACCGGTGCCACGCGCCCGGCCACGCGCTCCATGAGCCAGAGCGGCGTGCTGGTGGCCCCACAAATGCCAACCGACTGTGCGCCCTCCAACCACTCATCGAGTACTTCGGCTTCGTTCTCAATAAAATAGCTGCGCGGATTCACCCCATTGACAACTGAGAACAGAGCCTTGCCATTAGAGCTTTTGCGCCCGCTTACGAATAAGATTACGTCGTGCTCGGCGGCAAACTTATTCAGGGCCGGCTCGCGGTTGCTTACCTGCCGGCAGATGCTGTCGTTGGCGTCGAAGCTGTCCAGTGACCCGCCGGCGGCCTGAATGCGGGCCTCCATCAGGGCCTTCATGCGGTAGAAGCCGGCCGTGCTCTTGGTGGTCTGGCTGAAAAGCGTGACGGGCCGGCTGAAATCGACCTGGTCGAGGTCAGCCTCGTTCATCACGATGAGGGCGCGGTTGCCGGTCTGGCCGGTCAGGCCCGCCACTTCGGCGTGGCCGGGCTGCCCGTAAATCACAATCTGGCCGTCTTGCCGCTGGCTGGCGTCGAAGGCGTGCTTGACCCGGTTTTGGAGCTTGAGCACCACCGGGCAGGAGGCGTCAATCAGCTCCAGGTTGTTGGCTAGAGCCAACTGATACGTTTCCGGCGGCTCGCCGTGGGCGCGGATGAGGACCTTGGTGTCGTGCAGCGTGCCGAGCTGCTCGCGGTCGATGATGCGCAAACCCAGCGCGTGCAGGCGTTCGACTTCCATGCGGTTGTGCACGATGTCGCCGAGGCAGTAGAGCTGCTGCCCGTGGGCCAGCTCATCTTCGGCCATCTGAATGGCGAACTCGACGCCGAAGCAGTAACCGGAATTCTTATCAATCGTGACTCTCATGCTGGCAGGATAACACCCCGCGCCGGGGCCGGGTTCGGGCCCCGCAAAGGTAGGGCCGGAAGTAGCGCGGAGTCTGCGAGCCCGCAAGTGGAAGTAGCGCGGACTCTGTAGTCCGCGGGTCAACGACACTAGCGGCGCACTCGCGGACTACAGAGTCCGCGCTACTTCCCTACCCCCCTTCCTTCAACCAAACAGCGCGGCCGACACCCGTTCCAGCACGAAATCGACCTGCTCATCAATCGTGATGTGCGTCGTGTCGAGCAAGACGGCGTCGGCGGCGCGGCGCAGCGGGCTTTCGGCGCGGGTCGAGTCGATGCGGTCGCGCTTGCGCAGGTTTTCGATAATGACCTCCAGTGGCACGATTTCGCCTTTGGCCGCCAGTTCCTCTTCGCGGCGACGGGCGCGCACCTCCACGTCGGCGGTCATAAATACCTTGACCTCGGCATCGGGGAAAACGGTGGTGCCAATATCGCGGCCGTCCATCACCACGCCGCGCCGGCGGCCGATGCGCTGCTGCTGGGCCACCATCGCGTGGCGCACCACCGGAATCACCGACACCTCACTCACGGCGTTGGAAATGCGCATCTGACGGATGTCGTCTTCCCGGATTTTGTCGTTGAGATACACCTCGTTGCGGCCGGTGCGGCGGTGGCGGCGGAAGCTGATGTGCAGCTCGTGCAAGGCCTGCTCGATGCGGGGTAAATCGTCGAAGCTGATGTTGTTTTCGAGCAAATACAGCGTCACGGCCCGGTACATGGCGCCCGTGTCGAGGTAGGCGTAGTGCAGCACGGCGGCCACCGCTTTGGCGGTGGTGCTTTTGCCGCACGAGGAGTAACCATCAATGGCGATGACGAGCTTTTTCAACGAGCTTTTTTGATAGGGTGCGCGGCCATTGGCCCCGCAAGATTACAAAATTCAGCCCTTACGCGGCGCCGCCCGCGCCGCCAGCCGCGCCGGCACCGACTGAAAAAAGGCCAGCACCGAAGCCTCTTCACCCTGGTTCAGGTGCCGTTCCACCAAATAAAACGGGTTGAAAAACAGCTGGCCCGCCAGCCCTACCCCCGTGGCCCCGCCGGGCCCGGCGGCCCACTCGGCCCCGTAGGTCTGCACCAGGCACTCGCCCAGAAAGCAGCCCAGCGCCGTCACCACGGCCTGATGCTGCTCGGTTTTGGGCCGTAGCTCCCGGCGCTCCACGGCCACGAAGCGCGCCAGCTCGGCCACGGCGGCGAGGTTATAGGCTGGCACGCGCAGCTGCTGGCGCACAATTTCGGCGGCGGCGGCTAGCTCGGCAGCCGGCGGGGGGGTAGGGGTCATCGGGCGGGCAGAAAAGGAGTCGAAAATGCCCGTTGAGGCGACAAATAGTGGGCGGTAGGCTGGCAAGTGGCTGGCCGCCGGGCCAGCCCGGCCGCGCCACGCACTGGCTTAGGCTGTGTGGTCAGTAAGTAGAAAGGTAGTTTTCAACGCAAAAAGAGCGTCATGCATCGCTCTGCTCAGCATGACGCTCTTTTTCCATTCCAGTCCACACTCTCTAGCTGGTAGCTAGCAGTCGTGCGTTGGGCAGGGAATACGGCCGCCGGGCTTGTGCTGGCGCTGGTAGCGCTGAGTTTTCTTCTGCTGGGCCGTGCGCGGAGCGCAGCCGCTCAGGGCGCTGCTGCCCAGGCCCAGCAGCAGGGAAAGCAGCACCAGCACCGACCAGGATTTTTTCATAGTGAGCAGCATTTACGTCAAAGTTAAGGTTCTTTGCCGGCCGGGCCGCCGGGTTTTTCGCTTTTCGCTCAACGCATGACTTCTGCCTTTTCGCTTGTCGCCAACGTCGTCGATATCCCGGGCCGCACCATTCGCCCGGCCAGGGTGCACGTCGCCGACGGCCGCATTCAAGCCATCGTCCCTACCCCCCTCGCCGCGCCCGGCCCGGCCCGGCCCTACGCGCTGCCCGGCTTCGTCGATGCCCACGTGCACGTGGAAAGCTCGCTGCTCGTGCCCACCGAGTTTGCCCGAATGGCCGTCGCGCACGGCACGGTGGCCTCCGTCTCGGACCCCCACGAAATCGGCAATGTGCTCGGCGTGGCCGGCGTGGAGTACATGCTGGCCAATGCGCGCCACTCGCCGTTCAAGTTTTGCTTCGGCGCGCCGAGCTGCGTGCCGGCCACGCCCTTCGAGACGGCGGGGGCCGAAATCACGGCCGCCGACATCGCGCGGCTGTTCGAGAACCCGGAAATCGGCTACCTGGCCGAGATGATGAACTGGCCCGGCGTGCTGAGCCGGGACGCGGGCGTGATGGAAAAAATAGCGCTGGCCCACCGCGCCGGCCGCCCCGTCGATGGGCACGCGCCCGGCCTGCGCGGCGCCGATGCGGCCCGCTACGCCAGCGCCGGCATCAGCACCGACCACGAGTGCTTCACGGCCGCCGAGGCCCGCGACAAGCTCGCCGCGGGCCTGAAAGTGCTCATCCGCGAAGGCTCCGCCGCCCGCAACTTCGACGCCCTGATTGAGCTGCTGCCCGAGCATTACCAGAGCCTCATGTTCTGCTCCGACGACAAGCACCCCGACACGCTGCTGCTCGGCCATATTAATCAGCTTGTGCGCCGGGCCGTGGCCCTGGGCCACGACGTGTTCCAGGTGCTGCAAGTGGCCTGCCTCAACCCCGTGGCGCATTACCGGCTGCCCGTCGGCCAGCTGCGCGAAGGCGACCCGGCCGACTTTATTCTGGTTGATAACCTGACCGATTTTCGGGTTCAGCAAACCTACCTCAACGGCGAGCTGGTGGCCGAAAGCGGCCAGGCCAAGCTGCCGGCCGCGCCGATTGAAGTCGTGAATAATTTCCACGCCCAACCCGTGCGGCCAGCTGATTTTGAGTTGCGATATGAGGAGTTAAGAGTTAAGACTGAAGAGTTAAAAATTCCTACCCCCTCTTCTTCCGGGCCTGAAGGGGGGGTAGGGATTTCGCTTAACGTCATCGAGTGCTTCGATGGACAGCTCATCACTGGCCGTTTTCCCTACCCCCCCCGCGTGGCGCAAGGCCGGCTCGTGCCCGACGGGGCGGCCGACGTGCTCAAGCTGGCCGTGGTGAATCGCTACGCGGCGCAGGCGCCGCCGGCTGTGGCGTTCATTCACGGCTTTGGCTTGAAGGCCGGCGCGCTGGCCAGCAGCGTGGGCCACGATTCGCACAACATCACTGCCGTGGGCTGCGACGACGAAAGCCTGGCCCGCGCCGTGAACCTGGTCATTGCGGCGCAAGGCGGTCTCGCGGCCGTAGGCCCCGACGGCCGCGAGCTGCTGCTCCCCCTGCCCGTGGCGGGCCTCATGTCCGACCAGCCCGGCCCGGCCGTGGCCGCCGCCTACACGGCCGTCGATAAGCTGGCCAAGGAGCTGGGCTCCGGCCTCGAAGCGCCGTTTATGACGCTCTCATTTATGGCGCTGCTCGTCATTCCCAGCCTCAAGCTCAGCGACTTAGGCCTGTTTGACGGCGAGGCGTTCCGGTTTGTGGGAGTGGTGGGAAGCTAAATGAAAAAAGGCGGTCATGCTGAGCGCCAGCGAAGCATCTCGCTCGGGGAAGTAATCCAGCTGCCAGAACAACGATTGGATTACTACCCGCCCGAGATGCTTCGCTGGCGCTCAGCATGACCGCCTTTATGGCAAATTATTGCTTTTCTAAAATCGCTTTTGCAGCAGCTTCTGCATCTTTTCCTCGGTCAGCGGCTTGGTCAGGTATTCCACATTCGGGTATTCGGCCACGCGGGCGGTGTCGGCGGCGTGCATGGAGGTGGTGAGCACGGCCATCACGGTTTTTTGCTGCACCGGCTCGGGCAGGTCGCTGTACATCTTCAGGAACTCGAAGCCATTGACGCCGGGCATCTTCAGGTCCACGAATACCAGCTCCGGCAAATCATTCGTGGCCTCGCCGCGAGCCGCCGCCTCGCCAAAAAGCTCCGTGAACGCCTCATCGGCCCGCGAGAAGGTTTGCACCTCCTCGGCTACGTCGAGGCGGCCCAGCAGGCGGTTGTTCAGAAAGCTGGTTGTCTCGTTGTCGTCAATCAGCACGACGTGGCGGAGTTTGGTCGTCAGGGACATAGGCCGTACAATGCAGAAGTTACCGCAAATCAGACGCGCTCGAACGCGCCTTTCCAACGGTGAAGGTACGCCAAAACCAGCTAAAAGCCAACTCTACTCCAGCCAGCCCTGCGCCCGCATCCAGTCGTCGTTGTAGATTTTGGCCAGGTAGCGGGTGCCGTGGTCGGGCAGCACGATGACCATCGTGTCATCCTCTTGTAAGTGCTCGCGCGCGTATTCCAGCGCCCCAAACACGGCCGAGCCGCACGACCAGCCCACGAACAAGCCCTCCTCGCGGGCCAGGCGCCGCGTCATCAGGGCCGCGTCCTGGTCGGCTACTTTGATGAAGAGGTCAATCTGGTCAAAATCCACATTTTTCGGCAGAATGTCTTCCCCGATACCCTCCGTTTTGTAGGGGTATATTTCGTTGGGGTCGAAGATGCCGGTTTCCTTGTACTTTTTGAACACCGAGCCGTAAGTATCGATGCCCACGGTGACCAAGGTTGGGTTTTGCTCGCGCAAATATTTGCTCGTGCCGCAGATGGTGCCACCCGTGCCGACGCCGCAGGCAAAGTGCGTGATTTTGCCCTCGGTTTGCTGCCACAGCTCCGGGCCGGTGCCCTCGTAGTGGGCGGCGGTGTTGGAGAGGTTGTCGTACTGATTGGGGTGGAACGAGTTGGGCGTCTCGCGGGTCAGGCGCGCGGCCACCGAGTAGTAGGAGCGCGGGTCGTCGGGGGCCACATCGACGGGGCAGACCACCACCTCGGCGCCCACGGCGCGCAGGATGTCCTGCTTTTCCTTGCCCTGCTTGTCGCTCATCACAAAAATGCACTTGTAGCCCTTGGCAATGGCGGCCAGCGCCAGTCCGAAGCCAGTGTTGCCGCTCGTGCCCTCGATGATGGTGCCGCCGGGCCGCAGGCGGCCGTCCTTCTCGGCGTCGGCTATCATGCGCACGGCCATGCGGTCTTTCACCGACTGGCCGGGGTTAAAGTACTCAACCTTAGCGAGAATAGTGCCGCGAATGCCGGCCGCGACGCTGTGCAGCTTCACCAGCGGCGTCTGGCCGATGGCGTCAATTACGTGCTCGAAATACATTAATAAGCTATGGGGGTGGGATAGGCAAATGGAAAGGGCAAAGGTACGGCGCCTGGTTCCGCCGGGCCGGCTCAACGGTATTCCCTACCCCCTGCCCACCTGTTCTGTCATCCTCATCTGGCGTCCGCAAAGCGAAGGACCTTATCACCGTCGAACGACTTGCAATAATCCATTGCTTAGTGCTCGCCCTCACCTGAAAAGGTCTTTCGCTTTGCGGACGCCAGATGAGGATGACAGACGGGGTAGGCGGCACGGGGGCGAAACGGAGTTTCGCGGTACTGGTTCTACTTTTGCCCCACCAATCCCCCATCCCTACCCCCCTCCGTATGTCCGTACTCGTTCATAAAGATTCCAAAGTCATTGTGCAGGGCTTCACCGGCGCCGAGGGCTCGTTCCACGCTGGGCAGATGCTCGATTACGGCACCAACGTGGTGGGCGGCGTGACGCCCGGCAAGGGCGGCACCCAGCACTTGGAGCGGCCCGTGTTCAACACCGTGGCCGAGGCCGTCGAGAAAGCTGGCGCCGACACCAGCATCATCTTCGTGCCGCCGGCCTTTGCCGCCGACGCCATCATGGAAGCGGCCGACGCGGGCATCAAGGTCATCGTCACCATCACCGAGGGCATTCCGACCAAGGACATGATTGCGGTGAAAAACTACCTCCAGAACTTTCCCGACACCCGTATGATTGGCCCCAACTGCCCCGGCGTGATGACGGCCGGCGAGTGCAAGGTGGGCATCATGCCGGGCTTCATCTTCCAGAAAGGCAAAATCGGCATCGTCAGCAAGTCGGGCACGCTAACTTATGAGGCGGTTGACCAGCTCACCAAGGCCGGCCTGGGCCAGACCACGGCCATCGGCATCGGCGGCGACCCCATCATCGGCACCACCACTAAAGAGGCGGTGGAGCTGCTCATGAACGACCCCGAAACCGAGGGCATCGTCATGATTGGCGAAATCGGCGGTGGCATGGAAGCCGAAGCTGCCCGCTGGATTCGCGAAACCGGCAATCAAAAGCCCGTCGTGGGCTTCATCGCCGGGCAGACCGCCCCGCCCGGCCGCCGCATGGGCCACGCCGGCGCCATCGTCGGCGGTGCCGACGACACGGCCGCCGCCAAGATGGCCATCATGCGCGAGTGCGGTATCCACGTCGTGGATTCGCCGGCCGAGATTGGCGAAACCATGCTGCGCGTGCTGAACGGGTAATAGTCAGCCAGGCCTTCCTTTATTTCAACGAAAAGCCTTGGTTTACACCAGGGCTTTTTTGGCGCCTGGCATTTTATATTTGGCACCTACGTTACTTGACTCCTACCCTATTCTCTTCGCTATGTCTCGCACTGAACAACTCATTCAGGAAATCAGCCAGCTTACGGACCGTGAGGCGCAGGCTGTGTATGAGGCACTAGCACAACGCTTGGCCCCGCAAAACCGGGTCGCCCAACTCTTGGCACAGGTAAGCGGCAGCGGCGCCGGAGTCTGGGGCCTGGATGCGCAGCAGTACGTGACCGAGATTCGGGAAAATGACCGTTTCTAGCGTCTATTTTGATACTTCTCCCTTCATCTATCTGGTAGAAGGCCATTCTCAATTTGCTCCTGTGGTAGCCGCTTTCGTTCAGGAATGCGTTGCTGGCAATACCATGTTCAGCACCAGCGTGCTCACTGTTATGGAGTTTGGGGTAAAGCCTTTGCAGCTAGGCCGCACCGATTTGCTTGGAAAATTCGATGAGTTAATTCGCGAATTAAATTTTATTGTGCAGCCAATAACAGAGGAAATTGCTTTTAACGCGGCTCAGTTGCGTGCTTCGTATTCATTTTTGAAATCGCTGGATGCCCTGCACCTTGCCGCCGCTCAGAAAATGAGCTGCGAACTATTCTTGACTAACAACTGACAACTTACCCAGGTCCGTAGCATCAACGTTAGGCTTTTGACCGACATAGTTTAGTCAGCGTAATCAAATCTGTTTCTTGTCAATTTTCTACTCGGTGGCCTGCCCACCCAGGTTGATAATCAAGCCGACCTGAAACACGGAGTTGGCCGCTTTCAAGTACTTATTGCGCTTGAGGCCAATGTTTTGCCCGCTCATGAGCTGCAATTGCAGCGGGCCCGTCAGGTGCAGGCGCGTGAAGGTGATGGGCTCGAAGAACACGTTGGTGGCCGGGTCTTGCAGCTGGCCGTTAATCTTGAAGTTGGTGAGCTGCACGTGGCTCAGGCGCCAGGCCGCGCCGTAGCTCAGGGGCAGGTCGCGGCCGAAGAGGTGGACGGGGCGCTGCTTTTTCTTGGCATAGTTGACTTGCACGAAAAACTTGGTCAGCGACCCGTCGAGCTTGGTGCCGGGGACGGTGGGCGTGTCCTCGTCGGGGCGGTCTAGGCGCTGAGTGCGGCCGGCGCCGAGGCCGCCGTAGATTTCCAGCACCCGGCGGTCGGGCAGGCGGGTGAAGTAGCCCAGGGCAGCCTCGCCAAAGTCGTAGTTTTCGGTGCGGCGCTTGCGGTTGTTGTGATACGAGGAGAACGTGCCCGCCGCGGCCACATGATCAGCAAAGGCGTAGGCGCCCTGCACGGCAAAGTTGCCACGCTGATTGGTGCTTATTCCGCCGTAGAACTCGCCTTTCTGGGTGAGCAGCGAGGCCGGTGGCGGCGCCGGAAAGTAAACCGACGCGCAGCCGCTCGCGGCTAGCAAAACCAGAAATAAAAGCGGGCGGAGAGGCTTCAGCATAGAAGAAAGTGCGGATGCGTGAGAGGCCGGCAACGCCAGCAGGCGGCTTTTGTTGCGGCCTGAGTTGCCCCCTACCCCCGCTGTCTGAGTCAGGCCCGGCTACCGACCGGCCGGGCGGCGGCTTACCAGTACTTCTTGCAAAGGTTGTATAAAATCCGGTTGTCGGCCTCGCTCAACGGCAACGCGGCAGTTTCGGGAATAAAATGCCGCTTGAAAGCCCGGATGGCGGCCGGCAAGTCCCGCGTGTCGTAGCCGATGATGCGTAGGGCGTTGGCCGGGTCGAAGGGGGGTAGGGATGGGCGGTTCAAACGCGCCAGCAGCGCATCCAAAACCAAGCTGTCGGCGATGGGGACGGCGAGGCGGGGTAGGGACGGGCTGGCGGCCAGCACGATGCTGCTATCGGCGGGGGCGGCGGGCAGCGCGGGCAGCGGCCCGGCATCGTACCAGAGCCCAAAACCTCTTTCGGCCAGCCGCGGCCAGGGAAACAGGGCGCTGGGGTCGTTTTTGCGGGTTGGGGCAATATCGCCGTGACCGATAAAGTTGGCCGTGGGGATGTTATAAGCCTTTTTCAAACCAGCCAGCAGCTTCAGCAAACTAGCTACTTGCGCTTCGGCAAACGGCTCGGTGCCGTTGTTGTCCAGCTCAATGCCGATGGACGAGGAATTGATATCGGTATCGTTGCCCCACCTGGCCGCGCCGCCGTGCCAGGCCCGCAGGTAGTCGTTCAGCAGATGGTACACCCGGCCGTCGCGCCCAATCACATAGTGCGCGCTCACCTGCGTGCGGGTCAGGGTGAAGGTGCGCAGGGTCTGCGCCGTCGAATCCTGGGCCGTGTGGTGAATGATGACGAAGTTGGGCTTGCGCAGGTTGAAGTTGGTGGTGCCCACCCAGGGCTGCCCCAGCGCGAGACTATCGGCTCCCGGCGTAGGAGGGGGTAGGGAACGCAGGCTGCGGGCGTAGGCGCGCACCTGCTGCCGGTAGCTGCGGTTGGTGGCGGTGTAGGGGTTACGTTGCACGGCGCAAGCCGTGAGCAAGCTGCTGAATAGCAGCAGATAGATTTTAGGGGAAAGTTGCAAAGTGCTGGCCTTATCTTGACGGCTCAATTTGGACTGGGCTTCCTTCAACCTTACCCTTAAAAAACACATGAGCCGCGTCATCAAAATCATCTTTCTTTTAGTCGTCTCGCTTCTGCTGTTAGCAACTAGCGCTGATGCCCAAATGCGTAACACGCTGACGCCGGCAGACAAACTTTATGGGCTCTCCAAGTTCTGGCAGGAAGTGAACTACAATTTCGTTTACCTCGACAAAGTTGATGAAGCCAAGTGGGACGAGGCTTACCGCCAATTGCTGGCCTCTGTGCCGCAAACGCCTAATGACTACGCCTACTACCGCGAGCTACAGAAATTCTGTGCCTTATTAAAAGATGGGCACACCAACGTATATTTTCCGCAGGGCATCGAACAGATGACCACCAATTTCGGCGACTACCGCTTGTTTGTTCAAAATATTGATAATAAGGCCATTATTATTAGAACGAATGCAAGCAAGCAAGATGAGATTCCGGTTGGCAGCGAAATAACTGAAGTGAATGGGCAGCCCACGGCCGCTTATATCACCGAACACGTCGCCCCTTACATTTCCTCCTCAACCGACTATATCTTGAAGGATTGGGGCATCCGCGACTTACTGAAGGGCGTTGCGGGCGACACCTACAAAGTAAAAATCAAGAAACCTAAAGGAGGCATTGTTTCATTAAATCTAACCCATCAGCTAACGGAAGAAAAAGCAGTTTATCCAGAATTTGAGCCGGAAAGAGGCTTATTAGATTTCAAATGGCTACCGAACGGGGTGGCCTACGTAGCCCTGAACTCCTTCGGTAATCCTAAAATAGACAGCCTGTTCATTCAGAAGCTGCCGGAGTTGTACACGGCCAAAGGGCTGATTGTTGATTTGCGCTACAACGGCGGCGGCAATACCGAGATAGGCACTGCCATTTTAAAATACCTTACTACCGATAAACTGCTCTACAATGCCAAGAGCCGGACCCGGCAGCACGTAGCGACCTACAAAGCCTGGGGCGGCTATGTCGAGCCTAAAGACACGGTAGCAGGTAACAAGGATTGGGGCATTACTAAGCAGGAAGCTCTTAAATACTATCAGGTTGCTCACGGCAACTTTTATCAGAATTTAGACTCCGCGCCTGACACTGTAAAACTGAGCGCGAAAAGAATTATCGTGCCCACGGTAGTGCTAATTGGCCATTACACGGCGTCAGCCGCCGAGGATTTTTTGATTGCTGCGGCGCCGCAAAAGCACCTGCTGACGATGGGCGAAAACTCCTTCGGCAGCACCGGGCAGCCCCTGTCGTTTGGCCTACCTGGCGGCGGCTCCGCGCGGATTTGCACCAAGCAGGACACTTATCCCGACGGACGGGAATTTGTGGGCTACGGTATAAAGCCCGCCGTAGAGGTCAAACCTACTTTAAAGGATTACCTGGCTAAGCGAGACCCGGTTTTGATTAAAGCACTGGCGTATCTGAAAACCAAGATTCGTTAAATAGAAAAGTCCTCGCAGCATGTGCTGCGGGGACTTTTCTATTTAACGCGCAAACTCAGGCGGATGCTACTTCGCATACGCTACGGCGCGCATCTCCCGAATTACGGTGATTTTAATCTGCCCCGGATACTGCATTTCCTTCTCGATTTTCTGCGAGATTTCGTGGCTTAGCTCGGCGGCGCGGTCGTCGGTCACGTTCTCGGCGTCCACCATCACGCGCAGCTCGCGGCCGGCCTGAATGGCGAAGCACTGATTGACGCCTTTGAAGCCGTTGGCGGTTTCTTCGAGCTGCTTGAGGCGCTTGATGTAGCTCTCCATCATCTCGCGGCGGGCGCCGGGGCGCGAGCCGCTGATGGAGTCGCAGGCCTGCACCAAGGGCGAAATCATGGCCGTCATTTCCATCTCGTCGTGGTGGGCGCCGATGGCGTTCACCACGTCGGGGTGCTCCTTCCACTTCCGGGCCATGTCGGCGCCCAGGATGGCGTGGGGCAGTTCGGGTTCCTCGGTGCTGACCTTGCCGATGTCGTGCAGGAGGCCGGCGCGGCGGGCCTTCTTCACGTCGAGGCCCATCTCGGCGGCCATCGTGGCGCAGAGGTTGGCCACCTCGCGCGAGTGCTGAAGCAGGTTCTGGCCGTAGGAAGAGCGGAAACGCATCCGGCCGACCATCTTAATCAGCTCCGGGTGCAGGCCGTGGATGCCGAGGTCGATGATGGTGCGCTCGCCGATTTCAACAATTTCCTCCTCAATGTTCTTACGGGTTTTGGCCACGATTTCCTCGACGCGGGCCGGGTGAATGCGGCCGTCCTTGACGAGCAGGTGCAGCGAGAGGCGGGCAATTTCGCGGCGCACGGGGTCGAAGCCAGAGATAATGATGGCTTCGGGCGTGTCATCGACGATAAACTCAACGCCAGTGGCAGCTTCGAGGGCGCGGATGTTGCGGCCCTCGCGGCCGATAATTTTACCCTTCACGTCGTCGGACTCGATGTTGAACACCGACACGCAGTTCTCAATGGCGTGCTCCGAGGCGGTGCGCTGAATCGTTTCCAGCACAATTTTCTTCGCGTCCTTGGTGGCCGTCAGCTTGGCCTGCGCCACCGTGTCTTTCACGAACGAGCTGGCCTGAATCTGCGCCTCATTCTTGAGGCTTTCCACCAACTGCTCGCGGGCTTCGGCGGCCGTGAGATTAGCAATCGTTTCCAGCTGGCGCTGCACGCTGCTAAGCTGCTCTTCGGCTTCGGCCTGCTGGGCTTCCAGCTCGGCGAGCTTGGTTTCGTGCTGGGCGCGGCGCTTTTCTTCCTGGCTGTCCAGCTTTTCGCGCAGCTGTTGCGTGCTGGCTTCGAGCTTTTCGCGCTGCTGCTGGGTTTCAGTTTGCAGCCGGTCGCGGGTGGCGTCCAGCTCTTTTTCGCGGCGCTGAAGCTGCTCCAGCTGGCTCTGCGTGGTTTCGGTGAGCTGCTTAATGCTGCGCTCCTGCTCCACGACGCCCTGGCGGCGCTCGGTCAGTTCCTGGTCCAGGGCCTGCTTCTGGCGCTTGCTTTCCTGCTCGAATTCACTTTTGAGTTGGCGAAAACGGTCTTTGGACTGCTGAATTCGCTCGTCGCGGATGCGGGTGGCCTCGGCGTCCGCGTCGGCTAGTAGCTTTTGGGCCTTTAGTTGGGCCTGACCTTCCAGGTCTTGCCGGGCTTTGCCGGCCAGCTGCCTACCCAGCAGCACGCCTGCCACGAGGGCGACGACGGCAGCGAGCAGGCAGTATAAAATAAGTTGGGACATGAACGTATGGTTTTGGGTGAGTCAAAAACCATAGCTCAGGAGAAAAGGCCCGTCCGGATGGCGGCCCCAGCAGCGGCCAATTGCCGCACCTGGGGCTGGCCGGAGCCAACATGTAGCAAAGTGAAACTGAAGGCCTTACGCCGCCAGCACCACTCCTGAAAGCAGCCCGTCGAGACGGGTCAGCCGCTCGGTCAGCGCCGCGTCGGTGCCATCCTTTTCCTTGCTGACCCGCAACTGGTCAGCCATTGTGGCGAGGGCAACCATCGCCAGCAGGTCCTGTTTGTCCTGAATGCCGTACTGCTCGCGAAACTCGCGCAGCCGCTCGCTGAGCTGCCGGCCAGCTAGGCGCAGGCGCTCCTCATCGGCCACGTCCACGCGCATGGGATAGTCGCGCTCAGCAATTCGGATTTTGATGGACAACTCGCTCATAAGGCGGGGGTAGGGACGGCCGGCTAGCGTTAGAAATCAGACGGTAAAAGCTTCAGGAAAAAATAGTATTTGTCTTATTCTTAGTGACTTCGGGACGGCCCTTTACCAAAGGAAAGTTTATTCTTTCAAATAGGAAAGGCACTTATCTAGCTCGCGGATGTACTCGTTGAGGCGTTGTTTCAGCTCGTTGGCGTGGGTGGGGTCCCCCGCTATGGTTTGTACAAGTTTAACAATATTTTCTTCATTTTGATACTCCTTCACCTGCCGGTCGCGCTCGCGGATGTCGGCGCGCAGCTGCTGCACGGTGGTGTTAGCGTCGGCCAGGTCTTCGCGCAACTGCTGATAGGCAGCCACTAAGGTCGTTACCTGCCGTTCGAGGCGGTCGAGTTGGGCAAGCTGCTGGGAGGAGGCCACGGCGGGAAATAAACTTGTTGCGGTGGCGAATGTAGGGCGCAAGCGGGGGTTTGGCGACGTGCGGGGGGGTAGGCGGCGCGGATGTCATTTCCCGCAGAGGGCACAGAGGCAGGCGCGGAGGTTCGCTGAGCGCGCACGTCTTCTTATGACGTCGTTTACCCGGCCTCGAACACAAACGACACGAGGCGCGGCGGCGTGGCTCGCTCGTGCTCATCAAACCACTCGCGCAGCTGCTGGCAGCGCAGGCCGTAGCGGCGGGCGCTTTCGGTGAAGTCGGAGACGTGGTGCACGTAGGTTTCCGGCTCCACTACGCCACCCGGCGCGGCGAAGCGGGCCTTGCTGCCGAGGTATTGCTTGAAGGGGTGCAGCTCGCCGAGGTAGAAGAGGCCGCCGGGGCGCAGCGCCTGCCGGACCTGAGCGAAGATAAAATCCAGGTTTTGGATGTGCTCCAGAACTAGGCTGCACGTGATGACATCAACTGGCGTGGGCACGAAAAACCAGGGCTGGGTGATGTCAGCCTGCGCAAAATTAACGGGCGGCTGGTGGCCGGCCAGCTGGTTTTGCGCCTGACGGAGCATTTCGGCCGAGAAATCGACGGCCGTGAGGTGGGTGGCCCGCTCGGCCAGCCAGGCGGTGTTTTTGCCGGTGCCGCAGCCCAGCTCCAGCACGTTGCCGAGCGCGGAGGGGGGTAGGGATTCGCGCAGGGCGCGGGCTTCGAGGTCACGGGTTTGGTTGACGACGGTGTCGTAGCTGGCGGCCCATTGGTTGTAGGCTTCGGCGATGGTCATGGGGGTAGGGATTTAGCGAAGGCGTCTGTCATTGTGAATCGTCTGTCCTGCTGAGCCCCGCGAAGCATCCTATCACACCTCAACGAGTAGTATTCACTTGATTACTGCCTTGTTTGGACGTGGTAGGATGCTTCGCGGGGCTCAGCAGGACAGCCGTTTTTAGGAACGTTGTTCAACAAGAAAACGGGCAGCTGGCCTGACGCTAGCTGCCCGTTTTCTTGTTGCTAAGAGCGCTGCTTATTTCCCAGCTTTAGTTTTAGTCTTCACCTTCATCCCGTCCGACTTTGACTTGGCTTTATCGTCCGCAACGGGGGTAGGGGCCGCGGTAGCCGAGGCGGCGGTCACGCGGTTGCCTTCCAAATCCAGCTCCACCACTTCGTAGCCCAGCTCGCCCAGCGAGGGCATCACCTTGGCGCGGTCGCCGACCACGACGACGTACATCTGGCTGGCGGGCAGCGTTTTGCGGGCGGCGGCCTGCACGTCTTCCTTGGTCAGCTTCTTCAGGATTTGCTGCTGCTCATCCACGAACGTGGGCGCGAGGTTGTACTCGACGAGGCGGCTGAGGAAGGCGGCTTTCTGCTGGCCGGTTTCGTACTTGAGGGCATCGCTCTGGCCGATGGAGGTTTGCAAAAAGGCCAGCTCCTCATCGGAAATGCCGTTGGAGTAGTTCGTGATTTCGCTCATAAACTCCTTCACCGACGGGGCCGTGGCATCGGCGCGCACGCCGGCGCGGGCCGTGAACGGGCCGGGGTAGGCGCTGCTGCGGAAGCCGGTGAAGGCGCCGTAGGTGTAGCCCTTGTTTTCGCGCAGGTTCAGGTTGACGCGCGAGTTGAAGGCGCCGCCGAGCAGGTAGTTGGCCAGACCGGCGCGGTAGTAGTCGCCGGTGGCGTCGAAAGGCAAACCCGTGAGGTAGCCGACGCGAATTTCCGACTGCGCAGCGGCCTCTTTGTTCACAAAGTAGATGCGGGTTTTGTCGGGCTGGGTAGCGGCCACGGCGGGGGGTAGGGAAACCGGCTTCTGGGCCCAGGTTTTCAGGAAGCCGAGCTGGGGCGTGAGCGCGGCCTGGTCCACGTCGCCCACCACCGTGAGGAAGCTCACGTTGGGCGCGTAGCTCTGCTGGTAAAATTGCTTCACGTCGTTCAGGGTCAGGCTGTTGGCGGTGGCCATCGTGCCGCTCGTGGGAATGCGCATCACGTCCGATTCGCCGTAGAGCAGGCGGGCGTAGGTTTTATCGGCGATGGTGACGGGCTGGGTATTCTGGTTGGCAATCAGCTCCAGCGTCTGCTTCTTAAGGCGCTCAAAATCATTCGGGTCGAAGCGCGGACGCAACAGGCGCTCTTCCAGCAGCGCCAGCGTGGCGGGCAGGTTCTGAGTCAGGCTCTGCACGTAGACCGTGGTGCGGTCCTCGCCGCCGCTCACCTGCACGGTGCTGCCGAGCTTGTCCAGCTCGGCCGCGAACTCCTCGCTGGTGTACTTCTGCGAGCCCTCATTCAGCATGGAGGCGGTGAGGGCGGCCACGCCAGCCTTGCCGGGGTTGGCCTGTTCCAGCCGGTGCCCGCCCTTGATGGTGAGCAGCATGGTCACGGCCGGCACTTCGGTGTTGCGGGTGCCAATGATTTTCAGGCCGTTATCCAGCGAGGCCTGGTAGAGCGCGGGCACTTTGATGACCGGGTTGGCGCCGGCGGCAGGCTGCTTGCCGCGGTCGAAGGTGTCCGTCGCCTTGGCGTATTTGAGGCCCGCGTAACCGTAGTCGGGCTCCTTGTAGCCGGCTTTGGCTATGGTGTAGTTGTCGGCCTTGGCGGGCTTCACGTCGCCGGTTTTGGGCAGCACGCTCAGGATGACGGCCTTTTTGCCGCGCAAATACTGGTCGTAGACGCGCTGCACGTCGGCCTTGGTCAGGGCCTTGAGGCGGCGCTGCTCGACGGCAATATAATTAGGATTGCCAAAGAAGGTTTGGTTGGCCGCGAGCTGGCTGACCTTGCCGCTCACGCTGGCCAGGCCGTTCACGGTCTGGGCCTGGGTCTGGGCCTTGAAGCGCGTCAGGTCATCATCGGTCACACCGCGCTTTTCAAATTCGGCCATCGTGTTGCGGGCAATGATTTCGAGGCTGTCGAGGCTTTTGCCCGGAAATGGCAGCGCGATAAACGTCAGCTCGCCGCTCAACTCCGTATTTTGCTGATACACCTGGGCCTGCACGGCCTTCTGGTTTTTCACCAGGTTCTTATAAATCAGCGAGTTCTTGCCGCCGCCCAGGATTTCGGCCAGCGCATCCAGCGGCATTTCGTCGGCGTGCCCGCGGGGCACGGTTGGAAACACCATCTGCATCATCGGAAAGCGCACGTTGTCGGAGTAGCTCACGTAGCGGTCCTGGCTGAGCTTGGGCGTGGGCAAGCGGGTAGGCGTCACGGCCGGACCGCGCTTAATAGGGCCGTAGTATTTCTCCACCAGCTTCACGACCTGAGCCGGCTGCACGTCGCCGCCCACAGTGAGCGTGGCGTTGTTCGGGCCGTACCAGCGCAAAAAGAAGTTCTTCAAATCCTGCACATCGGAGCGGTCGAGGTCTTCCAAATAGCCGATAGTGAGCCAGGAATAGGGGTGCCCGTAGGGGTAGAGCGTCTTGGCCACGTATTCGCTGGCCAGGCCGTAGGGGCGGTTGTCGTAATTCTGGCCGCGCTCATTTTTCACCGTCGAGCGCTGAATCTCAAACTTTTTCTGGCTGACCGCGTCGAGCAGAAAGCCCATGCGGTCGGCTTCGAGCCAGAGGCCGGTTTCGAGCTGGTTGCTGGGCAGCGTCTCGTAATAGTTGGTGCGGTCGCGGTTCGTGCTGCCGTTGAGGTCGCCACCAGCGGCCGTCACGAGCTTGAAGTGCTGCTGGTCGCCGACGTGGTCGGAGCCCTGAAACATCATGTGCTCGAAGAAGTGGGCGAAGCCCGACTTGCCAATCTGCTCCCGCGCCGAGCCCACGTGATACGTCACATCGACGTGCACGAGCGGGTCGGAGTGGTCCTCACTCACGACCAAGGTCAACCCATTGGGCAGCACGTATTTCTCATACGGGATGACCAGCTCGCCGGGCTTGCGGGTCACTTTCTCCACCAGCTTGGTGCCGTAGGGCGTGGTCATCAGCGCTTTGGCCGGGCCGGGGAGGGTAGGGCCTTTCGCGGCGGGCTTGGCCGCCGTTCTAGCGGCCGGCTTTTGCTGGGCGACGGCGGGCGCCGCGGCCAGCAGCGCCGCGCACAGCAGCGGTAAACCTAGAGGCTTCATAAACAGAAGGAAAAGGTGAAAAAGGTGGATAATCCAAATCAGACCGCAACTTAGCCACGCGGGCCTGATTGCAGCGCTCAGCTAAGGATGCGCCCGGCCCGGCGGCGTTGCAGCGGGCGCGGCGACCGCGAAGCAGTTCCTGGTCCGGGCGGTCGGACCAGGAACTGCCTTGCCACCGGCGCAGCTTGCCGACGCGCCCATCCTACATCGCTCCTTCGGCTCCGGTATTACGGCTTACCCTACTTTGCCTTGTCCACTTCCCTACCCCCCTAGTCCCGCCGCAGCCACTGCCGCACGTCCACCAGCGGGTTGGGGTAATCGACGCCTAGCCGCACGCCGAAGCGCCGCTGCTCGTCGTTGCTGAGCAGGCCCACGGAGTGAATTTTATCGGCCGGCACCTGCGCCAGCTCCGGCAGCCAGTGCTTCACGTACTCGCCCTGCGGGTCGTAGTTGGTGGCTTGCTTGAGGATGTTGAAGTAGCGGTTTTCGCGCGGGTCGTTGCCCACGCCGGCCACGTAGAGCCAGTTGCCCCAGTTCGAGCACACGTCGTAGTCCAGCACCTGGCTCTCAAACCAGGCCGCGCCCTGGCGCCAGTCTAGGCGCAGCTCCTGCACCAGGAACTTAGCCACGTTCTGCCGCCCACGGTTGCTCATAAAGCCCGTGGCGAGCAGCTCGCGCATGTTGGCGTCGATGAGCGGGACGCCGGTCTGGCCCAGCCGCCACTGCTCGAAGACGGCCTCGGCGCCCTTGCTGCGGCCGTTTTTGGCGCGCTTATCGGGGCGCCCGCCCGCCGCCGGGTCCTGGCTTTTGAGGCCGCGCCGCTGGAAAATCCGGTTGCCGAACTTCAGGCCCACGAAGCGGAAGTAGTCGCGCCAGTACAGCTCGAAGATGAGCCAGTAGGTGGACTCATTCTGGGTGCGCTCGGCCTCGTAGCGCCGCACTTCCTCGTAGATGTAGCGCGGCGAGAGGCAGCCGTTGGCCAGCCAGGCCGAGAACTTGGACGAGTAGTCTAGGCCCAGCATCCCGTTGCGGGTTTCCTTATAGGTTTTGAGCAGGTCCTTGGTCCAGAAGTAATCGTACAGCCGCTGGCGCGCCTCGTCCTCGCCGCCCCGGAAGGCGGGCTGCCCGCCGCCGGCAGCTACCGCCGGGAGGTCGCCCAGGGGCGTGGTTTCGGCAAACACCAGATTGGAGGGGGTAGGAAAAGTCGCCTGAATCTGGGCGAACTTCTCCACCTTGTTCTTGAACTGCGTGAACACGTCGGGCAGGTCGCGCACCTTCATGGGCAGGTCATCGACGTGGATGAGCGTGGATTGCCAGAACACCAGCAGCTCCCGGCCGCTGGCCTTGAGCCGCTCTTCGAGGCGGGTTTCTACGGCCAGCTCCTCACTCGTGATTTCCTCCGAAGCGTAGACCGCCTCAGCCCCCAGCTCCTGGGCCAGCTGCGGAATAATATCCTCCGGCAAGCCGGTTCGGACCAGCAGATTGGACCCGATTTTTTGCAGGTTAACCCGCAGATTCTCGACCGATTCCCGCAGAAACTGCTGGCGCAGCGGCCCGGTTTTCAGGAAACCCAGCTGGTAGTCGGCGAAAGCGCGCGGGTCGAAAATGTACACCGGCACCACCTGCGCCGTCTTTTCGGCGGCCCGGTGCAGGGCTTCGTGGTCATGGACGCGCAGGTCGTTGCGGTACCAAAGAATAATCTTCATATGAGTTGTCGGGCAAGGTCCCCGGATGGGGTCAAACCAACCGGCCGGCGACAGGTATGGTTTCGGCCGCTGCCCACAAATGCGAGAAACAAATCTCACTGGCGACAACCGCCACACGGGCCGCCGGCCCGAATGCCCGCGGCCCGCCCTCCTCATCCCTACCCCCCCTCCTACCGCCGAATGATGGCACTGGCCTGCTTTTCAAACTGTCCTATCAGGCGCTCCATCACCTGGTCGATGGCTTGGTCAGTGAGCGTCTGCGTGGGGTCTTGCAGGGTGAAGCTGACCGAGTACGACTTCTTGCCCGCGCCGAGGTTATCGCCCTGGTACACATCAAACGCGTTCACCGCTTGCAGCAGCTTGCGCTCGGTGCGCTGGGCAATCTGGCGCAGCTGCTCGAAGCTCACGCCCTGGTCCACGACCAGCGAGAGGTCGCGGCGCACCTCCGGGAACCTGGGCAGCTCGCGGGCGGCGAGGCGGTTTTTGTACTTGGCGCTGAGCCAGTCCCAGTCCAGCTCGGCATACCAGACGGGCTGGCCCACGTCGAGGCGCTTGAGCAGGGCCGGGGCCACGGCGCCGAGGCGCGCGACGGGCTGATTCTGAGCCGCGAGCGTGAGGCCACCGGCTAAATATTCATGCTCGACGGGCTGCGGCGCGGGCTGCGGGTGGCCGAGCAGAGCCAGCACCTGCTGGGCGGCGCCGGCCAGGTCGTGGAACGTGGTTTTTTGGGCCTTGTGCTGCCAGGTTTCGGCCGTGGCGCTGCCGGTCAGGTAAAGGGCCAGCACGTTCCGCTCCTGGTGCGTGCCGTCGGGCTGCTGGTGATAAGTTTTGCCGAACTCGTAGAGCTTCAAGTCTTTCTGGCGGCGGTTGAGGTTGTGGCGAATGACCTCCAGGCCCGAATGCAGCAGCGTGGGCCGCAGCACGTTCAGGTCAATGCTGTTGTAGTTGAGGATGCGCACCAGCCCGGCAGCAGGCGCGGCCTCGGTCTCGAAGTAGCGCGAGTTGGTGAGCGAGTTGGTCAGAATTTCCGAGAAGCCCATGCCCGTGAGCTGCCGGGCCGTGTTCTGGCGCAGGATTTCCGGGTCGGGATTAGGAAACGGCGCCAGGTAGGACGCCGCGTTGTGCGGGCGCAGGGCCACGTGGTTGTAGCCGTAGATGCGCAGGATTTCCTCGATTACATCGGCCTCGCGGGTCACGTCCACCTTGTGCGGCGGCACGGCGAGCAGCCAGGTTGCACTGCCATCAGCTTCGCTTATTTCCTCGCTGATAAGAATATCCAAGTCGGTCAGAATCTGCCGGATGCGCTCCGGCGCGATGTACTGGCCCACGAGCCGCTCGACGCGCGGCAGGCGTAGGCGCACGGCGGCGGGCGCAATCGGCGCCGGATACTCGTCCACCACGGGCGCGGCCACGCGGGCACCGGCCACTTCCCGGAGCAGCAGCGCCGCCCGGCGCAGCGCCACGGGCACCATGTGCGGGTCGGTGCCGCGCTCGAAGCGGAAGGAGGCGTCGGTCTTCAGGCCGTGGGTCTGGCCGGTGCGGCGCACGGCGGCCGGCGCGAAGTAGGCGCTTTCCAGAAACACGCGGGTGGTTATTTCTGTCACACCGGAGGTTTTGCCGCCGAACACGCCGGCCAGGGCCAGCGGCTGGCCGTTAGCATCGGCAATGATTAAATCTTCGGGTTTGAGCGCGCGCTCGGTGCCGTCGAGCGTCACGAGCTTGTCCCCTACCCCCGCCCGTTTCACCCGCACGCCGTGGCCGGCAAGCTGGTCGGCGTCGAAGGCGTGCAGCGGCTGACCCAGCTCGTGGAGCACGAAGTTGGTCACGTCCACTACGTTGTTGATGGGCGAGAGGCCGATGCTGCGCAGGCGCTTTTGCAGCCACTCCGGCGAGGGCCCTACCCCCACGTTATTGAGCAGCAGGCCCGCGTAGCGCGGGCAGGCCGCCGGGTCCTCAATCATGACGCTGATGTTCTCACCGGCCGCTTCCCTACCCCCCTCCGGCGCGCTGAAGCTACTCACATCGGGCAAGTGGCAGGGCTGGCCGAGCAATGCGCGCAGTTCGCGGGCCACGCCGTAGTGCGAGGCGGCGTCGGCGCGGTTGGGTGTGAGGCCGATTTCAAACACCGTGTCGGCGCCCACCCCGAAGTAGTCGGCGGCCGGCGTGCCGTCGGGCAAATCGGTTTCCAGCACCATGATGCCCGCGTGCGAGGTGCCGAGGCCAATTTCATCCTCGGCGCAAATCATGCCCTCGGAGGCCGCCCCGCGGATTTTCGACTTCTTAATCTTGAACGGCTCGCCCTGCGTGGGATGAAGCATCGCACCTTCCAAGGCCACCACCACGCGCTGCCCGGCCGCCACGTTGGGCGCCCCGCACACGATTTGGCGGGGTAGGCCGGCCGGGTCGCCCACGCCCACGGTGGTCAGGCTGAGCTTGTCGGCGTCGGGGTGCTTCTGGCAGGTCAGTACCGTGCCCAGCACCACGCCGCGCAGGCCGCCGGGCAAGCTTTCCAGCTCTTCCAGACTTTCCACTTCCAGGCCCGAGGCGGTGAGCAGCTGCCCGATTTCAGCGGCAGATTTGTCGGTGGAAATCAGCGTTTTGAGCCAGTCGAAAGAAATACGCATCGGTCAATTATCAGTGAGCAGTGAACAGTTAGCAGTTGTTCTTTAAGAAAATATGATTAACTAAAAGGCAAACAAAGGTACGGGCGGGGCCAATGGAGCTAAAGCTTAGTCAGCCGCGTACCTTAGCCTGACATCAGCCAGCTGCCCGCTATGAACCTCCTACCCGATTTCGATGAAGCTACCGTGCTGCGCGGCCCATTCGTGGCCGGGTTCAGCGACGACGAGTTTTTCGAGTTCTGCCAATCCAACGACACGGCCCGCATTGAGCGCACCGCTAACCACGAAATCGTCATCATGCCCCCCGTAGGAGGAGATTCCAGCGCTGCCAGCGGCGACGCTTACTTTCAGGTTGCACTTTGGAGCCGTCGTCATGGTGGCCGCTGCTTCGAATCGTCAGCGGGATTTAGGCTGCCCGATGGCGCTATTCTATCGCCTGATATTTCCTGGGTAACGGCAGCCAACTGGGAAGTGCTCACGGCTGAGCAACGGCAGAAATTCTTACCCCTTTGCCCTGATTTTGTCATAGAAATCAAATCCCCCTCCGACCGCATCAAAACACTGCAAGCCAAGATGGAGCAGTGGCTGCGCAACGGCGTCCGGCTGGGTTTTCTGATTGATACCGAAACGGAAACGGCTTACATCTACCGGCCCGGCCAGCCCGTAGAAACCGTGCAAGGCTTTAGCAGCGAGCTAAGCGGCGAGCCGGTGCTGCCGGGCTTCCGGCTCGATTTAGGCGAGTTGAGGGGGTAGGGAATCGAATGAGCTACTTGTGAAACGTCTGCTCGCCGGCCTCGATGACCACGCTCATCCGGTTTTCGGCGGGCGGCAGCGGGCAGCTGTATTCCGGATTATAGGCGCAGAATGGGTTGTAGGCGGCGTTAAAATCCAGGGTAATTTCCTGGGCGCCGTCGGCCGGCACGGGCAGGTCGAGGTAGCGGCCACCGCCGTAAGTCTGCTGGCCATTGGTGGCGTCGGCGAAGGGCAGGAACAGCGGCTCCTGAGCGCCGGCGGGCGTCACCTTTTGCAGCAGTTGCAGGCGCTGCTGCTGGGTTTGGCCGGGCAGGGTAAAATCGACATCGGCGTAGTGGCGGTAGGCGTCGGTGCCGCCGTCATTGCGGGCCAGGGTGAGGGTAGGCGTGGCGACCGTGCGGTGCAGGTGGGCACTAACGCGGTAGTTCACGTCGGGCGCGAAGTAGCGCAGGCTGTCAAAGGCCGTCTTTTGAGCGGCAGTCAAGGGTGAAGTGGCAGCGGTGCGAAACTGCTGGTTTTTCTGCTTTCGGGCTTGGTTAATCTGGGCGGCGTAGGCCTTATCGGTGTCCGCTGTTTTGGGCAGCGAGTAGGCTATTATTCCTATCAGCAGCCCGGCCAGCGCAATTTTCTTCCACATAGAACTTTTGTATTTCCTTACAACGTCATTTAGCGCGAAGTTTAAAAAAGTAAGAAGGAAGTTTCGCGAAGTCAGCTACTCGCCTTTGCGAAACTTCCTTCTTACTTTTTTAAACTTCGCGCTAAATGACGCTTACAACATTCCCTCATCGGCGAAGCTGTAGTAGCCGTTATCGGTATAAATCAGGTGGTCGAGCACCGGCAAATCCAGCAGGCTGCCGGCTTCCTTGAGCTTTTTGGTCAGGGCAATATCGGCGGCGCTGGGTTGGCGGTTGCCGCTGGGGTGGTTGTGGACCAGGATGATGGACGAGGCCAGGTTTTCCAGGGCTTCCTTGAAGATGAGCTTGGGGTCGGCCACGGTGCCGGCCACGCCGCCGCGGCTGATGCCGGTCTGGCGCATCACCATATTGGCGCGGTTCAGCGAAATCACCCAGAACTCCTCGTGCGGCAAGTCCATCAGGTGGGGGCGCACGAGGTCGTGGATGTCCTTGGAGCAGGTGATGGTGGTGCGCTTGGTGGCGCCCTGCTCTTTGCGGCGGCGGCCCAGCTCCAGCGCCGCCACGATGCTGATGGCCTTGGCCGGCCCGACGCCCGGAAACCGGCACAACTGCTTGATGCTGAGCCGGGCCAGCTCATTCAAATCGTCATTTACGCCCTGCAAAATCAGCTTGCCCACGTCGACGGCCGAGAGGCTGACCGTGCCCGAGCCGAGCAAGATGGCCAGGTACTCGGCGTTGGACAGGGCGGCCAGGCCCTTGGCCATCAGCTTCTCGCGGGGCCGGTCGTCTTCGGCCCAGCTCTTGATGCCGAGCGCGGGCGGGGGGTAGGCGGCAGCGGGCTCCGGCAGGTCAGCGTCGGCGGGTTCCATGAAACGAGGGGGGTAGGGAAAGCGAAAAGTAAAGCATAAGTTGCCGCCGGCCGTTAAAGTCTCCAATCCCACCTTTTTCTTTCCCATTACCGACCGTGCGAAGTCCTTTCTTTCTCTGGGGAATGCTGGCCCTGATTGTGCTGGCCGAAATCTACGGTTACGTGGCCGTGCGCACGGCATTTGCGCCCGCCTCGGTAGGCGGGCGGCGGGCGATGGCCGTGGGCTACTGGCTGCTGACGGTGGGTACCTGGGCGGTGGCCATCTGGGCGGGCTCGACCCGGCAGACCGGCGCCGTTACGCTCAAGCCCTACCTGATGTGCCTGCCGCTGGTGCTGCTGGCCGGCAAGACCGTAGTCGTCCTGCCCCTGCTGCTGGAAGACGTGGCCCGGCTGGCGGCGCGGCTGTTTTTTCGCGGCTCGCCGGACGCCAACACGGCCGATGAGCCGCTGCTCAGCCGCAGCCAGTTTGTGAGCCGGCTGGCCTTGGGACTGGGCGCGCTGCCAGCCGCAGCGCTGCTTTGGGGCATGATTAAGGGCGCCACCAACTACAAGGTGCGCCGCGTGAGCCTGAAATTTCCGAACCTGCCGCCGGCCTTTGATGGCTTTAAAGTGCTGCAAATCTCGGATTTGCACACCGGCTCGTTTGCCTCGACTGAGCCCTTGCAGCGGGCCGTGGCCTTGATTAATGCCCAGAAAGCGGACCTGATTCTGATGACCGGCGACCTAGTGAACAACATCGCCACCGAGGTAGAGCCCCACATTCCGGCCTTGCAGCAGATTCGGTCCGACTTGCCGAAGTTTTCCAGCCTCGGCAACCACGACTACGGCGACTACGTGCAGTGGCCGAGCCTGGAAGCCAAACGCGAAAACCTGGCCCGACTGGCCCGCAACCACGCCCAAATCGGCTGGCGCCTGCTGCTCGATGAAAGCCAGGTGCTGGAGCGCGGCGGCGACAAAATTGCTATCATCGGGGTGCAGAACTGGAGCAGCCACGCCAACTTTCCCAAGCACGGCAACCTGGCCCAGGCCCACGCCCAAAGCGGCGACGCGCCCTTCAAAATCCTGCTCTCGCACGACCCCTCGCACTGGGAAGCGCAGGTGCTGAACTACCCCGACATCGACCTCACGCTCAGCGGCCACACCCACGGGATGCAGTTCGGTGTGAATCTGCCCTTTATGAAATGGAGCCCGGTGCAGTACGTGTACAAGCAGTGGGCCGGCCTCTACCGGCAGGGTCGCCAGCATCTGTACGTGAACACGGGCTTGGGCTATCTGGGCTATCCAGGGCGGGTAGGGTTTCTGCCCGAAATCACGGTGTTCGAGCTGCGCAGGGCTTGAGGGCTGATGAATATTAAAAATAGTTTATACTTTTCCAGCAACCTCAGCCGTAGGCTCTGCGTAGAGCGGCCCTAACTGATTCTCAGTCTCTTTATTTTCTTTTTCTCATGAAAAACTCCCTCCTTCTGCTGGCCGGCGCGGTGGCCTTCTCGCTCACCTCCTGCTCGCAAGACAAAACCGGCACCACCACGGCCACCGACGGCACTACGACCACAACCACCACCACGACCATGAGCGGCGGCGCCGAGTCGGAAGCCGCGATGGAGGCCCGGGCCCAGCGCATTGCCGATAAGATGGTGGCCGATATGAAGATCACCGACGAGGCCACCAAAACCAAGATTCGCACCGTGTATGTGAACCGCGCCCGCCGCCTGGGCGAAGTGCGCACCAAGTACACGGCTGACACCACCGGCATGGCCACTGCTATGCGCGAGGCTACTACCGAAACCGACACAGAATTTAAAGGCGTCTTTACCGACCCGGCCCAGTACCAGAGCTATGAGACGAGCCGCTCAACCTATGACGAGTCGAACTACGTGGACGACGCAACGAGCGCCGATGGCTCGATGTCGTCGGGCTCCGGCTCGATGAGCAGCGATGGCAGCATGGACGGCAGCACTTCCGGCAGCTCGATGAGCAGCGGCAGCACCACGGATAACTCGGCGATGTCGTCTTCGGATGGCACGATGGACGCCAGCAAGGTGAAAGTGAAGCGCGACGGCGACGTGAAAATCAAGGATTCGGAAGGCAACAAAGCCAAAATCGACGGCGATGACGGCACGATGAAGATGAAGCCGGCTGCCGGCGGCAAAACGAAGGTAGAATAGCCTAGCTGACTAGTTAATTTGGTTCTTATTGGCTGAACAAGGCCTGCATCCGCAACGGTGCAGGCTTTTTTCGTCTCTTTGGATGGTTACTTTGGTGGTGAATTTGTGTTTGGCGGGTTGATGATTAGCATCCTATCGCATTTCTGTACGCCCCGGCCGCATTGGCTGAGCGCCCTGCTGCTGGCGCTGCTAGCCGGCCTGAGTGCCCGGCCGGCCCAGGCTCAACAAACGATGCGAGTGAGCGGCACGGTGTCGGCGGCCGACACCCGGCAGCCGATTCCGGGCGCCACGGTGCAGATTCAGCGCCTGCGGCGCGGCGTGGCAGCCAGTGGCCAGGGCGAATTCAGTGTGGAGGCGCTCTCGACCGACACGCTGCAATTCCGGGCCGTGGGCTACAAGCCGCGGCGCCTGCTGCTGGGCGGCTCCGGCCTGTCGCAGCTCGTGCTGCAAGTCGTGCTCGTGCGCGACAGCGTGCAGCTCGGCGAGGTGCGTGTGACCAGCGACCGGCCCGACCGGGCGGCCATCAACCGGGCTCTGCGCAACCTGCGCAAGCCTCCGCCACCTAAAGTCAGCCAGGTAAAGCGCCCACCCAAGCCCAAGCCATTGTTTCCCAGTGATTCGGCCGCGCCCAAAGCACCCGTCGCGACGCTGGAGAACCCGGTGAGCTTGCTTTACGACCAGTTTTCGCGCGCCGGCAAGGAGCGCCGTAAGATGGAAGCCATTCAGGCCCAGCAAGCCGCCGAGAAGGCGCGGCAGGCGCGGGCCAAGTACAACCGGGTTTTTAAGGATAACCGGGGGTATGAGTAAACTGGCGGCAGTCAGCTTCCCTACCCCCCTGCCCGCTGCCCAATCGTCCGTCATGCGGAGCTTGCGAAGCATCTTATCACGCCTCAACGAGCAGTATACCATTATTTACTGCGTCATTCCAGCGTGATAAGACGCTTCGCAAGCTCCGCATGACGAACCCGAGGGGGTAGGCTTATTGCTTTCCAACTTGCAGGTGGCGCCGACCGAAGACGGGCGGGTGGCTCCCGAGGGGGTAGGCTTATTGCTTTCCAACCCGGCCCCTACCCGGCCCGTAAGCAGGAGCATGAGAATCGGGTATCCCTGCGTGAATGAGGCGATGGATTGCAGCTCGGCCACGACGTTTCGGCTGGCCTCCTATACTGAGGAACGGCTGCTGCCCACGGTAGCGGCTAATCTGACCTGCCTGCAACGACTTTTGGAATGGAACGCGGCCCAGGGGCTGCTGTTTTTTCGCATCAGCTCGGGCGTGGTGCCGTTTGGCTCGCACCCCGTGAACACCTACCCCTGGCAAAGTCATTTCAAAGCGGAATTCAAAGCGCTCGGCGACTTCATCCGGGCCAACGACATGCGGGTTTCGCTGCACCCCGACCAGTTCGTGGTACTCAACTCGCCCGACCCTGACATCGTGCGCCGCAGCATCGATGAGCTGATTTACCAGGGCTCGATGCTGGATTTGATGGAGCTGGACGGGCAGGCCAAGCTCCAGATTCACGTGGGCGGCTTGTACGGCGACCGGGAACTGGCCATCAGCCGTTTCGCGCAAGTGCACGCCACGCTGCCCGAGGCGGTGAAGGCGCGCGTGGTGGTCGAGAACGATGACCGGCTCTTCAGCCTCAAGGACTGCCTGCACCTCCACGAGCTGACTGGCGTACCGATTCTGTTCGATAATTTCCACCATGAATGCCTCAACCACGGCGAAACCATGACCGACGCGCTGCACCTGGCCGCCCAAACCTGGGACCAGGCCCGCGACGGCGTGCTGATGATGGATTATAGCTCGCAGGCCACGGGCGAGCGACGCGGCAAGCACACCGATGCCCTGGTGGACGAGCTGTTCCGCGGCTTCCTGGCCACGCTCGAAGGCCTTGATGTGGACATGATGCTGGAAATCAAAGACAAGGAGGCCAGTGCCCTGCGCGCCGTGACCATCCTGCGCGAGCTGGGCCTGAGCCCCGCCGCGCCCGACCGGCCCATCCCGCCCCTAACCCTACCCCCCGACCCCGACGCGCCGGTAAAAAAGCCCCGCGCACCGAAAGAGCCCAAAGCCGCAGTTCCGGAGGGGGCGACATCCAAGAAGAAACCGGCGAAAAACAAGCAGCCCGGAGTATCAGCCCTAGGTGACGCAGTCGATTTTCCTACTCCCCCTGCCCAACCCCAAAAAGCCCGCGCCCCGCGCAAGCCCAAGCCGGTTGAGTTGGTGGCGAATGCTGCCGCGCCAGCCACCTCGACTCAGAACTCATAACTCAAACTTGTAACTTTCTCCAAAATGCCAGCTGCCATCACCCACGACCACCTCAACGCCACGCTCCATGCCCTGCAAAACGGCGTGACGGGCATTCCCATCAGCGCGGCGATGGATAACACCGAAGTCTGGCAGCAGCAGCTCTGGCAGAGCGGCGATGTTGACTTACAGCACGTTGCCCGCGAATTTGGCAACCTGCAATCTTTGCTCACCAGCGAGCGGCTTGATGGGGCGGCCATTGCCAGCAGCCTGAGTATGCTTGGTGACCAAACCAGCCAGGCCAGCGCCAAAGCCCCCGCCGAGCTGAAAGCGGACCTCATTAAGCTGGCCGATGCGCTCCGCCGCGCGGGCGGCGACATGGCCGCCGCGGTCAGCGCGAAAGCAGCTAAGAAAAAATAACCATCATACTCGCTGACCGCTGAAAAGCCCTGCACTGGTTTCGGTGCAGGGCTTTTTAAGTCGTTGAGCAAGCAGTGTTGGCGCTATTGATGGGGCAGCGGCGGGTTGCTCTGGGGGACGTTGCTGCTGCCGGTGCTGGAGTTGCGGCCCGGCACCACGTCGGTGGACTGCCGGCGTTGGCGGGCCGGCCGCAGGGGTTGCTCGCGTATATCGGGGCGGGCGGTGGGACTGCGGTCGGGCGTGGCAACGGGCACGGCGGCGCCATTATCGGCGGGCAGGCGGCTGGGTTGGGCGTCGCGGTTGGTGGGCGTGCGCTGAATTTCGGGCGGGCCCTGGATGGTGCTTTGGTTCAGAGCCGGGTTGAGTGGTGCCACGGTAGTCTGGCCCTGGCTGCCGCCGCGCACCGGCTGGCTGGGGTCGAACGGTACGGTTTGGGCGAAGGCGGCCGGAGCGATGAGCAGGACAGCGGCCAGCAGGTAGAGTTTCATAGGTTTTCGGAGTAAAGTGAGGAAGTTATTTCAAAAAGCAGACAGTCTGGACACCAACCTTTAGCATAGCGAAAAACAAAGGCCAGCCACCCTTGGGTAGCTGGCCTTGATTACGTAGGCAGCCGCGAAACAGCCGCTTAGCTGATTCTTACATGGCCGAAGACTTCATCTTCGATTTGGTGTTGCGCTTGGTAGCCTTGGCTTTAGTCGAGCGGCCATTGCTGGCTTTGGTCGTGGCGCGGGTCGAGCGACGGGTGGTGCCCATGCTGCCCGATGATGACGTGTTGCCACTGCCACTGCCCATCGTGCCGCTACCGGTGCCCACCGTGCCACTGCCACTAGTGGTGCCGGTGCCCATTGTGCCCGTGCCGCTGGTTGTACCCATCGTACCGCTGGTAGTGCCGCTGGTGCTTCCGCTGGTCGTGCCCATCGTGCCGCTGGTAGACGTACCACTAGTAGAGGTGCCGCTGGTGGTGCTCATGGTGCCACTAGTCGTACCCATCGTGCCGCTGGTTGAGGTACCACTGGTCGTACCCATAGTGCCACTGGTTGAAGTGCCGCTGGTGGTGCCGGTGCCGCTGGTAGTGCCCGTGCCGCTGGTCGTACCAGTACCCGTGCCGCTGGTAGTCTGGCCAAACGAAGCCGTGCCGAAGCCCAGGGTCAGCAGGGCAGCAGCGAGGAAGATTTTGGTGGTTTTCATGATGATGTTGCGTTAAAATGAAGAAAGAAAACGGAGCAGCCAGGCCCCTTTTGGTATACTAAAACTCGTCATCTTGCAGTGATACGTAATACATTGCGCTTAAGGTTACCTGATACCAGGCTTTTCAGCCTAAGCTCAAGTGTAATACAGTCAGGCGGTTATTTATGCAAGACCAGTAATGGTGAAGAACATAGCGCGGAGAGTTGGCCAGGCTGCCGGTTCCCCATCCGGCGGCGACTGGCCCGAAGGAGCGCTAAATTTCTTACCCTCTGCTATTCCCGCCTCGTCGGCCGGAGACAGCTACGTCCCGGTGCGTATCTGGCGCGCACAAGCGGCCCGGCAGTTTTTGCTGCCTGATTTCCCTACCCCCTGCCCCACTTTAAACCCCCACCCCCGCATGAAATACGTTTTCCGCCCGGCCCTGCTGCTGTCGCTAGGGCTGCTGACGGTGCCGCTGCACGCCCAGCAGCAAGCGCCCCCTACCCCCTCGGCCGCCGCCCAAGCCTCCGACCCGGCTATGACCAAGTTCGTCGACAACTTACTGAGTAAAATGACACTGGAGGAGAAAATCGGCCAGCTGAACCTGATAACGGTGGGCTTCGACGTGACCGGGCCGGTGGTGAGCAAGGACGTGGACGCCAACATTCGCCAGAGCCGGGTCGGCGCCGTGCTCAACACGTTCACGCCGGTGGCCGCGCGCAAGCTCCAGGCGATGGCGGTGAAGGAAACGCGGCTGCACATTCCGCTGATTTTTGGCTACGACGTCATTCACGGCCACCGCACCATTTTCCCGATTGCGCTGGGTTTGTCCAGCTCCTGGGATTTGCCCGCCATCGAGCGCAGCGCCCGCATCGCGGCCGAGGAAGCCAGCGCCGACGGCATCAACTGGGTGTACTCGCCAATGGTGGATATTGCCCGCGACCCGCGCTGGGGCCGCATCTCGGAGGGCGCCGGCGAAGACCCGTATCTGGGCTCACTCATTGGCCGCGCGATGGTGCGCGGCTACCAGGGCCCCAACAATGACCTGAGTAAAAACAACGCCGTAATGGCCTGCGTCAAGCACTTCGCCCTCTACGGCGCCGCCGAAGCCGGCCGCGATTACAACACGACCGACATGAGCCTGGTGCGCATGTACAACGAGTACCTGCCGCCCTACAAAGCGGCTGTCGACGCCGGCGCGGGCTCCATAATGAGTTCGTTTAATGACATCAACGGCGTGCCCGCCACCGGCAACAAATGGCTGATGACCGACTTGCTGCGCCGCCAGTGGGGCTTCCAGGGCTTCGTGGCCACCGACTACACGGCCATCAATGAGATGACCAGCCACGGCCTGGGCAACGACGCGCAAACGTCGGCCCTGGCCCTGAACGCGGGCATCGACCAGGATATGGTGGGCGAAGTTTTCCTGAAAAACCTGGCTCAAAACCTCAAGGCTGGCACCGTCACGCAGGCTCAGATTGACCTGGCCTGTCGCCGGGTGCTGGAAGCCAAGTACAAGCTCGGCTTGTTTAAAGACCCTTATCGGGGCGTCAGCGAGAAGCGCGCCAAGGCTACGATTATGAAGCCGGAGTTCGTGGCTGATGCCCGCGCCATTGCCCGCAAAAGCCTGGTTTTGCTCAAAAACAGCAACAACGCGCTACCGCTGAAAAAGACGGGCACCATTGCCTTGGTCGGCCCGCTGGCCAGCCGGCAGCAGGACGTAATTGGCTCGTGGAGTGGCGCTGGCGACTGGAAGCAGGCCGTATCGGTGGAGCAGGGCCTGCGCGCCGCCGCGCCGGGCCTGAAAATCGTGACCGCGCAGGGCGCCAACGTGACCGACGATGCGCAGATGATTGAGCGCCTCAACGCCCACGGCGGCGAGTTGAACATCGACAAGCGTTCTTCCGAGGAGCTGATTCGCGAAGCCGTGCAGGCCGCGCAGGGCGCCGACGTGGTGGTAGCCGTGGTGGGCGAGTCGCAGGGCATGACCGGCGAGGCCGCCAGCCGCGCCGACATCGGTTTGCCCGGCCAGCAGCTGGAACTACTCAAGGCACTCAAGAAAACCGGTAAGCCGCTGGTGCTCGTGCTCATGAACGGCCGGCCGCTGACCCTGCCCTGGGAAGACCAGCACGCCGACGCCATCCTCGAAACCTGGTTTGCCGGCTCGCAGGCTGGCCACGCCATTGCCGACGTGCTCTTCGGCGCCTACAACCCCAGCGGCAAGCTCACGGCCACGTTTCCGCGCTCGGTGGGGCAGGTGCCGATTTACTACAACGCCAAGAGCACCGGACGCCCCTACGCCGGCGACAAGCTCGACAAGTATAAGTCGCGCTACCTCGACGTGCCCAACGACCCGCTCTACCCCTTCGGTTACGGCCTGAGCTACACTACCTTCCAATACGGCAAGCCGGAATTGAGCACGGCCACGCTCAGCCCCGGCGGCACGCTCGAAGTACGCGTGACGGTGCAGAACACCGGTAGCTACGACGGCGAGGAAACCGCCCAGCTCTACGTTCGCGACCTGGTGGGCTCCATCTCGCGCCCCGTGAAAGAGCTGAAAGGCTTCCAGAAAGTGCAGCTCAAAAAGGGCGAAAGCCGCACGCTCACCTTCCGCCTCACGCCCGAGGACTTGAAATTCTATAATAACGACCTGCAATGGGTGAGCGAGCCCGGCGAGTTTCAGATCTTCGTCGGCGGCAACTCCCGCGACGTACAGATGGTACCGTTCACGCTGGCGGCACAGTAGCCGCAGCGCAGGTTTGTTCAATGTTACAGGAGCAAAAAGGCCCGACAGCCATAGCGGTTGACGGGCCTTTTTGTTCTCGTAGCAGGCTTTGGTTGAAAGCAAGGGGGTAGGGATTTCTGGGTGCCAACCTGGAAATCCCTACCCCCCTCTTCCGCCCCAAAGCCTTGGAAGCGGTTTGCGTTAGCAGAAACGCGGTAGAGGCGCAATATTTTGCGCCTCGTCGTTGAACGACCGCCACCAAGCATTCGCAGTGTCATCGTTCAACGACGAGGCGCAAGATGTTGCGCCTCTACCTTGTCAGACAAGTAACGCAAACTGCTTCTTATAAGGTTACGC
>NZ_CAXTEF010000004.1:188648-214189 GCF_964243305.1 uncultured Hymenobacter sp.
TTGCGCCTCTACCTTGTCAGACAAGTAACGCAAACTGCTTCTTATAAGGTTACGCCGCCGGTCAGGCGAATGTCGCGCGAGGAACTGCCCACCAGCACGTCGAACTTGCCCGGCTCTAGCGTCCATTGCTTTTTGGCCTCGCTATAAAACTGAAAGGCGTTCGTATCCAGCGTCAGGGTTACAGTTTTGCTCTCGCCGGGCTTGAGGAAGACTTTCTGGAAGCCCTTCAGCTCCTTTTCCGGGCGCTTCACGCTGGCCTGCTGGTCATGCAGGTACACCTGCACGACTTCGGCGCCAGCCGTTTTGCCGGAGTTGGTCACGGTGAGCTTCACAGTGGCGCTTTGCTTGCCGGGCGTCACGCTCAGGCCGCTGTACTTGAAGGTGGTGTAGCTCAGGCCGTGGCCGAAGGCGAATTGCGGCGCTACCTTATAGGTGTCGTAGTAGCGATAGCCCACGTAGATATCATCCTTATAAAACTGCTTGAGCGCGTTGCCGGGCGTGCTCGGGTACTCGCCCAGCTTGTGGGCCGGCGAATCTTCCAGCTTCACGGGGAAGGTGAAGGGCAGCTTGCCCGAAGGGTTCACGTCGCCAAATAGCACGTGCGCAATCGCATTGCCGCCTTCCATACCCGGATACCAGGCCTCGACAATAGCCTTGGCCGAGCCGGCGAAGGCCGACACGTCAATAGGACCGCCGTTCATGAGCACCACTACCGTGTTGGGGTTGGCCTGGAGCACGGCCCGCAGCAGCTCTTCCTGGCCGAAGGGCATCTTCAAATCGGGCTTGTCCACGGCCTCAGCGTCGTAAGCGTTGTCGTCCCACTTGCTGTAGTCGTAGCCGTGAAACGAGCCGCCGACGTAGATGACGACCTCAGCGGCTTTAGCGGCGGCCACGGCCTCGGCAATCAGCGCCGGGTCAGCCTGCTGGCCGCGGGCAATCTTGTAGCCGGGCGCGAAGGTGATAGTGGCCTGGCCCAGCTCATTCTTCAGGCCTTGCAGGGGCGTAATCTCATACTTGGCCTTGACCTGCGCGCTGCCGCCGCCCAGCGCATTCTCACGCGTCGCGTTGGCCCCGATGACGGCCACCCGCTTCACGGACTTTGGGAGGGGTAGGACATTACCGTCATTCTTAAGCAGCACGATGCCTTCCTCGGCCACTTTCAGGGCCGTGGCCTGGTGCTCCTTGGTGTTGTAAGCGCCCGGCTGGCGCTTGGCGCCATCCAGCATGTTGGTGGCGTACATCACGCGCAGGATGCGCCGCACCTTGTCGTCAATCAGCGGCACCACCGTCGGGTCTTTTTTTGCGACCTCCAACACGGGGTCGGCCAGGAAAAAGCGGTCGTAGAGCGAACGGACGGGGGCAGGGGCGCCACCGGCCGTGGCTGATGCCGCGGCTGCTGACTGGTCAACGCTGCCGTACATCAGGGACAGGTCGGTGCCCATTTCCAGGTCGGTGCCGTTGCGCAAGGCTTTCTGGGTGTCGTGCACCGAGCCCCAGTCGCTGATGACCAGGCCCTGAAAGCCCCATTCCTTTTTCAGAATGTCGTTCATCAGGTAAGCATTCTCGGTGGCCCAGGTGCCTCGAAACTTGTTGTAGGAGCCCATCAGCGTGTACACCCCCGCCTGCTGCACGGCGGCCTTGAAGCCGGGCAGGTAGATTTCACGCAGCGCCCGCTCGCTCATATCCACGTCGATGTCGTTGCGATGGGTTTCCTGGTTGTTGGCCGCGTAGTGCTTCACGCAGGCTGACACGCCCTGGTCCTGCACGCCCTTGATGTAGCCGACCACCATACGCGAAACCAGGAAGGGGTCTTCGCTCAGGTACTCAAAGTTGCGCCCGTTGAGCGGCGCACGAATAATGTTGATGCCCGGCCCTAGGATGATGTCCTTGCCGCGGGCGTTGGCCTCGGAGCCCAGCACCGCCCCGTAGGCGTAGCCCAGCTCCGGGTTCCAGGTCGAGGCCAGCGTGTTGTTGGTGGGCAGGTAGGTGCCGGCATCGTTGGCGCCCACGGGCGGTTTCCAGTTGCGGCCCTGCTCCGAGCGCACGCCGTGCGGCCCATCCGACGTCATCAGCTCCGGAATGCCCAGCCGCTCGATGCCGCCAGCGGCAAAGGCGGAGTTGGCATGAATCATTTTTACCTTCTCCTCCAGCGTCATCTTCTGAAGCAGGGCGTTGATTTTGGCGTCGTTGGCCGTCAGCACCGTTGGCCGGCCGGGCGTGGCAACTGATTTTTTCATCGGCGCAGTAGGCTTGGTTTGAGCCGCGCAGGGGCTGGTCGCCAGGGCGCCGCACAGGGCCGAGCCTAGCAAGACCGTAAATCGAAAGGGTGGGTGAGACATGAAAGGGAGAAAAGAGAATTTGATGATAGCCGGGTGAACGCGCTGGCGGCCCACACCCACAACTAATGGCTGGTCGGCCGGCAAGGCCGGGCAGGGTGCTGGTGCCCGGCGGACTGACGCCCACTCCTGCGGCAGGCTAAGCCGGCCAACCTCGCCGCTGCCGGGTGCTAACTCGGTCGCGGCGTTAGGTACGGCAAAAGCTCGTAATAAAATGAGGCAATTCACCGATTTTTTACGTGTTTTTTAAGCTAGTGTGACCAAGGGACAACTGGCCGACAATTTTGGCTGGGAGCGGGCCGAAGACACCTATTCGGGATGTGCCCTAGGTGTATAGGCGCTTAGCAATCTGAGTTGCCAAGCCCCGGCGGCACTGAGGTCAGCGCGTTGTTTTACCGGCCGGGCAGCTGATATTTGGCTAGGCTGCCTGAGAAGCCCGGCCAATCAGAGCGGCCCGCAGCGGGCAGCGGCCAGGAGCTATTAGCCTTGAGCAGTACCCCCGACGGCAGCTTTCGACTGCCTGATTTCGATTGCCTTACTTCCCTACCCCTCTACTTTTCCCTAACCCCTCCCACCCTATTACCTATGAAAAAAAATCCTACCTCCGTCATCCTGCTGGGCGCCGCCGCGCTCACCCTGCTCGGTTCGGGCACCGTTCAGAGCCAGACATATCAGCAGGTCTGGGCCGATGAGTTCAATGGGAGCATCAGTTCGAGTTGGCAATTTGAGACCGGCGGCGGCGGCTGGGGCAACAACGAAAAGCAGTATTACCAGCGGGCCAATGCCACGGTAACGGCCAGCGAGCTGCTTATCACGGCCAGAAAAGAGAACGTGGGCGGGATGCCCTACACCTCGGCCCGCATGAAAACGCAGGGTCTCAAGGAGTTCACCTTCGGGAAGATTGAGGCGCGCATCAAGATGCCGCTGGGCCAGGGCCTGTGGCCGGCGTTCTGGATGCTGGGCGCCAACATCAACACCGTGAGTTGGCCCAGGTGCGGCGAGCTTGACATCATGGAGCACGTCAATGCCGATAACAAGGTCTACGGCACCGTGCACTGGGACAACAACGGCCACGCCGAGTACGGTGGCAGCACCATTACGACGCCGGCCAGCTACCACGTGTATAGCATCGAGTGGACGCCAACTTTCATCAAGTGGTTTGTCGATGGCGTGCAGTTCCACACCATTGATATCACCAACGGCGTGGGCGGCACCGACGAGTTTCAGCGCCCTTTCTTCCTCTTGCTCAACCTGGCTGTGGCCGGCAACTGGCCCGGCCAGACCGTGGACGAGACCAAGCTGCCCGCCACGATGGCCGTGGACTACGTGCGCGTGTATCAGCTGACGAGTGCGCCCGCCCCAGCCCCCACCGCCACGCTCCTGCAGGCCGAGGCCTTCAGCAGTATGAGCGGCGTGCAGGTGGAGGCATGCAGCGACACCGGCGGCGGCCAGGACGTGGGCTGGATTGATGCCAGGGACTGGCTGGCTTACAACAACGTGAACTTCCCGACCTCCGGCTCCTACCTCGTTGAGTACCGCGTGGCCAGCCCCGGCGGCGGCAGCTTGTCGTCGGACCTGAACGGCGGTGCCACCCAGCTGGGCAGCCTAGCCGTGCCGGCCACCGGCGGCTGGCAGACCTGGCGGACCATCTCGCAGACGGTGAACGTGAACGCGGGCACCTACAACTTCGGTGTCTTTGCCCAAACCGGCGGCTGGAATCTGAACTGGATTCGCATCAGCAAGAGCGGCACCAGCGCCCGCGGCCTGGCGCCCGCGGCGGGCGGGCCCACCTTGGCCGGTGAGCGGGGGGTAGGGATTTACCCGAACCCGGTCGCTGACCGGCTGAAGCTGGCCGCCGGGCCGGAGCTGGCGGGCAGCGCCTACCAGATTCTGGACGCCACGGGCCGGGTGCGCAGCCGGGGCACCATCAGCCAAGATGGACTGGACGTGTCGGCGCTGCCGGCCGGCTCCTACACGCTACGGCTCAGCCCCAAAGCCGGGCCGACCACCAGCCGGCGTTTCAGCAAGCAGTAAGGTTGGTTTCAAGCAGCTACCTTTTTCTTTTATGAGCTGCGCACTTCCACTGACGACCTGACCTGGACCACCATTCACGCCGTGCTCAACGGCGACGGCGACGACATCAGTGGCCCACTGGGTGCCGTACGGACGCTATCTGCGTCCGTACGGCACCCAGTGGGCTACCAGCTACTACGGCTATTCGGCGCACAAAATAGAAGTATACGGCCCGCGATGGTGGTGCTGGCCACAAGAACCCAGACGGCCGCCGCGCTGGAAGTATACCCGAACCCGGCCACGGACCAGTTGCAGCTCAAATCAGCCCACCACCTCAAAAACAGCCAGTACCGCACTCAGGATGCGCGGGGCCGGCAGGTAGCGAGCGCGTCGGCTGACCCCAGCAGCGTGGATGGGTTAGCTTTGAAGCCGGGCGCTTACACGCCGTTGCTGACCGGGGACGGTCAGCGCCAGTTCAGCCGGCGCTTCAGCAAGTAAAAAAATGGCTAAACCAGCGCTTAACAGCCTTATTTCATCCTTGAACAAGATGCAGCTTCTTGCGTCAACTCGCCCAAAAAACCCGCAAAGCAGTGGCCCTTGGCGGCAACGCAGGGGGGTAGGCGCCGGGCTGTGCTTAGCGCTGGCGCTGCTGCTTAGCGGTGGGCCAGTCCTGGCGCAGCGCCTGAGCTGGCTGCGGGCGGCTGGCCCCCGGATAGTGGACGCTCGCGGCCGCGAGGTCGTGCTGCGGGGCTTCAACGTGGGCGGCTGGCTCTTGCAGGAAAGCTATATGCTCGGCACCGACACGCTCAACTGCCAGTGGCGCATCAAGCAGGGGCTGCTGCGCACCATGCCCGAGGCGGAGATGGAAGATTTTTACCGGCAGTACCGGGCCAATTTTATCAGCAAGGCCGACATCAATTTCCTGGCTAAACAAGGCTTCAACTGCGTGCGGCTGCCGTTTCACTACGACTTGTTTCTGACCGCCGCCCAGCGCCACGCCCGCACCGAGGCCCTGCGCCGCCCCAGTTCCGCCAACGTGACGGCCTACGTCGAGCAGCTCAGCGGCTGGTACGATAAAAATCAGCTCTTTACGGATAAAAAGCTAGAAGGCTTTCGCTACATCGACCAGGTGCTGAACTGGTGCGCCGCCAACCACATGTACGTGGTGCTGGACCTGCACGCTGCGCCCGGCGGCCAGGGCACCGACCGCAATATCAACGACAATTTCCTACCCCTCGATTTGTGGAAGCGCCGCGACGCCCAGGGCCGCGCCATCTATCAGGACATGACCGTGCGGCTGTGGGAAAAGCTGGCCGCCCGCTACAAAAAGGATGCGCGGGTGGCCATGTACGACTTTATTAATGAGCCGCACAACGTAAACCAAGCCAACGGCTTGTCGGCTGATAACCAGGAAATAAACGCGCTCTACTCCCGCCTGATTAACGCCGTGCGGGCCCAAGGCGACCCGCACCTGCTGCTGCTGGAAGGCAACGGCTACGGCAATGAGTACACTAATCTCACGCCCGACCGGCTGGCCAGCCAGGACAAAACCAACCTGGTTTATAACGCCCACCGCTACTGGTGCCCCAACGGCCCCGAAACCGCCGACCCCAACCCGAACCAAGTCAACCTGATTAAGAACCTGGCGGCTTTCCGCGAGCGGTGGCAGGTGCCGGTGTGGGTAGGCGAAACGGGTGAGAATTCTAACGAGTGGTTTGCCGCCGCCGTGCAAGGCCTTAATGCCCAGAGCATCGGCTGGTGCCACTGGAACATCAAGCGCGTGAACAGCCCGGCCAGTCTGCTGCGGGTGCAATCCTACGGCAACATCCTAACGGCGGCGGGCCGGGCGGGCCTGCTGCGCAACGTGCAGTTTGCCAACTGCCAGCCCAACCGCGACGTAGCCGCCGCCCTCACGCAGCCCGGCAGCTACTCCGCGCCCTTCGCCGCGCTGCGGGTGCCCGGCACCATCGCGGCGGCCGACTACGACCTGGGCCGGGCCGGCGTGGCGTACCAGGATGACTTTTCGGCCAAAATCGACTACCGCGACAACACGCCTTGGAACCAGGGCGGCGCCTACCGCAACGATGGCGTAGACGTTCAGGCCGGCCCCGACTCGGCGGCCCTGGGCGCCGCGGGTGGGGTAGGCAGCGGCTACGCCGTCAGCCAGCTCACGGCCGGCGAGTGGCTGCAATACACGGTGCGAGTGGTCACGCCTGGTCCCTACCAAGTGCAGCTGCGGCTGCGGCCGGCGGCGGTGCCGGGCCGGCTCACGTTGCGATTAGGAGATAAAGTAGTGGGCACAGTAGCTGTAAATCAGCAGCCTGGCAATCCTGCGTGGCAGACGCTCACCTTCACTACGCAGGCCTTGCCCGCGGGGCAGCAGCCGCTGCGGCTCTATATCGAGCAGCCCGTGGCTCAGCTAAGCTGGCTGCGGTTTGTGCCTGCTGATGCGGCTGGTACCAAAAGGCAGTAGGCGCTTATTCGGCGAGGCGCTGTATCTTGGAGACTTATGAAACCTACCATTTACTTTTCTTTGATTAGTAGCGCTAGGACTGAAGTTGTGAACCTGCTCCGATGCCTGCTGCTGAGCATTTGCCTGCTGCTGGGAGCCGCTGGCGCGGTAGCCGCCGATTCCCTACCCCCCCTGCCGCTGCAAGTGCGCTCCGGACTAGAGGAAGTTTTCGTGGAGCCGGCCCGCTATAGCGTTCTGGAAGACCTAACCGGGCAGCTTACCCTAGCCGACGTACGGCAGCCGGCGCGGGCGGCGCAGTTTCGGCGCGGCGACCAGCTGCCCGCCAGCATGACCCGGCCGGGAGCCGCTTACTGGTTGCGCCTCACGGTAGAGGCCCAGGGGCCACTGGCCGAGCACTGGTACCTGGAGCTGTTCGACTCGCACCTCAACGACATCGTATTCTACCCAGCCACTGCGACGGCCGCTGGCGCCGTGCGCACCGGCGCCGATTGGCGGCTGGACTCGCGCAAGTTTCCCTACAAAAACTTCCTCTTTGCCCTACCCCTGCTCTCCGACCAGACCCGCACCTTCTACGTGCGGCTGACGGCTAATTCTAAAGCCAGCTTCCTGAGTCGGCTGCGTACCGAGCAACGCTTGGCCGAGCACTTTCAGGCCGAATATGGCCTGCTCGGCGCCTTCTACGGGGTGCTGCTGATAATGCTGATTTATAATCTGTGCCTCTTCGTCTTCACTCAGGAGCAGACGTACCTGCGCTACGTGCTTTATGTGCTTAGCGCCGGTCTGGTCTTTTTATCGGAAGATGGGCTGGGATTTCAGTACCTATGGCCGGATTTTCCGGGCTTCAACCAGTGGATTATCGCCGGCTCGCCCATTCTGCTGCTGCTCACGTTCGGCTACTACGCCCGGCAGTTCCTGACCACTCCGCAGCGCCTGCCCCGCTACGACATCTGGCTGCGGCGAGTGGTGTGGCTGAGCGTGGGCTTGCTGCTGCTCGACACGCTGAGCCTGCACTCGGGCTGGGGCTTTTGGCTCTACCTGCTGCCCTACGGGATGCTCTACTACGCGGCGGTGCGGGTGTGGCAGCGGGGCTTTCGGCCGGCGCGGTTCTTCGTGCTGGCCCACGCGCTGGTGGCTCTCAGCGTGGGCTTTCTGATTCTGCGCAAGCTCGGCATCCACACGTTCACCAACACGGCCACTGTGTACAGCATGAATGTGGCGATGATAATTGAGGTGGTGGTGCTCTCCTACGCACTGGGCGAAAAAATCAAGGCTATCCAAAGTGCTACCCTGCGGGCCCAGGGCAAGCTGGTGAAGCAGCTGCGCAAAAAGCACCTGACCCAACACCAGCTAGTCGAGCAGCTCCGGCAAAATCAGGAGTTGAAGGACCAGCTCAATTCCGAGCTGGAAGAGCTGGTAGCCCGCCGTACCGACGAGCTGCGCCAGCAAAGCGAAACTATCACGGCCCAGAACCGGGAATTGCTGCAAGCTAACGCGTTGTTGGCGCTACAGTCGGCAGCGATTGAGAAGCTTAACCTCGACCTGGAGCGCGACTTGCACACCGCCAAAACGGCCCGCGTTTTAGCTCAGGAGGTTGATTTCGGTGAGTTCAGCCAGATTTATCCTGACAAAGATGCCTGTCTGACTTATTTAGCTACTTTGAAATGGGCCGACGGCTACCGCTGCCGCAAGTGCGGCTACGAGAAGTATTGCGACGGCCGTGAGCCTCACTCTCGCCGCTGCACCCGCTGCCGCTACGTCGAGTCAGCCACCGCCTATACGCTGTTGCAGAAATGCAAATTTCCTATCATCAAAGCTTTGTATGCCGCTTTTTTGATTTATTCGCATCAAGGCAACTACTCTTCGCAGGAGTTGTCCCGGCTGCTGGATTTGCGGCAGGGTACCTGTTGGAGCTTCAGCCAGAAAGTATCCGAAGCTATGCGGCGGCGGCGGCTGGCGCCTAATTTTGAGGAGCATGAAAGTTGGACCCAACTGTTGCTGGACCAGGCTGTCGGCTCCGACTATTCAGCTAGCGCAGACTCAGAAAAGCCGGAATCGTTTGCACAAACGAAATAATGCTGACCTTTAACAAGATTATTTAGCAGATTGTACGCTGATGTTACCCTTCTTTTATTGTTTTTTAGCCGTAAGTTCGCCTTGAGAACAAGAAGCCGTGGCCTTACCAATACTGCTGGGGTCACTGCCTTTTGTGTGATTTAAGTGAACCGGCGAACTAGCAGTAATACAAAAAACCACGTTTGGACTATTCACAAAGCTCTTTTTGCTCTTGCATTTCCGAAACAAGCTGTGATAAATTTGGGCTATTATAGCCTCTTTCCTCTGTTTTCAGCAACCGATTGCAGCAGTAATCGTGATCTAATACAGAAAAAGCTCGACCATTTCATTAATTTTTACTCCTTCTTGTCACCAATTAGCTAGCAAGTCCCACCTCAACTCCCAATTTTTCATGAACCGACCATTTTACTCGCAACTCCTCCTGCACCGGGCCCTGTGGCTGACGGCTTGCAGTGGGCTTGTACTAGCCGCGCCCGCCGCAGCTAGTACCCCCAAGCCGCTCAAACGGCCTATTACCAGCCAGTCCTCCTTAGCTGATGTTCCCGTGTCAGGCCGCGTTACTAGCGCCGATGGTGCTGGTCTACCCGGTGTAACTGTATTGGTGCGTGGCACCTCAATTGGTACCTCTACTAATGCCGACGGCAGCTTCTCACTAACAGCGCCCGAAGGCGGTACACTAGTGTTCAGCTACGTAGGCTTTAAAACTCAGGAAGCGGTCATCGGCTCCACCAATGTCATCAATGTGACCTTGGTAGCAGACGCACAGGCTCTTTCCGAAATAGTCGTCGTGGGCTATGGCACGCAGGAGCGGCAGAGCGTGACAGGCGCCGTTTCATCAGTCTCGGCCCGCGAAATTGCGTCGCAGCCGGTGGCTGACCCGGCTCAGGCTATTCAGGGTCGGGCCGCTGGCGTAACGGTCGTGTCCAACTCTGGCGCGCCGGGCGGTCTAGGCGGCACCTCGCTGCGGGTGCGCGGCGTCACGTCGGCCGGTAATAATAGCCCACTCTATGTGGTAGACGGCTTTCCGCTGCCATCTGCTACGGATGGCAATGGTAACCCGACTGGCACTGAGATTAACAACATCAACCCGAATGACATCGAGACCATCGACATTCTGAAAGATGCGTCGGCGACGGCTATCTACGGAGTACGAGCCGCTAATGGGGTAGTGCTTATCACCACTAAGCGGGGTAAGGCTGGCACGTCTAACATCAACTTTGATGCTTATTACGGAACGCAAAACGTGTGGCGCAAAGTTGGCTTGCTCAACGCTCAGCAGTACGCGGAGTTGAACAATGAGGCGCGCACCAATTACAATACGCAGTTTCCTGGCAACACGCCCTTAGCTCTTAATCCGCGCTTCAACACACCGGAGAAGATAGCAGCCCTGCCATCGACTAACTTCTTAGACGAGATTTTCCGCCAAGCCAAAATTCAGAACTACACTATTTCCGCCAACGGTGGCAGTGAAAAGGCACGCTATGCTGTTAGTGCGGGATACTTCCAGCAAGACGGTACCATCATCGGCTCCAGCTTCGAGCGCTACACGCTACGCACTAACGGTGAGGTGCAGCTCAACCGGGTGCTGAAGATTGGCAGCACACTCGGACTCAGCCACCAGGAAGAACGTCCGCTAGCCAACGAAAATAACGAGGTAGGCGGACCCATTCAGCTAGCCATTCAAGCGCCTTCGTTCGTACCGGCCTACAATCCCGATGGCAGCTACTACGAGTTCACCGCCGCAGATAATTATGGGGAGGAGAATCCAGTGACAGCGGCGTTGCGTCCCCGTAACAAGAACAACCGCAACCGGCTTACCACAACGTTTTATGCTGAACTAGAGCCGCTGAAGGGCTTACGCTTGCGCACTAACATTGGCGCCGACCTACAGTTCAACCAGAACGACCAGTTCTACCCCTCCATTGCTGGCTCCTCCAAGTACCAGGCTCAGAATGCGTCGGCAAGCACCAACACCAATTACAACCCGAGCTATCTGATTGAGAACACGGCCACATATGACCGGCTCTTCGCCGACAAGCATCAGTTTACCTTCCTGCTCGGACAATCGTCTCAGCAGTTCGACTACTTCTATTCAGGCGGCGGCCGGACTGGCTATCTTAACAACGCGCTGCCGCTAATTGATCAGGGTCCGATTAATGATAAGATTTCTAATTACGGTGGGAATGGTCGCAGCCGGCTAGCCAGTTACTTTGGTCGCCTCAACTACGAGTTTGCCGGCAAGTACCTGCTCTCGGCTACAGCTCGCTACGACGGCTCCTCGGCTTTTGCCAAAGGCAATAAATTTGGCTTCTTTCCGGGCGTATCAGTGGGCTGGCGCTTATCGGAAGAATCTTTCCTCAAGGACATTAGCTCAGTCAGCAACCTGAAGCTACGGGCTGGTTACGGCCGGGTAGGCAACCCGCTCAATGCGGGCGCTTTCGGCTACCTACCTACTATCAACGCCAACATTGGCAACACAGGCTATGTGTTCGGTACAGGCAGTCAAACCTTGGTAATTGGGGGCGCGCCTAGCCGACTACCAAACTCAGAACTGCGCTGGGAAAACAACGAGCAGTATAACCTGGGCCTGGACCTCGGTCTCGTTCAGAACCGGATTTCGGCTTCAGTAGATATTTATCAGCGCACCTCGCCGAACCTGCTGCTAAATGTGCCGGTTTCGCAGGTATCGGGTACTAGCGAAGCTATTGCCACCAACGCCGCTTCCGCCCGCAACCGGGGGGTAGATCTATCGCTCACCACTAACAATTTCGTGAGCGAGGGCAACGGTTTCAATTGGTCAACTACCCTGACTGTATCTGCTTACCGCAGTGAAGTTACATCGCTCGGCGTGGGCCGTCCCTTCAATGGGCAGGGCATTCGGGGTGGGCAAAACCTGGTGCGCTATGAGGAAGGGCAGCCCTTCGGGTCATTCTATGGCTATGTAGCCGACGGTATTATCCAAACGGCGGATGAGCTGGGTAGGCTGAATGCTACTTCTCCGACGAAATTTTATCAAAGCTCGGGCACAGCTCCAGGAGATATCAAGTTTCGGGACATCAATGGCGATGGCGTGGTTAACGGCAATGACCGGGCCTTCATTGGCAATCCTAATCCTGATTTCACATATGGCCTCAACAACACGGTTAGCTTCAAAGGTTTTGACCTGAATGTATTCCTTCAGGGCTCACAAGGCAACGACGTGTATAACCTGAACCGCTACTACCTTGATGGGGGCTTAGCAGCGGCTACCAACGCTGGCACCGTCGCGCTGGACCGCTGGACACCGACTAACACGAACACCAACATCCCCCGTGCCGTCTCCAACGACCCCAACGAGAACAACCGCATTTCCAGCCAGTATGTGGAAGATGGCTCTTACATGCGTATCAAGCTGCTCACCCTAGGCTACACGCTGCCTACCTCCCTGCTGAGTGCCATGCACAGTCAGCGCATCCGGGTATACGTGAGCGCCCAGAACCTACTGACCGTCACTGGGTACGACGGGTTTGACCCGGAACTAGGCAACCAGGGCAATAGCCTTGGAGTTGACCGTGGCATTTATCCGCAGTCGCGTACCTTCCTGGCCGGCATTAATGTTGGCTTCTAAACGGTTCGGCGTTTAGCTCTTCACTTTTTAATTTCATTTATCATGCTACTGAATTCTCTATTTTCAATGAGAAAGCAAACCCTTGGCCTCGGCGCTGCTTTGCTCACGCTTGGGCTACTAAGCGGCTGCGGGGAAGAATACCTCGATTTGCAGCCGCGTAATGCTGTTTCGACTGAGGTTTTTTACAATACTCAGACCGATGCCATCCAAGCTACTACGGCCGCTTATTCCCAGCTGCAGAAGGATGGACTCTATGGCCATTCCCTGTGGGCAATGGACATCATGGCGGATAACTCCTTTGTGGGTGGTGGCGGCGCTGCCGACGGCATCGAGTTTCAGCAACTCGACAATTTTACCATCCCGGCCAGTAATCCCGTCATTACTCCCCTCTGGCAACGCACCTACCTAGGTATTGGAGCGGCCAACCAAGTACTGGCGCGGGTACCGGCTATTGAGATGGACGCCGACATTAAAAATCGGTGCCTAGGCGAAGCTGCGTTTCTGCGGGCCCTATACTATTTCTACCTGGTACGCTCGTTTGGCGATGTGCCGCTAGTGCTGACCCCTGCTGCTAGTGCGTCGGAAGTAGCTAATGTAACTCGCACGCCGGAGGCAGAAGTATATACCCAGATTGTGAAGGACTTACAGGATGCTATCATTAAGCTCGAAAAGTTTCCTACCTACACGGGCGAAAATGCAGGGCGGGCCGGCAGCTTATCGGCAATGGCGCTACTGGCGAAGGTGTACCTGACCCAGGGCGATATGGCTAATGCTGCTAAGCAGGCTCGACTGACCATCACAGCTTCGACGGCCGCCGGCAAAATGCTGAATCCTAACTACGGTGACAACTTCAACGTGGACAAGGAGAATGGTCCGGAATCCCTATTTGAAGTCCAGTACAAGAGCGGCCAGAACGCTTACACGACCGACGGTCCAGGCTCGGCAATCAACGAGTTCTGGGGCGCCCGCTTCTACACTGACACAACAACTGCCGCTCTTAAAGCTCTAGGTTATGTGGTGAGCGGTGGGGGCTATGGCTTCAATGTTCCTGAAAAGGAATTTGTAGAGGGCTACGAAGCCGGCGACTTGCGCAAAGCAGTGACGATTTTCGTGCCCGGCGATAAATACCCAGCTGGCCAAACCCAACCGGGTAGCCTGGAGGGCAACCCTAATGGATTTACCGTGCGCAAGTTTTTCGCCGGTACTCTATCAACCATCTGGGACTCACCGCTCAACGTGCCAGTACTACGCCTCGCTGAAGTGTATCTAATTCTGGCTGAAGCGGATCCTACATCGGCTGATGGTCTGAGTGGCATCAACTTGGTGCGGCGCCGGGCGGGCTTGCCTGCCCTGACTACCGTCACCAAGGAGGCTGTTCTCAAAGAGCGCCGCTACGAGTTGGCCTTTGAGATGGACCGCTGGTTCGATCTGAAGCGTACTAACACCTTAGTTAACAACCCCGAGCTAATCAAGAAGGGCATCAAGCCTTTCAACGACAAGCTGCCTATCCCACAGGCTGAGCGCGATGTTAATCCCAGTCTGACCCAGAATCCTGGCTATTAAGTCATAGCTTAAGGAGTATTACTTTAGCAAACAAAAACGTCCTGCCGTGACCGGCAGGACGTTTTTGTTTTAAGCTTTCTAGTTGTAATCTGGCATATAGGCCACCACTACTGTCATGCAACTATCAAAATTGTTGCTTCCTGCCCGCTTAGCCTGACCGGCTGACAAGCAACATTACGGTGACTTTGGTCAATGACGGGGAGTTGAAGGGAGTAGGGGCTTCTATCAAGCGCTTCGTGAGGAATAGGTAGGAGTGCAAGAGCAGGTTTATATGGCGATAATCCCTGAAGATCATCTCACACAGCTTGCCCGAAAAGCCCTCGGAACCATGCAGTTCTGAGGGCTTTTCGGGCAAGCTGTGTGAGACTGGCAGCACCCCACCCGCCTATCCCCTACCCCCTTCTACCCGGCGAAGGGGGGTAGGGAATCAGCCATCAGCTAGTTCACAACCAGCGTCATGATGGAGTGGGGCCGGCTGGTGGTGCTGGCGGCTTGGCCTTGCAGCCAAAGCTGGAAGGGCTGCTCCTTGTCGGTCTGGTTCATCACGACCACGGCCACTTTGCCGTCGGTGTTGACGAAGGCCGTGGTTTGGAGCACGTCGCGGCTGGCGGCGGTGGCCACGCGTCGGGCGCCGGGGCGGATAAACTTGGAGAAGTGGCCAATGTAGTAGTAGGCGTTGGTGTAGAGCAGCTGGCCGCTGCGCGTGTCTCCGATGAGCGGGGCGAAGCAGAAGTTGCCCACGTGGTTGGGGCCCCCGGTTTCGTCGAGCAGCACGTTCCAGTCGGTCCAGGCGACGGTGCCGGCGTTGAAATCGTTGATCATCGAATAGCCGTAGCGCTCGCCCAACTTCCAGTCGTTGATGCCCTCAAACTTGAAATTCTCGACGCAGCCTTCGGTGAAAATCAGATTTTTGTCGGGGTAGGTTTCGTGCACGCGGCGCAGGTTGTCGAACTGCATGGCGCTGCCGGTCCAGGTTTCGTACCAGTGAAAGCCCAGGCCCCAGTAGTATTTGCTGGCTTCGGGGTCGCCAAACAGGGTGCTGGCGCGCTGGTACGCGAGGTCGCGGTTGTGGTCCCAACCGATGAGCTTGCGGTCGCCGAGGCCACCCTTCTTCAAGGTTGGCCCCAGAAAGTTCTTCACGAAGTCGCGCTCCTCTTCGGCCGTAAACACGCACGATTCCCACTTCTGAGTCGCCATCGGCTCGTTCTGCACGCTCAGGCCCCAGACCGGGATGCCCTGCCGCTCATATTCCTTGATGAACTTGACGTAGTAGTTGGCCCAGAACTGGCGGGATTCGGGCCGCAGCTTGCCGCCTTGCAGCATCGAGTTATTGGTTTTCATCCAGGCTGGCGGGCTCCACGGGCTCACGTAGAGCGTGAGCTTGCCGCCGGTGGCCGCCTGAATCTGCTTGATGAACGGGATGCGAAACTGCTCGTCGTGCTTTACATTAAAGCTTTTCAGCTCGCGGTCATTATCGGCTACGTAGGTGTAGGAGCCGCTGGAAAAGTCGGAGCTGTGAATGGTGGTGCGCGCCAGGGTGTAGCCGATGCCGTTGATGGGGCTGTAATAGGCCTGAAGGAACTCCTGCTGCCGGGCCTTGGGCAGCTTGGCGAAGGTTTCGGCCGCCGCATCGGTCAGCGCCCCGCCAATACCGAGCATGGTTTGGAAGCGGTGCGAAGGGTCCACGAACACCGTGGGCTGGGTTTCGAGCGGCTGGGGCTGGGGCTGGAAGCTGAGCGTGCCGGTAGATGCCATCCGCAAATCGGTGCCGGCGGCCGTGGTGAAGACCTGCACCTGCCGGCCGGCCGCCGAGTAGGGCTTCACGCCAGCGGAGGGGAGTAGGGATTTGGCCGCGGCTTTTGGAGCAGTTTTTTGGGCCACTGCGGCCGGACCGATGCACGCGGCCAGCAGGGCCGCGGTAAGCGTTTTTTTCATGGGGTGGGGTAGGAAAAGGAAGCGAAAATTTACCAGACAAACGTACCCACGGCGCCACCCGCTAGCTGAGAATTCAACACCCGGCCGCGGTGGCGAATAGCCAACGCTTGAGCGCTGCTGGCAGGGTTAAGCACCACGAGCACAGTCTGGCCAGCGGGGGTTTTAAAGGCCACATTAGGCAGGCTGACCGGCCCGCTGCTGGCAATGCGCACTGAGCCGGGCCGCACGAATTTGGCGCCGTGGGCAATGCTGTAGTAAGCCGAGTTGCGCGTCACGGCGTCGCGGTCGAGGGTGATGGCGCCCAGGCAGGTGGTGCAGCCGCCGGGCGTATGCGGCTCATAGAGCGGGTTGGCGGCCAAGTTCCACTCCAGCACGTTGCGGCTCCAGTTGCGGGTGGCGCCGATGAGCAGGTTTTGCACGTGCCAGCCCAGGTCGGGGCCGAAGGTGCCGGGGCCGCCGGTCCACTGCTCGGTGAAGTACACGTTCTTGGTCGGGAAGGCGTCGTGCACCGCCGTCAGGGCCGAGATATCGCCGGCGTAGAGGTGGAAGGCCGAGCCATCGACGAAGGCGCTGGCCTCCGGGTCTTTCAGAATGGTGAGAGGGTAGTCGGGCCGGTCGGCGTTGTGGTCGTAGACAATAATTTTCGTGTCCAGCCCCGCCGTTCGCAGCGCCGGGCCCAGGTGCTTTTTCACAAACTCGGCCTGCTGCTCGGCCAGCATCAGCAGGCTGGGGTTGTTGCCGGGGTGCAGCGGCTCGTTCTGCACCGTGATGGCGTCGAGGCGGATGCCTTCGGCCTGCATCCCCCGCAAATACTTGACGAAGTAGCGGGCGTAGGCGTCATAAAACTCCGGCTTGAGCGAGCCGCCCTTACTCGCGCCATTCGTCTTCATCCACGGCGGCGGCGACCACGGCGAGCCCAGCAGCTTGAGGCTGGGGCTAATAGCCAGAATCTCCTTGAGCACCGGAATGAGCGCCGCTCGGTCGGGCGCCAAGCTGAATTTAGCCAGTGTGGGGTCGGTCTGCCCGGCCGGCAAATCGTCGTAGCTGAACACCTTGGCGTCCAGGTCAGAAGCCCCAATGCTCACCCGTAAGTAACTCACTCCGATGTGGTTGCCCTCGGTGCCGAACAGCTCTCGCAGCAGGGCCTGCCGCGCCGCCGGGCTCATGGCGTGCAGCAGCTGCGCGCTGCCGCCGGTCAGGCAGTAGCCGAAGCCGTCGATGGTCTGAAATGTCTGTTTGTCATCAACCTCGATAACCGACGCGCCGCTGCTCGGCGCCGCCGCGCTCCAGGCCAGCGCCGGCTGAAGCTGAAACAGCACCGACTTATCGGGCGTGGTGAGCCAGAGAGCGGCACTGGTGGCCAGGGTGGCGGGGTTCCTACCCGTAGGCGGGGTTGCTTTCTGACAGCCCGCGCTCAGTCCTACAACTAGCAACGAGGCCAGGGCACGAACAATCATAATGCGTTTCGACATTCCGGTCAGTAAGGGGAGGTAGGGAAAGTAAAAAGCCTGCTCAAAGTGTCGCAACTTAAGGCGGCCGGGACAGTAGAGTTAAGCCAAATATATTGGCTGGCGTCGTGGCAAGGCAAGTCAGCCAGCGCGGTGGCTGCCACCAGCGCGGCGCGCGGCCCGCTTACGGCACACGCCACTAATCGGCCTGACTACCTAAATTCCGCGCGAAGACCCCCACTGGCCCGTGGGCGGACAATTAAGAAACAATGAAAAAGCTGTTCCCTACCCCCCACTTCTGCCCAAAAGCCGGCTGATAACGCTGTTAAACAAAAAGGCTCTGAACCTAGTGATTCAGAGCCTTTTTGAAGGGGAGTTTGAAAAGTCAAACGGTGGAGCTGCAGGGATTCGAACCCTGGTCCAGACAAGGAAGCCGGCGGGCTTTCTACGTGCGTATCTATGCTTGGATTTTCGAAGTAGCTCAGGCGCACATCAGGCCCTTGAGATACCCTTAGAAGCAGTTGGGTTTCGCGCGCCAATCACTCCTCTCGACGCGCTATCTTCTACTTACGACGCCCCGAACTCTCAGGTGTAAAAGCTTACCCGAGCGGGACGATGGCAATTACTTAGTTCTGAACTAGGCAGCCATGGCGTAGGAATACTCGCCAGTTGTTGTTTGGGCGACTTTTTAACGGGAGATTCGTCCAACTCCCGGCACGCTTACCCGCGACTTGCGCAAGCTGTCAATTCCGGTCAGCCCCAAATTAGAAAGAACGAAGTGCCGGGTTTTCGACGCCCGGCGGGCCGCGAAGGTACGCGGTAGGGCAGCAGAACGCGGCCGGCAGCGAAAATGTTTCTTCGGGGCCAAGGGTGCCGGGAGAGCGGGTATCTTTGTTATTGCCTTTTGAAAGGCGGTCATGCTGAGCCCCGCGAAGCATCTCGTTCGGACAAGTAATCCTATCGTTGTTCTGACATGTGGATTAGTCAGCCTGCGAGATGCTTCGCTGCGCTCTGCATGACCGCACTTTTTGAGCTGATCAGTTAGACTTATGGACAATTTCGTTGTTTCGGCCCGCAAGTACCGGCCCGCCACGTTTCGCAGCGTCGTGGGGCAGCAGCACGTCACCACCACGCTGCAAAACGCCGTGCAGAGCCAGCACCTGGCGCAGGCGTTTCTGTTCTGCGGGCCGCGGGGGGTAGGGAAAACGACCTGCGCCCGCATCCTGGCCAAAACCATCAACTGCACCAACCTGCGCCCCGACACGGAGGCCTGCGGCGAGTGCGCCTCGTGCCGGGCCTTTCAGGAAAACGCCTCCTTCAACGTGCACGAGCTGGACGCAGCGTCCAACAACTCGGTCGAGGATATCCGCACCCTGGTCGAGCAGGTGCGCTACGCCCCGCAGGCCGGCAGCCGCTACAAAATCTACATCATCGACGAGGTGCACATGCTCTCGAACGCGGCCTTCAATGCGTTCCTTAAGACGCTGGAAGAGCCGCCGAGCTACGCCATCTTCATCCTCGCCACCACCGAGCGGCACAAGATTATCCCCACGATTCTCTCGCGCTGCCAGGTGTTTGACTTCAACCGGATTCGGGTTGAGGACATCCGCGAGCATCTGCGCTACGTGGCCGGGCAGGAGCACGTCACAGCCGAGGACGACGCGCTTCATCTACTAGCCCAGAAAGCCGACGGCGGCCTGCGCGACGCGCTAAGCATGTTCGACCAGATGGTGACGTTTGGCAGCAACAACCTGACTTACAAGGAGGTGGTGCAAAACCTGCACCTGCTGGATTACGACTATTATTTCCGGCTGGTCGAGGCGCTGACGGCGCAGAACCTGTCGGGTGCGCTGCTGCTGCTGCATGAAGTCGTGCAAAACGGCTTCGACCTGCACAACTTCGTGGTCGGCACGGCCGAGCATCTGCGCGGGCTGCTGGTCTGCAAGGACCCGGTGACGGTGCAGCTGCTGGAAGTGTCGGAGGGGCTGCGCCAGCGCTACGTGCAGCAGGCCCAGGCCGCGCCGCTGAGCTTCCTGCTCTCGGCCCTGAACCTGGTCAGCCAGTGCGACCAGGGCTTCAAGCAAGCCAAAAACCAGCGCCTGCACGTCGAGCTGACCCTGATGAAGCTGGCTTACCTGACCAGCGCCGTGGAGTTCGTGCGCGACCTGAGCCCGGCCACCCACGCCGCCGCTTCGACTAACGGCGAGGCCAAAAAAAAAACTAGCGACCTGAACGGCGCCGCCCCAGCCCTGAATAGCCATGTGGGCGCCACGTCCGTTTCAGCCGAAGCGGCGGCCACGCCCGCCCTGGCCGCTCCGGTCCCTACCCCCCTTGCTGCCGCCAAAGCCTCGGCAGTCGCACCGTCCGAAATGGCACCGCTGGCTGCCGCCATCCCGCCCCGGCCCGCCGTTCAAGCCGCGCCCCTTCCTCAACTCCCAACCCTTAACCCTCAATCCTCAACATTCCTCTCCGCCCCAGCGCCCGCCGATGGCCCCGAGCCGCTGCCCGTCGCCAGCGACGTCGAGGAGCTGCACCCGACCCTGAGCATCGAGCCGGAGCCGCCGGCCTCGCCCCTACCCCTCCCCGGCGGCCGGCACCAGCTGCGCGACACCGTGCCGCACGTCGAAACCGGTGAGGCCAGTATGCAGGGCCACGAGCCCGCGCCGGACCAGCAAGGTCCCCACGCCCGGCCCGTGGCGTTTCGAGACGCCGCTACCGCTGCCCCAGCTTACGCGCCGAGTCCGGCCCCGGCGGCGCCCGTGGCCCTGCCGCCGCGCCTGCCCAGCCTTGCCAACCGCATTCCCAGCCTCAACGACCTGCAAAGCCACCCGGCCACCGCGCCCGCACCAGGCGCGGCGGCTACCGGCGTGGCCGAGCCAGTCGCTGAACCTACCGGCCCCCTGGCGCCCGTCGACCCGGCCCTGCTTCAGCGCGTGTGGCGCGAGCTGGTCGAGGAGCGCCGCGCTCAGGACCGCATGAGCGAGTACACCGTACTTAACCGCCCGGTGCAGGCCAACGCCGAGCACGTCATCACGCTCGGCCTGGACAACGGCATTCAGGTTGACCAGTTTAATTATTTCCGGCAGGATTTTCTGGCCGAGCTGCGCCGCCGCACCGGCCACCCGCGCCTCAACGTGCAGCCCGAAATTGTGGCTGCCGCGCCCACGGCGAAGAAGCTTTATACTTCCAGCGATAAATTTGAGTATCTGGCCGGCAAGTTCCCCATGCTACAGGAGATGAAGCAGCGGCTGGGGCTGGACGCGGATTTTTAAAAGGTTGGCCCGAGTAATTTGAGTCAAACAGGCCGTCATGCAACACGCAGCGAAGTGAAGCACTTCGCTCGGGGAAGCAACCTGAGGCGTTGAACAACGAGTGGATTACTTCCCCAAGCGAGATGTCTCGCAAGCTCGACTGACATGACTGCCTTCCAGCCCGATTACTGCTGCCTGCGCGATGCTTCGCTCCACTTTGTTGCGCGCTGCATAACTGCCTTTTCACTGCTGTTTTATCCCAAAAAATCGTTTTTTATTCTTCTTCGCACCTTCTATCTTTGTTTTTTTATTGAAAGCCTTCATTTCCTGCTGGAAATTCTGTGAATAAACCCTTTCTGGTACTGTTTTCGGCTTTGGCCGCCCTGGGCCTGACCACGCAATGCCAGTCGAGCAAGCCGGCTGCGACGACAGCCGCTGCCGCTACGGCCCCTACCCCCCCTTCGGGCGCCAAACAGTATCCGTATGAGTCCGTGCCCAACGACCCGCTCGGCGTCCGGATTTATAAGCTCGACAATGGGCTGACCATTTATTTATCGGACTACAAAGACGCGCCGCGCATTCAAACCTACGTGGCCGTGCGCGCCGGCTCCAAGAACGACCCGGCTACCGCTACTGGCCTGGCTCACTACCTGGAGCACATGGTGTTCAAGGACACCTCGCGGCTCGGCACGCAGGATTGGTCGAAGGAGCAAGCCGAACTGGCCAAGATTGAGGCCCTGTACGAGGTGTACCGCGGGCAGCGCAACGACCCGGCGGCGCGCAAGAAAACCTACCATCAGATTGACTCGATTTCGGGCGTGGCGGCCAAGTACGCCGTGCCCAACGAGTACGACAAGGTGATGGGCACCATCGGCGCTAAAGACTCCAATGCCCATACCTCAAGCGAGGAGACGGTGTACCAGGAAGACATTCCGGCCAATCAGCTGGAAAAGTGGGCCGCCATTCAGAGCGAGCGAATGAAGGAGATGGTGCCGCGTTTGTTTCACACTGAGCTGGAAGCGGTATACGAGGAGAAAAACCGCGGGCTCGATTCGGATTTCAACAAGGAGTTTGAGGCGCTGAACACGGCCCTCTACCCGACCCATCCTTACGGCACGCAGACGACCATCGGCACGATTGAGCACCTGCAAAACCCGTCCATCACGGAGATTAGCAAGTATTTTGGCCAGTACTACGTGCCGAACAACGTGGCCCTGTGCCTGAGTGGCGACCTGGACTACGATGCAACCATCCGGTTGATTGACAAGTATTTCGGCCAATTGCCGAGCAAGCCGGTTCCCGCCTTCAACCCGCCCGTCGAGAAGCCTCTTACGGCTCCGGTTACCAAGCAAATTCTTGGCCCACAGGCCGAAAACGTGATGTTGGGCTACCGCCTGCCTGGCAAAGCCACCCGCGACGGCCTGCGCCTGCGGATGCTGGACAAGATTCTCACCAACGGCCAGGCTGGCCTCGTGGATTTGGATTTGAATCAGCAGCAGAAGGTGCTGCAAGCCGCTACGTTCACCGACCTTAACAACGACTACTCCACGCACGTCATCTACGGCACGCCGCGCGCGGGGCAAAAGCTGGAAGAGGTGCAAGCGCTGCTGCTGGGTGAAATTGAAAAGGTAAAAAAGGGCAACTTCCCGGACTGGCTGATTCCGGCCATCATCAATAACGAGAAGCTGACCCGCACCAAAAGCTACGAAAGCAATGAGGCCCGCGCCTCGGCCCTGTACGAGGCGTTTATCGAGCGCGTAAGCTGGGCGGATTATCTCAAGCAGCAGGACGATTTCGCCCAGATTACCAAGGCGGAAATCGTCAAGTTTGCCAATGATAATTACGGGCTGAACTACGTAGCCGTATTTAAGCGCACCGGCAAGGACCCGAACACGGTGAAAGTGGTGAAGCCCGCCATCACGCCGGTGCCGGCCAACCGCGACGCGGCCTCGGCTTTCTATAAGGAAGTGACGGCGCTGCCGAATACCGATTTGCAGCCGGTATTCGTGGATTATGAGAAGGATATTCAGCAGGCCAGCATCAAGCCTGGCCTACCCCTCTACTACACCAAGAACGACGAAAACGGGCTGTTCGACCTGTTTTACGTGCTCGACCTCGGCACCAACAACGACCCCAAATACGGCCTCGCCGCCGACTACCTGCAATACCTGGGCACTGGCAACTACTCGGCCGCGCAGTTGCAGCAGGAGTTCTACAAGCTCGGCTGCTCGTTCTCGGTCAGCAGCGGGCAGGACCGCATCTTCGTCAGCCTCAGCGGCTTGGATACCAACCTGGAGCCAGCGCTGAAGCTGTTTGAGCAACTGCTCAACGCGCCCAAGCCCGATGCCGCCGCGCTGAAAAACATGGTCGCCGGTGTGCTCAAGTCGCGCCAGGACGCCAAGCTCAGCAAGCAGGTCATTCTGAGCCAGGCGATGGTGAACTTCGCCAAGTATGGCCTGAAGAATCCGTTCACCAATAATCTTAGTGAGAAGGAGCTAAAGGCCCTGAAGCCAGAGCAGCTCACGGCCCTGATTCAGAAGCTGCCGAAGTTTGAGCATCGGGTATTGTACTATGGTCCTAGTCCGCTCAATGATGAGATAGTTGGAATTGGTACTGCGATTGTTGGCACTGGTGGGGCCACTGTGCAGGCAGTGAATCGTGGGATAAAGGGGACAATTGAAAGAAATCACCGCACGCCCGCCAAGCTACTCCCTACCCCCCCCGCTAAGGACTTTGCCGAGCTGCCGCTGAAAGACCGTAAAGTTTATTGGGCTGACTACAACATGGTGCAGGCCGAAATCCTGTTCCTGACCAAGGGCGACGTGTACGACAAGAACATCGTGCCCACGGTGAGCCTGTATAACGAGTATTTCGGCGGCGGCATGGGCAGCATCGTGTTTCAGGATTTGCGCGAGAGCAAGGCCCTGGCGTACTCAGCCTCGTCGCGCTACTCCAACGCCGACAAGCTCGGTCGCAGCTCCTACAACCTGAGCTACATCGGCACCCAGTCCGACAAGCTGCCCGAGGCAATGGCTGGCATGGAAGCCTTGCTGACCGATTTGCCCGTGGCCGAAGCCAACCTGAGCATCGCCAAAAACGCCATCCGCAACAGCATCGCTACGGAGCGCATCACGAAGGTGAACAAGCTGCTCAGCTACGAGCGCGCCAAGCGTTTGGGTTTGAATTACGACCTACGCCGCGACGTGTACGCGCAAACGCAAAATATGAGCTTCGCGGATTTGCAGAAGTTTCAGCAAGCCAAGATTAAAGGGCAGAGCCAGGTAATTCTGGTTATTGGCTCAAAAGACCGTTTGAATTTTAAGGAACTGGCGAAATATGGGCCGGTGAAGCAAGTTAGTTTGAAAGAGATTTTTGGGTATTAAGAACGTCAGGCAGCAGCAGTGAGAAAGGCAGTCATGCAGAGCGCAGTGAAGCATCTCGCTCGCAGCACTAACTCAATCGTTGGTTGCTCATTGATTACTACCCGCCCAAGATGCTTCGCTGCGCTCTGCATGACGTTCTACTATCCTTCAGCAAAATACTGCTGACAAATACCGAATCAAAAACAACCCCCGCAGTACAACTCCACACTCCAATGGCAGACCAGAAAATCACCATCAAAAACGGCAAGCTCACGGTTCCCGACAAACCCACCATCCCTTTCATCGAGGGCGACGGCACCGGGCCGGATATCTGGCGCGCCTCGAAAGCCGTGTTTGACGCCGCGGTGGAAAAAGCCTACGACGGCAAAAAGCAGCTGATGTGGAAGGAAGTGCTGGCCGGCGAGAAAGCCTACAAAGCCACCGGCAACTGGCTGCCCAACGAAACGCTCGACATCTTCCGTGAATTTCTGGTTGGCATCAAAGGCCCGCTCACGACCCCCGTCGGCGGCGGCATCCGCTCGCTGAACGTGGCCCTGCGGCAGGAGCTGGACCTGTATGCCTGCGTGCGGCCGGTACGCTATTTCGACGGCGTGCCTTCGCCGGTGAAGCGGCCGGAGCTAACCAACATGGTCATCTACCGCGAGAACACCGAGGATATCTACGCCGGCATCGAGTACATGAACGGCACGCCGCAGGCCCAGAAAATGCTCGAATTCCTGGTCGATGAGATGGGCGTGAAAAAGATTCGCTTCCCCGAAAGCTCGTCGTTCGGCATCAAGCCCGTCAGCAAGGAGGGCACCGAGCGGCTGGTGCGCGCGGCCATCAAGTACGCGCTGGAGCACAAGCTGCCGTCGGTGACGATTGTCCACAAGGGCAACATCATGAAGTTTACCGAAGGCGCCTTCAAAACCTGGGGCTACGAGCTGGCCGAGAAGGAGTTTGGCTCGAAGGTGTTCACGTGGGCGCAGTACGACAAAATCGTGGCCAAGCAGGGCACGGCCGTAGCCGATGCGCTGCAAAAGCAGGCCCAGGAGCAGGGCAAGCTCATCATCAAGGACAGCATCGCCGATGCCTTCTTGCAGCAGATTCTGCTGCGCCCGGCCGACTACTCGGTCATCGCCACGCTCAACCTGAACGGCGACTACGTGTCCGACGCGCTGGCCGCCATCGTGGGCGGCATCGGCATCGCGCCGGGCGCCAACATCAACTACGTCACGGGCCACGCCATCTTCGAGGCGACCCACGGCACGGCCCCCAAATACGCCAACCAGGACAAGGTAAACCCCGGCTCGGTGATTCTGAGCGGCGTGATGATGCTGGAGTACCTGGGCTGGAAAGAAGCCGCCGCCCTCATCATCAAAGGCTTGGAAGCCAGCATCAACAGCAAGCGCGTCACCTACGACTTCGAGCGGCAGATGGAAGGCGCCACGCTGCTAAAATGCTCGGAGTTCGGGCAGGA
>NZ_CAXTEF010000005.1:0-90492 GCF_964243305.1 uncultured Hymenobacter sp.
ACCGATGACCTCTTGCATGCCATGCAAGCGCTCTAGCCAGCTGAGCTAATCCCCCTTGGTTGTTTCCCGCCGCGTCAATTGCGTTTTGGTTGTGCAAAAGTACGGCGGGAAATCAACGGCGCAAGGTATAAAAGCGAAAAAACTGGTTAAGGCCAGATTATCAGGCGCAAAAAAGCGGCTGGGCTCTGCGCCCAGCCGCTTTTGGCAGCTTTAAGCATTAACTGCCTAAGGGAAATAGGAAATTAGTTGAAGATGTAGCGGACGCCAACCTGTCCCTGCCAACGTGAGCCGATTCCCCCAGTATCGTCGCGGAAAGTGTTGGTGAGCTTAGTACCAGCCGCTACGGTGTTATCGGTATTGCGCGCCGGATTAACAAGATAGCGGTACTCGAAAACGGGTTGGCCCTGCGCGTTATAGCCGTCAAAGGTCAGCGGGTTAGTACGATTGGCGGTTTGGGAAGTGCCCCAGTTAGTGTTGAGCAGGTTGCCGATATTGAAGATGTCAATGCTGAATTGCAGCGTGTTGCGATTATCGCCCAGATTCGTGAACACGTCTTGTAACAAGCGTAAGTCTAACCGATTTTGCCAAGGCCGGGTAGCGCCGTTGCGCTCCGCATACTCCCCGCGGCGCTTGCTGAGGTAGCTGTCCTGGTTGATGTAGTTGTTTAGGTCGGTCCACTGGTCGGCGGCCGAGTAGATACCCCCACCCTGAGCGGTCGTGAGCGTAATGTCGCGCAGATTGATTTCGCTCTGGTTGCGTGGCACGTACATCAGGTCGTTCGAGGTCTGGTTATCGCCATTCATGTCGCCGGAGTACACATAGGAGAAGCGGCCAGCTGGGGCCGCTTCATAGAACAGCGAAAGGGTCGTGCCCAAGTGGTTCAGGTATTCCCGACGATAAGAGGCCGACACAATGACACGGTGCTGCTGCAGGAAGTTAGAATAGCTCAGGGCCTCGGCGTTGGGGTCGCCCGATACCGAGCGGTCACGCCAGATGGACTGAGCAATCGAGCCGCCGTCGTTCACCGAGCGCGCATCTGAGTAAGTGTACGCCACGCTGGCGTAGAGGCCAGTGTTGAACGTTTTCTGTAGCTGACCCGTCACGGCGTAAGAATAGCCCTTGTTTGTATTCCGCATCAGAATGGCATCGCTAATGTTTGGGCGGGCAGCCGTATTGCCACCCTGGGCTGCTGACACTGGGCCATAAATTTGGTAGTTGCGGGTAGTTGATACTAGGCCCGCATTGGCCCCAGTCAGCGGCGCGCCCAGCGAGTAGAAAATAGGCCGACTGTCGGCGCCTACCGAGCGGGCAAACGGCGCCGATTCACTGCCGGGCAGGTTCACATTTTGGTGATAGACAGCGTTAATGTCCTGGGTGTAGAATGCTTCCAACGTGCCGATAACGCCGCCGGGTAGCTCCTGGTCCACGGCCAAGTTCGTGCGCCACACCTGCGGAAATTTGAAATCCCGATCCGTTACGGCCAAGTTGTAGGCCGTATTGGCGGCGGCATTCTGCGGCCGGTAGGCGTCCACGTTGGGGCTGAAGGGATAAATGGAAGCATTCGGGTTGGTTACTGGTTGGCCATTGACGGTAGTAGTAGTGGCCACGGCGCCCGAGGTGCTGAACGAGCCGAATTGCACGCCGTTGTTGCTGGCTTGGTTAGAAAGCCACACGAAGGGTACCCGGCCTGTGAAAATGCCTGTGCCGCCGCGCAGCTGCGTTTTGCGATCGTCGTTTACGTCCCAATTAAAGCCCACGCGGGGCGAGAAGAGCACGTTTTTCTCCGGCACCGAGCCGGTATTAATCTTCACGCCGTCGCGGAAGGTGAGGTTGGCCGCGCTCGTATTCTGAGCCAGGTCCGACGTGAGGTAGGGCAGGTCGGCCCGGAGGCCGTAGGTCACGCGTAGGTTGTTGAGTGGCGACCACTCATCCTGGGCGTAGAGGCCGAGCTGCACGGCCGTAATGTCGGCGAAGGGAAACTCGCCGTCAGGCAGAGCCGAGTATTGCAGGTTGTAGCGCTGCGGGCCGGGCCGGGTGACGGTGGACGCGAAAGGACTTAGCGTTCCTGCGGTCCGGTTGTAATTAAATCCGGCCGAGGCGTAAAAGTCCTCCAGCGAGTTAAAAGAGTAGTTGCCGTAGTAGTTCGGAGCGAAGCCATTGCGGAACTTGTAGTACTCGTTGTAAGTGCCGACCGTCACGTTGTGCTTGCCCAGGTAGGCGGTGAAGTTGTCGCCAAACTGGTACACGTCTGAGTTGAGGATGTTGAAGGCCGAGAAAGGCTCGTAGCCAAACGAAGTCAGCGAGTTCTGGGCGTTGATGCCGTTCAGGGCGGTGCCGGTGCTAAGGCCCACGCTGGTACCAATGTCAACGAGCGGGAAGATGCCGCCGCTGCTCTCGCGGAAGTCGCGGAAGGCGGTGTAGCCAGCCGTCAGGTTGTTCGAGAACTTGCCGCCCCCGAAGGTGCTATTCAACTCCGCGATGAGCGAGTTAAGGTTGTTATTAATGGTGTAGTACGAGGAACTGAAAGGCAAGCCAAACTGCGACTGCGAACGTTGGCCGGCAATGGCGCCCGACGTGCTCGGCGAAATGTCACCGTATGATTTGAGAATATTGTATTTGATATTGAAGCGGTTATTAGAGTTGATGTTCCAATCTAACTTCACGGTGGCCTTGTCACTGTTCGAGCGCAAGTTGTAATTTTCAAAGGAACCGGCATCGTAGCCATACTGCTCCCGCAGGAAGTTGCTCAGAATGCCAAGGTCGCGGGCCGAAGCGTTCGAGATGGTACCGCCGGGCGTCGGGGCCGTCGTCTCGCGGTTGGCTGTGAAGTTGCCCGTAGGCGGGTCATTGCGGCGCTCCGACTCGGCATTAACAAAGAAAAAGAGCTTGTCTTTAATGATTGGACCGCCCACGCGGAAGCCGACGTTGTAAAGGTCAAACTTGGGGTAGGCAGATTTAATATCGCCCACCTGGTCACCCACAAAGCCCTGGTTGCGACCAAATCCATAAATGGAAGCAGATACCTTATTGGAGCCCGAGCGAGTCACGACGTTGATGCCCGCGCCCGTAAACGAGCCCTGCCGCACGTCGAAGGGGGCGATACTCACCTGAATCTGGTCGATGGCATCAAGCGAGATAGGCTGCGCGCCCGCCTGCCCACCTACAGTTGGCGACAAGCCAAAAGCATTATTAAAGATGGCGCCGTCGACGGTGATGTTGTTAAAGCTGCCGCTACGGCCGCCAAAGCTCTGGCCGTTGGCCTGAGGCGTGAGACGGGTAAAATCATTCAGTGAGCGGTTCAGCGTGGGCAGGCGCTCAATAGTTTCGCGCTGCACCGTGGTGGCGGCGCCGGTACGGCCTGCATTAATAACTGGGTCGCGGCGGCCACTAACAGTTACTTCGCTTAGTTGGGTATTGGCATCATTAAGCTGAATATCAATGCGCTGGTTCTGTCCCAACGACAGATTGATGCCCTCGCGGGTCACATCCTGATAGCCCACGAACGTCACCTTCACCGTGTAGGGCCCACCGACGCGCATATTCTGAATGTTGAAGCGGCCGTCGCTATTAGTGGGAGCTACATATTGCGTGTTGGTGGGCGTATGCACGGCAATGACCGTGGCACCGGGTAAGCCCTCCCCTTTGGCATCGGCAATGACGCCGCTCATGGCGGCCGTGGTAGCGCCCTGACTCCAACCTAGGCGCGGTAGCAGGAGAAGGAAAGTCGCCAAAAGGAAAAGGCGGGGTAGGCGTATGAGATTCATACTAAGGGGTAAAGTAAAAAAAGAAGGCAGGCTAAAGACACCACAAAGGTAAAGCCGGCTGGACCCGCTCAGGTGTTACCGATTCGTTAAGATGATAAAAACCAATTTAATCATCTCATAATCAAACTGAAAAACCGCTGGCCGTCCGGCACGCCGCTCAGAGGCGGGGCCGCACGGCCCGCACGAACCGGCTGAGGTAGTAGTCGGTTTCGAGGCTGTTCTCGACCACGCCCAGCGAGGTGGAGGCGTGGATAAAGCGGATTTCCTCCTGGCTGGCCTCGGTCACCAGACCTACGTGGGTGATGGTGCCGCTGCCCGGCGAGGGCCCAAAGAAGAGGAGGTCGCCGGGCTGCAGCTCGTTCGGGCGTACGGGCTCGCCCCACCCGGCCTGCTCGTTGGAGGAGCGCGGAATGGCGATGTCCACGGCCCCGAACGAGAGCTGCAAGAGCCCGGAGCAGTCGACGCCCAAGCGGGTGGTGCCGCCGTATAGGTAGGGTGTGCCCTCGTAGGAGCGGGCTTCTTCGATGACAGCCGCGATGGCGTCGGAGGTATTGGCCGGGCGCGGGCGGCGCGCCTCAATTCGGGTCCGGCTGCGGGTCACGACCTGGCCGCTGGGCCGGTCGTAGCGGGTTTTGACTTTGCTGCGCACCACCGGGCGGCTTTCCCTACCCCCCCTGCCGCGGCCAGCCTTCTTGAGCCGCACCATGTCGCGGGCCGAGTGATAGCGGCCGTCGCGGTAGTTGAGCTTCTGCTGGCAGCTGGCGGCCAGCAGCAAGAGGAGCAAGGCTAGGCTGGCCAACCCGGCCCGGCGCCGGGGTGTCGGCGCGGGGCTGGCGGCGGGCCGTATCTTCGTTTTCACGTCGCGCATTCGGGGGCAAATATACCCGCAACGCCGCTGACCCGCTTTTATTGAAGATTTCCCATGACGTACCAATCACTCACACCCGACTTGTTGGTGGCCTTTGAGGCCATCGTGGGGCCTGCTCACGTGCTCACGGCCCAGCGCGCCGAGGTGGCCGCTACCGCCGACGCCTACCATGCCTATGGCCACGACCACACCGAGGACCTGCACTTCGCCCCCGATGCCGTGCTGCGCCCCGGCACGGCGGCGGAAGTCAGCCAGATTATGCGCCTCTGCCATGAAGGCCACGTGCCCGTCACGGCCCGCGGCGCCGGCACCGGCCTGAGCGGCGGGGCCTTGCCCATCCACAAGGGGGTAGTGCTGAGCATGGAGCGCTTCAACAAAATCATCGACATCGACGAGCGCAACCTCCAGGCTACCGTCGAGCCGGGCGTTATCACCGAGGCGTTTCAGAACGCGGTAAAGGAAAAGGGCCTGTTCTATCCGCCCGACCCAGCTAGTAAGGGCTCGTGCTTTCTGGGTGGTAACCTGAGCCAGAGCAGCGGCGGCCCTAAGGCCGTGAAATATGGCACCACCAAAGACTACGTGCTGAACTTACAGGTCGTGCTGCCCAACGGCGAAATTATCTGGACCGGCGCCAACACCCTCAAAAATGCCACCGGCTACAACCTGACGCAGCTCATGGTCGGCTCGGAGGGCACGCTGGGCATCATCACGCGGGTGGTGTTTCGCTTGCTTCCCTACCCCCAGCAAAACATCCTGATGCTGGTGCCCTTCCGCCAGGAGGCGCAGGCGGCCGAGGCGGTGTCGGCAGTGTTCCGGGCCGGCATCATTCCGTCGGGTATGGAGTTTATGGAGCGCGAGGCCATTGCCTGGTCGTCGGATTACCTCAAAATCCCGCTCACGCTGCCCGACGACATCACCGCCCACCTGCTCATCGAGCTGGACGGCCAGGATTTAGACCAGCTCTACAAGGAAGCCGAGCAGGTGTACGCCGTGCTGGAAAGCTACGACGTGGGCGACATCCTGCTGGCTGACAACGCCACCCAGAAAGACGAGCTGTGGCGCATTCGGCGCAACATCGGCAATGCTGTGCGCTACAACTCGGTTTATAAGGAAGAAGATACCGTAGTGCCCCGCGCCGAGCTGCCCACGCTGCTCAGGGGCGTCAAGGAAATAGGCCGCCGCTACGGCTTCAAGAGCGTGTGCTACGGCCACGCCGGCGACGGCAACCTGCACGTCAACATCATCCGCGGCGAGCTGAGCGACGAGCAGTGGAACGTGGACTTGCGCCGGCCCATTTCTGAGATTTTCGAGCTGTGCGTGAAGCTCGGCGGCACTATCTCCGGCGAGCACGGTATCGGGCTGGTGCAGAAAGGCTACATCGGCATCGCCCTGCCCGACGCCAATCTTAACCTGATGCGCGGCATCAAGCAGGTATTCGACCCGCACAGCATTCTGAATCCGGGGAAGATATTTTAAACCATGTCATGCTAAGCCCCGCGAAGCATCTTATCACGTTGGAACGACGCAGTAACCAATGAGATGCTGCTCGTTCCTACGTGATAGGATGCTTCGCGGGGCTCAGCATGACCGGCTTTTTAGCTGGTAATCTCCGTCCGAAACGCCGGTGCCGCCCGCTTCTTCGACGCCTGCTCGTAGCCGTAGCCCAACGCCAACAGCCGGGCTTCACCATACGCCGGCCCCACGAATGATAGCCCCACGGGCAGCCCGTACACCTGGCCCATCGGCACGGTCAGGTGGGGGTAGCCGGCCATCGCGGCGGGCGAGGAAAAGTCCACGCCGGTGCCATAGTCGCCGTTCACTAAATCGATGCAGCCGGCCGGGCCGGTCGTGATGCCCACGATGGCCGCCAACTGGTTTTTCTGCAAAGCGCCATCCAGCGCCTTGCGGGCGCCGGCCACGGTCTTCTGCACCGCGGCGCGGTACTTAGCGCTGCTCAGGCCGTCAGTTTTCTCGGCCATTTCCAGAATTTCCTGCTGGAAAAAAGGCATGGCCCTGGGCGCGTTTTGGCGATTGAAGGCGATGACGTCGGCCAGGGTTTTCACTTGGGCATTGGCGCTGGCCAGGTAGCGGTTTACGCCGTCCTTGAACTCATATAACAGCACGTCGAACTCGGCCTGGCCCAGTGGATTGACCTCCTTCACCACGTCCACTTCCACGATGGTCGCGCCCTGCGCCCGCAGCACGTCGAGCGCCGCTTTAAGCAGGGCCGTGGCGCCGGGCGGGCCTTGCAAGTGCGACTTCTCCACGCCCAGGCGCTGGCCCCGCAGGGCGTCATTTTTCAGGCCTGCCGTGTAGTCGGCCGCAACAGGGGGGGTAGGGCGCGTGGCAGCGTCGGCCGGGTCGGGGCCGGCGAGGGCGCCGAGCAGCAGGGCCGCGTCGCGCACGGTGCGCGCCATTGGGCCGGCCGTGTCCTGAGTGCTGGAAATCGGGATGATGCCCGTGCGGCTGAGCAAGCCCACCGTGGGCTTGAGCCCGACCAGCCCGCTGCATGAGGCCGGCGACACCACCGAGCCATCCGTCTCCGTGCCAATAGCCACGGCGCAAAAATTGGCCGCCACCGCCACGCCCGACCCGGAGCTGGAGCCGCTGGCCGTGCGCCCCAGCACGTAGGGGTTGCGGGCCTGGCCGCCGCGGCTGCTCCAGCCGCTGGCCGCGTGCGTCGAGCGGAAGTTGGCCCACTCGCTGAGGTTGGTTTTGCCCAGCAGCACGGCGCCGGCGGCCCGCAGCTTCTGCACGATAAACGCATCCTGCGCCGCCCGGTGGCCGGCCAGGGCCAGCGCGCCGGCCGTGGTCATCATCTGGTCGCCGGAGTCAATGTTATCCTTTATCAGCACCGGAATGCCGTGCAGCGGCCCGCGTACCCGGCTGGTCTTGCGTTCCCGGTCCAGCGCGTCGGCAATGGTCAGCGCGTCGGGGTTGGTTTCGATGACGGCGCCCAGCATCGGCCCTTTCGCATTCAGGGCTTCGATGCGGTCTAAGTACTTCTGGCTAAGGCTGCGGGCGGTTTCGGTGCCTTTGCTCATGCGGTCTTGCAAATCGGCGATAGTCAATTCCTGCAAGGCAAATGGCGCCGCCGATTCCCTACCCCCCTCGCTGGCCACAACCCCTCCCGAATCCGCCGCGGCTTCGTCAGCAGGCTTGGTAGTAGACTGGCAGGCCACGGCGGGCAGCAGCGTGGCAGCCAACGCGGCGCGGGTGCCGTGGTTCAGAAACAGGCGGCGGTTCATAGGAGCAGGCGTAAAAAAGTCGGTCGACGCAAAGCGCGCTGGCCGACAATAATAACGCTTTGCTTAATGAAGAATGAGGAATTATCGCAGTAATAATTCTTCATTCCTCATTCTTCATTAACCTAAAGTCCTTCCTGCGCGCCCTTGAGCAAATCCTCGCCGCCATATGGCGCGCCGGCCGTGATGTCGCCGCGCAGGCCGCCCTGCGAGATGCCCGGCCCGCTGGCCGGCTGCTGCGAGGTGGTCGTGTTCTCGGTGGCTTCAGTGGCGGCGGGGGGGGTAGGGGCCGACGACAGCTCGTCGCCACCTGCGGCCGTACCTTGCGGGCCGGCTATCTCGTTGGCCCGCTGCACGTAGCGACGCTTGGCTTCTTCCTCCGGCATTCCCTTAAACTGATTCCACGACTCCCACTGACCCTGCGAGAGGCCGGCCGGGCCGTTGGGGTTGTCGGCTTCGTTGGCGTCTACCTCGTCGGTGTTCATGTTCACGTCGCCGTCGGTGGCCTGCTTGAAGAGGCCGTACAGTTCGGTCATGTGCTGGGCGGCGGTGCTTTCGGGCAAATTATTCACCCGCTCGGCGGCGGCCTGAAATTCCTGTTCTAAATCCATAAGAAAAGCAAAAAAGAGATGAATCGGCAGTCTGAATTAGTAGCTGGCTGTACTAAATAAGCCCCAGCCGGGTTGCCAGCTGGCCCGGTCCTTGCCGGCGGGCGGCGGCTGGTTCGTAGTTTTGCAGCCTTGCTATGTGTGGAATAACCGGATTATTTGCGTTCAGCGACCAGGGCCGCCTCGCCCTGTCAGGCTTGCAGGCGGCAACGGACGCCATCAGCCGCCGCGGCCCCGACTCGCAGGGCCACTACGTATATGATAACGTGGGTCTGGGCTTTCGGCGCCTCGCCATCCTGGACCTGAGTGCCGACGGCAATCAGCCCATGACCGACGTCTCGGGCCGCTACACCATCGTCTTCAACGGGGAGATTTTTAACTTCCGCGAGCTGCGCAGCCGGCTGGAGCGCCGGGGCTACACCTTCGCATCGCAGACCGACACGGAAGTCATCTTGCAGCTCTACATCAGCGAGGGCCGCGGCTTTCTGAAGAAGCTCAACGGCTTTTTCGGCCTCGCCATCTATGACCGTGAGGAAGATTCGCTCTTCATTGCCCGCGACCGGATGGGCGTCAAGCCGCTGCTGATTTACCGCGACGAGGATCAGCTGTTCTTCGCCTCCGAGATGAAGTCGCTGCTGGCGCTCGGCGTGCCCCGTAAGCTCGACTACGCTGCCCTGAGCCACTATTTGCAGCTTAACTACATCCCCGGCCCGGCCACCATCTTCAAGGGCGTCAAGAAATTATTACCCGGCCATTATCTTTTCGTCAAGGGTGGGAAAGTGGTGCGCAAGCGCTGGTACAAGATTCCCTATGACCCGAAGAAGGTTGCCCGGAACAAGACTAACTACGAGGCCCAGCAAAAAGAGCTGGTGGGCCTGATGGATGCCGCCGTGCAGCGCCGCCTGGTGGCCGACGTGCCGCTGGGCGCCTTCCTGAGCGGCGGCATCGACTCCAGCGTCATCACCGCCCTGGCCGCCCGCCACACGCCGCACCTCAACACGTTCAGCATCGGCTTCCGGGACGAGCCGTTTTTTGACGAGACCAAGTATGCCAACCTCGTCGCGGCCCGGCACAAGACCAACCACACGGTTTTCTCGCTCACCAACAATGACTTGTACGAGCACATCTTCCAGATGCTCGACTATTTCGATGAGCCGTTCGCCGACTCCTCGGCCCTGGCCGTGTACATCCTGAGCCAGCGCACCCGGCAGCACGTCACGGTGGCCCTGAGCGGCGACGGCGCCGATGAGATGTTCGCCGGCTACAATAAGCACATGGGCGAGTTCAAGGTGCGGGCCGGCGGCTTCAAGGCCGAGGCCGTCACGGGCCTGAGCTTCCTGTGGGATGCGCTGCCCAAGTCGCGCAACGGCTTCTTCGGCAATCGGGTGCGGCAGCTTCAACGCTTCTCGCGCGGAATGCTGGCCGGCACCAAAGACCGCTACTGGGACTGGGCCTCGTTCGCCTCGGCCACCGATGCGCGCAACCTGCTCAGCGAGGCCAGCCGCCGCAAGGTGGCCCGCAAAGCCGCCGCCAAGCGCCGCAAGGACATTCTGGAAAACCTGACGCCGGGGGGCGACCTCAACGAGGTGCTGCTCACGGACATGAACCTGGTTTTGCCCTACGATATGCTCACCAAGGTGGACCTGATGAGCATGGCCAACTCGCTGGAAGTGCGCACGCCATTCCTGGATTACCACGTCGTCAACTTCGCGTTTTCCCTCCCCGTCAACTCGAAAATAGACGGGCAGCGCAAGAAGAAAATCGTGCAGGATGCCTTTCGCTCGGAGCTGCCCGAGGAATTATACAATCGCCCCAAGCACGGTTTTGAGGTGCCCTTGCTCAAGTGGTTTCGCGGTGAGCTGCGCCCATTGATTGAAGATGACTTGCTAGCCGATGATTTTATTGCAGCTCAAGGTATTTTCGCGGTTGAGGAAGTGCGCAAGCTTAAACAGCAGCTATTTTCGCGTAGCCCCGGCGACGTGCACGCCCGTATCTGGGGCCTGATTGTGTTCCAGTATTGGTGGAAGCAATGGATGAGCTAAGCGGAAACAAAATCATAATATAGCCGCGCTTGACCAAAGAGTGGCTTAATTTTGGTTAGCCCGCGCCGCTTTGAAAGCCAGTTCCCGGCGCAACTCCCAACTTATTAAACTGAAAAAACCCATACTTCACCGCTTATGAAAATTGCAATTGTTGGCACCGGCTACGTCGGGCTGGTTACGGGCACCTGCTTTGCCGAAGTCGGCATCGACGTGACCTGCATCGACATCGACCAGAAAAAGATTGATAACCTGCACAACGGCATCCTGCCCATCTACGAGCCGGGCCTGGACGAGATGGTGGCCCGCAACGTGAGCAAAGGCCGCCTGAGCTTCTCGACCTCGCTGGCCGACGGCATCAAGGACGCCGACGTCGCCTTTATCGCCGTTGGCACGCCTCCCGGCGAAGACGGCTCAGCCGACCTCAAGTACGTGCTGGCCGTGGCCCGCGGCATCGGTGAGAACATGAACGCCTACGGCGTCATCGTCACTAAAAGCACCGTGCCGGTGGGCACGGCCGCCAAGGTGCGCAGGGAGATTGAGCAGGCCCTGGCCAAGCGCGGCGCCGACGTTGAGTTCGACGTGGCCTCCAACCCCGAGTTTCTGAAGGAGGGTGCTGCCATCGACGACTTCCTCAAGCCCGACCGCATTGTGGTAGGCGTCTCGTCGGAGCGCGCCGAGGAAGTGATGCGCCGCCTTTACAAGCCCTTCCTGCTCAACGGCCACCCCATTATCTTCATGGATATTCCGTCGGCCGAGATGACGAAGTACGCCGCCAACTCGATGCTGGCCACGAAAATCTCGTTTATGAACGACGTGGCCAACCTGTGCGAAATCATGGGCGCCGACGTCAACAAGGTGCGGCAGGGCATTGGCTCCGATGCCCGCATCGGCACCAAATTCATCTATCCCGGCATTGGCTACGGCGGCTCGTGCTTTCCGAAAGATGTCAAGGCCCTGATTAAAACCGCTTCGGAGAATGGCTATGAGATGCAAGTACTCAAGGCCGTGGAGTCAGTAAACGAAAACCAGAAGTCGGTGCTCTTCAACAAGGTGCTCAAACACTTCGGCGGCGAGCTGCGCGGGCTGAAAATGGCTGTGTGGGGTCTCTCGTTCAAGCCCAAGACCGATGATATGCGCGAGGCGCCCTCGCTGGTCATCATCGAGAAGCTGCTGGCCGCCGGTTGCACCGTGACCGCCTACGACCCGGTGGCCATGCCCGAAGCCCGCCACGACCTCGGCGACCGGATTGCCTACGCCAAGGACGAGTTCGCCGCCCTCATCGACGCCGACGCCCTGCTCGTGGTGACGGAGTGGCCCGACTTCCGCGCCCCCAACTTCGAGGTGATTGGCCGCTTGATGAAGCAGAAAGTCATCTTCGATGGCCGTAACATCTACGAGGCCGAGGAGCTGAATCAGGCCGGTTTCGCTTACCACTGCATCGGCGTGAAGACCGAGCACCTGGAGCCGGCCGTATCGTAACTTTTGTTTCTAAAACAGCAACAGCACGTCATGCTGAGCTTGCCGAAGCATCTCGCGTGGGGTAGTAATCCAATTAAAAGAGTTAGCACCCCACGCGAGATGCTTCGGCAAGCTCAGCATGACGTTCCATTACCCTTATGACTGAAGAAAAAAAGCGGGTTCTCATTACCGGCGGCGCCGGTTTTCTGGGCTCCCACCTCTGCGACCGGTTTCTGGCCGAAGGCTACCACGTGATTGCGATGGACAACCTCGTGACGGGCTCCCTCCAGAACATCGAGCACCTGTTCGGCAAGCCTGACTTCGAGTTCCACCACGCCGACGTGAGCAAATTCGTGTTCGTGCCGGGCAAGCTGGATTATATCCTGCATTTTGCCTCGCCCGCTTCGCCGATTGACTACCTCAAGATTCCGATTCAAACCCTGAAAGTCGGCTCTTTGGGCACCCACAACCTGCTGGGGTTAGCGCGGGTCAAAAATGCCCGGATGCTGATTGCCAGCACCTCCGAGGTGTACGGCGACCCCGAGGTTCACCCGCAGGTAGAGGAGTATTTCGGCAACGTGAACCCCGTGGGGCCGCGCGGCTGCTACGACGAGGCCAAGCGCTTTCAGGAGGCCATCACGATGGCCTACCATAACCACCACGGCCTGGAGACGCGCATCATCCGCATCTTCAACACCTACGGCCCACGGATGCGCCTCGACGACGGCCGCGTGCTGCCGGCGTTTCTCTCGCAGGCCCTGCGCGGCGAGAACCTGACTGTGTTCGGCGACGGCTCGCAAACCCGCTCGTTCTGCTACGTCGATGACCTCGTGGAAGGCATTTACCGCCTGCTGCTCAGCGACTACCACCTGCCCGTGAACATCGGCAACCCCTCGGAAATCACTATCAAAGAGTTCGGCGAAGAAATTGCCCGTCTCACGGGCGTTGAGTTCAAGCCCACATATCAGGCCCTGCCCGAAAACGACCCGATGAAGCGCAAGCCCGACATCACCAAGGCCAAGGAGATTCTGGGCTGGGAGCCCAAGGTAGACCGCGCCGAGGGCCTGCGCCGCACCCTGGAATATTTTAAGGAGCACGTGCAGGTTTGAGTTTCGTCTGATTCGCATTCAGCAAAGGCGGTCATGCTAAGCAACGCGAAGCATCTTGCCGGGGGAAGTAATCAATGGCTCACAACGATTGAATTACTTCCCCCGGCAAGATGCTTTGCGTTGCTTAGCATGACCGCCTTTTTGATTAGCCCACCAGTTCCCTACCCCCCTATATGCGCGAATACGCGCCGCCTTACCTGCTCGAATTCGCCAAGCTCGGCGCGCCCGACATCGGCTACCTCTCGGTGGCCGAGCCGCCGAGCCCGTCGCTGCCGTTTGCCGTGCAGCGCGTGGTCTGGACCTACTACACGCCCGAGAGCATCGTGCGGGGGCGCCACGCTCATTTCCGCACCGAGCAGGTGCTGGTGGCCGTGGCCGGCCGCATCATTGTCACCACCGAGCTGGCTGATGGCACCCTGCAATCGTTCCGGCTCGAAGACCCTTTCGTGGGGCTGTATGTACCGCCCTGCGCCTGGCACACCATGCAATACTCGCACGCCGCCGTGCAGCTGATTCTGGCCTCCACGCCCTATGAGGAAGCTGATTACATCCGCAGTCACGCGCAGTTCCGGCAGGTGTGGCGGGTGCCGCAGTGAGGAGCCTGGGACCGGCGGCTGACCTCGGGACACTGGTTCCGGCCTCTAATTACGAATTGGGTTCGCCGCTATGGCCAGGCTATCAGGTACCGCGGGGGCATTGCAAGCCGGAGCAGGGGTAGGGGAGAAGAGTAGCCTACCCCGGTGCCGGCCATTTACCTTTACCGGCATGAGCCTGCCCGTGCCGTTTTTCTCGATTGAGTTGCAGCACGCGCCGCTGCGGGCCGAGATAATGGCAGCCGTGGGGCGCGTGTACGATTCGTACTGGTACGTGCTGGGTGAGGAGGTACGGCAGTTTGAGATGGCCTATGCGGCCTTCAGCGGTACGGCGCACTGCGTGGGCGTGGCCAATGGCCTCGATGCGCTCGTGCTGGCGCTGCGGGTGCTAGGAATCGGTCCTGGCGACGAGGTGCTGGTGCCCGCCAATACCTACATCGCTACCTGGCTGGCCGTGACGCAGGCTGGTGCCACGCCCGTACCCGTCGAGCCCAACCCGCTAACCAGCAACCTCGACCCGGCCGGGCTGGCCGCCGCGCTCAGCGCACGCACCCGCGCCATTCTGCCGGTGCATCTGTATGGGCAGGCCTGCGAGATGGCGCCCATTATGGCCTTCACCCGGCAGCACGGCTTGCTGGTGGTGGAAGACAATGCCCAGGCCCAGGGCGCCGCCTACGCCGGGCAGCTAACCGGCAGCTTCGGCGACGTCAACGCCACCAGCTTTTACCCCAGCAAAAACCTGGGCGCCCTCGGCGATGCCGGCGCCCTGACCACCGACGACGCTGACTTAGCCCGGCGGCTGCGGGTGCTGCGCAACTACGGCTCGGCCGAGAAGTACCACAACGAGGTAATCGGCTACAACTCCCGCCTCGACGAGCTGCAGGCGGCCGTGCTGCAAGTGAAGCTGCCCCACCTGAATGCCTGGACCGCCCAGCGGCGGCAGCTAGCCGCCTGGTACGACCAGCACTTGGCCGGCATCGACGGCTTGCGCCTGCCCGCTACGGCGCCGGGCGCCACCCACGTCTATCACCTCTACGTGGTGCATACGGCCCGGCGCGATGCTTTGCAGGCCCACTTGGCCGCACAGGGCATCGGAACGCTGATTCACTACCCCGTGCCACCGCACCGGCAGCCGGCCTACGCCCACCTGCGCTGGCCAGTGGCTGCCTTTCCCATTACCAACGAGCTGGCCGCCACCTGCTTGAGCCTGCCGCTGTGGCCGGGCATGACCGAGGCCCACGTGGCGGCCGTAACGGCCGCTATTCGCGGGTTTCGCGGGTTGGGGGGTAGGGAATAATAAGCTGCTGCTAGAAGGGTTGCCCTGTTTACGCACCGCGCTTTCCCGTTCGAGTGAGTGCCTGGCCTGGCTGGTGCCCAAGGCATTGACGGACGGGAGGAGGTAGGGCGGGGCTTCTTCCCGGCCCGCCGGCCCGGCCGGCAAATTGCGCTTTAGGGGAATAAATAAGCAATGTCACTTGTGCTGCAATTATATTTTATCCGGGCTCCCCGCCCTACTCGGACTATGCTCGAAGCGGGCCGTGGGCCACTAGCGCTTCGCGGGAGTGGTGGCCGGAAGCCAGGATAGAGCGAGCCACCCGGACTTGTGAGCTTGCGAAGCTGTTTCTTGCAGGCAGTGAGAAAGCTACGCTTGTGATAATCAACGTTTCGCACGGCGGGCAGGTGTGCGGAGGGACACTCACGCCACGTAGTAAAAGACGGGTATTTGACCGCAGCTGAGCAAAACAGCCGTGCTCGGCCGGGTATTTGAGGTATCTTTGCCGCCGCGCTTCGGGCCATTGGAAAGCCCGTGGCCCTTGTACTAGTCGTTCGATAGAAGTGTGGAACGGTGGGTCAGCTTGATTGGAGCCCACCGGACGAAATTTAGTTTCTATTCATGCAAACTGCTGAGGCCCTGCCAACTACCACTACCCCGCCCGCCGCGGCCACTGCCCCACGCGAGGAGGAGCAGTGGACCGAAGTTATCCAGCCCCGCACCGAACTGCTGAGTCTGGGGCTGCGCGAGGTCTGGCGCTACCGCGACCTGATTCTGCTCTTCGTGCGCCGCGACTTCGTCTCGACTTACAAGCAGACGGTGCTGGGGCCCATCTGGTTTTTTCTCCAACCCCTGCTTACCACCCTCACTTACATTATTATTTTCGGCAACATCGCCAAAATCGGGACCGATGGCCTGCCGGGCCTTCTCTTCTACCTAGCCGGCATCACGGTCTGGAACTACTTCTCGCAGACGCTGACGGCTACTTCCACGGTATTCACCTCCAACGCGGCCATTTTCGGCAAGGTGTATTTCCCGCGCCTGACTTTGCCGCTCTCCATCGTCGTTTCCAACCTGATTCGCTTTGGAGTGCAGTTTCTGCTGTTTCTGACGGCCTGGGTCTTCTACCTCGTCACGACCGACGTAGTGCACCCCAACTGGGCCATGCTGCTGCTGCCAGTGCTGCTGGTGCTCATGGGCCTGCTCTCGCTGGGTCTGGGCATGATTTTCAGCTCCCTGACCACCAAGTACCGCGACCTGGCTATGCTGCTGACCTTCGGCGTGCAGCTGCTCATGTACGCCACGCCCATTATCTACCCGCTCTCCACGCTCTCGCCCAAGTTCAGGTGGCTGATTCTGGCCAACCCGATGACGTCCATCGTCGAAACCTTCCGCTACGGTTTCCTCGGCCGGGGCGAGTTCAGCTGGGGCGCCCTGGGCTACAGCACGCTGGTTACAGTAGTGCTTTTGCTGGTGGGGGCGCTGATTTTCAATAAGGTGCAGAAGAGCTTTACCGATACGGTGTAGGGTGTGGTAGCGCGGACTTTGTAGTCCGCGAGTCGAACATCTTAACCACGCACCAGCGGGCTACTAAAGCTCGCGCTACAGCGGCTAAATAATTAAATAAGCGAAATCCGGGCGGTATTATCAGACTATGAGCGACGTTGCGATACGGGTTGAGAATTTAGGGAAGCAGTACCGGCTGGGCGAGATTGGAACCGGCACGCTAAGCCACGACTTGAACCGCTGGTGGGCCCGGATGCGAGGCAAGGAAGACCCGTTTGCCACGGTTGGCGAGGTCAACGACCGCACGGTGAAGGGCAGCAGCGACTACGTCTGGTCCTTGCGCGACGTGAGCTTCGAGGTTAAGCAGGGCGAGGTGCTCGGCATCATCGGCCGCAACGGGGCCGGCAAATCTACCCTGCTCAAGCTGCTCTCCAAAGTGACCTCGCCGACGACCGGCCGCATCAAGGTGCAGGGCCGCATTGCCTCGCTGCTGGAAGTGGGCACTGGCTTCCACCCTGAGCTGACGGGTAGGGAAAACGTATTTCTCAACGGCGCCATCCTGGGCATGACCAAGGCCGAAATCCGCAGCAAGTTTGACGAGATTGTGGATTTCTCGGGCGTGGAGCGCTACATCGATACGCCCGTTAAGCGCTATAGCTCCGGCATGTACGTGCGCTTGGCCTTCGCCGTGGCCGCCTTCCTGGAGCCCGAAATCCTGATTGTGGACGAGGTGCTGGCCGTCGGCGACGCCGAGTTCCAGAAAAAATGTCTGGGCCGGATGCAGGACGTGAGTCACAACGACGGGCGCACCGTGCTGTTCGTCTCGCACAACATGGCGGCCGTGTCCAACTTGTGCAACACCTCGCTGTTCTTGCGCAATGGCACGCTGCAAAGCCAGGGCCCAACCGAGCAGATTATCGAGGAATATATTGCCTTCGGCAAGCAAAACTCAGGACAGGTAATGGAGGCCGATATTGAGTATGCTCACCGTAGCTCCAAGGGTTATTTTAACGCCATCAGCATCGTCTCCAACGGGGAAGTGACCAGCAGCGTGAGCATCCGCAGTGAAGTGGCCGTGGATGTGGACTATACTATTACGGAGGATGCGGCTGTGGTGTACCCAAGCGTGCATTTGCTGGACAACATGGGCACCTGCATCTTCGCTAGTTTCAACGGCGAGTCGGCCAACCTGGGCGTGGATGAGTTTTTCGGGCAGCCGCTCAGAAAAGGGCGCTACCGCTCCAGAATGGTGATTCCAGGCAGTTTTCTCAATGAGAAAACTTACACTGTCAGCGCCTTCCTGGTTCCGCTCGATACGAACGACATGGCCATCGCTACCGAAACGCTTTCCTTCAGTGTAACCGATACTGGCGAAATGCGCAAGGAGTACGGCGGTGACTGGACAGGCCTAATTCGGCCTCGCATGATGTGGCGTACTCAACTCATAGGGTAGGGCCTGCTAGCCCCGCTATTTTTGACTCTGGCCCGCTAGGGGGCCGTAAACCCTATTTCCCCACATGAAAGTTATTATTCTCGCGGGCGGCCTCGGTACCCGGCTCTCCGAAGAAACCGTGCTCAAGCCCAAGCCGATGGTTGAAATCGGGGATATGCCCATTCTGTGGCACATCATGAAGATTTACTCAGCGCATGGCTTCAACGACTTTATTATCTGCCTGGGCTACAAAGGCTATGTTATCAAAGAGTACTTTGCTAACTACTTCCTGCATAAGTCCGACGTCACGGTTAATCTGAAGGAGAACAAGCTGCAAGTCCACGATTCTTTCGCTGAGCCTTGGAATATCACGCTCGTTGATACAGGGCTCGAAACCATGACCGGTGGCCGTATCAAGCGCGTGGCCCAGCACCTGAACAACGAACCTTTTCTGCTCACCTATGGCGACGGGGTATCAAACGTGAACATTGCCGAGGAGGTAGCTTTTCACAAAGCGCACGGTCGGCTCTGCACCGTGACGGCCGTGCAGCCCAGTGGCCGCTTCGGCGCCTTGGACTTGGGTGCAGAAGATGCGATAAACTCTTTTTTGGAGAAGCCTAAAGGTGATGGGGCCTGGATTAACGGCGGTTTTTTCGTGTGCGAGCCGGGCGTGCTCGACTACATTGGCACCGGCTCCGACGTAGTTTGGGAGCGGGAGCCGATGGAGGAACTGGCCCGGGCCGGCCAGATGCAGGCCTACAAGCACCACGGCTTCTGGAAGCCTATGGATACGCTGCGCGACAAAACCGAGCTGGACGGCGCCTGGACCCGTAACCAAGCCGCCTGGAAAATATGGTAGCAGTTCCTACCCCCCCCGCAAGAGTTAAAGGTCTGAGCGAAGCGCTGCTGCGCGAAACCTACGCCGGCAAAAAGGTCTTCCTGACCGGCCACACTGGCTTTAAGGGTAGCTGGCTGCTGTACTGGCTGCATTCGCTCGGCGCCGAGGTCAAAGGCTACGCCCTACCCCCCGACACCACGCCCAGTCTCTACGAGCTAGTCAATGGGGGCCAGCTGTGCAACTCGGTTTTCGCGGACCTCAACGACCGTTCGACCCTGACGCAAGCCTTGCTGGACTTCGCGCCCGACTTCGTGTTTCACCTAGCCGCCCAGCCACTGGTGCGCCTGAGCTACCAGATTCCGGTCGAAACCTTCCAGACGAATGCCATCGGCACAGCCTACCTGCTCGATGCGCTACGGCAGCTGGACCAGCCCTGCACCGTGGTGCTTATCACAACCGATAAGGTGTACGAGAATCAGGAATGGGTGTATCCGTACCGCGAAACCGACCGCCTGGGTGGCTACGACCCCTACAGTGCCAGCAAAGCCTGCGCCGAGCTGGTGATAAATTCCTACGTGCAGTCATTTTTCAACCCGGCGGACTATGGTCGGCACCACAAGGGCATTGCCGTGGGCCGGGCCGGCAACGTAATTGGCGGCGGTGACTGGGCCCTGGACCGCATCGTGCCCGATATTGTGCGGGCGCTGGAGGCAGGCGAGCCGGTGCAGGTGCGCAACCCCCACGCCGTGCGCCCCTGGCAGCACGTGCTGGAACCGCTCGGCGGCTACTTGCTACTAGGAGCCCAGCTGGCTCGGGAGCCCCAGCTTTATGGTGGCGCCTGGAATTTTGGGCCTCACATTCAGGATGCGCTGCCGGTAGCAGTCCTGGCCGATACGGCCCTACGTGCCTGGGGCGCCGGCACCTACGAGACGCCCGAACTGGCCAATCAGCCGCACGAAGCCGGCTTGCTTAAGCTCGATATCAGCAAGGCCTACAATGAGTTGGGTTGGGAGCCGAAGTATGATGCTGCTACGTCGATTCAAAAATCCATTGCCTGGTATAAGGCGTGGCAGGACGGACAGTCGGTGCCCGCCTTAGTGCAGGCGGATATCAACTCCTTTATCAACGCTGTTGTATGAGCGGCGGCCGGGTTCTGCTCACCGGCGCGACCGGCTTTATTGGCTCGCACCTGGCGGAGGTGCTGCTGGCGGCAGGCTACGAGGTGGGAGCCCTGCGGCGAAGCAGTTCTGATTTGCGGCGGCTGGCCGCAGTCCAGGACCAGCTAGTCTGGATCAATAGTGACGACCCAAGCTGGGAAACTCAGCTTCTGGCCTGGCAGCCCGGAATCCTGGTGCACGCCGCCTGGCTAGGTGGCGTGAGCGCCGGGCAGCGCGACGATTGGCTCGCTCAGCTTACCAACCTTGATTTTCTGTTGCGCCTGCTGGAACTGCTGGCGCAAGGCCCCCTGCGGCAGGTGGTGGCCCTGGGCTCGCAGGCTGAATACGGCGCTTTCGAGGGCCGCGTGGATGAGGCCTACCCCCCTCGACCCACGAGCGCCTATGGCGCCGTGAAGCTGGCCGCCTTGCAAGTAGTGCGTACCTTCTGCGAAACTCGCGGCCTGAGCTGGCAGTGGCTGCGCATTTTCGCCGCCTTCGGGCCGCGGGAGGATCGGCACTGGTTTGTCTCCCATATCATCACTAGTCTGTTGGCGGCCGAGAAGCCTTTGGAAATGACGCCCGGCGAGCAGCGCTACGATTACTCCCATGTCCGCGACCTGGCTGGGGCAGTCTGCCAGGTGCTGGGCGCTGGGGTGCAGCAGAGCGGCGTGTATAATATCGGAGCCAACGCGGCCATTTCCCTACGCGAGCTGGTCGGAATAGTGCAAGAACTGACGGCCACCCAAGGCGAAGTCCGCCTCGGTGCAGTCCCCTACCGTGAGGGGCAGGTAATGCATCTGGAGGGGAACTCCCACCATTTTGAGCACGTCTTTGGCCCGATTGTTCGCACCCCGCTGCGGCCAGCGCTGGCCGAAACCATTGCCTACTGGCGCGCCGAACAAAGTTTGTAGTCGGCTGCTTGCGCTATTAATGCCTTATTCAGTATTCTTATGAAAGCATCCGATTACATTGCCCACTTCCTGGAAGCTCAAGGCGTGACTACCGTGTTTGAGATGTCGGGCGGCATGATTACTCACATGCTCGACTCACTGCACCAGCTTACGAAAATCAATATTGTTAGTATGCACCACGAGCAGTCGGCGTCATTCGCCGCCGATGCCTACGCCCGCGCTACGGGCGTGCCGGGCGTCGCGATGGCCACCAGCGGGCCGGGCGCAACCAACCTGCTCACCGGTATTGCCTCCTGCTACTTCGACTCGGCGCCCGGCGTGTTCATTACCGGGCAGGTTAATACCTTCGAGCAGAAGGGCGAGCGACCCATCCGGCAGCTCGGCTTTCAGGAGACTGACATCATCAGTATGGCCCGGCCGGTGTGCAAGGCCTGCTACGACGTGACCGATGCCAGCGAGTTGCCGCAGCTATTGGAAGAGGCCTTTCGCACGGCGCTGGAAGGCCGCCCCGGCCCGGTGCTGATTGACATTCCAATGAACGTGCAGCGCGGCGACATCCCTACCCCCCCCGGCGGCTTCAAGCGCGTCGCGCGTGAGCGGGTGCCGCACGACCTGACACCCGCCCTGTTCGACGAGCTGGCCCAGGCGCTGGCCGCCGCCCGCAAGCCCCTGATTCTGGTCGGGCGCGGCGTGCGGGCCGCCTTCGTGGCCGAAGAGTTCCGCCGCTTTGCCCACCTAGTGCAGGTGCCGGTGGTGGCCTCGCTGCTGGCCGTCGATGCGATGGCGTATGACGACCCCTTGCGCGTGGGCTACATCGGCTCGTATGGCAACCGCTGGGCCAATATGGCACTCGGTCACAGCGACTTCATCTTGGTGCTCGGCGCTCGGCTCGACATCCGGCAGACCGGCGCCGACACCAAGTATTTCCAGGAAGGCCGCACCATCTGGCACGTGGACTGCGACCCCGGCGAAATCAACAACCGCGTGCTCGGCTGTCGCCCCGTCGTCGCCGATTTAGCCGATTTCTTCGCCCTGGCCCACCGCTACTACAACCCCGCCGACTTCGCGCCGCGCCCCGAGTGGGTGGCCGAGCTGCAAGCCCTGCAAACGCAGTGGGCCGACATCAAGGAACAGCCCGATGTGGTGGGTATCAACCCCAACGAGTTCATGCACAGTCTTTCGCGCGGTGCAGCGCGGGTGGCGGCGGGCTACGTGGCCGACGTTGGCAACCACCAGCAGTGGGCCGCCCAAAGCCTGGAGCTGGGTCCCGACCAAGTGTTTTTCACCTCCGGCGGGCTGGGTAGCATGGGCTACGCGTTGCCGGCCGCGCTGGGCTTGTGCTTCGCCACGAACCGGCGCCCGGTCGTCGTCATTGCCGGCGACGGCGGCTTCCAGATGAACGTGCAGGAGCTGCAAACCATCGCCCACCATCAGCTGCCCGTCAAGCTCGTGGTGCTCAATAACAACTGCTTGGGCATGATTCGGCAGTTTCAGGACTCCTACTTTGAGGGGCGCTACCAAAGTACGTTCTGGGGCTATAGCGCGCCCGACTTCACCAAAATCGCTGCCGCTTATGGCATCAGCGCCCGCACCGTGAGCGAGCCCAACGACCTGGACGATGCCGCCGCTTGGCTCTGGGCCAACCCCGACGAGCCGGCCCTGCTGCAAGTCATGGTCGACTCGCACACCAACTGCTACCCTAAGCTGGCGTTTGGCCGGCCCATCACGGAGATGGAGCCGTTTGCCAAGCCGCTGGAAATGGAAGGGACGTGAGCAGTGCTGAGCGCTAACAGGCGGTCATGCTGAGCAGCGCGAAGCATCTCTACCGCAGCAGTAATCCAGTCGTTGTTCAATCAGCTTGATTGCTCACGAGGTAGAGATGCTTCGCTTTGCTCAGCATGACGTTCTTTATTGGTCGTTCCGATAGGTCTCTACGTTCCCTACCCCTCTTCGCCTCCCCAAACCGTCTTATCTTTGCCCGCTGCAACCCGACCCATTATTTATGTTTAAAATCGACCAGAAGTTTAAGAATATCAACTCCGAGCTGGAAGCCCACCTGGAGGAAGTTATCCGGCCTAACGTGACCAAAACCATTGTGCCGGGTCAGGATTATATTCCTGTGACAGGCAAGGTGCTGGATGTGGACGACCTCATGTTCGGTGTCGATGCTACCATCGACGGTTGGCTTACCACTGGTCGCTTCGGCCCTAAGTTCGAGCAGAAGCTGGCCAAGTACATGGGCTGCAAGTCCTCGCTGGTCGTTAACTCCGGCTCGTCGGCCAACCTAGTGGCCTTTTATACGCTTACTTCGCCCAAGCTCGGCGAGCGCGCCATCAAGCCCGGCGACGAAGTAATTACCGTAGCCGCTGGCTTTCCTACTACCGTGAACCCGATGATACAGTTTGGCTGCGTGCCCGTATTTATCGACGTTGATATTCCGACCTATAACATTAAGGCCGAGCTGTTGGAGCAGGCCGTGACGCCCAAGACCAAGGCCATCATGATGGCCCACACGCTGGGCAACCCCTTCAACATCGCCGAGGTGATGCGGGTGGCGAAGAAGTACAACCTCTGGGTGATTGAGGACGACTGCGATTCGCTCGGCGCTACGTTTGAGGGCCAGAAAACTGGCACCTTCGGCGACCTGGCTACGCTCTCCTTCTACCCCGCCCACCACATCACGATGGGCGAGGGCGGCGCAGTGCTCATCAACAACATCCGCCTCAAGATTATCGCCGAGAGCTTCCGCGACTGGGGCCGCGACTGCTACTGCGAGCCGGGCAAGGACAACACCTGCAACAAGCGCTTCTGCCAGCAGCTCGGCGAACTGCCCTACGGCTACGACCACAAGTATAGCTACTCTCACATTGGCTTCAACCTCAAGGTGACCGACATGCAGGCCGCCATCGGCCTGAGCCAGCTCAACAAAGCTGACTTTTTCGTGCAGCGCCGCCGCGAAAATCACGCGATGCTGTATCAGAAGCTTAAGCAGTTTGAGGAGCACTTTATCCTGCCAGAGGCCACGCCCGGCTCGGAGCCGAGCTGGTTTGGCTTCCTACTCACCTTGCGCGACGATAGTCCCATCAGCCGCCACGAGCTGGTGCAGCACCTCGAAGACCACAAAATTGGCACCCGCCTGCTCTTCGCCGGCAACCTGCTGCGGCAGCCCGCCTACCAGGGTATCGAGCACCGCGTGGTGGGCGACCTCAGCAACACTGACACTATCATGAACCGCTCGTTCTGGCTGGGCGTGTGGCCCGGCTTGCAGGAAGAGCACTACGACTACATTGTGGAGGTCATCAAGGACTTTTTAAGCAAGCCGGTTGCGGCAACCGTGGTGCAGGATAGCAGCAATGAAGGGTAAGTGGGATGCTGGAGAATTAATTGAGTTTAGTCATGTTGATCGTTAAATAATAAAACGGTGTTGCTTCAGGCTGCTCGTAACTTGAAGCAACACCGTTTTATTTAAGCTTGTGTGAACCGACTTAGTAAGAAATATGCTAGAAACAATCGACAAAGCAGGGGAAATTATTGAAGAGGAAAAAGCAGGTGGTATAACTAATGTCCCTGTATTTCTAACTATCTGTATTCCCACGTACAATCGGGCGACAATTCTCGACACCGTAATAGCTATAACCCCTCAATTAACCGAGAATGTTTCAATAAAAATATTTGACAATTGCTCAGATATACCCGTTTCAACTATTCTTAAAGGACACCTCACCGATAAAATTCACATTGTTAGGAATAGTGCGAATGTTGGAGTGTCTGGTAATATTATAAAGTGTTTTGAGCATTGCGATACCGATTGGATGTGGCTCTTGTCTGATGATGATGCCCCAGCTAGCGATGCTATCAGCACTATCTTGGCTACTATAGCAAAACACCCCCATGTCTCAGTCATAAAATACAGTTCAAATACGGGCTCACTGGAACACAACGTTAAGGAGGAAGTAATAGCAACCGGACAAAAGGATTTTATTAGCAAGATTACTAACTTTAGCAATTTGCTTTTTATATCCTCTACGGTTTGCAAAGTAAGCGAGATGAGAAAACTGGTTAAAGATGCTTATTACTTCACGCAAGGTTTAGCGCCACATCTTGTTTTCATATTCTCGTATCTAGCAGCTAACCCGACAGCTAAAGTTCTATTTTCTCCGTTAAGCATCGTTAGTCTTAGAAGATGGGACACCCCTGGCCATGCCACGTGGAATGAGATGCTGGTATATAAATCGTTGGCTGATATAATACACGTTGTCAAAGACACTGAGGAAAGAAAAATGTTGTTTAATAAAATAGACTCTTATGGTCATTTCTACAAAGGACCTTTCGCCTCCTCTAATTTAAAGGCAGTGATTAAAGCTATTATACTTGCTAAGGACGACAAGCAGGAACATAATATGGTGGCAGAATACCTGAGTACTTCTGTTTTTACATATTGGGCTGAAAATGCGTCTACTCGCAGCTTTTTGCTCAGATCAGCGACAATATCATTTCTGATAGCTTTTTTGCATTCGCCTTTTGTAAATACTGCGGCGAAGTTCTTCATACGAACTCGACCTAGCAAAAGGATATTTTATTATAATAGATATTTCTTGTTTAATAAAGATTATCGCTTGTAGCGTTAGAATCAGAAACATTATGGCTCCAATGCTAAGCATTCTGGTACCAACCTACAACAGGAGCGCAATGCTGAGAGAGGCATTGATTAGTATTCTAGCCCAAAGCTACACTGACTATGAAATAATAGTAGTCGATAACTGTTCGCCTGATGACACCGAGGCAGTAGTGGCGGCTCTTGGAAACCCACGCATCAAGTTTCATAGAAATGCGCTCAATGTCGGTCCCGTCAATAACCACAACCGGGCGCTACGCCTGGCGACGGGTCATTACATCTGCACGTTCTCGGATGATGACGTGATGCTGCCTGATAACCTAGCCGCTAAAGTGGCAATCCTGGACCAACATCCGCAAGTAGGCCTGGTACACTCCATGATTCACACCATCAATGAGATGGGTACGGTCGTTTCGACGGAGCAATGGGCAAAAAAAACCAGCGCGGGTGAGCGGCTGAACGGTGATGAGCTTATGGCAGCTCAGGAAGCGTATGACCTACTTTATGAAGGCTGGAATTTCATTTGTATGCCCTCCGTGCTGGTACGCAGGAGCATATTGGCCATTCATCAACTTGAATTTAATAATCAGTTAGGGTATTTGATAGATTGGGATTTATGGTTAAAAATATCCAAACACGCTAGTTTTTACTATATTAAGGTACCATTAGTCAAGTACCGAATTCATTCTAGTAACGAATCTGCTCGGATGAATACAAACTTATATTTTAAGGAGATATTCTTGATGAAGTTATCGCTTTTAACGCTTCACGATAAAGACAATAACGGACGTGCTAAAGTCATGGAATTATCAGATGCAATCGATAAGCAAATTGCTCAAGCGAACCTAATACTCCACCCAGAGACAGTGGCGCCTACCCCCCCTCTATGGCGCAAGGCCTGGAAATACATGCCCTTGAAGATGCAAATCAAACAAATCCTTGGGCGGCCGTAACAACTTCAGCAGAGTTGCCTGGTCGCCATTTTGCCCTGGGTTGCCGTTGTTTATCAGGAGAAATGAGAATTGCGCACGTCAGTTTTGAATACCCGCCAGATACAGCGGATGGCGGCATTGCCACCTACGTCCATCAGGTGTCGCACATGCTGCGCGACCGGGGCCACGACGTGGAAGTGTTCTGCGCCTCGCCGACCCGGACAGTTTCGGAAGTATTTGAGGGCGTGATGGTGCACCGGGTGCAGGCGGGGCGCGAGGATTTTCGGACTAAAGTAGTGGCGGTATTTGGGGAGCAGCACGCGCAGCAGGCTTTCGACATTATGGAGTCGCCGGAGTACGGGGCCGATGGTTACGATATCAAGCGGGCCTACCCGGCCCTGCCCCTGGTAGTGAAGCTGCACACGCCCAGCTTCCTGCTCTACGACCTGACGACTTATTACCAGGTGACGCCGCTGCTGGTCAAGCTGCGGTATCTGGTTGGGGGATTATTGCGGGGGCAGCTGCGGCAGCCGCATTGGCAATGGAAGCGGAAAAGCCAGGATATGGAGTATCAGCTGTGCCGGCTGGCCGACCAGATTCATACGCCCTCCGTCTCGCTGGGGCAGCTAGTGGCCCGGCGCTGGGATATTGCCAAAAGCAAGATTCACCACGTTCCCTACCCCTTCATTCCCAACCAGGAGTTTCTGGCCGTTCCGCTGGGCACCGACTGCCAGACGTTTGCCTATATCGGGCGGCTGGAAGTGCGCAAGGGCATTGTGGCGCTGGTCGAGGCCGCACGGCTGATTTTTCAGGCGGTGCCGGCGGCGCGCTTCATCATCATCGGGCGCAGTCAGCAGTCCCATATTCCGGGCCTGGACATGCGTGCCTACATCGAGCAGCAGCTACGCGAGTATCGCGACCGGCTGGATTTTCGGGAGGTCCGGCCCCAGGAAATTCCGGCAGTGCTGGCCCAAACCGACGTGTGCGTATATCCGAGCCTGTGGGAGAATTTTCCGAACGTGTGCCTGGAAGCCATGAGCGCGGGCCGGGCCATTGTGGGGAGCGAGCAGGGCGGCATGAAGGACATGCTGACCTCGCCCCAGGCTGGTCTGCTGGTGCCGCCGACCAATGCCGCCGCCATTGCCGAAGCCGTCATCACTCTGCTCAACAACCCACCGCTACGGCGGAAACTGGGCGAAACCGCCCGGCAAAAAGTGCTCACCAGCTATACCAGCGACGTTATTGGGCCGTTGGTAGAGGCGAAGTACGCGGAGGCAATAAGGAGCCGGAGGGGGTAGGATAGGAAATTATTGGCCGGGTGAAGCTTGGTTAGTTACGTGGTAAAGATGCCTTAGCAAGCAGATGTCAGATAGAACATGACCACCGATTTCTGACGAGAGCTATCTTTGTCTCCGCTCTGGCTTATGTGCTCTACATTCCTGTCGTCAACAAACTCCTCCAGCGGCTTATTAAAATCAGGGTAGGCAGAACCTATTAAGTGCTAACCGGCTATATTAAAAATATTATTAAATTAGTTTAAATTTTTTTTAGTAATTATTATCCAATGACCTCCACAAATTCTAGAAGCGTGACTTTTCACTGATTATGCCAACTGTAAATTATAATCGCCCACTTCTGACTGTTGTTATTCCAACATACAACAGAAATGAGAAGCTAAGACATTCGATAGATATTCTTGTGCCGCAGCTGAATGAACATGTTATAATCAAGGTAATTGATAATGCCTCTCTAACACCTGTCCGCGAAACGCTGGACCATCATGCTAAAAACCCGAGTGTTGAAATTATTAGAAATCAATACAATGTTGGAGTTTCTACTAATCTAATTAAATGCTTCGAAAGTTGTGATACTGAATGGATGTGGTTGTTAGGTGATGATGACCCGCCAAGTACTGATGCGATAGACGGAATTCTTAATGATCTACATTTAAATAAAGATTGCTCATTCCTAAATTATAAGTCTGCTATGACCAGCAATAGAAACGAGAGCTTCTACACTGTCGGAATAGAGGAACTAATTAATAAAGTAGACCACTTTGGCAATCTACTTTTCATTTCAGTCGGAGTATATAATCTTCATACACTAAAAGCTGATATACGGTTAACTCATCAATTATCTTATTGTTTAGCTCCTCATCTAGTGTATTTGCTTTCAGCAATAAGCTCAAACACAAAGGTGGGTTTCCTTGCTAGAAGGATTCATGATGCTTCTTTGCATAACACTTCCGCTGAGGAGAGTTGGTCTTGGATAAGCTTGAGTTTGTGTTTTCCAATTCTCTTTGAGATTCCCTTAGATATATCGGAGCGTACTAGGAACATGTTTGCAAACCATGTGCTTACACATGTTAAATCACCTAGTGACATATATGAATTATTAGAACAACCAAAGTACTATGAGATACCTACTTCAAAGAAGAGGTTTTTACTTAGGCAAATATACTTTAGGTCTTTGTTGTACAGAGGACTTGACAAATATTTTCTCTCCTTTCTATACTACGACACCAAGCTTATTATAAAGGACATGTTCGTTAAAAGAGAAGTGAAAAATCATTTGGAGAGAGACGAAAGACTATAAGTAATTATATATTTTAATTTTTTGTGTTAGTTAAAGCTATGATGCCTGCATGATTTCAGTAATAATTTGTTCTCGGAGTGCTGAAACTCGACAATTAGTAGCGGGGAATATTGCCGCAACCATCGGCGTGCCATACGAAATAATAACTATCGATAACAGCACAAATAGGTATGGTATCTGCGCGGCGTACAATGAGGGAGCCCGCCGAAGTAAGTATGACCTGTTGTGTTTTGCCCACGAAGACATTGAATTTCAAACTCGGAATTGGGGGGAAATTATAAGTGACATTTTCCAGGATGAGACTATTGGCGTGCTGGGCGTGGCGGGCGGGACACAGCAAGTCGATGCGCCGGCGGGCTGGGCCGGGGGTGGAAAGGACAGCGTTTTTATGAATGTCATGCATGACATCAAGGGTGAAAAGGAGCCCACCCTGGACTGGAATAATCCGTCAGACGCGCGGCTGATTGACGTAGCTTGCGTTGATGGGGTGTGGATTTGCGCCCGCCGCGCAGTGTGGGAGCAGGTCCGGTTTGATGAGCAGGCCTTCCCCGGCTTCCACTTCTACGACGTAGACTTTTGTACGCGCGCGTTTCGGCTTTGCCGCATCTGCGTCACGTTCGATGTGCTCATCAAGCACTTTTCCCGTGGTTCCTTTAACGATGTCTGGTACGCGACGGCGTTACAATACTACCGCAAGCGGCGTGCCTACCTACCCTTTGGAACGCTACCTGCTCCCGCCGAAGTGGTGGCAACGCTCAGCCTGAACACCCTGCGGCAATTCACAAGTGACTACATTGACCGCCGCATCAGTTACGCTGATAGTTTATTTCTAGTTTGGGAGTCTGTCAGTCGCAGCCGCTTTAAGCGCGAGTCGTGGTGGCTAGCCAGGAAACTTGCGCAAAGTCTCATCAAGTAAGCAACTCGGTTGTCACAAGTGGGACTATATTCGTTTATGATGCGCCCAGATAGTTGTAATTTGGGGTACCGAGAATGATTTCAGTTATTATCTGTTCACGCGGCCCCGCTTACCGAGCAGAAGTCACGGACAACATTGCCGCTACCATCGGTGTGCCCTACGAACTGGTCGTGGTCGACAATAGCGCCAACCAGTACGGCATCTGTGCGGCCTACAACGAGGGCGCGGCCCGCAGCCGGTACGAAGTGCTGTGCTTTGCGCACGAGGACATTGAGTTCCGTACGCCGGGCTGGGGCGCCATCGTGGCTGAGATACTGCGCGACACCTCTATTGGGGTGCTGGGCACAGCCGGCGGCAAGTGGCTGGCCAAGGTGCCCAGCAGTTGGTGGGGCTGCGGCCCCGAGCACCTGAGCATCAATCTGCACGACGCCAGCCGCGACGGGCAGTTCAGCAAAACAACCTTCTCGCAGCCCGAAGGCCAGCCCCTGGCTGACGTGGCGGCGGTGGATGGCTTGTGGCTGTGTACGCGCAAGCAAGTGTGGGCGCAGTTTCCGTTCGACGCCCACACCTTTCCTGATTTCCACTTCTACGACGTGGACTTCTGCGCCAGCGTGCTGGCCCGCTACCGGGTTTGCGTTACGTTTAGAGTGGATATCACTCATTTTTCGCGAGGCAATTTTAACGACTCCTGGTACGTTAACGCGGACCGCTTCTACCGCAAGCACGCCCACCGGCTGCCGCTGGGAACGGTGGCGGTCAGTGGGCCAGCAGGCCGGGAGCGGGACTACCTGGGGTGCCTGGGCTTCGTGCTGGAAATCATGAAGCGCCAATTACCCCCGCGCCTGGGTTACCCCTACCTGGCTCGCTGCCTCGCGTTAAAGCCTTTCAGCCGCGATACGCTCTGGCTGTTGAGGCAATACGCTAAGTTTGCAGGGCGGACTCGTTCGGGACGGCCGGCCGGGGCCGGCCACCGGCACGAGAAATGATTTTGGCCAGCATGACCTTTCACATCGCTATTGCATTTGATAAGAACTACTTATCACCGGTGTACGTACTGCTTGCCTCCATCTTCGCCAACAACGAGCGGGGTAGAGTAGCCTTTCATGCCATCGCGCCTACCCTCAGCCCCGCGCAACAGGCTGACTTGCAGGCCTACGCGGCCCGGCACGATAGCCACATCAGCTTCTACGCCATCGACGAAAACTTTGGGACCGACTTTCTGCTGCCTAAAACGCTGTGGTGGACCAAGTCTATTTACTACCGGCTGCTGTTTGCCCAACTATTGCCGGCTGGCATCACCCGGTTTTTGTACCTTGACACCGACATTGTTGTGCTCAAGTCGCTGGCGCCGCTGTTTGCCACCGACTTGGGGGGTAGGCCCTTGGCGGCGGCGTCCGACCATATTGGGCGCCGGCCCGAGTTGGGCATCCTAGAGCCAGGCAATTATTTTAACTCAGGGGTGCTGCTAATTGATAAAGCCGCCTGGCTCCAACAGGACGTAACCAGCCACGCCATCGCTTTTCTGAAAACTCACAGCGACAAGCTCATCAATCCCGACCAGGATGCCCTGAATGCCGTGCTGGTAGATAACTGGGCGCGGCTCGACGGCCGCTTCAACCTGATGTACCAAGATGTGCCAGCCGACCTGACCCGGCAGGGACAGGCCGCGTTCCTGCGCGACACGGTTATTCTGCATTTTACTTCCCAGCACAAGCCCTGGTCAATGATTGGACAGAACCGCCTGCGCAACCTCTATCATAGCTACCTGAGCCTGGTGCCGCGCCAGCACCGCACCCGCTACGCCGACTTTGTCTGGAACCGGCACCGCTTGCGCGAGATGCTCGAAATCCGGCTAGCTGAACTGGCTCTTGATTATCCTCTGTTAGAAAAAATTGGCCTCCGATTTGGGCGTTAAGCTAGTGTTGAGTCAGGTTGAGCACTAGGTGCCAGCCAGCAGTGCCGGGAACTGAACACTAACTTGTGGCGTGTTGGCAGCAACTACCCGTGGCCTGGCACACTCATTGTGCGCAGCGGCCTTTGAGCAGCTTCAGCCATCCGGCTGACTAACTGACTGGCCTGCCGGCTTTGATAGGCAACTCAGGAGCTTGTGTTTTCAGTTTAGCTACTTTATCCTAATTATTAAAAACTACCAATCGCTACGCTCGCCTCGGGGCATTATGAACGCAACCTCTACTTTACAGTCCGGACTATCCATTATTATCTGCTGCTACAACAGCGCGGCGCGCCTGCCGGTCACGCTGGCACACCTAGCGGCCCAGCAAGGAGCCGGCTTTGCCTGGGAAGTGATTCTGGTTGATAATAACTCCAGCGACGGCACGGCCGCCGTGGCCGAGCGCGAATGGCAGCGCCACGGGGCGCCCGCTCCGCTGCGGGTGGTGGCGGAGCCCCGGCCGGGGCTGCTCTACGCCCGCGAGCGGGGCCTGGCCAGCATCGCCCACGAGCTGATTCTGTTTTGCGACGACGACAATTGGCTGGCCCCGGACTACCTGCGCGAGGCCTGCGTCCTGATGCAGGATGGGACAATCGGCATCTTGGGCGGGCGCAACGTGGCGGTCGCCGACGCGCCCCTGCCGGCCTGGTTTGCGGGCTTCGAGCAGGCCTATGCCTGCGGGCCGCAGGCCGCCCACGATGGCGACGTGAGTTCGGCGCGGCTCTATATCGCCGGGGCCGGCATGGTCACGCGCCACGCCGTGTACCGGGCCCTGGCCGAGCTGGGCTTCCGCTCTTACCTGACCGGGCGCACTGGCGCGAGTTTGTCGTCGGGCGAAGACACCGAGTTTTCGATTGTGACGGCGCTGCTGGGCTACCGGCTCGTGTACAGCTCGCGCCTGGTGCTGAAGCACTATATGGAGCCCGCGCGCCTGCGCTGGTCGTATTTTCTCAAGCTCAACCGCGGCCACGCCCAGTCCTACTACAAGCTGGCGCTCTACAAGCAGCTCTACACCCAAGGCCAGCTCAACCCCGACTGGCTGGCATACTTCAAGTCGGCGCCCGGCCTGGGTGGCGGGATGCCCGCGCTGCGCCGGCTGCTGCGCTGGGGAGGGCTCTATGCGCGCCGGGCCCAGCAGCGCGAAGGCAACGAGGCCGCCGTGGAAGCCTTTTTCAATATCGAGCTTTGGCGGATGCATCTGCGGTTCCGGGCCGAGTACCCTAGCTTTGTAGCCGCGCTCAACGCCCTGGGACAACGCTTGCGCCAGTACCGCGGCACGCATCCCCCGCGGCCCGCGGCCGGCGCCGCGCCGGTGCCCCGCGCGGCGCCGGCCGCCGTGCCCGCCCCCTAACTCACGCCCCTGATGAATTTCTCCACCGGTACTAATCTTGTAGCTCACGAGGCTTCTGTGCCCGCGGGGGGGGTAGGGGGCAGGGGAATTAGCGTGCTCATCTGCGGCTACAACAGCGCGGCGCGCCTGCCGGCCACGCTGGCCGCGCTGGGCCGGCTGCAGGCGCCCACCGGCGGCTACGGCGTGGAGGTGCTCGTCATCGACAACGCCTCGACTGATGACACGGCCCTGGTGGCCGGGCAGGTGCTGGCCGGGCTGGCGGGGGGGGGTAGGGACTGGCACCTGGCCTACCAGGTGCTGACGGAGCCCCAGCCGGGCAAAAGCTACGCGCTGGCCCTGGGGCTGGCCCAGGCCCGCTATGAGTACGTGTGCATCGTGGACGATGACAACTGGCTGGCCCCGGACTACCTCAACCGGGCCTGGGCCGTGCTGGAGGCCAACCCCACCATTGGCGCCTTGGGGGGGGTAGGCGAGCCCGTGTGTGAGGTGGCGCCTCCGGCCTGGTTTCCGGAGTTTGCCATCGACTACGCCGCCGCGCCCCAGGCACTCAAATCCGGGGACGTGACCCAGTCCAATCGCTACCTCTACGGCGCCGGCATGGTGCTGCGCAAGCAGGCCTGGATGGAGGTTAGTGAGCAGGATTTTTCCTCGCTGCTGACGGAGGTGCGCGGCAACAAGCCCAGCGGCGAAGACAATGAAATGTGCTACGCCCTGACCCTGGGGGGCTACCGCATCTGGTACGATGAGGGGCTGCGCTTCCGGCACCTGATTCCGGCCCAGCGCTTGACGTGGCAGTACCTGCGCAACACCTACCGCGTCAACGCCGTGGCCCACGTCGAGCTGCGGCCCTGGACCTACTACCTGGAGCTGGGCGCGGCGCGGCCGGCCCGGGCGCCGGCCCTGGGGTGGCTGCGCAGCGGGGTATATATTCTGCGCTATATGCTGCCCGTGCTGGGGCGGGCCCTGCGCCACGGCGAGCTGAACCAGGAAGGCAGCGCCGACTCGCTGCGCGTACTTTACTACTGGCAGTCGTTCAAAGGCTATCTGCTCCGGCAGCTGCACGGCGACCAGGGCTTCGAGTTGGCCGCGCGCTATGTTAACGGGCTGCGCTCGCGCCAGCCGGCCCGAAGCACCGCCCTCAACGAACAAGCCATCTGATGCTCATAAGCTATGTCACCTAGAACTATTGCGACGGCCCTAGCCACCCGTCGGCGGCGTCTGGGCCAGCTGCTGGACCGGCGCCGGCTGCGCAACCGCGGCTTCACGCTGTTCTCGAACGACTGCTGGGGCGCCGAGGTGTATAAGCACTTCAACCTGCCCTTCAACACGCCCTTCATCGGGCTGATGCTGATGGCGCCCTGCTACCTGCGCCTGCTGGCGCGGCCCCAGCACTACCTGGCCCTGCCGCTGCGGTTTGTGACCGAATCGCGCTACTCCTTCGTCAACGAGCTGCGGGCGCGCCGGCCGGAACCCTTTCCACTGGCCACGCTGGGGGAGGAGGGCCAGGAAGTGGAGATTCAGTTTCTGCACTACCATTCCGAAGCCGAAGCGCGGGAAAAATGGACCCGCCGGGCCGGGCGCGTCAACTGGGACAACCTGTTTCTCAAGTTCGACGGCGGCAAGGACTACGCCACGCCCGAACTGGTGCAGCGCTTCGAGGCCCTGCCTTATCCGCGGCTCACGCTGCTGCCCCGGCCCCAGGCAGGCATTGGCTCGGCGGTGGTCGTGCCGCAGTATTCTACCGACGGGCTGGTGCAGTTCGGCCGCTCGCTGCCCTATTATGACCTGATCGGGTGGTTCAATGAGCAGCGCGTGGCCCTGTCCTGGGCACGGCGAATAAATAACGCTCTGTTTTTTGCGGGGGGGTAGGGGCCGCCCGCGCCGCAACTGGCCCTGAATGTGCAGCTGCCCCCGGCGGCGGGCGGCGCGCCGGCTCCCGCATTTATCGCCAATTTTGTACTTCCAACCGTCCCGGACTTTTTTCCGGCGCCCGCTATTTTGCTTCCAAGCCTGCTCGTGTCCGCCTCGTTGTCCGCCGCCCCGCCGCCGTCTCCGCCGCCCAGGGTGAGTGTGGTGCTGCCCGTATACAATGTGGCCGCTCACATCACCGAAACCATCGGGAGCCTGCTGGGCCAGACGTATGCGAATTTTGAGCTGCTGGTCCTCGACGACTGCTCGACTGATGAGACGGCCGCGAAAGTGCAAGCCATCCGCGACCCGCGGCTGCGCTTTATTCAGAACCCGCGCAACCTGGGCCGGGCCGGCACCGATAACGCGGCCCTGGCTCACGTGCGGGGCGAGTTCGTGGCCAAAATGGACGGCGACGACCTCTGCCACCCCGAGCGGCTGGCCCGGCAGGTGGCATTTCTGGACCAGAACCCGGCCGTGAACGTGGTGGGCACCTGGCTGCAAAACTTCGAGAGCAGCCGTTACCTGGCCCGCTACCCCACTACGCCCGCCGCGGCGCGGGTGATGACCCTGTTCACGCTGCCCACCGGCAACCCCACGGTGATGCTGCGCACCGGCTTGTTTGAGCAGCAGGGCCTGCGCTACGACGCGACCTTGCGCCAAACCGAGGACTACGACTTTTTTGCCCGCTACCTGCGCCAGCTGCACGTGGCCACGCTGCCAGCCGCCCTGGTCCGCTACCGGGTGCCGCCCAGCGTGAGTAAAACCCAGATTCTGACCGAGCGGGCCGCCGTGGCCGACCAGGTGCGGGCCCAACTGCTCAGCGCCTGGAACCTGCCCCACACCGCCCGCGAGCTGCAGGTGCACAACGCCATTTCCCTGCTCGACCGCCCCTTGGGCGACATCACGCTGGCCGAAGTGGACGCCTGGCTGCGCAAGCTGCTGCACCACAACACCGAGCAGCCCTGGTTTGAGACGGCAGCCCTGCGGCGGGGCCTGGGTGAGCGCTGGTTTGAGGTGTGCTACACTCATGCCCAGCCGGGGCTGGGCAGCATCCGGCAGTTTAGGAGCAGCGCGCTAGCCGCGCATTTCTCCCTCACCGCCGCGCAGTGGCTCAAGTTCGGGGCCCGCGCCATCCAGCATCTTTAACCACTGACTTGCGTTGAAGCCGCCGGCCCCTACCCCCCTCTCAGCGGTCACTAGCAGCCCAAGCGCCTACTATCACTATGTTGGAGAGCCCTGCCCGTCCCGGTGTCACCATCCTTATCTGCACCTACAACGGCGCGGCGCGCCTGCCCGAGACGCTGCGCCACGTGGCCGAGCAGCAGGCGCCAGCCGGCCTGGCCTGGGAGGTGCTGCTGGTCAGCAACGCCAGCACCGACGACACGCTGGCCGCGGCCTCGCCGCTTTGGACCGAACTTGGCGCCCCGGCCCCGCTGCGTGTGCTCAATGAGCCGCGCTCCGGCAAGGAGAACGCCCTGACCCGCGGCTTCGATGAGGCCGGCCACGAGTACGTCTGCATCGTGGATGATGACAACTGGCTCTACCCCGACTACCTGGGCCAGGTGGAGGCCGTGATGGATGCCCACCCCGAAATCGGCATTCTCGGCGCCTGCGCCGAAGCCGAGTTTGAGGTGGCGCCGCCCGCTTGGTTCGAGCAGTTCCGGGCTGTGTTTGCGGTGGGGCCGCAGGCCCCGCAGCCGGGCCCGTTGCGCGAGCCCGGCGCCTACCTCTACGGGGCGGGTTCGGTGGTGCGGCGCGCGGCCTGGCGCCACCTGCGGGCCCATGATTTCGCCTTCACTACCTCCACCAAGCGCGGCAAAATCATCGTCAGCGGCGAGGATGTGGAGCTGGGCGACGCCATGCGTCTGGCCGGCTACGCCCTCTGGTACGACCCGCGGCTGCGCCTGCGCCACTTCATGTTCCGGGAGCGCCTGACCTGGGAGTACCTGCTGCGCATTGGGCAGGGCACGGCCCTCTCCAGCCTGCACAGCACGGTGTCCTACTTTTTGCAGCGCGAGCCCACGCTCGACGCGGCGGGCTTCCGGCGCCGCTACTACCGCTGGCTGGCCTGGGCCCTGAGGCAGCTGATGAACCCGCCCGGCCGCCTGGTGGAGTACCGCCGCCACCTGCACGACCCGGCCCACCCGGCTGCCTTCGAGACCATGCGCCTGCTCTACCGGCTGCGGGCCGGCTGGAGCCGCCGCCGGGAAGCGTTTCGCATCTTTGCCCATGCCAAGGCCCTGCAGGTCCGCCTGCAAGCTCACCCGGCCCCCATCGCCCTACCCCCCGCGCCATGACCCACCCGTCGTCATCGCCCGCCGCGCCGCTGGTTTCGGTGATTCTGCCCGTCTTCAACGGCGGCCCTTATCTGGGCGAGGCCATCGAAAGCATTTTGAGCCAGACCTTCCGGGACTTTGAGCTGCTGGTTATCGATAACTGCTCGACGGATGAGAGCGCGGCCATCGCCCGTCGCTACGCCGCCTGCGACGCCCGCCTGACTGTGCTTGTCAACGAGCGCAACCGCAGCCGGGCCCACTCCGACAACCGCGGCCACGCCCTGGCCCGGGGCCGCTACATCGCCAAGATGGACGCCGACGACGTGGCCCTGCCTCACCGCCTGCAAACCCAGGTAAACTTTCTGGAACATCGCCCCGACGTGGATTTGACCAGCGGCTTTCTCCAAACCTTCGGCGCTACTGACCTTGTCTATCAGTACCCGGTGAGCCCAGCCGAGGTGCGCAGCGCGCTGCTTTTCAACATGCCGGTGGGCAACCCGACGGTGTTTTTCCGGCGCCGGCTGCTCAGAGAGCACGAGCTGCCTTATGATGAGCAGATTCAGGACACCTTCGGCGAAGACTACGAGTGGATTGCGCGGGTAGCGCAGGTGGCCGTCATCGAGAATCAGCCCGAGATTCTGCTGCGCTACCGCACCTTTCCCGACGCCCACAAAGCCGACGTGCACGCCCGCCGGACGGCCAAGGCCAGCCTTATCCGGGCGCAGGTGCTGGCGCGGGCCGGCTTCGTGGTGTCGGCGCGCGAGCTGCACGTGCACAACACCATCGCCCACTACCCCTTCGTGCTGGGCGATATTACTCTGGCCGAGGCTCACGCCTGGCTGCTGAGCCTGGCCGCCCAGAACGAGCGGCTGAGCTACGCCGAGCCGGCCGCCCTGCGCCAGGTGCTGGCCCAGCGCTGGTTCTGGATCTGCTACCACAACGCCGACCGCCAGGTCGATAGCTACGCCCAGTTCGGGCGCCACGCGCTGGGCCGCGCCTACCCGCTGTCGGCGCCGCTCCAGCTCAAGTTCTGGCTGAAAAATAGGGTGCTGCGGCATTTTTAAATTTGATTTTGAAGACCAATTCGCCCAAAAATATCCTTCTGCTCATCCCCCAGCTCAGCTTCGGCGGGGCCGAGCGGGTGTTCCACGACCAGGCCCGCGAGCTGACCCGCGCCGGCCACCACGTGCGCGAGTGCGTGTTCCAGACCCGCACCCGCGCCGTGGCCTTCCCCACCCAGCACGAGCTGATTATCCTGGAGGCGCCCGCCGCGGGCGCCTCGCCGCTGAGCAAGCTGCAAGCCCTGCGGCGCCGGGTGGCGCAGGTGCGGCAGCTCAAGCACGACTTACGCATCGACGTGTGCATCAGTCATTTGGAAGGCGCCGATTACGTAAATCTGCTCAGCCGGGGGACAGGCAAAATCATGCTCTGCATCCACAACTCCAAGCGCCACGACCCCGGCTACCGGGGCGCCGTGGGCTGGCTGCGGCGGCGCTGGCTCATGCCCACGCTTTACCGCTGGGCCGACCGTGTGGTGACAGTGAGCCGCGATTTAGGCCAGGAAATGATAGACTACCTGGGCCTACCCCCCCGGCAGGTGACCACCATCAACAACTTCCTGGAGCCCGACAAGGTGCTGGCGCAAGCCGCCGAGCCGCTGCCCGATCCGTCCGAGGAAGCCTTGTTCCGGGCCGGGCCGGTGCTGCTGGCCGTGGGCCGGCTCGACGCCGAGAAAAACCCGCTCGTGCTCTTGCCCGTGCTCGCCCGTCTGCGCGCCGGCGGCCAGCCCAATCTGCGGCTGCTGCTGCTCGGCAACGGCACGCAGCGCGCCGCGCTGGTAGCCGAGGCGCAGGCGCTGGGCCTGAAGGTCTGGGATGGCACCGCGCCGGCAGAATCTAGAGTCCCTACCCCCCCCCCGGCCGGCCAACCCGCCCTGGCCGACTGCGACGTGGTGCTGCTGGGCTTTCGGAGCAACCCGTTTCAGTATTTGCGTCGGGCGGCGGTGAGCGTGCTGCCCTCGCTGACTGAGGGCTTCCCGATGGGTTTGTGCGAGGCCCTGACCTGCGGCCTGCCCGTGGCCAGCGCCGACTGTCCCACCGGCCCGCGCGAGATTCTGGCGCCCGCTACGCCCGCCACGCAGTACGCCGCCGAGGCCGAGTGGGCCGAGTTCGGGCTGCTGCTGCCGGTGCTGCGGCCCGGCGCCCCCGACTTTGAAGCCGGCCTTGAAGCCTGGGTGGCCGGCCTGGGCGAGCTGCTTGGCAACCCGGAGCGCCGGGCGCACTACGTGGCGCAGGCCCGGCGCCGCGCCGCCGACTTTGGCCCCGAACCGGCGATGGCGCGCTGGGAGGCGCTGCTGCAAGACTCGGCGGCCGTTTTATAGGTTTTATCAGCGTTATGAATAGTCCAGAAAAAAGTATCCGTTCGGTTATCGTCTACGTCTATAATAGTGCCGACGACCCACTCTTCAAGGGCAATCTGCTGCCCTTGCTGGTGCAGATGACCGCCCGCCAGCCCGATTTACGCTTCGAGCTGATTACCTACGAGCAGGAGCAGTACCCGCTCACGGCCGCGCAACGCGCGGAGCGCCAGCAGACCTGGGCGGCGGCCAACATCCACTGGCACCCACTGACCTGGCACTCCGGGAGCTTCAAGCTGCTCAAGAAATCCTACGACCTCACGTTGGGGATGCTGCTTTGCGCCAAGCTGCGCCTGAGTGGCTCACGCAGCATTCTGGCCATGTGCACCGTGGCGGGCTCCTTCGCCTTTATCATTGCCAAAGCGCTGGGCCTGAAGTATTTCGGCTATCAATATGAGCCGCACAGCGAGTTTATGCTCGACTGCGGCATCTGGAGCGAGCGGAGCCTGGCCTACCGCGGCCTGCACTACGTGGAGGGGCTGGTGGGCCGCCACGCCGACTTGCTTTCCACCGGCACCTCGCACATGATAGACCGGCTCGATGCCTGGCAGTCGCCGGCCCGCGCCTACCGCCTGCCTACCGGCGTCGATGAGAGCCGGTTTGAGTTCACGGAGGGGGGTAGGGCCGCCATTCGCGCCCGCCACAGCCTGCCCACCGACCAACCCGTGGTGCTCTACCTGGGCAAGTTTGGCGACCTGTACTACGACCGGGAAATCGGCGAGCTGTTCCGGGCCCTGCTCGACGAGCTGCCGGATTTGCACTTCCTCGTCGCCACGCCCGACCCGCCCGCCCGCATCGCTACGCTCATGGCGACGGCTGGCCTGCCCGCTGAGCGCGTCACCATCACCCGCAGCGCCTACGAGGAGGTACCGGCCTACATTTCGGCGGCTGACTTGGGCATTGTGGCCGTGCCGCCGCTGCCCTCGCAGCGCTTTCGCTCGCCCATCAAGGTGGGCGAGTATCTGTGCTGCGGCCTGCCTTACTTAGTATGCCGGGGCGTGTCGGAGGATGATTTGGTGGCCGTGCGCGACCACGTGGGCGTAGTGGTAGAGGCCTTTACGCCGGCCGAGGCCCGGCGCGTGGCGCCGCAGGTAGCCGCCTTTCTGGCCGAAGACAAGGCCGCGCTACGCGCCCGCTGCCGCGCCGCCGGCATCGCCTACCGCGGCCTCGACCAGTTCGTGAGCGTGGCCGACGGCATTTTTCAGCAGCTTTAATCAGCTCTACTCCCCGCAAGCAGCCCACCGTGCGCATCCTGTTTCTGATTCCCTACCCCCCCGGTCAGGCGCCATCCCAGCGCTTCCGCTTCGAGCAGTACCTCGACCGGCTGCGGGCGCACGGACACACCTATGAGCTGGCGCCGTTTCTGGACGAGGCCACCTGGCGCATCCTGTACCAACCCGGTCAGGCTGTGGCCAAGGCCTGGGGCATAGCTCGCGGGCTGGGCCGGCGGCTGAGGCAGGTGCTAGGCGCCGGGCCGTATGATTTCGTGTTCATTCACCGCGAAGCTGCGCCGCTGGGGCCGCCCGTGTTCGAGTGGCTGCTGGCCAAGGTGCTGAAAAAGAAGGTTATCTATGACTTCGACGACGCCATCTGGATTGCCAATACCTCGGCCGTGAACAGCCTGGCCGCCGGGCTGAAGTGGCACGGCAAAGTGGCCGGCATTTGCCGCTGGGCCTACCGCAACTCCTGCGGCAATGCCTACCTGGCCGCCTACGCCCGGCAGTTCAACCCGAGCGTGGTGGTGAATCCTACCACCATCGACACCGAGTTCCTGCACAACCAGGTGCGCGAGCAGGCCGCGCCCGGCCCGCTCGTTATCGGCTGGACCGGCACCCACTCCACCCTCAAATACCTGGCGCCGGTGGTGCCGGTGCTGGCCCGGCTGGAGGCCGAAGGACTGGAATTTGAGTTTCGGGTTATCTCCAACCAGGACCCCGAGCTGCCGCTGCGCTCGGCGCGCTTCGTGCCCTGGCGCAAGGCCACCGAAATCGCCGATTTGCTCAGCTTCCACGTCGGGCTCATGCCGCTGGAGGATGACCCCTGGGCCCAGGGCAAGTGCGCCTTTAAGGCCTTGCAGTACATGGCGCTGGGCATTCCGGCGCTGGTCTCGCCGGTCGGCATGAACACCGAAGTCGTGCGGGACGGCGAGAACGGCTACGTCTGCGCGAGTGCCGCCGATTGGGATGCCCGCCTGCGCGAGCTGCTGGCCCCCCAAACCGGCCCGGACCTGCGGCAGCGCCTGGGCCAGGCCGCCCGCGCCACCATCGAGCAGCACTATTCGGTGAAGGCCAACGCGGCGAATTTTCTGGCCTTGTTCAGCTGACGCGGGCGGCGCCGTCCGGGGCCTTGCGGGAGGGGAGGGGGGTAGGGAATTTCAGCCTAGTTTTTAAGCATTAGCATACCAACGCCCCATGAGTCAGCCTAACTACCTGCTTTACATGGCGCACGGCGACCATACCTTCAAGAATGAGGTGTTGGGCAGCGTGCTGTCGTATCTGCTGCGCAAGCAGAGTCAGCCCGCTGAGCAGCGGGCTACGGTGCTGATTTATACCGATCAATCCATTTATTTTCAGCGGGTGCTGGGCGAGGCGCCCGGCGTTATCTACGAGGAAATCCGGGCCGCCGAGTGGCGGGCCTGGCGGGGCGATATCGACTTCGTGCACCGGGTTAAAATCGAGCTGCTGCAACACGCGCTGACCAACTACGGCGGCAACGTGCTCTATCTCGATTCCGACACGTACTTTTTGCGGGATGAGGCGCCTCTCTTCGCGGCGCTGGCGCGGGGGCAGAGCGTGATGCACGTGCGCGAGGGCGTGCTTTCCCAATCCAGAGTGCCGCTGCACCAGGCAGTGTATGCTTACCTGATGGCGCATCCGGCGCCGGAATGGGCGGCCGTGTCGCCGGCCACGGCCATGTACAATGCCGGCGCCATTGGCCTGAGTGCCGGCCACGCCGCCCTGCTGACGCAGGTGCTGCACCTGACCGACACGCTCTACCGCGTGAATCCGTCGCACGTGGTGGAGCAGTTCGCGTTCAGCTACTGCCTGGCCGGGGCCGGGCCAGTGCTGGAGGTGGCGCCCTACGTGCTGCACTACTGGCACATGAAAGATATTCGGCCGGTGCTGGCGGCGTTCTTTACTCGCGTTGCCGGTCAGCCCCTTGGCCAGGTGCTGACGGAGTTTGCCGCGCTGCCGGTGGTGGCGGCCTCGCAGCAGAAAGACCGCTGGGAGGCCCGGCCGCGCTGGCAGCGGGGCGTGCTGCGGGCACTGGGCCGGGGCTGGCACTGGCCGGCCGCCACCCGGTAGGCGCCCCCACCTCAGCCGGCCAATCAGCCGGCCGGCACCAGCTGCGGGCGGCTGGGGCGAGCGGCAGCAGTCGCGGCGGCTGGCCGCGGCCGGGCCGGGGTGCGGGCCAGGCTTTCGAGGATGTACAGGCCCGCCAGGTAGAAGGGCATCATCGGAATCTTGTAGCGCACCAGGGTGCCGAAGTTGGAGCTGGAAATGGCCACCGACGCCGAAAAGGCCAGCGCGAACACGAAGCACAGCGTGAGCAGCGGCGTCTGGGCCACCAGCCGGATGGTGGCGATGACGCCCGTGCGGAAGAAGATGCGCAGCGTGAAAACCAGGAAAAAGGCGGCTTCCAGGGCCGAGAGCAGCATGACCGGGTTGCGGGCTTCCCACAAAAAGGGCCGGAACAAGGACGTGCCGATGGCCTTGGGCGCCAGCTTGACCATGCCGCCGACGGTGCCGTCCTGCGCGCCCAGGTTGTAAGCCGAGCCGTTCTGGCTTACGCTCACCCGGTAGAGGTAGTCGGAGTTAATCTTGCTGCGCTCCCCGATTTTGTTGAGGTCGTACTGGTCGTTGCCCTTGGTGAGGTTGGTGACGGCGACAAAAGCCACGGCCAGCCCCAGCCCAAAAAACACGGGCTTGGCCAGCAGCCGCGCCGTGGGGTTTTTGATGCGGGCATTATTTTCATTAAATACCCAGAGCAGGGCTGCGGGCACAAAGCAGAGCAAAATGTAGATTTTGAGCCCCGCCAGCAGGTAAGCCGCCAGCAGCCCGATGATGACGCACTGCACAATGCTGCGCTTCTGGATGGCCCCCTTGTAGAAGGCATAGAACACCCAGCCCAGCGCACCCAGGCACAGCGAGTCCTTGAGCAGCCCAGAGCCCCAGAAGAACACCGACGGCAGGTAGAACACCGCCCAGGCCAGCTGCTGGTAGAGCTGCGGGCGGTACTTGACGAATGTGATGTACATCATCCACACGCCCGAAAAGCTGAGGCAGGCGAAGAGCAGCCCCACGACGGTGTAAGTGTTGAAGCACAGAAAGCCCAGCGTCGCGGCAATGCGAATCAGCAGGTACTCGGCCCCGCCGGTCTGATACCAGAGGATGCCCGCCGTGTAAGGCGCCGTCACGGGGTCATAGACTTTGCCGCTGGTGAGCAGCAGCTTGAGGCCAGCCTGAAACGACTTGTCGAAGGCCAGATGAATGCCCTTGGCGCCGGAGAAAAAGTTGAACGTGTCGCCGCCGCCGTAGTAGAACTGGTAAATCAGGCCCAGCCCGATGGCGCCCACAAACTTGAGCGTCAGGGCCGGAATGAAGTAGGGCCGGGTGTACTTGTTGGTTACCCTGGGCCGCACGGCATACGCCAGCAGGTAGAGCAGGACCAGGTAGAACGGCGTCAGAAACAGGTCTTTCAGCTCCACGGCTTTGGAGGGGGTAGGGAAATAGCTAACCTGGCAACGCAGCTAGCTTAGGACTTTTTCTTCAGAAATGCCTTGGCCTCGCGGGCCTGCTCGGATTTGCGCTCGGCTTTGTCGGCCACCACGTCGTAGTAGCGGCGGGCAGCGGCCATGTCCTTTTCGCGCACGGCGATGCGGGCCAGGTTGGTGTGGGCAAACAAATAGAAGCCGCCTTTGGTGTCGCCGGTGCTTTCGGAAAAGACAATGCACCGCTGGTAGTAGTCCTTGGCCTTGGCCAAGTCGCGGTACTTGTTTTCCATGAAGTAGCCCAGGAAGTACGTGGCGTAGCGCCCGCTGATGCCCTCGTAGCCCGGCATTCCCAGGTTGAGATTGTCGATAATCTTGCGGCTCGTGCGCTCGCAGTCCACAAACTCGCCCTCGCGGAAGGTAAGCAGGGCGTAGAAGCGCTGGAAATAAGCGTTGTCGGGGTATTCCTGGGCCAGCTGCCGGGCCACGGGCATGGCTTCAGCTGAATTGCCTTCCTCGTTGTTGAGAATGCGGGTGAGGAATATCTTGGCCTCGACGCTGGTGTAGAAGCCCCTGGCGGCCACCGTGCGTAGTTGGTTCAGGCCCAATGCCTTATTGCCCTTGGGAAAAAACAGGAGCACGGGCTTGAGCAGCGGATAATTATCAGGAATCCAGACGGCGTAGTAGTTGAACAAGGCCTGCCCAAACAAAAACTCCGGACTCAGCCCGTTGGCTTCCTGACTTTTTTGCAAATACTCCAGCGAGCGTTTGCTGCTCACCGTAGCCTTGCGCCAGTCGCGGCGCTCCGAATGCAGGCGGGCCGTGAAGCCGTAGGCCGCGGCCAGGAAGAAGCTGGCCTCGTAGTTCTTGTCATCGGCCTTGTGCAGGATTTCGGCCTTGGTGATGGCCGTGTCCATGTAGGCGTAGAAGATGTTGTCGTACTGCTTGGTGCCGAAGCTGGTGGGCTGAATCTTCCACCACGTGCTCAGGCCCATCAGGAAATACGGCATCGGGTGCTGCGGGTAGCGGCGGCGCAGGGAGCGGAACTGCTTCTCGGCCTTGTCGTACTTGAAGTTGTAGAGGTTATGCACGGCACCCTCCAGCTCGGTCTGGATGTCCTGGTCGAGCAGCAGCCAGCCTTTGGTATCGACGGCGCCGGGCAGCACGTCCACATTGTCAATCTCGACCGTGCGCATGGGCGGCACCTGGCGCGTGGTGTCCAGCACCTGCGCGCGGCCGGGCCGGGGCGCGAGCGCCAGCAGCAAACTGACCAGCAGCACAACGCCCAGCGGGGAGGGGGTAGGGCGGGGTACGAATAGCAGCAAACCAGAGCTTATAAATCGACGCATAATAGAGATAGAGCGGCAAAAGTACGGACTTTGCCCTAGCTTTGGCGGCCCCCCTTTCCGACTTTCATGCAACTGCTGCGCACGCTCTGCCAGTTTCCGGCGCCCTCCGGCAACGAGGCTGCCCTGGCCGCCTTCCTCCTCGACTACGTGCGCCGCGAGCAGGCCGGCTGGCGCGTGCAGCCCCAGGTGCTGGCCGACGATGCCCGGTTTCAGGATTGTATTCTGCTGGTGTTCGGCGAGCCGCGCACGGCCGTATTTGCCCACCTCGACAGCATCGGCTTCATGGTGCGCTACGGGCGCGAGCTGGTGCCGATTGGCGGGCCGCGGGCGGAGGCCGGCTATCGGCTGGTGGGACGGGACGGACAAGGCGAAATTGACTGTGAGTTGACGGTAGATGCCGAAACCGGCGCCCTGGGCTATGAGTTCAGCCGCGAAATTGAGCGCGGCACGGAGCTGACGTTCCGCTGCGACTTCCGCGCCACCGCAACTACCGTGCAAAGCTGCTACCTCGACAATCGCCTCGGGGTGTGGAATGCCCTGCGCCTGTGCGAGACGCTGGAAAATGGTATTGTGGCGTTTTCGTGCTGGGAAGAGCACGGCGGCGGCTCGGTAGCTTACCTGGCTCAGTATATATATGAAAACTACGGCGTGCGCCAGGCGCTGATTTCGGATATTACCTGGGTGAGCGAAGGCGTGCGGCCCGGCCGGGGCTGCGCCATCTCCCTGCGCGACTCGCTCATTCCGCGCCGCGCCTACGTCGAGCGCATCCGCCGCATCGCCGAGCAGTCTGGCATCCCGTTTCAGCTGGAAGTAGAGGGCGGCGGCGGCTCCGACGCCAAGGAGCTGCAGCGCGCGGCCCAGCCCTGGGACTGGTGTTTTGTGGGTGCGCCGGAAGATAATGTGCACTCACCTAACGAGCTGGTAGACAAGCGCGACATCGAGAGTATGCTGGCGCTCTACCGGGTTTTGCTGGAAAAATTATAATCTCTGGTGCAATTCTGCCGTTAAACGGGCCACCACGGGACCACCCTCCCGCCCCCCCGTCATCAGCTCAATCTTAGAAGCCCGCCGCGCCGACCCTGTCGATTTCAAGCTCCTCAGCTATCAGGAACTGGATATTCTGCACGCCCTGCGGGGCTTTTGTGCCTTCTACGTCGTCGTCTTTCATGCCAAGGGCATTCTCTGGGCGGGGGGTAGGGCCTACTTGGCGGCGCATCCGTGGGCTGGGTGGGGGGTAGGGGAGTACATGGCCTTCGGCGCTGATGTGCTCAGCTCGGCCGGGCAGGAGATGGTGATGTTCTTTTTCGTGCTGTCGGGCTTTTTCATTCGGCACGCCCAGCTGCGCCGGCCCCGGCCGGCGGGGCAGTTCTACCTCAACCGCGTGGCGCGCATTTACCCGCCCTACCTGGTTTCGCTGCTGCTCAGCTTCGGGGTGCTGGCTTACCTGATGCACCAGCACCCGGCGCTGATGGGAGCGGCTTCGGGGCGGGAGCTGGCGCCGGTGCTGCGGGCCGCCTGGGCTGATTTGCGGCCGTTCAGTCCGCCGGAGTGGAGCCGGGTGCTGGCTTTCCTACCCCTTCAGCGCGGGTTTTTTAGCTACAACCCCGTGTACTGGTCACTGCTGCCCGAGGCGCTCTTCTACCTGTCAGTGCCGCTGGCATTTCGCTCCGTGCGGCTTTACTTCCTGGTTTCCGTGGGCTTGTACGCCGGGGGCGTGACTGCGGCGCTGGCGGGCTGGGAGCTGGGCCGGCTGCTAACCTACGCCCTGACTTACAATGCTTTCTTTGCCTTGGGCGTCGGCCTCTACGACCTAGTGGTGAAGCAGCCCGCCTGGCTGGCGTTTTTTCGCCGGCTGCACGGGCGCAGCAAACTGGCGGCGGTAGTTATTCTGGGCGCCACCGCATTGGCCCTGGTCCAAACCGCGGCGCTGCAAATCAGGTCGGTTTCCTACCCCCTGGCCGCACTGCTGGCGGTGCTGAGCGTGTCGGTGCTGCTGGCTGGCTGGGTGCCGCGCCGCAACCCGCTGATTCGGGTTCTGCACGAGCTGGGCATCTTCAGCTTTTCGCTCTACCTCTATCATTATCCGCTGCTGCTGCTGTGCCTGGCCGGACTAGCCCATTTCGTGCCGGCGCCGGTGGTCTACGAGCGGTATTACTGGCTGGCGGTGCCGCTGGTCACGGCCGGCAGCTACCTGCTCTACCTGGGCACGGAGCGGTTGGCGGTGCGTTTTCTGCGCGGAATCTGACCGGCGTGCGGGATTCCGCGCCCAATCGGCTATTTTGCCGGGGCAAAACCATTTTTTCTTCTTTTAACCAAATTCCTTTTCGCCCTTCTATGCCGAATTTTCTTTACGCTGTGCCCGCCCTGGGCATTTTTGCGCTGATTTACACCTGGCTGCGCGCCGGCTGGGTGAGCCGGCAGGACGCGGGCGACGAGAAGATGCGCACCATCGCCGGCTACATCGCCGACGGAGCCATTGCCTTTCTGCGGGCCGAGTATAAAGTGCTGGCGCTGTTTGGCTTGATTGCCGGCGCCTTTTTGTTTTACCTGGGCAGCACGAGTGCCAACTCCAGTCCTATCATCGTCATCGCCTTTCTGATTGGGGCAGTGTTCTCGGCTCTGGCCGGCTACATCGGGATGCGGATTGCCACCAAGGCCAACGTGCGCACCGCCCAAGCCGCCAAAACCAGCCTGAGCCGGGCACTGAACGTGTCGTTTTCGGGCGGCTCGGTGATGGGCATGGGCGTAGCGGGCCTGGCCGTGCTGGGTTTGGGCTCCTTGTTTATTGTATTCTATAAGCTGTTTGTTGAAGGTAAGGGCGGCGCCAACGGCATCGAGATGGAACGCGCTCTGGAGGTGCTCACTGGCTTCTCGCTCGGCGCCGAAAGCATCGCCCTGTTTGCCCGCGTGGGCGGCGGTATCTACACTAAGGCCGCCGATGTGGGTGCCGACCTCGTGGGCAAAGTCGAGGCCGGTATCCCGGAGGATGACCCGCGCAACCCGGCCACCATCGCCGACAACGTGGGCGACAACGTGGGTGACGTAGCCGGCATGGGCGCCGACCTGTTCGGCTCCTACGTGGCCACGATTCTGGCCACGATGGTGCTGGGCCGCGAGGTGAATCTGGCCGGCACCAGTCTCACGCAGCTCAACGATAACTTCGGCGGCTTGTCGCCGATTTTCCTACCCCTGGCCATTGCCGGCATGGGCATTATGGCCTCGCTCATCGGTATTCTGTGCGTGCGGGTGAAAGAGGGCGGCAACGTGCAGGCGGCCCTGAATCTGGGCAACTACATTGCCGTCATCGTGTCAGGCATCGCGTCTTATTTCCTGATTATGTGGATTTTGCCGGCCGGCAACTTCACCATTCGCGGCGTGTCGTTTGATGCGCTGCACGTGTTCTACGCCGTGGTCGTCGGCCTCGTCGTGGGCACGCTCATCAGCATCATCACGGAGTATTACACCGCGATGGGCAAGCGCCCGGTGAACAGCATTGTGCAGCAGAGCAGCACGGGCCACGCCACCACCGTCATCGGCGGCATCGCCGTGGGGATGGAATCGACGGTGCTGCCGATTCTGGTGTTGGCGGCCGGCATTGTGCTGAGCTTCAAGGCGGCGGGCCTCTACGGCGTGGCCATTGCCGCCGCCGGCATGATGGCCACCACCGCCATGCAGCTGGCCATTGATGCCTTCGGCCCCATTGCCGACAACGCCGGCGGCATCGCCGAGATGAGCGAACTGCCCAAGGAAGTGCGCGAGCGCACCGACATTCTCGACGCCGTGGGCAACACCACCGCCGCCACCGGCAAGGGCTTCGCCATCGCCTCGGCCGCGCTTACCTCGCTGGCCTTGTTCGCGGCCTTCATGGGCACGGCTAACATCGACACCATCGACATCAGCAACGCCGACGTGCTGGCCGGCTTGTTCGTGGGCGCCATGATTCCGTTCATCTTCTCGGGCCTGGCTATCGCCGCTGTGGGCCGCGCCGCGATGGCGATGGTGCAGGAAGTGCGCCGGCAGTTCCGCGAGATTCCGGGCATCATGGAAGGCACTGCCCGCCCGGAGTACGAGAAGTGCGTCGCTATTTCGACCAACGCGGCCATCCGCGAGATGCTGCTGCCCGGCGCCATTGCCCTGCTCACGCCTATCTTTTTTGGCTTTTTGTTTGGCCCCAAGGTGCTCGGCGGCCTGCTGGCCGGCGTCACGGTGAGCGGCGTGCTGATGGCTATCTTCCAAAGCAACGCCGGCGGCGCCTGGGACAACGCCAAGAAATCGTTTGAAAAAGGTGTGCTCGTCAATGGCAAGATGGAGTACAAGGGCTCCGACGCCCACAAAGCGTCCGTGACCGGCGACACCGTGGGCGACCCGTTCAAGGATACGTCGGGCCCGAGCATGAACATTCTCATCAAGCTGATGAGCATCGTGAGCCTGGTGATTGCGCCCCATATTGCCGTGCCCGGCCGCGTGGTGGAGGCCCCCGCCACCGGCAAGGTGCAGCAGGAGCTGCCCACCCGGCCTCGCGCGCGCTACGCTGAAACGCCGGCCCCGCCGGCCGCGCGGGTTATTTTTACGCTCTTGCGCGAGGTGCGCTGAGAATTCCCTACCCCCCTCCCGCGAGCCAAAGGTTCTTGTCCGCTGTCTGAACCACGGATTTATCGGATTAGAAGGATTAATCGGATTTTGAGGACGAGTTGGCTTTGGGAATCGGTTTCAGAAATTAATTCATTGTTCGATACAATCCGATTAGATTAGTTTTGCAGAGTTCTGAAAGGCCGCCTGCTGCCCTAGCGGGCGGCCTTTGTGCTTCTCCCAATCCCTACCCCCCCTTGCCGGCGCCAACGCCGCCTATGCCCGCCTGGCGTCCGCTCAGCCCGAATCGTCCTCGAAATCCGACCAATCCGCCTAATCCGATAAATCCGTGGTTCAGACAGTTTCGCTGCACGAGAAAGAATTTACCTCCTACCTGCCCGCCGACGAGCTAACCGCCGCCGTGCAAGCCGTGGCCGCCCGCATCAATGCGGACTACGCTGGGCGCTGCCCGCTGTTCGTGGCCGTGCTCAACGGCGCGTTCATGTTTGCCGCCGACCTGCTCAAGCACGTCACCGTGGACTGCGAAATTGCCTTCATCCGCGTCGCGTCCTACGAGGGCACCCAGAGCACCGGCCAGCTGAAGGAGCTGCTGGGCCTGCACGAGGACGTGCGCGACCGCCACGTCATCATCCTCGAAGACATTGTGGATACAGGCCACACCATGCAGGCGCTGCTGACGCAACTGACAGAGAAAGCGCCGGCCTCGCTGGAAGTGGCCACGCTGTTTTTCAAGCCTGCCAGCTTGCAGCACGAGCTGCACCTGCGCTACGTGGGCCGGGAAATTCCGAATGATTTCATCGTCGGCTACGGTCTTGATTACGATGGGCTGGGCCGCAACCTGCCCGACGTGTACGTGGCCGTGTGAAGTAGCGTGGACTTTGTAGTCCGCGAGTCGAACGATACAATAGAACAGCGTTTCAGGCGCACTCGCGGACTAACAGAGTCCACGCTATACGGCTCCGCCCGACCGGGCGTAGCTTTGCGGCCGAATCAGTAACTTGCTTCCCTACCCCCCTTCACCGCGCTAACCCTCTCTGTTCATGCTCAACATCGTGCTCTTCGGCCCGCCCGGCGCCGGCAAAGGAACGCAAAGCCAGAAGCTGATTGCCCACTATCATCTGGTTCATTTGAGCACCGGCGACTTGCTGCGGGCCCAAATCACGCAGGGTACAGTCTTGGGCCTGAAGGCGAAAAAGCTGATGGACGAGGGCCTGCTGGTGCCCGACGAGGTAGTGATTGGCATGATTGACAGCGCCTTGCAGGAAAAAAAAGAAGCTGCCGGCTTCATCTTCGATGGCTTCCCGCGCACCGTCCCGCAAGCCGAGAGCCTCGACCAGCTCCTGGCCCAGCACCAGACCCGGGTCTCGTGCATGGTGGCGCTCGAAGTAGGCGAAGAAGAACTGGTAAAGCGCCTGCTGGAGCGCGGCAAAACCAGCAACCGCCCCGACGACCAGGACGAAAGCAAAATCCGCCGCCGCGTGAACGTCTATAACACCGAAACCGCCCAAGTCGCCGGCTACTACGCCAACCAGCACAAGTTCCACGCCCTCAACGGTATCGGCGAGATTGAAAGCATCTTCGGGCAGATTTGTCAGATAATCGACCAGCACCAGCGGCCCGTGATTGAGTCGCCGATAGCGGCAACCGACGAAGTAAAAGCGTAGCGTACGTTATAATCTATAATCGTCTGTCATCCTGAGCAAAGCGAAGGACCTTATCACCTCAGAACAACATGCGTCAGAACGATTCATTCGTTCCGGCAAAATGTTCTAGCAAGATAAGGTCCTTCGCTTTGCTCAGGATGACTTATTTAATTTTAATCCCTACCCCCCTTGGCCAGCAACAACTTCATCGACTACGTTAAAATAAACTGCCGCTCCGGCAAGGGCGGCGCTGGCTCGCACCACTTTTTCCGCGCCAAGGGCCTGCCCAACGGCGGTCCCGACGGCGGCGACGGGGGTAGGGGCGGCCACATCATCCTGGAAGGCAACGAGCAGCTCTGGACCCTGCTGCACCTGCAATACAAAAAGCACCTCTTCGCCCAGGACGGCGAGGGCGGCGGCGAAAACCTGCGCTCCGGCAAGCAGGGTGAGGATATTGTCATCCAAGTACCGCTGGGCACCGTGGCCAAAAGCGTCGAGACTGGCGAGCAGAAGCTCGAAATCACCGAGCACGGGCAGCGCCTGATTCTGGTGCCCGGCGGGCGCGGCGGCCTCGGCAACGACCATTTCAAATCGGCTACGAACCAGACGCCGCAGTACGCGCAGCCTGGTGAGGACGCCATTGAGGAGCAGGTCATCCTGGAGCTGAAGCTGCTGGCCGACGTGGGCCTTGTGGGCTTCCCCAACGCCGGCAAAAGCACGCTGCTCTCGGTCGTGTCGGCCGCCAAGCCTAAGATTGCCGATTACGCTTTCACGACCCTGGTGCCCAACCTGGGCGTCGTGGCCTACCGCGACTACAAATCCTTCGTGATGGCCGACATTCCCGGCATCATCGAGGGCGCCGCCGAGGGCCGCGGCCTGGGCACGCGCTTCCTGCGCCACATCGAGCGCAACTCCATGCTCTTGTTCATGATAAGCTGCGACAGCAAGGACATTGCCGCCGAATACCAGATTCTGCTCGGCGAGCTGGAGCAGTTCAACCCCGAGCTGCTGGACAAAAAACGCCTGCTCGCCATCACCAAGGCCGATATGATAGACGAGGAACTGGAATCCGAGATGCGCCCGGCGCTGCCGCCGGATGTGCCGGCTATTTTCATTTCCAGCCTGGCAAATAAGGGAATCACGCAGCTAAAGGATATGATTTGGGGGGCATTGCACGAGTAATGCGAAATTCTATTTCTCGCGTCGAACTACAAATTAAATAGCCTGACTATTAACATAACTGCTGGAATTGAACCCACAGCAAGTACTTGGTGCATTCTTATTGGCTTTTTGATAGCTAGGATAAAAAGCAATAGAATAGGAAGTGTAATGATAGCCGTTTCAAAAGTTGACTGCGCATAAACTTCTGCCGAGGCGTAGTGTTGGCCGCCTTCACTCATCATTACTTCAGTACCAAAGTGGTAATCTTGAATCTTGGCTTTGTCTTTTATAACTCCGATAGTAAGCCATTCCCATAATGAGATTGTAAATACAAATCCTACATACAATAAACCTATAATGGCTAGAACATGGAGGCCTGATTGTGCCTTAGGCGGCGCGGGCAATTGTTTTTTGGCAAGTAGCTCATTGTGCCAGCGCGGGTAGAGGTCTGAGTTCATGACTAGAGCAATGATGGAATTATAGTCGGAAGATAGTAACTACACTCGTCGCGAAGTGAAACTCCACGCTACACCGCCAAACTGGCAGCCGCCTGCCCTTTGGCAAACTCCTTGCGCCCGCGCTCCTACGCAACGGCAAACCCCGTGAAAAACCCTTTCCGACGATTCTTTCCCGATATGACGCCCGAGAACAACCTGCCCCAGGACGACAACCTGACCGCCGACGCCACCCACGTAGCTGGCGAAATGGCCGACGAACTTACCGACCCGAACATGACGGCCACCGGCGCCGCTCCGCAGCCCGAAGCCGACAGCGCCAACACCGAGTTGGCCGAGTTGAAAGATAAATACCTGCGCCAGGCCGCCGAGTTTGAGAACTACAAGCGCCGCACTACCAAGGAGCGGATGGACCTTTACAAAACCGCCAACCAGGAGCTAATGGCCGCCCTGCTGCCGGTGCTCGACGACTTCGACCGCGCCCGCGCCGCCGTGCGCGACACGCAGGACGCCGACACCGTGCGCGAGAGCATTGCCATTATCTATAACAAGCTTAACAAAACGCTTCAGCAGAAGGGTTTGACGGCGATGGAGGCCCAGGGCGCTGCCTTCGACCCGGAGCTGCACGAGGCCATTACCCAGATTCCGGCGCCCAGTGAGGACTTGAAGGGCAAGATTGTTGATACCGTGGAGCAAGGATATTATTTAGGTGAGAAAGTGATTCGCCACGCGAAAGTGGTGTTGGGGCAGTAGGGTGCGGGGCTGGTCCCCGCCCGGCGCATGAACATTAATCGTGGGAATAACTAAGCGGCACGGACGCCGGGCGGGGGCCAGCCCCGCACCCTACATAACGAATAGACAATGGCAACCAAGCGTGATTATTACGAAGTATTAGGCATCGCTAAAACGGCGCAGGGCGACGAGATAAAGTCGGCCTACCGCAAAATGGCGATTAAATACCACCCCGATAAAAACCCCGACGACCCCTCGGCCGAGGACAAGTTCAAGGAGGCGGCTGAGGCCTACGAGGTGCTCAGCGACGCCGACAAGCGGGCGCGCTACGACCGGTTTGGCCACCAGGCCAGTGGCGGGGGCGGGCCGCAGAACATGGAGGACATCTTCTCGCAGTTCGGCGATATCTTCGGAGGCGGTGGCTTCGATGGCTTCTTCGGCGGCGGTGGGCGCGGGCAGGGGGGTAGGCGCGTGCGCAAGGGCTCGAACCTGCGCATCAAGCTCAAGCTCGACCTGGAGGAAATCGCCAACGGCGTGGAGAAGAAAATCAAGGTGAAGCGCTACGTAGCTTGCAACACCTGCGCCGGCACCGGCGCCAAAAACGGCACCGACCTCAAAACCTGCGGCACCTGCCAGGGCCAGGGCCAGGTGAAGCGCGTGGTGAACACCATGCTCGGCCAGATGGTGAGCAGCAGCACCTGCCCGACCTGCAACGGCGAGGGCAAAACCGTGACCGCCGAGTGCGAGGTGTGCAAGGGCGAAGGCCGGCAGCTGCACGAAGAAGTCATTCCAATTAACATTCCAGCTGGCGTGGCCAACGATATGCAGCTCAGCATGGGCGGCAAGGGTAACTTCCCGGAGCGCGGCGGCGTGCCCGGCGACCTGCTCATCCAGATTGAGGAAGAGCCGCACGAATTCCTCAAGCGTGACGGCAACAACATCATGTTCGAGCAGTACATCTCGTTCGTCGATGCTGCCTTGGGCGCGAGCCTGGAGGTGCCGACCATCGAGGGCAAGGTCAAAATCAAGGTGGACCCCGGTACGCAACCCGGCAAAATCCTGCGCCTGCGCGGCAAGGGCATCAAGGACTTAAATGGTTATGGCAGAGGCGACCAGCTCATTCATCTTAATGTCTGGACCCCCAAGAACGTGACCAGCCAGGAGCGCGAGCTGCTGGAAAAGCTGCGCGACTCGGATAATTTCACGCCGCATCCGGGCAAGAATGAGAAAGGCTTTTTCGAGAAAGTGAAGGAGTATTTCCAGTAGTCATTAGAATGTCATGCTGAGCTTGCGAAGTATCTCGCTTGCATCACTGAACGATTGGGTTAGCCCACCACGCGAGATGCTTCGGCAAGCTCAGCATGACGTCCCTTCAGTGTATTACAAAAGCCCGCCGATTAGCTTCGGCGGGCTTTTTCATGCCGTCTGCTTCTGCGTCAGCTGCGCAACCCTCTGCGCCCTCTGCGGGCTAAAGTCGCCAGAACAAAAAAATCCCTACTCCCTGTAATGCCCGCCAACCCCCGCCGATAAAGCAGCCGAACCCGCCGCCCCGCATGAGTACCCCCGCGCCGACCGCCGACTTCCTGAGCACCCTTCAGCAGCACCAGCCGCTGTTGCGCCGCGTGGCCCGCCTCTACGAGCAGGACGCCGACGACCGGCAGGACTTGCTCCAGGAAATTGCGGTACAGCTCTGGCGCGCCTGGCCGCGCTACGTGCCGCGGCCCGACGTGAAAATCAGCACCTGGCTCTACCGCGTGGCCCTGAACGTGGCCATCAGCAGCTTGCGCCGCCGCCGCCGGTGCCCTACCCCCCTTCGCCTGGGCGAACACCTGCCGGAGCTGCCCGAAACCGGCCCCGACTCGGCCTACGGCCCCGACGAGCTGGCCTGGCTCTACCGCGCCATCGAGCACCTCTCGGCCGTGGACAAAGCCTTTGTGCTGCTCTACTTGGAAGACCGCAGCTACGAGGAAATGGCCGACATCCTCGGCATTACGCAGAATAACGTGCGCGTGAAAATGCACCGCGTGCAGGAAAAACTTCGCCATCTCATCCCCCACGCCGCCTGATGGAACTCGATGAACTCCGCGCCCGCTGGCAGCAGGCCCTACCCCCGCCCGGCGCGCCAACCCTTAGTGAGACGGCCCTGCGCGAGCTAATATCCCGCCGCTCCGGCAGCCCCATTGCCCGCCTGGAGCGCAGCGTGTGGCTGGAATCCGGCCTGACGGTGCTATTCATGCTGATTGGCCTCGCTGTCTTGCTCTTAACAAAGGATAGCTACGTCCGCATCATGCTGAGTTGGCTGCTGCTACTCTGTTTGCTGCTGTTGCCTTACTACACGCGCCAGATGCAGATAATCAGGCGCTTGCGTGATACTGCTAATTCAGTTAGCCAGAACGTCCGGCGCCAAATCGAGAATATTCGGGCGTTGATGCAGCTCTACTATTTGCTTTCCATGTGGAGTTGGCCCGTGCCATTTGGAATCGGCTTATATTTCATGATAGGGAGCATTATGCGGCAGCCGTCGGGGCCGAAACTATGGGCAAGCCTAGGCATTTTGGGTGCTGTTCATGCCGTGATTGGCGTTGCAATGTATTTTGTAATGCGCTGGGTGACAAGCCGGTGGCTGCAAAAGCTCTACGGCCAGCACCTCGACCGCCTCGAACAAAGCTTGGCTGAGTTGGACGAGTCGGCACCGAGCGTTTCGCGCTGACCTGTTGCAATTTGCCGGCGCCAACCCGCTACATTTAACCGCTTTTATCGGCCTCTCTTCTCTGCTCCAAACTCGTCTTTCCCGTGTTGAACAATTCCCTACCCCCCCTGCTCGAAGCCATCCACGTGCGCAAGGTGTACGCCGCCCACGTCGCTCTCGAAGACCTGAGTTTGAGCATTCCGGAGGGCAGCATCTTCGGCCTGCTCGGCCCCAACGGGGCGGGCAAAACTTCGCTCATCCGCATCATCACTCAGATTACGGGGGCGGATTCGGGTGAAATCCGGTTTCGCGGGCAGAAGCTGAACCCGGAGCACATTGCCCAAATCGGCTATTTGCCCGAAGAGCGCGGGCTGTATAAAAAGATGAAAGTGGGCGAGCAGCTGCTCTATCTGGCGCGGCTGCGCGGCCTCACGCGCGCCGACGCCACGCAGCGCATTCGCGCCTGGCTCGATAGGTTTGAGCTTAAAGAATGGGCGAATAAAAACGTCGAGGATTTAAGCAAGGGAATGCAGCAGAAGGTGCAGTTTATTGCCGCCGTGCTGCACGACCCCAGATTAATTATTCTGGACGAGCCTTTTTCCGGTTTCGACCCGATTAATGCTAACTTAATTAAAGACGAAATCCTGGAATTGCGGCGGCAGGGCGCCACCATTATTTTTTCGACGCACCGCATGGAGTCGGTGGAGGAGCTGTGCGACAATATTGCCTTGATTAATCGCGCCCGCAAAGTGCTGGATGGGCCGGTGAAGCAAATTCGCAATCAGTTTAAAACCGATACGTACGAGGTAGAGGGCAAGGGCCGGCTAATCGTGTTTCATCCTGACTTCGAGGTTATTGAGCACCAGGAGCGGGAGAACGGCTTTTTCTATGACCGCATCCGGCTGCACGCCAGCACAACGCCCAACGACTTGCTGCGCTATTTAATTGGCCAGGTGGAAGTGCACGCTTTTCGGGAGCAAATTCCGAGTATTAATGAAATATTTATTCGGCGCGTGAAGGAAACGATGCCGGAAACGCTGGTAGAGGAGGCGGTTTGATTTTTAATCGAAACGAGAAATCCTGTCATGCTGAGCTTGCGAAGCATTCTCCCACGCTTAGATGAGCATTGATTAAGTAGTTACTACGTCGTTCTGTGGAGATAAAATGCTTCGCAGGCTCAGCATGACAGGAAATAAAGAAGTGTTTAATAAACAGAAAATTATCAACTCATGGCCTCCAAATTTCTACTCATTGCTCAGCGCGAATACCTGACGCGGGTGCGCAAGAAAAGCTTTATCATCATGTCGCTGATTGGGCCGCTGCTCACGGTGGCTTTGTTTGCGGTGCCGGTGCTCATTGCCCGCCTGTCGGACAACGACAAAGTGGTGGCTGTGGCCGACGCGGGCAACATTTTCAAGGGGGAACTGCCGGCGCCGCAGTCGGAAGTCCGCTACGTAGCCGTGCCGGCGGAGCTAAGCCGGGCCAAGGCCGCCTACAAAGCCAGCAAGTACGATGCGCTGCTGTATGTGCCGCCGTTCAGGCTGGACCAGCCGGCGGGGTTTCAGCTGTTTTCGCGGCAGGGGGTAGGGCTCTCGCTGGAGCGCGACGTGCGCCGGGCCATCAACAAGCAGATTGAGGGCGCGCGCCTGACGGAGGCTGGCATCAAGCGCGAAACCCTCGACCGCCTCGAGGCCAACGTGGAGCTGGAAACCATCAGCCTGAGCGAGCAGGGCGAGCGGGCCGCCAGCACCGGCGCGAGCACCGGCGTGGCCTACGCGGCCGGCTTCCTGATTTATATTTTCATTTTCATGTACGGCATCCAGATTATGCGCGGCGTGATGGAGGAAAAAACCAACCGCATTGTCGAGGTCGTCATCTCGACGGTTAAGCCGTTTCAGCTCCTGATGGGCAAGATTCTGGGCATTGCGGCCGTGGGCTTCACGCAGCTCGGGCTCTGGATTTTGCTTTCGTCGGCCATCACGGCGGTTTTTGCCGGCTCAATGAGCCCGGCCAAGATGACGCAGCAGCGCCTGAGCCAGACCACCGCCATGAGCACGGGCGCCGTGCTGAGCCAGGCGGAAAAAGCCAAGGTGCAGCAGGAGCAGGCCACGCTGCTGACCAAGTTCAGCAAGAGCATGGGCGATTTGAACCTGCCGTTGGTGCTGGGCTGCTTTCTGTTTTACTTCGTGGGCGGCTATCTATTCTACGGGGCGCTGTTTGGCGCCATCGGCTCGGCCGTCGATAATGAGACGGATTCGCAGCAGTTTATGCTGCCCGTCACGATGCCGCTTGTGCTCACGTTCGTGGTGTGCCAGGCCGTACTGACAACCAATCCGAACGGCTCGGTGGCCGTCTGGATGTCGATGATACCATTCACTTCGCCCATTGCCATGATGATGCGGCTGCCTTTTGGCGGCGTGCCAGCCTGGCAGCTGGCCTTGTCGATGGCGCTGCTCATCGGTGGCTTCGTGTTCACGACCTGGCTGGCGGGGCGTATCTACCGGGTCGGCATCCTGATGTACGGTAAGAAAATCACTTACGGCGAACTGTCGAAGTGGCTGTTCTATAAGGGGTAGGGAATGCGTCGGTCGGGCTGGGCAAAGCCAGGCGTCCACCCCCGGCGGAACGATTACGTTAGGGCGTCGTTCTTCAGGAAGCGAGCGAGCGACGGCCTGGCGTTGCTTTGCCCGCGGATTGATTCTATGCCTCCTTTCCTCCGACCCCTTCGCTGGCTGTTTTTCCTACCCCTGCTCAGCTTCACGATGGCTGCTGACCGGCCCGCCTACCGCCTCTTTACGGCCCAAGGCCAGGCGGCCGACTACGACCAGATGCTGACCGAACTGACTCAGGCCGACGTGGTGCTTTTCGGCGAGCAACACAATGACGCTTTGACGCACTGGCTGGAATTGCAAGTCGCCAAGGACTTGCAGAAGCTGAAAAAGCCTGGCCAGCTGGTGCTGGGGATGGAGATGTTTGAGCGCGACGTGCAGCCGCTGGTGGCGCAGTACGCCGCCGGCACGCTGGCCGATACGGCTTTCGAGCGCCAGTCGCGGCCCTGGCCCAACTACGAAACTGATTATCGTCCGCTGCTGCAATTCGCGCGCGCCAGCCGCATTCCGGTCGTTGGCACCAACGCCCCGCGCCCCTTCGCCCGCACTGTGGCCCAGGGCAGCTTGAAAGCTTTGGACAAGCTGCCCGCCGCCGACCGCGCCCTGCTCGCGCCCCTACCCCTCAAAGTAGACTACGACCTGCCCGGCTATAAAAACATGGCCGCCATGTTTGGCGGCAGCGCGGCCCACGGCGGCGGGGGCGCCCAGAACATCATCCAGGCGCAGGCCCTGAAAGATGCCACAATGGCCCATTTTATCCGGGGGGCCAGCCGCCAGCCGGGCCAAACCCTGCTCCACTTCAATGGCTCCTACCACTCCGACCGTCACGACGGTATCGTGGCCTACCTGCGCCAGTATGCGCCCAAACTTCATGTAAAAACCTTGAGCGTGGTGACGCAGGCGCAGTTGCAGACGCTGGCTAAGGAAAACGCCGACGTGGCCGACTTTGTGGTCGTCGTGCCAGAAGATGCGGCCAAGACGTACTAAGGAATCACAAGGGTAGTGCTTAAGGTGCATTAAATGAACTATTCAAGTGTGTTTAAAGAAATCTATTGTTCTCAGCTTGGACTACTAGAATTGCTAGTGAGTTCAAGCAAGCAATTGTTGCAGAAAGGGCACAAAAGCGGAGTACTCACTACCGTAGGACATGAAATACTCATTAAATAATGTTCTCCTTTACTAGATTGGTTGCCAAATAAGATGCAGGTTGAATCAGCCACTGCGTGGCTATTCTATATTACTAAACACAATGCTAATGAAGAACAGCTAGCTATTAGCATGACATTGATTGACAAGGATTCGACAGTGCAACGCAGTCAGGCAACAGGTCAAAACCTAATTGCAATTGAATTTGAAAATAGCATTCGGCAAATGCATTTGGGAACAGAAGATGAGGAATCAATGGCCTATAGAGCTTCTATTCAAGATTACATGCCTGAACGATTCAAGTCACCTCTGTTAAATTTCGAGATAGAAGTGACCAGTATTACCACGTGCGGATTAGTTACTCAAATACCCAAGTTGAAAATGGGTGAGCAATTTTATTTTCATTACATCATGGCTGAAAATCCGTATCACCAATCAGTTGATTACCCTGATGAATCTGACCAATCAACTTGGTTTGCCGTGGAACAATCGAAGAAGCAATTGGAACGCGTTTGGCGTACGCAAGTGTAAATTGCCGGCTAAAAACACCTAAGTATTACTTTTCACAGTACATTTAATGTCCAACTCTGACACCCAAAAGCAAGCCCTGTTCCAGCAAGTCGCCGCGCAGCTTCAGCAGCAGGGCTTCACCATCGCCCAGCAAGACCAAACGCGGCCCTGGGGCGGCTTTTTCGTAATTGACGAAAACCAGGCCCAGCAGTTTGCCGATACGTATTTTAATGGCCTGTCCGTGGACCAGTTGCGCATCTCGGGCAAGCTGAGCCCCAAGGTATTGCTCGTGGCGCCGCAGCAGCGGCTCTCGTGGCAGTACCATCATCGCCGGGCCGAAATCTGGCAGGTAGTGCAGGGCCCGGTGGGCGTGGCCATCAGCGACACCGACGAGCAGGGCGAGGTGAAAAGCTACCAAGTGGGCGAGCGCGTAATTTTGCGGCAGGGCGAGCGGCACCGGCTCGTGGGCCTGCACAACTGGGGCGTGCTGGCCGAAATCTGGCAGCACACCGACGCCCAGCAGCCCTCGGATGAGGATGACATCGTGCGGGTGCAGGATGACTTCGGGCGGTAAGAGGGGGGTAGGGCTATTCGCCGAGCTTGGCTTTTTTCAGCGCTTCGGCCAGCTCCTGCTGGAGCCGGGTGCTGGAGTCGGCCGGAGTTTCCTCGCTGATATTATACTGCTTTTGCAGGCGGCGCCATTCCTCAATTTCGATGAATACGCCAGTGAGGTTGCCCTTGGCGTCGGAGAGGTATTTGATTTCCATGAGGGGGTAGGGAATAGGTGCGGGCGTTATTTCACGCAGTGTTTTGCAGGGTTAAACGCAGGGTCTCGCAGTGCGCTAACGGCAAGGCTACTCGCCGGGGTGATACGTGTTTTCGGTGTGGGCGCGCAGGTCTTCGGGGTAAAATAATACGTCTTTAAATCGGCCAGCGGTGTACAGCTCGGCCTGGTCGGTGAAGTGCGGGGTGCCGGGCCGGCTGCTTTGGCCGCCGGTCACCACGGAGCGGGCCCGTACGCGCGGGCCAAACTCGACTACGGCCACGAAGCTGTTGCCGACGTAGCCGTAGCGTTTCTTCGTGGCCGGGGGGTAGGCTTTAGCCCCGAAGGCGGCCAGCGAGCCCCAGGCCGAGGACGTGAAGGCGACCGGCAGGCTGGGCTGCTGGTCGTCGTAAGTCTCCTGAACCTTGCCCGTGAGGCGCTGGTAGCGGTTTATCGCGCCCCAGGCGATACGCCAAGTGCCAAAGTCGCGGGTGAGGTCGGCGAGGGTTTCGGTCAGGGCCATCAGCTTCTCCTGCGGCGTAGTTTGCCTGATGGTGAAGGCGGTGAAGCTCAGGTAGTCAGGGCGCTGCTCAGCCGGCACGCGGGCGCGGGCCAGGACTTGCAGCTTTTCGGCCCAGTAAATGGCCACGGTTTGGGCTACGGAGTTTTGGGCGTAGTTGTGGTCCCAGGCGCGCAGGAATTCAATTGCTTCGCTCACGGCCGGCAACGGCCGGTCGTCGGCGGGGGCGGCGCTGGCGGCTTGGGCGTCGTAGGCGCTGAGCAGGGGCGGCAGCAGCTCGTCGAAGGCGGTCAGGTGCGGGTCGTTGGCGGCGGCGATGAGCGTGTCGAGGGTGAAAGTTTTCTTCTGGCTGAGCACGCGCACGGCGTTCAGGCCGCGGTAGTTTTCGGCGTCGGGCGCCATGTAGGCAGAATATTTTCCCTTAACCGGGCTGCTGGCCGGGCCAGATACCGTGAAGGGCGTCGAGTTGCAATTCTGAATAAAGCAGCTGGCCGGATTGCGTACTTGTACCAACTCGTCCACGCCGTGCAGGCCGCGCCACTCGGTCGCGGGGTTGGCGCCGTCCACAGGCTGGCTCCAGTCAAACTTCGGGTCGCGCCGGGGCATGAAGTTGCCGTGCCAGTAGGCGATGGTGCCTTTGGAATCGGCAAAAACGGTGTTGTTGGAAGCGTTGCCGTTGAGCTTCATCACCTTTCTAAAGCTGGCGTAGTCCCGGGCCTTGGTGCGCAAATACGATTGCGAGAGCGCCGCCAGCGGCTCATTCATCATGCGCACCGCGACCCACTTGCCCGCCGCCTGCTGCCCCACGATGGGGCCGTGATGGGTGCGGTAAATGGTGAACTCCTTGCGTAGCAGCTGGCCGTTCTGGCGATAGGGTAGGGCCAGGATTTCGGTTTGCACGGGCCGCTGCTTGCCGCCGTACTGGTAGTAAAACTTGCCGTTTTTCTGGACGATGGTCTCCAGATATTCATCCATTGAATCGGCCTGGCTGGAAGTGTGCATCCAGCCGCAGTGCTCATTAAATCCCTGGTAGATAAAGAACTGGCCCCAGGTGACGGCGCCGTAGGCATTCAGCCCGGCCTGGCTGGTCATCTGCACTTCGGAGCGGAAATAAAAGGATGTGTGCGGGTTGATGAGCAGCAGCGCGTGGCCGCTGGCGCTGCGGGCCGGCGCGATGGCAAAGCCGTTGGAGCCGACGGGCTCCCGGTCCAGCTCTTCCAGCTGTGGCCGCTGCCAGGAGGTCGACTTTTTCTGGCTGTAAAACGCCTTAATCCGGTCGAGCGGCACCACGCTGATGTTGCCGCCAATGCTGCCCTCGCTGAACATGAGCGGCATCCAGGGCTGAAAGCGGCGCAGCAGCCGGGGCTGCACCGTCGGGTGCGAGTAGAGGTAGTAGTTGGTGCCGTCGGCAAAGGCGTTGAGCAGATTTTTCATCCAGGCCGGGCTTTTTTTATAGACTGCCAGCGCCTGCGTCGAATCCAGAAAGAGCCGGGCGCGCAAATCGTGATAAAGGGCCGCTTCCCCTTCGACTTCAGCCAGCCGGCCGATGGCGTCGAGGTAGTTCATCTCCACGCGGTCGAAATCGTCTTCGCACTGCGAGTAGAGCAGGCCAAACACGGCATCGGCGTCAGTTGGCCCGGAGATATGCGGTACGCCCCAGTTGTCGCGCGTAATTTGCACCTGCCGCGCCTGTTGCTGCCAGCGCGCTATTTCTACTTTGGTGAACGCCTGCGCTGACGCGCCATAGCCAATAAGCAGAAGCAACAGTGAAAACAATGGGCGCATCGGTCAGGGGTCTGAGACAGAAGAGGGGGGTAGGGAATCGCGCCCGTAACTCCGCCCGCCAGCACCCGGTGGGCTTTACGGGTGAGAGGGGGGTAGGGAATGGGCGGCCGTGAAGTAAAAGAAAAAGCCCCAACCGCAAGGTCGAGGCTTCGTGCTGACGCCGGCATCAGCGGCATCTCGGTTAATCAGCACCATCTGCGATTTTAAGCCGAGAACGACGAGCCGCAGCCGCAGGTGCTCTTGGCCTGCGGGTTGTTGAAGACGAAGCCGCGGGCGTTGAGACCGTCCTGAAAGTCGACTTCCATGCCCAGCACGTACATGGCGTGCTTTTTATCCATGATGAGCTTGAGGCCATCGAGGTCATAGATTTCATCGGCGTCCTTGGCCTTGTCGAAGCCGAGCAGGTAGCTCATGCCCGAGCAGCCGCCGCCCTGCACGCCGATGCGCAGGCCGTAGTCGGCCGGAACGTTCTTCTCATTAATGATATTTTTCACCTCGACCACGGCGCGGTCGGTGAGGCTGATGGGGGCGAGCGTGGCAACGGCGGCCATAGGAAAAGTAGATTTAGAGCGAAGAGAGAAACAAATATACGACGCGGCTCGAAGCCTGCGGTCGGGAGTAAAACAGCGCTTGGGGGCCGGCAGTTCACGGCGTAAGTTTGCGTCAGACTGCCCGCCGCTCACCTGGCTGGCACGCCGGACCATACCGTTCTTATTTTCGATTGCACTCCCTTATCACTTCATCACTTCATTTTATCGCTACATCCGCCACTTAAAAATTAGCATTACGCATGGATTCAACTACCTACCTCTTCGACCTGCTCAAAATCATCCTGCCCGCCCTCATCGTGGCCGGCGCCATCTTTCTGCTGTTCCGGCAATTTCTGGAGCGCGAGCAGCAGCGCCGCCTGATTGAGTTGCGGTTAGAAAGCTCCAAAACCACGCTGCCTATCCGCCTGCAAGCCTACGAGCGCATCGTGCTATTTCTGGAGCGCATCTCGCCCAACAACATCCTCGTGCGCCTGAGCAGCGCCGGCCAAACCGTGGCCGACTACCACCGCGTTTTGCAGCAGGAAATCCGGGCCGAGTACGAGCACAACCTCTCCCAGCAGCTCTACGTGTCGGCCGACGCCTGGGAGCTGGTCAAGCAGGCCAAAGAAAGCGTGCTCACGATGGTGAACCGCGCTTACCACGCCACGCCCAACCAGCAGCAGGCCCGCGGCCCCGAACTGGCTAAGCGCATCCTGGAAGGCCTGATGACCGACGCGGCCGAGCCCACCGCGCAGGCGCTGTTCGTGGTGAAAAAAGAGGCGGCGGGGCTGTTTTAGACGCCAGCGCTTAATGAAGAATTAGGAATGAAGAGGGAAGAATTAACTTGGCGACAACTCCTCATTCTTCATTCTTAATTCTTCATTAAGCACCGCATCAATGGCCCGCTGGTAGCAGGCCTCATAGCGGGGCACGATATTCTCCACCGCAAACTCCTCGGCCCGCGCCCGCGCCGCTTGCTTGAAGCGGGGTAGATTCGCATCGTCGAGCACGAAAAGGGCGTTTCTCACCATGTCGGCCACGTCACCGATGTCGCTCATCATGCCCGTCACGCCGTGCACGTTCAGCTCCGGGATGCCGCCGGCGTTGGTGCTCACAACCGGGATTTCGCAGGCCATAGCCTCCAGGGCAGCCAGGCCAAAGCTCTCGTTTTCCGAAGGCATTAAAAATAAGTCGCTGACACTGAGTACTTCCTCCACGGCTTCGAGCTTGCCCAGGAAGCGGATGTCGCGCTGACAGTTGAGGTCGCGGGCCAGCTTTTCCATGCGCGTGCGGTCGGGGCCGTCGCCGATGAGCAGCAGCTTGGCCGGAATCTGCTCGCGCACGCCGGCGAAGATGCGCAGCACGTCCTCGACGCGCTTCACGGCCCGGAAGTTAGAGGTGTGGATGAGCAGCTTCTCGCCCTCCGGCGCGATGGCGGCGCGGAAATGGCCTTTATCCTGCTTCTTGAACCGAGTTAAATCGATGAAGTTGGGAATGACATCAATCTCCTTCTCAATGGTGAAATACTCGTAGGTTTCGCGGCGCAAATCGTCCGACACCGCCGTCACGCCGTCGCTCTGGTTGATGCTGAACGTGACGACCGGCTCGTAGCTGGCGTCTTTGCCGACGAGGGTGATATCAGTGCCGTGCAGGGTCGTTACGACCGGCACGTGCACGCCGCGGGCGCGCAGAATCTGCTTGGCCATGAACGCGGCCGAGGCGTGCGGAATGGCGTAGTGCACGTGCAGCACGTCGAGCTTCTCGTTCTGCGTAATATCGACCATCTTACTAGCCAGCGCCGACTCGTAGGGCGGAAACTGAAACAGCGGATAGGTCGGGATGTAGACCTCGTGGTAGAAGAGGTTTTCGTTAAAAAAGTCGAGTCTTACGGGCTGGTTGTAGGTGATAAAGTGCACCCGGTGCCCGCGCTGGGCCAGGGCCTTGCCCAGTTCCGTGGCCACCACGCCGGAGCCGCCAAACGTGGGGTAGCAAACAATGCCGATGTTCATGGGGGAAGTGGCCGCAACGGATAAAAGCTCGGCTGTTCTGGCTAACTACGTAGAGCGGCCGATGTTGGGCGGTCAGGGAATAGGAATAGCTGCGCTGCATAGTTGCATCCCTACCCTCCCTCTGTCATGCTGAGCCTGCGAAGCATCTTATCACGTCCCAACGAGTACTAATAAGGTGATTACTGTCTCGTTCAGCGGCGATAGGATGCTTCGCTTAGGCTCAGCATGACCGGGGGGTAGGGATTTCTGACAAACCCAATTGCTTCCTTACTTCTGCTCCGCCGCCAGCGCCTTATAAATCACGTCGTGGATGCGGGTGCGGATGTTGTACTGCCGCAGCTTGTTGTTGCCTGCGTCGGGGTACACCCGGTTGGAGAGGAAGATGTAGAGAATCCCGTTCTCGGGGTCCATCCACACGCAAGTGCCGGTGAAGCCGGTGTGGCCGAAGGTGCTGGCTGGCGAGCGGCTGCTGGTGGGGCCGTGGCCTTCGCCTTGCTCGGGGGTGCCGTGGTCCCAGCCCAGGCCGCGGCGGCTACCGGCGGCGGGCCGGGCAAACTCGGTCACGACCGGGGTCTGGAAGTACGTGATGCCGCCGTAGCGGCCGTTTTGCAGGTTCATCTGCATGAGCACGGCCAGGTCGTTGGCCGTGGCGAAGAGGCCGGCGTGGCCGCCTACCCCCCCCACCAGCGCCGCCATCTGGTCGTGCACCGAGCCTTGCAGCTGCTCACGGCGATAGTAGGTGTCGTTTTCCGTGGGCGCAATGCAGCTCTTGGGAAAGCGCTGCAAGGGATTGTAGGTCATGCTGCCCAGGCCCAGCGGCGCGTAGAAGCTCGCTTGCAGAAACTCTTCCAGCGGCTGCTTGAGCAGCTTCTCGCTCAGGCGCTTCATCACCAGAAAGCTCAGGTCCGAATATTCGACCGGATACTTGCCCTTCACTTTGGGCAGCAGCGAGCTGCGCATGGTCCAGGCCCAGACCGAGTCGTCGGCCGCCTTGGTCGAGTATTCGCCGGGCGCCACTTCGTTCGGAAAGTCGTCGCTCCGGGTGCTGGCGTAGAAGGTGGGCTTAAGGGCACCGCCGCTGGTCACGGTGCGCTCCCAGGTCGGGATGCCGGGCTTGAGGCCGGCCTGGTGCAGCAGCACGCTGCGCACGGTCATCTCGCGCTTGTTGGTGCGCTGGAGTTCGGGCAGGTAGGTCGAGACTTTCTCGTCCAGGCTCAGCTTGCCCTGGTCCTTCAGATACATCACCGCCTGAAGTGTGCCGGCCACCTTCGTCACGGAGGCCAAATCGTACAAGGTGCTGCTGGTCACGGGCTGGCTCTGGTCGTAGGTGCAGTAGCCGTAGCTCTGGTCGAAGATTACGGTGCCGTTGCGGGCCACCAGCACCTGGCAGCCGGGCGCGGCGGCATAAGTCTGGCTTTCGAGGGCGATGTTGTCAATCTGCGCCAACACCTTGGAGCTGAGCCCCTCACTTTCCGGCGTGCCGTAGCGTAGGCGGCGCAGCGAGGGGGTAGGGATGCCCGTGCCCACGGGCAGCGTGGCCGAAACCGTGACGGGCAGCTTGCCTACTGCCGGCAGGGCGCCGAACAAGACCTGCGGCACCACGATTTGCGCCGGATAGTGATCCTCGTAGGCGCAAACCAGCGTCCGGGCGTCTTCCAGAAACTTCAGGGCGTAGGCGTTGCCCATTGCTACGACCACCGTTTTGCGGCGCTTGTCGGCCTGCAGCTGCTTGATAAACCGGAGCGCGCCCTCGCCCAGCCCGTAGGAGTGGGCGGGCGTGTTGTTCATATTGTGCAGGCTGACCACCACCACGTTGGCGTCGCCGAGCCGGCGCAGGATGCGGCTGTAGGTTGAGTCGTCGGCGTAGCGGTTGGGCACGGCCACGATGGGCCCGGCCTGGTACTTGCCAAAAATCGTGGCGTAGGGCCCTTCGGCCGGCTCGCCGATGGTGACGGCCGCGATGCGCAGCGTGTCGAGGCGGCGAAAGGGCAGGAGCTGGCCGTCGTTCTTGACCACCGTCACGGCGTGCTCGAAGATGCGCTGGGCCAGCACCCGGCTGCCGGGCTGGTTGAGGCTGTCGCGCAGCGTACTCAGGTTCACCGGCCTGGGCTTGGCCAGGCCCGCCCAGTATTTCGCTCGCAGAATCTTTTTCACCCGCAGGTCGATGTCCTCTTGCTTAAGCTTGCCCGCCGCCACCGCCTCGCGGATGCGCAGCAGGGCGGCCGGCACATCCTCGGAAAATAGGAGTACATCATTGCCGGCGGCCAGGGCCATTGCGTCCAGCTCACCGTCCTTGTAGAGCCGGCTCACGCTCTTCATATTGAGCGCATCGGTGAAAACCAGACCTTTAAAACCCATTTGCTCCTTGAGCAAATCCGTCACCAGCGCCTTGGAGAGGGTCGTGGTTTTGGCGTCGGTCGTGTCGAAGAGCGGCATGTAGAGGTGGGCCACCATCACGCCCATCACGCCGGCCTCGAACGACTGCTGGAAGGGCACCAAATCGACCTTCATCAGCCGGGCCATATCGGTGTTGATGACCGGCAAAGCCACGTGCGAGTCGGTGTCGGTGTCGCCGTGACCGGGAAAGTGCTTGGCCACGGCCATCACCCCATTGTCCTGCAAGCCCTTGACGTACTGAATGCCCAGCTTCCCCACGCGGTCCTGGTTTTCGCCAAACGAGCGGTTGCCAATCACCGGGTTGTCAGGGTTGGAGTTCACATCAATCACTGGCGCGAAGCTGATGTGCACGCCCAGCGCCCGCAGCTTGCGGGCAATATCGCGGCCCATCTGATACACGTATTTCTCGTCGTCCATCGCCCCCAGCGTCATCTGCTTGGCGAAGTGCAGGCTCGAATCGAGGCGCATGTCGAGGCCCCACTCGGCATCAATGGCAATGAGCAAGGGCACCTTGGCGGCGGCCTGCAAGCGGTTAGTTATCAGGGCTTGCCGCTTGGGACCCCCTTGCAAGAACATCACGCCGCCAATGTTCTGGCTGCGCACGAGCCGCTCAATGCGGTCGGCGTGGGCGCGCTCGCGGTTCGAGTAGGTAGCCACCATAAACAGCTGGCCCAGGCGCTGGTCGGGCGTGAGGGAGTTGAAAACGCTATCCACCCAGGCCATCTCGGTCGGGGAGGCGGGCAGTGGGTCAGGCAGCAGGCCGCGCCGGCCGGCCGCCGGCTTGGCGAAGGAAAGCAGCAGGCCCGTGGCAGCAATTAAAAGTGAAAGAAGGCCTAGCCGGTATTTGGTCTGCATCAGCCCCAGAGGGTTGGTTTTTTTAAAGAAAATGAAGGACCGGAAAAGACCTTACTTTTGCCCGGTGCCCACTGGAACCGCGCCGCCAGGCGGCGGGTTGGCTTACCGCTGGTCCGCCGAATAGTGGTGTAAAGGTACGCAGTTTCGGCAGGGGCAGGTTTTGACCCGAAGGCGTAAACCGTCTCGCGGCGGGCCGTCGGCAAAAACCACGCCGCCCGGTTTCAGGCCGTTCCTACCCTTTCTCTTCTGTCATGCTGAGCTTGCGAAGCATGACAGGACGGAGCGTAAGATTCAGTTTCCAATACCTTCCTACCCCCATGCCCGACATCATCCAGCTGCTGCCCGAATACCTGGCCAACCAGATTGCGGCCGGCGAGGTGGTGCAGCGCCCGGCCTCGGTGGTGAAGGAGCTGCTGGAAAACGCCGTGGACGCCGGCGCTACCACCGTGCGCCTGATTGTGAAAGAGGCTGGCAAGCAGCTCGTGCAGGTGGTAGACAACGGCGCGGGCATGACGCCCACCGACGCCCGCATGAGCCTGGAGCGCCACGCGACGAGCAAAATCCGCAGCACGGAGGACCTGTTCCGCATCCGCACGCTGGGCTTCCGGGGCGAGGCACTGGCCAGCATTGCGGCCGTGGCGCAGGTCGAAATCAAAACCAAGCAGCGAGAGCACGACACCGGCACGCAACTCGTCGTGGAGGGCTCGCAGGTGATAAGCCAGGGCCCGGCCGCCGGCCCCGACGGCACCAGCATCAGCGTCAAGAACCTGTTTTTCAACGTGCCCGCCCGGCGCAACTTCCTCAAAAGCAACGCCGTGGAGATGCGCCACGTGCTCGACGAGTTTCAGCACGTGGCGCTCGCTAACCCGCAGATTGCGTTTTCGCTGTTTCAGAATGAGCTGGAAGTGTTCAGCTTGCCGGCCGGCAAGCTCAGCCAGCGCATCGTGGCCCTGCTGGGCAACACGTATAAGGAGCAGCTCGCGGCCTGCGAGGAAATCACGCCCTTCATCACCGTGCGCGGTTTCATCGGCAAGCCCGAGGCGGCCAAGAAAAGCCGGGGCGACCAGTTCTTCTTCGTCAACAACCGCTTCATCCGCTCGGCCTACCTCAACCACGCCGTGCTGGCCGCCTACGAGGGCCTGCTGCCCAAGGACACGCACCCGTTCTACGTCCTGTTTCTGGAGCTGGACCCTAAAGCCATCGACATTAACGTGCACCCGACGAAGACGGAAATCAAGTTCGAGGACGAGAAAACCGTGTACGCCGTGCTGCGCGCGGCCGTGAAGCAGGCCCTGGGCCTGCACAATATGGCGCCCTCGCTCGACTTCGAGGGCGACGTGAATTTTGCCCCCATCCGCCCGCTGCGCACCTCGGCCGATGCCGCCAACAGCCGCCGCGGCTCCGGCAGCAGCACCGGGCATGATATCCCGCAACCCAGCAGCTTGCGCCCCGGCAGCCGCGAAGTTCCTACCCCCCCCCCCCGGTCCCTGCCGCCGCGCCCCACCGAGCAGGCCCGCCGCGAGCTGGAGGCGTTTTACAAGGAGCTGGGCCAGTCCGCGCCGCCTGTCCCGGCTCCCGATTCGGAGACCTTGGCGCCGCGCCTGGAAGCGGGCGACGACCTGTCGCCGGAAACCCTGCCGGGCCTTGGGCTGGCAGGGGGGGGTAGGGAACCGGCCGCGCCCGCCGGCGCACCACCGCTGCTGCCCGCCCGCGAAGGCAGCCACGGTCCCGGCAGCCGCGCGGTGCAGGCGCTGGGCCGCTTCGTGCTCGTGCCGGTCAAGTCGGGCGTCTTATTGATTGACCAGGAAGCGGCCCGCGAGCGGATTCTTTACGAAGAATACGCCGCGGCCCAGGCGCAGAGCGGCGGCGCTTCGCAGGCGCTGCTTTTTCCGCGGCCCGTCTCGTTTTCGCCCGCCGACTTTGCCGTGCTCCAGGAGCTGACCGAGCCGCTGCACGCGCTGGGCTTCCGGTTTTCGGAGTTCGGCAAGCTCACGGTGGCCGTGGAAGCCATTCCGGCCGGGATGCCCGCGCAGGGCGAAAAAGAGCTGCTCGAGGGCCTGGTAGAGCAGTTTCGCACCGGGCCTGGCCCGCTCAAGCTTGACCGCCGCGAGCAGCTGGCGCGCGCCCTGGCCCGGCGCGTGGCCGCTGCCACCAGCCACACGCGCCTGCCCGAAGCTGAGCTGAACGCGCTGGCCGACCGCCTCTTCGCCTGCCAGGTGCCCGCCTACACCCCCGACGGCCGCCGGACGCTGGTCTTGCTCGATGGGCAGCAGCTCAGCGACTTTTTCCGTAAGGCGTAGGGCAAAACCTTACTCCTAACGTCTGGCTTCTCTGTCATGCTGAGTTCCGCGAAGCATCTTATCCCCGCCGAGCGACGCAGTAGCCATTTGATTACTGCTCGTTCTCACCCGGCAAAATGCTTCGCGGGATTCAGCGTGACAGATTAAATTTCCTGGCGCAAAAATAACGCCGCGCCCACCCCCACTTCCATGTTCAACCTGACCCCGACCGTTCGCAACCTGCTCATTGCGAACGTTATACTGTTTTTAATTCAAACCAGCCTGCTGCCCGGCCTCACTCAGCTCGGCAGTCTGTATCCCATCGGCTCGCCTTACTTGCAGCCCTGGCAGTTTGTGACGTATATGTTTCTGCACGGCAGCTGGGGCCACATTCTCTCCAATATGTTCGGCCTGATTTCCTTCGGCCCGCTGCTGGAGCAGCGCTGGGGCGCCCAGCGGTTTCTGACCTTCTGGCTGGTGTGCGGCATCGGGGCGGGCGTGCTGTACGAAGGCGTGCGCTTTTACGAAATCAACCGCATGGAGCAGGCCCGCCAGGAGTATCATCGCAACCCGTCGGGCGGCGATTTTGCCGAGTTTTTCCGCCAATATCTACCCGATGCGCACGGCTATGAATCCGTGGCTGCCGCCTTGCAGCGCAATCCGCAAAGCCAGGAGCTGATTGCCTCCACGACCCAGACTATCGACGAAGTCGTGACTCAGACCCGCGACTCGCGCAACGGCGGAATGCTCGGCGCGTCAGGCGCGTTGTTCGGGATTCTGTTTGCCTTTGCTTACCTATTTCCCAACACCGAGCTGTTTCTGCTCTTCTTTCCCTTTCCCATCAAGGCCAAGTACCTCGTGTTCTTCTACGCCATGTACGAGCTGTATTCCGGCGTGCACCGCACGCCCGGCGACAACGTAGCGCACTTCGCCCACCTGGGCGGCCTGGTCATCGGCTTTGTTATCCTCAAGGTGTGGGAGCGGGGTAGGGGCCAGTTTTATTAATTTTGAGTGCTTGCCAAACCGGCCCGCGGGCCTTTTTACGTAGTTAATTATGAGTATTATTCAGGATATCCGGCAGGTATTTGGGCAGCGCGACAATGCGCTCAAGCAACTCATCGTGCTCAACGTGCTGGTGTTCGCGGCCGTCGTGCTGCTGGGTGCCATTACCACCCTTTCGCAAACCAAGCCGGTTTATGCGCTCATCATGCGGCAGGTAGCTCTCTCTGCTAATTTAGGGGTGCTGATTCGCCATCCGTGGACGGTGCTGACTTACGCTTTCGTTCACGAGGGATTCTTTCATATTTTGTTTAATATGCTGAATCTCTACTGGTTCGGTCAGCTCATCCGGGAATACCTTGGCGACCGCAAGCTTGTAAGTCTCTACATTCTGGGGGCGATGGTGGGGGCCGCCGTGTATTTGCTCAGCTACAACCTGATTCCGGTTTTGCAGCCTTCGGCCGCCGCCGGGCAGTTCGTGCTGGGCGCTTCGGGCGCCGTGACGGCCATCATTGTGGCGGCGGCCACGCTGCTGCCTGATTACACCTTCATGCTGCTCCTGCTCGGCCCGGTCAAGATTAAGTGGATTGCCGTGGCAGTGGTCCTGATTTCGCTGGCGGGCATCAACGGCGGCAATGCGGGCGGCGAAATCGTGCACCTCGGCGGCGCGCTGCTGGGCTACGTGTTCATCAAGCAGCTGCAAGCCGGCCGCGACTTAGGCCGCCCGGTGCAGGCCGTGGGCGACTGGTTTGCGCGCCTGCTGGCCCCCAAGCCCACCATGCGCGCCTCTTACCCCGAGCCCGTAGCCGCTCGCCGCTCGGTCAGCGCCGGCCCTACCCCCAAGAAAGCGGCCATTCCCGGCCTGCCCGCCGCCGAGGAGGTTGATTTAATTCTGGATAAAATCTCGCGCTCGGGTTACGAAAGTTTGTCGAAAGAGGAAAAGCAGAAGCTGTTTCGGGCCAGCCAGCAGTAGGGGGGTAGGAAACACCGGTGTCCCAGTAGCTTTTACGTATTCTAACTGCCCTTACCCTACATATTATGGAATTCTTCTTGATTACGCCTTCCTCTAATGAGGATTTCGCTCTGCTGACGGCGATGTTCAAGAAAATGAGCATCGAGGCGAAAGTGCTTTCGGAAAAAGAGAAAGAGGATTTGGGCTTGGCTTTGATGATGCGCGAGGCGAAGAACAGTCCCCGCGTTGCCCGTGAGAGTGTGATGCGCAAGCTGAGCCGGGCGTGAAAATGAGTGTTAGAAATAGGAAACATGTTGTTGGGTTAACTTGCTTAATACTTGCGTCTGTATTGAGCTTTAATCCCTGTTTTTTAATTTTTACTATACCCTTGTTCTTAATTGGAATTGTTTTGATATATCTCTCAGCCATTGATGCTTCATCTAAAATGGTAGTATGTATATTGTTTGCCTTACCTCCAGCTATTTTCTATTTTGCACTCATCAACCGATAGAAAGACAAGCGTAAAAGTATCTGGCTTCTTTCAAAACTAACAGCGCACCAAGATTACGAAAAAAGCCCCGCCAGAATCTCCGGCAGGGCTTTTTACTGTTCAAACCTTAAAATACCTACGCTGCCTAGCCCAGCTTGTCCAGCGCCTCCATTACCTCTTTGACGTGGCCGCGCGAGGTTTCCAGCAGCTGCTTTTCCTCGTCGTTAAGTTGCAACTCAATCACGCGCTCCACGCCGTTTTTGCCCAGAATGACCGGCGCGCCGAGGTAGACGCCGTTGATGCCGTACTCGCCCTGCAGCTCCAAACACACCGGAAACACCCGCCGCTGGTCGCGCACGATGGCTTCCACCATCTGGGCCGCTGCCGCGCCGGGCGCGTACCAGGCCGAGGTGCCCATGAGCTTGACCAATTCGCCGCCGCCCACGGCCGTGCGCTGCACGATGGCATCCAGCTCTGCTTTGCCAATGAGTTCGGTGACCGGGATGCCGCCCACGGTGGTGTAGCGGGGCAGGGGCACCATCGTGTCGCCGTGGCCGCCCATGAGCACGGCCTGAATATCCTTGGGGCTGACGTTCAGCGCCTCAGCCAAAAAGGCGCGGTAGCGGGCCGTGTCGAGGATGCCGGCCATGCCGAACACTTTCTCGCGCGGCAGCTTGGCCGTCAGGTGCGCCTGGTAGGTCATCACGTCGAGCGGGTTGCTGACGACGATGATAATAGCATCGGGCGAGTGCTGAACGACCTGCTCGGTCACGGACTTGACGATGCCGGCGTTGACCGAAATCAGGTCGTCGCGGCTCATACCGGGCTTGCGGGGTAGGCCGGAGGTGATGACGACGACTTCGGAGCCGGCCGTGCGGGCGTAGTCGCTGGTGACGCCCACGGTGCGGGAGTCGTAGCCGATGACCGGCGCTTTCTGCCAGATGTCGAGGGCTTTGCCTTCGGCAATACCTTCCTTGATATCAACCAGCACAATTTCGTTAGCAATTTCACGGGTGGCGAGCACGTCGGCGCACGTGGCGCCCACGTTGCCGGCGCCGACTACGGTTACTTTCATCGGAGGGGGTAGGGTTATGGGTTGAGAGGGAGAGAGAGAGCCGTAAAACTACAGCCCGAATTTCGGGCAGACAACGCGCCCTACCCCCTGCGTTTAGGGTAGAGCGGGCCATGTTTACCAGCCTTTCCTATTTCCCTACCCTCCTTTCACAGCGAGAGCCGCACTGAGGCCAGCACCTGCGCTGGCCGTAACTGGTAAGTGCTTTGGGCCAGGATGAACTGGCTCACGTAGCTGTACTGGTACTGCCGGGTGTCGAAAACATTGCTCCAGCGCACTTCCAGGTCGATTTTGCGGGCCGTGGGCAGCACGTAGCGGTAGGTTAGGTCGGCAAACACGGCCCGTACCGTCGGGCTCGGGCCCTGACTGGCGTAGTAATCAGCGGCCAATGACACTTGGTGGCGGCCCACCGGAAACACGCTCAGCACGGCGTGGTGGTCTTGCAGCAGCACCAGCGGCTGGGCCGGCGCATCAGCCACGCGGCTGCGCAGAGCTGTCAGAGAGGCGTTGTATTCCAGGCTGCCCCACTCAAATGCCGACACGCTGGCTTTGAAGCTAGTCGTCAGGCTCTGGCTGCGAGTTCGAGCTAATACCTCGTTGAGCACTTGCGGCTGCTGACTGGCAGAACCCACGATTTGCAGACTCAGATTGGTTTTCCAGGGACTGATGAACTTGCTGACGCTGCTGACTAGCGAGTGCGTCAGGCGGCGGTTGTCCTGGTCCAGGGCCACCGTTGTAAGCGCGCCATTAGTTCCCACTACGCTGCTAATAAGCTGGTTGTTAAGCGTAGAGGAAAACGAGTAACTGGCGTTGAAGAACAGCGACTTGAGCGGATTCTTGAAGTAGAGTCCCACATTGTAGCTCTGGCCCTGGCTGCGGGGTAAGGGCGCGTCGCTGCGCTGCAAGGTGCGGTAATCGCGCAGAATGTAGCCGTAGTTAAGTTGCCCAATTTCGCCGAAACGGTTGCTGAGACCGGCGCCGGCCGCGGCGTACCAAAGCGCCCCAAGGTCGCGCCGCAAGCTCAGGCGCGGCTCGGCTACCACCACTTGCAAGCGCTGCCCGGCCGCCAGCGCCGCGTCGCGGGCCCGGAAGTCGTAATAGCTCACCGGCACCTCCAAGCTGGCGTTCCAGCTTTCGGCCTTGTAGCTGATTTCGGGTTGCAGGTAGTAGCGGCCCCGCGCCCAGTGCAGGTTGTTGCGCAACAGCGCATCGGTCGCGGCCGGCTCCGGAGCCGGCGCAGTTTCCAGCGTTGCGGCTAGCTGTTGAACTTCCTGCGAGAAGCCCACCGTGCCGGAATAGGCCAACTGCCGCCGGCTAATAGTCAGCCCCAGCGAGTTGCTGGTGAAAAACGACCCCAGCTGCGCCCGCTGCCGAGCTTCGTCGTAGGCCGCGCCGTCCGTCAGGGCCTCGGCGAACGGGCCGGGATTTACCACGAGTTGCTGCGGACTGTTGGTATAAAAAACTAGTGACGAGGCCTGCACCGTGCGCCCTACCCCCCACGGCCGCACCAGCCCCAGCCGGTTCGTAACCGCTCCGAATGGGTTGCGCGCCGCCTGCCGAATCTCTACCCCCTCCTCTGCCCGGAACACATCGCCGCGCTGCGAATCCCAGCGACCATCCAGGCTGAGCGTGTTTTTCAGATAGTAAGTTTTGACGTTTTTAATAAACGCTAAATCCGCTTGCAGGCTATTAAAATATAGACGGTTGAATTTCTCTTCCGTCAACGTGACGGTCTGGTTGTCGGGCAGGTAGTAGAACGTCCGGGAGCTGCCGCGCTGCCGCTGCGCGTCGTGCAGATAGGACGCATTCACCCGCAGCTGATTATCCTTGCTGAGTGAAACCAGATGGTTGGCGCTGAGCAAATGCACTTGGTTGAACAGGTAGCGGTTGGCTGCCACCGGCGGCTGCCCCAAGCCCTGAATGCGGGTCAGGTCAGGTTTCTGATTGCTGCTTTCGCTGCGCTGCTGCAAGTCGGACAACGTCAGCGGCTTCAGTTCGGTAGCCACGTCCTGGCCGGTGTTATTGGTCTGATACGTATCAATGAGCTGCTGCTTTTTAGTGAACAGCATCGGCGACACGTTCGCGTTCCAGAGCGCCGAGGTGGGCGTATTGCCTACTCCCGCGCCCAGCCGCGCCTGCCCGGTAGCAGTGACTTTCTTCTTGAGCTTGATATTAAGCGCCGCCGCTTCGGGCCGGATTTTACCATCCAGCGCCCGGATGGGCTGATGGTTTTCCAGCACCTGCACGCTCTGCACCGCATTGGCCGGCAGGTTGTCGCTGGCCATTGTGTAGCGGCCTTCCAGCAGGTTCTGCCCCTCGATATTAAAGGAGCTGATGGGCCGGCCTTCGTAGGAAATCTGCCCGTCGCCGGCCACCTCAATGCCCGGCATCTTCCTGAGCACGTCCGAAATTACCCGGTCCTGCTTGTTGCTGAACGCCGCGACCTTATAGCTGAGCGTGTCGCCCTGCCGCGTGATGGGCGCGCCCTGCACCGTCACTTCCTTGAGCTGCGTAACTTCCTCGCGCAGGGTCAGCGCCACCAGCTGCGTGCGGTTCGCCAGCCGCAGCAGCTGCGCGGCGTAGCCCAGGGCGCGGGCCGAGAGTTGCAGCGAGTCGCTGGCCGGCGTGGGGGGTAGGGAAAGCGTAAAGCTGCCATCCGCGCCGGAGATGACGAAGGCCGTGGCCGGCGGCTGGGCTTTGGTTTCGGCTTCCAGCAGGATGCCTTCCAGCGGCTTGCCCGCCGCGTCGCGCACCGTGCCGGTGAGGATGGTTTGGGCAAGTAGGCGTTGAGAGAGGCTGAGTAGTAGCACCAAGCATTTGAGAGCTGTTCCAATCTTTGTCATTCGGAAAAGCTAAAAAATGAAGGCAAAATAAGTTACCGCAATTCTAAAGAGTTGTTAAATTTTTTCATTATACGGTTTTGTTCGGACGTTCGTAGCTCTGGTGAATTCGCACTGCCTTTTGATGTCAAAGCCATCGCCGTGATGTGAAGGTTTGCATAGTGGTTTCTTTTACCTTGAAGCAGTGCTGCTTTAGTTGTTAGAGCTGCTTGTTTAGGTAGAGCCGTGGTCAAGATTTGATTAAGCTTCTTCAAGCTTGTTAGTTCAAAAATATAATGGTTTTTAACATCCTTGACCTTCACTATTAAGCCAGGTAAACCATAAAATTTATGAGGACCATCTGAAACTGGAACTTCTCGCGTGAACCAAGCTTCAAAAACTCGGCCTGCAAAAGCAATGGTAGCTTTTTGGCAGCTATATCCTGCAATGACGCTTCTTTCCGAGCTGACCTTCCATTTTGCGATTGGGAACTCGTCCAAATAAGTGTATAGTTTAGTCGATATCATATCGTAGGAATAAATCAAGTTAGTGGGACGACTTTTGATAATTTTGAAACCAAATCTGGAATACGGTACGGCAACTAACTTATCTACCAACATCTGAGTGTTTGCCTGATTATCAGGCAAGTCAGCCATAGAATGCTGTATTGAATCAGAAAGGTAAGCTCCTTGACTCTCGAATCTGGAAGTTGATTTGCCAATTACAAGGCGCATCATCTCCTCCCTTCGTTGAGTATTTGATGAATCAGGTTGATAGCTGAGTTTGTAAATGCATAGAATTTCAGCTTTCTCGGCTACAAATGGTGCTTTAACAGGTTGTGCCTTTGTCGTGGAAATCATCACTGCCAAATAAATGAGAAAGCTGAGCGAGAGTTTCATATTAAGTGTGTTAGAAAGTTCTTAGAAAGAAAAGAGCAGACAGTTTTAAATAACTATCTGCTCTTTAATTTTAATGCTGCTAGAGGTCTTATAGTTTAGCAGTAGGCCTCAGCGAGTGCTGCAACAACCTCTAATGCTTCAGCTCTATCTTTTCCGATAGCGATGGTGGTTTGGCCACACATTGAGAAAAGAATTGCGTAATTGGGCTTACGCACCTTGGGAGTGACGCTTTTTGCTGTGCCAGCCATGCTAGCGAACGAGGTGCCGCACAGCAGCGCAGCCATTAATAGGTACTTCTTCATGGTAATTGGTTGGGTTGTAAGGTGACTTGTGACGCCGAAGGCCCCGGCATCAAAGGCCTGCACTACCAGACGGCCGGGGAGCAGAGCCCGCCAAGCGCCGTCGCATGAAAAATGGGCTGCCAACCCGCTACCGGCTTGCACCCGCGCCAGCCGCTGTACGTCTCATTATCACAAGGTTACGCGGTCAGCTTTGGTGCTAGTGAAGGTTAGAAAAAAAACGATTTATCCTAACCGGTAGGCCAAAATAATTGTGTCCTTACCCCTAATAGTCTAAGTAGTAGCCCGATTAATTATATCGGCTGAGCTTGCGGCGGCTGCCGGCTCCTCACCAGCGCGGCGCTTCTATTTACCGCAACTCCAGCGGATTCGTCGGCTTCTTGGCCCGCGCCCTGACGCGCTGCCGCGCCACTTCGGTTTCCTCGGGCGTGCCGTTGCCGAAGCGGATGTTGCCGTTGGCCAGCAACCGCTCAAACGCCGTGCGCTCGTATTCGGTCTTGCCCCGCCCGAATTCGGCTTTGGCAATGGGCCGGGCGCCCGGCTTGGGCAGGGCCATAGCCAGCGGCGCCGGTAGGCGCCGCAGTTTCAGCAGCTCGTAGCGGTAATGGCCCCGCGTATCCCCCACCTTGACGATAAGGCCGGGTAGGCCGGCGAACTTATACGGTCCATCGGCTACGGGCACTTCGCGGGTGAACCACACCTCCCAGTTCCTGCCTCCAAACGCGGCCGTGGCCCGCTGGCAGGCGTAGCCAGCGACGCTGGCCGTGGCCGGCGTAATGGTCCAGGCCAGCGCCGCGGCTGGTTCCTGATACACGTAAGTCACGGTACCGATGTCGTCGTACACGGCCAGCTGCCCCGCCGCCGGCCCTTTAAAAATGACTTCCTTGAAGTTCGTCCGTAAGCCTTCCAGCCCGGCGCCCTCCAGATTCAAGTGGATCACGCCGTCCGGGCCAGCTTTTTTCTCCGCTCGCGCAAGCGCCGCGTCCATCAGCGAGTCCTCGCGCACGGCGTTCAGGCTTTCAAAGCGCGAGAGCTTGCTGCCCATTTGCAGCCGCATCGGCTCGGCGTGGGTTGCCGGATTAGTCGAATCCGACCGGTAGGTGAGCCGGTACGTGGCCTCGATGCGGCACTGGTCGGCGGGCAGGGTAGGGGTGGTTTGAGCAGCGGCAGCCGAAACAGTTAAGCCAGCCAGCATTGTAGCAAAACAGAGGCGTCGCATAGGCAGGAATGTGTAAGCAAGCTTGACGGGCAAGTAGAACAGCCGGAATGTAAGAAAAAACCTGCATTCGACGCCTCCGCCCAGCCAGTTACAGCCGCTGCACGGTCAGCACCTGCGCCGTTTCCTCGCTCACCTTGAAGCGCTCATCGACCCGGAAGCCGACCACCCAGCAGATTTTGCCATCCGCCGAGGTGAGCACCCGCACGTCATCTTTCAAATTGAGCGGCACTTTCTGGTCAATCAGAAAGTCGCTGAGCTTCTTCTTGCCTTTTAAACCTAATGGCATAAACCAGTCGCCTTCCTGCCAGCGGCGCAGCGTGAGCGGAAACTTGAGCTTATCGGCATCGAGCGCGGCCGTGCTGCGGGAGCGCGGCACCTCGAAGCCGGCCGCCGCGTGCGTTTCGGCCCGCAGGCGCAGGCCGTCAGCCAGCAAATCCGTCTGGTTTTCAGCCAGTTGAAACGTGCCGAACTGCGTGAGCCGGCGCGGGGTGATAACCAGCTGGTCGCGGTCCTTGACCAGGCGGTGGGTGGGCGAGTCGAACTGCCGGCCGGCCGTGGACTTGAATGAGGCCGCGATGTCGCGCACCACGGCGTAGGAGAAGTGGAAGGGCCGCAGCAGCTCGTGCAAGACCAGCACCGTGGCCGTGGTGGCTTGCAGCGTGGCGATGCTCAGGTACACCGCTTCGGGCGCGTCGCGGCGGGCCTGCTGCCGGGTTTGCTCGATGTACTGGCGCACAATTTCTTCGGCGCCGCTCACGCGCTCAGCCGTGGTTTGCAGCGTGTTATCGAGGTTGGGGTTGATTTCGCGCAGCACGGGCAGCACCTCGTGGCGCAGCAGGTTGCGCTGGTAGAGCGAGGAGTCGTTGGAGTCATCCTCGCGCCAGGTCAGGCGGCGCTCGGCCATGTAGTCGTGCAGCTCGTCTTTCCCGACCCCCAGCAACGGGCGCACCACGTAGCCATTCCGGGCCCGGATGCCGTGCAGGCCGGCCAGGCCGGTGCCGTGGGTCAGGTTCAGGAGCATGGTTTCGGCGGCGTCGCGCTGGTGGTGGCCGGTGGCGATGACGGCCAGGCCCTGCTCCTGGCGCACGCGCTCAAACCACTCGTAGCGCAGCAGGCGGGCCGCCATCTGGGTCGAGATGCCTTCCTTCTCAGCGAAAGTTTTGGTTTGGAAAAACTCGGCGAAGTAGGGCAGGCCGTAGCGCTTGGCCAGCTGGCGCACGAATTGCTCGTCAGCATCGGCCTCATCACCGCGCAGGCCGAAGTGAGCGTGCGCCACGGCCACCTGCGCCCCCAGCCGGTGCAGCGCGTCGAGCAAGATTACGGAGTCCAGGCCGCCGCTGACAGCTACCAATACGGGGTCGTTTTCGAGGTCAAAAAGCTGGTTTTCCTGGATGAAGGCACGGACTTGGTCGAGCATAGTAGATAAGAGAATCAGGAGGCCTACCCCCCGCTGTCATCCTGAGCGCAGCGAAGGACTTTCTCACCGAAGAACAATTTGCAGTAATCAATTGGCCACTGCGTTGTTCTCACAGGAGAAGGTCCTTCGCAAGCTCAGGATGACAAGCGGGGGGTAGGGCACTAGCCCGCAAAGATGAGCGTTACGCCCCGACCCCGCCGTACCTTTGGCCCCCGCATGTCCGTCGCCGCCCGCGTCTCCTCTCTGCTGCTTTGGTTGTTGCTGCCGCTCACGCTGTTGGCGCAGCGCCCGGCTTCCCGCCCGCCGGCCCGGCCCGCCAAGGCGCCGGCCGCGGCCCCTACCCCTCCCCCGCCGCCCAAAGGCTCCCGCATCGAGCTGTTGTTCACCAAGAGTTTGGTCGGCGGCACTTTTAATGGGGTCGAGATTCGCAAGGTGATTGGCGAGGTGCGCTTCAAGCAGGAAGACACGTTTCTGTCCTGCGACTCGGCTTATCAGTACCTGGAGCGCAATGAGGTTGAGGCCTTCAGCAATGTGCGCGTGGTGCAAAACGACACCGTGACCATCACCGGCGACCGGGGCTTCTACAACGGCGACGCCCGCACGGCCCGGATGCGGGGCAACGTGGTGATGCGCGACCCGCGCATGACCCTGACCACCAACGAGCTGGACTACGACCTCAACCGGCAGGTGGCCTCCTACAACACCGGCGGCCACCTCACCGACCCGCAGAACACGCTCGACAGCCAGGAGGGCTTCTACAGCACGGCCAGCAAGGTGTTCGTGTTCCGGCGCGCCGTGCGCCTCGTCACGATTGACGCCAAAGGCGAGCGCACCGAGCTGACCAACGACACGCTGCGCTTCAACACCATCAGCAAGATTGCCTACTTCGAAGGCCCCACGCGCATCAAAAGCCGGCAGGGCGACTTGTACGCCGAAAAGGGCACGTATAATACGATTACCAAGGTCTCGAACTTCGAGAAAAACGCCAAGCTGCAAACCCCCAACTACCTGCTCGGCGGCGACCGGCTGGTGTACGATGAGGCCACTTTCTACGGCGTCGCCAACGGCCACGTCACCCTGATTTCCAAGAAAGATAACCTGGTCCTGCGCGGCGATGTGGGCCGCTACTGGCGGGCGCTGGGCCGCACCAAGCTCTATGGCGGCCGGCCGGTGTTGCGCAACATTTCTCAGAAAGACACGCTCTACCTGGCCGCCGACACGCTGCTGAGCGTGGAGCCCCGCGGCGGCCGGCAAGGCGAATCGGTGCTGTATGCCTACCCCAAAGTGCAGATTTTTCGCGGCGCGCTGCAAGGCCGCTGCGACTCGCTGACCTACGACCGGCAGGATAGCATCATCTATTTGAATAAGGACCCGGTGCTCTGGCAGCAGCGCAATCAGCTCACGGCCGACAGCATGGAGATTCGCTCCAGAAAGGGCCAAATCGACCAGATGCGGCTCTACGCCAACGCCTTCAGCGTGAGTCAGGACACGCTGCTGAACTACAACCAGGTGAAGGGCCGCAACATGACGGCCTTTTTCCAGGATAACAAGCTGCGCCGCATCGACGTGCTCGGCAACGCCGAAAGCCTGTATTATGCCATCGAGGGCGACTCGGCCACCACCGGCGTCAACAAGGCCGTGTCGGCTACCATGCGCCTGCGCTTCGCCGAGAGCAAGCTGCAAACCATCTCTTTCCTGACGAATCCTGACGCGAGCTTCATCCCGCCCCACGAGTTGAAGGAGCCCGACAAGCAGCTGCGCGGCTTCCGCTGGCGGCTGGCGGAACGGCCCAGCCGGCGCACGGTGTTGGGCCAGCAGTTTGCCAGCGACCTGCGCCGCGCCGTCCGGCCCAAAACCAAAAAGAAAGCGGCCCCAAAAAAGACCTCGCCCAAAGCCGCGCCGCGCCGCCGGGCACTCCCTACCCCCCTTCCCAAACCTAAGCCCGCCGCGACGCCCGTCGCCAAAACGGCCACCACACCGGGTACTGGTGCAACCCCCGCCGCCAAACGCTAATCAGTAGGGCAGGGGGTAGGGAACAAAGCGCTTCCTACCCCCCTCCGGCCGGCCTATGGCAGCGTGGGCGCTATCTCTTATCTTTGCCCTTCCTATGTCCTTTCCCCGCCTTTCCCTGGTGCTCATGCTGGTGTCCACGCTTTGGCTGGGCGCCTGCTCTAATAGCTACCAGAAGCTGCTCAAGAGCACCGACGTCAACAAGAAGTACGAGGCCGCCATCAAGTACTACGACAAGGGCGACTACTTTCGGGCCGGCACCTTGCTGGAGGAAATGATTCCCTTGCTCAAGGGCCGGCCGGAGGCCGAGAAGGCGCAGTTCTACTTCGCCAACACCAACTACAAGCAGCGCAACTACGTGCTGAGCGCCTTCTATTTCAACCAGTTCACCGAAACCTACCCCAACTCGCCCTACGTCGAGGAGGCCACGTTTCTGCACGCCAAGTCGCTCTTCCGCGACTCGCCCGGCTTCGAGCTGGACCAGACCAACACCACCGCCGCGCTGGAGTCGATTCAGGAGTTTCTGAACCGCTACGCCACCAGCCAGTACCGGCCCGAGGCCGAGAACATGTCGCAGGAACTGCAGCGCAAGCTCGAAAACAAAGCCTTCGAAAGCGCCCGCCTCTACTACCAGCTGCGCTACAACCAGGCCGCTGTGGTGGCGCTGACCAACTTCCAGCAGCAGTACCCGGCCTCGGTCTTCGCCGAGCAGGCCGACTTTCTGCGCATCAGCGCCCAGTATGCCTGGTCCCAGGAAAGCATCGAGGAAAAGCAGCGCGAGCGGTACCTGGAGGTAGTAAGCTTCTACCAGCGCTTCCTCGACGGCTATCCCAAAAGCAAGAACCTCAAGGCCGCCGAGGCCATGTACGACGACACGCGCCGGCAGCTCGACAAGCTCAAGCCTACCCCGGCCGCCGCCGCGGCGGCGACTAGCAACTAACTCAGCATCAGCACCAAATCAGACCCATGAAAGCTCCCGTCTCCAATTCCATTATCACCCGCAACCTGGCCGACATCACCACGGAAAGCGGCAACAACGTATACGAGGCCATCTCCATCATCTCGAAGCGCGCCAACCAGCTCTCGGTGACCTTAAAAGAAGAGCTGAACGAGAAGCTGGCTCAGTTCGCTACCACCGTCGACAACCTGGAAGAAGTGTTCGAGAACCGCGAGCAAATCGAGATTTCCAAGCAGTATGAGCGCCAGCCCAAGCCCACGAGCCTGGCCATTGAGGAGTTTATCAACGGCGAAATCCACTTCCACACGCCCGAAATCGAAGAAGAGCAGCCGCAGCCCACGGCCTCGCGCGAGCAGCGCTAGAGGTAAACTAGATAGACCGTCATGCTGAGCTTGCGAAGCAGCATATCACGTTGGAGCGAGGCCAGAACGGTTAATTACCGCCTCGTTCCAACGTGATATGCTGCTTCGCAAGCTCAGCATGACGGTTTTTACTTTTTCTATAGAGTACTCAATTTCCTACCCCCTCTGGCATGACCAACGCCTCGTCTCTTGCCGGCCGCCGCCTGCTGCTGGGCGTGAGCGGTAGCATCGCTGCTTATAAATCGGCCACGCTGGTGCGGCTGCTGATGAAAGCCGGGGCCGAGGTGCAGGTCATCCTAACCGAATCAGCCGCCGCCTTCGTCACGCCCCTCACGCTGGGCACGCTCTCCAAAAAGCCCGTCTTGACGGGCTTTTTGCGTAACGCAGCGACCGGCGAGTGGCACAATCACGTCGAACTGGGCCTGTGGGCTGATGCCTATATCATCGCGCCGGCCAGTGCTAATACGCTCGCGCAACTGGCTAACGGCTTCTGCCCCAACTTGCTGAGTGCCGTGTATTTATCGGCGCGCTGTCCGGTTTTTCTGGCGCCGGCGATGGACTTGGACATGTTTGCCCACCCGGCCGTGGCGCAGAACCTGGCCCGGTTGCGCTCCTTCGGCAACCACGTGTTCGACTCGCCCAGCGGCGAGCTGGCCAGCGGCCTGGCCGGGCCCGGCCGGATGCAGGAGCCGGAAGAAATCGTGCGCGAGCTGGAAGGATTTTTTGGATTAAGAATGAAGAATGAAGAATGAGAAATTGCTTCAGCGGCGTCATCAGTGCCAGTTCTTTATTCTTCATTCCTCATTAAAAAATGCGCGTTCTCATCACCGCCGGCCCAACTTATGAGCCACTCGACCCGGTGCGCTTTCTGGGCAACCGCTCGACGGGCAAGATGGGCTACGCGCTGGCTGAGGCCTTCGCGGCGGCCGGCGCCGAGGTGACGCTCATCAGCGGGCCCAGCCAGTTGCCGGACCCGCCTACCCCCCTGATTCAAACGCAACGGGTGGAGACGGCCGCCGAGATGTTCGCCGCCGCCGCCGCCGCCGCGCCCGGCGCCGACGTATGGGTGTTTGCCGCCGCCGTAGCCGACTACCGCCCGGCTCGCCTCGAAGCCGAGAAGATCAAGAAATCTGGCGACACGCTCACGCTGGAACTGATTAAGAACGTCGACATTGCCGCCACGCTCGGCCAGAGCAAGCGGCCCGAACAATTTTCGGTGGGTTTCGCGTTGGAAACCACCGACGAGCTGGCGCACGCGCGCGGCAAGCTGCACCGCAAAAACTTCGATTTGGTGGTGCTCAACTCGCTGCGCGACGCGGGCGCGGGCTTCGGCCACGACACAAACAAGGTGCAGGTGCTGGACCGCGCCGGCCGGGTGCGTAACTTTGAGTTGCAGGCCAAAACCGACCTGGCCCGCGCGCTGGTGCAGTTGGTGCTGGCCAGTTTGCCGAACTGAATTATGATGAAAATCTTGCTTGCGACGCCGCTCAGGCGCTTTTGCCGGGCCTGGAGCCTGCTGCTGCCGCTATTGCTGCTGCTCCCCACCCCCCCCGCCCGCGCCCAGGAGCTGCTGGCCCAGGTCACGGTCACGACCCAGAATGTGACCGTGACCGACCCCTCGCTTATCAACCAGATGCAGAACGACATGCAGTCGTTCCTGAACACCCGCTCCTGGACCACGCAGGCTTACCGGCCCGAAGAGCGCATCCGCCTCAAGGTGTTCGTGGGCATCACCGAGATTCCGCAAACCGGCTACTACAAGGCCACCATGCGACTGGTTTCGACCCGGCCGGTGTATGGCACGGGCTATGACACCAACGTCATCAGCCTGGTTGACCGCAATTTCGCGTTCAACTATACGCCGCAGCAGCCGCTGGATTTTTCGCCTAACAGCTTCGTTTCCAACCTCTCGTCGCTGCTGGGCTTCTACGCCTACCTCGCCATTGGCCTCGACCGCGACACCTTTACCCGCCTCGGCGGCACGCCCTACTACGACCAGGCCCGCAACGTGCTCACCTATTCGGCTTCGCAAAGCTCGACCACCGGTGAGCCGGACGAAGGCTGGCGCGATGCCGGCCCCACCTCGCGCAACCGCGCCTCGCTGCTCAATACGCTCAGCGACCCGCAGCTCGAAGCCTTCCGCAGCGGCCTCTATGATTATTATCGCTTGGGCCTCGACACGTTCATCGAAAACCCCGACGCCGCCCGCACCGCCGTGTTCACGGCCCTCAATGGGGTGCAAAAAGCCGTGCTGCTGCGTCCCAATACCGCCTTTGCCCGCTATTTTTTCGATGCTAAGGCCGACGAAATCGCCAACATCTTCCGCACCAGTCCCAACCAGCAGCAGAAGCAGCAGCTCGTGACGATGCTCTCAGAAGTTGACACACAGAACGCGGCTAAGTATCAGTCCGTCCTTTCCCGCTGAATCGCAGATGCTGCGGATGAAAAGGGATAACGCACATACCGCCTGACGGATAGGATACAGGCAACGCGATTAAAGCTAAGGCCAGTATAGATTAAGTAGGTCATAGGTCAGGCCGCACATAGGCGAGGTTTGACTTGAGGTTTGATTATTAAGGGGGGGTAGGGAAAAGCGGAATTTGGAAGCAAACACTTTTTGTTTGCTAATTTTATGGACAATTAATTGTCAAATAAATTAGCATTATGCCATCGTTCGCATCTTCCGTCAGGCGGTCATCTGCGACATCGGCGGCTTCATCTGCATCATCTGCGATTCATGTTAGTCGATTTACGCATTGAGAATTACGCCCTGATTGAGCGCCTGGAGCTGCGGCCCTCGCCGCTGCTCAACATTATCACTGGCGAAACCGGGGCCGGCAAGTCCATCATGCTGGGCGCTATTGGGCTGCTGCTCGGCAACCGGGCCGACTCGCGGATGCTGTTCAACACCGAGCGCAAGTGCGTGATTGAGGGACAGTTCGACATTGCCAACTACCAGTTGCAGGACATCTTCGAGGCCGAGGATTTGGATTACGACGCGGCCTGCATCCTGCGGCGCGAGATTGCGCCCACGGGCAAGTCGCGCGCCTTCGTGAACGACACGCCCGTGACTTTGGAGGCGCTGCGCAAGATTGGGGCGAACCTGATGGACATCCACTCGCAGCACGACACGCTGCTGCTCGGCGACGCGGTTTTTCAGCTTAATCTGCTGGATTTGTACAGCGGGCTCGTGCCGCTGCGCACGCAATACGGCGCTGCCTACCGGCAGTTCCGCAAGCTGGAAGCCGACCTGAGAATGCTGGAAGACCAAGTGGCGCAGGCCAGCAAGGAGTTGGACTACAACAGCTTCCTGCTCGGCGAGCTGGATGACGCCAGCTTGGATAATGAAGACCAGGACGCGCTGGAGCAGGAAGTGAAGCAGCTCGAGCACGCGGAGGAAATCAAGTACAAGCTCACCCAGACCTTCAACTCCCTGACCGAAAGCGAGTACTGCGCCGCCGGCAGCATGAAGGACGCCGCCGTGCTGCTGGGTCAGGTCGCGGGCTACGCCGGCCCGCTCAAGGAGCTGAAGCAGCGCCTCGACTCCTGCCTGATTGAGCTGCACGACATTGCCGAGGAGGTTGAAGCCGCCGAACGCCGCACCGAGGGCGACCCCGCCCGCGCCGAGGAGCTGCAAAGCCGCCTCAACACCTTCTACACACTTCAGCGCAAGCACCAGGTACGCGACCTGGACGGGCTACTGCAAAAGCGCGAGGAGCTGCGCCAGAAAGTCGGCTCGGTGCTGAACCTGGACAAGGAAATCAGCCGCCTGCGCAAGGACACCGACGGCGCATTAGCCGCTGTCACAAAACAAGGGGGTAGGCTTTCGGAGAGCCGGCGCAAGGCGTTTCCGAAGTTCGAGAAAGAGCTAAGCGCTTTGCTTTCTGAGCTGGGAATGCCCCACGCCCGCATTGTGGTCGAGCACCGCACCGGCGCGCCGACCGTGAGCGGCACGGACGTAGTCAACATCCTCTTCACCGCCAACAAGGGCGCCGCGCCGCAGACGCTGAGCAAGGCCGCATCGGGCGGCGAGTTTTCGCGCCTGATGCTGTGCATCAAGTACATGCTGGCCGATAAGACCGCCCTGCCCACGATAGTGTTCGATGAAATCGATACTGGCATCAGCGGCGAGATTGCCGTGAAAGTGGGCCGCATGATGCAGCAGATGGCCCACAAGCACCAACTCGTGGCTATCTCGCACCTGCCGCAGATGGCGGCGGCCGGCGACGTGCACTACTTCGTGTATAAGGAGGACCGCGCCGACCGCACCATCAGCCGCATCCGCGAACTGAGTCAGGACGAGCGCATCAAGGAAATTGCCCACATGATTGCGGGCGCCAAGCCCAGCGAAAATGCCTTCCAGAGCGCGCGCGAGCTGCTGGCGCTGCGGGGGGAAATAGTGAGTGGTGAAATGGTGAAGCAGTGAGTTGGTGAAATCTGAGGGGGTAGGAGCTACGGCGATGCGCTAACTTGCCGCGCATTCAGGCCGACGCATC